>CAWITA010000028.1:0-293724 GCA_963838835.1 uncultured Acidimicrobiaceae bacterium
GGAGTAACAGTCCCGTACGTGAGGCTGGGCAAGGTGAGGACCCCGTTCACCCAGACGTCGAGGGGACCACTGTCATGAATACCCTGCACAAAGGTGAGGGTGGCGCCCCCGGAGACAGGTGAAGCCCAGCCGCGCCGCCCACCGCCAGGGAGAAGGTGGCCAAGAGGCCTATGGCTACGAAGGACAAGAGCGTCAGTGCTCGTGGAATTTCTCATGCTTGGTCTCCTTGCGTCATCAGTTGTGGTCGACTGCTTAGTGCTACATGCTGGCAAAGGCAAGTCATTGAGTCGGTGGGAGGATCGCGCCCCGAACGCTTGCTGGCCACCCGAGGAGCGAAACGATGTGCGGTGAGCCACCGGCGTGAGCCGCGCAGCGCCCCACGCGACGCTCGACCCGGGGCGACACGGGTTGCGCCGCCTTCACTCGCCTCTCAACAACTGGGTACCGATATCGGTGCCCGGAGGGGGGGCGTCAATCGTTTCCGGCGAGGCCGGTCCGCCCGCCACCGGTGGGCTGTGACCCGGCCACGGCCCAGGTCGGCCGCCGAGACGATGGCGTCGCCGTTGCAGCCGGCGCACATGCCATTGTGCCATTCCCGCCACGTGCCCGGCCCCCGCCAGAAAGATCCCGGCCAGATTCGCTGCGGCCCGCGCCGCACCCCAGACGTCCCCCCGGAGGGCCTCGCGCAGTCCTCTGGACACGCCACGGGACATCGCCTGACCCACGAACCCGATGTCGGCGGACAGATTGGAGGCTTCTCCCATCTGTCGGAAGGCCTCGACCTTTCCCTTGTTCACGAAGACGCAGCGTCGCCAGAAGTACTCCCAGGTCGTCCGCGCCGACGGGACGAAGTGCTGGACCCGTGCCAACGGCTCGTAGACGATCTGTTCCGCCGGGCGCAGATGCATCAGTCGATGGCACATGTCCATGTCGTCATGGTTGTCGGAGTGAAAGCCTCCGATGTCCGCAAGGGCCATTCGCCGCACCGACATGTTCGCTCCGATGAGACGGGCGAGCGGTGCCCGGGATCGAGGAAGTCCGGAGTATGCGCATCCGAACACCCAGTCGAACTCGAACGGAAACCAGCGAGGTCGTGTCCCTTCGAACTGTGGGATGGGCGCTCCACCCACCGCGACGACGCGGTCGTTTCCGTACGGCACCAGGAGCCGCTCCAACCAATCTGGATCGGCCCATGCGTCGTCATCGAGAAACGCCACGATGTCGCCGCGAGCGAGCTCAGCTGCCGAAATTCCGGGCCGAACCCAGGCGACCTTGGTACTTGTTGGCCAGCACCACCACCGGGACCGAAGAACTGTCGAGCGGATGCGCCCAGTGCTGACGGCACCGGACAAGAAGGGAGTCGTTGTGATCGATGCAAAGAACGATCTCCACCGGGGCCGGGCGCTGGTGTTGTACCGATGACACCGACCGCTGGAGAAGCGCCCAACGGTCTTCCGTGTACGCACAGATCACGACGGAGACCGACAACGACGTCCCTTCCGTCGACAGCGACTGTTCGGCAGGAGTACGCGACGGAGGCATCAAGATCGGTCGCTCCTCCCTTCCCCACGTCTCGCACCAATCGCCACGTACGACGGAACTCGCCCAGATACACCTTACTTCGCCCACAATTGCGGGTACAAGCAGTTCACCGTACCGGCCAGGCCTCTTCTGGCTGCAGGCGCCACGGCTCTGGCGCGTTGTGCCGGAATTGTCGATCGTTCAGTCGTTGGGGGCAGAGAGGATCTCTTCGTAGAGTCCGAGGAGTTGGTCGGCACAGTCGTCCCACGTCGGCAGTTCGGGTGGCACCGGATCGGGACGTGCCGCCACCCCGAAGAGCACGCCGGCCAGCACTCCGGGGGACGCGTGCAGCGGAACGGTCGTGGCGAGTCCCTCCGCCGCCAGCTCCGAGAGCCCCGAGGTGTCGGCGACGACCACCTTCCGGCCCAGGGCGAGGGCCTCCATGACGGCAACGGGGTTCGCCTCGTATTCGCTCATCAGCGCGACCACATCGCTCGACCGCAGGAGTGCGCCGAGTTCTTCTCGCCGCGTGCCGTCGAACGACGTGAAGGTCACGGCGCGTTCGACCCCCAACCGGGCGACCTGACGGCGGAGCTGCTCCTCGAAGCCGCCCTGACCGATCACTGCCAGGTGGGCGCCGGGTGCCAGCTCCAAGAGCGCTGGCATCGCCGCGATCAAGCGATGGTGTCCCTTGTACCGCTCGAGTCGAGCGACCGAGCACACGAGCGGTGAGCCCGAGACCTCGGGCGCCCGATCGCCCACCGGGAGGGGCTCCGCCCCATTGCGGATGAGCCGGATCGTCTCTGGTTCGAGTCCGAGCCGTCGGGCGAAGGCCTCGACCTCGAAGTGGCACACCGCGACCAAGCCCTTGGCCCGACGGAGCAACGGCCGCAGCGCTCGGAACTGTGTCCCCCTGACCATCGTCCGCATACGGTTGGAGTGACCACCGGTGTGGAAGGTGGCGACCGTAGGGACCCCCGACCGTTGGGCAGCGGAGAGAGCCATCGGGGGCAGGAAGTTGTTCACGCCCTGCACGTGGACGAGGTCGTAGTTCCCCTCCTTGATGTGGCGGACCAGCGTCGGCGAAACGAAGGTCTCCCCCCATCTGCGCCACGCAGAATACCGCCGGACTGTCAGCGCTCCCTGGTGCTCCACCGGTGGCAGTTCGCCCGTGAGGTCGCAGGTGAGCACGGTGAGGTCGAGACCTCTCGCCGCCATTCTCCGACCGACTTCTTGGACGTGCGTCTCCACCCCGCCCATGTAAGGCGGGTACTTGGAACTCACCATGGCAACGCGTGGAGGATTCATCGTTCGTTGAGGATAGGCCCGGCTTCAGTGCCCGCTGACGAGTCGCCAACGCTCAAAGCCCACCCTGAACCGAAGACGACTCCAGTTCATGACGATGCGGCGCGGGAGGCGGTGCGAGTCTGACGTGGTTTTGGCGTTGCCCCGGATGGTGGTGCACGCCGTTTCAAAACCGGCCGAGCGCACGGCGCCGACGGAGTGGTCGTCGAAGCTGTCCGGCCCCCCGTAGGGGTAGGCAAAATGCTCGATCTCTCGACCGCTCAACCGCTCCAGTTCGTCCTTCGAGGACAAGATGTTCTGCTTCTGCTCCTGCGCCGGAAGGCCCCGGAGCCGCACATGGTCGACCGTGTGGGCACCGATCGTCACCACATCGGAGGCCGCAAACTGGACGAGCTCGGACGGCGTCAGGGCTCGAGCGTCAGGGGGCGGCGCAGCCGGAGTCCCCCATTGTTCGGAGACGGCGTCGAGGACGCGGTGGATCTCGGCTACCGGAAGCGGCAACAGGTGGTGGCGAACCGACTGGAGATCTGCACTGGCTGTCGACGCACCGAGCCCGACGCGGACGGTTCCGCCGCTGATCGGCAGACAGATCTCATCGATCCCAGAGGGACGTGAACGCAGCAGCGTACCGAGGCGATCCCACCAGAACCCTTTGTGGTCGCCGCGCACAGCACCGCTCGTGACGAAGACGGTGATGGGAATTCCCTTGGCTTCCGCGATCGGCAGTGCAGTGGTCATGTTGTCGACATACCCGTCGTCGAGGGTGACGACAACACGGGGCCGCCGAGACGCCTTGCGCAATTCGGCGAGGTTTGACGGCTCACCGTGCCGCACGATCTCATCGAGATGAGCGGCAGAAATTGGCGGGGGTCACGCAGAGCTGGAAGGGGTCGTCGACCCCTTCCGCAACCCGGTGATAACAGAGGATCAGCGACCCGCTACGGCTCATTCCGCACCACCATCACCCTAGAGCTCCGGACATCCAACGAAGGAGTCCCATGTCTTCCGGCAGAGCCTCTCAACCTCCGGGTGGAGATCCGTCACCTCCCGAACCTCGGGCTGCGGACGCACTTTAGAGGCAATCGAGCTCATGGGCAGCGCAATCCCGACGTAGTCGGAGAGTGACTCGACCGCCTCGGTGGGACGATTGCAGGTTCGCTCGTAGCGGAGAATCCGGATTCGTTCGTCGTCCCGGAGATGCTGGTCGAAATAGAGCTGGTTCCGAGCCCACCAGAAGAGCGCAGCCGCGTCAAGAGGTGACAGTCCCTCGCTCATCAACCCGCTGACGGTCTCACGGGTCACTGCGGTTGCACCCCGGCACCGCCAGTCCAGCGGGTCATCGTCGCAAAATGGCTGCAGATCCCGATACGGATTGTCCGTGCCGAACTTGTGGACGTTCGATCGCGCCACCCCGTCGTAATGACGAAGCATCCAAATTGCCTTCACCGGGTCCGCGGCGTTCATGAGCTCGACGGCCCGGTCGCTCTCGACGAGAGGTTTGGCTACCACCAGCTCGAATGGAGCTCGGCGGAGCCGCCCCACCACGGTGGCATAGTCCTGCCACGCCGTCTCGCCGGGTTCGTGATGGCTGCCAATCACGCGCCGGTCGTGTTCCTCGACGATCAGAACCCGCCAGGACCGGTCGAAGACCGTCTGTTGGAGCATCGAGGTTCCCGAGCGCTGGCACCCGAAGATGAGGACCATCCTGCGTCGACCTCGGGGAGCCGGGACGACCGAACGGGACGCGCTGCTTGACCATGGCCTTCGCTCTGCGCCGGATCAGGGGCTCATCGTCCCGGGACCCGCCATGTGCACGCACCAATTTCGGGGATGCGCCAGTCACCACCTCGGACTCTCCTCTCGATCCCTATTTCTCGGCGCACGAACCTCAACGCACGAACAACAAAGCATGCGAAGGCCACGACCCGCTCAGTTCCATCCGCCGCCGGAAGCACAGACAATAGCAGCGGTAGTCCGGAAATAGCAGTGGTTTACCTGTGCGATGACATAGGTTGTGTCCAGCATGCGGGTCCTGATGGTGTCGCAGTTCTACCCCCCGGTGGCTGGAGGGCAGGAGCAGCATGTCCGAAACCTCGCGCAGGCGCTGGCGGACCGTAGCCATCGGGTCGAGGTCGTCACGATCGTGACGGACGGTCCTCCAAACACGACGCTCGACGGGGTCGTCCCCGTACACCGCATACGGACGAGCGCTCAACGCCTGCACCGACTCCACAGCGACTCGGAGCGACCGCACGCGATGCCGGTCGTCGATCCTGGGTTTCGGAGCGCGATCGCGCGACTGCTCGCTGCCGACCGGTTCGACATCGTGCATGCGCACGACTGGAGTGTCGCCTCGGTCATCGGACCCGCCCGTCGTGCCGGGGTGCCCGTCGTGCTGACACAACACGATTACAGCCATGTCTGCGCCACCAAGAGAATGATGCGCGGTGATGACGTGTGTCCGGGCCCGACGCCCATCGCCTGCGCCCGCTGTGCGTCCTCGCGCCATGGGCCGGTGATCGGCCCTGGTGTCGCGTTGACGAACGCCCTGGCGCGCCACACCCGCGCCAAGCACGTGAACACGTTCGTCCCGGTCAGCTCGGTCGTCGCGATCAAGACGGGACTGCCGGGACGGAGTCCCTACGCGGTCATCCCCAACTTCATTCCCGACGAACTTCTCTTGGACGAGCCCACGCCGAACCCCGATGGGCCGATCGTGTTCATCGGAGATCTGAGTCGGGACAAGGGCATCGAGGTGCTGCTCGAGGCACACCGGCGACTCGGTGGCGCTCGCCAGCTCGTCCTGGCCGGACGGGTGCACGACGAGGTGCCGCTCGACCTCCGGGGGGGCCAGGTGGAACTGCGCGGATTGCTCGATCATCCATCGGTCATCGACCTCATGCAGAGGGCCTGCGTCGTGGCCGTCCCCTCGATCGTGCCCGACTGCTGTCCGACGGTGATCCTCGAGGCGATGGCGGTCGCCCGGCCCGTCGTTGCATCGTCCAGTGGAGGGATCGTCGACCTGGTGGACGATGGAGTGACCGGGTTGCTCGTACCTCCTGGCGATCCCGACGCGCTGTCTACTGCCCTCTCGGCAGTCGTCGACGACCACGACACGGCGGAGGCGATGGGACGAGCGGCGCTCGGACGGGCACGCTTGTTCACGGCATCCGCGGTTGTCGGAAGGATCGAGTCGCTGTACGAACGGCTGGTGGCCGGCCTGCCCCCGGCGAACTGAACTGAGACCGGGTTCAGTCGGCCTCGACACCGACGTCGGAGTCGACCTCGCTGGCACCAGTGGAGTCGTCGACGGGGGCAGAGCGGTAGACGTGGAGCACGGCCGGGAGCAGGAACATTGCCACGACCGAGGCGGAGACCGCCCAACCGGCGCAAATCCCCGTGAGGCCCCAGAAGACTCCACCCAGGATTGTTGCCGTCACCTCCACGATGGTCGCGATCCCGATGATCTTGGATGCGTGGGTCATCCGATGCTGGGCGCGGCAGATCGCCACGTAGTGGTCCTTGATCACATAGGCCGGCCCGACCAGGATCACGATGCGCAGCGCGGTCGTGCCGCCCGCCGCATATGCAGGGCCGAAAATGCGTAATGCGTAAGGAGCCCCGACCTCGACGACGAGCACGATCGCTCCCACCAGGGCGAGTCCGAAGGGGAGCGTGCGGCGGACGTGGCGATGGAGGAGACCGGGATCGCCCGACCGCTCGGCGAAGAGCGCAAGCGTGAGCAGGTAGGGGATGATCATCAGGGTGGCTTGCAGCAGAAACGCAGCCGAGAAGTAGGCGACCTCCGCCGGGGAGACGAGCAGTGTGACGATCAGCGGGATAATCATGGAGACCGAACTGATCGAGAGATTGAGCACATGATGCTGGAGAGAGAGCGTGCCGAACCGATGGACGAGTGCCCGACGGTGAGTGAGGGTTCCCTCTCCGGCAGGGACCGGCCCCAACCCGAGCATCGGCATGCACACGATGAAGGCCACGACCAGGGACACGGCCCAAGCGAAGATCAGGCCGGCGCTCGTGCGCGTCGAGAAAAGGATCAGGACGCCGACAACCGCAACTTTCACAAGGGAGCTCAGGCTGCCTCGCCAAAGCTGCGCCGCACCTCGGTGCAGTCCGACCGCAGTGTTGTCGAGGGTCGCGCTCGCCATGGCCGCGACTGACCCCACCACGAACAGGGTCGCCATGACCGGATCGTCACCGATGATGTGCAGACTCTTCCCGAGGTAGGGCGACAGAGCCATGGTGCCGATCGCCAAGATCAGGACCACGAACCCGGAGATCGCGGCCCCGGTGGTGAACATGACGCGCCGCTCTGAAGGATCGGTTTGTTCGAGTTCGGCCAAGAGCAGCAGCGGGATCCCGAGTGCGCCGATCGCCACCAAGAGCAGCCCCGTCGAGGCCGCCGCAGCCGCAATGCCGACCTCCTTGGCCGGAAAGAGGTGCGTCGTGATCACCCAGTAGCCGAGGCCGATGAATGCCACGGCTCCCTGCTTGGCGACCAAGAAGCCGAACGTCGTCACGAGACGCCGCAGCTCCGTCATGCTCTTCGCTTCTCCGCCGCCGAACAAGTTCATCGTCTTGGTTCCGCCTCTGCGCCTCGACGGGGGGCCTCGGGTCCAATCGCCTGTCCACGACCGACAAGAGGGACGCGTCGAAGAGTCGTGTGATCCCCTCGATTCACTGCCCCATCCTAATCCTGGCCATTCGTCCTCCCCTAGGGGAACCACGCCAATTTGCAAGAGAATGATCGAGGCCGAGGCCGCAGCGACCCGGCGTCGGCCACCCGCCCCGAGGACGGATCGAAGCCGCCCGAGATCTCCGCCGCGCCCAGCTCGGGTCGTGCAGACTGGGCACAGCGGCAACCGGGTTCGGTTCGGACCAAGCGGTGTTTCCTGTCGCCGGGTTTCGGCCGGAATGAACCTGAGGGAGGCCGACGCCGATTGCACAACGGCCAAGCAACTGACACCAACCTGCGACGGCGACGCAACCCCGCCCATGTCATACTTGCAACAGGGTGTCGAGGCGCGGCGGCCTCGTCGGCGAGAGCCTGAACTGGGATGCTGGGCCCCGGAACGGACTCACACTAGAGAGGCAATGGGCCAGGGCACACCGATGTTACAGCGAACTCTGCCTAGTCTCCACGACCACGATGGGGTGGCGGCCCCTCCCCCGTTCCGCGTGCCCGAGATCTGGCGTGAGCCACCGACTCCCGAGGGTACGTTCGTACCCGCCCCCACTCCGGCGGGCCGATCACGCCTCGGTCTCGTGCTGGCGTTGGTCGGTACTGGGCTCCTGGTGCAGGGGGTGGCCGACGCCCTCGCTCGCGCCGGGCATGAGTCGCCGGCGCGAGCCCTGTTCATCTGCGCTCTGTTGCTCCTCTTCACCCCATGCGCATGGCGCCTCACCAACGCGCATGCCACACGAAGAGAGCGAGTCTCGGTCTCACTCGTTCTCGGTCTTGGGCTGTTCGCCTCCTATGTGATGCATCAGCCGCTCCAATTGGACAGCTTCGACGAGCTGATCCACGTGGGAACCCTCGTACAGCTCCTCAACAGCCATGCCGCGTTCCCCACCAATTCCATCCTGCCGGTCAGCTCCTACTACCCCGGGCTCGAACTGGCCACCGCCGCCACGAGGTGGTTCACCGGTCTCCCCCTGGTGGTCGACGAGCTGGTCGTGCTCGCCGCCGTTCGTGTCGTCCTCGTGCTCGTCGTCTTCCTCGTCGTCGAGCGTGCCTGCCACTCGTCGCGTGCTGCCGGCATCGGTGTGCTCGCCTACGCGGCCAGTCCACAGTTCTACGGGTTTGATGCTCAGTACGCCTACGAGACGATCGCCCTCGCCTTCGCCGTGTCGGTGGTGTATCTCCTCTTTGTCTCGATCGATACCCCTCGACCCAAAATCGGGAGATTGTTCGCGCTCGCGCTCGCCTGCGTCGGAGCGGTGGTCGTCAGTCACCATGTCACGGGCTGGTTCACCGTCGGGTTCCTGGTCGTGTGGGCCGCAGGGTTGTACCTCACGTCCCACCCTCTCCGTTCACTCAGACGTCGCTTCGCCGGGCCCCCGGAGCGCGCTTCTCCTCATCCAGCCTTCCTGGAGAACCCGCCGACGGTCCTGTCGTCCTCGGTCTCCGGCAATGAGCTTCGCGACAAGAAGAGGCGGCTTCAGGCCGCGATCGTCGGCCTCGCGGCCGCCGTCGGCGTTCTCGCCTGCGTTGCCTGGACCGCGTACGTGTTTCGTCTTCTCGCCCCGTATTTGGGCCCTGCCTTTTCGGCCGCAGGCTCGGACATCGTCCAGGCATTGGGCAACGGTCACGGGAACCGGGCGCTCTTCCATAACGCCGCGGGGGCGGATCCCCCGGCTGGGAGATCGCCTTGATCCTGGCGTCTGCCATCGGTTGGTGCGTGATCCTCGTTTTCTCCCTCTACAGCGTGATCTTCAAGCGGAGTGTGCGCGGCGGAGCACTCCGCTATCTGCCGGCCGCCATTGCGGCCCTCTATCCGGTCTCCCTGCTCGCCGACGTCTCCTCGAACAGCAAGACGGTGGCTGATCGCGCCACCACGTTCATCTTCTTCGGCGTCGCATTGGTCGTGGGCGCGTGGTTGGGGAAACGGATCGCGCGGAACCGTCGGATGATCGAGCGGGTCGGTACGATCGTCGTGGCGACCATCGTCTTCCTGGGCAGCCTGGTCTTCGGTTTCGGCCCGCTCGTGAGCCTCGTACCCGGGCCCTATGTCGTCGGTGCGGATGAGCTGTCATACGGCTCCCCTTCGCTGGCCCTGGCGCGCTGGGCCGACATCCACCTCCCGGCGGGCTCTCACATTGCCGCCGACAGAGACAACGGCGACCTGCTCCTCGCCACTGCAGGCCTCGTTCCAGTGGAGGGTGAGGACGGGCTGATCGATCCGGAGCTGCTCTATTTCGACAATGTGCTCAGCACTTATGACATCCACATCATCCGCAGGGACGACATCCGCTACATCGTCGTGGACGACCGCCTCGCCCAGGGACTCCCACTGTACGGAATCTACATCGCCGCGGGGGAACCAGCAGGGCGTCTCACCCTTGCCGAGCTCAACAAATTCGACACGTATCCGTTCGTCAAGCGCATCTACGACAACGGTCCGATCCAGGTGTACGACACCACCGCGCTGCTCCGCCCGTCCGCCCGCGCCGCACCGGCGGGCGCCCCGGCGGGAGGGACCGGTCTTGACGTGGGCGTCTTCGCCCTAGCCGCGGTGACTGCAGTGCTGTGGTTGCTTAGGCTGCGCCGCCGATCCGGCCCAGTCCACGACGTCGAGCATCTCGTCGTCTGCGGCGTGGTGGGCGCACTGGTGTTCGGGGTCTTCGGCGCTTTCCTCATCCGAGTGACGAAGGTGCCGCCCGAGGCCGTCGCCATCGCCGTCCTGCTCGTGCTCCTTGTGCTCAGCCTGCGCCCAGAAAAGGGGCATCGGCGCGGCTGGGCCCTCTTCAGCCGATCCAACCGGCGGGCCGTGCCGCTGGAGGCGTCCACGAGGTTGGGCGACCTCCCCGGCGTGATGGCGAATGGCGCCCACTTCTACGAACAGCGCGAGGTCATGGACATCCTGGCCTACCTCCGGGTGCTCGCCGACCCCGAGGACGAGGTCTCTGCGCGGCGCATCCTGAACGTCCCCAAGCGCGGCCTCGGCGACACGTCGGTGTACCGCTTGACCACCTGGGCCCGAGCCAACGACGTTTCCTTGAGCGAGGCGATCGACCGAGCTGCGGAGGCCGGTTTGAGCGGAAAGGCGCTGCACGGCGCCGAGGAGCTGTCCGCGACCCTGGGCGAGCTGCGCCCGCTGGTGCCGAGGGTCAACCCAGCCGACTTCGTCCAGCTGGTGGCCGACCGCAGCGGGTACATGGCCGAGCTGGCGACCGAGCACACCCGCGAGGCGGTCGGCCGCGTCGAGAATCTGGCCGAGCTGGCCACCCAGGCCGGTCACTTCGACGACGTGACGGGCTTCTTGGAGGCCGCGGCGCGGGTGGAGGACTCCGATGGGCCGGATCCGACGGCCACCGTGGACGGTCCGTCCCAAAATGGGCGACTCGATCCCGCGTCGTCCACTGCTGCCCGGAGCAGGACCCGTCGCTCGCGACCCCAAGTGGTCCTCGGCTGCGTGGGGCTGGCGCTCTTCGCCCTCGGCGCGACGCTGGCCACGAGGGCCGCGCTCAAGGATTGGACGCCTCCCCCGGAGCTTTCGATAGCCACGAGCGCGAACGGTCATTCGGTCGCAACTGTCCAGCTCGGCTCGGCGGGTCCCATTGACGCACGACTTGAGATCAGCACCGGTGGCAAGACGGTCTGGCGTTCCAGCCTCGCACGGACGACAGCCGCCCAGAGCATCGACCTCCCCGCCAGTACGATCGGCAATGGTTCACGCGTGCTGCTGGTCACCGATGGTCATACGCTGCGCCAAGTCGACGGCTGAGAGGCCCTCCCCCGCATGGGAGCCAATTTCTTTGGATCTCCAGCGCTCCCCGCGGCGTGGCCGCCTGCCCTGACGCAGCGATGCCCCCCCCTTTTTTGGGGGGCGTCAGCCGGGCTCGGAGGGAGCTGGGACGCCCTGGCCGACTCCCCCGGCAATGGCGAGGGCGAACGGTTGGAGCACCACTCCGATCTCGTCGAGCACTTCGGGGTGCGGCACGTGCGGGGCCGGTCGGACAAGCCCGAGTAGGGAGTCGGCTCGGACCGGCAACTTGACCGGCAAGAGCTCGGCGACCCGCAGGGCTCCGTACACGGCCATGGGAGGGGTGGGGACAAACCGGGGTCGCGGCTTCCCCAAACTGGCGGCGAAGCTCGTCAGCAGTGCAGTAAAGGGCACGGGGTCGGGATGGGCGATGCCCACCGGGAGAGCAGGCACCCGCTCGGCCAGGGCCAGGGCGACCAGGGCAGCCGCGAAGTCCTGCTCCGAGACCGTGAATTGACGCGCCCCCGGCCCGAAGTCGGGAAGCACCGGAAGGGCAGCCAGCCGGCGGAGCGTCCCAGCCATCCCGCCCCAGCCGGCGCCGTAGACCAAGCCCGGGCGGACCACGCACACCCCACGCGCCACGCCGGCCACCTCCATTGCGAGCTTGGACCGACCGTAGAGCTGACGTGTCCCCGTGTAGGCCGACATCGACGACAGCGCGATGGTCCGGCGAACCCCGACGGAGACGGCCTGGTCGAACAGCGCGACCGTGCCGAAAACGTTCGACTGCCAGATGTCGGCCCTCTTGGTCAACGTCAAGTCGTAGGCGCAGTGGACGAGCACGTCGACACCGTCGAGGGCATCGGACGCATCGACCGAGTTCAGGTCGTAGAAGCGATCGTCGGTCCCCCGGACCGGGGACCGCACCAGGCGACGGACGCTGTACCCGGCTGCTCCGAAGGCGGCGGCGAGAACCGAACCCAGGTAGCCGTTGGCTCCGGTGATGGCCACGACCGGTTTCCCGCCTGGAGCCGTGACTCCTGGGTGAGCGGGAGGCGTCATCTCGCCCACCGCATTGTCTCGCTGGCGATGCGGTGGGCGTTGGCCATGATCGTCAGGGTGAACGTCGTGGCCGGGACCTCCGGAAAGACCGACGCGTCCACCAGGTGGATGTTGTCCCAGGCCGCGAGGCGCCCGATCCGATCCGTCGTGGTCGCCGTCCGCGCTGCTTCATGGGGGAAGGCCGCGCCGAAGTGATAGCTCTTCGCCGCGGCAGAGACGGAGACCATTGGGACCACCGGCCACAGGTCCAGGGCTGGAGCGACCTTCACCATGGCGCGCACCAGGGCCCTCAGCATGGGCGGCCACCGGTCACCCGCTTCACCGTCGATCTCCAACTCGGGTAGGCGCTCCTTCCCGCCGGAGGCCCGGCGCGCCACGACCCTCACCCTCGGCGATCCCCACCCCGGCACGTAGCCCAGACCAACCGAGACTCTCCGTAGCAGCGCCGCCAGCGCCGGCTCGGCGCTCGATCCCCGGATCGCTCCGGGGATCGACCCGAGAAACGCCGGGTTGTACTCGTAGAAGTGGACCTGACAGAGGTCGACGCCCTCGCCGGTGACGTCGTAGAGCAGATTGAACTGGTTGAGGGTGAAATTCCGTGCCGCGCGGGGGTCCGGAACGGGACGCATCGAAAGGGTGGGCATCACGAACTGCACGGACTCCTGCAGGTAGACGGCCTCATCGAAGGCACCGAGGGAGCCGAGCACCAGCCGCGCCGTCCCGATGCCGCCACACGCCACGAAAATCCGGTCTGCCCCCAGGCGTTCCAACTGGCCTGTTCTGATGTTTTGGACCAGCACGTGGGGATCACCGTCGTTCTCGTCGAGGTGGAGAGCGAGCAGATCGGGCCGGTAGCTGATCCGCTTCTGGGTTCGGAGACGGTCGAATGTGTGCGAGCTCGAGTAGATGAGCTCGTGAGGGCAACCGGTCATGCAGAGGCCACAGCGGGTGCACTCGTCGGATCGGAAGGCCAGCCGAGCCCGGCCAAGGGTGACGCCATATGAGCGGACGAAGGCCCGGCGGGAGCGGTATCGCGCCAGGACGCGTTGGGTCCGTTCGGCGGGTGTCGGCAACGGTCGGGCCGGAGCCAGCAAGGGAAAGAGGTCGCTGAGGTCGTCGACTTCCCCGGCCAGGGTCATCTCATCCAGGGCGGTGCGATAGTGGGCCTCCATGTCGGCCCACGCGATCGGCCATCGCTCGAACGTTGGCTTGGAGAAGGGCATGATCTGAGCGCCCCAGACGTTGGAAAAGCCCCCGTAAGCCCCGGACACCACTGACGGGTTGGCCGATCCACGTGGTTCGATCCCTGCCAGCTGCCCGAGGTCCCGGAAGGGAAAGTCGGAGCCGTAGGTCCGCTTCTGGGGCAGTTCTCCGCGTCGGGTCGAAACCGGTTGCCGGCTGATGTGCTCGACATCCGCCCGTGACCACTCCCCTTCTTCTCCGGCCGCGAGTCGGTCGACCGTCGACCGAAGGTCCGGTTCGAGGGTGCCTCCCACGTCGATGACGGTGACCTTCTGGTCGGGGTCCGCGGTCAGGGCAAGCGCGGCTCCCGCCGCACCGGGACCCGATCCGATGATCAACGCGGTGGGCATGGTCAACTCAGGAGGAGGTCGGACCAACCCCCCTTTTCACCGCCTTCCGCTGTACGATGACTTGGCAAGGTGGGCATCGTAGCGACAGGACGTATGCCCATCAGAAGGCGTCCCTGTCGCCGTGTCGGCCCCGTCCCGAGTGCTGTGGTCCCTCGGGCTATCACATGCGGAGCCGACGCGCCCTCCGCCCTGGTGATTTGCTCAAAATTTGTTTTTTTTTCGGTCCGATCGGCTCTACCAGCACCGGGGGCTGACCGGCATCCTTGGCGTGTCAGTCCGGTTGGGAGTGGAGCGCCAGATGTCGACAGAACGAGCTAAGGGGTGAGCGGGTTGCGCTCCATCGAAGGGACCGGTGCAGGGGTTCGGAGGGGAACCATCTCTTCATTTCGCCGGCGGGGACGGATGTCTTCGGCGGCGGCCCTCGAGGCGACGGTGGAGGACATTCCTCGCGTCGGGCCGAAGCTGGCACCGCGAGATGCGGAGCCCACCGTCAGCATCGTGATCCCGGCAAAGAACGAGGCGCGTAACCTGCCGTACGTCTTGGCGCGGCTCCCTGAGGATGGCGAGGTCATCCTTGTCGACGGCAACTCCACCGACGACACGATCCAGGTCGCGCAACAACTGAGACCCGACGTCATCGTGATCCACCAGACCCGGGAGGGGAAAGGAAACGCCCTCGCTTGCGGCTTCGCCGCCGCATCGGGCGATTTCATCGTGATGATCGACGCAGACGGCTCGAACGACCCTGCGGAGATACCGCACTTCATCGCCACTCTGAAGGGAGGCGCTGACTTTGCGAAGGGATCCCGCTTCCTCCCCGGTGGCGGGAGCCTGGACATCAGTTGGTTCAGGAGATGGGGCAACACCTGGCTCAACCGGATCGTCAATGTGATGTACGGCACTCGATACACGGATCTCTGCTACGGCTACAACGCTTTCCGTCGAGGCTGCCTCGACGTCATGGAACTCAATTCCACCGAAATCGAAGGCTCGGAGCGAGGGGTGATGCTCTGGGGCGATGGCTTCGAGGTCGAGACACTGATCAACGTCCGGATCGCCAAGGCGGGCCTCCGGGTCACGGAGGTCCCGAGCTTCGAGTCGTGCCGTCACTTCGGTGTGAGCAATCTCAACGCCTTCTCTGACGGGATGCGGGTGCTGCGGACCATCCACGCAGAGAGTAAAGGCGCCCGCGAAGCTGCGTCGATCTCCGTCGGGGCCGAGCGAAAGGTGGCAGCTTCGTGGGCCTTGTTGTCCACGATCACCGACGAAGCCGTTTGACCCAGGATCAACGTTGCGAGTGACCAAGCACCGACGAGCGGACTATCTGCTCATCGCTGAGCGGTGAAGCTCAAGCGACGTCACGTCCGTGCAGCCGCCGGGGTTTCTGAGGGGCTTCTCGACCCTCGCCGGCCGAGCGCTGGTTGGGAAGGCTGTCGATGCAGTCTTCACACAGGCGTCCGAAGGCTCTTCCCGTCCCCAGTTGACGGCGCTCCACGCGCCCGATCCTCAACACAGGTGCAGCCCAACCACAGCGGTGGCAGATGCCGCGTTGCGCACCGCAGCCGCGCCCACTCACAAGTCGACGGCTTATGGGTTCCGCCGCTGGGTTTGAAACTGTGACAGTCAAAGCTGTCACGCCTTCTTGACCCCTTCGCAGCGATACTGGAGCGGAAATTTTGAGACGCCGACAGAACGCTTGTCGTTCCACGTCATCGGGCGCCGCCGATATCTCCTCAAATTTTTCATTTGACCCGCACGTCTATACCCCAGATTAAAGAAACTTACGAGCGGGATACGTGTTTTCTGCGCACCAAATCTTACCCAATTCTTTTGCGCGAACAGGATCTGAGCATTTCGCTACGCTGGGCAGCGCGCTAATTTGCCAGAAAGGGGCCGATGTTCGTCACGAATCATGTTCTTTCCGGTGTCGCGATCGGCCGAATACTCAAGCGACGCCCGGTCACGGCGTTCGTCGTCGGCGTGGGATCGCATCTCTTGCTGGACATGGTGCCTCACTGGGGCTGTGACTTCCGGACAGCCGAGAACAGACAGCTCTTCCTTCGCTACGCGAAACGGGATGGCCTGCTCGGTCTCTTGGTGATGGCGTGTGCGGCGGGGGCAGTGGATCGGGGGGCTCGCAAGGCAACCATCGCCGCGATGGCCGGCGCAGCGTTGCTCGATGCCGATAAGCCGATGATCGTCTACTTCAAGCGCAATCCGTTCCCGCGAATCGTCCGGCGGATCCACGCACGAGCGCAGAACGAATCGACGGAGGGACTGCCAAACGAGATCCTTTTCGGACTGTCGTGTGCGATCGCAGACGCGATGCTGGTGGCGAACGGACGGCGCCGCGACGCCTCGCACTCGTAGCCGGGCAAGTTCCGCGTCCTGAGCCGGAAGGTTCTCGTGCGACGCCGATCAGATGGTGGGCCACCCCGACCCTGACCCTCATCGAAACGCGAGTCGGAAGATCCCGACCACGGGCCTGGCTCACCGTCACCGCGGGTCAGGGCGGGTCCAGCTGGGTGCCGTCACGCGACGATGACACAACCTCTGAGTGAGACTGTGGATCGCCCTCTCGTTTCGCACCACGGCGATCGAATCGTCGGACGGTGCGGGAGTCCTCTGTGTCAGCCGCTGTTGTGGGTGCGAGGAATCGCCAGCGGTTGGTATCACCCGGGCTTAGCGGGGCAAAGGCGATGAGGGCGGATCGGGCGCAGGTACCGCGTGGGTTTTTGGCGCACGTAGAGTCGCTCGTTCTGAAGTGAGGCTGCCCGGTGACGGCGACGACGCGTACGATGCACCTGGCGTCTTCGGGTGCAGCGACGAGCTGGACCAAATGCACATGTCCTCGGGGGCGGCAGCTCGAGACGGGCTGCATCTCGGGTCCACCCTGTGCGTGGCTGAGTGCGTGACGCAGGCACACGAGCACGGAGGTGCCGCTCAAGGTCCGTGTCGGATCGACCGAAATTGCCATGTGGACCTCCTCGTGCGCACACGCCCACGCGGCCGGCACGCGAGGAAACAGGAGGCTGGCCGGACGACCCAGGCTTCGTCGCACCTGCGACGGGGCAGAGTGCTCGCGGCCCTCGCCATCAGCCTGCTCGCAGGAGTGAGCTCTTACGCGATCACCTACCGTGTGCTCGTCTTGGTGTCCGAACCCGCAACTACGGCTTGGGTACCCCCGGTGGCCTCCGAAGCCCCTGGGTTGTCGCACGTGGCGACCACGTCGGCATCGGTTCCCGTCCCTTAGGGACTTCAGCCGCAGTCCGTGCGTGGACGGCGACGTCCCTCCGAGTCAGACCTGGTCGTCGGACTGGTTGTCGCGCACGATCCTCTTGACGAGTGACTGCATGAGGGCCCAGGCCACCTCGGGGTGATCCTGCACGAAGGGTCGGAAGGCCCAGGCGGTCAATGCGTAGCACTCCAAATCGGTCTCGGCCGTGACCTCGGCCATCCGGGGACCGTCGTCGATCAGGGCGATCTCGCCGAAGTGGTCCCCCGCCTTGAGCGTCCTGACCCGGTCTCCGCCCACCGTCACAGTGGCCGACCCGCTGGCGATGATGAAGAAGCCCATTCCGGGCTTGCCCTTCTCGATGATGACGGCACCGGCCTGGAACGATCTCGGGCTCATGGTCGCGGCGAGTTGCCTGAGGTCCCTCTTCGAAAGGCGCGCAAAGAGCGGTGCGTTCTTGATTGCTTCCTGGACGTCCATCAACTTCGAACCGTACACGCCTCGGATGACTGACACACGATGCGTGTTCAGGACAGCCGCTGCGGTTAGACGAGAGGCTCGGGCCCCCGTACGACCGGGGCCGGGGCGGGCGCCGGGGCGCCGCCCGCCGGGGCGGGCCAGTAGCGCAAGGTGACCACGAAACGGGAGCCGCCGTCGCCGCCGACCGGCGACTCCGCCCGTACGCTGCCGCCCATCGCCGCCGCCAGCTCGGCCACGATCGCCAGTCCCAGCCCCGATCCCAACCGGCGGTTGGGCCCGCGGTCGGCCCGGTAGAAGCGTTCGAACACCCGGGCTTAGGTCGCGCGGCAGCGATGCCGGGCCCGTCGTCGACGACCGTGATGACGCAGGAGCCCGCCGCGCGGTCGTGCCGCCATCGTCACGGTCACCGTCGTGCGGGCGAACGTGATTGCGTTCTCGATCAGGTTGGCCAGGAGCTGTGCCAGCCGGTCCGGGTCCGCCACCACGGGGAAACCCGGCGTCTGCGGCAGAGTGCACCGGTGGGTGTTCCTCCGATTCCGATTCCACCGGGCAGCTGCAGCAGGATCGTCAACCCGCTCCTGGCCGCGGCCGGGCGAAACCCTTCTGCGGTGGTGGCGACCACCTCGGCCGCATCGGTCGGACGCAGGGAGATCGACATCTGGTGCGCCTCGAGCTTGGTCAGGTCGAGCAGGTCGCCCACGAGGCGCTCCAGCCGGCGTGACTCGGCGATGATCACGTCGGCCGCCTGTCCGTCGTCCTCGATCGCCCCGTCCTGAATGGCCTCCGCGAACCCGCGAATGGACGTGAGCGGCGTTCGCAGGTCGTGCGAGACCGCCAGCAGGAGGTGGCGCTCCCGGGTGCGGCCGTCCTCGAGGCTCTGCGCCATGTCGTTGATGGAGCCGGCCAGCGATGCGAACTCGGGGTAGTCGCTGCGCCGAACCGGGACTCGGCTGTCGAGCTCGCCCGACGCGATGCGGCCGGTCGCCTCCATGGCCTCGACCAGCGGACGGGCCATGCGGCGGCTCATCTGCCAGGCCACCAGGGCGGCGACGAGCAGCGCCGCCGCCGCCGGCGACGATGAAGTAGCCCCAGCTCGGCCCGAGGCCACTCACGTCACGGGTGAGGAGGATGGCAAACGTGCCCGGCGAAGTCGTGCAGGCGTTCTCGTTCCGTCGCCGAGAGCGTGACCGGCGCCACGGCGTAGACGAGGTTGCCCATGCGACCCGAGGTCGTCTGCCCCGACTGGACTGCCGCCACGTCGATGTCCTGCGCGGTGAGCCCCTCGGGCAGCGGCGTCACCACGGTGCCGAGGCGGTCGATCCGGATGAGGTCGGCGTCCTCGAGCTTGAGCGTGGCTCGGATGACGCGCAGCACGGCGAGTGAGCGAGTCGTCCCACTCTTGGACGACGTCAGCGAGTTGGCCTCCGAGACCAGCTGTGACTGCGCCTGGTTACGCGCCGCGTTGCGGGTCAGGATGAGGCTGCCGGCGCCGGCGATCACCAGCACGACGGCGACCAGGCCCACCATGGCCAGCATCAGGCGGCGGCGCATCGCTCAACCGAACCGGTAGCCGACGCCCCACACGGTGGCGAGCGGGAGGTCGGGCCCGAGCTTCTTGCGCAGCTGGGCTACGTGGACGTCGACCGTGCGCTCGTCGCCGTACCAGTCGCTGCCCCAGACGCCGTCGAGCAGCTGCTGGCGCGACAGCGCGAGGCCCACGTTGTTGGCCAGGAAGGCCAGCAGGTCGAATTCGCGGGTCGTGAGCGCCACGACTTCGCCGGAACGACGTGCCTCCCGGCGCCGCATGTCCACCTCGAGGCCGCCGACGGTGATCACCTCCTGGGGCGCCGGGCCCTCCCGGGTCCGACGCAGGATGGCTCGTACCCGCGCCACGAGCTCCCGCGGCGAGAACGGCTTCACCAGATAGTCGTCGGCGCCCAGCTCGAGGCCGAGGATGCGGTCGACCTCGTCGTCGCGGGCCGTCAGGAAGAGGACGGGCACCGAGCTGCGGGCGCGGATCTCGCGGCAGACGTCGAACCCGTCGCGAGCACCAGGCAGTCCGACGTCGAGGATGACGATCCAGGGGTCCGCTTGTTTGAAGATCTCTAGACCCTTTTCGCCGTCGCCGGCCAGCAGCACGCGGAAACCCTCTCGCCGCAGGTAGAGGTCCACCAGGTCGGCGATGTGCGGGTCGTCCTCGACGACGACCACCGTCCCGTTGTCCGTGCTCACGTCTCTAGCCTTCCATCTCCCGCACCCCGAATTGCCGGAATGACCGCATCCATTACAGAACCCTCACGATTGCCGAACACCGGCTTCACGGCCTGCGTTCAGCATCGGCTCAAGACGGCCCCATCCAAAGGCCGGACGAGAGGAGCACACATGCGGAGTGCGCCCACCACCCTGATCCGACTCGGCGCGGCCGCCCTGGCGACCGCGCGCCACCCTGGGTTTGGTCGCCGGCGCTGCCGGCGCTGCCACATCCTCGGGCGTCGCCAACTCGGCCACGGCCACCAACACCGGCAATTCCGGCTCGAGCGCCACCCCAAATACGCTGAGCGGCATCAAGGCCAAGGCCAACAGCGACATCACTGACCGCGTCAACGCTCTCAACGTGGCGATCGCCAAGGTCAACGCGGCCAAAGGTCTCGGCTCGGGCCAGGGCACGATCGTGACGCTACCTCGGCACCGACATCTCTCCGCTGCAGCAGCTGAACCAGCGGATCCAGAGCGACGCCACGATCAAGCAGGCCGCGCATGACTTCTCGACCATCTTCAGCGATTACCGCGTCTACCTGCTGGTCCTTCCCGCGGCTCGGATCGCCGGCGACGCCGATCGCGCCACCAACACCGCGATCCCAGAACTCACCGAGTTCTCGACCATGGGCGCAGCCACAGGTGAACCCGCGCAACCAGACGGTGCTCCAGCCGCTCATCAACGACCTGAATGACCAGATCAGCACCGCTTCCAATGCCAGCAACGGTCTGGCGGGCACGGTCCTCGCCTTCACGCCCGAGCAGTGGAACGCCAACCACAGCTTGCTCTCGCCGGCCACGTCCTCGGACCAGGCGAGCGACACCGCCCTCAAGAAGGGGCGGGTCGGACGTGCAGCAGATCAGGCTGGTGCTGCGGCACCCGGTCCCCGGAATCGCCGAGAGGACCGCACCGACGAGCTGATCAGGGCTGGTCGGGGCAGTCAGCCGCCATCCGGCATCGAAACCCCATTCCCGGTGCCGGATGGCTGCCGACGGTGGGCATGGTGCCTACGACAGCAGGGACGCCGTGTTCGCGTTCAGCCCGTTGGGCGCCTTGGAGCGGTGCACCACCTGGAACTCGGAGAACTCCGCCAGGCCCCACGGTCCGTTCTCCACGCCGATGCCGCTCCACTTGAACCCCCCGAAAGGCTGCTGTGGCGCGAGCGCGAGGTGGGTGTTGACCCAAGCCGTCCCGCATTCGAGCTGCGCGGCGACGTCGGCGGCGCGGTCCGGATCGGCGCTCCACACCGAGCCCGACAGGCCGAAGTGGGTGGCGTTGGCCCGGTCGACGGCGTCGCCGAGGTCGCGGTAGGGCACCACCGGCAGCGCCGGGCCGAACTGCTCCTCGTCGACGATCCGCGTCCCATCGGACACGCCCGGTGAGGATCGTGGGCTCGAAGAAGTAGCCGGGACGGTCGATCGCCTTGCCACCCGTCACCGCCTTCGCCCCGTGTGAGAGCGCGTCGGCGACGAGCTCCTTGACCCGCTCGTACTGGGGCTCGTTGTTGATCGGTCCGAGCTTGACGCCCTCCTCGGTGCCCTCGCCGACCTTGATGGCGCGGGCGTGCGCCGCCAGTCCCTCGACGACGTCGTCGTAGAGGGCCTCGGGGACGTAGACCCGCTTGATGGCCGAGCAGACCTGCCCGTTGTTGTTGAACGCTCCGGCGAAGATGGCCGAGGCGACATCGGCGGGATCGGCGTCGTCGAGCACGATGGCGGGGTCGTTGCCGCCGAGCTCGAGCGTCACCCGCTTGAGGTCGGGTGCAGCCGACAGTGCGACCTTCTTGCCCGTCTCGACGGAGCCGGTGAAGCTGATCTTGCGCGGCACGGGGTGTGAGGTCATCCACGCGCCGAGCTCGTCGCCGCCGCTGACGATGTTGACGACGCCCGGCGGGAAGACGTCGCGAGAGCAGCTCGCCCACCTTGAGCGTGGTCAGCGGGGTGAAGGGCGACGGCTTGAGCACGAGCGTGTTGCCCGGCCAGCAGCGCCGGGGCGATCTTCCAGAACGCAAGGGTCAGCGGGAAGTTCCATGGCGTGATGGCGGCAACGACACCGAGCGGACGCCGGGCCAGTTCGACGTAGGCCGAGTCGTCGTCCTGGATCACCTGGGTCGGCATTTCGAGGTTGGCGAAGTACTGACTCCAGATGGCCGAGGCGAAGACCTCGATCCCCGGCGTCACCGAGGGGCTTGCCCTGCTCGGCCGTCAGGACCGGTGCCAGCTGCGTCCCCCGAAGCGAGCAGCACGTCGGCTGCTCGCAGGAGGACGGCGCGCCGGGCCGCCTCGTCGGCCTTCCAGTCGCGGGCGGCCTTGACCGCGGCGTCGAAGGCGGCGTCGAGCTGCTGGCGGGTGCACTCGGGCGCCTGGGCGAAGACCTCACCGGTGGCCGGATTGCGGACACCGAAGCGTCCCCTCGGTCGGTACGGCCTCTCCCGCGATGGTCATCACGAACTCGGACATAAGACGCTCCTCGGTCTGTGCGTATACGGAGGGATTCCCCGCCGGCGCTCGTCACTGGCCACGCCATCCTCCCACCTCCCCCGACGCCCCTCAATCAGCCCGGGCCTGCTGGGCGGTGTCAGGTGAAGAGCTTGTCGAGGAAAGCGTCCACGGTGCCCTCGACACGCGCCCGCAGGGCGTAGTCCGCGGGCGCCGTGGCGATGAGGCTGGCCGCCTCGTTGAGGAAGCCCAGTAGCAGGGCAGCGGCGACGTCCGAGATCCCCCGGGACTTCGATGCCCTCGAGCTCCGCCCTCGGCGAAGGCAGTCTGGAGGAGCGGGATGCAGGCGGACGCATCGAGGGCGCGGCACGCCTCGATCCCGAGGACCGCCGGCGCGTCCGCGAGGATCCGGGCCATCGTGGGGTCTGCGCAAGCCTCCATGTAGGCCCGGCAGCCCCTTTGCAGCTGGTCACGCAGGCCCCGACCCTGCAGAGCGGCCGCGACCACCCGCTTGACCAAGCTCGTCCTCGATCTCGGCCACGACGGCAGCCGCTACCTCGGCCTTCGACGCGAAGTGGTGGTAGAGCGCCCCCCGGGTCACGCCGGCCCGCTGGGCGATCTCCTCGCGGCCGGTGTCCGCGAATCCCTTCTCGGCGAAGAGTGTGCGGGCCGAGCGCAGAAGTGCCGCCCGGGTGCGCGCCGACCGGGCCGCCTGGCTCTCGCGTACTCGGCCGGCCGCATGGGTCGTCTTCGGGCGCACTCCGTTCTCCTCATCGCTCATTTACATGCGGGCGGCACGCATGTTACCTTCTCCTCGACCCCGAGGAGGTGGCGCATGGTGACCGCGAGCGAGAGCGCGCCAAAAACAATGGAGGCGGACATCTGTGTGGTGGGGGCCGGCCTGGCCGGGCTGACGGCGGCGCGCCGACTGTCCCAGGCGGGACGATCGGTCGTCGTCCTCGAGGCACGGGACCGGGTCGGCGGACGGGTCTGGACCAAGACCTCGAGCGTCGGCGTGCCGGTTGACATGGGCGCGTGCTTCGTCGGCCCGAACCACGAGCGCATCCATGCCCTGGCCAAGGAGATGGGGGTGAGCACCTTCCCGACTTACGTGCAGGGCGACAACGTGCTCGCCACGGGGGGCAAGGTACGCCGTTACCGAGGCGACATCCCGCGCATCAGCCCGCTGGCCCTCGTCAGCGCGGCGCAGGGCATCGCCCGCATGAACGCCATGGCCAAGAAGGTGCCCGTCGACGCGCCCTGGGAGGCGCCAAAGGCCGCGCGGTGGGACAGCGTGTCGGTGCGAGCGTGGCTCAGCCCGGGACGGGTGCCGACGCGGCTGGGGCGCGACCTCATCGAAGCAACCGTACGGGCGTGCTTCGCGGCGGATCTTTCCGAGGTGTCCCTCCTCAACTGGCTCTTCCTCGCCCGTTCCGCCGGGGGGATCGAATCGCTGATGAGCATTGCTGGCGGCTATCAGGACTCCCAGTTCGAGGGCGGCGTGGGACGCGTGGCCGATGCCGTGGCGGCCGAGCTGGGCGACGCTCTCGTGCGCTCGTGCCCCGTTGACGGAGTCGTGCAACACCGCGACCGAGTCGTCGTCACGGGATCCCGGGCAGCGGTTACGGCTCGCCGGGTCGTGCTGGCGCTGCCGCGCGCACTCGCCGCCGGCATCCGCTTCGATCCGGTCCTGCCCGCTGACCACGCGCTCCTGGTGCACCAGGTCCCTGCGGGCACCGAGGTGAAAATGGTGGCGATCTACGACGAGCCCTTTTGGCGCGCCGATGGGGTCTGTGGCGCCACGGTGGCGACCGACGACGCCATTGAGGTCACCCTCGACACGACCCAGCCCGGCTACCCCCAGGGTGTCGTGGCCGGCTACTCGGCTGGACCGCGGGCGCGCGCGCTGGCTGCTGTCAACGCGGCCGAGCGCCGAGCCGTCTTCCTCAAGATGCTCACCACCCGGCTCGGCCCGAAGGCGGCCGCACCGCTCGAGGTCCTCGAACAGAACTGGGCGACGGAGGAATGGACGCGGGGCTGCTCCATGGGCCACTTCGCCACCGGCGTGCTCACCCAGTACGGACGACGGCTCCGTGAGCCCGTGGGCCGGCTTCATTGGGCGGGCACGGAGACGGCGACGACGTCGTACGGAGGCATGGACGGTGCGGTGCGCTCGGGCGAGAGGGTGTGCGAGGAGATCCTGGCAGCTGGGGTCTGAGCCTGGGGCAGGGCCAAACCCACCGGAACCTCGACTGGCGGGTGAGGGGGAGGTCGAGCGCCGTACCCACCACGTCGATGCCGTCCGAGACAAGACCTTCCACGTGCTCGGGTGTTGCGCTGGTCGTTGGATCCCTCCGTGACACCACCACTTCCTGGGGTCCTTGTCTGTGCCGACGCATCTCTACCGACGCGAGTCTCCCGACACCAGTACGTGATCGTCTCCCGGAGCCCCGCCCGGCCCGACGGCTTCCGCTCGAGGGTCTACGGCCCCATGTCCTCGGGTCGCGGCCCCGGGCCCGAACCCACACCGAGCCTCTCCCGGAGGAAGGTGAGGGTCTGGTCGAGCGCGGCCCGGGTCGGCGTGCCCTCTTTGTCGACCAGGTGCTCGGTCAGCACCGAGTGCGCCTGCTTGGGGTGCCCGTAGGGGTTGCCGGGAGCGGAATCGATCTCGACCGCGATGAAGGCGTCGCCGAGCTCGTGGCGCAGCGTCTCGAAGCGCTCCTCGAAGCAGAAGGGGTCGTTGCTGAAGCGCAGACCGAGAACGCAGGTCCCCGCCGCCGTGCGCTCCTTCACCCGGGACAGGTCGGCCTCGGAGATGCCGATGTCGGCCTTGTACTTCTTGGAGATCGGGAACGGCAGCGAGGGTTGGCTCAACACCGGGGCCAGGACGAGGTCGTCGACCATCATGGCCAGCGCGAACCCCCCGGTGAAGCACATGCCGACCACGCCCACCCCAGGGCCGCCGCAGCGCTCGTACTCGGCGGCAGCCAGTTTGCGGAGCCACACCGTGACGGGGCTGGTTTTCTTGAGCGCGAAAGCGGAGAACTCACGGGAGATGCAGGCCGGGCCGATCGACCGAACCGCGTACCACGCCGACGCCTCGCGGCCCGGCTCGCCGAAAAGGCTCGGCAGCACCGCGGTGCACCCGGCCGCGGCCACCCGGCGGCCAAAGTCGGCGACCCGAGGGGTGATGCCCGGGATCTCGCTGATCACGATCACGGCCGGGCCCGTGCCCATGCGGTAGACGTCGCGTCGCTTGCCGTCCGCGTCGAAGGACTCCTTGGCAAAGCCCGCCAACGCGACCTCACGCGCCGCTGCATCGCTGGACGCCATTCCCGGACCGTAGCATCGAGCGTCGTGGGCCGACCCTCCCGCTCCATCCACCCGCGGCAGCCGGTGCTCGTCGGATTGGGCGTGACGAGTGCCCCGGCAGCGGTCGCTGAGCTCATGACCGATGCTGTGCGCGCAGCGGCGGCGGACGCCGGCGTACCGGGACTGCTCGCGTCGATCGACTGCGTCATGGTGCCACAGGGATCCTGGTCGCTGACCGACCCAGGGCGCACAATGGCCCGGCGCGTCGGCGCGCCAGGGGCGCACACGGTCCTGTGTCAGGTCGGTGTGTCGCAGCAGGAGGTCATCAACCACGCCCTCGCGGCGGTGTCGTCGGGACGATTTCACACCGTGGTCGTGGTCGGCGGCGAGGCGCGGGCATGGGCCCGCGGCGGAGCGGTCGAGGACGACGAGGAACGCCAACCACCCGACGAGATCCTCACCCGGCCCCCCGACCTCGTGGCCCCGATTGAGCAGGCGGCCGGCATCGTGCTGCCGCCGGTCGTGCAGTACGCGCTCATCGAGAACGCCCTGGGCTCCGCTGAACATCTCACCCGGAGTGAGCAGCGGGACCAGATCGCCGCGCTGTGGGCGCGGTTCAACGCGGTGGCGTCCAACAACCCCGAGGCCGCCTTCCCCGAACCCCGCAGCGCAACGGAGATCGCCACGTCCGGACCGGGCAACCGCCCGCTCGCCTATCCCTACAACCGGTGGCACGCCAGCCAGTGGACGGTCGACCAGTCCTCCGCGTTGGTGATCTGCTCGGCCGAGCGGGCACGTGCGGCGGGCGTTGCGCCCGAGCGCTGGCTCTTCCCGCACGTCGCGCTGCACTCCTCGGAGGCGGTGACGCTCACGGCGCGGCGCCGGCTGAGCGCGTGGCCCGCCATGGCGGTGCTCGCCCGGGCCGCCGAGCACCACATCGGGCGGCCGCTGCGCGAGGTGCCGCTGTCCGAGGTCTATTCGTGTTTTCCGGCCGCGGTGAGGGTGCAGCAGCGCGCCCTCGGGCTGGATCTCGCGGGCACCCCGACTCTGACCGGCGGCATGAGCTTCGCCGGCGGCCCGTTCAACCACTTCGTCCTGCAGTCGACGGTCACGCTGGGACGACGACTGCGCGACGAGCCGACGGAGCTCGGCCTGGTCACGACCGTGTCGGGTCTGCTCTCCAAGCCCGGGTTGGCCCTCTGGTCGGCCTCGCCGCCGGCCGGCCGCGGATCGCTCCTGGCCGACCTGGCCAAGGACACGATGGCGGCGACCGACGTCGTGCCGGTGGTCGAACGCCCACCCGGAGAGCCCACGCCCGCCACCGTGGCCTCCTTCACCGTCACCTACGACGGCGAGGCCGGCCTCGAGCCAGAACGGACGGCCATTGTGGCGGACCTGCCCGATGGGGTTCGCACGGCTGCCACCTGCGAAGATGCACAGACCGCCCGCCTCGCCCTCACCGAGGGACTCATCGGGCGGGTGGTCGAGGTGAAGGACACGACATTCAGCCTGTGAGCACCAATCCCCCTCGTCCGGGCCGACCGCGCCTGGTCGACCCGGAGCTCGCGGCCCGGGTACCCGGTCTGCGGCGTGTCGCGGCCATTGCGCTGACGGTCGCGGCGTTCAGTGCCGTCCTGGTTGTGGTGCAGGCGCTCGCCCTGGCCCACGCCGTCGACCGCTCGCTGCTCCACCACGCGCCGCTCAGCGCCGTCGCGCCCGCCATCGTCCTCGTGGGTTTGGCGATCCTGGCCCGTGCCGTCCTCCACGGTGGTGGTGACCTCTTCGCCCACGGGGCGGCCGACCGCGTCGTCTCGCGGTTGCGCTCCGAACTGCTGCGCCATGTGCTCGCGCTGGGGCCGGGCTGGTTGGCCGGCGAGCGGACCGGCGAGCTCTCGCTCACCGCCACCCGTGGACTGCGCTCGCTCCACACCTACTACGCGCGCTACTTGCCGCAGGCCGCCGCCGCCGCCGTCATCCCTGTGATCCTGCTCGTCTGGGTCGCCACGCAGGACTGGTTGTCCTTCGTCGTCGTCATCGCGTTGGTCATCGCCGTACCGGTCACCATGATCTACTTCGGACGCGAGTCGACCAGGCGCTCGGAGCGCCAGTGGCGCAGGCTCGGGTCGCTGGCCGGCCGGTTCCTCCAGCTCGTCGAAGGTCTGCCCACCCTGCGCGCCTTCGGGCGCGAGCAACAGGGGCGGCGCGAGGTGGAAGCGGCCACCGAGGGCGTGCGTTCTGCCACCATGCGCACCCTGCGCGTCGCTTTCCTGTCGGCTCTCTCCATGGACATGATCGCCGGCTTCGGCGTCGGGTTCGTCGCCATGGTCCTCGGCCTGCGCCTGCTCTGGGGGGAACTCAGCCTGCAGACGGCGATGGCCGTCTTGTTGGTGGCGCCGGAGATCTTCATCCCGCTGCGCCGGGCCGGCGCCGAGTTTCACGCCAGTGCCGAAGGTCAGGCCGCAGCGGCACGCGTGGTCAGGGTGTTGGCGGCGCCGCTCCCGAGCGCAGCACGCGGCGGGTCGACTGCCTCGACGACGGCGCGTCCTCGACGCCATGCCCGCGGGGCGGATCTGTGCCTCGAGGGCCTGCGGGTCGACTACCCACACCGCGATCGTCCAGCTCTCGCCTCCTTCTCCCTGCATGCGCCGTCGGGGTCACGCTTGGCGCTCATCGGGCCATCGGGATCCGGCAAGTCGACCGTGCTGGCGGCCCTGTTGTGCTTCGTCGTGCCCGACGAGGGGATCATGACCGTCGACGGCTGTCCGCCCGACGCGCAGAGCACAGAGGCGTGGCGGAGCCATTTCTCGTGGTTGCCGCAACGGCCCCACCTCTTCAACGCCAGCCTGGCGGAGAACCTGCGGCTGGGCACTCCCGACGTCCCAGACGCAGACCTGAGGCGCGTACTGGACGCCGTCGGCCTCTCCGAGCTGATGGCCAACCTTCCTGCCGGACTGGGCACCGCGCTCGGCCACGACGGGCTGACGCTCAGCGCCGGCGAGCGCCAACGCGTCGCCTTGGCCCGCGCCCTCCTGTATCCCGCGCCGGTCCTCTTGCTCGACGAACCCACTGCGGCGCTCGACCCCCCCACCGTGGCTCACCTCACACCGGCCATCGAGCCGTGGCTCGAGGGCCGCACTGTCGTCGTCGCGGCGCACGAGCCCGTCCTCTTCCCCGACTTTGACGCCACGCTCACGCTGCCGGCCCCCCGCGTGCTCCCGCTCGCGGTGACACCATGAGCCGGTCGCAGGGCGCACTCCGCCGTGTTCTCGCCGAGCCGGGCACGCCCTGGGGGCGGCTCGCTTTGGCGGGGCTGCTCGGCCTGGGCGCGGCGGCGGCCACCATCGGCCTTCTGGCGGGTTCGGGCTACGTGGTGGGCCGGGCCGCGCTACGCCCGGGACTCAATGCGATCGTCGGTATCCTCGCCGCCGTCGAGGTGCTGGCCTTCCTGCGCGGACCGCTCCGCTACGAGGAACGCCTCGTGGGCCACGACGCGGCGCTGCGTGCTCTCACCCGGTGGCGCGTATGGCTCTACGACCGCCTCGCTCCCCGGGTGCCGGCTGGGCTCTCCGGGTGGCGCAGCGGCGACCTGCTCGCGCGGGCCATCGACGACGTCGACGCCCTCCAGGACCTCTATCTCCGCACCCTGCTGCCGATGGCGATCGCGGTCGGCGCGTCCGTGATCGGGACCGTGGCCGTCGGCCTCATCCTGCCCTGGGCCGCTCTCGCCCTCGGTCTCCCGCTCGCCATCGCGCTGAGTGTGCCGGCGCTGCTCACCTGGCGGCGCGGCGGCGACGACGAGATGGTCGCGCTCTCCGGCGAATTGTCCGCCAAGGTGGTCGACGCGCTGAGCGGTGCGCCCGAGCTGTTGGCCTTCGGGGCCGGCGACGCCACGTTGCGCACCATCGAGGAGCTGGGCGCCCGGACGGACGCGCTCGAACGGCGCCACGCGCGCCTGGCCACGGCCACCGCTTTGGTCATCGGGGCGTGCCTCGCCGCTGCCGTCGTCGGGGTGCTCGCGCTCGGTGTCGCCGCGGTCCACGCGCGGCACGTGGGCCAAGTCATGGTGGCGGTGCTCCCCCTCGCCGCGCTTGCGACCTTCGAGACGGTCCCCGGAATGCCGCTCGCGGTGGGCCGCGCCTTGGTCGTGCGTGCCTCAGCCGAGCGCCTCCTCGCGCTCGAGGATGCGCCAGTCCCCGTGCGGGACCCCGACACGGTCGAGGCTCGGACGCCGGGGGTACCCGAAGTGGCCTTTGAGGACGCCGCCTTGCGCTATAGCCCAGGGCTCCCCCGAGCTCTCGACGGCGTCACCCTTCGTCTCTCACCGGGGGCTCGCGTCGCGGTCACCGGCTCGAGCGGTGCGGGAAAGTCGAGCCTCGTCAATGCGCTTTTGCGCTACTGGCCTCTCGAGGCGGGCACGCTCTCGCTCGGCGGGACCGACGTGGAGCGTTTGGGACAGAGCGACGCCCGGGTTGCGTGCGCGCTGGCGGACCAGCAGGCCCAGATGTTCGCCGGAACGGTGCGCTCCAATCTCACCCTCGGCCGCCCGGACGCCACGGAGGACGAGATCGCCGATGCGCTGCGCGCGGCGTGTCTCGAAGAGTGGGTGTCCACACTCCCCCACGGTCTCGAGACCCCGGTGGGAGAAGAAGGCGTCGCGCTCTCGGGGGGCGAGCGGCGACGCCTCGCCGTGGCTCGGGCCCTGCTCGCCCCGGGACCGGTGCTCATCCTCGACGAGCCCACCAGTGGCCTCGACGTGGGCTTGGCCGACGAGCTGATCCAGGGCGTGCTGCGCGCCGCGGGTGACCGCAGCGTCCTCGTCATCACGCACCGGGCCAGCGAGGCCGCGCGCTGCGACGCCGCCGTCACCCTCGAGGCGGGCCATGTGGTGACCGCTCAGGGCTGAGCGGTCACCGCCCCCGTGCGGTAGCCCGCGGCGATTGCTGCCACGGGCGCGGCACTGGCGCGGTGGTGTCTCGAACCGCGCCCGCCTGCAGCAGACCCGAGCGACGAGCCACTTGACCCACCCGAGGAGCACCACGGGTTGGCGGGCACGCCGACGCACGGGTCGATCATGGTCGGCAGGCCCTTGGGCAGCGGCTCCAGGTGCACACCGGTCTGCGGCGGATAGTTGGAGCCGGCCGGGCAGCTCGCGAGCCGGGAGTCGCACTCGACCTCCGACACAAGCGTGTCGTCCAGGTTGGTCGTCGTGGACGTCACGCCGCACGTCGGCTGCAGCTGCTCCAGGTTGGCCGGCGCACTGCCCCGGGGCGCAGTGTTGCCGGCGTAGCAGTTGGAGGGCAGGCCGCTGTGCAGCACGATCTGGCCGAAGTCGGCGTTGGTCGGGTTGGCGAAGTAGCCGTCGTTGACGTACGTGTTGCCCATCAAGGCGTCGCCCTCGGCCTCGAAGACGCAGCCGATACCCGACATCTGGTAGCCGCCGAAATCGCCGCACTTCTGATGGAGCGAAGGTGAGCCGCTATCGGGGTAGGGGACGAACAGGGTCCCCCAGGCGCCGTTGTTGGTGAAGGTGTTGTCCATCACGGTGTCGTTGCGCCCGCCCGAGAGGGTCATGCCCGTTCCGATGGGTCCGGCCGCCGCGTTACCCGCCTCCGGCGTGTCACCGTTGTCGTTGTCGTGGACGTTGTTGTGGATGAACACCCAACAGGAGTGGGTGTGTGTGATCGGGCTGGTCCCTCCGTTGGGGCAGGCCCCGTTCTGGGGCGGTGGGGGGTCGCCGGCGATCTGGGTGTTGGTGTCGACGCCGTCCTGGTTGTTGTCGAACTGCGAGTTTTCGATCACGATGGCGCCGCCCGAGTTGGTGCCCGAGTAGCCGAGGGCATTGTTCTCCATCCAGGCGTCGTCGATGGTGACGTCGCACACCTGGTGACAGGCGCCGACGTACATGCCCGAGTCGTTCATGTTCGAGCCGTAGATCTGGTCCCAACTGGCCGGACCCTGCGAGTTCGACGAGAAGATGCCGTACTCAGCCGCCGAGGTCTCGTTGGCGAAGAAGGTTGTCGTTCCGGTGAGGTAGATGCCGGTGTAGCCGGTGAGCCCGATCTTCCCGGAGCCGTCACCGCCGTTCCACCAGATCTCGTTCCCCGAGTCGCCCGCGCCGCCCAGGAAGTTGCAGGCCGTCAGGTTCTCCACGCTGACGTTGTCCGCCTTCCAGACCACAATCCCGTTGCGCCCCTGCGCCTTGCCACCGACCACCGGGCCGAAGTTCTGCCACTGCGGCAGCGAGGTGCACGCGCCCGGCGCGCCCGCCTTGGTGCCGTCGACGATGACGGTGTCGCGGTTCATGCCACGGAGGTGCAGATTCGACGTGTGCACGACGACCCCGCCGTGGTCGCCGGTGGAGAGCTGGCTGGCCGAGGTCACGTGGGCATCGTCGTCCTCGTGGTAGTCGCCCGGTGCGATGAGGATCCAGTCCCCGGGCTGGGCGGCGTTGACCGCCGCCTGGATGGAGCGGTACTGCCCAACCTGCCCGTGGTAGGTGCCGACCAGCAGCACGGCGGGCGAGCTCGACCCCGACGAGCACGCAGCCAGCACCGAGCCGGTCAGGAGGGCGGCGGCCAGCACGACCGCCCGCCGGACCGCGATCATCCGTCGTGCCATAGGTCACTTCCCCGGGCCATCGGCCATCCGGCCCAACGCTCGTCGATGAACCTAGCCCCAGGCCCTGGGCTGCACGGTGGGAACGGCGGCCCTCGCAGCAACGACGCGCTCGGTGGCTCGGCCGGCGACCCGTCGTCAGCCGGCGGTGCCTCCCTCGGCCGTCTCGGCCTGCCGGCGCCGGATCTCCACCGCGGTGGGCGCCGGGTACTCGAGCTTGCCCGGCCGCCAGCCGAGGGCGATCTTCTGCGGGCCCGGTCCTTCCTCGGCCCAGACATGGCAGGTGTTGGTCAAGAAAGCGGCACCGCCCTCGCGCAGCGGGTGCTCGCCGTCCCCGAACTCGACGCGCCAGGCGCCCGAGGAGGTGAGACCCTGCACCACGACGGGTCCCATGGCCCGGGCCAGGAACTCGAGGTGGCTGCAGCCGCGCTCGCGCCCGAAGCGCCGCTGGACCGCGTTGGTGTAGCCCCGCGCCACCGACAGGCCAACCAGGTCGCGGAAGGCCGGCTCGATCACGGTGCACTCGGTGTGGGGGTAGTTCGTCATGTCGGCCGCCGCGTCGACGATGGTCATGTCGGCGCGACGGACCACCAGTCCGAGTTCCATCACGTGCAGGTCGCGGGGCCCATGGGTGCCGCCGGCCCAGGGCCGTTCGTCGTGCAGGGTCCCGATCACCGCGAAATAGTCGCCGCGCTGGAACACCTCGACGCCGATCGTCCGCCGGTGGACAGGGTCCTCGGCCGAGCCCGGGGGCGGGCGGAGAGCGGCGAGCGTCGGCGAGGTTTCAGGCACCGGCTGATTGTGCCGTCCCGCTGCCGGGGGACGCCAACGCCACCTCGTTGAAGCTGTGGAGAATTGGTGCGTCACGGTTCCAGCCGATGCGGGTCACCGAGGCCGTGCGCAGGTGGAGGCGCCAGTACAGGTCGACGGTCCCGAGGGCCCAGGCTACCGCCGCCTTGATCGGTGTCACGTGGCTCACGACCACCACGTCGCCGCCGGCTCGGCGCGCCCCCGCCCCGTCGGCCACGAACAGTTCCTCGCAGGCCGCGGCGACCCGCCGGTCCACCTGGGCCAGGGTCTCGCCTCCCTCCGGACGGAAGTCGCGGTCGCTGCGCCACTGCTGCCACACCTCGGCGGGGATCCCGCCCAGAGGCTGGCACTCGAACTCGCCATAATCGACCTCGATCCACCGCTCGTCGACATCGACCGGCGCCCCCAGGTCCAGAAGTTCGGCGGTGTCGCGGGCGCGGCGCAGCGGGCTCGTCCGGACCTCGGCGACTGGGTCCCTGAGCAGCGCGTGCGCCGCCACCGACTGCGCCCGGCCCACGTCGGTCAGCTCGGCGTCGGTCCGCCCGAGAAGCAGGCCCTGCGCGTTGGCCACCGACTCCCCGTGGCGCACCAGGATCAGCACGGCCGCGCCACGCCGTTCAGGCGGGAACGAGGATCCGTCCGCATTGCTCGCAGGTGGCGATCTCCCCGGGCGCGAGGGCATGGATCTTCTCCACCTCCACCGAGGAGAGCTCGAGGTGGCACCCGTCACAACGATTGCCCACGAGCCGCGCGGCGCCGGTGCCCCTGAGGCGCGTCCGCAGCGTCTCGTAGCGGTCCGCCAGGGCCGGCGGGAGGGCGGCGGCCTCGGTGGCGCGAGAACCGACGGCAGCGGCCAGCGCAGCGTCGATCTCGAGCTGCTCCCGGGCCACCTGGGCCCGCAGCTCCTCAGCCCGCGCCTCCAGGGGATCGCTGCGCTCGCTGAGCGTGGTCAGCTCCGCGTCGACGGGGTCCTGCTCGAGCATGGCCACCAGCTCCAGCTCCTCGAGCTCGGCCCGACGCTCGGTGAGGTGGCGCACCTCGTCGTTCATTGCTTGCAGATCACGACCCGACGAGCTCGTGGCGGCGTACATCCGCCGCTCGATGGAGGCCCGGCGCTCGCTGATGCCGGCGATCTGTTCCTCGAGCTCCTTCTGGGTCGCCGTCAGCGCGGCGCGCCGTGCCGCCGCATCCGCCCGTTGGGCTGCGAGGCCCGCCAGCTCGGCCTCCATCGCCACCAGGCCCGAGGTCTCCCTCAGCGTGTCGCGTCGGTGCTGCAGTTGGGTAATGGAGGTATCGAGGTCTTGGACCGCGAGCAGGTGGTCGAGGGCGTCGGTCACGTGAGGACCTCGGAGGCAACCCGGGCGAGCGGTAGGGCGTCGAGCAGCGCGGGATCGGCCAGGGCCATGGCCTCCTCCCAGCTGTACCAGCGCGCCTCGGGGCTCTCGTCGGGTGGCGGCTCGGGGTCGTCGTCTGCCCCGAGCAACAGGTAGCGCAAGTCGAGATGGGTGTGGCCGAGAGCCGCCTCGTGCACGTCGAGATGGATCAGGCGCCAACCGGTGGCCGGGTGTGCCACGGCGAGGCCTAGCTCCTCGGTCGCCTCCCGGCGTGCCGCCACGTCGGGCGTCTCGCCGGCGTCGATGTGGCCGCCCGGCTGCATCCAGATGCCGAGGCGCTTGTGGAGGTGCAGCACGGTGCCGCGCCGGCCCACCACGATGCCCGACGCGGTGACGTGGGTCGGGTCGGCGTGCTCGTCAGAGGGCGCGCTCAGGCGGCCGAGCTCGGACAGGAAACGGTCGCGGGCGGCCCGCTCACGGGGCGACGCCGCTTGGTGGCCCTCGACCAGGGCGCGCAGGTCCTCCGTGGAGGTGCCCATGGCCGGACTGCCCATCACGTGCATCCCTAGCACAGGTGGCCGGTGAGCACCGTGGTCGCATACCCCGCGATGCGCACTCGGTCGCCATCGGGTCGCACGTAGAGCGTGGCGCCGCGCCGGGACAGCTGCCTGGCAACGAGGGCCTCACGTCCGAGCTGGGCGGCCCAGTACGGCCCGGCCGAGCACTGGGCCGACCCGGTCGCCGGGTCTTCGTCGATCCCTACGTTGGGCCCGAAGACACGCAGCACGTAGTCGGCCGCCGAGCCGGGGCCGGCCGGTGCGGTCAGCAGCAGCGCCTTGGACCCGACCGTCGCGATCGCGGCGAGATCGGGCTCGTACGAGCCCACCGCCTCGGAGGAGGAAAGGGCAACGAAGGTGAAGAAGGCGGTGGAGCCGCTGGCGACGACCGCGCCGGGCCACTGCTCTTGCAAGGGAACCGGCAGTGGGGCCGGCGTCATGGGGTCGGCCGGGAAGTCGAGCTCGATGCGGTCGCCGTCGAAGGCGGCGCGCAGCGGCCCGCTCCGGGTGTGGAAGGTCAGCGGCGCGCCGCCGTCGACGGTGCCCCCGGCGCGCAGCGTGTGGGCCGAGGCCAGGGTCGCATGACCGCACAGGTCGATCTCGGTGGCGGGCGAGAACCAGCGCAGCCCGAAGGTGGTGGGGTCATCGGTCGGCGCCAGGTAGGCCGTCTCGGCGATGCCGAGCTCGAAGGCGATGGACTGCATGCGCTCGTCGGTGAGCGGCTCGCTCAGGAGACAGACGGCCGCCGGGTTGCCGCCGAACGGGACGTCGCTGAAGGCGTCGACCCAGGTCACCGGAACCATCATGGTGACCACGATGCTAAGCGGGCCAAGGCGTCGCGCAGGACGCCGTCGCGTTTGCAGAAGGCCCAGCGCACCAGCGTCCGACCCGCCTCCGGGTCGGCGGGGTCGTAGAAGACCGAGCTCGGGATGGCGACCACGGCACAGCGCCCGGGGAGGGCGAGGCAGTAGTCATGGCCGCTCAGGCCGGGCGCGACCGGTCCGATGTCGGTGGTGGCGAAGTAGGTGGCGGCGGGGCGGTACACCTCGTAGTCCAGTGCGGAGAGCCCGTCGCAAAGAAGGTCGCGCTTGGCCGCCAGCTCCGCGGCGAATCGGTGGAGGGCATCAGGCGGGAGGCCGAGGCCGTGGGCGACCGCGAGCTGGAAGGGGGCCGGGCTGGTGTAAGTGAGAAACTGCTTCGCCGCCCGCACGGCGGCGACCAGGGGCGCAGGGGCACCCAGCCAACCCACCTTCCAGCCGGTGAAGGAGAAGGTCTTGCCGCCCGAGGAGATGGTCAGTGTGCGCTCGCGCATGCCCGGCAGTGTGGCGAGGGGGACGTGGGTGCCGTCGAAGACGAGGTGTTCGTAGACCTCGTCGGTCACCGCCAGGAGGTCGTGGGCCCGGCAGAGGGCGGCGACCTGCCCCAATTCGTCGGCCGAGAACACCTTGCCCGTCGGGTTGTGCGGCGAGTTGAGCAACACGAGCTTGACGTGGGGCGAGGCGGCCGCGGCGGCGAGGTCGTCGGGGTCGAAGGACCAGTCGGGCGGGCGCAGGCGCACGAGGCGCGGCCGCGCGCCCGCCATGGCGCAGCAAGCGGCGTAGGAGTCGTACGTCGGCTCGAACATCACGACCTCGTCGCCGGGCTCGCACAAGGAGAGCAGGGTGGCAGCGATGGCCTCGGTGGCGCCGACGGTGACCAGGACCTCGGTCTCGGGGTCCAGGTCGAGGCCGTACCAGGCCCGCTGGTGCGCAGCCACGGCCCGACGCAGCTCCGGGATCCCGTTGCCGGGCGGGTACTGGTTGCGGCCCTCCCGGATGGCCGCCACGGCGACTTCGCGCAGCTCCTCGGGCCCGTCCGTATCGGGGAAGCCCTGGCCCAGGTTGACCGAGCCGGTCGTGGTGGCCAACTCGGACATGGTGGCGAAGATGGTGGTGGTGAACGGGCGGAGGCGCCGGGCCAGATACGCGTCCGCTGGCACCGCGAGGATCGTACCAACGGCGTTTGGGCGCGCCTATCGTCGGGGCGGATCGTGCTGAGCGTCGCCAACTACAACATGCACTGCGGGATGGACGGGTGGGGCAGGCCCTACGACTACGTTGCCGCAATCACCGCGTTGCGGTCCGACGTCATCGTCCTCGAGGAGGCCTGGACAGCGAGAGGGGGACGACGGGGGCGGTCAGGCGGCCGAGGCCGCTCGGGCGCTCGGCTACCAGGTCGAGGCGCACACGCTTGGCCAGGGGCGACGCATTCGCCCTCAGCCTGGCGCGACCGACACGTGGCTGGCTCGGCCGGTATGGTCCGAGCGGAACAAGGCGCTCTACATGGACGGCATGCGCCCACAGCCGGCGCGCGTGCGGGCCATGCCCCGCTGGCAGGAGGCCGAGCCGGGGTCGTGGGGCATCGCCGTCCTGGTCCGGCCGGACCTGCCGATCGAGGAGACGCGGCTCGTCCACCTGAGCGTGCTGCGGGCCGACCGCGTGCGCCGGGCCGCGCTGGTGGTCGACCTCACCGTGGAGGGGAAGCCAATCTCGGTGGCGGGCGTCCATATGTCGCACCTGCACGCGGGGTCGCACCGCAACTGGGCCGAGCTGCGGCGCCAGCTGCGCACCGAGGCCCGCCCCGATGCCGTGCTGGCGGGGGACATGAACACCTGGGGTCCGCTCGTCCACCTGTTCATGCCCGGGTGGCGCCGTGCGGTCGTGGGGCGCACCTGGCCCACCTGGCATCCCCACAGCCAGATCGACCACATCATCGTGCGGGGCGCCCTACGGGCTCTCTCCGGCGAGGTGTTCCCCCACGCGGGCTCGGACCACCGCCCGGTGCGGGCGGAATTGGAGGTTGGGCCGCCGGCGCGTTGCCTCTTGGACGTGGCGGCCGAGCCCGGGTGAGCGCGGGCGCGAGTCTGCACCCCCGGCGGCGGGTGGCGCCGATGCGGGAGGTGAGGGGTCTGCCGAGGCGAGGGGTGAGGAGTCTCGGTCTGACGGGCGGTCTCGTGGTCGCCCTCGGACTGGGGACGGCGGCGTGTTCGAGCGGCGGACCCGGCTCGTCGTCGGCCACCACGTCGAGCACCACCCGCGCCGCGCCACGGGTGCCGGTGTCCACCACGTCGACCACCGGGTCCTCGACGACGACCGCCGGGTCCTCGACGACGACGACGGGAGGTGCACCCGGCACGACGCCGACGCCGACGCCGACGCTGGGCGTGGCGGGCGCCTTCGGCCTCAGCGCAGCTGGGTTCGGGCAGGTGCGGCCGCCGGAGATCTCGCTCGGGGGCGACCCAACGGGGATCCTGGTCGGCATCACCTGGCAGTCCTGGGGCGGGAGCTCGGCGACGGGGATTGGGACCAGTACCTACGTCGGGCCGGGCCAGACGGTGGCCCAGGGCACCAACGAAGCCGCGACAGTCGTGGCGTACGACCTCGGGACGTGCGGAGGGGCGCCTGCCTACCAGCAGGTGACGTGGTATTTCCCCGAGCAGGGCCAAACGCCTTCGGACAACGGGTCGACCCCGGTCAACGCCTGTACGGGGCCGTAGCGGCACGCTCCGGTTCTGACACCGGCTCCGGACCGTCGGGCGCTCAGGCGGAGGGTGCGGGTCCCGCCAACGCGGTGACCGCTTCGTCCACCGTTGGGTAGAAGTGGTCCTCGCCGATGCGCTCCGCCAAACCGACGCGGCGCAGGCCGTCACGGAGGTGCACCCCGGCCCGTGCGATGGCGAAGGTGATGCCGTCACGCTCGCAGCGGTCAACGACCTGGCCCAGCGCACGGGTCCCGGTGAAGTCAATGTCGTTCATTCCGGGGGCGTCGAGGACGAGCACCCGCACTGGCTGGCCAGCCTGCCGCCACACCGCGGTGAACACCTCGTCGCGGAAGCGCATGGCGTTGGCGTACCAGATTGGCGTGGCGAAGAGCACCACCACGACACCCGCCACCTGCTGGGCGCTGGGATCGAGCTCGGGGCGCTGCCAGCTGGTGGTGCCCGGGATGCGCCCGAGGACGTGCAGCTGGGGTCGGGCGTTCAGTCGGATGCGGTCGAGGATGGCCAGGCCGACGGCGACCCCGATCCCCTGCTCCACGCCGATGAACACCACCGCGAGCAGCGTCACCACCGCCAACCCGAACTCAAAGCGGTTGAAGCGGAAGATGGCGGCGAGCTCACTCCCCTCGAAGAGCCGCAGCGCGATGTAGATGAGGATGGCGGCCAACGTCGTCAGCGGCACGTCTTTGAGGAGCCCCGCGACCGGGATGAGGAGGACCACGCAAGCGGCCGCACCCAACGGTCCCGCCTGCGTGCGGCCACCCGCCTCGGCCACGGCCCCCGTGCGGGGTGGGCTCGCGTCCACCGGGAAGGAACCCACCAGGCCGGCCAGGACGCTGCCGGCGGCGACTCCGAGGAAATCGCGTCCGGCGTCGACGTCGTAGCCGCCCTGCTCGGCGAAGACTCGGGTGGTCGCCGCGGTCTGGGTCACGACGACGAGGGCCACCACGGCGGCCAACGGCGCCAGGCTCTGGAGCGTGGACCACGACAGCCCGGTCAGCCCGAGGTGGGGCGCACCGTGCTTGATCGGGCCGAGGACGGCGACACCGTGCGCCTGTAGGTCCAGCGCGCCGACCAACGCGGTGGAAACGACCATGGCGATCAGTGCACCGGGAATGCGGCGATCGAGGCGCGCACAGATGTACACGACGGCCAGCACCCCCAGTCCGATGGCCAGCGTCCAGCCGTTGACCCCGTTGAGGTGCGTGAGCACAGAGCCGAACCGGTGCAGGTTCGAACCGGCAGTCGGGGGGAGACCGAGAAGGTCGGGCAGCTGATGGACGATGATGATGACGGCCACGCCGGACAAGAAGCCGACGACGATGGGGAACGAGAGGAACTCGGCGATCCAGCCCAGGCGCAAGACGCTCACCAGCATCACCATGAGGCCCACCATCACGGCCAGGATCGCCACGAGGTCGATGTAGCGGGCGGAGCCCGTGAGAGCGAGCGCCGACACCCCGGCGGCGAAGAGCGGCGCAATCGTCGAGTCGGCGCCCACCGACATCTGGGGGTTCGAGCCCAAGAGCGCGAAGAGCACCGTCCCCGCGATGAACGCGTAGAACCCGGTGATCGGGGGCATGCCGGCGAGCCGAGACGTCGCGAGCTGCTCGGGTACCGCAATGACGAGGAGGGTCAGGCCCGCCACCAGGTCGGCGCTGGCCCAAGCCCGCTGGTAGCCGTGCAGCGAGGTGAACACGGGGAGCCTGCGCACCGCGCCATCATTCCCCACCGGCGCCTCCGCCCGGCCGACCCAGACCAAGTGAATAGTCTCGGGTTGGGCGATTGACGCGCTGCGGCGGCCGGCACCATGCGATCCGCCCCGAAGGAGGCCTCCCTGACCATGAGCGACTACCCCTACGCCGACCGCTTCGCCATCAACCGCTCGCTGCCCGATCAGGGGATGAGCCGGGAGTCGGTGCTCGCCGAGCTGCACACCATGGCCACCGAGGAGGATGCCTTTTGGGAGACCGGCAAGTGCTCGGGCACCATGTACTGCGGGGACCACGATCACTACCACTTCATGAACGAGGCTTTCGGCCTCTTCGCCCACGTGAACGTTCTTCAGCGCGACATGTGCCCCAGCGCGACGAAGTTCGAGGCAGAGATCATCGCGATGACGCTCAGCCTGCAGGCGGGCGACGCGGCCCTGGCTGCGGGTGACGACCCTTCCGGTCTGGTGACCACAGGGGGGACCGGCAGCATCTTGCACGCCATGTTGGCCTACCGCGAGCACGCAGCACAGACGCGCGGCATCTCCCGGCCCAACGTGATCAAGCCCGAAACCGCGCACCCTGCCTTCGACAAGGCTTGCCATCTGTTCGGGATCGAGCTGCGGCGCGCTCCCATCGAACCCGTCACGACGCACGTCGACGTGGACTGGGTGCGTGACCACGTCGACGAGAACACGGTGGCGCTCATCGGGTCGGCCTGCAACTACGGCTACGGCACCGTCGACCCGATCAGTGACCTGTCCGACCTCGCGCTCGAGCGCGCCATCGGGCTCCACGTCGACGCCTGTCTCGGCGGGTTCCTTCTGCCCTTCGGCCGAGAACTGGGCTACGACATCCCGGCCTTCGACTATTCGGTCCCCGGCGTCACCTCCATGTCGGCCGACACCCACAAATACGGGTACGCCTTCAAGGGTTCATCGGTGCTGAGCTTCCGCTCCAAGGCGCTGCGGAACGCGCAGTACTTCTACCTCACCGATTGGAGCGGTGGGAAGTACACCTCGCCGGGCATGGAAGGCTCCCGCTCCGGCGGCCTGATCGCCGCCACCTGGGCCGCCATGGTGCAGCTCGGCCACGCCGGCTACTTGGGCTACGCGCGCCAGATCTTCGAGACGTCCTTCGCCATGCAGCAGGCGGTGACGGCACACCCCGAACTTCGCCTGGTGGGCCGGCCGACCTTCTTGTTCTCCTTCACCTCGGACGAGTTCGACATTTACCACGTGAACGATTTCATGCGGACCAGGGGGTGGCGCTTCAACGGGCAGCAGTACCCAAACGCTCTGCACATGGCGGTGACGCGCCCGCAGACCCAGCCCCAGGTTGCGAGAGAATTCGCAACCGACCTGGCCGACGCCGTGACCTACGCCAAGGTGCACGCGGACGAGGCACCCCGCTCCGGGGCGATTTACGGCGGGGTGGCCGGGGGCATGACGGACGAGGCGGACGAGTTCATCCGTGCCGTCATGGCCGACATGCTCGACGGGCAGTCCTCCATCCCCCCGAAGTGACCCCGGCCGGCGCCGGCCCACCACGCGCGTGGGTCGAGGGGTGCGTGGCCGCCCAGCGCGCGCTCGACGCCGCCGTCGGCGACCTCAGCGACGCCGTGGCGCACGGTCCGAGCTTGCTCCCCGGCTGGAGCGTCGGGCACGTGCTGACGCACCTCGCGCGCAACGGGGACAGCGTGGTGTGGCGGCTGGAGGGCGCGGCCCGGGGCGAGCGGCGCGACCAGTACCCGGGCGGCCTCGAACAGCGCGCGGCCGATATCGAGGCCGGCGCGGCGCGGCCGGCGGCCGAGCTGGCGCGCGACGTGGGGCAAACGTCGGCGGCAGTCGAGCGCACGATGGCGGAACTCCCGGTTGCCGCGTGGGACGCCCCGTCCCGCACGTCACGCGGCGTGGTGGAGAGCTCACGCGACGCGGTGCTCTCCCGCTGGCGCGAGGTGGTGGTGCACCACGGCGACCTGGGCCTGGGCCCGGTGCCCTTCCCGCCCACCCTCGTCGACGCGTGGCTGCCCCGCGAGCTGGCGCGGTTGGCGGAGCGGACCGACCCGGCAGCGCTACTGGCGTGGATCATCGGCCGTGGGGAACCGCCGGTACTGGTGGCGTGGTAGCCGGGTCGGCGGCCTCGCCTCGTGAGAGGAGACGGACGCGGGACTAAGCGGGACTAAAGGGAGACGAAGGCGTTGCCGGAGCGGTCGACGGCCACGCAGTAGGTGGTGGTCGGGCACGAAATAGCGGTCAGGGCGTGGCCTTTGTCGATGCTCGTGCCCGAGCTCCAGGTCGTCCCGTTCCAACCGAAGACCCGCCCGTTGGAGTCGACGGCGCGGCAGAACGTCGGCGTAGGACAGGAGACGGCGGTCAGCCCGGACGCGTCGCTCCCGGTCAGCGGCGGCTCAGTGGCGATGGAGGCCGGCGCCGAGAATCCGAGCCCGTTCCAGGTCAGGACGTCGCCGCTGCTGTCCACCAACACGCAGAAGGACGTCGACGCGCAGGACACCGAGTTGAGCTGGCCCTGGCTGTCGGTATTGGTGGGCTGGGTCCAGGCGTGCCCGTCCCATACCGAAGGGCCACCCTCGGCGGCGACGCAGAACGACGGGGACACGCATGAGATCTGGTTGGCCGCCCCCCAGGCGCCCAGGTTGCCCGACCAGCCCGAGCCGTCGAACTCGAACGAGTTGCCCTCGCCGTCGATCGTCATGCAAAAGGTGGGGCTCAGGCAGTCGATGGCGGTAATGCCCTGCGCGGCGGGAATGGTCGCCGGCGGCTGCCATGCCGACCCGTTGAAGAGCGCCACCTGGTTCAGGTTCGGCGCAGCGGCGCAGAAAGTGGGGCTGGCACACGAGAGATAGGAGCCCCCCTGGGGCGAGGGCGAGGGGACGGCAGGCCCGAGAGCAGTCACCCTTTCGAAGACCAGCCGGTAGGTCCGTCCGGTCGCCGACCCGAACACGCAAGCGTCGGGCGCGGGGCACGAGACGACGCTCAGGTTGGCGCCCGGCGCGATGGGGACCGCCTTGGACCATGTGCCCGCCGGGCCCGCCGTCGTCGGCGTCGTGGTGAGCGCAACGGTGGTGGTCGTCGGGGCGCCCGAGGTCGCCGGACTCCCGCTGCATCCCGTGGCCATCAGCGCCAGGGCTGCGACCGCCAGCGCCGCACTGAATCGCCCCGCCCGCCTCCGCACTACGTGCGAACGGGGAGGCCGTTCGCCTCGATGGCCCGGTGGCGGGACCACGTATCGAGCACGATGAGCGTCTTGGTGCCCGTGACGCGACCGCGCCGGCGCAGCTGCTCGATGACCTGCCCCAGGCGCTCGACGTCGGGCACCTGGAGCCAGACGAGCGCATCGGGGTCACCGGCGGTCGTGAACACCGCCTGGACCTCGGAGAGCTGCATGGCCGTTTCCTTGATCTCCTGCAGGTCCGCGGTCCCGGCGAACCGGACTTCGGTGAAGGCCTGGATCGGGCGCCCCGCCTTGCGGTGGTCGACCACGACGGTGTAGCCAGCGATGACTCCGGCGCGCTCGAGGCGCTCGATGCGGCGGGTCACGGCCGAGGCGGACAAGGAGACCTGCTCACCGATGTCGGCCATAGTGCGCCGGGCGTTCTGCGACAGCAGCTCAATGATGTGGTGATCAATCGGGTCGAGCTCCTCTGTTCCCATGCCCCATAATCCTAACGAAGAGGCGTTGCCCTGCATGTTCAGTGCACCAAAGACCCGCAGAGTTGCTGCTCCGTTGCGTGGACCCCTTTCTCTGGGTGGCGCGGCGCGGTGCGGCCCGGTGCAGCCCGGTGCAGCCCGGTGCAGCCCGGTGCAGCCCGGCGCAACCCGGCGCAACCCGGCGCAGGCTCAGCCGTCCCGACGGTGTACGGAGACGGCGTAGTTGTCGCCGGGGACAAAGGGCCGGCGGTCCCAGGTCGACCAACGGTCCTCGAGCACGAGACCGCAACGGTCGGCCAGGTCGTCGTGCTCGGCTGGGCCGAACCCGCCGGGCCGGAGCGAGTAGCCGGCCACGAGGCGGCCCGACGGCGCCAGCCAGCGCGCCGCGTTGGTGAGCACCCGGGCCTCGGTGCCGGCGGGAACGAAGATGAGCACGTTCCCGGCCATGACAACAACGTCGAAAGTGCGTCCGAGGTCGAGCCTTGGGTCGGTCAGGTCACCCTGCACCCAGGTCAGATGGAGCGCCTTGGCGCGCGCCACGTCGAGCATGCCCGGATCCACGTCGACGCCGACGACCGGATACCCCCGCCGGCTGAGCTCGATGGCCACCCGGCCGGTGCCGCAGCCCGCATCGAGGACCGAGGCCGGGGCGTAGGAGTCGACCAGCTCCGCTTCGCCGTGCATGTTCATGCCGGCGGCGGCCAAGTCCTCGAAGCGGCGATCGTAGGCGGCGCCGCGGGGGACATCGCTCTTCTGCCAGCGGTCAGCCATGCGTGTCGGATCCCTCAGAGCGTCAGGGGACGGAGCTCCCCGCGGCCAAGAGGCTGGAGGCGGGCTGGAGGCGTACCTCGTCAGATCGCGGTAGCTCGACGAGGAGCCGGAGTCCGACAAGCGCCCCTGCTTCGTCACGCCGTAGCCGCCCGGCCTGCCTCGCACGGCGACGGTGACGCAGGTTGGCTCTCCGGCAAAGGTGGCAGGGCCGCATGCACGAACGGTAGCCCGGACCCCCTCGGTAGGGTGTGCTTCCCATGTGCCTCCTCGTCGTTGCCTCGCGGCTCGTCGCCGGGGAGCCCTTGATCGTCGGCGCCAACCGCGACGAGATCCTCGAGCGACCGTCCACCTCGGTCACCGTGCTCGACGAGGGACCACCGCGGATTCTCGGCGGGCGGGACGAGCTCTCGGGCGGCACCTGGCTCGCCGTCAACGAGCACGGCGTCTGCGCGGGGCTCACGAACCAACCGCTCGGGGAGGCCAAGGACCCGTCCAAGCGGTCGCGCGGCGAGTTACCGCTTGCCCTGGCCCGCCACGAGACGGCACCCGAAGCGGTCGAGGCACTGCTGGGCGCGACCCGGCCAGCGGACTTCAACGGCTCGTGGTTGCTCGTGGGCGACCGCAACTCGCTCTTCTTCGTCGACTTCACCGGGGTGGGTCTCGCCTCCGCCGTCGCTCTCCCTCCGGGGATCCACGTCTTGGAGAACCGCCCGCTGGGCGAGCCATCGCTCAAGGTCGACCTGGTGCGCACGATGCTCGGCCACCCTCTCGGCGGTGACGAAGTGGTCGAGGCCTTCCGCCGCGTCCTGGCGGACCATCGGATCCCCGAGGGTGAGGAGCGACCGAACGCGGCGAACTGCGTGCACCTCGAGTCCTTCGGGACGCGGTCATCGTGCCTCGTGCGGGTGGCCGACCACAGCCACCCGCCCCGGATGTGGGTGGCCGATGGTCCCCCGTGCACTGCACCGTACGCAGAGGTCAGCGGACTATGGGCGGGACACCGCGCCGCAGTTCCGCCGGCGCCAACGGCTCAACCCCGGACGAGCGGCTTGTAGCGCAAGCGGTGGGGCTGGTCGGCCTCGACCCCGAGACGCCTGTGCCGATCGGCCTCGTAGTCGCTGAAGTTGCCCTCCCACCAGCGGACCTCGGACTCTCCCTCGAAGGCCAGCACGTGCGTGGCGATACGGTCGAGGAACCACCGATCGTGGCTGATCACCACGGCGCACCCGGGGAAGGTCAGCAGTGCGTCTTCGAGCGCGCGCAACGTGTCGACGTCGAGATCGTTGGTCGGTTCGTCAAGGAGCAGGACGTTGCCACCACTGCTCAGCACCTTGGCCAGGAGCACGCGGTTGCGCTCACCACCCGACAGCTGGCCCACTTTCTTCTGTTGGTCGCTGCCCTTGAAGCCAAACCCGGCCACGTAGGCCCTGCCGTGGATCTCGCGACCGCCCACGACGAGGCGGTCCGCTCCCCCGGTGATCTCCTCGAAGACGGTCGACTCGCCGGCCAGCGTCTCGCGCGACTGGTCGACGTAGGCCAGTTGGACGGACGAACCGATGGTGAGGGTGCCGGCGTCGGGCCGCTCCTCCCCGACGATCATCCTAAAGAGCGTGGTCTTGCCTGCTCCGTTGGGCCCGATGACGCCGACGATTCCGCCCGGCGGCAGGACGAAGGTGAGGGCGTCGACGAGCAGGCGGTCGCCGTACCCTTTCACCACGTCGCTGGCCTCCACCACCTGGTCACCCAGGCGAGGCCCCGGCGGGATGACCAGCTCCACCTTGTCGGCGCGCCGCTCCGCAGCCTCGGCTTCGGCGACCAGATCGTTGTAGGCAGTGATGCGCGCCCTGCCTTTGCTCTGGCGGGCCCGGGGCGACATCCGGATCCACTCGAGCTCGCGCTCGAGCGAGGCCTGGCGGGAACGGTCGGCCTTCTCCTCCGCGGCGAGGCGCGCCTGCTTCTGCTCGAGCCAGGAGGAGTAGTTGCCCTTCCAGGGTATGCCGGCGCCACGATCGAGCTCGAGGATCCAGCCGGCGACGTTGTCGAGGAAGTAACGGTCGTGGGTCACCGCGACGACGGTGCCGGAGTAGTCCCGCAGGGTGCGCTCGAGCCAGGCCACCGACTCGGCGTCGAGGTGGTTGGTCGGCTCGTCGAGCAGGAGCAGGTCGGGCTTGGACAGGAGCAGGCGGCAGAGCGCGACCCGCCGGCGCTCGCCCCCCGACAAGGTGCGGACGTCGGCGTCGCCCGGGGGCAGCCGGAGCGCGTCCATGGCGATCTCGAAGGTGCGGTCGAGCTCCCAGGCACCCGCGGCGTCGATCTTGATCTGGAGGTCGGCCTGCTCGGCCAGGAGACCGTCGATGTCTGCGTCGGGGTCGCCGAAGGCGGCGCACACCTCGTTGAACCGGTCGACCAGTCGTTTGGCCTCACCGACACCCTCGGCGACGTTGCCCGCCACATCCTTGGACTGGTCGAGCTGGGGCTCCTGTGACAGGTAGCCCACCGTGAACCCCGGCGTGAGGCGCGCCTCCCCGGAGAACCCGTCGTCCTCGCCGGCCATGATCCGCAGCAACGAGGACTTGCCAGACCCGTTGGACCCGATCACGCCGATTTTGGCCCCGGGATAGAAGGAGAGGTTGATGCCCTTGAGGACCTCGCGGTCGGGCGGGTAGAACCTCCTGAGGTCGCGCATCGTGTAGATGAACTGGGGCGCCACGGCGACCAGTGTGCCCGATGTGCGGGCCACGCTTGGACGGTTCGACGTGGTTCAGCCTTGGACGGTTCGACGTGGTTCGACGCGGTTCGACGTGGTTCGGCGGGTTCAGGGGTTGGTTTGCGGTGGGGTCGACGCCCGCCTGGGGTGGGATGGGCGAGCGCCGGGGTACATGTTTTCGGAACTGTACACAAACTCGCTTATAGTTTCGCGAGGGCAGTCTTGCCTGGACGGCTGAACTGCTGAACCCGTGGACCCCTGGACCCCTGGACGGCTGAACCCCTGGACCCCTGACTCCAGCGTCAGAATCCGCTGCCGGCGATGATGGCACCGTTCAGGTGGTCGCCGGCCATGGACCCGTCATTGGGCGCGCCGCCGTACGTGAAGACGTCGCCGGCGGCCGAGGCCACCCAGTAGCCCCCGCCGCCCGCCTCGGTGAAGATGGCGGAGGCGGGGTCGAGGCTGTCGACGCTGCCGCTGGGACCGCCGGCTGATACCGCGTCGCCGTACCCGTCCACCGTGCCGTTGGCGAGCAGAACGAAGTAGCCGCCCCCGTCGGCGGTGCGCACCGCCGCCGTGATCGGCGAGCCTTGCGCGCCCGGCGCCCCGAAGTAGGGCGCGTCGCCGAAGGTGTAGACGTTGCCTGTCTGTGTCACGAGCCAGTAGCCGCGCCCGGTGGCGTCGGGGACGACCGCCACGGCGGCCCCGCTGCAGCCGCCTCTTCCCGGGCACGAGCCCTCGAACTGCGCGTCCCCGAACGCAAAGACTCCCCCATCGGAGGCCACCATGAAGTAGCCGCCGCCGTCGGACGAGGGCACCATGCCGACGATGGGCGCGTCCAGCGAGTTCGGCAGGCCGGAACCGGCCGGGTGGAGGCCGAGCCCGGGGATGGAGCCGTGGAAACCGGCGTCGCCGAAGGCGAAGATGCCTCCGTCGGAGGCCACGAGCCAGTATCCGCCCTCGTCCGCCGTCGGGGTTATGCCGACGACCGGCCGTTGGAGCCGCAGGCTGCCGGTCGAGCCGTGGAAGGTGGCCGAGCCGAAGGTGAAGATGCCCCCGTCGGATCCGACCAGCCAGTATCCGTGGTCGGCCGGAGGCGGAGGAGGCGGCGGTCCTCCCGTCACCGAGAAGCTGCCCGGGACGTAGACGACGGTGTAGTCGACCGCGACGGCGCCGCTCAGGGACGCCCCACCACAGGCGGTGGGTACGAGGGTGTAGGTCCCCGCACCCAGCGTCGGCGTGATGGCGGTCGACGGCGCGACCTCGCTGCAGCTGACGCCGCTGGTGTTTTGCACGGTGACACCCGACGGCACCGACTGGGGCGACGCCGTGAAGGTCGGCGATCCACCCCAGGCCTGGGAACCCGCGACCGCCACGTCGACGGGCGCGGGCGTCACCGTCGTCGCGCCGGCCGCGTACGAGATGGAGTAATTGGGTGCCGACGCGCCCGAACACGAGTTCGCGTAGGTCGGCGGCGAGGGCGCGCTCGTCGCCGTGGCCGTGGTCGAGCAGATCGGCTGCGTCGTCAGCGACGATGCCGTGTCACCGTTCTCGAAGCCGCTGTATTCAGGCGTGATGGCGGGCGGTGTGCTGCCATAGGGAACCGAAGGGCTCGACGCCGTGACGGTCAGCGACGCCGGGGACACCGTCACGCTGCCGTTCGCGTAGGTGAACGCGTAGTTGGAGTCGACCGCGCCGTTGCACGACGACGGGTAGGGCGAGCCCACCGGGCTGGCGCTCTTGGCACTCGTCGTGCAGGTCGGCTTCGTCTTGAGGGAGGAGGCGGAGTCGCCGTTCACGAAGCCGCCGTAGGCCGGGGTGATGACAGGCGGCGTGCCGCCGTAGGTCATGGACCCGTTCGAGGCGGTGATCGTGAGCGGGACCGCGCTGACGGTCACCACGCCGGGCGCGTAGGTGAAGGCGTAGTCCGGGTCGACGGCACCACCGCACATCGACGCATAGGGCGAGCCGGCGACCGAGCTCGTGCTGGTCGCCGTGGGCGTGCAGGCTGCCGCAGTCGTGAGCGAGGCCGCGGTGTCGCCGTTGACGAAGCCGCTGTAGGTGGGGCTGATGACCGGTGGGGTGCCGCCGTAGGCCATGGTGCCGCTCGAGGCCGTGACACGGAGCGGGGCCGGGTTGACGGTGATCGCCCCCGCCGCGTACGAGACGGCGTAGTTGGCCGCGACCGCACCCGAGCACGTGGACGGGTACGCAGGAGGCGAGGGCGCGCTCGTCGCCGTGGCCGTGGTCGAGCAGGTGGGCTGCGCGGTGAGCGAGGATGCGTTGTCACCGTTCTTGAAGCCGCTGTAGACGGGCGTCACGGTGGGGGGCGTACTCCCGTACGTCATGGCGTCGCTCGAGCCTGTGACCGTGAGTGGCGCCTGCGTCACTGCGACCGTGCCCGAGACGTAGGCGAAGGCGTAGTTGGGGTCGACCGCTCCCGAGCACGAGGAGGCATAGGGCGAGCCCTGGACGGGGCTGGTGCTGGTGGCCGTCGTCGAGCAGGTCGGTGGGGAGGTCAGCGACGTTGGCGCGTCGCCGTTGACGAAGCCCGTATACGTCGGTGTGATGGCCGGTGTGGCCCCGTAGGTCATCGTCAGGCTCGACGCGGTGACCGTCAGCGGAGCCTGGCTCACCGTGACGGTGCCCGCCGCGTACGTGATGGTGTAGTTCGAATCCATTGCACCGCTGCACGAGGAGGCGTAGGGCGAGCCCAGGACGGGGCTTCCGCCGGCAGCGGCGGTGGAGCAAGTCGGCTTCGTGGTCAGTGACGACGCGCTGTCGCCGTTGACGAAGCCGCTGTAGGCCGGCGTGATCACCGGTGGTGAGCCGCCGTAGGCCATGGACCCGCTCGCGGCCGTGATCGTGAGCGGGGCGCGACCGATGGTAACGGCGCCGGCCGCGTACGTGACGACGTAGTTGGAGTCGATCGCGCCCGAGCAGGTGGCCGGGTAGGTCGGGGGCGAAGCCGGGCTGGAGCTCGTCGCCGTGGTCGAACACGTGGGCTGCACGGCGAGCGACAACGGCGTCTCCCCGTTGACGAAGCCGCTGTAGGCCGGGATCACGACCGGCGGCATACCGCCATAGGTCATGGACCCGCTCGAGGCGCTCACGGTGAGCGGCGCGCCCGTCACGGACATGATTCCGGGGTCGTAGGTGATGGCATAGTTCGGGTCGGCCGCTCCCGAGCACGACGAGGCGTACGGCGAGCCGACCACCGAGCTGGAGCTGGTGGCCGAGGTCGAGCAGGTCGGCCTGGTCGTGAGGGAGGACGCGCTGTCACCGTTCACGAAACCGCCGTACTCGGGGAGAATCGCCGCCGGCGTGCTCCCGTAGGTCATGGACCCGTTCGAGGCGGTCACGGTGAGGGGAGCCTGAGCCACCGTCACGGTGCCCGCCGTGTACGAGATGGTGTAGTTGGAATCCACCGCGCCGGCGCACGCGGAGGCGTAGGGCGAGCCCAGGACTGAGCTTGCGCTGGTGGCCGTCGTCGAGCACGTCGGCTTCGTCTGGAGCGACGATGCACTGTCGCCGTTGACGAAGCCGCCGTACGCCGGCGTGATGCTGGGCGGTGTGCCGCCGTAGGTCATGGCGCTGCTGGAGGCCGTGACGGTCAGGGGAGCCCGGTTGACCACGACCGAGCCCGAGCCGTAGGTGACGGTGTAGTTCGGGTCGACGGCCCCCGTGCACGACGAGGTGTACGGCGAGCCAGACACCGTGCTCGAACTGGTGGCCGTGGTCGAGCAAGTCGGCGCGGTGGTGAGCGACAACGGCGTGTCGCCATTCACGAAACCGCTGTACGCCGGCGTGATCGTCGGCGGGAGGCTCCCGTAGGTCATCGAGGTGCTGGCCGCGTCGATCGTGAGCGGCGCCCGGGCCACCGTGACCGAGCCGGGGACGTAGCTGAACGCGTAGTTCGCATCGACCGCTCCCGAGCAGGACGAGGCATAGGGCGAGCCCGCCACCGGGCTGGCGCTGGTGGCCGTCGACGTACAGCTGGGCGGCGTGGTGAGGGAGGAGGCAGTGTTGCCGTTGACGAAACCGCTATAGGCCGGGGTGACGGTCGGTGGGGTCCCGCCGTAGGTCATGGACCCGTTCGACGCCGTGATCGTGAGCGGCGCCGGATCGACCGTGACGGACCCCGGGACATAGGTGAAGGCATAGTTCGGGTCGACCGCTCCCGAGCACGACGAGGTGTACGGCGAGCCCGACACCGGGCTGGCGCTGGTGGCCGTGGTCGAACACGTGGGCTTCGTCGTGAGGGACGACGCGCTCTCGGAGTTGACGAAGCCGCTGTAGGTGGGGCTGATGAGCGGCGGGGCTCCGCCGTAGGTCATAGGCCCGCTCGAGGCGGTGATACTCAGCGCCGCCGCTGCCACGGTGAAGTCTCCCGTGGCGCTCGTGTAGGCGACCTCGTATTCGGCGGCGTCGGTGCCGCTCAACGACGCGCCCGAACACGACTCCGGCACCAGTTCGTGGCTGCCGGCCGCGAGGGTCGGGGAGATGATCGAAAAGGCGAACACCTGGGTGCAGGTGAGACTCGCCGTGCTGATGCTGATGCCCGGGGGCGGACTCGCCGAACCCGAGAACGTCGGAGACCCGCCGTACGTCTGGGAACCGCTGACGGCGACGTCGACCGGAACCGGCGCCACCGTGAAGTCGCCGCTGGCGCTCGTGTAGATGAGGGTGTAATCGGTCGCGTCCGCGCCACTGAGGCTGACGCCGCTGCAGGACGAGGTGAGCAGTGTGTCGCTCCCGACGGCGAGCGCAGGCGAGATGGGCGTCGACGTCCCGACCTCGGTGCAATCGACGCCGGTCGTGCTCACGGTGACGCCGGAGGGAGGGCTCGACGACCCCGCGAAGTTGACGGTCGCGCCGAAGGTCGGGCTCCCCCCGTACACCTGTGACCCCCAGACGGCGACGTCGAGCGGGATCATGGTGAGACCGGTCGCCAGGGCCGACGCCACCGGCGTCCCCAGTCCCGTCGCCATGTCGTACCCGCTGGTCGCGGCGAATTGTCCGCCATCGGTGGCGTTGTAGTCGTTGTTCCCCGTGGTCACGTCGTTGAGGTACGTCCCGGGTGACTTCTGCGCCAGCGTGTAGAGGATCGGGTTCATGGCGCCGTACCCCGCGCTGTTGGCGTCGGCGGACGCGGCAACGGCGAGGACGGCGGCCCACAAAGGCGAGGCCCCGCTCGTCCCGCCGATGGCGGTCCAACCCGGACCGTTGTAGGCGGCGTCATAGACGACGTAGCCGGTGCTCGGGTCGGCGTCGGCGGAGACGTCGGGAACCTCGCGGCAGTCCCCCGAGGTATTGCCGCACGGAGTTCCGCTGCTGCCGGCGACTGTGCCCAGGGTCTGCTGGAACGCGGGCATCGTGAAGGTCTGGGAGATGCCGCCACCACCCGCGCCCTCCGCGTAGTGCAACTGGTCGTTCCAGGTGGTTTCCGTCGGCGCCGGTCCTAGCCCTTGCACCGACGTGCCGCCGACGGCCGTGACGTAGGGCTGGCTCGCCGGGTCGGAGACGGCGAGGTTCAGGTTCTGGACGACGTCGTCGTTTTTGGTGACGTCGGTGACCCAGACATAGTTGCGGGTGCCATCGCTGGCCAGCGCGCCCATGGTGTCGGTACCCGTCTCGAGGTTGACCGTCGAGACGATCGTCTGCGTGCTCGGATTGATCGTGGCCAGGACATCGCCGGGGAAGGTCAACCCGTCGAGCACCGCCAGGACCTGGTTGCCGCTCGGCGAGAGCCCGACCGACTGCACGAGACCGACCCCGTCGATGCCGGTGACGGAGGGCTGTCCGGTCGAGATCGTGGCGGTGAGGGTGTACGTGCTCAGGCTCACCACCGAGATACCGCCGCCCGTCCCGGCGTCGGCGACATAGAGGCTTCCCGCCGCATCGTCGACCACCAAGCCGACCGGGTCTTGTCCGACCGCCACCGTGGAGGGCGTGGTCGAACAGCCCGTGGTGACGCTCGAGTTGCAGGTGGCGGCGTTGAAGTAGTCGATCCGGCTGACCGTCCCGGCGTCCCCCACGTAGACGAAGCCGTTGGCGGCGTCGACGGCAAGCGACGTGGGTGAACTGCCGGAGGGAAGGCTCACCGTGGTGACATAGGCGTTCGTGCTCGCGTTGTAGACGGCCACCGAGCCGCTGGAGTTGGCGACGTAGAGGGTCGACCCGTTGACGGCGACCGCGGTCGGGCTCGATAGGTGGCCGCCAGATGCGATCTGGGTCGTCGAGCCGCATCCGCTGGTCGTCCCCTGGTTGCAGGTCGCCGTCGAGAAGGCAGTCAGCGAGCTTGCGGTGCCGTTGGCCACGAACACCTTGCCGTCAGTCGTGTCGAGCGCCACCGCATCGGGTCCGGACCCGGACCCGGTCGCAACCGAGCCTGCGGCGACCGCGGTGGAGGGATTGCCGGCGCTCCCCTCGCTGTCGACGCTGACCGTGTTGGAGGACTTGTTGGCGATGTAGAGGGTGCCGGTGCTGGGGTTCACGACCTGTGCCAGGGGGTGCGAACCCGTCGACGCGGTCTCGACGCCGTTGACGTTGCAGCCCTCCGCACCCTGGTCCCCCGCCGCCACGAAAACCGACTGGCCCTCGACGGCCGCCGCCTGGAAGAGGGTGTTCTCCGAGTTCTGGTACGACTGGCCGACGTACGCCTCGCACCCGTTCGTCCAACTCGCACTGACGATCTTGGCGGTGTCGTCGCTGACGATCTGGTTGAAGACGGTGTACAGGCTGGCCGAGCTGCCACCCTCGTAGACCTCTATGTTCGCCTTGGGCGCGAGGGAAAGGACGGTGTCGATGTCGAGCTCGGCCTCCACGGTCCCGGGCCCGGTGGCGCCGCCACCGAGGACGTCCTTCTCGGTGATCTGTCCGGCGCCCGGCGTGATCCCGTAGCAGTTGGCGAAGGTCGTGATGTCGCTCGAGCTGAACCCCGCCCCCGACATCTCGACCAGGGCCACCGTGCTCCCGGCTCCATAGTCGCCCGAGGCGTACAACGGGTCGAACGAGTACGCCTGTGCCAGCTCCACGGCGTCGAGCGCGCCGTAGATCTTCTGCACGCCGTTGATCGACGACGTGCAACTCGTGCCCGTCGGGGCGGGCTGGCCCGGCGCCAGCGCGGGCGTCACACCGAGGCCTTCGGCGCCGGGTTCCGTCGCGTTCGCGTCGGGGAGGGTGGTCGTCGGCTGCGGTGGGCTCAACGTGTCGAGACCGAGGATCCCCTGTATCTCGGGCGCCACGGTCACGGGGACCTCGGGTGCGACGCGGTTGTGGTACCCGGTCTTGCCCGACGACAGCCGGTAGAGGTCGATGGGTGTGGCGAAGGCGGACTGCACCTGCGCCACACTCCCGGAGACGGGCATTGACAAGCCGGTGCTCGAGGGCGGTCCCACCGCGAGACCCGCCTGCTTCAGTGTGGCGGTCACTTGCGCGACGGTGGCGGGCGTCGGTCCGAAGCGCTGCGCGAACTGCTGCGGGGCGAGGAAATGGTGATAGTCGGGCGAGGTCGGGTCGGACACCGCCTGCGCCTCGGCCGCCAGTGCGGCGGGGTCGCGCGGCTGGAGCGTCACCGTCAGAGGCAAGACCGTCGACGACGGCGCCGGACCGAGCAAGGTCGCACCGGGTGGCACCAACGGCTGATGCCCGTGCAACGGTTCGAGCCCCGGCCCCGCACCGAGGGCGGCGGTTTCGAAGTGGGTCACGAGACCGAACAACGCGGTCGCCGCCATGGCCAGGGGCGCGGCCAGCATGGCCCAGGTCGCGCAACGTCGGGCCCCGCCACCACATCGATGCACGTCGAATGCCCCCTCCGACACCGCCCCCCCTCAAGGCAAAATTACTCCGCGGTGACAACACGGATGGACAACTCGACGGCCGGGCCCCTCGGGGGACGGGAAAACGAGGTCCTAAGGGTCGGACGACCCGGGCCGCGTGCCCTCCGACCAGCGGATTCGCGCCAGCCGGCGGGCGTTCACCTTCCCGCTGTCGACGAACCAGCGTGCGGAGTCCTCGAGCGCCTGCACGGCCGGGCGCGGCTCGTAGCCAAGCTCGAGCCGAGCCCGCGAGTCGTCGAAGGACATCTTCGAGGTCGACATCCTCGCTGCTTCGAGTGGGACGGACGGATGCCGGCGCAAGATCCGTCCCTCGACGACTTCGGACACGGCGGCCACGCCCAAAGACACCGAGCGGGGGACCTTGATCCGCGGTGCGGGGAGCCCCGTGATCGACGCCAGCTCACCCAGCAGCCGCTGCAGCGTGAGGTTCTCGCCGCCCAGGATGTAGCTGTAGCCGGTGCGTCCCTGCTCGAGGGCCAGGATGTGCCCCGTCGCGACGTCGTCGACGTGTGCCACGTTCAAGACCGTGTCGACGTAGCCGGGCATGCGTCCGTTCAAGAAGTCCAAGACGAGCTTGCCGGTGGGCGTCGGGGCCCGGTCACCCGGTCCGAGCGGGAAGGTCGGGAGCGCCAGCGAGGCCGACAGGCCCTGGGCGATGGCGCGCAACACCTCGTGCTCGGCGACGTACTTCGAGCGTTTGTAGGAGCCGTACAGGTGCCGGACGTCGGGGAAGGAGCGCTCGTCCGCCGACTGCGAACCCGACACCCCCTCGAGGCCGAGCGTGCCGACCGTGCTCGTGTACACCAGTCGCTCGACTCCGGCCTCCGATGCAGCGCCGAGGACGTTCCGCGTCCCTTCGACGTTGACGGCGTAGAAGGCACCGGGGTCACTCGCCCAGAACCGGTACAGCGCCGCCACGTGGAAGCCGGCCCGGCAGCCGCTCATCGCCTTGCGCACGCTGTCGGGGCTGCGGAGGTCGCCGACGACCTGCTTCACCTCGAGTCCTTCGAGGTTGGTGGCGTCAGCACCGGGTTCGACCAGGGCGATCACCTCCTGCCCCCGGCCGACGAGGTGACGGGTCACCGCGGAGCCGATGAAGCCGCTCGCCCCGGTCACGAGGACCCTGTCACCTGACTCGAGCTTCATAGCCGCGCCCGGTGCAGCGTGCCCTTGGCCATCGTCTTGCCGAACTCGAAGATCAGGCTGGAGCCCCGCTGTGCGCTGGCCAACACGTCATCGAGCGCGTCGGCGAAGAGCTCCACCTCGTCGTCGCCCGCGATGAGCGGAGGGAGGAGCTTGACCACATTCATGTTGTCCGCCGCCACTTGCGTCAGGATGCGGTGGCGGTGGAAGAGCGGGACCACGATCATCTGTGAGAACAAGGCCGGGCGGAGGGCCTCGATCATCCGGAACCGCCGGCGCAGGCCTGGTGACGTGGGCTCACCGAACACCAGCCCGATCATGAGGCCCCGCCCCCGCACTTCGTGGAGAAATTCGTACCGTTCGGCCAAGGGTTGCAAGGCCTTGGTGAATGCCTTGCCGGTGCGCTGGACCCGGTCGAGGATGTCCTCGTCGTCGAACGCAGCCAAGGTGGCCAGGCCGGCGACCATCGCCAGCTGGTTGGTGCTGAAGGTCGAGGAGTGGACGACCGCCCGGTCCATGGAGCTGAACACGCGGTCGGAGACCTCGGCCGAGCACAGCATGGCCCCGACCGGCACGTACCCTCCCGAGAGCGCCTTGGACACCGTGACGATGTCGGGCGCGATCCCGAACTGCTCGTGGCAGAAGAACGTCCCGGACCGGCCTAGGCCGGTCTGGACCTCGTCGAGGATCATGAGGGTCTTGTGCCGCCGGCAGAGCGACTGCGCCTCCTGCCAATACTCGTCGGGCGCCAGGTTGACACCCTTGCCTTGAATCGGCTCGGCGATGAACGCCGCCACGTCCCCGCGTCTGAGCTCTCGGGCCAGGGCGGACGCGTCCCCGAACGGGATCATGTCGCAGCCCGGCAGGAGCGGCCCGAAGCCGCTGCGGAACTCCCGCCCTCCGTTGAGGGCGAGCGCGCCCGTCGTCAGGCCGTGGAAGGCGTGGCTGCAATAGAGGATGCGGGTCCGCTTGGTCGCGGCCCGGGCGAACTTGATGGCGCTCTCGACCGCCTCCGCGCCCGAGTTGGTGAAGAAGACCCGCTCGATCCCCGGGTGCGCCCGGGCGACCAGCTCCTCGGCCAGGACGCCGGGCAGGAGGGAGCAGTCCATCTGCACCAGGTTGGGGAGGTCGGCGTCGAGGGCCTCGTGCAGCGCCTGCACGATGGCCGGATGGCCCCGGCCGAGAGCGAAGACCCCGAACCCGGACAGAAGATCGAGGTACCGGTCCCCCTTGTCGTCGATGAGATAGCAACCCTCGCCCTTGACATAGAAGCGGTCGAACTCGAGGGTGCCGAGAACCCGGGGCAGCTGGGGATTGACGTACTTGGAGTGCAGGGTGAAGTTCTGGCCCTTGCGTTCGTCCAACACTTTCTTGAGATCAAACGGCATGCAGTGGGCTCCAGCGGTCGCGCTCCGGGTGGTCGCAACAGGTTACTGGCGGCGGCGCGAACCAACTCGCCAGTCAAAGCCGCCCGCCGACCCGATCCGTGCGATGATCCCCGGACCAGGGATCCCCGCATACCGCCGACTCGGAAAGGGAATGGAGCGTGACCACCAGCGCCCCCAACGTCTTGTTGGTCATGTCGGATCAGCACCGGGCCGACATGCTGGGCTGCGCGGGCGACCCCAGCGTCCTGACGCCCTGCCTCGACGCCCTCGCCGCCGATGGCGTCCGGTTCTCGCGGGTCTCGTGCCAGGGCCCGTTGTGCATGCCGTCGCGGGCCTCTTTCATGACGGAGCGCTACGTGCGCGACCACGGCGTCTACACCAATTGGGGCGAGATCCCAACGGGAGGCCCGACGTATGCGTGGGCCCTCCGAGAGGCCGGCTACCACACCTCGCTCCTGGGCAAGGCGCACCTCTACCGCGACGAGAACCTCACGGTGTCGCACATCGACGAGATGGCTGGGCGGCTGGAGGCGTTGGGCTTCGCGGAGGTCTTCGAAACGGGCGACAAGTTCGTCAGCAAGATCCCGAGCCGCTACACCGACTACCTGGCCGGGCGCGAACTCCTCGACGCGTACAAGAAGCACATCGCCGACCGTAGCTACCAAGGCGAGAACGAGGACGGGCAGAACGCGACCAAGTGCGTGCCCATGTGGGACGCGACGCCGATGCCTCTGCCCCTCGAGGCCTACGTCGACGTCTGGCACGGCCGGGAGGCCGTGAAGTGGATCGAGCGCTACGACCGCCCCGAGCCGTTCTTTCTCTTCGTCGGCTTCCCGGGACCCCACGATCCCTGGGATGCGCCCCACGCGGCCCTGCAGCGCTACCGCGACGTCGACATCTCGATGCCACGCTCGACCCGGCGCCCCACCGTCGAGGGCACGGGTCGCTACAGCGCCCTGCTCAACTCGTTCCTGTGGGTCTCCGATTCCGAGACCATGAACGACGATGCCATCCGTGGCATGCGCCGCTCGTATGCCGCCGACATCTCGGTCATCGACCACGCGATCGGCACCATGATCGAGGCACTCGAGCGCACGGGGCGGTCGGACAACACGTGGATCATCTACACGAGCGACCACGGGGAGATGGCGGGTAGCCACGGGCTGATGTCCAAGTGCGTCCTCTACGAGCCGGCGGTGCGGGTTCCTTTGATCGTGCGCCCGCCCGGGGGTTGCCCGTCCCGGGTGGTCGACTCGCTCGTGGAGCATCTGGACGTGCCCGCCACCGTACGAGAGATCGCCGGCGCCCCCAACCTCCCCCGGGGCGAGGGACGGTCCCTCCTCGGGGCCGTCCAGGGCGAGCCGCCGGCGCCCCGAACGGTGGCGGTGAGCGAGAACTGGGGCTTCGCGGCGTTCGAAACCGATCGCTACAAACTCGTCGTGGACGAGGACGCGGTCAGTCCGTGCCAGCTCTTCGATCTGGACGAAGACCCGACCGAGGACCACGACCTGCTGCCGGACCCCCAAGCGGCAGCAATCGTGGAAGAGCTGATGGAGAAGCGGGTGCGCCCGTTCTTCCGTACTGCGCCGGCGCGACCGCATCCGAGCCTCTTCACCGGCGGCTACGACGAGTAGCGGTCATTGCTCGTCATCCGCAGCCTGTTCGGGCAGCGTTTGTGCCGCCACGTTTCCCGGTGCCTTGTCTCCAGGTTCCTTGCGGAGCCAGCTAAGCGCGAGGAGCGGATAGATCAAGACGGAGAGCATGCCCGCTGCGACCAGTGCGGCGGCGTTCTGCGGCTTCATCCTGTGCTCGTCGACACCGAGCGTCGTGATGACCACGATGATCGGCAAACCTGTCGCGGAAAGGAAGGTCAGGCTGCGGGTCTCGATCCGCGGTCAGGACGCCGCGGAAGAACACCCACGTCGGCAAGCCACGCGTGAACAAGAAGATCAGGGCGAACATGGGCACGAGGAGCAGGACCTTCGGTTGGTGGACCAGCGCGTGCAGATCGAAGTTGATCCCGCTCTCAATGAAGAAGATCGGAATGAGGAAGCCGTACCCGATCGCCTCGAGCTTGCGCGTGATCGGCTCGCGGTCATCCCCCGTGATGAAGAGGCGGATGACGACGCCGGCCGCGAACGCCCCGAGCAGCACATCGAGGCTGAGCTTTTCGGCCAGAAAGACCAGGAGGATGACGAGGACGATCGAGATCCGGACCGGCAACTGCGCCGTGGAGTGCAGGTGGCGCCGCAAGAGAGCGACGAAACGAGGGGGATGCACCTGCATCGCCAGGAGCGCGGCCATGACGGCCACGGCAACGAAGAGGACGAGGAGGGCAAAGGTCACCCGGGCGTCACGATTCGTGAGCACAACGGCCACGGCCACGATCGGCCCGAACTCCCCGATCGCCCCGACCGACAAGATCGAAGGCGCGAACTTCGACTTCAGCACTCCCGCGTCAGCCAGTATCGGCAGGAGGGTCCCGAGAGCCGTCGTCGTCAGGCACAATGCGACGACGACGGAATCGAGCACCAAGCCGGTGGCATGGAGGATCGCACCGACACCCAACGCAAACAGGAGAGAGACTCCCCACGATCCCGTCGCCCGGCCCAGATGGCCCTGGCGCATCGTCGTCAGATCGACCTCCATGCCGGCCAGAAACATGAGGAACGTCAGCCCAAAGTCCGACAGCGCGGTGACCACGATGTTCGAGTGCGCCCACCCGGTCACGTAGGGACCGAGGATGATCCCGAGGATGATCATGATGACGACCTCGGGCACGGGAACGAATCGCCGGAGCCCTTCGGCGATGATCGGCGCCAGCACCGCGGCCAGGCCGATCAGGACCAGCGTGGGGATGGACCCGCCGATCATGCGCCGTGTGCTCGCCCTGAAACCGCCCGTCGTGGCACGCCTCGGCACCTCCTGGCCACACGCTACGCGCGGTGCCTCGACAAGCGAGTGATCTCGGCGGGCGACGCGGTTGACGGCCCTGTCGGGGGTGCGAGAGCATGGCCAGGCCGAGCCGCGATGGGGGGTCCGTCATGTTGGTACTGCCAGATGCTCCACACGCGTGCACCGAGCCGCGCATGACGAGTCCGTTCGTCAACCCGTCCTGGATGCCCCACTCGGTCAGCGAGGCTGCCCGCGCCGGGGACGCCACGGTGGACGACCTGGTCTCGGGACGTGCCTGGTCCCGTCTCCTCGACAGCCTGCACCAGGCGTCCGGCGTCGTGCTGTCCGACGACGTGCCCCGGAACGCGGCCGACATGGCAGCAGGGTTCCGCCACCTCCTCGTGCTCTTGGGTACGGGCTTGGATCAGGCGCTGCGCGCGGAGTCCGACCCCGTTCTCGCCGTGCGGCCCTCCGGCGTCGATGCGGTCTACAAGTGGGGCATGGACTGCCCCGACTGCATCTATACGGGGGCGCCGCTGCGGGGCGGCGAGACGTATCACCTGTGGGGGAACCGCGGCTCGGCGCGCTACGTCGGGCTGCAGTCCATGGCCGGCATGGCCTCCTCGGCCAACGTGCTGCTCGACGAGCTGGACCTCGGGCCGGACGGTGAAGTGGAGCTGGTCCTCTCCGCCGATCCCGCAGGAGGGGAACTGGCTGCCCATCGCCGACGACGCGACGCAGTTGGTGGTGCGGCACTTCTTCTACGACTGGGACACCGAAGCAGCGTCGTCCCTCTTCATCGAGCGCATCGGCCCGAAGGAGCGGAAGGAAACGACGGGCCGCCCGGCGGCGGACCCACGGGCGGTCGTCGCCCGTCAGCTGATCGCACTGGGTGACTTCGTGCTCGGCAACCTGGACTTCTTCCTGCAGTTCTCCCGACCGGAGGCCCCCAACACCTTCCTCCCGCCGCTCGACGGGACGGCCATGGGAGGAGCGGCCGAGAACCGGCCGGTCATCGGGTCCTGGGAGCTCGGGCCGGACGAGGCGCTGCTGGTCGAGGTCACGCCTCCTGAGGGCCTCTACTGGAGCTTCTCGTTGGGGAACCCCTGGTGGGAGACGATCGACTACGGGCGGCACCAGAGCAGCCTCAACGGCCACCAGGCGGCAGTGGACGACGACGGGATCATGCGGGCCGTCATCGCCCACGAGGATCCCGGGATCGCCAATTGGCTCGACACGGCCGGGCACAGCGCCGGGCCTGTCATCTTGCGCTGCGTGCGCACCGAGATTCCGCGCCGGTCCCGACCACGAGGGTGATCCCGTTCGCCGACGTGTTGGGCTCCCTTCCGGCCGGCACCCATCGAGTCACACCCGACGAGCGGAGCAGCACCATCGCCGCCCGCCGCCTCGCCGTGAGCAAGCGGTTCTGCCGATGACCCTGGACGCCGACGAGATGGAAGACGCGGCGCGGCAGAAGACCGGTCTCCACGAATTCGGGCCGGGGGATCATCGAGAGGGTCTCGAGCGTCTGGTGGCGTCCATGAACGAGGAGGCCGACCTCAACGAGATCGGTGAGATCATGCAGCGCCTCCGGCTCGAGACGCTGTTGTCCTCCCGCTTGCAGGTCGAGGACACCTACCGGGTCAACCCGTCAATCGAGAACGAGGAGATCGAGGGGCCCGTCTTCGTGATCGGGCTGCCCCGTACCGGCACGACGGCCTTGAGTCAGCTGGTCGCCGCCGATCCCCAATTCCGCTCGCTTCGGACATGGGAATCGTCGGCGCCGTGCCCGCCTCCGGAGTCGGCGACCGAGCACACCGACCCGCGCATCGCGGAGACGGAAGCCGGACTGGCCATGATGAACGAGACGTTTCCCCTCATGCAGTCGATGCATCACGTGGAGGCGACCACCGCGACCGAATGCCAGGACCTGCTCGGCATGAGCTTCCGGACGATGCACTTCGACGGCTTCGGTCGCGTCCCCTCCTACCTCCAATGGGTGGTCGACTGCGACATGCGTGAGACCTATCGCTACCACCGACGGGTGCTCCGCCTGCTGCAGTGGCACTGTCCACCGCGCCTGTGGCACCTCAAGACGCCCGTGCACATGTTCGCCCTGGACGCCCTGCTCGGCGCCTATCCCGACGCCGTGTTCCTCTGGAGCCACCGTGACCCGGCCAAGGTGCTCGGGTCGGTCTGCAGCCTGATCCACTACACCCGGAGCTGGAGCAGCGATCGGGACGATTCGCTCGCGCTGGGCGCCGAGCAGCTGGAACGCTGGTGGCTGGCCGTATCACGCGCGATGGATTTTCGGGACCGCGTCGGCAGTGAGCGATTCGCCGACGTGTGGTTTGCCGATCTCCAGGTGGACCCGGTGTCGGCACTCGGCGCGGCCTACGAGCAGATCGGCATCGCGTTCACGAACGCGTCACGTGACGCCATGACGGGTTGGGCGAAGAGTCACGAGCCGGGTTCGCACGGTCAGCATTCCTATGACCTCTCGGACTTCGGACTCTCCGCCGGTCAGGTACGTCAACGGTTCGCGCCCTATCTGGAGGCCTACGATGCTGTCGCCTGATCACCCGATCACAACGGAGATGGAGGAGGAAGGGCGTGGATCTCGGATTCGCTGACGCGACCGCAGTCGTCACTGGTGGCAGCAAGGGCATGGGGAGGGCCGTGGCGGAGATCCTCGCCACGGACGGTGTCCGGGTGGCGGTCATGGCGCGGGGCCAAGAGGCCCTCGACGACACCGCGGCTGCTCTGCGCGCCGCGGGGAGCCCGGATGCGGTGGGTATCAGCGTCGACATGACGAACCCGACCTCCATTGCCGCCGGTTTCGACGAAGTGGCGGACCGATGGGGGTCGCTCAACGTCTTGGTCCACACGATCGGTCCTGCCGCCGGTCGGTTCGAGCAACTCGACGACTCCGGTTGGGACGCTGCCTTCACGCTCGGCACCATGTCCGCGGTGCGGAGCGTGCGCTCGGCGCTGCCGCTGTTGCGCGCGGCCGAGTGGGGACGGATCGCCATCTTCTCGGCGCACTCGATTCAGCGGCAGAGTCCGATCCTCGTCGCCTACACCGCGTCGAAGGCCGCGGTGACCAGCATCGCGAAGAACTTGGCAAAGTCCTTGGCTCCCGAAGGGATCCTCGTGAATGCGGTGTGCCCCGGTTCCATCGTCACGGCGAGCTTCACCGAGAACCTGCGGGACATCTTCGCCGCCGAAGGCCTCGATCCCACCGATCCGCACGACGTGATGTCCTGGATCGACAAGACGTTCCACCAACCCGCCGACCTCGGGCGGGCGGGACTCCCCGACGAAGTGGCATCGCTCACCGCCTACCTCGTCTCCCGGCGTAACGGTTACGTCACGGGCGCGTGCGTCAACGCCGACGGGGGCTCGGACTTCGTGTGAGGTCCGACGGCCGGCGTTGCGTTAGGCCGACGAAATACCCGAGACCGGAGCGACGAGCCCGTTGGCGTTCGGCGCTCCCAGGAAGGTTGCGTCGCCGTAGGTGTAGACGGCGCCGTTGGAGCCCACCAGCCAGTAACCCATCCCGCTCGGCGTCCGGCTGATCCCAACCACGGACGGTTGGCCGACGATGCCCTGGCCCGGCACCGAGCCCAGGTAGAGGGCGTCTCCGTACCGGAACACACCTCCGTCTGCGCCGACGAGCCAGTAGCCCCCGTCGTCGGGCGTCGCGGCCATCCCCGTCATCGGAGCATTCAGGTGTATCGCGCCGGCGGACCCGACGAAGGGCGCGTCACCGAAGCTGAACACGCCGCCGTCAGCCGCGACCAACCAGTACCCACGCCCGTCGGATGAGGCGGCAATGCCGACGACAGGCGCATTGAGGCGCAGACCCCCCATGGACCCGTAGAACTTTGCATCGCCGAAGTTGAAGACCCCACCATCGGCAGCAACGAGCCAGTAGCCCCGGCCGTCGGAGGTGGCCGCGATCCCGACGACCGGCGCGTTGAGGTGCTGGCCTCCCATGGAGTCGTAGAACGGCGCGCCACCGAAGTCGAACACCCCGCCGTCAGAGGCGACTAACCAGTATCCACCATTGGGCGTCGCCGCGATCCCGACGACCGGCGCGTTGAGGTGCCGACCTCCCATGGAGCCGGCGAACTGGACCGTCCCGTAGTTGAAGACGCCTCCGTCCCGCGCCGCGAGCACGATGCCCTGACTCGAGGCCGGAGGAAAGCTCAACTGCTCAATGTATGCACGCAGACCGGGGTCGTTCTGCTGTTGCCCCGCTGACGTCGCCGCACTACCGCTGGCCAGGCAACCGACGGCGGGGACGCAGCTCACCGAGGTCAAGATGCTGAGTGCGGCCACGTTCGGACTGGGGTCGATCGACCAGGCGGAGCCGTTCCAATTCTCGATGAAGCTCTGCGGCGGGGAGTTACTGTTTCCGCCGAGTGACCCCGACGACCCCACCCCCCAGCACTGGGTGGCGCTGGGGCAGGTGATGCTGCTCAGGATCGCTCCGGTGGAGGAGCTGGGCGGAGGCACGGACGCCGAGACGTCGGTCCAGGAGGACCCGTCCCAGGACTCCATGAGGATCCCCGAGCCGGTTCCCGTGTCGTCCGTCGTGGCGCCCGACGCCCAACAATCGGTGTCGCTGACGCATTCGAGTCCAATGAGATATCCGCCGTTCGGACTCGGCTCGGTCACGCTCGGCACGATGGACCACGTCGTGCCGTCCCAGTGCTCGATGAGGCCCTGGTCCCCAGGTGCGCCGCCGGGAAAAATCGGCAGGAAATTGGACGACTGCTGTCCCGGACCGGCATTGCCGACCGCCCAGCAGTCGTCGGCGGTGAGGCACTGCACGTTCGTCAATTGATCGTACGTCTGGCCAGTCGGGGGACCGGGGACGATGGTCCACGCCGCGCCGTTCCACTGTTCAATGAGGTCGTTGAGGTTGAGGCCCATGCTGCCGCCGGTCGAATACCCGACGGCCATGCAGCTCGAAGCCGACGTGCAACTCACGCTTTGCAGAATTGCCCCGACGACGCCGGCACCAGACGGGGTCGGACTGGGCACGATCGACCAAGCGTGGCCGTTCCAGTTCTCGATGAGGGTGCCGATCGGATTGCCCCCACCGCCGGAGTCGTTCAGCTCGGTCCCCACCGCCCAGCAATCGGAACCGTTCACGCAGGAGATGTCGAAGAATCCCCCGCCGTCGCCGGCCGGCAGCGGTGTCGGATTCGCATTCAGCGTCCATGACGTGCCGTTCCAGGTTTCGACGAGCGGTTGGTACGTCGACCCGGAGCCACCGATGTTCACGATGGAGACACCCACCGCCCAGCACTGGAGCGCATTGGCACAGGTCGATCCGAGGACGACGTCGTCCGCGCCGGTGCCCGGAACGGTGGCGACATACCAGCCCGACGGCGCGGCCCCGCTGCCCGTCTGGCCGACGATGCCGGCCACGCCCACGGCCGCCACGATCGATGTCGCGGCCAGGCCGAAGCGCCAGGCGACGCGACGGCGCCAGGTACGGCGCGCTGAAGGCAGCAGATCGTGCCGGGGGGTGTCCGCACGGTGATCGGGCACAAAGCATGGTTGCACGCCTGGTTTTCCGATTCGCGGATGGTCGTCGACCACCGCCCTCTCGTGCTACTCCCTTACCGCCGTCGCCGCCTCCCGAGCGTGGTAGCTCGACCGGGTGAGCGGTGACGCCTCTACGTGGGCCACGCCCAGATCGGCCCCGGCCTGTCGCAGGTGCTCGAATTCGGTCGGCGTCCAGTAACGCGACACCGGGAGGTGGTCGCGGCTCGGGCGCAGGTACTGCCCGACGGTGACGATGGAGACACCCACGGCCCGCAGGTCGGCCATGGTGGCCACGACCTCGTCCTCGCGCTCACCCAGGCCGACCATCAAGCCGGACTTCGTCACGAGCCCGGCCTGTCCAGCCCGGGCCAGCACGGCCAGGCTGCGCGCGTAGCCCGCCGAGGGGCGCACCGCCCGCTGGAGGCGGGCCACCGTCTCGATGTTGTGGTTCAGCACGTCGGGCCGCGCCTCGAAGATGGCGTCGAGCGACGACACGTCACCGCGGCAGTCCGAGATCAGCACCTCCACCGTCGTCGCCGGCGTCCGGGCGCGGATGGCACGGATGGTGTTCGCCATGGCCCCCGCTCCTCCGTCGGGGAGGTCGTCGCGGGCGACGCACGTCACGACGGCATGGCCGAGCCCCATGCGCTCCACCGCCTGCGCGACCCGCTCGGGCTCGTCGGGCGACAGCGGAAGCGGATGATGCGTGTCCACCTGGCAGAAGCCACAGGCCCGCGTGCAGCGCTCGCCGTTGATCATGAACGTCGCCGTGCCGTCGGCCCAGCATTCGTAGATGTTCGGGCAACCGGCCTCCTCGCACACCGTCACGAGGCCGAGGTCGTGGATCGTCGCCCCCAGTCGACGGTAGCCCGCGTCGATGCGCACGGGCACCCGCATCCAGGCCGGTTTGCGCTGCGCGATGTCGAGGCCGTCCTCGGGTGCGACCCCGGCCTGGCGCAGGCGCCGCAACAGCGGCCGCTCGCCGCCTTCTGCCGCCACGACAGCGCCCGCGGGACCGGTCACGACGTCGTGACGCTCCGCCATCCCGTCGCCGAACACGTCGACCGCTCGAGCCACGAACGCGTCGACCACCTCCGGCATCGGGACCTCGATGCCCTCGGCCCGCAGCGACGTCACGCCGCGGTCGGCGATGCCGCACGGGACGATGTGCTCGAACATCTCGAGGTCGGTGGTGACGTTCAGGGCCATGCCGTGGAGCGTGCGGCGACGCCCCGGGGCGACCCGCAGGGTCCGCACCCCGATCGCGGCGATCTTGCGCGGGTCGGGACCGTCGGCGCCCACCCACACGCCCGGGTACTCATCCACCTTGCTCGCCCCCGCCAACCCGAGGTCGGCCAGCGTCTCGATGAGAATCCTCTCCAGGCGGTGCACGTGCGCCGGTCCCGCCGCCGGGTCGTCGGGCACGCTCACGATCGGATAGGCCACCAGCTGCCCCGGCCCGTGATAGGTGACGTCCCCGCCGCGGTCGGAGCGTTCGAGCACGGCACCCACCAGCGCAGGGTCGACGAGGACATGGTCTTCGTCCGCGTGTGCCCCGAGCGTGTAGGTCGGGGGGTGCTGCAAGAGGAGCAGGTAGTCGTCGGTAGCCTCGGTCGCCAGGGCATGCTGCAGGGCGAACGCCTCGTGGTACGGGACGGTCCCGAGCGCTCGGATCCGCAGCACCGGTCCGGCCCTCAGAGCTCGGCGCCCCAGTCGCGGCTGCTCAGCAGATCCGAGACCCGCGCCAGGAACAAGGAGACGTAGGCGCCGTCGACGGCACGGTGGTCCCAGCTCACCCCGAGGATGCCGGTGGAGTGGATGGCGATGGACTCGGACCCGTCGGGCTGGGTCACCACCACCGGCCGCCGGGCGATGCCGTCGGTGGCCAGGATCGCCACCTGGGGCTGGTTGATGATCGGGACCGTGAAGTAGGTGCCGAACGGGCCGTCGTTGGTGATGGAGAACGTGCCGCCGGCGATGTCGTCGGCGTTGAGCTGCCGGCCGCGCGCCCGCTCGGCCAGGTCCCGGATGCGCCGGGCCACCCCCCGCAGCGTGACCTCCTCGGCCCGGTGGATGACGGGAACGATCAGACCCTCGTGGGAGAGGTCTACCGCGATCCCGAGGTTGACCTCCGCGTGCACGAGCAGCGAGTCGTCGACCACCGACGCGTTGAGCAGCGGGAAGTCTCGCAGTGCCTCCACCGCCGCTCGGGCGACGAAGGGGAGGTAGGTCAACGAGAATCCCTCCTCCGCCTTGAAGCGCTCACCCCAGGCCTTGCGGACGCGCTCGACGCTTTCGAAGTCGACCTCGTTGGCGATGAAGGCATGCGGCGACGTCGCCTTGGAACGCACCATGTGCTCGGCCGTCCGGCGCCGCATGTTCGAAAACGGGACCACCTGGTCGCCCGCGGCACGGAACGACGCCATGGAGACTGGCGGCGCGGTCGGCGCACTGAACACGGGCGGCGCCGGCGGGGGCGAGGCCTGCGGCGAGGGCGCGGCCTGCGGCGGGGGCGGAACAGGCGCAGCGCGCGCGCGCCTCGACGACGCGCCGCGCGTCGTCGCGGGTGATGCGCCCGCCCGCACCGGTCCCTGTGACCTCGGTCTCGCTGATCCCGTTCTCCGAGAGCAGACGGCGCACCATGGGCGAGAGGAGCAGGGCCTCGCCGCCGTCGCTCGCCACGGCCGCGGCGGGCGCCGGCGGGGTTGGTGCCGGTGCGGCCGGCGTTGGTGCCGGTGCGGGCGGCGTTGGTGCCGCCGCGGCCGGCGTTGGTGCCGGCGCCGCCGGCGGGGTTGGTGCCGCCGCGGCCGGTTCCGGCGTCACCGGCTCGGCGGGCGCTGCCGCGGGCTCGGCCGTCGTGGCGGCGGTCGCGCCGTTTTGTCCGTCCGACGAAGCGCCGTCGCCGATCACGGCGAGCCGCACACCGACCTCGACCGTCTCGCCCTCGGGGACGAGGATCTCGGTCAGGACGCCGGCCGCCGGCGAGGGCACCTCGGAGTCGACCTTGTCCGTCGAGACTTCGAAGAGCGGCTCGTCGCGCTCGACGGCGTCGCCCACGCCCTTCATCCAGCGGGTGATCGTGCCCTCGGTCACGGTCTCGCCGAGTTGCGGCATCATCACGTCAGCCAAGGTGCAGTCCCCTTCCGGTCAACGCCAACATGGTCTCGCCGAAGGTCTCGGAGAGCGAGGGGTGCGGCTGGATGAACTGGGCCACCTCGTCGGGGAAGGCCTCCCAGTTGACGGCCAGATAGCCGGCGCCCAGCTGCTCGGTCACCCAGGGCCCGCACAGGTGCACGCCGAGGACTCGCCCGGCCGTGCCGTCGGGCCGTCGCTCGGCGACGATCTTCACCACGCCCTCGGTATCGCCGATGATCTGGGCCCGGCTGTTGCCCCCGAAGGGGTCCTTCTTCGTCACGACCGGGATGCCCTCCGCTTTGGCCTGCGCCTCGGTCATGCCGCAGAACGCGACCTCGGGGTGGCAGTAGATCGCCCAGGGCACCTTGGCGTTGTCCACCGGCACCACCGCCTCGCCCAGCATGCCCTTGACCGCCACGATGGCCTCGGCGAACCCCACGTGGGCCAGCTGCGGCGTGCCGGCCACGATGTCGCCGACCGCCCAGACCCCGTCGACGCCGGTGCGCTGGTACTCGTCGGCCACCACGAAGCCGCGTTCGTCGATCTGGACGCCCACCCCGTCTGCCACCAGTCCTTCGGTGCGGGGGCGCCGGCCCACCGACACCACGATGGCTTCCACGTCGACGCTCTGGTCCCCCGCGGCGACGGTCGTCACGCTGCCGTCCTGGGACGGCGTGTGCCCCTCGACCTTGACCCCGGTCACGATCTCGATGCCGCGCTTGGTGAAGGAGCGAGCGACCAGACGGATGATGTCGTCGTCGCACCCGGTGAGGATCGTGTCGAGCGCCTCGAGGATCGTGACCTTCGAGCCGAGGTCGGCCAGGAGCGAGGCGAACTCGCACCCGATCACCCCGCCCCCGATGACGGCGACCGAGGCCGGGAGCTCCTTGAGGTCCAAGAATTCGTCCGAGGTCATCACCCAGCGCCCGTCGACCTCGAAGCCGGGCAGGCCGTAGGGCACCGACCCGGCCGCCAGGACGACGTTGCGGCCGACCACGAGGCGGCCGGCATCCTCACCGTCGATCACTGCGACGTGGCGGTCGGCCTTGAGGGTCCCGGTTCCTGACAAGGTGACCACCTTGCGCCCCTTGAGCAAGCCTGACAGCCCCTTGAACAGCTTGTTCACGACCGCGTTCTTACGGTCCTGGCTGACGGCGAAGTCGAGCGACACCCCGGACACGCCGATGCCGAACTCGTGGGAACCCTCGATCGTGCGGTGCACCGCAGCGGTCTCGAGGAATTCCTTGGCCGGGATGCAGCCGCGGTGCAGACAGGTCCCGCCCACCTTGTCCCGCTCCACGATGGCGACCGACAACCCCGCCGCCGCGCCGTAGAGCGCGGTGGCGTAGCCGCCCGGTCCCCCGCCGATCACGACGATGTCGAACTCTTCCTCGGTGGCCATCGCCCGTCCTCTTCTCGTCCTCACGAGGCTCGTCCGGCGCGTTCGGCTCCCCCGAGACGTCCCGATCGCTCCGGGCGCACCCCACTCCGCGTCCCCGCGTGTGTCCCTCGGGCACTCTACCGTTCGCACCAGCGTGCTCAGATCGGTGACGGGGGCCGTTGCCCCTGCTCGTGTCAGCCGCTCGTGCCGTGCCCCGAGTCGGCCGCCACGGTGGCGAGCTCGTCGACCAGGTCGTTCCAGCGATCGCCCGAATGACCCTTGACCCAGCGCCAGCTGACGTCGACCGCCGGGGACAGCGCGAGTGCGATGAGCGGCTCCCACAGATCGCGGTTGGCCACCGGCTTGTTCTGCGCGTTCTTCCAGTTGCGCCGCTGCCAGCCCCGCCACCACCCGTCGGTGAAGCACTTGACGACGTAGGTCGAGTCGCTCACCACCTCGATCGCCGCGGGCCCGCGGGGCACGAGGGCCCGCAGCGCCTCGAGCGCGGCCGTGATCTCCATCCGCTGGTTGGTCGTGTGCGGCTCGGCCCCGCTGGCGTAGGGCCCGTCCGGCACGGCCCAGGCCCACCCGCCCCGCCCCGGATTGCCCCGGCACGCGCCATCCGTGTACACGACGACCGCGACGCCGTTGACGTTCATGACCACTGTGTAACACCCGCGACCGGTGGTCAGGGTGTTCCCCTCCCTCCCGGTACCGTGGAGAAATGCTTTTCGACGGCATCAGCCACCAGGTCCCCGACACGGACCCGGGGGAGACCCAGGAGTGGCTCGACTCCTTCGACGCCGTCGTCGACGCCCAGGGGCGCGCCCGGGCGCGCTACCTGCTCATGAAGCTCCTCGAGCGGGCGCGCACCAAGCAGGTCGACTTCCCGGCCACGGTCTCGACCCCCTACGTCAACACGATCCCGGCCGACGACGAGCCCTGGTTCCCCGGCGACGAGTACCAGGAGCGCCGGATCCGCGCCTACATCCGCTGGAACGCCGCTGCGATGGTCACCCGGGCCAACGCGCGCACCGAGGGCATCGGCGGGCACCTGTCCACCTACGCCAGCTCGGCCGCGCTCTACGAGGTCGGCTTCAACCACTTCTTCCGCGGCAAGGCCGACGGTGGCTTCGGGGACCAGGTCTTCTTCCAGGGACACGCGTCGCCGGGTATCTACGCCCGCGCCTTCGTCGAGGGCCGTCTGACCGAGAAGGAGCTCGACAACTACCGGCACGAGGTCGGCGGCGACGGGTTACCCAGCTACCCCCACCCCCGCTTGCTGCCCGACTTCTGGGAGTTCCCGACGGTCTCGATGGGCCTGGGTCCGCTGGCCGCCGTCTACCAGGCCCACGTCAACCGCTATCTCGAGCTGCGCCGCCTCGTCGACACGAGCGGCAGCAGGGTTTGGTGCTTCGTGGGTGACGGCGAGATGGACGAGCCCGAGTCCATCGGAGGCCTCGGCGTTGCCGGCCGCGAGCACCTCGACAACCTCATCTTCGTGGTCAACTGCAACCTGCAGCGTCTCGACGGCCCGGTGCGGGGCAACGGCAAGATCATCCAAGAGCTCGAGGCGGTGTTCCGCGGCGCGGGGTGGAACGTGATCAAGGTGATCTGGGGCTCGCGCTGGGACGCGCTGCTGGCCAAGGACGTCGACGGCGTCCTGCTCGACCGCATGAACACGACGGTCGACGGCGAGTACCAGAAGCTGGCCGTGGAGTCCGGGGCCTACATCCGGGAGCACTTCTTCGGCCCGGACCCCCGCCTGCGCAAAATGGTCGAGGACCTCAGCGACGACGAGCTGGTCTCGCTCCCCCGCGGTGGACACGACTACCGCAAGCTCTACGCCGCCTACAAGCTCGCCACCGAGCAGCGCGGCGCGCCGACCGCCATCCTGGCCAAGACGATCAAGGGGTGGACGCTCGGCCCGGAGATCGAGGCCCGCAACGCCACGCACCAGATCAAGAAGATGACCAAGGCGCAGCTGCGCGCCCTGCGTGACCGTCTCTACCTGACCGACGACATCCCCGACGCCGCGCTCGAGGGCGACCCGCCCTACATCCGCCCGGCCGAAGGCTCCGACGCCATGGAGTACCTGCGGGCCCGCGGCCGCGTTCTCGACGGCCCGCTGCCCGTCCGGGTGGTCCGGCCGGCGCCGGCGCTGCGTGCCGACGCCAAGGTGTTCGAGGAGTTCGCGGCGGGTTCGGGAAAGCAGTCGGTTTCGACCACCATGGCGTTCGCCCGGCTGTTGCGTAACCTCGTGCGCGACCCCGCCGTGGGGTCGCTGGTGGCGCCGATCGTCTCGGACGAGGCCCGGACCTTCGGTCTCGAGCCGCTCATCGCCGAGGCCAAGATCTACGCGCCCGGCGGTCAGAACTACGTGCCGGTCGACGCCGACTTGCCCCTCAACTACGCCGAGAGCTCGTCGGGGCAGGTCCTCCAGGAGGGGATCACCGAGGCGGGGGCACTGGCCACGTTCGTCGCGCTGTCCACCGCCTACGCGACGTGGGGGCAGCCGATGCTGCCCGTCTACCTCTTCTATTCCATGTTCGGCTTCCAGCGCGTCGGCGACCTGGCCTGGATGCTCGGCGACATGCGCGGACGGGGCGTACTGGCCGGCTGCACGGCCGGCCGGACGACCCTGATGGGCGAGGGGCTGCAGCACGACGACGGGCAGTCGCCGTTGTTGGCCTCGACCAATCCCGCCGCCGTCGTCTATGACGCCTCGTTCGCCTACGAGGTGGCGGTGATCATGGAGGCGGCCGTGGCCGAGGTGCTGGGTCCCGAACCGAAGGACCGCTTCTGGTACCTCACGCTCTACAACGAGACCTACCCGATGCCGGCGCTACCCGAGGGCGCGGAGGGCGCCGCCATCCGCCGGGGCATCATCGAGGGCGCCTACCGCTTCGCGCCGGCACCCCAGACGGCGGGCGACCTGCGGGCGTCGCTGTGCTTCTCCGGACCGATGTGGAGCGTCGCGCTCGAGGCGCAGCGCCTGCTGGCGGAGCGCTACGGCGTCGGCGCCGACGCCTGGGCCGTGACGTCGTGGACCAACCTGCGTACCGAGGCGCTCGAGGTCGAGCGCTGGAACCGGCTCCATCCCGAGGCCGAGCCGCGCCTGCCCTTCATCACGGCCGCGCTGGGATCGGGGCGCGATCCCGTCGTCGCCATCACCGACTACATGCGGAGCGTGCCCGACCAGGTGGCGCGCTTCGTGCCGCGTCCCTACGCCTCGCTCGGGACCGACGGATTCGGCCGGTCCGACGCGCGCGACGCCCTGCGCTCGTACTTCGAGGTGGACGCGGCCCATCTGGTCGTTGCCGTCCTGCAGCAGCTGGCCCTGGACGGGCGCATCGACCCCTCGACCGTGTCCGGGGCGATCGCCGAGCTCGGCATCGACCCCGGCCGCGCCGCCCCGTTCACGATCTGAGCACGGCCCCGGGCGACGCCAGCGTTTCCGCCGCCCCGTCGGACATCACCGCCGCTGGTTCGCCACCAGCGCGTCGCGGGTGATCTCCATCTGCCCCAGATGTTGGAACAGCTCCTCGAGAATGTGCAGCAGCACGGCGCCCTTGGTCTCGGCGTAGGGCACCGGGCGGTCGGGATCGCGCCGCACTCCCGTTGGTCCGGCCGAGGCGTCGAGCCCGGCAATGTCTTCGCGCAGGCGCCGACGGGCCACCTCGGTTCGCCAGAGCAGCCCGGCCACCTCCCCCGTCGCGGTGAACTCGGCCGCCCGGTCGCGCTGGACCGGGCGCTCGGCCACAGTGGCGCCGCCCCAGTACTCCATCACGCCCAGGCAGTGGGTCAGGATGGCGAAGGGCGAGTTGGCGTCGCGGAACGGGGGACGCCGGTTCGCCAGCTCGTCGCCCAGGCCCTCGACGATGCCCGCCATCTCGTGGAGCGCGTGGTCGGCGAACCACAGGTAGTCGGCGGCCACGACGGCGACCGGCCCCGCTCCCCCGGCGCTAGTGCGCGACCCAGGCATCGGGGTCGGTCAGCAACTTCTGGACGTGCGGGGGGAGCTGGCCCGAGATGACGTCGGTCAGGGTGATCTTCTCGAGCACCGAGCGCAGGCTGGCCCGCACCGCGACCCAGACCTGTTGGAGGTTCTCCGCCGCCCCGTCGTAGCTGGTGGCTTCGGGACGGAACCCCCGCACCTCGGCCAGCGGTCCATCGAGGGCGCGGATCACCTCCGCGATCGTGATGGCGTCGGGATCGCGGGCGAGCCGGTACCCACCCTCGGCGCCGCGCTGGCTGGCCACCACCCCGGCCCGCCGCAGGTCGGCCAGGATGGCGCCCAAGAAGCGCGGCGGCAGACCCTGCTGGTCGGCCAGGGACTCGGCGGTCTGCGGCGTCCCGGCGGCGGCGAGCGCGAGCAGGGCACGGATCCCGTAGTCCACCTTGGCCGGAATGTGCATGGCGAGAGTCTGCCCGCGCTGCGCCCCCGGGGCACGTCTTCGGCCGCCGTGCAAAGATCTCACCGTGGCTCCGACCGCGCTGCACCTCTCCGGCGACGCCGAGGCGGACGCGGTCGTCAGCCGCGATCCACTGGCCCTTCTCATCGGCATGGTGCTCGACCAGCAGATACCGATCGAAAAGGCCTTCTCCTCCCCCGCCGTGCTGGCGCGCCGCCTCGGCGGCGACGGCCCGTTGGACGCCGCGTCCATCGCCGCCATGGAGCCCGACGCGCTGGCCGCGGTCTTCAAGGAGCGGCCCGCGTTGCACCGCTTCCCCGGGTCCATGGCGCGACGGGTCCAAGACGTCTGCCGGGCCGTGGCCGAGGAGTACGGGAACAGGGCCGACGCCATTTGGGCGGGAGTGCAGCAGCGGGGAGGAGCTGGTGGGCCGCCTGCGGGCGCTGCCCGGCTTTGGCGAGCAGAAGGCCAAGATCTTCGCCGCGCTCTTGGGCAAGCAGCTCGGCGTCCGCCCCGAGAGTTGGCGCGCCGCGACCGCACCCTACGGCGACCCCGGGACCCACCTCTCGGTGGCCGACATCGACGGTCCCGAGAGCCTGGCGACGGTCCGGGCGACCAAGAAGGCGGCGAAGGCTCGGGCGCGCGCCGAGGCGTGACCGACGGCTTCGACCTCTCGGTTCGCCGCCTCTACCTCTGCACGCCGGACCGGCCCGATCTCGCAGCCTTCCTCACGTCGTGCCTCGCGGGTGGGGTGGACCTCGTGCAGCTGCGCGACAAGGACCTCGCGGCAAGACCGCTGCTGGCCCGGGCCCGCGTGGCGGCGAAGGTGTGCCACGAGTACGGCGTGCCCTTCGTGCTCAACGACCGTCCCGATCTCGCGCTCGAGGCAGGCGCCGACGGTGTCCACGTGGGCCAGGACGACGCGCCGGTCTCGCTGGCCCGGCACATCCTCGGCCTGGCGGCGATCGTCGGCCTCTCCACCCACGGGCCGGCCGACCTGGCCGGCGCGGCGAGCGAGGACCTGAGCTACATCTCGGCCGGGCCCGTCGAGGCGACACCCACCAAGCCGGGCCGTGCCGGGGACCGGGATCGGCTACGTCACTCAGGCCAGTGCACGGTCCACCGTTCCCGTGTTCGTGACCGGTGGCGTGACGCCGGAACGTATTCCTGCTCTGGCGGCTGCCGGTGTCGCGCCATTTCGTGGTGGTGCGCCATTTGACGCAAGCCCCGGACGCCCGGCGCGCGGCGCGGAACCTGCGCGCCGCGATCGATCGAGCGTTGAGTAGCGCGCCACCGGCGGCGTGACCTCGTCGCGGTCCGCGTCGGTCTCGGCCGCGCCAGGCCCGGGGAGGCCCGCCCCGCTTCCTCTTCCTCCCGGACCGTCGGCGCGACGGACGTGTCGCCCTCCGGACCCGGCGCGGTGGCCGCCCCGTCGGACACGACGAGCACCACGCTGAAGGGTGGTGCCCCCTGATCGCTCATCCCTCTCGTTGTCGGAACGAACGGGGCCTGCATTGAGCGCCGTTGTGACGCGCCGTGCGTCAGTGGCGCCGCTCCAGCCAGCCCACCAGGATGGCGATCACCCGGGGGTCGGCCCGGAGCCAGTGGCCCGCCCCGAAGACGACGTGCAGCTCGGAGGGACCGGTGGCGGCATCGGCGAGGGAGCGGGCGTCGCCGACGGGGACGTCGGGGTCGTCGGAGCCGTGGACCATCAGCAGCGGCCGGCCCTTGAGGAGGGCGGCGTCCTCGGCCGGGTGGAGGACGGAGAACTCCTTGGCCCAGGCGTCGAGCGAGGCGGGGAACCCGGGGGTGGTGATCACGCCGGTGCTGCCGGCAGCGGGCCAGGAGGTCCTCGGGGTCACGGGCCAGCGACCCGAGGTCGGACGGCGTGCCCAGGCAGGCCACGCCCGCCACCCGCTCGTCGCGGGCGGCCAGATGCAGCGCCAGCACGCCGCCGAAACCGAAGCCGACGACGAAGCGGGGCGCCGTCGCGGGAATCTCGGTCTCGGCCAGGAAGGTCAGGTCGTCCAACCAGCCCAGGGCCGAGAAGTCGCCCGCCGACTCGCCGGCCCCGCGCAGCGCGGCGGTGACGACGCGGCAGCCCGACTGCGCGGGCCAGCCGGTCGGCCAGGGCGGGGTAGGTGAGGGCGACGTCGACGGCCGAGCCCTTGGGCCGCGGCAGGTCGTGACAGAGCAGCGACGTGACCGCGGACCGGCGCGCCCGGGGTGGGTGGAGCTGGCGTAGGACGTGAGGTCGCCCGCCGGCCCGGGAGGAGCCTGAATGGCCCCGTCATCTCAGATCCCGATGCGCTGTGCCAGCAGCTCGCGGTGGTAGGAGGGGTCGCCCAGCAGCAGCTCGGACGACTTGGCCCGCTTGAAGTAGAGGTGCGCCGGGTGCTCCCAGGTGAAGCCGATGCCACCGTGGATCTGGATGTTCTCCGCCGCGGCGTGGAAGTAGGCCTCCGAGCAGTACGACTTGGCCAGGCTGGCCACGACGGGCAGCTCGTCGGAGTCCTCGGCCGCCGCCCAGGCGGCGTAGTAGGCGGCCGACTTGGCCGACTCCACCTCGAGCAGCATGTCGGCGCACTTGTGCTTGATGGCCTGGAAGCTGCCGATGGGCCGCCCGAACTGGATGCGGGTCTTGGCGTACTCGACCGACGCGTCGAGCACGTGCTGGGCACCGCCCACCTGCTCGGCGGCCAGCGCCACGGCGGCGAGGTCGAGCGTCTTGGACAGGCCGGGCTCGGCGCCGCCGTCCACGCCGATCAGCGTCGCCGGGGTCGCCGGAGAACTCGAGCCGGGCCTGCTTGCGCGTCTGGTCCATCGTCGGCAGCGGCGTGCGGGTCAGCCCCGGCGCGTCACCCTGGACGGCGAAGAGCGAGACGCCCGGCGGCGGTGCGCGCCGCCACGATGATCAGGTTGGCCACGTGCCCGTCGATCACGAACATCTTGTGGCCGTTGAGCTGCCAGCCGTCGCCCTTCTGCTCGGCCGTGCAACTCGATGCCGCTGAAGTCCCACTTCCCGTTGTCCTCGGTGATGGCGAGGGTGGCGATCGTCTCCCCCGACGCGATGCCGGGCAGGTAGCTCTTCTTGGCCTCGTCGTCGCCCGAGGTGAGCAGTGCGTTGGCCGCCAGGGCCACGGAGGAGAAGAACGGCGCGCACAGCAGGGCGGCGCCCATCTCCTCGAGCACGACGAGCAGCTCCACGTAGGTGAAGCCCGAGCCGCCGAACTCCTCGGGGATGGTGAGCGACTGCAGGCCCAGCTGGTCGGCCATCTGGCTCCACACCGCCGGGTCGTAGCCCTCGGTCGTGTCCATCAGGCGGCGCACCTCGGTCTCGGGCGACTTCTCCGCCAGGAACCGGCGCACCGACGGTGCGCAGCTCTTCCTGCTCGTCACTGAAGGCGAAATTCATGCCTGGGCTCCTCTGCCTCTCCCCCCGGCAGCCCCGCCGGCGGTGGATCGCTTCGTTCACAAGGGTGTCTACCAGACGAGGCGGCGCTGCGACCAGACGTCTCGTGGCTGTGCCACGCTGGGGCCATGGGACAGCTGGAGCAAATCTGGAGCGATGCGGCGGCCGAGGTCCATCAGATCGTGGTGGGCCCGATGGACAACAACGTCTACATCCTCCGTTGCCGCCGGACGGGCGACGCCATGCTCATCGACGCCGCCAACGAGCACGAGGCCCTGCTCGAGATCTGCCGGCGCCTCGGCGTGCGCCAGGTCGTCGAGACCCACGGCCACTGGGACCACATCCAGGCCGTGCCCGCGGTGCGCGACGCCGGCATCTCGGTGGCCGTGACCAGCGCCGACGCGGGCATGCTGCCGAGCTACGACCTCATCTTGGACGACGACGAGACGCTCGAGGTGGGCGACCTGCGCATCAAGACCCTGGCCACCCCCGGGCACACCCCAGGCTCCATCTGCTTCGCCGTCGAGGGCACGAACCTGCTGTTCACCGGCGACACTCTCTTCCCCGGCGGCCCCGGCAACACCTCGTTCGAGGGCGGCAGACTTCGCCGACCATCATCGAGTCCATCGACCGGCGCATCTTCGCTCGCTTCGACCCGGACACCCTGGTCCTGCCCGGCCACGGCGACGTCCACCACGGTCGGCAACGAGGCCCCGCACCTGCAGGAATGGGTCGACCGGGGCTGGTGAGGCCGCCGCGATCGCCGGCGGCGGCAAATACCCGACCAAAAAGGTAAGCTTTTAGGCGATGCCCACGCGACGCCTCCGCTGCTCGAGATCCGGGACCTCCACGTCTCGGCCGAGGACGGCGCCATCCTGCGCGGCGTCGACCTGGCGGTCGGGGCCGGAGAGATCCACGCGCTGATGGGTCCCAACGGCGCCGGGAAGTCCACCCTGGCGGGTGCGCTGCTGGGTCATCCCGCCTACACCGTCACGGCAGGGAGCATCCTGCTCAACGGCGAGGACGTCACGAGCTGGCCCACCGACGTGCGGGCCAAGGCCGGCATCTTCCTCGCCTTCCAGTACCCCGAGTCGATCGAGGGCGTGTCGGTGACCCAGTTCCTGCGCCAGGCCATGGCGGCGCGCACCGGTGAGGAGGTGTCGGTCCTCGAGGTCCGCGTGCTCATGACCGAGTGGATGGAGCGCCTCGGCATGGACACGTCCTTCGCCAGCCGCCATCTGAACCAGGGCTTCAGCGGGGGCGAGAAGAAGCGCAACGAGATCCTGCAGATGGCGCTGCTCGAGCCACTGGTCGCCGTCCTCGACGAGACCGACTCGGGCCTCGACATCGATGCGCTGCGGGTCGTGAGCCGCGGCGTGCGCGCCGTGCGCGAGGCGCACCCCGAGCTCGGCGTGCTCGCCATCACCCACTACCAGCGGCTCCTCGAAGAGCTCGTCCCCGACGCCGTGCACCTGCTCGTCGACGGGCGCATCGTCGCCAGCGGCGGACCCGAGCTCGCCGCCCGCGTCGAGGCCCAGGGCTACGAGGCGTGGCGATGACACCCGCGCCCGCCCCGACCGCTGCGGCGCCCCTCAACGTGGAGGCGTTGCGCAAGGACTTCCCCCTCCTCATGCGCACGGTCAACCGACGGCCGATCGTCTACCTCGACTCCGCCTCCTCCGCGCTGCAACCCCAGGCCGTCATCGCCGCCATGACGCACTACTACGAGACGACGCACGCCAACGTCCATCGCGGCGTGTACGCCACCGCCGAGGAGGCCACTGCCCTCTACGAACGGGCCCGGGTGGCGGCGGGACGCTTCATCGGCGCCCCTGACCCGGCGCGCGAGATCGTCTTCACCAAGAACACGACCGAGTCGCTCAACCTGGTGGCGCACACGTGGGGCCGGGCCAACCTGCGCGCCGGCGACGCCGTGCTGCTCACCGAGATGGAGCACCACGCCAACATCGTCCCCTGGATGATCCTCTCCGAGGAGATTGGTGGGCTCGACCTGCGTTACCTCCCGATCGACGACCACGGGCGCCTCGTGCTCGACGACCTCGACCGGCTCGTGGACGGCGTCAAGCTCGTCGGGATCTCGACCATGTCCAACGTGCTCGGCACAATCAACCCGGTGTCGCACATCGCGGCCGTGGCGCACGGCGCCGGTGCGGTCGTGGTCGCCGACGGCGCGCAGCTCGTCCCGCACGCACCGGTCGACGTGCGCAACCTGGGCGTCGATTTCATCGCCTTCTCCGCCCACAAGATGATGGGCCCCACGGGCCTCGGCGTCCTGTGGGGTCGCGCCGAGCTGCTCGATGCCATGGACCCTTTCCTCGGCGGGGGCGGCATGATCCTCGACGTGAAGCTCGACTCTTTCCGCCCAGCGCCCCCGCCGGCCCGTTTCGAGGCGGGCACCCCGCCCATCGCCGAGGCGGTCGGCCTCACCGCGGCCATCAAGTACCTGGGCGACATCGGGATGGACCGCATCCGCGCCCACGAGCTGGAGCTGACGAACCACGCGCTGGCCCGCCTCGACGAGAAACTGGGTTCCGACGTGCGGGTGTTCGGACCGCCCGCCGGCCCCGACCGCGGCGGCGTCCTCTCCCTCGCCTACCGCGACGTCCACGCGCACGACCTGGCCCAGGTCCTCGACCAGTTCGGCGTGTGCGTGCGGCCGGGTCACCACTGCGCCAAGCCGCTCATGCGCCGCCTCGGCGTGCAGGCCACGGCGCGAGCGTCGTTGTCCCTGTTCAGCGACGAGCGCGACATCGAGGTGCTGATCGAAGGATTGCTGGAAGCCGGTAGATTGTTCGGCTGATGGCCGACCTCGAAGAGTTGTACCGCGAGATCATCCTCGACCACTACCGCTCGCCCCGGAACCGCGGCGAGCTCGACTCGCCGCCCGCCCACCGCGTGGAGGGCTTCAATCCGCTCTGCGGTGACGAGGTCGTGATCTCCATGGTGGTCGAGGACGGGAAGCTGGCCGACGTCAAGATCGGGGGCTCCGGATGCTCGATCAGCCAGTCCTCCGCGTCGCTCATGTCGGCTGCGGTCAAGGGCCAGCCCGTGGGCGAGGTGCGCCGGCTGATCCACACGTTCAAGGGGATGATGTCCATCCACGAGGCCACCCTCGAGCACGACGGTGACCGGGACGGGGCCGAGGCGGCGGAGCCCGAGGAGATCGACCTCGACGAGCTGGGTGAGCTCGCCGCACTCCAGGGCGTGGTGAAGTTTCCGGTGCGCATCAAGTGCGCCACGCTCTCTTGGAACGCCCTCGCCCAGGGCCTCGACGAGGTGGCGGCCGAGGCCTCGTAGCCGGCTCCGGGCCGGCCCCGCGTCCTCCGCCTACGCCGGGCTGCAGTTGGTGGGATTGAACGAGGGTGGCGCGGTCGTGGGGGTGGTGCTGGCAGGCGCGGCAGTCGACGTTCCAGATGCGGCCGTCGTGGGCGTGATCGGCGGGGGCGGCTGAGGGTTGCCGTTGGCGTCGGGCGGCGGGTTGGTGGGAGTGACCAGGCTGGAGCCGAAGACGCTCACGAGCATCTGCTGGGCCGCGGGCTGGTCGACGGTCAGCACGTCGCCCAGGTTGCCGAAACCGTTGGTCGCCACCGTGGGGAGGGTCTCCCCCGACAGGTTGGCCGGGTCGTAGGAGTGGTAGGCGAGGGCGAGTCCGATCAGCTCGTTGAAGCCGAAGCCGTCATCGATCTGAATGCCCTCGTTGATGGAGCCGAGAAAGGCATTGACGGTCAGGGGATTGATTTTCGACTTGGCTGCGCTCATCAGAGCCTTGATGAACACGTCCTGGCGCTGGATGCGCCCGAAGTCACTCGTCCCGTCGTACTGCCAGTAACCGTTGGCGAAGTACTCGTAGTGGCGGGCGCGGGCCACCGCCAGGGCTTGGCTCCCGTTGAGCAGCTGGCAGCCGGTCGTCGTGATGTTGAGCCCCGAGTAGGCGTCCTTGGCCGGGTAGGGAAAGTCGAGGTAGACGCCGCCGAGCGCGTTGACGGCGTCCTGGAAGCCGCCGAAGTCGACCTGAACCACGTGGTTGATGGGGATGCCGAAGTTGGCCGTGATCGTCTTCACCAACTGGTTGGCGCCCGAGTTGTACGAGGAGTTGATCCGGTTGTAGGTGCCGAACTGCGCGCTGTCGGGGGGCAGCATGCTGACCACGGTGTCACGCGGGATCGAGACGATCTGAATCTGCTTGGTGGACGGCGTCACCCGCCACAGCTGCACGACGTCGCTGCGCTGCCCGGTGACCTCCGAGGCCGATCCGAAGGCCTGGGCGGCCGAGGCAGACTCGCCGACGCGCGAGTCGGAGCCGATGACCAGCATCGTGAAGGGCCCACCGCTCTGGGCGGCCACTTCGTCGCTGATGTGGATCTTGTCGATCTGGCTGTAGCGATACCACAGATAGGCGTAACCACCGCCGGCCACCGCGACGAGGAGCACGACGACGCCGAGGAGCGCCACCACGGTCTTCTTGACCGCGCTCCACTTGGGCTTGCCGCTGCGCCGTACCGTCCGCTTCGACTGCCGACCCGAGGCGTCGATGCGCGTGCCCAGCGCGCGCAACCCCGATTCGTTGGCCACGCTCCCGGGCTCGGACCCGGCGCGCATCTGGCGACCGAGGGCGGTCAGACCCTCCTTGTTCGCGGACCGGCCCCAATGCCGTCGCGAGGGGCGATCCGCTTCGTCGCCCGTCGGACGACCATCCGCCATGACAAAGAACGGTACCAAGCCCCTTCGCGCGATTAGCGGCAGGTGGCGCAGCGGCGCACCGCACCCGACGGCCGCTTGCGCTCAGCGTAAGTCTGTGTAGCCCGTGTAGCCGGTTCGTTCGAGCTGCAACGCCAGGTCGGCATCGCCCGTAGCAACGATGCGGCCGCCGACCATGACGTGCACCAGGTCGGCCTCGAGTTGCACCAAGAACCGGTTGAAGTGCGTGATGGCGAGGAGGCCGACACCCCATTCGGTCGTGGCGAGCTGCAGGCGGCGCGCCACCTCGCCGAGCGCGTCGACGTCGAGCCCCGAGTCCACCTCGTCGAGGACGCACACCGCCGGGCGCAGCACCCCGAGCTGGACCATCTCGGTACGTTTGCGCTCGCCGCCGGAGAGGTCGACGTTGAGCGGTCGGCGCAAGAGGCGGGCGTCGAGCCCGACGGCCTTGGCCTCTTCGAGCATGCGGTCGCCCAGCGAAGCCGCCGGACCGGGGCCGAGAGCCACACCGTCCCCCTCTGCCGCGGCGGCCAGGAGCGAGTGCAGGCCCACGCCCGGCACCTCCACCGGGTGCTGCAGCGCGAGGAAGAGGCCGGCACGGGCGCGCTGCCACGCCGGCAGCCCGGTCAGCTCACGCCCGTCCATCGTGATGCTGCCCGCGGTCACCTCGGTGCCCGGACGACCCATCAGCGCGTGGGCCAGCGTACTCTTGCCCGAGCCGTTCGGGCCCATGACCACGTGCACCTCGCCGCTGCGCACCGTGAGGTCGATGCCGTGCAGCACCTCGCGGCCACCGGCCGACGCCTGCAGGCCCCGGACCTCGAGGACGTGCTCGGCGCTCACGGCAGCACCACCGAGACAGTGCCGTCGGAGATCTCGACCTCGTAGACACGCACGGGCTGGGTCGCCGGCAGGGAACAGGGCTCGCCCGTCCTCAGGTCGAAGGTGCTGCCGTGACGCGGGCACTCGATTTGGCACTCGTCGGCCCACACCTCGCCCTCGGCCAGCGAGTAGTCCTCGTGGCTGCACTCGTCGTCGACGGCGTGGAAGGTGTCGTCGGCGCAGCGCACCAGTGCAATTCGGTGGCCCGCGACGTCGAAGCGCCGTACCTGGCCGGCCGCCAGCTCGTCGGACGTGCACAGAGCCACGGTCTCAGACACCGGCGGCCACCCGCCGGCCAGCGAGTGCGGCGCCCAAGCGGCTGTGCACCTCGCGCTCGAGGACCGCGTGCAGCGCCGGAACGGGCCCCCGGTCGATGATGGCGTCGAAGAAGCCGCGCAAGATGAGCCCCTCGGCCACCTCGGGTGCCACGCCGCGCGACTCGATGTAGTAGCGCTGATCCTCGTCGATCGGTCCCACCGTCGAGGCATGGGAGCACTTCACGTCGTTCTCGAGGATGTCGAGGTTGGGCACCGAGTCGGCGTGCGCCCCCTCGTCGAGCACCAGGTTGTGGTTGGTCTGGCGGGCGTCGCTGCGGACTGCACCCCGGTGCACCCGGATGAGGCCGCTGTAGACCGAGCGCGAGTGCCCGGCCACCGCCCCCTGGCACAGCAGCTCGCTGGTGGTCCGCGGGGCCTCGTGGTCCTGCAGGGTGCGGATGTCGTGCACCTGGGACCCGTCCCCCAGATAGGCCGAGAGGACCTCGCACGAAGCGTCCCGTCCGTCCAGCGCGATGTCGGACCGGATGCGCCCGTAGGAGGCGCCGAGCCCAACGGTGAACGTGCGCAACGTCGACCCGCCGGCGCCGCGTGCCGCCAGCCGGCCGATCGACCAGGCTGCGCCGCCGAGGATCTGCAGCGATACGTAGGACAGCGACGCCCCCGCGCCGGCCGACAGCTCCGTGACCGGCACCACCAGGGAGCGGTCCGCGCCTTCGGCGCCGGCGTAGACCTCGACCACGGAGAGGTGCGCCCCTTCGCCGACGCGCACGACGGTGCGGGGGAAGCTGGCCGTTCCGGGCTCGCACCAGTGGACGACGAGCACCGGTTCGGCCACCGTCACCCCCGCCGGCACGTCGACGAACACCGGATCGGGGGTGAAGGCGTCGTTCAGCCGGATCGAGCGCGTCTCCGCCGCGCTGCACCGACCCCAAGAGATGGCGCGCCTCGGACACGCCGTCTGCCGAGCCGAAAGCAAAGCCCGCCGCGGGCACGGCACCGGCACTCGTCGCGAAGCTGCCGGGTCGTCCGTCGTGCACCAGCACGCTCCCGGCCGTTGCGCCGAGCGCGGCCCGCAGCCCCGTCAGCAGGTTCTCCCCCGCCGAACCCGGCGCGTCAGGTGGCGCGTCGGGCCGGCCGGGCGCGAACTCGCCGAGGGCGAGGTCGTCGATCGGTGAGTAACGCCAGACCTCCTCGCTCTCGGTGGGCAGCGGGATCGACGCGAACGCCGCGTGGCCGGCGGCCCGCCGCTCACGGAGCCAATCCGGCCCGCCCAGGGTCGCGGACGCCTCGGCGCTGAAGGTGTGCAGGGTCAAATCCTCTTTCGGGTGCGAAGGCGGCCCATGCACTGTAGTGGCCGCCGCCGGGCGGCCCACCAGGCGGTTAGCCTGCGCCACATGGGAGATGTCGCAGGTTTTGCGTCGCCGGTGCTGAGTATCGAACAAGAAGCGGCGGTGGCCACGGTGTGGCTGGACCGCGCCGAGGCGCGCAACGCCATGGGCCAGGACCTGTGGCGGGACCTTCCCCGCGCCATGACCGTGGTGGGCACCGACAGCACCGTCAGGGCCGTCGTCATCGCCGCGAAAGGCCCGCACTTCTCGGTCGGGCTCGACCTCAAGGAGATGGGGAGCGCCCTGGCGGGCGGGGGCAATTCCGGGGGTCGGGGCGCGACCGCCGCCTCCATGGCGGCGCGGGCACGGGCCGGGCACAGTCAGGTGCTCCGGTTGCAGGACGCCATCAGCGCGGTCGCGCGCTGCCCGAAGCCGGTGGTGGCCGCCGTCCACGGCTATTGCATCGGAGGAGGGGTGGACCTCATCGCCGCCTGCGACATCCGCCTCGCCTCGGCCGACGCCGTCTTCTCGGTGCGGGAGGCCAAGATGGCGATCGTCGCCGACCTCGGGAGCCTCCAGCGCCTGCCGGCGATCATCGGTCCGGGTCACCTGGCCGAACTGGCCTACACGGCCAAGGACATCACCGCCGATCGGGCCAAGGAGATCGGCTTGGTCAACGACGTGGCGACCGACACCGAGGGCGTGCTCAAGGCGGCCCGGGCGATGGCGGCGGAGATCGCGGCCAACTCGCCGCTGGCCGTGCAGGGGACCAAGGCCGTCCTGGCGGCCAACGAGGGGCGAACGGTGGCCGAGGGACTCGACTACGTGGCCGTCTGGAACGCGGGCATGCTGGCTTCGGACGACCTGACCGAGGCGCTGACGGCCTTTTTGGAGAAGCGGGCGCCCAAGTTCACCGGGCGTTGAGGACGGCTTCTACGGCGCCGCCGCTGCGGCGGTGTGAGCCATCAGCTGTATACGAAACCTTCCATAATGGGGGTGGTTTACGGAAGAATCCTGCACTTATCCTTCTGTAACTGGGCCAATTGACGAAGGCTACATATACGGATCGGGAGGCGTCCGCAGAGGCGGATCGGGGGCGTCCGCAGGCGTCCGCAGAGGCGGATCGGGAGGCGTCCGCAGAAGGAAGACGCCGGCAAGAAGAAGCCCGACAGCCGGATTCAGCCCGGATTCAGCGCTTCCGACGCCACCAACGCCCCGCCGAGCGCTCGCGCCGAGCGTCCTCGGCCCGCACCTCCTCGAGCACGTCGGGCGCCACCTCATTGACGATGTCCTCGGCCGAGCCGAGCAGCTCCGCCACGTCGCCAGCTGATCCGGGCTCCTCCTCGAGGGCGGGCTCCACCAGACTGCCGTGCACCCAACCGACGTCGGCCATGCGGGGGTGATACGACGGGCAGTTGTCGGGGCAGCGCCACGGCGCCTCGGGTGCCAGGTCGAGGACGCAAAAACGAGCCGCCTCCCCGGACGCGTAGGTCCGGCTCTGGAAGTGGATGCATTCCTCGCGCATCGGCACGGCTCTATCGTGCCATGTGGCCGACGGGGAGACCCGTCAGCCCACCGCGCCTTCCATCTGCAGCTCAATGAGGCGGCTCCACTCGACCGCGTACTCCATGGGCAGCGTGCGAGTCACGGGCTCGATGAAACCGTTCACGATCATGCCCATCGCCTGCTGCTCCGACAGCCCCCGACTCATCAGGTAGAAGAGCTGGTCGTCGCCCACCTTCGAGACGGTGGCCTCGTGACCGATTCGGGCGTCGCGCTCCCCCACCTCCATGTAGGGCTTCGTCTCGGAGCTGGAGTGGTCATCGAGCAGGAGCGCGTCGCAGCGCACGAAGGACTTCGCACCGCGGGCGTCAGGGTCGACATGGACCTTGCCCCGGTAGGTGGTGATCCCGCCGTCCTTGGAGATCGACTTGGACACGATCGTCGACGTCGTCTCCGGGGCGATGTGGAACATCTTGGCGCCGGCGTCCTGGTGCTGGCCCGCCCCGGCGTAGGCGACCGAGAGGACCTCGCCGCTCGCCTTGGGCCCCATCAGGTACACCGACGGGTACTTCATGGTCAGGCGCGAGCCGATGTTGCCGTCGATCCACTCGACGTGCGCTTCGGCCTCGGCGCGGGCCCGCTTCGTCACCAGGTTGTAGACGTTGGTCGACCAGTTCTGGATCGTCGTGTACGTGATGCGTGACCCGGGAAGGGCGACCAGCTCGACCACGGCCGAGTGGAGCGAGTCGGTGGAGTACACCGGGGCGGAGCAGCCCTCGATGTAGTGCACCTGCGAACCCTCGTCGGCGATGATCAGCGTCCGCTCGAACTGGCCCATGTTCTCCGCGTTGATGCGGAAGTAAGCCTGCAGCGGCATGTCCACCTTCACGCCGGGCGGGACGTAGATGAACGAACCACCGGACCAGACGGCCGAGTTGAGGGCGGCGAACTTGTTGTCGTTGGGCGGGATGATCTTGCCAAACCACTTGCGCACGATGTCGGGGTACTCGCGCACGGCGGTGTCCATGTCGCAGAAGAAGACGCCCTGGGCCTCGAGATCCTCGCGGTTGCGGTGGAAGACGACTTCGGACTCGTACTGCGCCGTCACGCCGGAGAGGTACTTGCGCTCGGCCTCGGGGATCCCGAGCTTCTCGTACGTGTTCTTGATGGCGTCGGGCAGGTCCTCCCACTTGTCGACCTGGCCGCCGGTCGGCTTGATGTAATAGAAGATGTCGTCGAAGTCGAGGTTGGGCATCCGGGTGGCGAACCACGGCGCCATCGGCTTGCGCTCGAAGTGCTTGAGGGCGCGCAGTCGGAAGTTCCGCATCCAGTCGGGCTCGCCCTTCATCTCGGACATCTCGCGCACGATGGACTCGTTCAAGCCCTTCTTGGGCTTGAAGACGTAGTCCTCTTCGTCGCTCCACCCGAGCTGGTAGCGACCGAGGTCGAGATCCGTAGTGGCCATGTGGCTCCTGAGGTCGGGGAAGGGGAAATTTCCCCTACGCAGATAGTAACAACTACCTGGGCCTGCCGAAACGCTTCCAACCGGCCACCGCTATGTGGCGTGCCGCGTCGTGGCAGGCTCTGCGTTCATGGTCGCACCCCCGAGCGCCCCCCGGCGCCCCCACGTCATCTCGGCCCACGGCGACGATCGAGAGGATCCCTGGTTCTGGCTGCGCCAACGCGACGATCCCGAGGTCCTCGGCTACCTCGAGGCCGAGAACGCCTACACCGACCGGGAGACCGAACCGCTCGGGCCCCTGCGCAGCGCCCTCTTCGAGGAGATGAAGGCCCGCATCAAGGAGACCGACATGTCGGTCCCCGCCCGCCGGGGCCCGTGGTGGTACTACACGCGCACCGAGGAGGGGAAGGACTACGCCATCCATTGCCGACGCCCCGGCCGCGGCCGCGACGAGCTCCCGCCGGCCGGCGAGCCCGGGGGCGAGGAGCAGATCCTTCTCGACGAGAACCAGCTGGCGGAGGGGTCGGAGTATTTCGCCCTCGGCGGCGCGGCCGTGAGTCACGACCACCTCTGGCTGGCCTATTCGACCGACCGCACCGGCAACGAGCAGTACGAGCTGCGCTTCCTGCCGCTCGACGCCGAGACCTCACCCGCCCTGGGCGCCGAGGCGGTGCCCGACACCGGATACGGCCTGGCCTGGTCCGCCGGGGCCGAATTCGTGTTCTACGTGCGCCTCGACGAGGCGCAGCGGCCCTTCCAGCTGTGGCGTCATCGCCTGGGCACCGATCCCGCCGGCGACGTGCTCGTCTTCGAGGAACCCGATCGCCGCTTTTCGCTCGGCACCGGTTCGACCCGTGACGAGACTTTCGTGCTGATCGGCCTGCACAGCACCAACACGAGCGAATGGCTCGCCGTCCCTTCGGACGCGCCACTGACCCCCCCGCAGGTGGTGATCCCGCGCCGAGAAGGGATCGAGTACACGGTCGACCACTTCACGCCAGCCGCGGGCGACAGCGACACCGATACCGAGACCGGTGCCGGCGCCGGCGCCGGCTGGTTCGTCACCCTGACCAACGACGCCGCCCAGGACTTTCGCGTCCTGGCCGCCCCCGACACCGCACTGGGCACGACCGCCGAATGGCGCGAGGTGGTGCCCCACCGCCCGGGCGTCCGCGTGGAGGACGTCGACGCCTTCAGCGGCGCCCTCGTCCTGAGCGAGCGCTCCGAGGCGCAGACCCAGGTGCGGGTGTTGCCGTTCGACGAGGGCGAGGGGAGCGATCCCTTCGTCGGCGACCTGCTCGAGTCGGGTTGGATCGTTCCCTCCATCGACAGCCCGTCGTCGACCTGGGTGGGCGCCAACCCCGAGCCGGACTCGCCGGTCCTGCGGATCGGCCGCACCTCGCTCGTCACGCCGTCCAGCGTGCTGCAGATCGTCTTGGAGGGGCGGGAGGAGACGCTGCTGAAGCAGGAGCCGGTGCTGGGCGACTTCGACCCCGCGCGCTACTCCACCTACCGGGAATGGGCCGTCGCCCCCGACGGGACCCGGGTCCCGATCTCGGTGGTGCACCGGGTCGGCCTGGAACTGCCCGCCCCCTGCCTCCTCTATGGCTACGGCGCCTACGAGATCAGCATCGACCCGACGTTCTCGCACCACCGGCTCTCGCTGCTCGACCGGGGTGCGGTCTACGCCATCGCCCACGTGCGCGGCGGCGGGGAACTGGGGCGCGCTTGGTACGAGGGCGGCCGCATGGAGCACAAGGAGAACACGTTCTCGGACTTCATCGCCTGCGCCCGCCACCTCACCGATGTGGGCATCGCCCGCCCCGGGGCGCTGGCCGGACGGGGTGGCTCGGCGGGCGGCCTGCTCATCGGTGCGGTGGCCAACCAGGCACCAGGGCTGTTCCGCGCCCTGGTGGCGCAGGTGCCCTTCGTGGACTGCGTCACGACCATGCTCGACGACGAGCTGCCGCTCACGGTCGGCGAATGGGAGGAGTGGGGCAACCCCGTGGCCGACGAGGGGGCTTACCGCCGCATGCTCACCTACTCCCCCTACGACAACGTGACGAGCGAGAACCCCGACGGGTCGCCCCGCACGTATCCCGACCTGTTCGTCACCGGGGGGCTGAACGACCCCCGGGTCGCCTACTGGGAGCCGGCGAAGTGGGTCGCCAAATTGCGGGCCTTGGCCCCCGCGACGCGGGTGCTCCTGCGCACCGAGCTCGGTGCGGGCCACGGCGGCCCGTCCGGCCGCTACGAAGCCTGGAAAGAGGAGGCCCTGGTGCTCGCCTTCCTCCTCGACACGCTGGACCTGGTGGCCGCCGGACGCGACGAGGCGGACGGCGCGGGCGTGCGCCCAGCCCCGCCGGCCGGGTCGAAGTGAACGGCCGCCTCAAACGGGTGGTTGGACGAAGGCAAAGACCCTCTGACCCCACCACGTAGGCGCCGTCGCCGCCGAGTACGGGCCCTGCTCACGGACGGCGTCCCCCCCCGGCCCGGGCTCGTCACCCCCGATCGTGATGAAAGAGCCGTCGCGATCAACGCTCACGACGATGTTCACGTGGACCACGTTGCCGAAGTCCAGTCCGGGCCCCGGCCAGGACAGGGGGCTGCCATCTGACTCGAAGAGGACGGCATCCCCGACTTGCGGGGTGGCGCTCGACCGAAGGAGAGCGCCGCCGCTGGAGATCGCCCACGTGCCGATCTCGTAAGCCTCCGGCACCACTCCCACCGGAAGTCCGACGGTGCGGTACACCCACGAGGCGAACATCGCGCACCACTCCGTGGCGCCACCGTAGATGCTCCCGTCCGTCTGCCCCAGCTGCGAGGACGCCGCTTGAACGATCGCCGCGGCCAGGGGGTTGTTCCACCCCGGGGAACGCCCGGGAAGGTAGGCGCCACCCATCGAACCGAAGGATGGGCTGGCCATCGAGAAGACGCCGCCGTCCTGACCGGCCAACCAATAACCGCCGCCGACGGCGTCACCCGCGACCCCCACGACCGGGCCGACGAGGTCCGCCCCCGCCTCCGAGCCCTCGAAACGCGCGTCGCCGAAGGTGAACACACCGCCGTCGGCGGCCACGAGCCGATACCCCAAACCGTCGCGCGTCGCCGTCATCCCGACGATGGGCTTGTCGAGGGGCTGGCTTCCCTCCGAACCGTGGAACACGGCGTCCCCGAAACTGAAAATTCCGCCGTCGGAGGCAACGAGCCAGTACCCCGCGCCATCGCGCGTCGCCGCCATCCCGACGACGGGCTTGTCGAGGGGCTTGCCTCCCTCGGATCCGTAGAAGCCCGCGTCGCCAAAGCTGAACACTCCGCCGTCGGCGGCGACGAGCCAGTACCCCCCACCATCTGGGGTGACGGCCATGGCGACGATGGGCGAGTTCAGCGGCTTGCTCCCTTGGGAGCCGAAGAATGGCGCGTCACCAAAAGTGAACACGCCGCCGTCGGCGGAGACGAGCCAATAGCCACGACCGTCGGGGGTGGACGCCAGGCCGACGACCGGCAAATTCAGCGGCTTCCCCGCTTGGGAGCCGAAGAACCCTGCGTCACCGAAGTTGAACACCCCGCCGTCGGCGGAGGCGAGCCAATAGCCCGCTCCGTCGGGTGTCGCCGCCATGCCGACGATCGGAGCGTCGAGCACCGCCGCCTGCGCCGCCGTCGTCACAAACCCCGTCGCAAGAGTCGGCGCGACGAGGACACAGACAATGGCGGCGACTCCAGTGACCGAACGCCGAGACCCGAAACGAAAACGACGACGGCGCGGCGCGCGTCGACCGGTAGTGCTCGAACCGCATCTCGCAGACGGAGACGAAACGCGGTCACCATCGGTGCCTGTCGCACACCCGCGCCAATCGGGCATCCGGGGTGTGCTAGCAGTTCACCCCTTCGGGGGCAAACGCAGTTGTCGTGCCGTTGTCCGTCCGTTGTGATGACGTTGTCAATTGAGCGTGGCGGCGGCGGGGCCGACGCTATGCCGCGACCGTCTGGAACGTCAGCGTGAAGGGTGCCTGGTAGCCAAAGGGCAACGTCACGGCCGATCCGTTCACCATGGCCGCGAAGGAGCCTGGCGCCCCCGCGATCACCGTCACCGGACCGCTGGCGGCGATCATGTGCGACTGACCCGGGAAGAGCGTCGCCGTGAACAGCACCGAACCGTTGGCGGTGTTGGTGACCTCGATCCAGCACTCCCCCGCGGTGGCGGCGAGTGAGAGCGAGTAGCTCGTTGCGGCCACCTGGTAGGTCGCGCTGTGCGCCGTACCGCCCTGAGGCTCCGACACGGTGGGGGGAGCCGTCGCCGTGGTCGTCGAGGTCTGGTGGCGGACAGCCGGTGGGTGCGGGCGTGACGTCGGGGCGGTCGACGCGCCCGATCCGTGGTGCGCCGGCGAGTTCGAGTGCAGGCCAGTGACGATGAGCACGACGATGAGCACGGTCACGCCGGCCACCGCGGCGGCGGGCCCCGCCAGGCGCCGGGGACGATGGTTCATGGACTCCATCACCCGGTCCTCGGCGCCGCTCATGAAGATCGGACGGACCGGCTCGGGCCCGGTGTCGTCGAAGTTGACCGGCTCGGAGGGGTTGGGCACCGGCGGCGGGGGGCGGGCGGGACGGGCGGCTGCGCGGACTCGGTCAGTCGCACCGTCGAGGACCCCGAGACACGGACTGCGCTGGCCGGGAAGGCGCCGTCGTCGTTGCCGTTCTGTTGCTCGCCCGAGGAGCCCGAGGGGATGTGTGTCCGCATCTCTTCGAGCGTGTGGAGCTGCCGCTGATAGTGCGCCACCGAGTGCACGTCGTCGTGGGTGCGCCGGCGCACGAGCACGCCCGCGGCCAATCCCACCACGACCACGACAGCGACTACCCCACCGATGAGCACCAACTCATATTCAACAGGATCCGCCGGGGAAAGAGGGCCGCGACCGACGCATTGGCGGGAGGAAAAAGTCGCCGTGGGCCGAACCGGGTCCGGCCGCCGAGCCGAGCCCGGCGGCGACGCCCGGCGGCTCGCCCCGGAGCGCCTGTCTCAGTGGGCCAGATGGGGACGGACGGCGTCGGCGATGTCGTCTCGACGCGGGTTGCTCTGGTCACGCGCCGAAAGGATGGGGTCGCTGACGCCCCAGTCGGCTCCCACGGCCGGGTCGTCCCAGGCCAGACCGAACTCGTCCGAAGCCTCGTAGTAGTTGTCGACGAGATAGGTGAGCAGGATGTCGGTCAGCGCAGCGAAGCCGTGCGCCACCCCCGGCGGGATGTACACGCCTTGGTCCACGTCGCCGTCGAGCTCGATCGTCTCCGTCGCCCCGTCGGTCCGAGAGCCCACCCGCAGGTCGTGCAGCACGACCCGGAGCCGGCCGCGCAGGGCGTACCAGTAGTCGGCCTGGTGGAGATGGAAATGTAGACCGACCAGCGCGCCCGCCTGCTTCTCCGAACGGTTGCCCTGCACCATCTCGCGTCCGGTCGGGAACCAGCTGCGCCGGTAGGTCTCGACGAAGCGTCCCCGCTCGTCGCCGTGCACGTCGGGCCGGACCAGGACGACGTCGTCGATCACGGAGGAAGGGATCAGCTCGGGCATCGAGCGCGAACGGTAGTGGGTACCGGCCTCAAGGGGCGAAACGCCCGAAGCCGGATCGGTAGAACAGCAAGCGGGCCGCCCTCCCCGATCTCCATGGCCACCACGTGACCGATGACCAGCTCGTGGTCGCCCCCGTCGAAGATCTCACCGAGCCGGCACTCGACCACGGCCAGCGAGCCGTCGATCACCGGCGACCCCGTGAGCCCGGGCTTCCAGCCGACGCCGTCGAACTTTTGGCCTCCCGACACGGCGAAGGCCCGGCACAGCACCTCTTGGTGCTCTTCCAGGATGTTCACGCAGAACGCCCCCGCCTTGGCGATGCGGGGCCAGCTCGTCGAGCTCCGGGCGGGGGCGAGCAGCACCATCGGGGGATCGAGGGAGAGGGCGGCGAACGACTGGCAGGTGAAGCCGACCGGCAGGCCGTCCTCGAGGGCGGTGACGACGGTGATGCCGGTGGCGAAGTGGCCGAGCACTTCGCGGAACCGGGCCTGGTCGAGGCCCGACACGTCGCCGCGCCTTAGGCCTTGCCGAGGTCGATCGACTGGGATTCTTTGGCGGAGGACACGTCCTCGACCCGCTTGGCCTCGGGAAGCCGGCGGGCTTGGTTGAGGATGCGGTCGAGCTCGCGGTCGGTGTGGGACGGGTCGTGGTGCGAGAGCAGGAGACGCCGCGCCCCCGACTCCGCCGCGACGTGCACCGCGTAGGCGGCGGTGGAGTGGCCCCAGTCGGCCTTGTCCGAGAACTCGTCGTCGGTGTATTGCCCGTCGTGGATGAGCAGGTCCACCCCGGCGCAGAGCTCGAGCACCGCCTCGGGGATGGCCCGGCGGTCGAGCGGGGCCTGGTGATCGGACATGTAGGCGACCGCACGCCCCTCCGCCTCGATGCGGAAGCCGAGGGTGATCCCGGCGTGCGGGATCGGCCGGGCCATGACCTTGGCCGAGCCGATCGAGAAGTCCTCGGCGCCGAGGTCGACCGTGATCAGCTCGCCGCGGAACTGCTCCATGTGGATCGGGAACACCGGCGGTTGCACGGCGGCGTGCAGCGCGTCCTTCAAGGTCCCCTTGGGCTGCCCCGGCCCGAACACCGTCAGGCGCGCACCGGGGTCGTGCAGCGGGCCGAAGAAGGGGATGCCCAAGATGTGGTCGAAATGAAGATGGGTGAGCAGCGCCCGGGCCTGCAACGGCGTCCCCAGTGCCCGCACCTCTTTGTGCAGGACGTCGCCCAAGGAGCGCAGGCCGGTGCCGAGGTCGACGATGAGCGGCTCGTCCCCTTCGACGTCGATCACCAGGCACGAGGTGTTTCCCCCGTAGCGCCGATAACGATCGCCCGAGCACGGGCACGACCCCCGCACGCCGTAAAACGTGACGTTCACCGGCGCGACGTTAGCTGGCGGGGGGCGACTACGTTCTGCACGCATGGACGACGGGCAGGAACGGACCATCGCTGCGAACGGCTTGGAATTCGCCTGCCTGAGCGACGGCCCCGAGGACGGGCCGCTCGCACTGTGCCTCCACGGCTTCCCCGACACGGCCCGCACCTGGCGTTATCTGCTGCCTGATCTCGCGTCGGCGGGCTTCCACGCGGTGGCCCCCTTCCTGCGCGGCTACGCCCCAACCCCGGTCCCCCCCGACGGTCGCTACCAGTTGGGGGCCCTGGTGCGCGACGTCAACGCGCTCCACGAGGCGTGCGGCGGCGGAACCGACGCGGTCGTGATCGGCCACGACTGGGGTGCCCTGGCCGCCTACGGCGCGGTCGCGCACCAGCCCGATCGCTGGCGCCGTGCCGTCACGGCGGCGGTCCCGCCGACGGGGTCGATCGGCATGAAGCTCCTCACCTACGCCCAGTTGCGGTGCAGCTGGTACATGTTCTTCTTCCTCTCCCCGCTCGCCGAGGTCGCCCTGCCACTCGACGACTACTCGTACATCGAGCACCTCTGGCGCGACTGGTCACCGGGTTACGACGCGTCGTGGGACGTCGCCCGCGTCAAGGAGTCCATCGGCGATCCCGAGCGCATCGCTGCCGCCATCGGTTACTACCGCGCCATGTACGACGCCTCGCAACAGGTACCCGAGCTGGCCGACGAGCAGGCCGCCGCGCTCCAGCCCACGCCGAAGCCGACGCTCTACCTGCACGGCCGCGACGACGGCTGCATGCTGCTGTCGTCCATCGGGTCGCCCCTCGACTTCCTGGCCGAGGGCTCCGAGATGGAGATCGTCGACGGCGCCGGCCACTTCCTCCACCTGGAGCGGCCCGACGTCGTCAACCGGCGCATCCTCGGCTACCTGGCTGCGTGATCCACCCGAGCAGGGCGTGGCCGCCTCGTCGGCGCCCCCTCAGCCGAGCCGGAGGACACCGCCCTCTCCCCCGGACCAGTGCGCCAAGCCCTCGCGGACCAGCAACGTCGCCACCCGCCGGACCCGGGCGGGGTCGTCGGGCCAGCCACAGGCCACAGCCAGCCCCGCCGCCGGGACCCCGCCGTGGCGCAGCGCCTCGACCAATCGCCCCCTCCCCTGACGGTCCGAGCCGGCGAACACGCGCTGCGGCCGCGCCGTCGGGCTCAGTCGCCACGGGTCCGGTCCCCCGGCGCGGCGCCACCCGCACTGGCGGCGCAGGGGGCAACGCGCGCAGTCCGGAAGGGTCGCCGTGCACACCGTGGCGCCGAGGTCGAACATCGTCTGGTTGAACTCCCACGAGAGCCCTGCGGGCACCAGCACGTCGCCGAGCCGGGTCGCCAGCGTGGGCGAAAGGGGGGCACCGGCCACGGCGCGGCCAAGCACGCGCACGGCGTTGGTGTCGACCGCGGCGACGTCGTCCCCGAAGGCGAACGACCGGACGGCGCGCGCCGTGTAGGGACCGACGCCGGCCAGCGCCCGTAATGCCGCGTCGCCCCGGGGCACGGCGCCGCCATGGTCGGCGACGACGCTGCCGGCCGCCCGGTGCAAGTTGAGGGCGCGGCGGTTGTACCCGAGGCCCGACCACTGGCGCACCACCGCCGCCGGGCCTGCCCGCGCGCAGGCGGCGGGGGTGGGGAAGGCCACGGCGAACCGCTCGTAATGCGGCACGACGCGCTCGACTTGGGTCTGCTGGAGCATCACCTCGGAGACGAGGATCAGCCAGGGGTCGCGCGTCCGGCGCCAGGGCAGGTCTCGACGGTGCTCCGCGCCCCACTCGAGCACGCGGCGACGCAGGCGCCGCACCCGGTCGCGCCGGGGCGGGGCCGACGGGGCCGACCGGCCCGACTCGGCCGACCGGGCCTCAGTCCCAGACGTCGTCGCCGTAGGGCCGCCGGCGCGCCGGCGCGTCCGCCGTCTTCCAGACCATCAGCTTTCTCCGGAAGTAACAGACTTCCTCGCCGCGCTGGTTGAACGCCTTGGTCTCCACGGTCACGATGCCGCGGTCGTCCCTCGACTTGGACGGCGTGGCATCGAGCACCCGCGTCTCGGCGTAGATGGTGTCGCCGTGGAACGTCGGCGAGCGGTGCAGCAGCGACTCGACCTCGAGGTTGGCGATGCACGAGCCGCTGACGTCGGGGACGCTCATCCCGAGCGCGAGCGAGTAGACCAGGTTGCCCACCACGACGTTCTTGCCCTGCACCGTCTCGTGCTCCGCAAACCACGCGTTGATGTGCAGCGGGTGGTGGTTCATCGTGATCAGGCAGAACAGGTGGTCGTCGTACTCGGTGATCGTCTTGCCGGGCCAGTGGCGATAGACGTCGCCGGGGACGAAGTCTTCGAGATAACGCCCGAACGGGCGGTCGTACACGGTCACTCGGCCACCGGCTGGCGCGGTCGGGTCGTGAACCCCAGCGACGCCCCGGGCAGCGACTCGCCGTCGATGGTCAGCCGCCAGGCGAACCGGGTGCCGGGGGCGAGCGGGATGGGCCCGAGGTTGACCGCCAGAGCCACGTCGATGGGTGAGCCCTCGGGGATCCCTAAGGGCTGGCTGACGGTGAACTCGCCGCGCACCTCGACCGGCTGGGTCCCGTCCGCCGTCTCCATGAGGACCGGCCGTCCGTCGGCGTCCTCCAAGAAGAGCTCCCAATGGTGCGACGTCTCGGCCTCGTGCCAGTCCACGTCGATCTTCAGCGCCACCGCCGAGGGCACTGGATCAGGACCCGTCATGCTCCATCCGCCCCCCAGGATGTAGAGCTTGCCGTCGGAAACCTGGGCTGCATCGCAGAGCAACATCGTCACTTTCACGGGGGAGGAGGTTATCGGTCCGCGGCGGTTGGACGATAAGGACGGGGACGGAAACCCGGCGCCTCGTGGCCCGGTTGGCCGAGGAGGGGGCATGGGGCGTGTGACGGCATGGGCGGAGGAGCGGCACGCGCCGGTGGTCGCGACCGTCGCGATGCTCGTCCTCGTCATGGCGTACAGCCTCTTGGGTCAGTCCGTCCTGCACGGCGGCCACGCCAAGCTGCTCTCGCCGAGCGACCTGTGGAGCCTGGCCGCCAGCTCGTCAGCCCTCGCGCACGGCCACTTCTCGCACATCTATGTGCGCAACGGTGCGCTGACCTCGCCCCCCGGCTTCGAGGTCGTGCTCGCACCCGTCCTGCTCGCCGGCCAGGCGCTCGGGCTTTCCCCCCATCTGCGCGTCGCGGGCCAGCCCCTCAGCCTGTGGTTCGTCCTGGGCCCCGCCGCTCTCCTCTTTGCGTCGAGCGCGCTGTTCGCCGTCGACGCCGTGGCGCGGCACTGGCGCTTCTCAGACGGCGCCCGGATGGCGCTGGCCCTGGTGGGTGCGCTGGCCGTGGCCAACGTGGCGGGGGGCTGGGGACACCCGGAGGATTGCGTGGCCCTGGCGCTGGTCGTGTGGGCCGCGCTCGCGCTCGAGCGCCGCGGGCGCGCCGGCGGACCGCGCGCCGCCTTGCTCCTCGGCGTCGGCATTGCGTTCCAGCCGCTCGCCCTCTTGGGCGTGGCGCCGGTCCTGACGCGCCTGGGCTGGCGGGTGGCGCGCCAATGGTGGCGCCTCGCGCTGCCGAGCCTCCTCGTCGTCAGCCCGGCGCTGGTGGCCGAGCCGCACCGCACGCTCTTCGTGCTGGTGCACCAGCCCTTCCAACCCCACTACATCTCGTTCACCCCACTGACCCACCTGGCGCCGGTCATCGGCCCGGGTCTCGACGGGGGCGGCCCGGCCCGGCTGATCGCCATCGCCGTCTCCGCCTGCCTCGCCGTGGTCGTCTGCCGGAGACGGCACGACCTGACGACCGTGCTCACGATGACGACGGTGGCCTTCTTCATCCGGGTGCTGCTCGAGACCGAGCTCAACTGGTACTACCTCTGGCCGGTCCCTGCGCTGTGCCTGCTGCTCTCGCTGCGCCGCAGCCGGCTCCGGTTCGGGCTCTGCAGCGCCAGCCTCGTCGCCATCATGGTGCTCGGGAACCACAAGGTGCACGACATCGCGCTGTGGTGGCCTGCCCTGATGGCGCTGCTCGCCATCATGTTGCTCTCGACCGGACCCGCCCCTCGCGGGTGGGTCGCGCTGGTGGCCCGGTCGACCCGGCCAACCGGCCGGCACGAGCCGGCGGCCGCGAGCACCGTAGAGTGCGAGGCCATGGTGGAGCCGTCAGGCGCGGTCGGGCGACGTGAGTGAGCTGAAGGGGCTGCGCGACGACGTCTATCGGCGCCCCCTGGCGACGGCGCTGCTGCGCCTTGGTCTCGGGCCCGGCTGGCGCTGTGTCGATGTGGGCGCCGGCGGTGGCGACGTGTCGGTGGCGCTGGCCGAGATGGTGGGCCGCGACGGCCGCGTCTATGCGGTCGACAGCGACCCGCTGGCGCGCGATGAGGTCGCACGTGCCGCGGCCGCGCACGCGCAGGTGATCGCGCTGACTCAGGCGGGAGAGGATCTCTCGCTCCCCGAGGCCGTCGACCTCGCGTTCTGCCGCTTCTTGTTGCTCCACGTGCTCGAGCCACTCGAAGTCGTGCGGATGATGGCGGGCGCCGTGCGTCCCGGGGGCTGGGTGGTGGCCCAAGAACCCATCACGTCGGCCGGGCGGATTGCCGGGGCCCCGCTCTCCATGCCCGACGCCAGCCACCCCGATGTCGGCGCGCTCCTCCCCGCCCTGGTGCGCGACGCCGGGCTCGAAGTCATCGACGCCTGGGCCGAGGCGCCGGCCGGTGTCGGTCCTGGGCCCGTGGCGCGCTACCTCGAGTCGCTCACCGGTGTTGACCCCGTCGACGACCCGGTGGTCCTGCCACCGCTCGTGACGGTCGTCGGCCGTCGGTCCTGATCGCGGCATCCACCCTTTCGGAGGGGAGTAGGCGCACTCGGGCGAGCCGATAGGGTCGCCTCCCGTGACGACGCCCACCGCACCCCTTCTCGCCGGCGCCGCCCAAGCCGTCGACCTGGCCCAGCGTCTCGTCGACCAGGCGTGCGCCGCGGTGCGCGACCGCGGGGGCATCGACGCCAACCAGGTGGTCGCCTACGACATGGCGCACGCGGCCGCCGCGGTCGGCACGGCCCGGGCGGCCCTCGAGTACGGAGAGCACGGCGAGCTCGAGGCCCGGATCGCCGCCGCGTTCGTCGCCGACGTCGTGGCCGACCTCGCCGGCAAGGTGGCCGGGCGCGAGGCCCTGTGGGGGATCGAAGCCGGGTGGGCTGCACCGGTGGCTGACTTCCTCCGAACCCAGCGGGATCCCGCTGTGCTGGCCGGCCTGGCCCAGTCGGAGGGTCCGCGCCACCTCGGGGGGGACTTCGAGCTCGTCCGGGAGACCTTTCATCGCTTCGCCGAGGACAAGGTCCGGCCGCACGCAGAGCACGTGCACCGCGAGAACGCCGACATCCCCGAGGAGGTGATCGAGGGTCTGGCCGAGCTGGGCGGCTTTGGCCTCTCGGTGCCCGAGGAGTACGGGGGCTTCGCCTCGGGCGGCGAGTCGGACTACCTGGGGATGGTCGTCGCCACCGAGGAACTCAGCTGGGGCTCGCTCGGCGTGGGCGGATCGCTCATCACCCGGCCCGAGATCCTGACCCGGGCGCTGGTCTACGGAGGCACCGAGGAGCAGAAGAAGCACTGGCTCCCCAAGCTGGCCTCGGCCGAGATCCTCGCCGCCGTGGCCGTGACCGAGCCCGACTACGGGTCCGACGTCGCCGGGATCGTGACCTCGGCGACTCCGGTCGAGGGTGGGTGGGTCGTCAACGGCGTCAAGACCTGGTGCACCTTCGCCGCCCGGGCCGACGTGCTCATGCTCTTGGCGCGCACCGATCCGGACCGCGCACTGGCCCACCGGGGCATCTCCATGTTCGTCGTCGAGAAGCCGCGGGGTGACGGCCGCGGCTTCGTCTTCACCCAGGAGGACGCGGCGCCCGACCGGCCGGCCGGCCTCGCACCGGGACGCCTCGAGGGGCGCCCCATCGACACGCTCGGCTACCGCGGCATGCACTCCTACGAGCTGGCCTTCGAGAACTGGTTCGTCCCCGGGGCCAACCTCGTCGGCGGCACCGAGGGTCTGGGCAAGGGGTTCTATCTCCAGATGCAGGGCTTCGAGAACGGCCGGCTGCAGACGGCGGCGCGCGCACTGGGCGTGATGCAGGCCGCCTACGAGGCCGCGGTCGCCTATGCCGCCGAGCGCAAGGTGTTCGGGTCACCGATCGGCGAGTACCAGCTGACACAGGCGAAGCTCGGGCGGATGGCCGTCATCATCCAGGCGACGCGCCAGAGCTCGTATCTCGTGGCGCGTTTGATGGCGCGTGGCGAAGGAACGCTCGAGGCCTCCATGGTCAAGGCCTACGTGTGCCGCGCCGCCGAATGGGTGACGCGCGAGGCCATGCAGATCCACGGCGGCATGGGCTACGCCGAGGAATTCCCCGTGAGCCGCTACTTCGTCGACGCGCGGGTGTTGTCCATCTTCGAGGGTGCGGACGAGACGCTCGCACTCAAGGTGATCGCTCGCCGGCTGATCGGCTGATCGGCGCCGGGGGCGCGGCGCTCAGCGGGGACGACGCGTGAGGCCGGCCCGCTCGCCCCGGCTCACGAACTTGTTGGCCATCTTCCGGCTGGCCTCGTCGATCATCTCGTCGCCGAACATGACGGCGCCCTTGCGATCTTGGTCAGTGGCCTTCTCGTACGCCTCGAGGATGTCGAAGGCCCGGTCGAACTGCTCTTGTGTCGGGGAGTACACCTCGTTGAGCACGACGGCCTGGTCGGGCGTGAGGGCCCACTTCCCGTCGTAGCCCAGCATGCGGGTGCGCATGGCGTAGGCGCGCAGCGCGTCGAGCTCACGAACCTTGAGGAACGGACCGTCGATCACCTGCAGTCCGTTGGCCCGTCCCGCCATCAAGATGCGGCTGAAGACGTAGTGGAAGTGGTCGCCCGGGTACTCGGGGATCTCGATCCCGCCGGTCAGCACCGGCATCTCGATGCTGGCGGCGAAGTCGGCGGGTCCGAAGATGATCGTCTCGAGGCGAGGGGAGGCGGCGCAAATGTCGTCGACGTTGATCAGCCCGCGCGCGGTCTCGATCTGCGCCTCGATCCCAATGTGCCCGACCGGCAGCCCTGAGTTCTTCTCGACCTGAGTCAGCAACAGGTCGAGCGCGACGATCTCCGCGGCCGACTGCACCTTGGGCAGCATGATCTCGTCCAGGCGCTCGCCCGCGTTGCCGACCACCTCGATCACGTCGCCGTAGGTCCATTCGGTGTCCCAGGCGTTGACCCGCACGCACAGCACCCGGTCGTCCCAGGGGAGGTTCTTGATGGCGTCGACCACCTTGGGCCGGGCGCTCTCCTTCTCGAGCGGCGCCACGGCGTCCTCGAGATCCAAGAAGGTCATGTCGGCCGGGACGGTTGGGGCCTTGGCCAGGAACTTCTCGTTCGACCCCGGGGTGGAGAGGCAGGAGCGGCGGGGCAGGTCCCGTGAACGTGCAGACATGACGCGATGGTAACAAACAGGGTGCAACGGCCCCCCGGGCCACCGCCGTGGCACGTCCGGCACCGCTCCGGCGCCGAACCTTCGGCCCAGACGTCGCGGATCGCGAGCGCAGACGAGCTCAGCGCAAATGAACGGAGAAGAACTCCAATGTGCGATCCCACAGCGCGCCGGCCGCCACTTCGTTGTACACCTCGGGCCGCGTGTCGTTGAAGAACGCGTGGTCTGCATCCGGATAGATGATGATCTCCACCGACTTTCCGAGGGCGCGCAGCTGCTCGGCCAACCCGTTGGCGGCCTCTGGCGTGAAGAAGTCGTCCTTCTCGGCATAGTGGCCGAGGACCGCCGCCGACATTGCCGCGTAGTCGGGCTGTGCGTCGGGCCACGGGATGACGCCGTAGCACGGGACCGCCGCCGCCACCGCGTCGGGACGCTGGGTCGCCAGCACGAGCGCGAGCCCGCCACCCATGCAGAATCCGATCACCCCGACCTTGTCGCCCGAGCTCCGCCGCAACAGCTCGTCGACCGCGCCGCTCATGTCCCGCGCGGCCTGGTCCATCTTCAGCGCCATCATCGCCTTGCCCGCCTCGTCCGGCTCGCCGGGCGCCACCTTCTGCCCGTGATAGAGGTCCGGAGCCAGGGCCACGAAGCCCGCCGCCGCGAAGCGGTCGCACACGTCTTTGATGTGGTCGACGAGGCCCCACCACTCCTGGATCACGATGACGCCGGGACCGGTCCCGCCCTCGGGCACCGCCAGATAGCCGCCGGCGGCCGAGCCGTTGCTCCGAAATTCGATCATCTCACCCATGCGGCGAGACCGTAGTTCCTAACGGTCCTTTTCGTGCTCCCGATCAAGCCAGCAAAAACTTAAATAATGCCCGTGTATCGAGTGAGCTGCACTTTCGTACCATCAGTACGACTGCACACGTACGTTTCTCACCGACGGTGTTTGAACCGCGGAGAGCGTTCCTATAAGAATGGCCGCATCGTGACTGACGTAGAGCGGGAGTACAACCACTCCGCGCCGCGGTCTGCACGGAGCGCAAAGGTGCTCCGGCGGGTCAGCGTCCCCGCAGTGACCGTCGTCACATTGTTGGCGAGCACTGTGTTCGGATTGGCGCGTCCGGCGGGCGGCGATGCCATCTCCGACGCCCGGGCGAAGGCGGCCGCCATCGAGGCGCAGCTGGCTCAGGCCCAGAACGAGATGTCGGCGTTGAGCCAGCAATACGACGCCGCGCAGTACCACCTGTCACAGGTCAACGCGAACATCACGACCACCAAGGCCAACATCGCGGCCGACCAGACGCAGGTCCACCACGACAAGGCCACCCTGGCCAAGGCGGCGGTGGCGAACTACATCACCGACGGCACGGCGGCCGCGCAGAACCCGATCTTCAGCGGCAACCAGCAGACGGTCGGCGCCACCACCGAGTACAACACGATCGCAGAGGGTGACATCTCGCTCGCCGTCGACAACTTGCACACCGCCGAGAACTCCCTCAACGCGCAGGTGGTCCAACTCCAGGGTGAGCAGGCGCAGGCGCAGGCGGAGGTGACCACGGAGCAGAACGCCGTGGCGCAAAACGCCCAGGCCGTGCAGCAGCAGACGGGCGCGCTGGCGCAGGAACAGGGTCAGATCGCCCAGCTGGTCCAACAACAGCAGCAAGAAGAGGCCGCCGCCGCGGCGAAGGCCGCGCAGGAGCGCCAGGCCGCAGCCGCGGCCGCCGCCGCGCAACTCCAGACCGCTGGCTCACCGTCCGGCGCCACCGCCACCCTGTCCGGCCTGCAGCAGGCCGCGCCGCCGCCCACGGCTGCGGGCGGCGCGGGCGCGGTCCAGGCGGCCGAGAGCCAGATCGGCGTCCCCTACGTGTGGGGCGGCGAGTCCCCCGGGGTTCCGCCAGCCCCGGGTTCGACTGCTCCGGGCTGACGGCGTGGTCGTGGGGCCAGGTCGGAGTCGCGCTGCCGCACTACTCGGGCGCCCAGATGGCTGACTCGACCCCGGTCCCCATCAGCGACTTGGAGCCGGGTGATCTCCTGTTCTACGGCCCCGGAGGTTCGGAGCACGTCGCCATGTACGTCGGCCCGGGCGAGATGATCGAGGCCCCTTACACCGGGGCAACGGTCTGGCTCACCGGGCTCCGCCTCGGTGGCGACTTCGTGGGCGCCGGTCGGCCCTAAGGCGCCGGCTCGATCCCTCGACGCCGCTCCCCTCGACGCTCGGCCGGCTCCTCTTAACCCCGCTCAACCCCGCGCCCACCGGCCCCGGACCCCCGGCTCCCCTCCACCGGCCCTAACCTGGCCTCAGCGTTGCAATGAAACCGATACCCGTCGACTTCCACATCGGGCCGCTCCAGGTCCACACCTACGGCATCGGGCTCGCGCTCACGTTCTGGTTCGGCTTCGCCTACTTCGAACGGCGCCTGCGCAACAACGGTTACCGAACCGACTGGTTCGTGCCCGTGTTCCTCTGGATCATCCTGGCCGCGGTCGTCGGCGCCCGGGCGATGCACGTGCTGTCGAACCTGAGCTACTACACGCACAACCCGGGCGACATCCTCGCCATCTGGCACGGTGGCCTGTCGTCCTTCGGCGGCCTGCTGCTGGCCGTGCCCGTGGGCATCATCCTCACCCGGCGCCGCTGTCCCGAGCTTCCGCTCGGCCGCGCCCTCGACCTGGCCGCCCCCGTTCTGATGGCGTGTTGGGCCATGGGCCGGCTCCTGGGTCCCCAGCTCATGGTCGCGGGCGGCGGGCACCCGACACGCCAATGGTTCGGCCTGTACTACGCCGGCCAGACGGGCCGCCGGCTGCCGGTGCCCATCTTTCAGGCGATCGAGGACTTCGCCGTCTTCTTGGTCCTCATCGCGATCGAACGCAGCCTTGACCGCTGGCCCGACGGCACCCGCCGCGTCGGGTACCCAACGGGCGTCGTGCTCGGCACCGGCATGGTGCTGTGGGGCATTGAACGCTCCCTCGACGAGCACCTCTGGCTGGGTGAGGACGGCCGTCTCGGCTCGGACCTCGTCCAGTTGGCCGGTGTCCTCCTCGTCGTCGGGGGCGTCGTCATCCTCGTGCGCACGAGGACGCGCTGGAAGGTCTGGCTGCAGACGCACCACGCGCCGGACACCGACGCCGAGCTGGAGGGAGCGGAACAACCGGCCTGAGCGCCGCGCCCCGGTCGCGGGCGCCGCTACTCGTCGCGCCGATGCGCCGGGCGCTCGCGCCCGGTCGTGCCGCTCGATCGCGAGTGCGTTGCCGTCCTTGAAGATCCATCCGACCTCGCGCCACGGGCGGATCTCGGGCAGGGCCTCGGCGTGTTCTGCACCGGTTGCCGTGCGTTTCCCGAGCCCGGTGCCCATCTTTTTGGTCCCCTCGTCCTCCACGTTCCGACCCGCCTCTCCGAAGGGGAAGGGAGCTCCTTGCCCGCACCCCGCGCACCGCTCAGGCTAAGGATCCGCTTCGCCCCGGTGGTGGATACCGGGCGTCGACCAGGCGCGGCCGGCGCATCACTCGAGGCCCGAGGGCCGAGAACCGGCCGTTCTCAAGGCTTCTTCCGGTGGTGCCGATATGGCGGTGAGGGGGAGGTGGGCGAGCGATGGCCACCGTCCGGCCGTGGACGCCGATTATGAACGAAAAGATCTGGACCGAAGAGGAGAAGGAGGAGTGGCTGGCCGCTCACGGCGGCACGGCCACCCACGTGGTCACCTTCGAGCCCTTGTACCAGATCGAGATCTGCGTCCCGCCATGGGAGCATCCCGAGCGCCAGATCGCCCGCTCCGCCGTCGCCTGGGGCAGGCACATGGGCCGGGTCTTCGACGAAGAGCAGCTGGGCGCGTCCGCCGTCATCGCCGCGCACCACGAGGGGAACTCGATCGAGGTCTACACCACGGTCAAGCCCCGGCCCAGGCTGCACCGCATCATCTGAACGCGGCGCTCAGCCTGCAATCCGTTCCGGCGTCCAGCGGCCGTCGGCCCACATGGCCCGGACCGCGGCGCGCTGGTTCCTCACTCGGTGCCCGGCCGGACGGACCGGCAAATTGCCGCAAGTTAGAACACGTTCTAGCCTGCGCGGTGGCGGGGCCGCCATTTGCGACCGCCACGCGAGCAGGCAAGGAGATGCTGATGGGTGATCTCGGTTTCTGGGCCCTGGCCCAGGAAGACCCCGACTACCTCGCCCTCGTGACGCCCGAGGGCGACGAGATCGAGGCCGGTGCGCTGCTCGGCCGGGCCAACCAGCTGGTGCACGCGTTGCGAGCGCAGGGCTTCGAGACCGGCGACGTCGTGGCCACCCTCCTGCCGAACTGCGGGGAGATGATCGAGATCTACCTGGCCGCCCTCCAGGCGGGCTGGTACCTGGTGCCCATCAACCATCACCTCGTGACGCCCGAGGTGGCCTACATCTTGAAGGACTCGGGGGCCAACGCATTCGTCGCCCATCAGCGATTCGCGAGCGTGGCCACCGCGGCCGCGGACGAGGTCGGTCTCGACGCCGCCGGCCGCCTCGGTGTCGGGGACATTCCTGGCTTCGCCTCCTTTGCCGCCCGGCGCGACGCGCAGCCGACGACGCTGCCGGAGGACCGCACCATCGGCGATGTCATGAACTACACCTCCGGCACGACGGGGAACCCCAAGGGGATCTACCGCAAGCTGCAGGGCATCACGCCCGAGCAGGCCGCGCTCGGGCTCTCTGGCCTGCTGTTCCTCTTCGGGGTCCAGCCCCAGGACGACAACGTCCACATCATCGGCTCGCCCCTCTACCACACGGCGGTGCTGCGCTTCGGGAGCGCCTCGCTGCATCTCGGGCACACCGTCGTGCTGATGGACAAGTGGCTGCCGGAGGAGATGCTGCGCCTCATTGAGGAGCGCCAGGTGACGACCTCGCACATGGTGCCCACCCAGTTCCACCGGCTGCTCGCGCTGCCCGAGGACGTGCGCTCGAAGTACGACGTGTCCTCGCTGCGTCACATGATCCACGCCGCCGCGCCGTGCCCGATTCCCGTGAAGGAGCAAATGATCGCCTGGTGGGGCAACGCGGTCGACGAGTACTACGCCGCGAGCGAGGGCGGCGGCACGTTGGTCACCGCGGAGGAGTGGCTGCAGAAGCCGGGCACGGTGGGCAAGCCATGGCCGATCTCGGAGATCGCCATTTTCGACGACGACGGCACGCGCGTCACCGAGCCGAACGTGATCGGCACCGTCTACATGGCGATGCTGTCGGCCGACTTCGAGTACCACGGCGACAAGGAGAAGACGCAGAAGAATCGCATTGGAGCCTTCTTCACCGTGGGCGACGTCGGCCTGCTCGACGAGGACGGCTTCTTGTTCCTCCGGGACCGCAAGATCGACATGATCATCTCCGGCGGGGCCAACATCTACCCGGCCGAGATCGAGAGCGTGCTGCTGTCCTACCCCAAGGTGGGCGACGCCGCCGTCTTCGGCATCCCCCACGAGGACTGGGGCGAGGAGGTCAAGGCGGTCATCGAGCCGGCCGAGGGCGTCGAGGCGAGCGACGAACTGGCGGCGGAGATCCAGGCCTACTGCGCCGACAAACTGGCTCGGTTCAAGACGCCCAAGTCGATCGACTTCACGAACGAGATGCCGCGGGATCCCAACGGGAAGCTCTACAAGCGCAAGCTACGCGACCCCTACTGGGAAGGAGTGCGGCGCGCGCTCTGAGCGTCACCGGCGGCGAGGCGGGCGGTGCGCGCCCGTTCCATGACCGATCCCACGCGGAGTGCGGAGTCGGGCGTCACTCACACGATCTGCCATTCGAACACCGCACCCGTCGGATAAGCCCTGTCGTGCGAACGAGACAGACGGCTCGAGCGCCGATTGGTGCCTTCTCGCTCGACGCGCCCTAGAGTTGCCCTGAGGAGACACGCGCACCGGCCCCACGGAGCGCCGCCCATGGAAGCCACGTCCGAGACCGAGACCGTCGAATCACTGATCCTCGACCTGCTCGAATGGGTCGGGCCCGACGCTCGGCCGTACACGGAGGTCATGGACGCTTGGCGGACATCTTGTCCGCGGTTGCCCGTGTGGGAAGAGGCCAACGAACGGGGCTTCCTGGCGCGGCGGCATGAGCCTGGCCGGGGTGAACTGGTCAGTGTCTCGATCACGGGCGCGCGACATCTTCGGTCTCATCGTTCGTCTCAGGCGGTCGCCACCGACCTCGTACGAACCGGACCACCGGACCGACCGGACGATCGCCCGCCCCCGCACCGTGCCCCCGTGCGACCCCGGGCGGGCCTGGGAATCGACCAGGACTACCTGCGGGAGTCCCAGTACAAGGACCCCACCAATCTCAACGCGCGCATCGCGCTCCACACCAAGTACGCCCGAGCGGACGAGCCGTGGTATCCCTGGTTGGTCGGCCGGATCGAGTGGCCCCGCGGCGCCCGCGTGCTCGAGGTGGGGTGTGGCACCGGTTCCCTCTGGGCCAACGTCGCGCCGCTCCTCCCCGACCTGCGGCTCACCTTGACCGACCTCTCCGAGGGCATGCTCGAAACAGCCGCCCGGACCGTGGCCTCGATCGCCACCATCGAGCTGGCCGAGGCCCGACCGTGCGACGTCCAGGCGCTTCCGTTCCCCGACGCCGCCTTCGATATCGCCGTCGCCAACCACATGCTCTACCACGTGCCCGATCCGCGGCGGGCCGCCGCCGAGCTGGCCCGGGTCCTTCGTCCCGACGGCGTGCTCCTCGCGGCGACCAACGGGCCACAGCACCTCGACGCCATCGCGGACCTCTCTCGTCAGGCCCTGGGCTGGTCCCCCCTGGATTTCGCGGACCGTCGCTTCGGCAAGACGAACGGTCGGGCCATTCTGGCCAGTCGGTTCGGCTCCGTCCGTTGGCACCAGCACCCGAGCGTCATGGTCTGCACGAGTCCCGACGACGTCGTCGCCTTCATCGCCTCGACCGCGGCGGGCCAGGAGGCCTCGTCCGAACAGCGCCATGCCCTCGCAAGGGCGGTGGGGGCGCGCTTTGTCGAAAACGGCGGCTCACTGCGCATCAGCACGGACGCCGGCTGCTTCGTCGCTGTGGGCCCCACCGCCCCCGAGATCTGACCGACTCGTCGCCACCGCCGGACTCGCCGCCACTACCGCCGGCGCCGACCGGCGGCTACACGGGTCGCGTTCGACGTTCCTTGAATCGGCGCAGCGGGTCGAAGGGTATGGCAAACGACGCCGAGAGGCGCTCGCCGGGACGGCGCGGCAGGCCAAGGACGTGCGAGTGGTGTCGCCCAGCGTGAGGACCGGGATCCGTCGTATAGAAGTAAGACGCCAGCGTGATCCGGGCTTCCCCGGCTGGGCAGTTCACCACGGCGGGAATACCGTGGAGGGCGTCGGGGCCCGGCTCGAAGATGAACATCCGGCCACCGATCGGCTCGATGCTCTTCTGGCATGCCGTCATCTTCGTGTCCCACAACTCGAGCTGGCCGCCCCACTCGGGCTGCCAGCCGGGGTTCAGGTAGACGAGGATGTTGACCCGGTGCCAAAGGTCGCCGGTGGCGTCGCGGGCAAAGTCCCGGTGCACCGCCTGGAAGGACCCCGGCGCCAGCACGTGCACTCCCGCCCACCAATGGGTCGGGTCGACGATGAGGTCGGGGATGCCAGAGAGAGCGGTCAACATGTCGACCACGTCATCGGCGAGCAGGCGTTCCAGGATCGCCCCGGCCGTCGGCCCGGCCGGCGTCGTCGACTCCGCCTTCACGATCCGGTTGGACCGGCGGGGTACGAGCTGCAGTCCGGGACCGAGCTCCTCCGCTCTCGCCCGAGCCACGATCTCCGGATCGAACAGACCGTCGATGAAGACGTACGGGAACGGCCACGCCGACAGGTACGCGCTCCGGTGCTTCTCCCCGAGCTCGTGCAGGTCGACGCGGTCGATGGCGCCGAGTTCACCCACAGCGGCGCCCGACGTCTCGTCGCGGCTGGCGTTACTTTCCATGGCCTCACAGACTATATTCCCGACTCTTTTGGACCCTATAGAGCCGTTCGGACCCAAAGTATGTCAACGTTTCCACAACGGGCCCCCGGGACGGGACGAACCGCCGCCGCGCCGGGCGAGCCAGGACCGGTTCGTCAGCAAAGAGCTCGCGAACAAAAGGAAGGCCCGACTCATCTCCGTGGTCGCCCTCAGCCACACTGACGGGCGCTCACGACGAGAGCGGGTCCCGCCCGCGGCCGTCGGGCGACCCGGTCCCCTCGCTCATCATGCGCTGCCAGTCGGGGTCGACCAGCGGTGCCTCGGACCCCCTCGCGTTGCCGCTGACGATGTCGAGCATGCGGTTCGGCGACACGTAGATGAAGATGCCGTCGGCCTCCGCCGTCAGCTCCCCCCGGTAGTAGATGCCGCCCCAGGCGAAGATCTTGCGCCCTTCCTGGCCGGTGTTACGGGCGACCATCTCGAGCGGCGCCAGCAGCGGGGTCGGCGCCCGGTAGCGGATATTCAGGGTCCCGGTCATGGCGCCCTGGCCGGTCAGGAGGTTGGACATGCCGAGCAACTCGTCGAAGATCTCGGCGATCACGCCGCCGTGGACACACGTCGGCGGTCCCTCGTACTGGTAGCCGAACGTGGCGCGGCCGCGCAGCTCGCGCCGGCCGTCCTCGCCTTCGACGGCCCACACCTCGACCGGTGGGGCCAGGGGGTTCCCGAAGCCGACCATCGGGCTCGTCGGGAAGTAGTCCTGGGGGTGCCGTCCGGGAAACCCGCCCGGCCCGGGCTCGTGCCGGGTCCGCTTGGCCGCCGGCGCCGCCGACTCGAGCCGGTCGGCCAGCGCGCTGAGCTCCGCCGCCGCGCGTGCGATCTCGTTGTCGTCGACGGGCTGCCCGACGGCGACCGCACTAATACGCCGCACGGCCGCCGCCAACCGGTTGCGCGGCTCGTCGCCGGTCGAGGTCGGCGGGCCGTCGAGGCCGGGGTACCTCTCCCCGAGCACGTCCCCGCCCTCGGCCCCGCTCACGTGCGGGTGTAGTTGGGCGGCCGCTTCTCGGCGAAAGCCTTCTGCCCCTCGGCGGCATCGTTGGTGGCGAAGATGGGCCAACCGATCTCGAGCTCGCGGGCCAGGCCATCGACCTCGGACATGCCCTCGGTCTCACGCACGCTCCGCTTGATCGCCTCCACCGCCAGCGGCCCGTTGGACCCGATCACCGCCGCGATCTCGAGCGCCTTGTCCAGCGCGGTCCCGTCCGGCACGACGTGCCCGATCAACCCGATGCGCAACGCCTCCTGTGCCGGCACCTCGCGCGCCGTCAGCAGGAGCTCCATGGCGAGGGTGTAGGGGATCTGCCGGCGCAGTCGCACCGTGGAACCGCCCAGGGGGAAAAGGCCGCGCTTGGCCTCGAACACGCCGAACACGGCGCTCTCCCCCGCCACCCGGATGTCGGTGGCCTGCAAGATCTCGGTCCCGCCGGCGACGGCCCAGCCCTCGACCGCGGCGATGAGCGGCTTGCGCAGGTCGTAATGGCGCAACAGGGCCTTCCAGTGCAGATCCGGGTCCTCCTCCTGGCGAGGCCGGTATTTCTCGGCGTCGCTCCCACCCATGGCCTTGAGGTCCATGCCGGCGCAGAAGGTGCCGCCGGCGCCCGTGAGGACGGCGCAGCGGATGTCGTCGTTGGCGTCGATCTCCAACCAGGCGTCCTTCATGCCGACCAGCATGGGCAGGCTCAGCGCGTTCTTCGCGTCGGGACGGTTCATCGTCACGATGGCCGTCGCGCCGTCGCGTTCGAACGTCAGGTGCTCCGTCGAGATGGATGCCACGGTCCCCTCCAAAGGGTAGGCGCCGGAAAGGAACGTCGAGTCGACCGTCGCTACAGCCGCTCGATGATGGTGCCCGTCGCCAATGCGCCACCGCAGCACATCGACACGAGCCCGTAGGTCTTGTCGCTGCGCTCGAGCTCGTGCAGGATCGTGGTGATCAGCCGGCTGCCCGTCGCCCCCACCGGGTGGCCGAGGGCGATGGCGCCGCCGTTCACGTTCACCTTGGCCATGTCGGCGTCGTGCACCTTGGCCCAGCTCATGACGACCGAGGCGAAGGCCTCGTTGACCTCGAACAGGTCGATGTCCTTGATGGTCATGCCCGCCTTGGCCAGCACCTTGGTGGTGGCCAGGATCGGCCCGTCGAGGTGGTAGTAGGGGTCGGAGCCCACCAGCACCTGGGCCACGACACGGGCCCGGGGACGCAAGCCCTCGGCCTTGGCCCGGTCCTCCGACATCCAGAGCACAGCGGCAGCGCCGTCGGAGATCTGCGACGAGGTCCCGGCCGTGTGCATGCCGTCGGGCAGCACGGGCTTCAGCTTGGCCAGTCCCTCGGCGGTCGTGTCGCGTGGGCCCTGGTCCTTGGCCACGACCATCTTCTCGCCCGAGTGCTCCCCCATCGGGCCCTCCTCGCCCACGATGGGCGCCTCGATGGCCACGATCTCGCGGGCGAAACGGTCCTCGGCCACCGCGACCGCTGCCTTCTGCTGCGACGCAAGGCCGAGCCAGTCGACGTCCTCGCGGGTGATGCCGTACTTCTTGGCGATGCGCTCCGCCGCGGTGAACTGGTCGGGCATGTCGTAGGGCAGGTCCTCGGGGAGGGCCCGGCCGACGTTGGCCCGCGCACTGGCCCCGAGCGGCACCCGGCTCATGGCCTCGATGCCGCAGCCGATCGCCGTGTCCACGGCGCCCGCCGCGATGAGGTTGTTGACGAAGTGGTTGGCCTGTTGCGAGGAGCCGCACTGGCAGTCCACCGTCGTGGCGGCGACTTCGTAGGGCATGCCGCTCAGCAGCCACGCCGTCCTCGTGACGTTGAACCCCTGCTCCCCCGCCTGGGTCACACAGCCACCGACCACTTGCTCGATTGTGGCCGGATCGATGTCGGCGCGCTTCACGACCTCGACCTGCGCCGCGCCCAGGATGTCGGGCGCGCGCAAGCCCGAGAGCCACCCGTTGCGCTTCCCGATGGGGGTGCGGACCGCCTCGATGATTACCGGCTGCGCCATGACGGACGTCCTCCTGCTGCCACTCCGGCCCTCGGCCGGCTGCCCTCGATGGGCGAAATAGAACCTGTTCTAACTTACCATCGGTCTCGTTCAGCGCGACCTCCGGCTGGCCGCCCCGCAGTCTGCCCGGGCCCCGCAGCCGGGCGCCAACCGCCCTGCCGCCGGACCGCCCGGACCCCGCACCGGTCCGCACGCGTTAGACGTTCTTCAGCAACTCCCGGGCGATGACCACCCGCTGAACCTGGTTGGTGCCCTCGTAGATCTGCGTGACCTTGGCGTCGCGCAAGAACCGCTCCACGGGGAAGTCCTTGGTGTAGCCGTAGCCGCCCAGCAGCTGGACGGCGTCGACCGTGATCGACATGGCGGCGTCGGAGGCGAACGCCTTGGCCATCGCCCCGAACATGGTCAGCTCGCCACCCGGATCGTGGTCGACCATGGCGCAGGCCCGGTACACGATGGCGCGCGCGGCCTCGTTGCGCATCGCCATGTCGGCCAACATGAAGCGCAGCCCCTGCAGGTCGGCGATGGGAGCGCCGAAGGCGTGCCGCTGCTTCATGTAAGCCGCCGCGTAGTCGATGGCGCCCTGCGCGATGCCAACCGCCTGCGCCCCGATGGTGGGCCGGCTGCGGTCGAGGGTGTGCATGGCGACCGTGAAGCCCTGACCCTCCTGGCCGATGCGGTGCGACGCGGGGACCCGCACCTCGTCGAGTACGACCTCGCCGGTCGGGCTCCCCCGCAGGCCCAGCTTGTCCTCGTGTTTGGCGACGCGGATCCCCCACTCCTTCTCGACCAGAAAGCACGAGATGCCGCGCCCGCCCGCGTCGGGGTCGGTCTTCGCGAAGACGATGTAGACGTCGGAGATCCCGGCGTTGGTGATCCAGTACTTCGAGCCGGTGAGGACGTAGTCGTCGCCGTCGCGTACCGCCCGCGTGCGCATGGAAGCCACGTCGCTCCCCGCATCGGCCTCGGAGAGGCAGTAGCTGGCTTGGATCTCGCCGCTGGCGACCTTGGGCATGTACGCCCGCTTGAGCTCTTCGGAGCCCCAGTTCATGACGGGGAGCATGCCGAGCTTGGAGATCAAGATGGTGAGCGATGTCGAGGCGCAGACGCGGGAGAGCTCCTCGACCGCGATGGCCTGTGTGACGGTGTCGGCCCCGGCGCCGCCGTAGGCCTCGGGGATGCCCAGGGCGGGCAGCTCCATCTCCTTGCAGGCCTCGAAGGACTTCCACGGAAACTCGGCGTTGCGGTCGATCTCGGCGGCGTGGGGAGCCACCTTCTCCTCACAGAAGGTGCGCAGGGTCGCGCGGAACTCCCGTTGGACGTCGGTCAGGGCGAAGGCGGCGCTCACCCTGCCATTCTCGCAGGCCCGGCGCGATCGCTGGTCGCCTTGGCGCTGCTCAATTTGCCCGCCGTTCCTCGCCGCCGGTCAGGTCGCCGCCAGGTGACGGAGCAAGAGCTCGGACAGCTCGGCCGGTGCCATCTCGGGGATCCAGTGCGACACGTTCTCGAGGACCTCGAAGGTGTAGGGACCGCGCACGCACGAGGCGGTCCTCTCGGCGGCTGTCCGCCCGAACGCCCCGTCACCGGTCGACCAGACGTAGAGCGTCGGAACCGTCACCGGCTCGAGGCCAAGGAGCGCCGCGCCGTTCATGGCCCGATACCAGTTGAGCGCCGCCGTCAGGACTCCGGGCTCAACGAGCGCGGCCACGTACACCTTGGTGTCCTCGTCGTCGAGACCGGACTCGGCCAGCACCGTCGCCAGGCCGCCGCCCGAGCCGTCGGCACCGAGCAACAGCCGCTCGGGGACCTCGGGCGCGCAGAAGGTCTCCATGCCCGCGGCGTAGGCGGCTTCCGCCGCATCTCCGTCCCGTAAGGCGTGCTGCAGGGCGAGTGGGTGCGGCGTCGAGACGACGCCGAGCGAGCGCACCCGGTCCGGATGGCGCGCCGCCGTGATCCAGGCCAGCATGCCCCCCCAGTCGTGGCCCACCAGGTCGAAGGTCGCCATTTCCATGGAGTCGGCGAGCGCGAGGACGTCGCCGACGAGGTGGTCGGTCGCGTAGTCACCCACCTCCGCCGGCCGGGCGCCGCGGGAGTAGCCGCGCAGGTCGGGTGCGATGGCGCGGTAGCCCGCGCTCCCGAGCGCCCAGAGCTCGTCGCGCCAGGCCCACGAGGTCTGCGGGAAGCCGTGGAGGAGCAGGACCCGCCGGCCCTCGTGCGGGCCACAGGCCCGGCCGCTGAAGATCAGACCGCCCGCCTCGATCTCGAGCCGGTCGATGGCCCGGGTTGCCTCCACGACGATTGGTTGCCTAGGCGTGACGTGCGACGTGGTCCGAGAGGCGCCTAGGCGGCGCCGCCCAACGCGAGGACCCAGACCTTCTCGGGGCCGAGCCGCAGGACATCCTCGGGCACCGAATCGACCAGCTGTCGCTGGGCGACGTAGTCGTGCGAGATGGCGGAGAACGCCGCCCGGCGTGTCGCCGCCAGGAGGGGCGGGGCGTCGTCGAGGAAGCCCCAGAGGTTGAGGGCGACCTGCACGTCGTAGATGCTGGGCGCCCGTCCGAAGAGGGCGGCCCGCTTGGCGGCGACGAGGGCGGTACCGAAGAGCACGTCGTGCGCGGACTCCCCCTCGGTCAACCGCAGCTCGTGCTCGAACCGCCTGGCCAACCGGAACGCAAAGCCCGAGTCGGGCCCCGGGGTCCCGATGTCCCGGCTTCGATGTCGAGCCGGCCCCACCACCTCGGCCGGGCGGGACTGCGTCCACGTCCCCGGCACGTTGAGGTGCCGGGCCGGGCGCACCTGGTCCGCCTCGGCGATGGGCACGAACGTCGGCTGCGTCATGCGCGGGAGGTTAGTCGAGGGGCTCCGCTGAGCCCATTTCCCGCTGACCGAGGGGAGGGTCGAGCGCCTCGTCTCGCAGCAGGCGTACGACCGGCAGAGCGATGGATGACGGGCGGCCCTCGTCGTGGAGGATCTCCTGGTCCGCCGAGCGCAGGTTGGCTCCGGTCGCCAGCGGTTCGCCGGTGCCGGCGTTGCGACAGAACAGCGGATGGGCGCCGCTCGAAACCTGCAGGCGGATGCGGTGACTGGCCCGGAACGTGTTCGCGGTCGGCCACATGGCGATCTCCAGCTTGAAGACGCCGTCCTCGTCCTTGTCGACCGACCCCGGAGCGAGACGGACGATGCCGTCGCTCAGGTTGACGGACTTCCCCTTTTCCGAGACGTCGCAGAGGCGCACGAAGAAGTCGGTGTGCTCGAGTGTCGAGCGCAGGTACAACGTCGCCGTCAACGGGCCGACGACGGTGAGGTCCTCGGTCAGGACCGGGCTGGTGTAGGTCACGACGTCGTGGCGGTGCTCGCGCCGGCGCTGATCCTTCCGACCCGCCGTACGGACGTTCAGTGACGGTCCGCCCACGGCGGGCGTCGGGTCGTGCGGGTTGAAGTGATAGCGGTCGGGCGAGCTCGCGGCCGGCGGCTCGGGGCTCAGGGTGCCCCACCGTCCGAGGTACCACCGTTGTGTTTCTCCCGCCGGCGGCCAGAGCGAGAACTCCTGCCAGGTGCGCGACCCCATCACGTAGACGCGCACGGGCGCCCGCGGATCCGTGCCCGGCTGCTCGCCGAGCTGCTGGTCGAACCACTCCGGGCCGTCCCGGACCGTCTGGGCGAAGAGGCCGGGGCTGGCGTGCGTCCACGGACCAATGGTGAGGCGGGCCGGGCGCCCGGCGGCGCGCAGCGCCTCGTAGTCGGCCACCTGGGCCGGCAGGAACAGGTCGTACCACCCGCCGACCAGACTGGCCGGGGGCACGTGTTCGAGCCGCTGCCCGAAGTCGATGCCGTCCCACCACGGGTCTCCCGGTGTGCTGTGCTCGAGCCAGTCCTGGTAGTGAGGCACCGCCTGGCCGACGGCGGCCATGTCGCACTTGCCGAGGGGCAGCACGTCGGCTGCGGCCGCCAGGACTTTGGCGCCGGCCATCTGGGTACGCAGCACGGCGCGCCATCCGTGCTCCTGGTGCTGGAGCTGATACAGCCACGTGAGCGCCATCTCGAGCGCGAAGGAGCCTCCGGGGTAGACGATGGCGTCACGGATGTTCGACGCGGTGACCTGCAGCGAAAGCGCCTTCACGTAGTCGGGCGCGTCCTGGGCGATGGCCCACTGGGTCAGGCCGAGGTAGCTGGCACCCCACATCACGAGGCGGCCGTCGAACCACGGCTGGGTGGCGACCCACTCGAGCGTGGCGCGACCGTCGGAGGACTCGTTGCGGACGGGGTCCCATTCGCCCTCGGAGCCGAAGGTCCCCCGGCAGCTCTGGATGACCACCTGGTAGCCGCGCTCGGCGTAGAGCCGGCCGAGCGGGCCGATGATGCGCCGCCCGTACGGCGTGCGGATCAACACGGTCGGCGGGCTGCCCGAGTGGTGCGTGGGGAACCAGCGGTCGGCCAGGAGGATGGCGCCGTCGGGCATCTTGGCCGCCAGGTCGCGTTCGACCGAGACGTCGCGGGTCCGCGGTCGGGGAAGCCCGACCAACGACGCTGCGATGCGGCTCCACACGGTCACTGGCGACCCCCTGTGATCCCCTCGTACGGTGAGGGGCCGGCCTGCCCCTCCCCTAGGTGGCGTGGAGCAGCCCAAAGACGATCGAATCGTAGAGGGCTTGCCAGCTGGCCTCAATGATGTTCTCCGACACCCCGATGGTGGTCCAGGTCCGCTCTCCGTCCGTGGTGTCCACCAGCACGCGCGTCACTGCTCCGGTTCCCCGGCCCGTATCGAGGACGCGGACCCGGTAGTCGGTCAGGTGGATGTGGTCGAGCGCCGGGAACTTGGCGCCGATGGCTCCCCGCAGGGCACCGTCGAGCGCGTTGACCGGGCCGTTGCCCTCGGCGACGGCGACGATGCGCTCCGGCCCCACGTGGACCTTGACCGTGGCCTCTGTCGTGACGCCGAGCACCGAGCTGGCCGCGGCGGACGCCGTCGCCTGGACGTCGTTGCGCTCGCCGTGGTCGGTGATGACGCGGAAGGACTCCACCGTGAAGTAGTCGGCGACCCACCCGGTGGCGCGCCGCAACAAGAGCTCGAGGGAGCCGTCGGCCACCTCGAAGTGATATCCCTCGTGCTCGAGGCGCTTGAGCTCGTCGAGGACCCGGCCGATGACCTCTCCGTCGAGCTCCAACCCGAGCTCGGCTGCCTTCATGGCCAGGGTGGAACGGCCCGCCATCTCCGAGACGACCACCCGGGTGCCGTTCCCCACCAGGTTCGGCTCCACGTGCTCGTAGAGGTCGGCGCTGCGCGCCACCGCACTGGCGTGCAGCCCGCCTTTGTGCGCGAACACCGAGTTCCCGACGTAGGGCTGTTGCGGGTTGGGCGCGATGTTGACCAGTTCGGCGATGTGGTGCGCCACCGGCGTCAGCCGCTCCAGACGCTCGGCCGGGATCGTGCGGATGTTGAGCTTGAGCGACAGGTTGGGGATGGCGGCGGACAGGTCGGTGTTGCCCGCCCGCTCCCCGTAGCCGTTGATGCAGCCCTGCACCTGGGTCGCCCCGGCCTGCACGGCGACCAGCGAATTGGCAACGGCGCAGCCGGCGTCGTTGTGGCAGTGGATGCCGAGCTGCGCGCTGGTGCGGGCGCGCACGTCGGCCACGGCCTGGCCCACGTCGTCGGGCAGCGAGCCCCCGTTTGTGTCGCACAGCACGAGCACCTCGGCCCCGGCCTCCTCCGCCGCGACCAAGACGGACAGCGCGAAGTCGGGGTTGCCGCGGTAGCCGTCGAAGAAATGCTCCGCATCGAGGAAGACACGCAGGTCGTGTTGCTTGAGGTAGCGCACGGAGTCGGCCACCATCGCCACGGCCTCGTCGAGGGAGGTTCGAAGCGCCTCGGCGACATGGCGGTCCCACGACTTGGCCACGATGCAGGCAACGGGCGCTCCGGCGTCGGCCAGGTTGGCCAGGACCGCGTCGTCCTGCGCTTTGACGCCTGCACGCCGGGTGGAGCCGAATGCGACCAGCGTGGCCGTGCCGAGCGTCAATTCCTTCTTGGCCCGCGCGAAGAACTCGACGTCCTTGGGGTTGGCGCCGGGCCACCCTCCCTCGATATAGGTGACCCCAAGGTGGTCCAGCTGCTCGGCCACTCGAAGCTTGTCGTCCACCGTCAGCGAGAGCCCCTCCTGCTGGCTGCCGTCCCGCAGGATGGTGTCGAAGATGTCGACCGCCTCGGGCAGGTCGGGCACGGTGAAGTCGTGGGCGTGCGCGCGGTGACCGTGGGCGTGCCTGTGACGTACGTCGCCGTGGTTGTGCGCGCCGGCGCCGACGCCGGCGCCGGCGTCGGCGCCGTCAGTCGACATGGTCCAACCATTCCTTGTACTGGTCGACTTCGCCGCGCACCGTGGCGAAGTAGGTCTGCTGGATCTCCTTGGTGATCCGGCCTGGGTGGCCCGGCCCGACCCGGCGGTCGTCGACGGCGCAGATCGGCACGACCTCGGCCGCGGTGCCGGTGAGGAAGGCCTCGTCGGCCAGGTAAAGGTCGGTCCGGATGATCGACTGGTGGCGCACCTCGTAGCCGAGGTCGCGGGCAATGGTCTCGACCGAGTCCTGGGTGATGCCGTCGAGCGCGCCGACGTCGGACGTGTTCGGGGTCAGTATCACGCCGTCGCGCACGATGAAGACGTTCTCCCCCGTGCACTCGCTCACCGTGCCGTTCGGGGCGAGCAGGATGGCCTCGTCGTAGCCGGCCTTGATCGCCTCGACCTTGGCCAGCGACGAGTTGACGTACATTCCCGTGCCCTTGGCCGCCGTCGGCACGGCGTTGGGGTCGTGACGACGCCACGAGCTCACCTTGACCGAGACGCCGTTGGCGATGCCCTCGTCACCCAGGTAGGTGCCCCAGGGCCATGCGGCCACCGACACGTTCACCGGGCAGGGCAACGGGTTGAGGCCCATCTCGCCGTAGCCGAGGTAGACCAGGGGCCGCAGATAGCAGCCGTCGTGCATGCCGTTCTCACGCACGACGAGGCGCGTCGCCTCCACGATCTCCTCGACCGAGTAGGGGACGTCGATCATGAAGATCTTGGCCGAGGCAAACAGACGGCGGATGTGGTCGCCCAGGCGGAACACGGCCACGCCCCGGCTGGTCGGGTAGGCGCGGATGCCCTCGAAGACGCCGGAGCCGTAGTGCATGGTGTGGGTCAGCACGTGCACCGTGGCGTCGGCCCAGTCGACGAGTTTGCCGTCCATCCAGATCTTGTCGGTGGGTGTGATGGGCATGGCGGCTAGAGCCTTTCTGCGATGGCATCGCCCACGGCGGTCGTGGACAGCTCTTGGGGGGACGTAGACATGGAATCGGCTTGGGCGGTGAGGGCCTTGAGGATGCGGCGGGCGGCGTCGGCCTCGCCCAGGTGCTCGAGCATCAGCGCGGCCGAGTGGATAGCGGCCAAGGGGTTGGCGATTCCCTGGCCTGCGATGTCGTGGGCGGCGCCGTGCACCGGCTCGAAGAGCGAGGGGCCGGTGCGGTCCGGGTTGAGATTGGCCGACGCGGCGAAGCCGATGCCGCCGGCGACGGCACCGGCCAGGTCGGTGAGGATGTCGCCGAAGAGATTGTCGGTGACGATCACGTCGTAGCGCTTCGGCTGCTCCACCATGTAGATGCAGGCGGCGTCGACGTGGTTGTAATCCCAATCGACCTCGGGATATTCCGCCGAGACCTCGGTGACGGTCCGGCTCCACAGATCCCCGGCGAAGGTCAGCACGTTCGTCTTGTGCACCAGGGTGACGTGCCGGGCCGGGCGGCGTGTCGCCAGGTCGAACGCGAAGCGCGCGCAGCGCTCCACCCCCATTCGGGTGTTGACCGACCCCTGGGTGGCCACCTCGTGCCGCGTCCCCTTGCGCAGGAACCCGCCCTCGCCGGCGTAGGTCCCCTCGGTGTTCTCCCGCACGACGGCGAAGTCGGCCCCCGCCGCGATCGAACCCGGCACGCCCGTGAAGGGGCGTAGGTTCACGTAGAGGTCGAGCTCGAAGCGGAGGCGCAGCAGCAGCCCTCGCTCCAGGGTGCCCGGTGGGACGGATGTGTCGCCGATCGGGGGACCGACGGCACCGAGCAGGATGGCGTCAAACCTCCGTAGTTCCGCCAGCGTCTCGTCGGGCAGAACGGCGCCGTCGCGCCGGTAGCGGGCCGCCCCCAGATCGAAGTCCGTGGTGTCGAGCTCGACGCCGGACGCGGCCACCACCTTGAGCGCCTCCGCGCAGACCTCTGGCCCGATGCCGTCACCGCCGATGACGGCGACCCGATGCCTGGTGCTCTCGGAGCTCACTGTCCTCCCCGTTCCTTTCCTCGTCCTTCGGTGATGGTGTGCTCTTCTGTGTCCTCGTGATCCTGGTCGCCCTTGCCGTGGTCGTCCTTGCCGGGCCCGGGCCCGGGCGAAGAGCGCCAAGAATTGAAAAACCGTCCACTCAGTGGACGGTTAGACGGCGCGCGGGGGCGGGGCGCGCCTAATAAATAAGGCCTACGAACTGCTCAGTGCGGCGCATCACCATCAGTCTCTCGCAGCCGGACCGCCTCGTCAACACGGGTGCGAGCCGTCGGTCGGCGACCGACGGCCCAGCCGGGGCCGATTAGCCTTGTGCCAGCGGGCGCTGTGCCGCGGCACCGCCCCCACGCCCGCCTCTCGGAGGACTACGCCGTGACAAATGCTCCCACCAACCAGACCGAAACGACCAAGTTGACCCAGGCGACGCACGACCGCCTCGTGGCCGAGCTCGAGGACCTGACGACCCGCGGCCGCGTGGAGATCGCGCAGCAGATCGAGTCGGCACGGGCGCTGGGCGACCTCAGCGAGAACGGCGACTACCACGCGGCCAAGGACGCCCAGGGAAAGATGGAGTCGCGCGTCCGTCAGCTGCAGGCCATGCTCAAGCACGTCGAGATCGTCGACGAGGCCGGCTCTGGGGACGGGTCCGTCTCCTTGGGCAGCACCGTCAACTTGCGCTACGACGGCGACGACGAGAACGACACGCAGCGGTTCTTCGTGGGTTCCATCGAGGAACGGCAGGGGGACCTACCCGTGATCTCACCCAGTTCACCTCTGGGCCAGGTGCTGGTGGGACACGGCGCCGGCGACACCGTCGAGTACCAGGCACCGGGCGGCATGCTCAAGGTGCACATCGTCGCCGTCGAGCGCTGATGGCGCCGCGCACCCTGAGCGACAAGATCTGGGACGCGCACGTCGTCCACGCCGGGGAGGGTGAGCCCGACCTGTTGTTCATCGACCTGCACCTGATCCACGAGGTCACGTCGCCCCAGGCCTTCGACGGGCTCCGCCTGGCCGGACGCACGGTGCGGCGGCCCGACCTCACTGTTGCCACCGCCGACCACAACGTCCCCACCACCGACATCGACAAGCCGGTCGCCGATCCGATCTCGGCCGAACAGTTGCGTGTCCTCAACGAGAACACGGCGGAGTTCGGCATTACCTGCTACCCGATGGGCAACGCCAACCAGGGGATCGTCCACATCATCGGACCCGAGCAGGGCTGGACGCAGCCGGGCATGACCATCGTGTGCGGCGACAGTCACACGTCGACCCACGGCGCCTTCGGTGCGCTTGCCTTTGGCATCGGCACCAGTGAGGTGGAGCACGTGTTGGCCACCCAGACCCTGCCCCAGGTGCGCCCAAAGACGATGGCCGTGACCGTCGACGGGCTGCTCGCCCCCGGCGTGACGGCCAAGGACATCGCGCTGGCCGTCATCGGCGCCATCGGAACCGGCGGGGGCATCGGGCACGTGATCGAGTACCGGGGATCGGCCATCCGGGCGCTGTCCATGGAGGGCCGGATGACGCTGTGCAACATGTCGATCGAGGGTGGGGCACGAGCGGGCCTCGTGGCCCCTGACGAGACCACCTTCGACTACGTCCGGGGTCGCGACCACGCGTCGTCGGGCGAGGCGTGGGAGACGGCCCTGGCCTACTGGCGGACGCTGCCCACCGACGAGGGTGCGGCCTTCGACAAGGAGGTCGTGCTCGACGCAGGCACCATCGCCCCGCATGTCACCTGGGGCACCAACCCCGCCCAGGTCGCGCCCATCACGGGGGCCGTCCCCGATCCCGACGCCATGGCGGACGCCGGCGACCGGGAGGCGGCCGAGCGCGCGCTCGCCTACATGGGACTGAAAGCCGGGACGCCGCTGCGGGAGATCAGCGTCGACACGGTGTTCCTGGGCAGCTGCACCAACTCGCGCATCGAAGACTTCCGGGCCGCCGCCGCAGTGCTCGAGGGACGGACGGTGTGCACCGGGTTGCGTGCCCTTGCCGTGCCCGGCTCGCACCGGGTGAAGGCACAGGCCGAGGCCGAGGGGCTGGACAAGATCTTCACGGCCGCCGGCTTCGAGTGGCGCGAGCCGGGCTGCTCCATGTGCCTGGCCATGAACCCCGACAAGCTGGCCGTCGGCGAGCGCTGCGCGTCGACCTCGAACCGCAACTTCGAGGGGCGCCAGGGCCGCGGCGGCCGAACCCACCTCGTCTCCCCGGTGGTCGCCGCCGCGACCGCCGTCGCGGGGACCTTCGCCACGCCGGAGGACCTGGACTGATGGAACCCGTCATCATCGTCACCGGACGCGCCGTCCCCCTCGACCGGACGGACGTGGACACCGACCAGATCATCCCGTCGGATTGGCTCAAGCGGGTGGAACGCACCGGGTTCGGGGCGGGCCTCTTCTCCGAGTGGCGCGACGACCGCGACTTCGTGCTCAACGACCCCGAGTTCGTGGGGGCCACCATCTTGGTCGCCGGGCACAATTTCGGCACCGGCTCCTCGCGTGAGCACGCCGTGTGGGCGCTGATGGACTACGGGTTCCATGCGGTCGTCTCGTCGCGCTTCGCCGACATCTTCCGCAACAACTGCACGAAGCAGGGCTTGCTCCCGGTCCAGGTCACCGAGGAGCTCGATCGCGCCCTGCTCGACGCGGTGATGCACAACCCGTCGCTCGAGATCACGATCGACGTGGCGCGGGGCACCATCGAAGCGCCTGCGGCCGGACTGAGCGGCACCTTCCCCCTCGACGAGTTCACCAGGCAGCGGCTACTCAACGGGTGGGACGACATCGGCCTGTCACTGCGCTGGGCGGACGAGATCACGGCCTTCGAGCGCCGGCGACCCGCCTTCTTGCCCTCGGCCTGAGCGTCCCCGACCATGGTGACGTTCCGCAAGATGACGGAGGCCGACGTGCCCGCGGCGGTGGCGGCGTTCGACAGCGGTCTGCTCGCCATGATGGCGCGCCACGGCCTGCCGGTCACGGGCAACTCGATTCAGGACGAGCGGCGTCGCCAGGACCGCACGCGCCACTTTCTCGGGACGGACCCCGGCGGCTCGTGGGTGGCGGAGGACGCCGGGACCGTCGTCGGGATGTCGCAGTCCTTCGTCCGGGAGCGCTACTGGATGCTGTCGCAGTTGGGCACCGTGCCGGGCCGTCAGGGTCTGGGCGTCGGCCGCGAACTGCTCGGCCTCGCCCTCTCGCACGGCGACCCGGAGAGTCCCGGGACGATCCAGTGCTCACGTGACCCCAAGGCGATGGCCCTCTACACCAGCTTCGGCTTCGTCCTGCATCCCGTCGTGGCCGCTTGGGGTGCCATGCGCCCGGGAGCCGTGGAACGGCCGCCCGAGGTCCGGCGCCACGAGCCCGACGAGGTCGGCGAGCGAGAGCTCGAGGTCATCGCCACCATCGACCGCACGGTCCGCGGGTCGGCCCGGACCGTCGACATCGTCGCCATGCTCGCCCAACCCGGGACCCGGCTCCTGTTGCACGCTGATCAGGCGTACGCGGTCGCCAAGGACGAGCGGATCGTGACCCTCGGGGCCCGTCAGGAGGAATCGGCCACCCTGGTGCTGCGAGCGATGCTGGCCGAGGCGCCGCCGGGCGAGACCATCGAGATCAACTGGCTCACCTCGGGGCAGCAGTGGGCGATCGCCGAGGTGGTCCGAGCGGGGATCGAGCTCCAGCCGTTCGGGCCGGTCATGGTACGCGGGATGGACGGGCCCCCCAGCCCCTACATCCCGAGCGGCGGGTTCGGCTAGCGCGGCCGTCGTGGTCGGGTTGAGTATGGTGGGCCCGCAGAAGCTGTGGGTCGTCCGCCATTCCATCGTTCAGCTGCTCGACCGTGACGTATTGGAAGAACAACCACTGAGGTCGGTGCCGGATGCAGTCTGAAGAAGAGGCCTGGATCCCCGATCCCGGAGAATCGACTGCGTACGAGCAGAACGTGCTCTACCGGACGAACAAGATTGCCGGGTATGTGCAGGGGAGCTGGCTCGACTACGGCTGCGCCGACGGCGGATACGCGGCGGGACTCTTGAACGTTGGTGCCCAGCATGTCACCGGAGTCGACGTGGACCCGGGCCGCGTTGCGTCAGCCGTGGCCCGGGGCCTCGAGGCTGCTGAGTTCCATACCATCGACGGCGAGCAGCTCTCCTTCGGGGACAACACCTTCGATGGCGCCTTCGTCAACGAGGTGATGGAGCACGTCAAGGATGAGGTCGCAGTGCTCACCGAGTTGAGGCGTGTCCTTCGTCCAGAAGGACTCCTCATTGTCATGAGCCCAAACCGTTGGTTTCCCTTCGAGGGACATGGGATCCAAGTTGGCAACTGGAAGTCCGCTCGTCCGACCCCGTTGATTCCCTGGTTGCCCAGACGGGTGTCCCAGCCCATGATGGAGGCGCGGAACTACTGGCCCCATGAGCTGGAGGATCTGGTTCGATCCGTCGGATTCGTCATCGAACGAACCGGCTTCGTGTGGCCCGTCTTCGAACGCTACGACTGGCTGCCCGATCGGATCGGCAATTGGTATCGGGTCCGAGTGACTCGCTTCGACGAGTTTCCGGTCCTCCGTCGACTGGGGGTGTCGACGATGATCGTCGCTCGGGCGGGGGCCAAATAGAGGGAAGGCACCCGTCGGGGACCCGGGGGCCAGCCCGAGGCGGGCCACATGCTCAGGCGGCGCGAGGCGTCGTCCGCGCTGCGACCGTCTGCCGCACTTTTTCGGCCACGGAGGGCGCCGACTCGAGAATCCGGCGGAACTCGCTCCTCGAACCGGCGTACAGCACGATGTCGGTGCGGGCCGTCACCGTCGCGTTGCGCCGGCCACGGCCGCGCTCTTCCAGCAGCGCCATCTCGCCCACCAGGTCACCCGGTCCCAGGGTGGCGATCTGGTGCCCGCCCTGGGTCACGACTGCTTCCCCTTCGACCAGGATCATGAACTCGTCCCCACGGGCGTCCTCGTGCACCAGCACCCTTCCGGCCGGTACACGCAGCATCGTCAGCTGGCCTCTGATGACCGCCAGCTCCGACCGACTCGCGTCCGCGAACAGTGGCAACTCTCGCAATTCGTCTCTGATCAGGTACATCGCGACTCCATTTCCTCTTCCCGCCGCCAGCGTGCCGTTCCCACCGGCATCTGTCAAGCAGCTAGACAAGATATCTCACATCGTATTTTACGATGTGAGAGCGGAAACGTGACGCCTTCGGGACCCCGCTACCCTTCGAACCAGCGATACCGCGTCCAGCCCGCCACGGGCCGGGCGCCCAGCCGCTGGTAGAAGTCGACGGCCGGGGCGTTCCACTCGAGCACGTCCCACTCCAGACGGCCGTCGGTCTGGTCCCGCAGGTAGGTGAGCAGATCGCTGGCGTGGCCCTGGCGACGGTGCCCGGGGCGGACGTAGATGTCCTCGAGCCAGATCCCGGTCCTGCCCAGGAACGTCGAGAAGGTCCGGTACCACAACGCGTGGGCCACCAGGCCGCCGGCCCCGTCTTCGACCACGGAGTCGTGCGCGACGGCATCGCGCCCGAACAGGCCGCGGGCGAGGCTTTCTTCGGTGATCACCACCTGGTCGGTGAGGTTTTCGAACTCGGCCAGCTCGCGGATCATGGCCACGAGCTCGGGGACGTCCGCCTCGACCGCCGGGCGGATCACCCCGTGCGGGCCCTGTTCGCTGCGGAGACCACTGCGCTGAGCGACGCATCGAGGATGGACGAGTCGCGTCCGACGCCCCACCAGGTGGTGCCGTCGGGCCCGGCGCACTCCACGTAGGCCACCGCCGAGGCACCCGAGCCCTCCGTCAGCGCGTGCTCGGAGTAGTCCTTCACCTCCAGCACGATACCGAGATCGGCCTTGAGGGCGGCGACGAGCGCGTCGATCGGACCGTTGCCCTCACCGGTCACGGTCTGATGCTGGCCGTCCACCAAAAGCTGCGCCGTCACGCTCGTGTGGCCGCGCCCGGTCGACACCTCGCTCGTGATGAGGCGGAGGCCGGCGTCCTCGGGCAGGTAGATCTCCTCGAAGACGTCCCGCATTTGGCCCGAGCGGATGATCGTCCCGCTGGCCTCGGTGATCTCCTGCACCCGCTTGGAGAACTCGATCTGAAGGCGCCGGGGCAGGTCCAGGCCGTGGTCGGTGTCCATCACGTAGGCGACGCCGCCCTTGCCGGACTGGCTGTTCACTTGGATGATTGCCTCGTAGGTGCGCCCGGTGTGCTTGGGGTCGATGGGCAGGTACGGGACCTCCCACTCGTCGTAGTCGCGTCCGATGGCCGCCATGCCCTTCTTGATGGCGTCCTGGTGCGAACCCGAGAAGGCCGTGTAGACGAGGTCGCCCACGTAGGGGTGGCGCGGGTGGACCGGCAGGCGGGTGGCGTACTCGGCCACGCGGCGCACCTTCTCGATGTCACCGAAGTCCAGCGTCGGGTCGATCCCCTCGGAGAACAGGTTCATGGCCAGGGTCACGATGTCGACGTTGCCGGTGCGCTCGCCGTTCCCGAACAACGTGCCTTCCACGCGGTCGGCCCCCGCGAGCACAGCGAGCTCCGCGGCGGCCACGGCCGTGCCGCGGTCGTTGTGCGGGTGCAGGCTGAGCACGATGGCGTCGCGGTTCTTCACGGTTCGGCCGAACCACTCGATCATGTCGGCGTACACGTTGGGGCTGTACATCTCGACCGTGGCGGGCAGGTTGAGGATCATCGGCCGCTCCGGCGACGGCTCGATCACGTCCATCACGGCCTCGCAGATTTCAACGGCGAAGTCCGGCTCGGTCCCGGTGAAGCTCTCCGGCGAGTACTCGTAGCGGATCGAGGTGGTGCCAGGGAGCTGTGCCTCGTACTTCTTGCACATCTCGGCGGCCTTCACGGCGATCTCGACGATGCCGGGCTTGTCGAGTCCGAACACCACGCGACGTTGCAACTCGGAGACCGAGTTGTAGAAGTGCACGACCGCCCGGGGCGCGCCGACGAGGGACTCGAAGGTGCGCTCGATCAACTCCTGGCGGCACTGGACCAGCACCTGTATCTCGACGTCGTCGGGCACGAGCCGCTCGTCGATGATGAGCCGCTGGAAGTCGAAGTCCGTCTGGGAAGCGGAGGGGAACCCCACCTCGATCTCCTTGAAGCCGACGTCGACCAGCGTCTGGAACAACGCCAGCTTGCGCTCGGGGTCCATGGGGTCGATGAGCGCCTGGTTGCCGTCCCGCAGGTCGACACTGGCCCAGCGGGGCGCTCTTGTGAACTGCCGGTCGGGCCAGGTGCGGTCGTGCAGCACCAGCGGCACGTGCGAACGGTATTTGTCGAAGGGCATGGGCGACGGGTCGCAGGGCAGAGCAAGGTGACCCCGCTCCACGTCGTCACCACTCCCTTTCTGTCCTTCAACCATGTTTTTCGTCCTTCTCATGTCTGTCGTTGTTGTTGTTTCTGTGTTGCCCTCTGGGGTTGCCCTCTGGGCCGTGGTTCAGCTCTCATTTCGGCCCGAACCGGCACCAACCCAACAAAAAACCCCCTGGCCGTTTGGCGCAGGAGGTTGCGAGCGAACGCGATGTGGCGTTCGCCGTCAGGTAAGCAGCAGGTGGGAGGTCGTGGCCTTCATGACGACCAAATTGTCCCATCCGGCGGGGGTGGCCGTCAAGGCGTCTCGTCCGGGCGTCAACGAGCCACGGGGTGTCAGGGACGCGCCAACGGGGAACCGAAGCGCAGCAGGTTGCCGTCACCGTCGGTGTGTGCCGCCTCCCAGACGCCGAAGCCCGGGTCGAACAGGTCGCTCGTTTCGCCGACCCCGGTCGCCCTCCATTCCGCGTGCAGCGCGTCGGCATCGTCCACCGCGATATAGGCGGCGCCGCGTTGGTCGGGGTCGAGACTCAGACCCGGGACGTGCCGGAAGTGGATCCGGACACCGTCGCGCTCCGCCGTGCCGTAGCCACCGCCGTGCACGCCGACCGCGAAGCCCAGTGCCTCGTAGTGGGAGCGCATCGCAGAAAGGTCGGCGGTGGGAAAGATGGGCGCGATGCTCAGGAAAGTGGCCATGTCCGTTCACGCTACCGTGGGCGCATGCGCCGCCTCTTGTGGACCGCGATCCGCGCCGCTCTCGTCGTCGCTGTGCTCGCGGTGGTCCGCGAGGTGTTGCTCGACCGCGCACCGCAGCGGGCGCTGCAGGGCGACGAGCCCCTCATCGGCAGCCTCGACACGTGGCCCGCCGTCCCGCGCAAGCCCGAGGGCTGACAGGGTCCCCGCCTGGCGCGGGGTCCAGGAGGCTCGGCAGGCTCAGAGCGTCACGCGGTGAATGTCGAGGATCCCCTCGTCACCGCGCAGCTGGTCCACCACCACGTTGGGCGCAGGGGTCGTCGTCGAGATCACCATCATCGCCGTCGCCTCCTCGGGACTCGGGCCCACGGCCATGGAGGAGATGGAGACGCCCGCCGCGCCGAGCGCGGTGCCCACGATCCCGATGACACCGGGCCGGTCGTCGTTGCGCACGACGAGCATGTGGGTCGACGGGGGCACCTCCACCACATGGCCGTCCACGATGACGATGCGCGGCTCGGTGCGCAGGCCGACCGTGATCAGGGTGCCCGCCACCGAGTGTGAGCCCGAACGCAGGGTGATCAGCGACTTGTAGTCGTGTGAGGTGGCGGTCGAGGACTCGCGCACCTGGAGGCCCCGCCGCTGCGCGAGCTGCGGCGCATTGACGTAGGACACCGGCTCTTCGGTGGACCCGCCGAAGATCCCCTTCAACACCGACAGCGTGAGGATGCCCGTACTCTCCCCCGCCAGGTCGCCCTGGTACTCGATGTCGATGGCGTCGGGCAGCCCGTCGTGCAGGCCGACGAAGAAGCGTCCCAGCTGTTCGGCCAGGCCCATGAACGTCCGCACCGTGTCGGAGACGTCGCTCGCCGCCACGTTGACGGCGTACGGCACGAAGTCGCCGGCCAGCGCCAGCAGCACCTGCTCGGCGATGGTGACCCCGGCCTTGTCCTGTGCCTCCTCGGTCGACGCGCCCAGATGGGGGGAGACGACGACGCCGGGCAGTTCGAAGAGGGGCGACTCGGTGCAGGGCTCCTGGGCGAAGACGTCGAGGCCGGCCCCCGCCACGATGCCGTCGCGGATGGCGTCGGCCAATGCCTCCTCGTCGACGATCCCGCCACGGGCAGTGTTGACGAGACGGATGCCCGGCTTGGCCTTGGCCAGCAGGTCGCGTCCGAACAGGCCCACGGTCTCGGGCGTCTTGGGCGTGTGGATCGAGACGAAGTCGGCCTCGGCCACCAGCTCCTCGATGCTCACCAGGCGCACCCCCATGGCACGAGCCCGCTCCTGGGAGACGAAGGGGTCGTAGCCGATGAGCTCCATGCCGAAGGCGTGGGCCCGCTGGGCCACCAGCGAGCCCGCCCGTCCGAGTCCCACCACCCCGAGCACCTTGCCGTGCAGCTCGACACCCTCCCACTTCGAGCGCTCCCAGCGCCCGGCCACCAGCGCGGCGTGGGCCTGGGGGATGTTGCGGGCCTGCGCCAGCAACAAAGCCATGGCCTGCTCGGCGACCGAGAGGATGTTCGACGTCGGGGCGTTGACCACCATGACGCCGCGCGCGGTGGCCGCGTCGACGTCGACGTTGTCCAGGCCGACGCCCGCCCGCCCCACGACCTGGAGCGAAGTCCCGGCGGCCAGCACGTCAGCCGTCACCTTCGTGGCCGAGCGGATGATCAGCGCGTTGGCCCCGCCGATCGCCTCGAGCAACCGCTCGGGGCCGAGGTCCTCCTGCACGTCAACCTCGTGGCCCGCGTCGGCGAGCAAGTCGAGCCCGCTCTGCGCGATCTTCTCGGTTACCAGTACCCGTGCCACCGCGGTGGCCTCCTCACTCCCCCCGCCGACCGTGGCTCAGTCTTGCGCCTCGGCGAACAAGTCGGCCAGTCGGGAGACACCCTCGACCATGTCGTGGTCGGCCATGGCATAGGACATGCGGAAGTAGCCGGGGGCGCCGAACGCCTCCCCGGGGACGACGGCCACCTGGGCCTCGTTGATGCAGACTTCGGCCAACTCCGCGCTCGTCGCCGGACGTTGATGCCGGATGCTCCGCCCGAGCAGCCCCTGGACCGAGGGAAAGGCGTAGAAGGCGCCCTCAGGCTCGGGGCAGACGACGCCGTCGATCTCGTTCAACATGGTCACGATCGTCTGGCGGCGGCGGTCAAAGGCCACGCGCATCGCGGCCACGTCCTCGAGGCCGCCCGACACGGCGGCCAGGGCAGCTCGCTGGGCCACGTTGGACACGTTGGAGGTCTCGTGGCTCTGGATGTTGGTGGCCGCGGTGATCGCGTCGGTCGGCCCGATCAGCCATCCGACCCGCCACCCCGTCATGGCGTACGTCTTGGCCACGCCGTTGGCCACCAGGCAGCGGTCGGCCAACTCGGGCACGAGGACAGGCATGGAGTGGTGCTCGGCACCGCCGTAGACGAGATGCTCGTAGATCTCGTCGGTGAGCACCCAGATCCCCTTGTCCAGCGCCCAGCGGCCGATCGCTTCGATCTGGTCCCGCGGATAGACGGCCCCGGTCGGGTTGGACGGGGACACGAAGAGGAGGGCCTTGGTGTTGGGCGTCCACGCCGCCTCGAGGTCATCGACCGAGGAGCGGAACCCCGTCGTTTCGTCCGAGGAGACGAACACGGGCGTCCCGCCCGCGAGGGCGATGGACTCGGGGTACGACGTCCAGTAGGGGGCGAGCACGATGACCTCGTCGCCGGGGTCGCACAACACGGCGAACGCGTTGGCCACGGCCTGCTTGCCGCCGTTGCTCACCAACACCTGGCCCGCCGCCACCTCGAGTCCGGAGTCGCGCTTCGTCTTGGCGGCGATGGCCTCACGCAGGGCCGGGATCCCGGCCGTCGGCGTGTAATGGTGGTTGGCCGGGTCTCGACACGCCGCGACCGCGGCCTCCACGATGTGGGCCGGGGTGGGGAAGTCTGGCTCACCGGCTCCGAAACCGATGACGTGCTCGCCCGCTGCCCGCAGCGCCTTGGCCTTGGCATCGACCGCGAGGGTGGCGGAGGGCGCAACCGCGGCGGCGCGCCGCGAGATCCGGCGGAGCTCGGTCGGCGTAGAAGAGGGTGTCGTCACGGATGCCATGATTTCATACGTGCCACAGACCCCCGACATCAGAATTCCGACCGAGCTCCTCCCTTCCGACGGCCGCTTCGGATCCGGGCCCTCCAAGGTCCGGCCCGAGCAGGTCGAGGCCCTGTCGAAGGTGGCAAAGACGTATCTCGGTACCAGTCACCGGCAGAAGACGGTCAAGGCGCAGGTGGGCCGGGTGCGCGGTGGTTTCCGCCAACTCTTCTCTCTCCCCGACGGCTACGAGGTCGTCCTTGGCAACGGCGGCACCACCTGTTTCTGGGACGCAGCCACCTTCGGTCTCATCGAGGAGCAGAGTCAGCACCTGAGCTTCGGCGAGTTCTCTTCCAAGTTCGCCGCGTGCGCCAAGGCGGCGCCGCACTTGAAGGAGCCCCAGGTCATTGAGTCTGAGGTCGGCACGCACCCCTTGCCGCGGGCCGACGCCTCGGTGGACCTCTACGCCCTCACCCACAACGAGACCTCGACCGGCGTCGCGATGACGATCCGGCGGCCCGACGGCGCCGCACTCCCCGCCGACGGCGGTGGGCTGGTGGCCGTCGACGCCACGTCGGGTGCCGGTGGGCTCCGGGTCGACCCGGCCGAATTCGACGTGTACTACCTCGCGCCACAGAAGTGCTTCGCCAGCGACGGCGGGCTCTGGATCGCCCTCATGTCGCCGGCCGCGCTCGAGCGGGTGGAACGGATCGCCGACTCGGGACGCTGGATCCCCACCTTCTTCGACCTCAAGACGGCGGTGGACAACTCGGTGCAGGACCAGACCTACAACACGCCGGGGCTCGCCACCGTCTTCTTGCTGGCGGAGCAGCTCGACTGGATGAACGGCAACGGCGGGCTGGAGTGGACGGCGGCGCGCTGTGACCGCTCGGCGGAGATCCTCTACACCTGGGCGGAGCAATCCGGCTTCGCCCGCCCCTTCGTCGAGAAGCCGGCCGACCGCAGCCACGTGGTGGGCACCATCGACTTCGTCGATGCGGTCGACGCCTCCGTCGTGGCGTCGGTGCTGCGAGCCAACGGGATCGTGGACACCGAGCCCTATCGCAAGCTGGGCCGCAACCAGCTGCGCATCGCCATGTTCCCAGCCATCGAACCCGACGACGTGGCCTCCCTGTGCGGGTGCATCACCCACGTGGTGGGCGCTTTGGCGACCTGAAGGCGACGACCTGGAGAAGGCCGGGGGCCTCTCGGCGGCCGGTCCTTCCACACCTCCAGCCTCGGGGGAACGGGGGCACACAGGAGTGACCGTGGTGAAGGCATTGGCAACGTTGGTCTGCGGCGTGGCGCTCGTGGTGATGGGCGGCCGGTTGACCACCGGCGTGAAAAGTGATATCACTTTGATATCACTTTAGGTTGAAGGAGCACGCCATGAGCACCGTGGTGTCAGCGACCAGTGCCGAGCCCGTGGGACAGCAGGGAGCCCGGGTCGACATCCGCCAACGCCCCGCCCTGGCGGTCAACGGCTGGCTGGGGGTGGTGGTGCTCGCCGGATGCATCGCGGGGACGGTGGTCGCGGCCGAGGACGACACCGGATGGCTGTGGCTGCCACTGGTCGCCACTCTGCTGGTCGCCTCCTCGCTGGTGGTGGTGTCCCCAGGCCAAACATCGGTGGTCCAGTTCTTCGGGCGCTACGTCGGCACCGTCGGCCGTGCCGGTTTCTGGGCCGTGCTGCCCCTCACGCTCAAGCGCAGAGTGAGCGTGCGGGTTCGCAACTTCGAGACCGGCCACCTGAAGGTCAACGACGCCGACGGCAATCCAGTCGAGATTGCGGCGATCGTCGTCTGGCAGGTCGCCGACAGCGCCAAGGCGACCTACGCGGTGGACAGCTACGAGAACTTCGTCTCCGTCCAGTCCGAGTCCGCGTTGCGTCACGTGGCGACGGGCCACCCCTACGACGACAGCTCGGGCGGTACGTCGCTGCGCGGCTCGACCGACCTCGTCGCCGCCCAGCTCGCCCGGGAAGTGGCAGAACGCGTGGCCATCGCGGGGGTCGAGATCGTCGAGGTCCGCATCTCGCACCTCGCCTACGCGCCGGAGATCGCGCAGGCGATGCTGCGCCGCCAACAGGCCAACGCCGTCGTGGCGGCGCGCTCGCGGATCGTGGAGGGCGCGGTCGGGATGGTGGAGATGGCGCTCAACCGGTTGAGCGAGGGTGGCGTGGTCTCGCTCGACGAGGAACGGACCGCGAGCATGGTCAGCAACCTCATGGTCGTGCTCTGCGGAGACCAGCCCCCGTCTCCCGTTGTGAACGCGGGTTCGCTCTATACGTGAGCGAACGCCGCCAGGTCTTGTTGCGGGTGGATCCCGCCGTCCACGACGCGCTCACCCGCTGGGCCAACGACGAGTTCCGCAGCGTCAACGCTCAGGTCGAGCTGCTGTTGCGGCGGGCGTTGCGTCACGCCGGGCGCATGCCCGCGCAGGCGGCGCCCCTCCCCACCCGGGGCCGACCCAAACAAGGCGGCGAAGCCTCCTGAGGCGCGCGCTCTGTTGCGGAGACGCCCATCCTCCCCCCAACCGGCGGTGCCTTGCATCGCAAGCTAGGTTATGGTATACCCAGTATGCAGACCCGGCGGGGTGGTCGGGTGAGCTCCCGTACGCCTCCGAGCACCAGAAAGCGCAGGTCTGAGGATGAGCACCACCACACTGGCCGACTCCCCAGCGGTGTCCGCCGGCGGCAGCCAATGGGCCGTCGAGACCCACGGGTTGACCAAGCGGTTCGGGCCGAACGTCGCCGTCGACGACGTGGAGCTCCTCGTCCCGCGCGGCTGCGCCTTCGGCTATCTCGGCCCCAACGGCGCCGGCAAGACGACGCTGATCCGGGTCCTCCTCGGTTTGACCCACGCCGACGCCGGCACCATGTCGCTGCTCGGCTATCCCGTCCCCCGCCAGCGCGACCGGGCCCTGGCCCGAGTCGGTGCGATCGTCGACGAGCCCCGCTTCCACGGCCACCTCACCGGGCGCCAGAACCTCCAGATCCTCGCGGCCGCCCGCGAGCCGGCCGCGCGGGACCGGATCGAGCCATCGCTCGAACGGGTGGGCATCCTGCATCGGGCCAACGACAAGGTGTCGAAGTACTCCATGGGTATGCGCCAGCGCCTCGGGGTCGCCGCCTGCCTGCTCGGCGACCCCCAGCTCCTCATTCTCGACGAGCCCATGAACGGGCTCGACCCCGCCGGCATGCTCGACATGCGCGACATGATCAAGTCGCTGGTGGCCGAGGGGCGCACCGTGGTCCTCTCGTCCCACCTGCTCGACGAGGTGGAGCGGACCTGCGACGCGGTGGCCATCGTCGACCGAGGCAAGGTCATCCGGCAGGGACCGATCTCCCAACTCTTGGCCGGATCGTCCTTCGAGGTGCAGGTCGAGTGCTCCGAGCCCGAGCGGGCCCGCACGTTGCTCGACGGCACCGCGCTCGGAGCGCACGTCCAGGTCGGTCCGGACGGGCTCGCCATCTCGCTGCCCGAAGCGACCGAGCGCGACGCCATCGCCGAAATCAACCGCCTCCTGGTCGAAGGCGGGATCTCGGTGTACCGGTTGCAACACATCCAAGCCTCGCTCGAGGCGTGGTTCCTCGAGGTCACGAGCCGACTGGGGGCGCCGGAATGACGACGATCTCCGACGTTGGTGCCCCCACACCGAATCCGGCTCCGACTCCGATCCCGGCGGTGACGCGGAGCGACCACCGCGGCTCGTGGATCCCGACCTGGGGCATGATCACCACACGCTTCATGGAGTTGCGCCGGCGGCGCGGGTTGATGATCGCCTTGATCGCCGTCAACATCGGCATCCCCGTCATCTTCCTCGGCGTGCGGCTCATCTCCCACGCGGTCGATCCCAAGTCCTACGGTCCCGCCGGCGGGTACACCATCTTCACCACGCTGGTGACCGGCTTCATGTACGTCTTCGGGTTCATCGTGGCGGCCGTCGTGGGCTGCACGGCGGGGTCCGTCGACCTCACCGAAGGCATGTTCCGCCACCTGGTGATCACCGGTCGTTCCCGCGTGGCCCTGTACTTCGCGCGCATTCCCGCCGGGCTCGCCATCGTCATCGCCATGGTGGCCGTCGGCTACACCATCGTCTGTGCCGTCTGCGTGTTCGCCGCCCCCACGCACCTGGACTACGACGGCGTCACCGTGCCCTCCGGCCTTTCGCAACAGGGGCTCGACGCGTGGGCGTCCTCCCATGCCGACGAGGTCATCTGCAACTTCAACTTCGGCGGGGGCAAAGGGCTGCAGGGTCCGCCGCCGGACGTGCCCTGCGGCAACGGGCAAACGAGCGGCCCCCCGCCGGGGGCGGTCATTCAGACGCCGAAGGGGACGATCACGGTTCCCGGCAGTGAATCGCCGGCTCAAATTCGGGCGTTCGCGGTGGCCGTCGCCAACCAGGACTACGCGGACTACCACACCAACTTCTTGGTCCCGTCGATTTCGCTGATGTTCGACGTCGGGCTGTGGATCGCGCTCGAGGCGACCATCGGGTTCACCGTCGGCCTGGGGCTGGCCTCGCTGATCGGACAGCGCACGGTGCCGGTGATCCTCCTCGTCGTGCTCGAGTTGATCCTGACCCCGATCTTCAGCCGCCACATCATCTCGCACCTGCTCAACGCCGAGCGGGGCATCGTGGGCGTGGCCATGGCGCACATCGAACCTGGTGGGCTGCCGACGCCGTTCAGCGGCGGAGGCCCGGGGGGCGGAGGGGGCGGGTTGGCGCTGATTCCCGAGTCCACCCTGGTGGCGTCTTTGGTGATCGTCGGGTGGCTGGTGTTCTGGACGGCCATCGGGGCGTGGCGGATGGCGACCAGGGACGCCTGACCCGGGCGGTTCAGCCGTCGTCAGGGAACGGCGAAGCCCACCGAGGCGAGGAGTTTCTCGCTCTCGTCCCACAGGCGCGCCGCCGCGGCCTCGTCTTTGGCCCGCTGGTCCAGGCGGCCGGGTTGGCACCGGACCCAGTACGTCCCGGTGCGGCCCGCCACCTCGGGCGAGCTGGCCAGGTAGACCGAGGTCCGGGCGCCCCGCGCCGGGGTGATCTGGAAGGGGCGGACGAGGCGGATCCCCAAGCCCATCACCCCCGAGAGGTCGCCGTCCAGACCGAACCGGCTGCGCACCCACCCGGGGTGGGCCGCGTTGGCCGTCAGACCCGAGCCCGCGAGCCGGCGGGCCAGCTCCCGCGTGAACAGCACGTTGGCCAGCTTGGAACGGCAGTAGGCCTCCATCCCGTCGTAGCGTCGCTCGCTCTGCAAGTCGTCGAAGCGCATGCCCTTCGCCGCGAAGTGATGGCCCACCGACGTCACGTTGACGATCCTCGACGACGCCGCGTCGCGCAACCGGGGCAGCAGCTGGTTCGTCAGGTAGAAGTGGCCCAGGTGATTCACGCCGAACGTGTGCTCGAAGCCCTGCGCGGTGAGCGTGCGCTCAGACCACGTGCCGCCCGCGTTGTTGACGAGGACGTCGAGGCGACCCCAGCGGGAGAGGACGTCCTCCGCCGCCTGCTTGACCGACACCAGGTCAGCCAGGTCCAAGGTCACGACGTGGACGTCGTCGTTCCAGGTGCGCTGTGTGACCTCCTTGGCGGCAACCTCTGCCTTGGCCGTGTTGCGACAAGCCAGCACTGTCGTGGCGCCGAGTGCGGCCACGCCCACCGCCGTCTCGAGCCCGATGCCGGTATTGGAGCCGGTGACGACGACCACCTTGCCTTGCATGCTCATGGGCAATCCGTTCTCGACCGCGGTCGGCGAGTGTGGCTCCGTCTCGATGCGCTGATCGAACAATTGCGGCGGCCGCACCTGTGCGAGCGGCGTCCCGTCTGGGGGAGACAGATCCTGCGACGCCGGCCGATGTCCAGTCTAGGGAGGTCGGCGGCGGATCTCGAATGGCTGGTCGGGGTTTGTGGGATGCGCCGGCCCGTCGGGATCCGGGCCTGACGTCTCTCTTCTCTCTTCTCTATTCGGCGAGGTCGGGGCGGTTGACCCTCTCCCACTGCTCCGGCGGCCCGATGGCGGACGCCTCGGGTCCGAGCCGCTCGACGTAAGTCGGGTGGACGGCCCGCCAGTGCTCGGACGTGGGCCAGGACACGTCGGCGCCGTCACACACGCCTTGCAGCCGCTCGAGGCAGACGTGCCACCCGGCCGCGTCCCGCGCCGCCTTGCCCCCCTCGGGGAAGGTGACGCTCAGGCGCAGGACGCAGCCCGACCCGTCGGGCTCCAGCTCGAAGCGGAGGACGTCGTCGGCCCAGCGCAGCTCCATGAGCGACGGCGGGTCGAAGGCGAGCATTTCGCCGTCGAAGGGCTCACCTTCGGATGCACGGAAGGAGAAGTGGAGCGGTGCGCCCGCAACACGCGTCCCATCCAGGGTCGTCGGGAACCACGCGGCGAGGTGTGCGTCCTCGGTCAGGGCACGCCACACCTTGGTTCGGGGATGCGCCAAACGGCGCCGGTAGCGCAGGATCGAACGCTCGCCCACGCGTTCCAAGGTGGCGTAGTCGTCGTCGCCAGCCGGGTCATCGGCCCGGCTCATGCCCATGACTCGCTCTCGCTGCTCTCCATGATCTCGAGGTGGCGCTCGAGCGCGTTGAGGTGCGTGGCCCACCTCCGCCGGTAGGGGGCCAGCCACTCGTCGATCTCTCGGAGCGGCTCGGGCCGGACCCGGTAGATCCTGCGCTGCGCGTCCGTGCGTGACTCGACCAGGCCCGCCTCGCGCAGGACCTTGAGGTGCTTGGAGACGGCCGGCTGGCTCAGCGACAGGATCTCGACCAGGTCGCCGACCGGTCGCTCTTCGTCCACCAGGAGATCGAGGATGCGGCGGCGGCTTGCCTCTGCCACCACGTCGAATGTCGCCGTCACGCAGTTAATATTCTCCCAAGGGAATATTTCTGTCAAGGCATATTCAAGCCCTGGCGGCGATCCGGCGTAGCGGAGGGAGCGTCGGCGGGGGCTGGCGGCGCGGCGGCAGCGACGCCAGGAGCGTCGCCGTCGCCTCGGTGACCAAGGTCACGGCACGCTCGAACGATTCCTCCGTCTGGGGCGACGTCGATTGGACGCCGCTGACCTTGCGGACGTACTGGCGCGCCGCCGCCTCGATCTCCTCCGGCGTGGCCGCCGGCTCCAGTCCGCGCAGCGTGGTGATGTTCCGGCACATGTCGCCACCCTAGGCCCGATGCCGACGCGCACTCCGGTCCTGGCACCCGCCTGGAGTGACGACCACGGTGACCCGGTGACCGGACTTGGTGTTCTGGGCCTCGAGCAAGTCACTGTCGGGCGTCGAGGTGACCCGGGCACCCGTTGCCCGGGCGCAATAGCCGTCCCGGTAGCGGACGGCGGTCGGCACGAAGACGACGGTCGGTGCATGGACGCGGTGGTTCGGCACGTAGGCAAGGTGGAACACCCCCCTCGACGGGGAGTAGCCGAACGAGATCGGGACGCCGGCAACCGCCTCGGGGTAGGCGCGGCTGAGCACGCGGGCCGTCGAGCGCAGTCGGCCGTCGGCCATCACGAGCGACTCCGACCTGCTCCCGGTGGGATCGCCGTAGTACTTCCAGGCCCAATACACCCAGCCCACCTGTTCCGCGTCGAACGCAGAGGTGATGGTCGAGAGGAAAGCGGCGCTGCGCGTCGCTCCGAACTCGGTCACGACCATCGGCGGTCCTCCTGGCTGCGCCTTCGAGGCCAACTCGGGCCGGTCCGCCGCTCGTACGTCGAGCGAGTGCAGGTCCTGATGGGCGCAGGCGGCCAAGTTGGTGGGGTTCCCGGTCACCGGACTCCGTGCGCTGCAATAGATGTGGACGTTGTAGACGAGGTTTCGCAGGTTCATCGGCCCGAGGTAGGTCGGATAGCCGCGGCTCGCATAGTTGTCGGGCTCGTCGAAGATGAGATGGGTGGGATCCGCCGCCAGGATGGTCGGCACGACGCCGTTCCGGGGATCGTCGGCCGGGCAGTGCAGAGCGGGCGCACCGTGCAACGGCGCACCGATGTGGTTCCGACCGGTGTAGAAGCATTCCAGCTCGGCGTCGAAGTGTTCGTCGCCGAAGCGGACCAACGACTTTGAGAAGGGTTCGTTGAAGGGGTCGTAGCCCAGGACCCACTGGTTCCCCCCGAAAGCACGCGCCACATCGCTCCAGATGCGGTCGTACTCGCCTTGGAGGTCGCCCCGCACGTTGTTTTTCCAGAAGTGGCCGAAGGCGATGCCGGCGGCGGCCGTGGTGTACTCCAATGACCACCGTCCCGGGGGGTCGACGCTCGCGACGCCGTTCGTGCACACGGCCCAACTCGGTGCACCTTCGCCGTCGAACAGCTCGTTGTAGACGTCCTGGTGCATGTCCAAGATGGTGTAGATGTGGAAGCGCCCGAGCAGATCCACCGTCTCGCGCACCCGGTTCACGTAGCGGTCGAACACGGCCAAGTTGAACTGGTGCGGATTGGCGGGAGTCCCCCGGCCACAGATGGCGGGGTCGTTGGCCGGCGCCGTCCCGGGCTCCAGACCGCTCCACGTCATCCCCAAGCGCACCACGTTGAAGCCGAGCCGAGCCATCAGCGCCGCGTCCGCGGCGGAGAAGTTCCAGGGCTTGCCGGGGTCGGGATAGAGCTCGTAGGGCGGGTACTTGTACACGGCGTTGACGCCGTGGAAGAAGACGATGCGACCCTGGTGGTCGTAGAGGTACGACCCGCCGGGGGCCGTGATCGCGCCCGAGACTGCTGCGGGACCACTGACGTTCGCTCCGCTGAAGGTCGACGAACCGAGCCTCGGCAACGGCGAGCTCGCCGCGGCGGACAGGGTTCCGGGGCAGACCACCACGGCGACGGCTGCGGCGACCAGGAGCATCATGACGAAGGACCGCGGCGATCGACGATGCACCGCCGACAGTCTGGCCGCCGCGAGCGGTCGCCTGGCCGCGGGCGCTCTCTACGCGGAGTGGGACTGGCCGGGCAGGTCGGGCCGCAGCGGATAATCCGCGATGACGGCCCGGCACGCCGACAACGGCCGCACCGAGTGCGGGGTGTCGGGCGGCACCACGGCCACGCAACCGGCGTCGAGCACTCGCTCCTCGCCACCGATGGAGAGGGCCACCTCGCCCTCGATGATGTGCCAGACCTCCTCTTCCGCGTGCTGGTGCTCGTGCAACGGAGCGGCGCCGGGGGCGATGACGTAGTGCGCGAACGTCATGTGCGCCGAGTGGAAAAAACGGCCGCTCCACCCGGGCAGGGGCTCTCCCGCCAGCATCTCGGAGGGACGGACGAACGGCACGTCAGTCCTCCCAGTCCGCGTCAGAGTTGCTCCCGCCACGGGGCGTGAGGTCCACGAGGTCCCAGACCGCTGCGAGGAGGTCAACGCCCCGCTCGGCGGCGCCGCGGGGCGGCTGGCGCCGGCGTGACGCCGGCTTCTCCCGGTGCCGCATCAGGCCGACCTCGGCCCGCCGCACCTCCCTGCGCCACAGCGCGTCGTCGACGGGCTCATCGAGGCGGGTCTGCTGCACGGGCACCTTTCTTCGATCATCTCCGAATGTAGCGGCGGCGCCGAGAGCCCTCAGGCGACCTGCTCGAGCGCCCGGGCGATGTCGACGTTGCCCGACACGCTGCGGACGCTGAGGTCCACCCGGGTCTCCCGGCGGTTTCCCGGCCGCGGCGTCTCCGCGAGCGCGATCTCCGAGTTGACGGCGCCGGACAGCGTCTCCACGTCGACGTGGAGGTCGACGCCTTTGGCCACGCCCACCAAGACGTTCCCCGACACGGAGCGCACGTGCAGGGTGCCCTCCTCGACCGAGAGGATGCGCACGTCGCCGGACACGTTCATGATCCGGGCGCCGTGCGACAGCGCCCCGAGTCGGACGTTTCCGGAAGTCGCCTTGACCTCGACCCGCTTGCGCGCCGCCCCGACCTCGAGGTCGCGCGTGCGGCCGACGTCGGCGCGCAGGTCGCCCGACGCCGTGTACACCCGGACGTCACCCCCCACGCTGCCAAGCGTGATGTGACCGCTCGCCGTCTTGCCGGTCACGTCAGCGGCCACGTCGTCGATGAAGACGTCCCCACTCGCCGTGGTGACCTCGGCGGTGCCGATCGGCCCGGTGATCTCGACGTCGGCCGAGCCAGCGAACACCTCGGCGTCGCTCCCCTCGGGCAGCTCGACCCGCACCATGACGGCGTTGCGGCGCAGGAGGCGCCTCCCGTGCACCTTGGGAATCTTCACGACCACGATGTGGCCCCTCGACGTCGGGCGCCACTCGACGACCGCCCGTTCGACGATCTCTTCCGCCCCCGGCCCGGCGGGCTCCAGCGAGACGAGGGTCGTGTCGGTCTGCCGAGCGGCGATTGCCACCAGGCCGACCTCGTTCTGAACGAACAGGCGGACCACCCCGGGGGTCTCCAACGAATTTTCCATGTCCGGTGCTCCCTTCACGTCGTGCCGTAGCCACGCAGGCGGTTTCCCGCGCGACCGCTCCGGCTCCGGTTGGTCGATGTCCCCCGCTCGAGCGTGCGCACGATGTAGGAGTTCACGGAGAGGCCTTCGCTCGCTGCACCCTCCTCGACCCTGGCCTTGAGGCCCTCGCTCAGGCGCAGCGTGATGCGGGCGGACAGGTCGGCGTCCCCGTCACCGGCGGCGAGCACGTGCTCGTCCTCGAGGTAGGCGAGGTGCACGTCGTCACCGGCGACCCGGATCTCGACCCGCCCGTCCGGCAGTTCGTCCGACAGCTCGGCGGCGGCGTCCGAGAGCAGGTCGAGGATGCGGGCCGGCGCGGACCGGCCGAGCAGGGTGGCAATGCGCTCGGCGACCTCGGCCACGGTGTCGTCGCCCAGGTCGCCCACGCTGATGGCGTCGGAGCGCAGGCCCTCGACCACCAGTGACATCTTCATACTGTCATGATGACATCATACTGATGTCATCGTCAAGGCCTCCACGGAGGCTCGACCGGTTAGCCCTGATCAGCCACCCGAAGCATCCTGTACCCGGGTCTTCCCGGCCGAAATGAACGGCATCATGGCCCGCAGCTCCTGGCCCACGGCCTCGATCTGGTGGGCCTTGCCCGCCTCGCGCAGGGCTTGGAAGCGGGGGCGCCCCGCCTTGTTCTCGGCAATCCACTCCTTGGCGAAGGCGCCGCTGCGGATGTCCTCGAGGATCGTCTGCATCTCGGCCCGGACGGCAGCGTCGATGACGCGTGGGCCGCGGGTGAGGTCGCCGTACTCGGCCGTGTCGGAGATCGAGTAGCGCATGCCGGCGATGCCCTGCTCGTACATCAGGTCCACGATGAGCTTGAGCTCGTGCAGGCACTCGAAGTAGGCCGACTCCGGCTGGTAGCCGGCATCCACCAGCGTCTCGAACCCCGCGGTCACGAGCGCCGTGAGGCCGCCGCACAGGACCACCTGCTCGCCGAAGAGGTCGGTCTCCGTCTCCTCGTCGAACGTCGTATCGAGCACCCCGGCCCTGGTGGCCCCGATCGCGTGGGCGTAGGACAAGGCGAGCTCGCGCGCCTTCCCGGTGGCGTCCTGATGCACCGCGATCAGCGACGGCACACCGCCGCCCTCGGTGTAGGTCCGGCGGACCAGGTGGCCCGGACCCTTGGGAGCGACCATGGCCACGTCGACCCCGGGGGGAGGCACGACCTGCCCGAAGCGGATGTTGAACCCGTGGGCGAACATCAGGCAGTCGCCGTCGTTGAGATTGGGCGCCACGAACTCGTCGTAGGCCGCCTTCTGCTCGGTGTCCGGGAGGAGGATCATGATGACGTCCGCCTCGGCCGCGGCGTCCGCCAAGGACATGACGCGCAGCCCGGCCTCCTCGGCCTTGCGCTTGCTCGAGCTGCCCTCACGCAGGGCGACCCGGACGTCGACGCCGGACTCCAGGAGGTTCTGGGCGTGGGCGTGCCCCTGGGAGCCGTAGCCCAGGATGGCGACCTTGCGGCCTGCGATCAGGCTGGGGTCAGCGTCGGATTCGTAGTACAGCGTGGCCATGGCGTCAGCTCTTTCTCTTCGGACTCGTCGACTCTTCGATCTCGTGCCTCGCGGCTTCAGTGGCGTTCCAGCTTAGGCAGGGCGACGCGGCCCGTCCGTTGGAGCTCCACGACCGTGTACTGCTCCAACAGGCCCTCGAAGTCGTCGATCTTCTCGGGCGGGCCGGCCAGCATGACGGTGAGGCGGTCGGCACCCACACTGACCACCTCGCCCGCGAAGACCCCCACGAGCTGAATGACCTGTGACCGCTCGGTCGGCCCGACCGCCACCGTCACCAGCAGCAGCTCGCGCTCGACCGCCTCGGCCGGGGAGAGCTCGCCGATGGAGACGACGTTGACGAGCTTGTCGAGCTGCATGATCACCTGCTCGAGGGGGGCCGACTCCACGTCCACCACGATCGTGATGCGGCTGAAGTTTTCGTCCTCGTCGGTCGGGGCCACCGCGAGCGAGTAGATGTTGAAGCCCCGGCGACTGAACAGCCCCGCGACCCGGGCCAGCACCCCGGCCTTGTTCTCCACCAGGACCGAGAGGATGTGGTGACGGGGCGCCGCGGTCCGGCCGCCCGCCAGGGCGCTCAGCTGTGCCGGCGTCATCGCCCCGCCGCCTGGTCGGGGTGCACGACGATGTCGTCGTTGGAGGCGCCGGCCGGCACCATGGGGAACACCTTCTCGAAGGCGTCGGTGCGGAAGTCGACCACGACCGGGCGGTCGTCGATGGCGTTGGCTTTCTCGATGACGGGCCCGACGTCCTCCGGCGATTCGGCCCGGATGCCCACGCAGCCCATGGCCTCGGCCCACTTCACGTAGTCGGGCAGGTCAGGGGAGAGGTACACCTCGGAGTAGCGCTCCCCGTAGAACATCTCCTGCCACTGGCGGACCATGCCGAGGTACGCGTTGTTGAGGATGGCGATCTTGACCGGGATCTGCTCGGAGCTCGCCGTGACCAACTCCTGGGCCGTCATTTGGAAGCACCCGTCACCGTCGATGGCCCAGACGGTGCGGTCCGGCCGGCCGACCTTGGCGCCGACGGCGGCCGGTACCGCGAAGCCCATCGTGCCCGCACCGCCAGAATTGACCCAGGTGTAGGGGTGCTCGAAGTTCCAGTACTGCGAGGCCCACATCTGGTGCTGCCCGACACCGGCCACGACGATGGTGTCGACCGGCGCCGCGTCGCGCAGCTGCTCGACGACGTTCTGCGGCTTGATCGCACCGCCGTCGGCGTCGGCGTAGTACAGCGGGAACCGCTCTCGCCACTCGTTGACCTGGCGCCACCACGGATCGAGGTTCTGGACGACGGGCCGATCGTTGCGCGCGTCCATGGCGAGCAACAGCTCCTCGATCACCTTGCGGCAGTCCCCGGCGATGGCCACGTCGGGGACCCGCACCTTGCCCAGCTCGGCGGGGTCGATGTCGACGTGGATGATTTTGGCGTCGGGTGCGAAGGCGCTGATCTTCCCGGTCACCCGGTCGTCGAAGCGGGCTCCCAGGCTGACGAGGAGGTCGCTCTTCTGCATGGCCGTCACCGCGGTGTAGTGGCCGTGCATCCCGGGCATCCCGAGCGCCTGGGGATGCGAGTCGGGAAAGGCTCCCCGGGCCATCAGCGTGGTCACGACAGGGATACCGGTGCGCTCGGCCAGCGCCCGCAGCGCCTCGGCGGCGCGCGCCTTGAGCACTCCACCGCCGACGTAGAGGACGGGCCGGTGCGCGGCGGCGATGAGCTCGACGGCCTGGCCCACCAGCACCGGGTCGCCGAAGGTCACGGGGTGGTACCCCGGAAGGTCCAGCTCGTCGACCGACGAAGGCCAGTACCACTCCATGGTGGCGTTGGAGATGTCCTTGGGCAGGTCGATCAGCACCGGGCCCGGCCGGCCGGTCGTCGCGACGTGGAAGGCGGCGGCGACCACACGCGGGATCTCCTCCGCGTGCTTGATCAGCCAGTTGTGCTTCGTGATTCCCATGGTGACCCCGGTGATGTCGCACTCCTGGAACGCGTCGGTGCCGATGGAACCGGTGGCCACCTGGCCCGACACGACGATGAGCGGGGTCGAGTCCATGTAGGCGTTGGCCAAGGGCGTCACGATGTTGGTGGCGCCGGGGCCGCTGGTCACCATGGCCACGCCCGGCCGGCCCGTGACCATCGCGTACCCCTCGGCCATGTGGCCGGCACCCTGTTCGTGGCGGACCAGGATGTGGCGGATGGAGGAGTCGATGATGGGGTCGTAGACGGGCAGGATGGCGCCGCCGGGCAGGCCGAACATCACGTCGACCCCCTGCATCTCGAGGCTCTTGATCAGGGCCTGTGCCCCTGTCAGCTTCATGTCTTCCCCTGTTCCGCTGTTGTTGTGTTCTCGGTCGAATCGGTCCGGAAATTGAAACGACCCCCCGGAGCGGGAGGTCGAAAGGCGCGCGTTGCGATGTGGGCGCGCGCCTAGAGAAGGAGTACCAGGATCTCGGGTCGGCCGCGAAGCGCCTGCATCAACAACCATTGTGGCATGCGGAGGACGGGAGGACAAGGCGTTGCCACGACGCCGGCGTCATCGCCCTTGCTCCGCCCGCCGCCGCCACGGCAGAGGGCCCGGTCAGGTCGGCAAGGGTGTCGCCATGCCGCCGCCCCGGAGGGCGGGGAGCGCCGTGGCGCGCATGCGCGCCAGGACCCTGTCGGTCACCGGGACGACGTCGGGGTGCACGCCCGCGTTGCCCTGGGCTTCCGCTCGCCAGGCCGCGGCTCGTCGCCCGGTCAGCTCGGGGTCGTCGAGCTCCACGCAGTCGAGGCCATCGGTGTTCAGGTCGACCACGATGGTGTCGCCGTCTTCGACCAGCGCGATCGGCCCCCCGAGGAGTGCTTCGGGCGCCACGTGGCCGATCACCAAACCGACCGATCCCCCGGAGAAGCGAGCGTCGGTCATCAGCGCGATGGTGATCTGCCGCTGGCGGCACAGCGCCGTGATCCGCGAGGTGGGGTCGAGCAGCTCCGGCATGCCCGGTGCGCCTCGCGGGCCCTCGTAGCGGATCACCACCATGTCGTCGTCCTGGAAGCTGTCGGGGCGCCGGTCGAGGGCCTCAATGAGCGACCGTTCGCCGTTGAACACGCGGGCACGGCCGCGGAAGACGCCGTCTTTGACCCCACCTTCGACGCCGGCGATCTTGAGGATCGCGCCGCCCTCGGGGGCGAGGTTCCCGCGGAGCAGGCGAAGGCCGCCCGTGTCCTTGAAGGGCTTCTCGACCGGGTAGATCACGTCCTGATCCGGGGACGGCGGGCCGAGCCGTTGGAGCTGTTCGGCCAGGGTCTCGCCCGTGCAGGTGATCGCTTCACCCTCGAGGAAACCGGCGTCGAAGAGCTCCCGGACGATGACCTGCAGTCCACCGCTGGCGTCCACGTCCACCATGGAGTACTCACCGAAGGGTCGCATGTTGACCAGCACCGGCAGTCGCCGCGCCAACTGGTTGAATTCCTCCTGGCTGAGGACGTCGCCCCACAGGTCGAGACCCGCCGCGCGAGCGATCTCGACACTGTGCAACAGCACGTTGGTGGAACCACCCATGGCGATGGCGACGGTCATCGCGTTTCGCAGCGATGCGGGCGTCACGATGTCGCGCGGCCGGATGCCCCGAAGCGTCAGGGCGAGCAGGCAATCGACCATCTGATCGGGGAACTCCGTCAGCCGGCGCGGATCATCCGACGGCGGGGACACCATGTGCAGCGGTTCGAGGCCCAGCACCGCGATGAACGTCTGCATCGTGTTGTAGGTGAACATGCCCCCGCAGCTGCCCTGGCCGGGGCAGGCGTGCAGCGCGAACCGAGTACGGACCGCGGCGTCCTGGTCGACGACCTGGAAGGCCGACACCAGGTCGATCCGGGCACCTGTCTCCGGATCGACCCCGGGCCTGATCGGGCCGTCGGAGAGGATGACCGCGGGCGTATTGTTCTCGAGCACCGCGGCGACGGTCCCCACGGGGGGCTTGTCGCATGCGACGACGGCGAGCAGCCCGGCGACGCTGTTCGCCGCCAGGTGCATGTCGGCGACATCATGGACAAGCTCGCGACCGACAAGTGAGAACCGCATCTGCGGCGTGCCGTTGAGCTGACCGTCCGAGACGCCCAGGGTGAACGCCGGCGGTATCAACCGGACGGGCAGGTCGTCCTCGGCCACCCTGCGGGAGAGGGCAGCCTGGACGGCCGCCACTTTCGCCGGAACGCCCAGGTAGCACTGGCTGTCCCCGAGGTTGCCGATCACCGCCCAGACCGGGTCGTGGACCTTGCGGACGTCCTCACCGAGGAACGCAGCCGTCCCGACCTTCTGCACGTCGCGCCCAGGATTCAGTGACACGAAGGTGGCCACGGGCTCCGATGCGTTCTGTCCACGCTCGTCCGCTGTCCGCGTTCATGGGCGCCAAGCATACGGCCGCGCCCGGCGGGTCACGCCGGTGACGGCAATGGGGTCGGCGTCACCTCGACGCCGACCTTCGGCATGGAGCGGTCCATCCATCGCGGCAGCCACCAGTTGACCGGGCCGAGAATTTCCATGATCGACGGCACGAGCATCATGCGCACCAACGTGGCGTCGACCAACACCGCGGTCGCGAGCCCCAGGCCGAACACCTTGAGAATGTGCAACGGGTCCTTGATGATGAAGGAGCCGAAGACGCAGAACATGATGGCGGCCGCCGCGGTGATGATGCGGCCCGTCACGGCCAGCCCGTCCGCCACCGACGTCGAGTTCTCGTGCGTGCGCAACCATTCCTCGCGAATGCGGGACAGCAGGAAGACCTCGTAGTCCATGGACAGACCGAAGAGCACGACGAACAAGGCCACCGGGATCCACGGGTCGATGGGCCCCGTTTCGCCGATGCCGATAAAGCTCCCCGCCCAGCCCCACTGGAAGACCGCCACCATGACGCCGTAGGCGGCGCCCACGCTGAACAGGTTCATGATCACCGCTTTGAGCGGGAGTACGAGCGAGCGGAAGACGACCATCAGCAGGAGGAACGACAAGACCAGGACGGCGCCGATCACGATGAAGAGCCGGTGCCCTAAGAAGCCCGCCGCGTCGATGCTGGCCGCTGTCTCGCCGCCCACCTGCGCGTTGACCCCCGTCCCCGCCACCACCGGCGGGATCACGTCCTGGCGGAGGGTTTGCACGAGCTGCTCGGTCTGCGACGACTGCGGTGAGGTGGTGGGGTAGACGACGATCAGCCCGCCCGTGTTCGAGGCGTTGAACTGCGCCGGGGTCACGAGGGCGACGCCGTGGTGATCGGACGCAATGGACGATTGGAGCTTCTCGACGGTGGCCCGGTCCGAGGGTCCCCGCATGTCGGCCGCGACGAGCAACGGCCCGTTGAAGCCTGGCCCGAACCCCTCGGCCAACAGGTCGTAGGCCTGCCTCGTGGTCAGCGACGTGGGATCGTTGCCGGCGTCCGTGAAGGCGATGCGCATGCTGAAGAGCGGGAGGGCCAGCACGACGAGGATCAGGACGGCCATCGTGCCCGTGAACCAGGCGCGGCGCTGGACAAAACGGCTCCAGCGGTACCAGAACCCGTTCTCGGGCGGCGGGCCGCCGCGTTGCAACAGGCCCGGCACGTGCAGCTTGTCGATGGCGTTGCCGGCAAAGCCCAGCATGGCCGGCAGCAGGGTCAGGGCGGCGGTGAGGACCATGAGCACCGCAGCGATACAGGCCGTGGCGAGGCCGATCATGTAGGCCTGGCCGATCAGATAGAGGCCGAAAAGCGAGATCACGACAGTGCTCCCGGCGAAGAGGACGGAGCGGCCCGCCGTCATATGCGCCGTCACTACCGCGTCGCGCGGCGTGCGCCCCTCGAAGATCCCCTGCCGGTACCGGGTGACGATGAAGAGCGCGTAGTCGATGCCAACGCCGATACCGATCATGGCCGCCATCTCGGGCGAGAAATTGGGCACGACGAGGAGGTGCGTGAGCAGCTCCAGGAGGGCGATACCGATGCCGAGGCCGGCCAGCGCCGTGAGCACGGGCAGGCCCATGGCGACCACGGAGCCGAACGCCAAGAGCATGATGATGAGGGCGGCAGTGATGCCGATCCCCTCGCTCGACCCGGGGGCCGCGGTCACCGCGGCTGAGATCGGGTTGCCCCCGAGCGCGACCTGGAAACCGGGCCGGGCACCTGCTTGCGCCGTCGCGACGACCTGCTTGATCGCCCCGGTCGGGATGTCGGCCGTGTCGGTGGAGAACTGGACCTGGGCGAAGGCGATGTTGCCGCGCGGCGCGATCTGGTGGGCCCCGGCTGGCGCAAGCGGACTGGTCACGCTCTGCACATAGGGCAGCGGTCGCACGCTCGCCACCACTTTGTCGATGGCGGCCCGGTTGGCGACGATCGGCGTGGCGGTGTGGAACACGACGTCGGCCGTGTCCCCCGACTGCGACGGGAAGCGAGCCGCCAAGATGTTCTGCGCCTGCTGCGACGGCGTGTCGCCCGCCGTGAACTTGTTCTTGAAGTCGGTGCCCACCACCTGAGCCACGACGGTGATCCCGACGATGGCGACGATCCAAAGCACTAGCACCAGTCGCCGCCGGTCGTAGCAGTGCCCAGCGAGCCGCCCGAGCGCCGTGATCTCCGCCGGGCCCGGCTCCACGCCGCTCACCGGCGCGTCATCCTATGATTCACCACTGATGAGTTTTAACACAGAATTCTCCGCTGGTGAATACCCGCTGACCCGCCCCTTCACGGTGGTGCCCGGCGCGGGGCTCCCCGCGGCATGAGCGCCGCCGTCGGGCGGAGGCCCGGCAACGCCGACACTCGGGGCGAGATCGTCGACGCCGCCACGCGGGTCTTCGCGGCCAAGGGCTACGACGGGACCAGCTTGCGGGCGGTGGCCCGTGAGGCGGGCGTGGACCCGGCCCTGGTCCACCACTACTTCGACGGCAAGGCCAGCCTCTTCGTGGCTGCCATGGCCCTCCCCTTCGACCCCCGCCAGATCAAGGAGCTCGCCGTCGAGCCCGAATTCTCCGGTGCCCGGACGATCGAGGCCTTCCTCACCATGTGGGACAGCGCCGAGGGCTCCGGCTCGTCCTTCGCCTCTTGCGTGTCCGCGATGGCCGCCTCGACCAATGTCGCCGACGCCATGCGCGAATTCGTCAGCGAACGTGTCTGGGAGGTCCGCTCGCCCCTCGAAGGCGAGACCGACGCCATGGCCAAGCGCCGCACCGCCATGGTCTCCTCCCAGCTCATGGGCCTGGCCTTCACCCGCTACATCTTGCGCGTCCCGCCCATCGCCACCGCGTCGCCGCGCCAGATCGGACGCTGGGTGGGCCCCACCCTGGACCGCTACGCGAAGGAGGCGCTCACCGCCTGACGCCCTCGGTCAGCCGCTCGACGAGCGACGCCGTCGCTGCAGCTCGGCTGTCACTTCCTTGCCATTGGCCTTGCCCGACGTGGCGGCCATCACCCGGCCGATGAAGAACCCGGTCAGCTTCTTCACCTCGCTGTCGTCACCACCCACGAAGCGGGCCCACTCTTCGGGGTGCGCGGCGATGACCTCGTCGAGCACGGCGCCCAAGGTGTCGGAGCTGAGGGCCTCAAAGCCCATCTCCTTGGCCACGGCGCTCGGATCTCCCCCGCCGCGTTCGACGAGCGCACCGAGCACCGCCTTGGACTGCGTCGCCGAGAGTTGGCCACCGGACTCCATGGCGAGCAGGGAGGCGAACGAGCCCGGGTCGAGGCCAAGGCCGGCCTCGCCCTGGGCCGCCACCTCGTTGGCGGTGCGGGCCAGCGCCAGCGCCGCCGGAGCCCCCGCCGCCGTCGTGGCCGTCACCAGGGTGTCGAGGCCCAGGTCGACGACGGCGCGGATCTGGTCAACCTCGGCGTCGCTCGGCCCACCGCCGAGGGCGGTTGCCAGGGCGGCGCGGCGCTCGGCCGGCATCGGGCCCAGCGAGGCGCGCACCCGCTCCTGCCAGGCGACGTCCGGCGCCAGCGGCACCAGATCGGGCTCGGGAAAGTAGCGATAGTCGTTGGCCTCCTCCTTGGAGCGCATGGACTCGGTGCGCCCCGCCGCCTCGTCCCAATGCCGGGTCTCCTGCTCCACGACTCCCCCGGCCTCGAGGAGGGCGATCTGGCGCGCCGCCTCGTACTCGGTCGCCCGGCCGAGCGAGCGCAGCGAGTTGAGGTTCTTGATCTCGCAGCGGGTACCGAACGCACCAGTGCCGGCCGGCCGGACCGACACGTTGGCGTCGACGCGCAGGGACCCCTCCTCCATCCGTCCGTCCGACGCGCCGGTCGCCACCAGGATCCCCCTGAGCTCGGTGACGTAGGCCCGGGCCTGCGCCACCGAGCGGAGGTCGGGCTCGCTCACGATCTCGACCAGCGGCACCCCCGAGCGGTTGTAGTCGACCAGGGCGTGGTCGGCGGCGTTGATGCGCCCGCTCGCCCCGACGTGGGTGAGCTTGCCCGTGTCCTCCTCCATGTGGGCCCGCGTCACGCCGACGCGGCACCCGTCGGGCAGCTCGAGCCAGCCCCCGCGGTTCAAGGGCCGGTCGTACTGGCTGATCTGGTAGTCCTTGGCCTGGTCCGGGTAGAAGTAGTTCTTCCGGGCGAATTCGGAGGGGCGTATCTCGCTGTGCAGCGCCGCGCCGATGCGCATGGCCAGCTCGACGGCCTGCTCGTTGAGGACGGGGAGCGAGCCGGGGAGGCCGACGCAGGTGGGGCAGATGTTGATGTTGGGCTCGTCGCCGAACGCGTTGCGGCACCCGCAGAACAACTTGGTCGTGGTCGCCAGCTCGCAGTGCACCTCGAGCCCGACGACCATCTCCCAGTCCGCGCTCACGACCCCGGCTCCCGTGGCGCATGGGCCTCCACCACGCCGGCGACGCGGAACATGATCGCCTCGCCGAGCGCCGGCGCCAGCACCTGCACCCCGACGGGTAGGCCGTCGTCGCCCGTCCCGAAGGGCACCGACAGCGCGGGGTGGCCCGAGAGGTTCGACGGGATGGTGCACACGTCGTTCATGTACATCGCCATGGGGTCGTCCACCTTCGCCCCGAGCTCGAACGCCGTCGTGGGGGCGGTGGCGCCGAGCAGCACGTCGACCGACTCGTAGGCGCGGTCGAAAGCCCGCATCACCAGCGTCCGCACCCGCTGGGCCTGCGCGTAGTACGCGTCGTAGTAGCCGGCGGAAAGCGCGTAGGTGCCGAGCATCACCCGGCGCTTGACCTCGGCCCCGAAGCCCGCCGTGCGGGTGGCGGTGTTCATGGCTGCCACGTCCTCGCCGTCGACCCGCAGCCCGTAGCGGACGCCGTCGTAGCGGGCCAGGTTGGAAGAGGCCTCGGCCGGGGCGATGAGATAGTAGGCCGACAGGCCGTAGGCGAACTCGGGCACCGAGATCTCGTCGACTTTCGCCCCGGCGTCGGCCAGGGCGTCGGCCGCCTCCTGCACCCGCGCCGCCACGTCCCGCGCGCAGCCGTCCACCAGGTCACGGCACAGCCCGACGCGGACACCCTCCGCACCGCCGTGCACCGAGGCCAGGCTGGGCTCCGGCGTCGAGGGCAACGACGTGCTGTCGCGCGGGTCGTGCCCGGCCAGGGCGTCGAAGAGGAGTGCGGCATCCTCCACCGTCGTCGCGAACGGGCCGATCTGGTCCAGCGAGCTGGCGAAGGCCACCAGGCCGTAACGAGAGATCCGACCGTACGTCGGCTTCATCCCCACCACGCCGCACAGCGCGGCCGGCTGCCGGATGGACCCGCCCGTATCGGAGCCGAGACCGAGGGGGGTGAAGCCGGCCGCCACCGCCGCGGCCGAGCCGCCGCTGCTCCCACCGGGGACCTTGGCCGTGTCGCGCGGATTGCGCGTCGGCCCGAAGGCCGAGTTCTCGGTCGAGCTCCCCATGGCGAACTCGTCCATGTTCGTCTTGCCCAACGCGATGGCGCCGGCCCGGCGGAGGGCCTCGACGACCGTGGCGTCGTAGGGCGGGCGCCAGCCCTCCAGGATCTTCGACCCACAGGTGGTCGCGATACCCCGCGTGCACAAGTTGTCCTTCAGCGCGACGGGCACGCCCGCCAAGGGGCCCGGGTCGCGCCCCGCCGCCACGGCCGCATCGACCCGGTCGGCCTGCGCCCGCGCCTGGTCGCCGAGCACGACGAGGAACGCGTTGAGCGCGCCGTCGCGGGACGCCACCACGCCCAAGGCCTCCTCGATGACCTCGCGGGCCGACCGCTCCCCGGAGCGGACCTCGGCCGCCAGCGCCACGGCGCGGCTCACGGGGCGGCGCCGCCGATCCGCGGCACCCGGAACTGGTCGTCCTCGACCGCTGGCGCGGCCGCCAGCACCTCCTCGCGGTCGAGGCTGGGCTGCGGCTCGTCGGCCCGGAGGACGTTGACCAGTGCGATGGGGTGCGACGACGGCTCGAGGTGGGCCAGGTCCAGTGCCGCCACGTCGGCGGCGTGGTCGAGGACGGTGCGTAGCTGCGCCGTGAACCGGTCGACTTCCGCGTCGGTCAGCTCCAGCCGGGCCAGGCGGGCCACGTGGACGACGTCCTCGCGGCTGAGCGTGACCGGGGCCGTCTCGCGCTCGGGCGGCCCACTCACCGGCGCAGCGGGAGCACGCCCGACACGAACTCGACCGTGCGCGCCTCGATCTCGTCCTTGTCGAAGTCCAGCGTCGCGACGTGAAAGCTCCGCTCCAGCTTCACCTGCTCGACCGGTCCCTTGGCCGCCGCCACCAAGAGCTCGCTCGACCTGGGGTCCACCACGTGGTCCTGCACGCTCGTCAAGACGAGCACGGGGCAGCTCACCGACGCGAGCTCCGCCTCCACCTCGGCCGCGGCGGCGAACAGGGAACGGACGGCTCGCAGGGGCAGTCCGGGATAGGCCGACTCGACCGCACCCTCCAGGGCGATATCGGATCCGATGCCCGGTGCGACCTCGTCGCCACCTTCGATCATCGACTCGATGAGCGACACGGTGCCTTCGTCGGGCGGCGCCAGCAGGGGGTTGACGACCGCCATGGCCGCGATCTCTGGATGGCGCTCGGCGAGCCACACCGCGAGCGTGCCCCCCATGGAGAGGCCGACGACCACGACGGCGTCGCTGCGCGCCGCCAGTTCGGTGTACGCCGTCTCGGCCGCGCCGGACCAGTCCTCCCACCGTGTGTCGAGCATGTCGACGATGTCCGTCCCGTGGCCCGGGAGCAACGGCATCTCCACGGTGAACCCCGCGTCGGCCAGCGCGTGGGCGAGACCGCGCATCGACTGCGGGTTGCCGGTGAAGCCGTGCAGGACCAACGCGCCCCGGCCGTCGCCGACGGCGGAATAGGGCTCTGCACCGGGGAGAACGGGAGCGGTCACGGATCGGCAGCCTACCGGCGAGGCGAGTAGGGTTCCGGCGGCCGCATGCCCCTCGGGGGGGCATCGAGGTCCTGACCGAAGACGAAGGAGCACCGCAATGCCGTCGTACCCGTTCCTGAGCGACGAATGGCTGGACGAGGCCCGCACGATCCGCGCCGACTACGAGGGCACGACCCCGCCGGTCCCCCACAGCGTGCGGATGAACCTGGTGGTGACGGACGTTCCGTTCACCGACGAGGACATCCTCGCCCACATGGACACCTCGGGCGGCGAGCTCGTGCTCGAGACGGGCCACCTCGAGGAGCAGGACCTCAAGGTCACCGTCGACTACGTCACCGCCAAGGCGATCCTGGTCGAGGGGAATCCTCAGGCCGGCATGCAGGCGTTCATGGCCGGCAAGGTGCGGGTGGAGGGCGACATGGCCAAGCTGATGGCGCTCCAGGCCACGCCGGCCGCCGCCGATCCCAAGGCCGCCGAGCTCGCCCAGCGCCTGCGGGACATCACCGAGTAGTCGCCGGCGTCAGGCGGCGTCCGCGGCGCGCCGGTCGGGGCAGCGGCCGCATGAACAGCGCGCAGAGCAGCGCCAAGGCAGCCGTGCCGGCCCCGACCCAGAATGGGACGCGGAAGCTGTGCAACAGCGCGGTGCTCTGGTGCACGTTGCCGAGGCCCGAGCTGCGCGCGATCGACTCCTGGATCGTCAAGACGACCTGGATCCCCGCCACCTCCCCCACCTGGGTGGCCAGCAGCTGCGCCGCGCTCATCACGCCGTACTCCGACTCGGCCAACTCGTTCGCCATCGTCGCCGAAGTGGCGGGCATCGACACCCCCATGCCAAGCCCCGACAGGGCGAGGGCGAGCAAGATCACCAGCAGCCCCGACGAGGAGGCGAGCGTGGCGAAGAGCACCATGGAGAGGAGGAGTGCGCCGGTACCGAACAGCGTCGCCGTCCGCTCGCCGGTGCGCACCGCCATGTAGCCGGCGATCGGCGCGCTGACGGCGAAGACCAGGGGTCGGGCGACCGAGATGAACCCGACCTGAGAGACGCTGTAGCCGTAGACCTGCTCCATGAGCAGGGGGAACAAGAAGAAGCCACCGAAGTAGGCGAAGCTCGAGAAGCTCTTGGCGCCCATGGGGAACATGAAATTGCGGCGGCGCCAATAGGTCGTCGGCACGAGCGGGTTCGCACTGGTGGCCTCCCGCCAAACGAACACGCCGGCCAGAACCACCGCGGCGACACCCGCGCCGATGACGCCGGGCGAGGTCCACCCGGCGATGGGTCCGATGCTGAGGACCAACATGGCGGCGGTCACGCCGCCGGCCAGGCTCCAGCTCCCGACCCAGTCCATGCCCCCCCACACGTGCGACCGCGCCCGGACGCCGGTCGACCGTCTCGACGGCAACAGCACGGCGACCACCGCCGAGGCGATGATCAGGAGCACCAACTGGCCCCAGAAGAGCGTGCGCCACCCGAAGAACTGGATCACGGGCGAGCCGAGCGTGATGCCGAGAACCGGCCCGCCGGCGCCCACCAGCGACCACCACCCGAGGGCCTTGACGCGGTCCCCGGGCGCGAACAGCTCGAGGATGATCGCCATCGACGCCGTACCGGTCGCCGCGCCCTGCACGCCGTCGAGGGCACGTGCGAACAGCAACATCCCGACGTCGGGCGCGGTGGCGGTCAGGGTCGCGCTGACCATGGCGCCGAGGAGCCCGAACTGGTAGAGCCGGCGGTGGCCGAAGAGGTCGCCCGCCTTGCCAAAGAACGGTGCCGCCACCCCGAAGGCCAGCAGGGGACCCGTCGAGGCCCACGCCAGCACCGAGAAGCTCGTGTGGAAGTCGGCTTTGACCGTGGGCAGGGCGACCACGAAGACGGTGAAGGTGATGTTGAGGGAGAGCAACCCGGCCAGGAGGGCGACCAGGGCCCACCACTGGTAGCGCGGACTGCGCACCGCGCGCGCCGAGACCCGGCGGTGCAGCAGGGTGAACCAGTTCGTCTCGACCGAGCCGTCTCCGAGCGTGCCCATGGCGCCGCCCCCCGGGTCCGAGACCGGGTCGAGGAGCGCGTCGGAGCGCTCCACCGGGGAAACCTCCATTTGGCCCACCCTACCGGCGCCAATTCCGGTGGCCCCGGGCGGGCCGACGGACGTTTCAGGCGCCCGGGAAGGGCGGATCGTTCAGCGCAGTCCGCGCAGTCGGAACCACCAGTTCGGGTCGCGGCCGTGGGCGTGGAAATGGTCGGGAATCTGGCGCATGACCCGGTCAACGGACCACTCGCCGGCGCCGAAACGGGCGTCGGCCACCCGCGTCAGCTGGGCCAGCATGTGCGCGACCTCGTCATCGGGTGGCACACGGCCGTGGTGCTTCCACACGACCATGGGCACGCCGCACACCTCGCAGTCGGCCACCCAACACACGGCGTCCTCGTGGTGCCACTCCGACAGGCGCGCCGCCTCGCAAAGGTCACACCTCGGGTCGAACGGGAGCACCACGGAGGGGCGGCGGCTAGTGAGTGAACAGCTGGACGGAGGAGCCGGTCGGCACCGTCGAACCGATGGAGGGCTGGGTGCCCACGACGCTGTTGTTCGGATTGCCCGACACGCCCGAAACGCTGAGGCCGGCGCTCTGCATGGCCGACGTGGCCTGGGACACCGTGTCTTGCAGGACATTGGGCACCGTCGTCGTCGGCGGCCCGGTCGACACGTTGACGGTCACCGCCGAGCCGTAGGGTGCCGACGCGCCGCTGGCTGGGCTGGTCGAGATCACCTGGCCCGAGGGGACCGTCGTGCTCGACTCGGAGTTCTGCGTGGCCGTCAGCCCGACGGCCTCCAAGGCAGCCTGGGCCTGTTGCAAGGTGTAGCTGGTCGGGATGCTGGGCACCGTCGCCGGCGAGTGGCCCAGCGAGGGGACGAGCGTGATCGTGGCGCCGTAGGGCGCCGTGGTCGGGTTCTGGGTCGAACCGATGGACCACAGGTCGAGCACGCCGGCCTGGATGTTGTCGTTGTAGGCACCGGGCGCGCACACCGACTGGAAGTGCGCCGACTGCAGCGCCGCCGCCGCCTGGGCACAGGTCATGCCGGTCAGGGACGGCACGGTGACGTCGGGTTTGCCCTCGGAGAGCACGACCGTGACCGTCGAGCCCTCCTTCTGGGACACGCCGGGCTTGGGACTCTGGGACACGACGGAACCGGCCCCCACCGCGATCGACTTCACCGGCGGCCCGAACCTCAGGTCCATGTGCACCTTGGCCACCGCCGACCGGGCCTGGGCCACCGGCAGGTTGACCAGCGCCGGCGTGGGGTGCGACGGCGTGAACACGCTGGTCTCCAAGGCCGCCACCAATCCCGCGGCCACGATCACCACCAGGGCGATCGCCGCCACGATCCACCACGTGCGCCGCCCCACCCACGAAGAGCGCGGGCCGAACCGGCCCGGTCCGGCCCCGTTCGGCTCGGCGTCGAAGATCTCCCCCGGCCCGGCCCTGGTGCCGACCGGCGCGGCCGCCGTCACCGCCGTCGCCGCCGTCACGCTGGGCGCGATGGCGGTCGAGGACGTGCCCGCCACCACCACCCCCGAGTCCGTCAGCTCCGACACGCCCGGGGGCCGGAAGCCGCGCACGGTCGACGTCGCGTCCAGATGCGGGATGACGAGCGGCAGGGGGGCCGGTGTCGGCAACGCGGCCGCCAGGGCGCCGAGCCGGGCGGCGAGCCCGGCCGCGTCGAGTCGGGCCGCAACGTCGGGCGCGGCCGCGCGGGCCAGCACATCGTCCAACGGCCCCAACGCCTCGTGATGCGGCAGCGGCTGCCCGATCCGCGCCGCCAACGTGCCCATCGTCGTGTCGGTCACGAACGGCACCGTCCCGGTGACCGCCTCGTACAAGACCAGGGCCAGCGAGTAGACGTCGGCCCGGCCGTCGACGGGCTTGCCCTCGGCCGCCTCGGGCGAGATGTAGCGCGCCGTCCCCACCATCGCCCCCGCCGGCTCGGTCCACGCCGCCTCCGCCAGCGCCCGGGCCACGCCGAAGTCGGCCACCCGCACCCGGCCCTCCTCGTCGAAGAGCAGGTTGGCCGGCTTGATGTCACGGTGCACCAACCCACGGACATGCGCGTAGGCCAGCCCCTGCGCCACCTCGGTCCCCAGCTGCGCCGCCTGTGCGTACGACAGCCGCACGTCCCGGTCCAGCAGGTCACGCAGCGAGCCCCCGCCGAGATACTCCAACACCAAGTACGGCCCGTCCGTGTCGTCGCCCCAGTCGAAGACCCGCAGGACGTGGGGGTGGTTGAGCGAGGCCACCGAGCGCGCCTCGGCCCGGAAGCGCTTCAAGAACGCCTCATCGGTGGCGAGCCCGGGCTGCAACACCTTGACCGCGACGTGGCGCTGCAGCGACACGTCCTCGGCCAGGTAGACGTGAGCCGAAGCGCCGGTGCCCAGTGCGGAGAGCAGCCGGTACCGCTTCCCAAGGACCCGGCCGATGGAATCTGTGATCAGGGGCATCGGAGGCGCACTCAGGCTACCGATTGCAGGCCCGCATCCGGTGGACACCTCCGCACCCGACGACGAGCCTGCTCATCGCGGCAGCTCGCCCGTCTCGAGCAACGCCTCGAAAGAGGCGGCGGCAACGGTCGGCACGCCGACCTCCTCCGCCTTCTTGAGCTTGCTGGCACCCGGCGCGTCGCCCACCACCAGGGCGAACGTCTTCTTCGACACGCTCCCGGGCGACGTGCCGCCGCGCGCCGTGATCGCCTCCTCCGCTCCCTCCCGCGTGTAGCCGGGCACCGCCCCCGTCACCACCACCGCCTTGCCGGACAGCGTCTGCTCCGGGGAGGCCGCCGCCCCGGCTCCGCCTCCCACCGATCCGGCGGCACCCGGCTCCACCGTGTTGACCCCGGCCCGACGCAGCCGCGCCACGACGGCCACGTTGGTGTCGGCGGCGAGGAACTCGGCCAGGCTCGCCGCGATGATGGCGCCGACGCCGTCCACTGCGGCCAGCTCTTCCACGCGCGCGGCCTGCAGCGCGTCGAGCGACCCGAAGGCGCGGGCCAGGGCGCGGGCGACGGTCGGGCCGACGTGGCGGATGCCGAGCGCGACGAGCAGCCGGCTCAAGGGCTGACGTCTCGACGCGTCGACGGCTGCCACCAGATTGCGCGCGGACAGAGCGCCGAACCGTTCCAGCGTGACCAGCTGCTCGGGCGTCAGGTCGTAGAGGTCCGCCGCGTCGTCGACGAACCCGGCGCCGACGAGTTGGAGCACGCGCTCTTCGCCGAGCCCCTCGATGTCCATGGCCGAACGCGACGCGTAGTGCGAGATGCGTTGCACCCGCTGCGCGGGGCAGTCGATGTTCGTGCAGTACGTGTCGCTCTCCCCCGGCAGGCGCACCAGCGGCTCGCCGCAAGACGGGCACGACGTCGGGAACTTCCACTTCGGCTTGCGCCGCGCCCGCACGCCCGGTACCGGACCCACGACCTCGGGGATGACGTCGCCGGCCTTGCGCACGACGACGAGGTCGCCCGGCCGCACGTCCTTCGCCGCCACCTGGTCCTCGTTGTGCAGCGTCGCCACCCCGACCGTGGAGCCACCGACGAAGACCGGCTCCAGGCGGGCGAACGGCGTCGCCCGCCCCGTGCGCCCGATGGAGACCATGATGTCGAGGAGCCTGGTCGTACGCTCCTCAGGCGGGAACTTGAAGGCGATGGCCCAGCGGGGCGCCCGTGAGGTCGTCCCCAGCACCTGGTGCAGAGCCAGCTCGTCCACCTTGATCACGACGCCGTCGATCTCGTAGGCCAGGTCGTGACGCAGCGCGGCCAGCTCGCGGCAGCGGTCCACGACGGCGGACATTCCCGTGAGCCGGCGGGCATCGGGGCTGACCGGGAAGCCCGCCTTGGCCAGCTGCGCCAGCGTGTCGGACTGCGTGGCCGCCGGCCACTTGCTCCTCGCCGGGACTCGTTCCACGACGCCGACTGCGTAGGCCCAGAAGTGCAACGGCCGCGTCGCCGTGATGCCCGGGTCCTTTTGACGCAGGGCGCCGGCCGCCGAGTTGCGCGGGTTCACGAACAGCCGCTCGCCTGCGTCCGCCTGCCGTTTGTTCATCGCCTCGAACTCGGCCACCGGCATGTAGATCTCGCCGCGTACCTCGAGCACCTCGGGGTAGGGCCCGCCCGCTTTGGCCAGTTCCTTGGGCACGTCCATCACCGTGGCCACGTTCGCCGTCACGTCCTCGCCGGTGACCCCGTCACCCCGCGTGGCGGCCTGGACGAACTTCCCGCGCTCGTAGATCAACGACATCGCCACGCCGTCGACCTTGGGCTCGCAGGAGAACGCGAGCGTCTCGAGGTCGAGCCCGGGGTCCAGGCGTCGCAGCCGCTCCGCCCACGCCCCCAGCTCGGGCTCTTCGAACGCGTTGTCGAGGCTCATCATCGGCGCGCGGTGACGGACCTCGGCGAAGAGACCCGACGGGGCGGCGCCTACCGTCCGGGTCGGCGAGTCGGGCGTGGCCAGCGCAGGGTGGTCCGCCTCGAGCCGGCGCAGCTCCACGACGAGGAGGTCGTACTCGGCATCGGGTATCTCGGGCGCGTCGAGCGCGTGGTACAGCTCGTTGTGGTGGACGATCAGCGTGCGCAACTCCGCCGCGCGCGCCGCCGCCTCGGGGGGGACGGTCGCGGCCATGCTCAGGCGGCGACGCCCGCGCCGACGACGGCGTCGGGGTCGAGCTCGTCGTAGAGCGCCACGGTCTGGCCCGGGGCCACCGGCCGCTGCGGGGCGTCGAAGCGCACACGCAGTCCCGCGTCGTCGGTCTCCACCGAGCAGGGCACCGGGCGACCGTGCGCGCTCACCTGGGCCACGGCCCGTGACCCGGGGTCGAGCGGCCCGTCGACCCAGGTGAGCGACGCCGCGGGGAGCAGGACCGAGGAGCGCAGCACCTCCGTCGCGCCGCCGACGGTGACCTGGCGCGTGGCGACGTCGACCCGGGTCACGTAACGGCGCTTGCCGTCGCTGCCGTGACCCATGCCGCGCCGCTGCCCCACCGTGACGAGCTCGACCGCATCGACGGCGCCGACGGGCCGCCCCTCGCCGTCCACCACGTCACCGCGGTGCAGCTCCATCCGCCGGGACAAGAAGCCCTGCCTCCCCTCGGCGCGCCCGATGAAGCACACGTCCTGGCTGTCGGGCTTGGCGGCGGTGCGCAGGCCGAGGCGCCGCGCGTGGGCCCGCACCTCGTCCTTGGTCATGTCCCCGACCGGGAAGAGCACGCGCCCGAGCGCGCCCTGCCCGAGGATGGAGAGCACGTAGGACTGGTCCTTGGCCGCGTCGGCGCCCCGGCGCAGGCGCAACGTCCCGGCGTCGCCCGTCACCCGGGCGTGGTGCCCGGTGGCCAGGCGGTCGAAGCCGAGCCGCTCGGACCGGCGCAGCAGCCGGTCGAACTTCATGAAGCGGTTGCACTCGATACACGGATTCGGCGTCCTCCCGCGGGCGTGGTCGCCGACATAGGGCGTCACGACGTGGCGGTCGAACTCCTCGGTCAGGTTGAACACGTGGTGGGCGACGCCCAGCTGCTGGGCCACCCGGCGCGCGTCGTCGACGTCGGCCACCGAGCAGCAGCCCGAATCGGACGGGCCGCCCCACAGCTTGAGCGTGGCTCCCACCACGTCATGGCCCTGTTCCACCAAGAGCGCTGCCGCGACCGACGAGTCGACGCCCCCCGACATGGCCACCAGCACCCGCATGGGACCAGTGTGCCACCGGGGCTCAGGCGCGCCGACGCAGCGCCGCGACCACGCCCACGACGATGCCGAGGGCGCGGTCCACGTCGGCCTCGGTGGTGCCGTGGCCCAACGTGAAGCGGAGCGCCCCGGCGGCCAGCTCGGGCGCAACCCCCATCGCGGCCAACACGTGGCTGGGCTCGAGGGCCCCGCTGGCACAGGACGAACCGCCCGAGACGCACACCCCCTCTTGACCGAGCGCGACCAGCAGCTCCTCGCGCTCGACCCCGGGCACGCACAGGTGCAGGTGCCCGGGCAGGACGGCGGTGCCGGCGGGCACCGTGCGGTGCACCCCCGGCACCGTCGCCACCAACCCGTCGCCGAGCCGGTCCCGCAGCGCGGCGACCCGGTCGGCCGCCTCGGCTCGTTCGGCCGCCACCAGGCGCAGCGCGGTGGCCAGCCCCACCGCACCGGCCACGTCCTGGGTCCCGCTGCGCCGCTCGCGCTCCTGCCCCCCACCGTGCTGGCGCGCCGCCAGGGCCACCTGGGGCCGCACGGCGAGCGCACCCGCGCCCACCGGGCCGCCGACCTTGTGCGCGCTGAGCGACACCAGATCCGCTCCCGCTGCCACCTTGGCGAGGTCGAGGTACGGAGCCGCCTGCACGGCGTCGGTGAAGACGTACGCCTGCGGGGCGCGGCGTCGCACTTCGTCGACGACGTCGCCCAGCGGCTGGAGCACGCCCGTCTCGTTGTTGGCCGTCATGACGGCCACGAGCGTGGTGCGCGACGACAGCGACTTCGCCAGGGCGTCGAGGTCGAGCAGCCCGGCCCCGTCGACGGGCAACGCACGCGTGTCGACGCCCACCCGTTCCGCGGCGCGGGCCGACTCGAGCACCGCCGGGTGTTCCACGACCGAGCACAGCAGCACCGCTTCCCCGCGCTCGCAGCGGGCCGCGTCGACGGTCCCCAGTACTGCGAGGTTGGCCGCCTCCGTGCCCCCCGAGGTGAAGACGATCTCCCCGGGGTGGCGACCGAGGAAGGCGGCCACACCGTCGCGGGCTTCTTCGAGCAGTCGTCGGGCCCGCTGCGCGGGCGGATGACTGCCGGTCGGGTTTCCGAGCGGCCCCGCACGCACCTCGGCCATGGCGGCGGCGACCTCGGGCCGCAGCGGCGTGGTGGCGCCGTGGTCGAGGTAGGTCGTCAGGCGATCCACACCGTCTTGGGGTTGGTGAACTCCTTCAGGCCCAGCTCCGACAGCTCGCGCCCGAAACCCGACCGCTTGATCCCGCCGAAGGGCAGCTCGGGCGTGGAGGCCACCATGGCGTTCACGAACACGGCCCCCGCCTCGATCTCCTCGATGCACCGTTCGGTCTCGTCGTCGTCATCGGTCCACACGCTCGAACCGAGGCCGAACGTGGTCCCGTTGGCCGCCTCGATGGCGGCGTCGAGGTCGGGCACCGCGAGGACCATGGCCACCGGGCCGAAGATCTCCTCCTGGGCGAAGGGCATGTCCATGGTCACGCCCGAGAGAACCGTCGGCGGGAACCACCAGCCGTCGCCGGCGGGGACCTCGGCACCGGCGTGCACGACGGCACCCTGGCGACGCGCCTCTTGCACCTGGCCCACCAGCTCGTCCCGCTGGGCCGCGGTGACGATCGGACCGAGGTCGGTGGCGGGGTCGAAGGGGTCGCCGACGACCAGCGCGTCCATCGCCTCGGTGAAACGGGACAGGAACTCCTCCGCCACGTCCCCGACCACGATGAAGCGCTTGGCCGCGATGCACGACTGCCCGTTGTTCTGCACCCGTGCGGTGACGGCGGTGCGCACACAGGCATCGAGGTCGGCCGACGGGGTCACGATGAAGGGGTCCGAGCCGCCGAGCTCGAGCACGCTCTTCTTGATGGCGTGCCCGGCGGCCGACGCCACCGACATGCCGGCCCGCTCGCTGCCGGTCAGGGTGACCGCCGCGACGCGCTGGTCCTCGATCAGCGCGGCGATGTCCTTGGACTCGACGAAGAGGTTCGTGAACACCCCGTCGGGCAGGCCAGCCCGACGGAACAGGTCCTCGATGGCCAGCGCCGTCTGCGGCACGTTCGACGCGTGCTTCAGCAGGCCGACGTTGCCGACCATCAGCGCCGGAGCGGCGAACCGGATGACCTGCCACAGGGGGAAGTTCCACGGCATGACCGCCAGCACGGGGCCGAGCGGCTGGTAGTGCACGTACGACCGGGTGGCGGCGGTCGTGATCGGCTCGTCGGCCAAGAGCTCCTCGCCGTTTTCGGCGAACCAGCGCAGGCCGAGCGCGCACTTCGAGACCTCGGCCTTGGCCGCGGCGAACGTCTTGCCCATCTCGGTGGTGAGGATCCGGGCGACGTCGGGGACCTCCCCCTCGAGCAGTTCGGCGGCGGTGACGAGGTAGAGGGCCCGCTCGCCGTAAGTCGTCGTCTTGTAGTTGGCGAACGCGGCGACGGCACGCCCGAGGAGGGCATCGACCTGTTCGGGGGTGTGGGCCGGGAACTCCTTCTCGACCTTTCCGGTGGCGGGATTGGTGGTGGCGAAAGGCATCACCCTGTTCTACCCGCCTTGTCGAGACCCAGGTGCTCCGGGACGGCGCGGCGCATGAGCTTGCCCGTGGCGGTATGGGGCAGCTCCGCCACGGCGATGTAGGTCTTGGGCCGCTTGTACGGGGCGAGGCGGGCCGAGGCGGCGGCCCGCAGGGCCCCCTCGAGGGCCGGACCGCCGTCGGCCACGTAGGCGGCGCAGACCCGTTGGCCCCACTGCTCGTCGGGCAGGCCGAACACGGCGATCTCGCGCACCCCCTCGACGGCGGCGAGCGCGTTCTCGACCTCGGCCGGGTAGACGTTCACCCCGCCGCTGATGATGAGGTCGTGGCGCCGGCCCGTCAGGTAGAGGTAGCCGTCGGGATCGAGGCGGCCCAGGTCGCCGATCGTGCAGGCCTCGTTGCGCCAGGCCCGCTGCGTGGCCTCGGGGTCCCGCCAGTAGCTGAACCGGGCGAAGGCGGGCATGTCGCACCAGATGGTGCCGGACTCGACGAAGAGCCGGCGCCCGGGTCGGGCCCGCCCGACGGTGCCCGGCCGCTCGAGCCACTCCTCGGGCGAGCAGACGGTGAACTGGGCCTCCGTCGAGCCGTAGAACTCCCAGAGGGCGTCGGGTCCCAGGCGCGCCATGGTGGCCCGCTTCAGCGTCTCGGGACAGGGCGCGCCGGCGTGGGCCAAGAGGCGCAGCGAGTCGAAGGTCTCCCCGGCGTCGAGGTCCGGGCACTGCAGGATCCGCTGCAGGTGGGTCGGGACCAAGAAGGTGGTGGTCGGGCGCTGTCGCCGCAGCGTGTCGAGCGCGGTGGCGGTATCGAAGCGGCTCAGGATGGCGAGCGACCCGCCCGAGAGCAGCGTGCCCGTCGAGAAGCGGACCGAGACGGTGTGGTACATGGGCGAGCAGACCAGGTGCAGGTCCCGGCGGTCGAAGTGCCACACCGCGGCCTCGTCCTCGAAGACGGCGCGGGCCGTCGCCTCGTCCCAGATGCCGGTCGTCACGCCCTTGGGCCGGCCGGTCGTGCCTGAGGTGTAGTGCATGGGGCGGGTCAGCGGGTACGGGAGCGAGCTCGGCGGGCGGGCCCGGGACATCGGCGTGGCCCGCGAGTGCGGCCAGATCCGCCGCGCTGAAGATGCGCAGGGTGGGTTGGGCGTCGTCGGCGAGGAGGTCACGCTCGGCGGGCGTCAGGGTCGCGTTGAGGAGCACCGGGACGAGGCCGATGCGGGCCGCGGCCAAGACAGCGCAGATGAGGTCGGCCGACGAACCCAGCGCGAAGGCGACCCGATCGCCTTCGCGGCAGCCCCGCGCCAGCAGGGCGCCGGCCGCCCGGCGCTGCACGACCTCCGCGTCGGCGGCGTCCAGCAGCTCCACCGTGGGACGCACGGGCATCGAGGCAGCGTAGGCCGTGCCACGATGAACGCTGCCATGACGACCTCGTCTGACGATGCCGTGTCGGCGCCGGCGCTCGGCCGAGCTCGGGCGCTGCTCGAGCGGGCCCGCGACGTTGTCGTGTTGAGCGGCGCCGGTATCTCGACCGACTCGGGCATCGCCGACTTCCGCGGGCCCCAGGGGGTCTGGACCAAGAACCCCGCGGCCGAGAAGGCGGCCACGTTGCAGGCCTACGTGGCCGACCCCGAGCTGCGCCGGCGGGCTTGGCAGAACCGACTCACCTCGCCGCTGTGGGACTCGGAACCCAATGCGGGGCACCGCGCCCTGGTCGAGTTGGAGCGTTCCGGTCGTCTCGACGTGCTGGTGACCCAGAACATCGACGGGCTGCACCAGAAGGCCGGCACCGACCCCGCCCGCATCGTGGAGATCCACGGTAACGCCTTGGAGGTGATCTGCCTCCGCTGTGGCCATCGCCAGCCGGCCGAACCGGTCCACGCCCGGGTGCGGGCCGGCGAGACGGACCCGGCCTGCACGGTGCCGGTCGGCGACGGCGCCTGCGGGGGGATCCTCAAGTCGGCCGCCATCAGCTTCGGTCAGAGCCTGGTCGCCGAGGATCTGTTCCGGGCGGAGCAGGCGGCGGCGGGGTGCGACCTGCTCCTGGCGGTCGGCTCCACCCTGGCCGTGTTCCCAGCCGCCGGGCTGGTGCCGCTCGCAGTGCGCCACGGCGCGGTGGTGATCATCGTCAACGGAGCCCCGACCGAGATGGACTCCCTGGCCGACGTGGTCATACGAGGGCCGATCGGCGAATGCCTGCCCGCGTTGGCCGAGGGACTGCCGCCTACTTCTTCTCGCTCCTGATCCCGGCGTCCTTGGCCTTGCGGCGGGGCTTCGAGCGCGAACCACCAGATGCTGGCGATCGTCCCCAGCGTCACGGCGGCCGCGGCCACCGGCTTGACCACCTTGCGGCCACCGCTCGTGGGCATGGTCGCAGACCTTATCGGGCGAGACCGGGGGCGGGACTCGTTACGCGCTCCGGCGCATCGACCGCTCGTCTCCGTACTCGCGGGCGGCCCGCACCAGCGCGTCGAAAGGCCGCTGGTCCCACCCCTCTTCGGGATGCCACTGCACCGCGAGGACGAAGCGGGCGGACGGCAGCTCGACCGCCTCCACCACGCCGTCGTCGGTCCGGGCGGTGGGGACCAGTCCGTGCCCGAGCTCGTTGATGGCCTGGTGGTGTGAGCACCGCACCGTCGGCGCGTCCCCGAACACCGCCGCAGCGAGGGTGCCCGGCGCGGTATGCACCTCGACGTCGCCGAACACGTAGGGCGCGCTGCGGTGGGCGAGGTGGCCCACGACGTCGGGCAGGTGCTGGTGCAGCGTGCCGCCGAGCTCGACGTTGAGGACCTGGCAGCCGCGACAGATGGCCAGCACCGGCACGTCGGCCCGCAGGGCGGCGGCGAGCAGGGCGCGCTCGCTGGCGTCTCGGTTCGGGTCGACGCCGGTTACCTCAGGCCGCGACTCCTCCCCGTAGGCCTGCGGGTCGACGTCGCCCCCGCCGGTGAGCACGAGGCCGTCGAGTACGGCGGCCACCTCGTCTGCGCCCGTCGCCGGTCCGCCGGGTGCGGTGCTCGGCGGGGGCAGCAACAAGGGACGACCGCCGGCCGCAGCCACCAGCTCGAAGTAGGCCTCGGGCAGGACGGCGGCGCGCCGCTCCCACGAGCCCCAGCGGGCAGTGGCCACGTAGGTGGACACGCCGATGAGCGGAGGTACCTGCCTGGTCACCGGGCCCAGCGTACAGACGGGCTGGACGTTCACCGGTGGCGGCGGCAACATGGCGGTGCATGCGAGGGCGCCAGCTGATCGACGCGGGGATTGGCGATGGTTCCATCGACACGGTCGTGGTCGCCTTCTCCGACATGCACGGCCGTCCGGTGGGCAAGCGGGTCACCGCGGACTTCTTCTCCTCGCACGTGGCCGAGCACGGCATTGAGGCCTGCGACTACCTGTTGGCGGTCGACGTCGACATGAACCCGTTGCCCGGCTACCACTTCACAAGCTGGGACACCGGCTACGGCGACGTCGTGTGCCGGCCCGACTTCGCCACGGCTCGGCTCATCCCGTGGCTCGAGGGGACGGCCCTGGTCCTGTGCGACCTCACCGACGAAGAGGGCGTGCCCGTCGAGGTCTCGCCCCGGCAAATCCTGCGGCGCCAGCTGGAACGGGCGGCGGAACGGGGGCTCAGGGTCTGTAGCGCGACAGAGCTCGAATTCTTCTTGTTCCGCGACTCCTACGAGGACGCCGACGCAAAAGGCTGGAAGGGGTTGACGCCGCACACGTCGACGATCGAGGACTACCAGCTGCTGCAGACCGCGCGGGAGGAGTACGTCCTGCGACGCATCCGCAACGAGATGCGCGGTGCGGGCATCCCCGTCGAGTTCTCCAAGGGTGAGGCGGGGCGGGGCCAGCACGAGGTGAACGTCACATACGACGAGGCGCTCGTCACGGCCGACCACCACCTGGTGTTCAAGAACGGGATCAAGGAGATCGCCGCCCAGGAGGGGCGTGCCGCGACGTTCATGGCCAAGTGGACCATGGACGACGTGGGCTCGTCCTGTCACGTGCACACCAGCCTGTGGGACGCCGAGAGCGGGGACCCCCTCATGGCCGACGCGTCGCACCCGAGCGGGCTGTCGACGGTCGGACGGCGCTTCTTGGCCGGGCAACTGCACGCGGCGCGCCCTCTGGCCTGGTGTGCGGCGCCGACGGTGAATTCCTATCGGCGCTACGTGCCCGGCAGCTGGGCTCCGACGGCCGCGGTTTGGGGCGAGGACAACCGGACCTGCGGCTTCCGGGTGGTCGGGCACGGTGCCGGCCGCCGGGTGGAGTCCCGCATCCCCGGCGCCGACGTGAACCCCTACCTGGTGCTGGCGGCAGCCATCGCGGCCGGCCTCTACGGCATCGACCACGAGCTCGAGCCCGGCGACCCCTACCCGAACAATGCCTACGAGGCGGCGGACGTGCCGCGCATCCCCTCCACCCTGGTGGAGGCGATCGCCGAGCTGCGCGACTCTCCCCTCGCCATCGAGGCCTTCGGGGCGGACGTGCACCACCACTTGCTCAACACGGCCGAGCAGGAGTGGTTGGCGTCTAACCGCCACGTCTCGGACTGGGAGCTGGCCCGGAACTTCGAGCGCATCTGACGGGTCCAGTCGTGCCCCTGGGGCGGCGGGGGCCCCGGTTACCATTTGCGCAGTGGCCACCTCGCTGGAGCTCCCCACCGTCGGTGAGGAGGCACCCGAGGCCGCCGCCACCCCACCAGGTCAGGAGTCGAGGCCCACGGTCCTACGCGGCGTCCTGCGTACGGCCTGGTTCGTCGGTGTGGCCGTCTTCGCGGTGCAGTTCATCCTCTTGGTGCTCCACAGCTGGTACTTGTGGGACCACTTCGACCTGACGTCGGACTTCGGCCAGTACAGCCAGGCATGGCAGCAGATCGCCACCGGCCACCTGAACCCCTACGACACCACCTACGCCTGGTACTACCCGCACTACGGCTACCCCTTCTACCAGGCGGATCTCGAGCTCATCCTGTGGCCGCTCTCGCTCTTGTACTGGGTGTACCCGCACGCCGTCGACCTGTTGATCGTCCAAGATGCGGCGCTGGCCGGCGCAGGGCTCGTCGCCTACCGGTGGGCCCTCGAGCACCTGCAACTCCACGCGCCGAACCGGCGCTTCGCCCTGCTGGTCGGCGGCGGGGTCCTGCTCGTGCTGGTCCTCCAGCCGTGGACGTACTGGGCGGCGTCCTACGACTACCACTCCGAACCGCTGGCCGCCTTCTTCGTCCTGCTGGCCGGGCGCGACTTGTGGGCGGGCCGCCGACGCGGCTGGGTCTGGGTCGCCCTGACATTGCTGTGCAGCAACGTGGCCGCGTCGTACGTGGTCGCGCTCGGGCTCGCCGCGATCATCAGCGGGCGCCGACGATGGCGCACCGGGCTCGCCCTGGTCCTCGTAGGTGTCGTCTGGTTGGGGATCGTCGGCCTCGTGCACTCGGGTAAGGGCGCCGCGCTGAGCGCCTATGCGTACCTGGACCACCGCACCACCGTGAACGACACGATCGGCGGGATCTTCACGATCGTGACCGGCCTGGCGATCCACCCCGGCGTCGCGGCGCGGACGGTGTCTCACCGGTGGTCGGACGCCTACCAGTTCGTGAGCGGCGCCGGGACCATCGGGCTCTTCTCGGCCTTCGGCGGCGTGCTCGCCGTGGTCGTCCTCGCCCCCAGCGCGCTCAACTCGTCACCGGCCTTCATCTCGGCCATCGGCGGCGCCCAGAACATCATGGCGGTGCTGGCCGTGGCGGTCGGCGTCGCCATGCTGGCCACCTGGCTCACGCGGCAGGGCGAGGGCCGCAGCCGACGATGGCGCATCGGGCTGGCCTCCGCCGGGATCGCCCTCGTGCTGGCGGCGGTCATCCAGACCGCCGTGGTCAGCGCCCACCAAACCCCATTGTCGGGCCAGACGTTCGAAAGGGTCGACTCGGCGGCCGCGGCCGAGCTCGCCGCGGTGAGCGCGCGGGTGCCGGGGCAGGACGAGGCCATCGTGTCCGAGGGAGTGTCGGGCCGCTTCGGGCAGCGCCACAGCTTCTATCCCTATTTCGGTGCCTTTGCCGACGGGCAGACGGTCCCGGTGTTCGGACACACGGTCTACGTCGTCCTGGTGCCGAAGGAGGGATTGGAAGCGGCGCCCGTCGCCAGCACAGAAGCGGCCGTCGCCCTCATGCGCCGCCTGGGGGCCCGCCCGATCGCCGCCCGCGACGGGGTGTACGCCTTCGCGTGGCATGTGCCCGAGGGCCGGCACTCCATCACGTTCCCTGTCTCGTAGGACTACTGCAGGCGGCGCCCGTTGAGCCGCTTGTGGATCGCCTTGGTCTTCTCGTAGAGGTTGACGAACTCCTTCAGCCGTTCGGCGTAGAGCTCCCTCGTCAACGGGTCGGGCGCGTAGATGGCTCTGACCTCGACCGTGCCGGGGATGTCGGCCAGCGTGATGTGGCCCAGGGCCAGAAGCGTCAAGAGACCCGCTCCGCGCACGTTGGCCAACACCGGGTCGGCGATCTGGCGGATCGTGCGACCGGTGGCGTCGGCATGCATCTGGGACCACAGGTCCGAGTTGGCGCCACCCCCCACGAAGGCCAGCGAGTCGAGGCGCCGCTTGCAGAACTTCTCCACCGCACCGAGCAGCCAGGCCGAGTTCAGGGCGACCCCCTCGAACACCGCCCGGACCATGTCGGAACGGGTGGACGAGAGCGAGATGTTGTGGAACCCGGCCCGGATGGTGTGATCGTCGACGGGCGAGCGCTCACCGTTGAGCCAGGGGGTGAACAAGACGCCATGGCTCCCGGCCGGCACCGAGGCCGCCACGTCGTTGAGGGTGCCGAAGAAGCCGTCCGACGCGCCGCCGAGACCGCTCGGCGCGAGCTGGTCGCCGGGGAAGAGCAGGTTGTCGCGCAGCCAGGTGAGGCAGGCACCCCCGGTCTCGTGCTCATCGGCGAGGAGGTAGCGGCCCGGAATACCCGAGGGGATGGACGCGATGTTGGTCAATGCGTCGGTCTTCTTGAACGGCACATGGCAACTGACCCAGCTCGAGGTGCCGATGTAGAGGTGGGCGTCGAAGTCCGCCACAGCACCCGACCCGACCGCGGCCGAGTGCAGGTCCCCGGTGCCGGCGACGACGGGGGTCCCGGGCACCAGTCCGAGCTCGGCGGCGGGACCCGGCGCCAAGCCGCCGAGCACGCTGCCGGTCGGCACCAGGTGCGGCAATTTCGCCCGCTCGAGCCCGGCCAGCTGCATCAGTTCGTCGTCGTAAGCGACGGCGCTGATGGCGCGGTTGTCCGTGACCCAGTGCAAGGTGATGGAGTCGTGCGACGCCCGGGCCAGGCCCGTCAGGCGCAGGTTGAGGAAGTCGACCGGCTCGAGGAACACGGCCGCCGCGGCGTACACGTCGGGACGCCGCTCGCGCAGGAAGTGGATGTGGCCGACGGGGTCCTTGCCGGACAGGCTCGGAATCCCGCCGCTGCGCCGCACCCAGCGCACCGCCTTCGAGGGCGAATAACCCATCACGTTGAGCGCACCGCGCACGGTCTCGCGCACGGCGTGGGCGCCCCGAGAGTCCATCCAGGTGATGGCCGGCCCGATGGGCTCTCCCGCGTCGTCGACGGGCACGGTGCCCGACCACTGCGAGGTGCACCCGACCCCCACGACGTCCTCGGGTGCCACCCCGCTGTCGGCCAGCGCCCGCCGAGCCGATGACACGACCGCGCCCCACCAGGCCCGGGGAGACTGCTCGGCGCCGCCGTCGTCGGTCAGATCGATCCCGACCGCCTCGAAGGCGTGGGCCAGGATCCGCCCGGTGGCCGACAAGACGGCCACCTTGGGACCGCCCGTACCCAAGTCGACCGCGAGGACGCAGGTGTCCTCGCGGTCGCCTCGGGCGGCGGCACGGAGCGGGGTCGCCGGCACGGCACGCAGGCGGCCCGCGGGTGGCGTGGGCATGGCGGGCAGCGTACCCAGCGGTGCCCGGCCGGGAACGCTCCGCTCGAGGTCAGCCGGCCAGGCTGGCCTCGGTCTCGATCTCGATCACGACCTTGTTGCCCACCACGACGCTGCCGTCGAGCAGCGAGTGGTTGAAGCTGACGCCGAAGTCGCGCCGATCGATCTCGGCCCGGCCCGAGAAGGCCACGACCGACTTGCCCTCCTGCATCGATGCGCCCTCGCCCAGGAACTCCAGGTCGAACTCAACCGACTTGGTGACGCCCCGGATGGTCAGGTCGCCCGTCAAGATCCAGTGGCTGTCGTCGACCCGCTTCAGCCCGGTGCTCTTCAGGGTGAGCGTCGGGTAGTTCGGGACGTCCAGGAAGTCGTTGGTCCGCAGGTGCTCGTCACGCTGTTCCACCCCGGTGTGGATGCTGGCCGCCTGAGCGACCGCCTCCAGCGTCGAGTCCTCGGGGTTGTCGGCCACCGTGAAGGTCCCGGACACATCGGTGAAGCGGCCTCGTACCTTGGTGCCGATGAGGTGGCGGGCGATGAAGCCGACCTCGGTGTGGGCCGCGTCAATGGCGTAGGTGCCGGCCTTTGGAAGGGTTGTGGTGCTGGTCGTCGTGCTCATTTTTCGCTCTCCTTAGTTGATCTTTTGACCTCTGTCTGTATAATATCTGATTAGACAGATACTTGTCAAGCAGCGAAACTAGGGCTGCGTATCGATTTCGGGAGAGACTGAGCGGCATGGGAACGGCGACCATCCCCACGAAGGGCGACGACGACGGCCGGGCGGGGTCGCGTCCAGACGAGGGCACCTGCGGTGTCCTCGGCCAGATGGACGACGAGCGCATCCAGCTCATGGGTCTCCTCGTCCGCACCCAGCGCCGCCTGGCCGAGTCCCTCGGGCGGGAGCTGGAGCGGTCCGTCGGCATCCCGATGGTCTTCTTCGACGTCCTCATCCACGTCGGCGCGGCCCCGGACGGCCGTCTGACCATGAGCCGGCTCAGCACCGACGTGGCCCTCACGACGGGTGGCGTCACCCGCCTGGTCGACCGCATGAGCGACGCCGGCCTCGTCGAGCGGCAGAACTGCCCGAACGACCGTCGCAGTATCCATGTGGTCCTGACTCAGGGTGGGCGTGCGATGCTCGAGAGCGCAGTGGCGGCACACATCGACGGCATTCAGCGGCACCTCATGGCGCACCTGGACGAACGCGACCGCGCCGACCTGCAACGCGTGCTTTCCAAGCTGCTCGACGCGGGCTGCTGACGTTCCACCCGTTGCGGGGACCGTTCCCCCTCGATGGACACGGAACCCGACGTCGTCACCCCCTACGGACCTCCGCCCGACCCGGCGGTGCTGGCCGAGATGTCAAACGAGGCCATCACGGATCTGGCCGCCGAGACGTCCCGCCAGATGGCCTCCCTGGCGGGACGCATCCTCCTACTCACCGGCGAACTCGATCGCCGCGAGGGTTGGCGTGACGAGGGTGCCACCTCGGTCGAGGCCTGGCTCGTCGAGCGTTGCGGCATCTCGGTCGCAACGGCGCGGGCCTGGGCTCACGTCGCGCAGCGGCTCTTCGACCTCCCAGAGCTTGCGGCGGCGCTCTGCGAGGGTGAGATCAGCTTCGACAAGGTCCGCGCCATCGTCGACGCCGCGACTCCCGAGACGGACCCTGGCCTGCGCGAACAAGCGCGGGTCTCGTCAGTCCGTGAGCTGGTGCAGCTCGACCGGTCACGGTCCTGCGGAACGCACCAGGAGCGGAAAACGCGGTTCCTTCGCTTCAACGACGACTCCCGCACGCTGACCGCACAGTTGCCCGCCGAGTCCTACGCCGAGGTGCGGGCACGGCTCGAGTCGCGCACCAAGAAGATCCCCTCCAACGGATCGACTCCGTGGGACGAGCGCCTCTGTGACGCCTTCGTCTCGCTCGTCCGTTCGCAAAGTGGGGGCGGTACGACGAGCCCGCTCTTCGTCGTAGCGCACGCCCCCCTCGACGCCCTGCTGGACGAGACGACAGAGCCCTCCACGCTCGCCGCCGAACTCGAGCGCGGTGGCCGGATCAACGTCGAGACGCTGCGCCGGGTGGCCTGCGACGCCACCATCGCGATCGCCGTCGACGACGACGTGGGCCACACGATGTACGAAGGCAGGGCCACGCGTGATCCCACGGACGCGCAGCGACGGGAGCTTCGCCGACGCGATCGCGACTGTCGTTTTCCGAGCTGCACCAACGCGACGTTCACGAACCCGCACCACGTCAAACCGTGGAAACCCGACGGGCCGACCGACCTCGACAATCTGTGTCTGCTCTGTGAGTATCACCACCACTTAGTGCACAGCCGAAACTGGACGCTGTCGGGCAATGCCAACGAAGAGCTGACTTTCGTCGGCCCGACGGGCCGGGTCATGACGTCGCGGCCCTCGCCGCTGTGGACCCGTCGCACGCCGACTGCCTGAGCTGCGGTCAGCGCACCGGTTCGAGCCAGACCCGCACCGGCTGGGTCAGGAGCTCGTCATCGAGGTCGAGCACCGTCCCTTCACCCTTACCGGGATCAGTCAGGACCAAGGCCGCAAGCACCTCGCGGGCGATGTAGCCGAAGTGCTCGGCGATGGCCTCGAGCCCAACGAGGTGCAGCCGGATGCGGTCGGAGACCTCGAGGCCCCTCGTCTTGCGCAGATCCTGCACGAGGCGCACCACTTCGCGGGCCAGTCCCCGCTTGCGCAGGTCGTCGTCGAGCGTCAGGTCGAGCGCCACCACCTCGCCGCCCTCGCGTGAGACCGCAAAACCCGGCTGACCCCGCACGCGCAGCGTGACGTCCTCGGGGGTCAGCTCCTCCGGCTGGCCGGCCAGCGCCACCGTGAGCGGCCGCCCCTCCTCGAGTGCGGACGCCGCAGCCAGCCCGTCGAGCGCGGCCAGAGCGGGCTTCAGTTCCTTGCCGCGCTCCCCGAGCCGCGGGCCCAGGGTGCGGTAGTTCGCCACCAGCTCGAACGTGAGCACGTCGCTCAACTCGTCGCCTGTATCGATCTCGTCCACGTTCAGCTCGTCGGCCACGATGTCGCTCAGAATCTCCGGCGCGTCGGAGGGAAGGAATACGAGCGCACGCTTGAGCGGCTGCCGCACCTTGACCCCGGCCTCGCTCCGAGCGGCACGACCGAGCGAGGTGAGCCGGCGAGCGAGTGCCATTTGCGCCTCGAGATCGGGGTCGACGAGCGCGGTCTCCGCCTCCGGCCAATCGGCCAGGTGCACCGACCCAGCCTCCCCCGCGCCGGTGAGTTGGCGCCACATGGTGTCCGACACGAACGGGCAAAACGGCGCCAATAGGAGCGAGAGCGTCGTGAGAACCGTGTGCAATGTCGCCTGCGCGGCCAGGGTATCGCCCACCGGCGCGTCGGGATCGGTGCGCCAGAAGCGACGGCGGCTGCGGCGGACGAACCAGTTGGACAAGTCGTCGACGAGGTCCGCCAGTGCTGTCGCTGCGTGCAGGGGATCGTAAGTCGTCAGCGCGGTGGTCGTCTGCGCCGTCGTGTTCGCCAGTCGCGACAGGATCCAGCGGTCGAGCGGGCCGCGGTCCGCGGGCGCCGGAATCGACGGGTCCGCGGGGTCGAATGCGTTCAGCGATGCGTAGGTCGTGAAGAAGCTGAAGGTGTTCCACAACGTGAGCAGCATGTCGCGCATCGCGGTGTCGATGGCACTCAGAGTCGCCCGCGTCGGGGTCCAGGGCGAGCCCTGGCTGAACATCCACCAGCGCATGGCATCGGCGCCGCGGGTATCGAGGATCTGCCAGGGATCGATGATGTTGCCCAACGACTTGGACATCTTGCGACCCTCGGCGTCGACGATGTGGCCGAGGCAGACGACGTGACGATAGGGGCTCTCGCCGAAGACGATCGTGTTGATGGCCAGCAGCGAATAGAACCAACCCCGAGTCTGGTCGATGGCCTCGGAGATGAAGTCGGCCGGGAATGCGAAGGCCTCCGCCGAGCCCGGCAGGTGCGGATAGCCCACCTGTGCGGCCGGCATTGAGCCCGAGTCGAACCAGGCGTCGATCACGGGCTCGACGCGGCGCGACACCGCGAGGTCGTCGTCGTTCCCCTCCGCGGTGCAGGTGGAACAGATGAACGTCACCTCGTCGATCTTGGGACGGTGAGGGTCGATCCCGGTGACGTCTCGCCCGCACAGGTCTGAGAGTTCGGACAGCGACCCCACGCAGCGCAAGTGACCCCGTCCGCACCGCCAGATGGGCAGCGGGGTGCCCCAGTAGCGGTCGCGCGAGAGCGCCCAGTCGACGTTGTTGGCCAGCCATTCACCGAAGCGGCCGTCCTTGATATAGGGCGGGTGCCAGTCCACGGTGGCGTTGGCCGCCAAGAGGTCGTCCTTGCGGGTGGAGGTGGCGATGTACCAGCTCGGCTTGCCCCAGTAGATGAGTGGGGTACGGCAACGCCAGCAGTGCGGGTACGAGTGGACGATCGGAGCGCGCCGGATCAGGAGACCGGCCGCTTCCAGGCGGTCGTTGATGTCGTGGTCGGCGGCCCGGACATCGCGACCGGCCAGCCACTCGATGTCGGCGGTGAAGCGTCCGTCTGGTCCGACCGGGTTGAGGGACGGGAGACCGTTCGCTCGACCGATCTGACGGTCGATCTCGCCGAACGCGGGGGCCAGGTGCACCAGCCCTGTGCCCTCCTCGGTCGTGACGTAGTCGGCCGCCACCACGCGCCACCCGTCGGCACCGGGAGTCGGTTCGAGGTCGGCGAAGGGCCGCTCGTAGTGGAGTCCGACGAGCGCCGCTCCCGGCAACCGCGTCGTGACGCGACTGCTCGCGCCCTCCCCCATCACGTCGTCGACAAGCTCGTCGGCCACCAACGTCTTGTCGACGACGGCATAGGTCAGGTCGGGGTTCACCGCCACGCCGGTGTTGGACAGCAGCGTCCACGGCGTTGTCGTCCATACCGCGAGCCACTCCGCATCGCCGATGACCGCGGGGTCCGGGTCGACCAGGCGCAGTCGCACGTAGGCCGACTCGTCTTCCTCGTCGCGGTACACGTCGGCCTGGCCGAGCTCATGGCTCGAGAGCGCCGTGCCGCAGCGCGGGCAATAAGGCACGACCTTGAGATCCTCGTAGAGCAGGCCCTGGTCGAAGAGCTGCTGAAGGTGCCACCACACTGACTCGATATAGGTAGGGTCGAGCGTCCAGTAGGCGCTGTCCATGTCGACCCAGTAGCCGATTCGAGTGGTCAGACGAGCGAACTCGTCGACGTAGAAGTACACCGACTCGCGGCATAGTCGGATGAACTCGGCGATGCCGACCTCGTCTTCGATCTGCTGCTTGGTCGTGATGCCGAGCTTCTTCTCGACCTCCACCTCGACGGGGAGCCCGTGGGTGTCCCACCCGGCTCGACGGGCCACGTAGGCCCCGTCCATAGTCCGAAAACGGCAGAAGAGGTCCTTGTAGACCCGGGCCCAGACATGGTGTAGTCCGGGCATCCCGTTGGCGGTCGGGGGACCTTCGTAGAAGACCCAAGGCGGCGCACCCTCACGCTTCTCGACGGAGCGTTCGAAGACGCGCTGCGCGGCCCAGCGGGCCAGCTCGGCCTGCTCGAGGGCAACGAAGTCGATGTCGGGGGGGACGGGCGAGAACACGGGAAAAAAGTTGCGTGGACGGCCGGGAACGGGTGCCCCGGTCATGTCGGAAAGGATAGAGGGTATGACGCGGTCCTCCTCCGCTCTGCCCGCAGGCATCACCGTGGACGCAGAGGCCTACGGCGCCGACGGACCCCGCTGGGTGGTGCAGCAGGCAGAGGCGGAGCTTGTCGAGCGCTACGGCCGACTGGACGACAGCGAGTTGGGACTAACGGCCGCCATGTTCGGGCCGCCCGGCGGGATCTTCCTCGTCGCTCGCTCCGATGACGGGCGGCGCCCAGTCGCCGGGGTCGGCGTGCGCAGCGTGGGGTCCTCGCTCGGCGAGGTGAAGCGCCTGTGGGTCGACCCGGACTGGCGTGGCCACGGTCTGGGCCGGCGCCTCATGGGGTCCCTGGAGGATGCGGCGCGCACGCTGGGGCTCGAGGCCTTGCAGCTCGGGACGGGCGACCGTCAGCCGGAAGCGGTCGGCCTCTACGAGTCGGCGGGATGGGTACGCCTCCACGCGGACGCCGACGGGGAACCCCTCGCTGCCGGCCACATCCGCTTCGTAAAGCGCCTGGGCTAAACGATCCATGACCGCGCCCGCCTTCGAGGTCATCTGCGAGATAGAGCCCGCCACCACCCCGGACCTGAAGCGGGTCCGCCACCAGATCGGCGTGCTCAGCCCGGTCGCCAGCGCGTTCCTCATCCCGGACAACCACATCGGTCGGGCCACGGTGTCGAGCGTCGCCGTCGCCCACGAGGTCGAAGCAATGGGCGGCCGGTCCATCGCGTGCCTCAACGCCCGCGACCGCAACCTCCTGGGCTTCCGGCGCGACCTCCTGACGGCGGCCGCCTACGGCGTCGACCAATTTCTCTTCGTCTACGGTGACGAGCCCCGAGCCGGTGCACGCACCAGCGAACTCACGGTGCGGACGATGATTGCCGAGGGGCGCAGCTACGCCGCGGGCCTCGGGCCGGGAACGCCCATGCGCTTCGGCGCCGCCACCCAGCTTGGGATGCTGCCGACCTGGAAGCGGGCCGCCGACTTCCTCTGCGTGCAGATCGGGTTCTCCCTCGACGACCTCCTAGCCTGGCGGGCGCAGGTCGAGGTCGAGGTGCCGGTGTACGCCGGCGTCATCGTGGTGGCGAGTGTGGCTATGGCGCACAACCTGGCGGCGGAGATCCCGGGCCTCGCCGTCCCTCCCGCGCTCCTTGACCACCTGGGACGTGACCGCAACGCCGGCGTCGATGCAGCCTGCGACCTGGTGGCGGCCATCCGCGATTCGGGCGCCTTCGACGGCGTGCACCTGATCCCCGTGGCCCGCTACCGCGAGGTGGCGGCGCGCCTCGAGCGCGTGCTCTGACGTCGGGTCGCTCAGCCCTCGTGGCGGCGCGCCACCTCGTCGAGCGACGACCCATCGACTTGGAGGAGCGAGTCCACCACGAGGTCGGCCAGTACGAAGGCGGGCTGATCACGCTGGCCCTCCTCCGGAACGGCGATGCAGGCCATGGTGGCCGCCTTGGCCGCAACGACTCCGGCCGGCGCGTCCTCCCACACCAGGCAGCGACGCGCGGGTGCGCCGAGCTTTGCTGCAGCGGTAAGGAAGACGGCCGGGTGCGGCTTGCCATACTCCTCGTCCTCCGCCGAGTGGACGAGTTCGAATCGGCCGCGCAACCCGAAGTGCTCGAGTGCCACGTCGATCAGGCGGTACTGCGACGACGACGCGACGGCCAGCGACATGCCGCGCGTTGCGCACAGATCGATGGCCTGCTCGGCCCCGGGCTTCAGCTTCCCCACGGAAAGGGTCAGCTCGATCACCCGGTCGACGACGGTCACCGCCACCTCGTCGGGCGTGGGGTCGGGCCCCCAGGGATAGAGCCGGTACCAGTGTGCGGTGACCTCGCGCACGAACATCCCCTTGGTGGTGCGAAAGGCCTCGGTAGCGAGGGGCACGCCGAGGGCACCCAGGATCTCGATCTCAGCCTCGTGCCAGAGGATCTCGGAGTCGATGAGCAGCCCGTCCATGTCGAAGATGGACGCGTAGAACCCCGCCACGGCGGGAACGGTCGCGCTCAAGCGGCCAGCTGCGCCTCGATGTCAGACACGATCGCCTGGTCCTCCGGCTCCACCTGCGGCCGGAAGCGCGCCACGATGGCACCCTGCGGCGAGACGAGGAACTTCTCGAAGTTCCACGTGATGTCGCCCGCCTTTCCCTCGGCGTCCTCCTGCTCCGTCAGCTCGGAGTAAATGGCGTGCCGGCCCTCGCCGTTCACCTCGATCTTCTCCATGAGCGGAAAGGTCACGCCGTACGTGGTCGAGCAGAACTGCGCGATCTCCTCCGACGTGCCGGGCTCCTGGCCCATGAACTGGTTGCACGGGAAGCCGATGACCGTGAAGCCCCGGTCACCGTAGGCCTTCTGCAGGCGCTCGAGGCCTTCGTACTGGGGCGTGAGGCCGCACTTGGAGGCCACGTTGACGAGGAGCAGCGTCTTGCCGGCGTAGTCGCCCAGCGTCGCGTCGTCGCCCTGGAGGGTGTGGATGGGGATGTCGTAGAGAGCCATAACGCGACCCTACCGGCCTCGGGCGTTGTTGCGCCCGGCCCGCATAGGGTGGCGGCCGTGCACGCGGTCGTCATCCGAGACAAGCGGCTCGTCTGGGAGGAGCGGGACGATCCGGTCCCGGGTGACACGGAGTTGCTCGTTGCGGTGGAGGCCGCCGGGATCAACTCGGCGGACCTGGTCCAGCGGGCCGGCTTCTATCCGGCGCCGCCCGGCTGGCCGGCGGACATCCCGGGCATGGAGCTGGCCGGCGAGGTGGTGGCCGTCGGGCGTCAGGTCACGCTCTTCACTCCGGGCGATCGCGTCATGGCCGTGGTCGGGGGCGGCGCCCAGGCGACCCTGGCCCTCGTCGACGAGGTCCACGCGCTACCCGTCCCCGACGGGCTGCCCTGGACCCAGGCGGGGGGGTTCCCCGAAGCCTTCACGACCGCCTTCGACGCCCTCTTCCTCCAGGCCGGGCTCAAGGTGGGCGAGGACGTGCTCGTGAGTGGCGCGGCGGGCGGAGTCGGCACGGCGGGCGTCCAGCTCGCCAGAGCCACGGGTGCGACGGTGACGGCGACCGTTCGCGACCCAGGCCGCCGCGAGGCGGTCGCCGCACTCGGCGCGGCCGCCGTCCTCGACCCGGGCGCCGAGGCCGAGAACGGGCCCTACGACGTCGTGCTCGAACTGGTCGGCGCGCCCAGCCTCATGTCGGTCCTGCCGCAACTGCGCACCTGGGCCCGCGTCGTCGTGATCGGCGTCGGCGGTGGCGGCCAGATGGAGCTCGACCTCATGCAGCTCATGACGAAGCGCGTCCGGATCAGCGGCTCGACCCTGCGAGCCCGCAGCCGCCGGGAGAAGGCCGACGTGGCCGCCGCCGTTGCCGCGCACGTGCTGCCTCTCCTCGCGGCGGGGCGCCTCACCATTCCCGTGTGTGACACCTTCTCCATGGCCGAGGCGGAGTCCGCCTACGAGCGCTTCGGCCAGGGCGCCAAGTTCGGCAAGGTGGTGCTGGTCGTCTGACAACCCGAGGGTCGCACCGGTGATCGAGGCCGTCGTCTTCGACGGGGACCAGACGCTGTGGGACTTCCAGCGCGTCATGCGCGACGCCTTGACCGCTGTCGTGGACGAGATCCGGGCGGCCCGCCCCGGCCCCTTCGCCGCGGTGCTGCACTGGCAGGATCTCGAGCGCGACCGCCAGGCGGTCGGGGTCGAACTGGACGGGATCGAGTGGTCCATGGCCACCCTGCGCGTGCACGGCTTCGCCCGCACCTTGCGGCGCCGGCGCGACATGTTCGGTGGCGACGAGGCGGACGACGCCGCGCTGGCGCGGCAGTTGAGCGCGTCGTACTTCGAGCACCGCGACCGCGACCCGGCCCTCTTTGCCGACACGGTCCCTTGTCTCGACGCACTCCAGGCGCGGTACCGCCTCGGCCTGCTCTCCAACGGCAGCCGCCTCCCCGAGAAAGTCGGACTGGCCCGTTACTTCGAGTCCGTCGTGTTCGCGCAGGACCACCGCGTCGCCAAGCCCGACCGGGGGATCTTCGCAGTGGTGGAACGCCAGCTTGGGGTCGCGCCCCGGGCGTGCGTGCTCGTCGGCGATCACCCCGTCAACGATGTGGCGGGGGCCAAGTGCGCCGGCTGGCGCGCCGTGTGGATCGACCGTGACGGCGAGGGTGCGTTCACACCGCACCCCGGCTACGAACGGGAACGGCCCGACGCGGTGGTGACGACGCTGGCGGACCTGCCGGGCGCACTCGATCGGCTGGGGTCGGACGGCTGACCGACGCTCGCTCAGCGGGTGAGGATGACCACTCCGGCGTTGGCGCCGCGCCCGACGGTGTGGGAGAGGGCCGCCCGGGCGCCCTCGACCTGGCGAAGGCCGCTTTCGCCCCGCAGCTGGCGGACCAGCTCGACCACTTGGCCCAGCGCCGAGGCGCCCAACGGCTCTCCCTTGGAGAGCAGCCCGCCGCTGGGGTTCACCGGCAGACGGCCGCCCAGCGTCGTGGCGCCCGAGTCGAGCAACGCGGCCGAGCCGCCCGCCTCGCAAAGCTTCAGTTCCTCGCACGAGAGGAGCTCGCGGGCTGCGTCGGTGTCCTGGCACTCGACCACGTCGAGATCCTGGGGGCCCAGCCCCGCTTCCTCGTAGGCGTCAGTGGCGGCAAGAGTCGACGGCGCCGGCACGGCGTCGTCGGCGAGGCCGGCCAGCGGCGTGGACTCGCTCAGGACCGGTCCAGGGATGTGCGAGCGCAGCACCGCCGCCGCGAGCCTCACGGGCGCGGCGGCGGAGTGACCCTCGTCGCGTCGTAGGACGAGCGCGGCCGCGCCCTCGTTGGGCGAGCACAGCATGAAGAGGTGCAGCGGCTCGCAGACGACGCGCGAGGCGAGGACCTCGTCCACCGACGTCTCCTTCTGGAACATGGCGTCGGGGTTGGCCGTCCCGTGCCGCCGGTTCTTCACCACGACGCGGGCCAGGTGGTCCTTGGTCACCCCCGAGGTCAGGCACAGCCGCTGCGCCCGTAGGCCGAAGAACGCCGGCGTGGCTGCCAGACCCGCCTCCTCCTGCCACGCTTCGAAGAACGAGGAGCGGATGATCCCCTTGGGCATCTTCTCGGTGCCGAACACGACGACGGTGTCGTACTGCCCGGCCCGGATGGCGGCGGCGGCGAGCATGAGGGCGGCGCTGCCGCTGGCGCAACCGGCCTCGACGTCGACGATGGGCATGCCCGTCATCCCGAGTCGACTGAGCACCTTGTGCCCCGTCGCCACCCCGCCGTAGGCCGTGCCACAGAACGCGGCCTGGAAGCCGCCCTTGCCGACGCCGGCTTCGTGGAGGGCGGCCCGGACGGCGACGACGCCCATGTCGGTGGTCGAGGCACCCTCGAACCGTCCGAACGGGTGCAGCCCGACCCCGGTGATGACGACGCCGCTCATACCGGTGCGAAGGCGTAGGTCACGACGTCGTTGCCGTCCTCGCGGTGAAGGGGCACGATCCGCAGCTCCATGGCCTGCCCGGCGGAGAGCGCGGCCGGATCGCCCACGGTCAGCCGGGTGATGACGCGCACTCCCTCGGGCAGCTCGACGACTCCGAGGCCAAAGGGGACCTCGCCCAGGTATCCCGGCGGCGGCGCCGTGACGGCCGTCCACGCCCACAGGGTGCCGCGGGGGGAGAGCTCGACGGGCTCGGGGTGCTCGGTCGCGCAATAGGAGCAGGCATCGGCACGCGGGAAGTGGACCGACCCGCACGCGCCGCAGCGGCTGCCCAACAGCGTGGGCGGGTCGCCGTCGGTGAAGAGTCCTTCACGGACCATGACGCGCATCGCCGTCCTATTTCTGGAGCTCCACCAGCTCCAGCGCGTCGAACTCCCAGTAGGCCCGGAGCGCCGCCAACTTCCCGGCGCCGTTGCTGCGATAGGTGTACACGCCGTGGACGACGGCTTGGTGGGTGCCGCCGGCGAGCGTCGTCCGGATGATGCCGACGTCGGCCACCTCGTCCCCGCACAAATAGGACTCGGTGATCTCGAAGGTGATCTCCTCGCTCGGCTTGATGACCGTGTCATAGAAAGCGGCGATGGCCTCGCGTCCGTGGTGGCCCTTGCCGTCCGGGTCGAAGGGCGAAGGGCCGACGGGGTCCTGTACCACGGCGTCGTCGGCGAAAAGATCGAGCCACGCCTCACGGTCTCGAGCGTGGACGGCGGCCCGGGACCTGATACCGAGGTCGCGGGCGGTGAGGTGTTCGTCGGCCATGTGGTTCCCCCTTCCAGTCAGTTGACCTTGGCGATGACGTCATCAGAAAAGCGGCGCAGGTTGTCGATCTTGGTCTGGAGCGCCTCGGTGTCCGGCGCGGCGTCGTAGGGCCACCGGAACCCGACGATGGCGTCGGTGACCCCCAGCTCCTCGAGCCGCTCGACGCCGTCGGGGGTGTAGGCATCGAGCGAGATCACGTGGATCTCGAACGGCTTGGACTCGGTGCCGTGGTCGTGGCGGAGTTCGGCGAGGCGAGTGAGGAGGCCGGGGAGATCGGCGGGATCGCCCCCGCCATGCAACCAGCCGTCGCCGTCGACGGCGGCCCGTCGGAGGGCGGCCTCGTGGTGTCCGCCGATAAGGATCGGTACGGGAGCGCTCGGCGTCGGACACATCTTTATGGAGGGTACGTCGAAGACTTCGCCGTGGAACTCGAAGTACCCGCCGGCCATCAGCCCGCGCATGATGGCGATCTCCTCGTCCATGCGCTTGCCCCGACGTTCCCAGGGGACGCCGCAGATGGCGTAGTCCTCCGGCCACGGGCTGGTACCGACGCCGAGGAGGAGGCGGTTGTCGGTGAGCACGGCCGTCGAGCTGACCTGCTTGGCCACGAGCACGGGCTGGCGGATGGGAAGCTTGATCACGAAGGTCACGAAGCGGATGCGCTCGGTGACCGCCCCCAGGGCCGGGATCAGCGAGAACGGCTCGAGGAAGGGCTTGTCCTCGAGGAAGTCCCGGGTCCCGTCGGGGTTGAACGGGTATGTGGTGTCGGACACCTCGGGGTAGCAGATGCTGTCCGGTATGACCATGGAGTCGTATCCAGCCTCCTCGGCCGCCCGGGCCAGCGGGACGTAGTACGAGGGGTCCGTCATCGACTCCGCATACGAGAATCGCACTGCCTCTCCCTTGTCAGACGAGTGGGTCGTGGGCACGGGCGCCGCCTACCATGCGGCTCGTGCCCGCTCATCCTGCCAGTACCAGCAGTTCGGGGCACAACCCCGAGTCGACGGGGTTGCGGGCGGCACCCCTGGTCACCGACCTGTCCCTCGATGACCTCGAGCGGGACGCCCGACGCTTGATCGGTGAGATGGCCTACGCCTACTACTCCGGTGGCTCTGACGACGAGCGCCTGCTGGAAGGGAACGTCGCTGCCTGGAGCCACTGGCAACTCCATCCACACGTGCTCGCCGGCGTGGCCGGCGTGTCCTGCGCCACCACGGTACTCGGGGCGCCCGTTGCCTCACCGGTCGCCATCGCGCCGACGGCGATCCAGGGGCTGGCCCATGCGGAGGGAGAGGCGGCGACCGCCAGGGGCGCCGCCATGGCCGGGGCCCTGATGATCCTCTCGTCCCTGGCCACCTGCCCGTTGGAGGAGGTGGCGGCGGCTGCACCGCACGCAGCACGCTGGATGCAGGTCTACGTGCTGCGGGAGCGGGCCCGGACGGCGGAGTTGGTGAGCCGGGCCGTTGCCCACGGCTACGGGGCCTTGGTCCTGACGGTCGACGCGCCCGTCTCGGGTCTGCGTTTGCGCGAGTGGCGGATGCGCGTGCATCTACCCGACGACCTGGCGCTGCCCAATCTGGCCGGAGAGAGCACCGACAGCGCACGCGAGGGCGGCTTCATGGCCATCGTCACCCACGAGTTCGAGCCGGCACTGACACCCGACGACATCGGGTGGCTGGTCGGGCTGAGCTCCCTCCCGGTCGTGGCCAAGGGCGTGCAGCGTGCGGACGACGCGGTGCGGTGTGTGGACGCCGGGGCGGCCGCCGTGGTGGTGTCGAACCACGGGGCGCGCCAGCTGGCCGACGCACCGCCGACGGCCGACATCCTGGCCGAGATCGTCGACGCGGTGGCCGGGCGGGCCGAGGTCTACGTCGACGGCGGCATCCGTCGGTCTCCCGACGTGGTCAAGGCGATGGCCCTCGGGGCACGGGCGACCCTCGTCGGACGACCCTCTCTGTGGGCGCTGGCGACAGGGGGGGCCGACGGTGTCGCGGCCTTGCTGCGTTGGTACGAGTCCGAGCTACGGCGGACCATGGCGCTGTGCGGTGCGGCGACGGTCGGCGCCATCGACCGCAGCCTCATACGCCGGGCACCGGGCTGGTCGCTCACCGGACCATTGTCATGACGACGGTGGCCGCAATGCTGGCGGCGCGAGCCGAGGACGACCGGACCGGCGTCATGGATGCCAGCGGGCGCTGGACGTGGCGCGAGGCGGTGCGCGAGGGGGCGACACGGGGTGCGCTGGCCCGGTCGATGTTCGAGCCCGGCGCAGACCGACCCCACGTCGGAGTGCTCCTGCCCAACGGGCCCGAGTACCTGTTCTGGCTGAACGGCGCCGCATTGGCCGGCGCGGCGATCGTCGGGATCAACCCGACGCGGCGGGGCGAGGCCCTTGCCGCCGACGTCCGGGCCACCGACTGCGCGCTGATCGTCACCGATACCGACGGCGCCGGTCTCCTCGAGGGGCTGGACCTCGGCCTCGGCGAGGACAAGGTTCTGGTCATCGGGACCGAGGGCTACGAAGCGCTGCTCGGGCGCTTCGCCGACACCGCAGCCGCTCAGGCGCTCGTCGACGAAGCGGGTGACGTGAGGGAGGACTCGCTGTTCCTCTTGATCTTCACCTCCGGAACCACGGGCGTGCCCAAGGCGGTCCGCTGCACCCAGGGCCGGCTGGCGGGCATCGCCGAAGTGGCCGCCCCGGGCTACGGCTACGGGGCCGACGACGTGTGCTATTGCCCCATGCCACTGTTCCACGGCAACGCGCTGATGGCACTGTGGGGTCCGGCCGTCATGGTCGGGGCGGCCCTCGCGGTGCGCCCCCGCTTCAGCGCCTCTGCCTTCCTCGAGGACGTGCGGCGCTTCGGAGCAACCAAGTTCAGTTACGTGGGCAAGGCGATCGCGTACATCCTGGCCACGCCCGAGCGACCCGACGACGCCGACAATTCGCTGAAGAGCGCCTTTGGGACTGAAGCCTCGGTACGCGACCGGGAGCGCTTCCGACAGCGTTTCGGGTGCTCCCTGATCGAGGGCTACGGCCAGAGCGAGGGCGGTGCCGCGGTCAATCCCGTGCTCGGTATGCCCAAAGGCGCCCTTGGCAAGCCGGTCGGCGGCGTGGACCTGGCGGTCATCAGTCCCGAGACAGGCGAGGAGTGCGCGCGGGCCGAGTTCGACGACGAGGGGCGCCTCCTCAACGCGGGCCAGGCCATCGGGGAGATCGTCAACCGGAGCGGTCGCGGCAGCTTCGAGGGCTATTACCAACGCGAAGACGCCGAGGCGGAGCGCCTGCGCCGAGGGTGGTACTGGACCGGCGACCTCGGCTACGTGGACGGCGACGGGTTCTTCTACTTCGCCGGCCGGAACGGGGACTGGCTGCGCGTCGACTCAGAGAACTTCGCGGCCGGCCCACTCGAGGTCATCCTCTCGCGCCACCCCGACCTGGCGGTCGTCGCGGTCTACCCCGTCCCCGACACGGCGTCGGGCGCCGGCGACCAGGTCATGGTGGCGGTCGAGACGGCGCCCGGCCACCCCTTCGACCCCGAGGGCTTTTCAATGTGGCTGGCGGCACAGTCCGACCTGGGACCGAAATGGCTGCCCCGCTACGTGCGGGTCTCCCCCGTCCTGCCCCAGACGGCCACGGGCAAGGTGACCAAGGTAGACCTGCGGACCGAGGCGTGGGCCTGCGAGGACCCGGTCTGGTGGCGACCGCTCGACAGCCCGGACCTCTTGTTCGTGCCGTTGCACGACGACGATCGGCGCACCCTCGCGGCCGGGTTGGCCGAGAACGGACGGCCGCCCGTCGGCTGAGAGGCGACCGGCGGCCGGGTCCGACGAAACGCCGGTCCCACCCGTCGGGTACGTCATACGAGGTCGAGCAACCCGAGGACGCCTGTCAGCTCCCCGACCCGGTGGTCGCCGGGCTCGAGCGGCGGGGCGGTCTGCCCACAACGCTCTTCCGACCGCCAGACGTGGACCGCCGTCATGCCCGCGCGCCGCGGCCCGCGGACGTCGGGCTCCCAGGAGTCACCGACGAAGACGGCGTGGCGGGGGTCGACGCCGAGCGCCTCGGCGGCCCTGCCGTAGATGGCGGGATGCGGCTTGCGCACCCCAACTCGCGCCGACGTGACACCGGCGTCGACCAGATGGAGCAGGCCCACCTCACGAAGGAAGTCGTCGAGCTCCCACCCCCAGTTGGAGCACACGCCGACGGCCACGCCGGCCTCGCGCAGCGACCCGAGCGTCGACGTGGCCTCCGGATAGGCCACCATCGGGCCCCGGTCCCGCTCCCGCAAGGTGTCGATGAGGCCCTCGACGTGCAAGCCGTCCACGCCGCAGGCATTCGTCAGTTCACGCAGCCGTACCCTGACCCAGGCCTCGTAGGCTTCCTCGCTGACCGAGTGCTCGGCGTGGTCGACGCCGTCGTCGCGGGAGAGGTACCCCTCGAGGACGGCCGTCTCCAACCTGTAGCCGTGAGCAGCGAAGACCGCTTCGTAGTTGGAGGCATGGCGGTCGGCCCAGCGGGCAAGGGTCCCGTAGAAGTCGAAGATGACGGCGCCGGCCACGGTCCCAATACTGCCCCGGGGCCGCGACACGTGGCCCCGTCACCGCCGGGCCGCCGGGCCCGGGTAATACTTCTCGATCCATGAACGCCGACGACAAGCGGGTCAAGACGCCGACATCGGCTGCGAAGTCGGCTCGCCACGCCGCGCCCAACCAGGAGCGATCGGGGCGTTTGATCCTGGAGCTGCTCGGCGTCGTCGTCGTGGCGGTCATCGTCGCTGTCGTTCTGCGCACCTTCGTCGTGGCCACGTACTCCATCCCGTCGGGCTCGATGGAGCCCACCTTGCAGATCGGGGACCGGATCGTGGTGGACAAGCTGAGCTACCACCTGCACGGCGTCGGGAGGGGCAACATCATCGTGTTCTCCACACCGCCCAAGGAGGATTGCGCCGGGCCCCCCGTGGCAGACCTGGTCAAGCGGGTGATCGGCCTTCCCGACGAGACCATCTCGCTGTCGCGTGGTCAGGTCTACATCGACGGCCACGTCCTGGCGGAGCCGTGGTTGCCGCCCGCGGAACGGAACGTGACCTACCCCGGGCCGGCCGGGACGCCCTACTCGCTGTACCGCCCCTACCGGATCCCGACGGGGGACGTCTACGTGATGGGTGACAACCGGACGGAATCCTGCGACAGCCGCTACTGGGGCCCCGTGTCCGAGTCTTCGATCGTCGGCAAGGTCGACCTGCGGATCTGGCCGCTCTCGCGCTTTGCCTTCTTCTAGGTCAGGACCGGCGCTCGCGTCGCCACACGACCCGCAAGCCGGACCACGTCTCGTCGATCGCACACACCTTGTTGTCCACCAGGCCGAGCGGCAACGCAACCTCGCGCACCACGTTCTCGTCCATGGTGGTCTCGACACCCGAGGACCGCTTGGGCCAGGCGACCCAGAGGCCGCCGGCAGGGAAGATCATCCGGGCCAGCGCGTCGATGCGCCGCTCGAACTCACTGCGCTGGGTGAAGAAGGCGACGACGACATCGGCCGGTGCACGGACTTGGCGCTTGACCATGACTCCGGTCGGAAGGTCCTCGACCACGCCCGGGGGCGCTCCAATGAGGGCCAGTGTCGAGCCTTCCGTGATCCCCAGCTTCTTCGGCAATGGCGTTCCGCTGTACCCGACCACTGACCCGGGTTAGCACACCGGGAGGGGCGGCCTAAGGACTGACGGCGTCGTAGACCCTGAACGCAAGCGGGTACTCATACTCGTCTGTCCCCACCGCGAACTGGGCGAGATGACGCTCGACCACCGCCTGTGCCGCATCCTCGCATTCGGGCGCGACCCCCATGAATTGGAGAAGGGACCGGTCGACCACGGCGTCGGCCGGGGCGCGCACCGTCGTCTCGTACGGCGCGCTCTCGACGCTGGCGAAGCCGGCCGCCCCGAGGAGGTCACGCACGTACTCATCGTCACCGAGCACGAACGGACCGGTGGGGCTCTTCCCGGGCGGGGGAACCGGCAGCGGCGGAACCAGCGGCCGAAGCGCCGTGCCGACGTGCCAAGGGTTGTGCTCGACGTCCTGCCAGCAGGCGAACACGAGGCGACCGCCCACGGTGAGGAGGCCGCGGATGGCGCGAAACGCCGCCGTGGGTTCGTCGAAGAACATCACGCCGAACTGGCTCACCGCGAGGTCGAAGGGAGCCTCATCGAGCGACGTCGTCTGTACGTCCATCTCCACGAAGTGCACGTTGGGGACGCCCGACTGCTCGGCCCGGCGGCGCGCCATCTGGAGCAAGGGCGCCGAGATATCGATCCCGACGACCTCTCCTTCAGGTGCGGCGGCCTCGGCCACCGCGACGGTGAGGGCACCACACCCACATCCGATGTCGCACACCCGCTGGCCGGTCCGCACGCCGGCGGTCTCGAGGAGGTAGGGCGTCACTGCGTCGGTGAGCCGTTCCCGCTTGGGCCACGCCGCCGCCCATCGGTCGTCGTTCCATCTCTTCGACTGAGCTTCGTTGGCCACGGCAACACGGTACCCGGCAGGGTAGGTTCGGCCCGGTGCGTGTCGGCCTCGTCATCCTGCCCACAGATCGCTGGCGCGACGCGCGGCGCCAATGGGAGTGGGCCGATGCGGCCGGCTTCGCGACGGCGTGGACCTACGACCACATCCGTTGGGGCGGCATGCCCGAGGGCCCGTGGCACGCCGCGGTGCCCGTGCTGGCCGCCGCGGCCGCGGTCACGACGCGGGTGCGGCTGGGCACGCTCGTCGCCACGCCGAACTTTCGCCATCCGGTGACCCTGGCCCGAGAGGCGTTGGCGCTCGACGACGTGAGCGAAGGCCGGCTCGACCTCGGGCTGGGCCCGGGCAGCGAGGGGCACGACGCCACCGCGCTTGGGCAGGAACCGTGGGCCCCGGCGGAACGGCTGGCGCGCTTCGAGACGTTCCTCGAGGTGCTTCGGCCGATCCTGGAGGGCCACCCCGGGACGCGGACGTCGGTGCGGACGTCGCACTACTCGGCCGACGAAGCGCCCAGCGCGCCGGGGAGCGTGCAGCGCCCCGTCCCTCTCACCATCGCCGCCGGCGGGGCAAAGGGCATGCGCCTGGCCGCCCTCCACGGCCGCCACTGGGTGACCATCGGCGCCACCCGACGCGGGCAGCGCGCCACCGACACGATGCTCGAGTCCGTTCGGCGCCAGGTCCCGCTCCTCCACGCCGCCTGCCGCGCCGTCGGCCGCGACCCCTCGACCATCGGCAAGGTACTGCTGTGGACGCCGACCGAGCCGGTGCTCGAGTCGCCGGACCAGTTCGACGAACTGATCGCCCCCTACGTGGAGTTGGGCTTCGACCAGTTCGTGCTCCACCATCCGGCTCAGACGGGACCCTACGGCGGCAAGCTGGCCGTCTTCGAGGAGATCGCGGCGCGCGACGAGGCCACGGCCTGACCCGATCAGGCTGGGTTGCCGGCGAGGGCGCGTGCGAGTGTGGGGGCAGCGGCCGCCGGCTCGACGCGCTCGAGGGTGACACGCCCGCACCCGACCCACGACGCCGCCTCCGTGAGCGCCCGCGCGGTCGCCCCCACCGCCTCCAGCCGCGCTGGCCCCCCGGCGTCGAGCAGCGTCACCTGCTTGGCGACGAGCGCGTCGTCACGCCGGCCCGGGTCCACGAGCCCGACGATCTTGGTCCCCGCCAGCACCGGCATGGCGAAATAACCGAAGGTCCGCTTGGCCTTCGGGGTGTAGGCCTCGAGCCTGTGGCGCAGGCCGAAGAGCCGCTCCACCCGGTCGCGGTGCCAGATCAGAGAGTCGAAGGGGGAAAGCAGGATGCTCCGGTGGCGCGCCCGCACGCCGAGCGACTCGAGGGCGGCGGGGTCGGCGAACGCTGGGCGCTGCCACCCCTCCACCACGACCGGGACCAGGGTCGTGTCGGGCACCACACGCCCGACGAGCAGCCGTGGCAGCCCGTGATACACCGCCAGGTCCGCCACCGTGGCCACGCCGAGGGAACGCCCGGCTGCGGCAACGAGGCGGGTGGCGCACTGTTCGTCGGTCCATTCCTGCGCCAGCAGGTCGGCCGGGATGCCTCGGTCGGCGAGGTCGTAGACGCGTTGGAACCCCCGCCGCTCCCGGCAGACCAGCAGGCCGATGTCGAGCAACCACTCGGCCGCGATCTTGGTCTCGGACCAGTCCCACCACGGCCCGCCCTTCTTGGCACCCCCGAGCTCGTTGGCGGTGAGCGGACCCTCGGCACGCAGGCGGTCCTGCACGGCGGCGCAGCTCTTGTCGCGCTCCTCGAGGATGTGCCAGCGCCTCCCCTTGGCCAGTCGGGCTCGCCGCGACACGCCGTAGGCCGGCCAGTCCTCGAGCGGTACGACGCACGTCGCATGGGACCAGTACTCGAACGTGGTGCTCCGGGCCCCCCAGTAGGCACGCTCGACCTGGCGGCGACCGACGGCACCGAGGCGGGCGTACGCCACCAGCTCGTGTGATCGTGCGAGCACGGAGATCGTGTCGAGCTGCACCGCGCCGAGACGACGCAGCATCCCGGTCACGCCGCCGCTCGGACGGGGGCCGCGCAGGCCTTGTGCGATGAGGGCAACTCGGCGGGCCTCGTCGACGCTCAGGGAGTCGCGGGCCACGGACGCGTCAGTCGAGCAGCGCCGACGCCACGGCTTCCTCGAGCGCCCTGTCGTTCGACCACATCAGCTGCTGCTGCTTGGCCCGACGGAAGTACAGCTGGATGTCGAAGTCGAGCGTGAACCCGATGCCGCCGAAGATCTGCTGGGCCGTTGCGGTGAAGTCCCGGAAGGTGGAGCAGGCGAAGAGCTTCGCCATCGGGGCCAGCGAGCCGAGCGACCGCCCCGTCGAGCCGGCCCAGGCCGCCTCGTGGACGAGCTGCTCGGCCCCGTCGAGGTTGGTGACGGCGTCGGCGAGATAGTGGGCCAGCGCCTGGAAGGCACCGAGCGGCTTGTCGAACTGATGGCGGTCCTTGGCGTACTGGGTGGTGATCTCCAGCGCGTACCGGGCGCCGCCGACCGCCTGCGCGCCGAGCAGCACCAAGGCCGGCTCGAGCACCTCTTGCCAGGTCGACCAGCCGCTTCCGGCGGGACCGATGCGGTCCTCCTCGCTCGCCGCGACGTCGGCCAGTGTCACCTCGTACTGGGTGTCCGAGGCGATGGCGAACTGCTGACGCAGGGTCACCCCCGGCGCGGCGGGGTCGACCAGGAACAAGTCGACGGCCTCGGCCGTCTCACCGGTCCGGGCGAGCACGACGAGCCGGTCGGCGGAAGAGGCGTAGGCGACATGGCGCTTGATCCCCGAAAGGCGGAATCCGTCACCGTCGGCCTCGGCCCGCACCGCCACGCCGCGGGGCGAAAACCCGTTCTCTGGCTCCAGCCAGGCCGGGGTGAGGACGGCCGCGCCGGACGCCACCGAGCGGAGCCAGCGCTCCTTCTGGACTTCGCTCCCCGCCACGGCCAACACACCCCCGCTCATCACGGCGCTGACGAAGTGGGGCGTGGGCGCCAAGGCCCGGCCGAGCTCCTCGTAGAGCGCGACCCCCTCGATCAGCGACATGGAAGAGCCGCCGTACTCCTCCGGGAGCAGCAGCCCGATGAGGTCGAGCTCCCCCAGCTGCGCCCACAGCGGTGGCGGGTACCCGACCGGGTCGTCCTCCATCGCTCGCACGACGTCGAGCGGGCAGTGGCGCGCCAGGACGTCGCGCACTGTCTGGCGCAGCAGCTCTTGTTCTTGGTCGAAGTCAAGGTCGAGCACTCAGGACTCCTCTCGTGGTCGCGGTGAGGGCCGCCACCGATCGCCGCGGCGTTCCCACGGGTTGTCACGGCCGTCGCGGGGTAGCGCAATCCGGGCCACACACGTCGTCTTGACGTCGCCATCGACGGACAGCGTCACGCGCACGACCGCGAACCCGCAGCCCACCTCGTCAACCTCGGTCGACTCCACCACGCCCCGCAGTGACATGGTGTCCCCGGGGAAGACCGAGCCCCTCATGCGGAAGGTCACCCGGGCCGGCCGGCCGTGTGGGCCGGTCCAGTCGGTGAGGTAGCGCTCGAACCAGGCGGCCTGGTTCGGGGTGTTCAAGAAGATGTCCTGGGTCCCGTTGCGGTAGACGGCGAAGTCCTTGTCGTGGTGCATCGGCCGCCAGTCCCGTGTTGCCAGGGCGCCGAGCACCACCGTCGTGGCGGTGACCTCATAATCGAGAGTCGGGAGCTCGTCGCCGGCGGCGACGGCGCCCAGCAGGAGTCGGGGGGCGACGGCCACGCTCACGACGCGTCCTCTCGCCGGTACCCGAAACCCGTGTAGGACTCCACCGCCACCAGCTCGGCGTCCTGGTTCGTATAGACGACGTCGATCACCCAGAACCGGCCGGAACCGAGCTTCGTCGTCTTCTCGTCGCTGACCGAGCGCAGCACCTGATGCGTCCGCAGCACGTCGCCCAGCCGCACCGGGGCATGGAACTCGATCGTGTTGTCCGTCATCACGGCCTCCGGCAGGCCGAAGTGGTCCTTGAGGTCGAAGTGCACCTGCAAAGGCAGCGCCTGCTCCGTGCGGCCGGGCGCCCAGTGGTGCGGGCGGAACCAAACCGAGACCATGGTCGGAGGGGCGATGGGCCCGCCCGTCAGCGCCGTGGCCACCTCCTCGTCCCAGAAGAGCGGGTTCCCGTTCTCGACCGAAGCGCACGAGGACCAGATGTAGCCGCGCTCGACAGGGAACTCGCTCACCTCGTGGTACTGCTCCTTGCCGATGAGGTCCCGGGCCTGGGCCAGCGGATCGCCCGTCACGCCACCACTCCCCGCTCCACCCAGCGGGCGACCGTCTCGCCGTCGACACCGGCCTCCTTGAGCAGGTGCTCGGTGTCGGTGCGAGTCATGTCCGGCAGCTGCACCGGTGTCTCCGGGCGCGGCATGCCGGCCAAGAGCGGCGCCAGCTGACGCATCTCACCGTGCATCGGATGGGTGGCCACCGCGACGGCGCGCCGGGCCGCGAACTGCGGATAGCCCGGTACCTCCGACACCTCGAGGACGGGAGCGACACAGGTGTCGACGCCGGCCAACGCCTCGACCCACTCGTCGCGGGCGCGGGTGGCGAAGGCGGCGGCGAAGGCGGACCGGATGTCCGGCTGGGCGTCGTCGTCGAGCTGCGCGCCGGCCAACTCGGCACAGCCGAGCGCGCGGCACAGGTTGGCGAAGAACTTGGCCTCGATCGCACCGACCGCGACCCACTTGTGATCGGCGGTCTCGTACGTGGCGTAACAGGCGTAACGACCCGAGAGGATGTCGTGGCCGGGCCCGATGTCGCCGCCGAGCGCGAGCTGCTCGTCGATCAGGAGGGACATGAGCCACAGCACACCCTCCGCGACCGAGACGTCGAGGTAGGCACCGCGCCCCGAGGTGGCCCGGGCGGCCAAAGTCGCCGTGATGGCGAGAGCGGCCTGCATGCCGCCGGCGGCTGCGTCGGCGACGGTTGCGCCCGGGAGTGGCGGCGCGCCGGCGGCCCCGGGTGTGCTCATGGCCAGGTACCCGCCCACGGCGAGGTAGTCGACGTCGTGCCCGGCCCACTGGGCGTGCGGCCCGTCCTGGCCGTACCCGGACGTGGAGCAGTAGACGATGCCGGGGTTGCGCGCCGAGACGTTGCCGTAGCCGATGCCCAGCCGCTCGACCACCCCGGGACGGAAGCTCTCGACGATGACGTCCGCCGCGTCGGCCAGGGCGAGGAAGGCCTCCTTGCCGTCGGCGTCCTTGAGGTCGAACAGGACGCGGCGCATGCCGCGCTGCCCGCTGTAGGCGAAGAACGGGGGCTCGATCGGCGTTGCGCCCGCCGTGGGCACCGGGCCGACCTTGACGACGCGCGCACCGTAGTCGGCGAGGAGGCGCGTGCAGCGCGCCGCGGGCCCGACCGTCGAGAAGTCGAGCACGGTGACCCCGCCGAGGGGACCTGGGGAGGACGACGCGGCGGGCACCTCAGAAGTTCTTGGGCAGGCCGAGCTTGCGGCGGGCGATGATGTTCTTCTGGATCTCGGAGGCGCCGCCACCGATCGTGTCGATCACGGTGTAGCGGTAGGTCGACTCGGCCCGGCCGGCCATGGGGGCCTCGTCTGTCTTCACGCGGAGCTGGCTCCCGGGTCCGGCGATGTCCATGGAGGCGTTGGCGAGACGCTTGGAGAGCTCGGTGGCGAAGAGCTTGTACTCGGAGGCCTCGGCGGTCGGCGCCGCGCCGCCCTTGGAGGAGTCGAAGACGAACTTGAGGCCCATGACGCGGGCGACCTCGAGTTGGGTGGCCAGTTGCGCGAGGCGCTGACGGATGACGGGGTCGTCCTTGAGCGGGACTCCGTCGCGGATGGTGGTGCGGACGTATGCGACGAGCAGCTCGAAGCGCTGCTGAATGGGTGAGAAGGTGAACATGGTGAAGCGCTCGAGGTCGAGCGCCTCGGAGATGTACTGGAAGCCCCGGTTGACCTGCCCGACGACGAACTCGTCGGGGACGAAGACCTCGTTGAGGAACACCTCGTTGGTGCGCTCGTCGCCCATGGTCCAGATGGCGTTGATCGTGATCCCAGCCTGGTCGAGGGGGACGAGAAAGAGCGTGATGCCGGCGTGCTTGGGCGCCTCGGGGTCGGTGCGGGCGCCGACCCAGTACCACTCGGCGAAGTGGGCGGAGGTGGTCCATGTCTTCTGGCCGGTCAGTATCCAGCCGCCCTTGACCTTGGTGGCCTTCAGCTGCATGGAGGCGGCGTCGGAGCCGGCGTTGGGCTCGGAGTAGCCGACGGCGAACTCGACCTCGTTCCGGAGGATCTTGGGCAAGAACTCTTCCTTGAGCGTCTCGTTGCCGTGCCGGATGAGCGTCTTGCCGATGATCCCGACGCCCTTGCCGATCTGGGGACCGCCCCGTCCGGCCAGCTCCTCGTTCAGCAGGTACTCGTAGACACCCTCGCCCTCGGAGCCGCCGTACTCGTTCGGCCACGTCAGGCCGAGCCAGCCCCGCTCGCCGAGGGAGGCCATGAAGGCTCGCCGCTTCGGCGTGTCGACGATCTGGGCCATGTTCTCCCTCGTCACGTCGAACACTTCGGGGTCGTCGTTGGCGTCGAGAAAGCTCTCGACCTCCTTCACGAAGGCCAACTGCTCGGGCGAGAAATCGAAGTCCACCGCTGCCTCCAGACGTTCGTACTGACGACCCGTCAGATGCCGACGACATCATAGGACGTCACCGATCGTGTGGTCTCGGGAGCCCGCCGCGGTCGGTGATCGTTAACGCATGTCCAAACGGGTGTTAACGCAGGGGTAGGCTGTCACGCCTTGAGTTCGTCCAAGTCCACAGTTGTCGGGGTGCGACTCGATCATGACCGGCGTGCCTGGATCGAGGCAGAGGCCGGTCGGCGGGGCATCACGGTCCGGGTCCTCTTCGAGGAGTTCATCGACCGCGCCCGCGCCTCGGAGGCCGACGACACGCCACTGCGGGCCGTGTCGCCCGTCACGAACCGTGACTCCGATGCCGATGCGTCCCGTGCCGCGACCTCCTCGTCGCGACCATGGCCGTGCTCCGAGCTGGCGCGCCTACCGGGGGTGCCCGGTGTGGCGCTGCGGACCGCCTGCACCGTCACTTCCGCCCTCGTGAGGGCGGGCGCCGGCTGCGTCCTCCGCAGGAGCTTGCGCGCCGGCGGGGCTCAGCGGCCCGGGGGGTCTCGGGAGAGCGCGTAGTGTTTACACATCGGGGCGCGGGGAGCGCCTCCCCATGACGAACCTGCGTTAACACCGTGCTTGGCCTGGGGGACCGCGCGTTAACTTTCTCCGCCCGTCGACAGCGGCGAGTTACGTCGGCTCGGCGCGATGCTCCACGTGAAACGCCTGCACAGGCCCCTCGAACCCACGCAGCTCCACCGGTTCGAGGGGGCGGACCGACCACACCTCCGGCGAGAGCTCTGCCACGACCTCCACGGTCGCGACCAGCTCGCCCGGCGCAGCGACCTTGACGAGCCGAGCGAGGAGGTTCACCAGTGGGCCGAAGTAGTCACCCTCGCGCGGGATGGCCGCGCCGAGGCCCACCGCCCCTCGGGCTGGCGGGAGGACGTCGTCCTCGGACGCCGCCCGGCACACCTCGACACCGATCCGGCAGACGGCGTCCGCCGTGGGGGCGGCGAAGAACACCTCGTCCCCGATCGTCTTGACCACGCGGCCGCCGGCCCCCACCGCGCTGGACCAGGCCGCAGACTCGAAACGGCTCAGGGCCAAGTTCTGCTCGCGCAGGTTGAGCTTCTGGGCCCACGCCGTCGAGCCGACGAGATCGACGAAGCCGAGCGCCACGACTTCGGTCGGGCCCTCCATCTCGAAATGTCCATCGGGAGATCGAACCAACCAACTCCGTGCCTCTTCGGCCCGCCGCTGCGCGCGCTCGAACGCATCCATGACCATGTGGGCGAGCACGTCGGGTACCGCCGTGAACGCGCTGGTCGCCGCCTCCGACAGCTCGGCCCGGGAGAGCTCGTCCGCCCCTTCCCGGACGGTCCCGGGCCCCAGCTCCGCGAAGAAGAGCCCGATGGCGGACTCGGCGACGTTGGTGGCGGCGGCGCCCAGCACCCGTGTGAAGGCGAGGATCCCGTCCTCGCCCAAGATTGCCGCCCCCTGCTTGAACGCGGCCAAGAGTGCATCGAGATCCGCTCGGACCTCGGTGTCGGGCTGGGCCGGGATGCCGGCCGCGATCAGGATGCGGAGCACGAGCGGCAGAGGGAGCCCGCTGCGCTCGGCGATCTCGGTCACGGTCGCGTTCGGGCCCGTGCCCTGTATGACGAGGTCACCCGCCACTCCGGGCAGCGCCCGTCGACGGTGCGCATCCACCATCTGCTTGACGGTGGCGCCCCGCTCGGTCAGGTACTCCAGGAGGGCGAGGCGCTCCGCGGCGTTGGGATCACGCGGGTCGTAGAGGCCCGTCTGCTCCCACCGCTCCGTGTCCGCCATCCTCATTGGGCCCAGAGGAGGGTGGCCGACGGCTGCGCGCGCTCCATTCCCTTGAGCGGCGTCTCGCGGTGGTCCTCGAAGATGAACTCCCCCGAGCCCGTGACGAGCTGTTCGGACAAGGACGACACGAGGATCTCCCGCGGGCCGGCGGCGTCGGCCAACCGGCTGGCGACGATGACCGTGTGCCCCAAGAAGTCGTCGCCCTCGACCACCGCGTCGCCCGTATGGATGCCGATGTGGACGGCGATGGGCTCGCTGTCGGCGGTCGGGGCATAGGCCTCGAACGCCCGCTGGATGTCGACGGCGCAACGAAGGGCACGGGCGACACCCCCGAAGGCCACCATGAAGCCGTCGCCCTGGACGTTGACCTCGCGCCCGGCGTGGCGCGCCACCGCCTCGCGCACGATGCGGTGATGCTCGCCGAGAATCCGGCGCGAGACCTGGTCCCCGAGCCGCTCGGTCTTCCCGGCGTAGTCGACCATGTCGCAGAAGAGGACCGTGACGGTGCCGTCGGGCGCGGCACCGGCCCGCAGTGCGGCCACGTCGGGGGGGCCGGCAGGCGCCGCACGGTCGGCGAAGGCGTCGACGACGCCGAGGACGCTCTCGGAGACGGCCCGTGCGATCTCCCGGCCCGAACGGTTCGGGCGGCTCTTGACGTCGATGCCCCCCATGAAAGCGAAGCCTCGGATCACGATGCGGGGCGAGCCCGGCACGACGGGCACGTCGCGCGAGTCTGAGGTTGCGCCCGCCCATGAACGAGAACCCGCGCAGATCGACCTCGAACCCTTCGGGGACGATGATGTCGATGCCCCCCATGAAGGCCATGGCCGTGATCTCGACCTCGGGGCCTTCGATCTCGGCCCGGCGCAGGTCCATGTCGCACCCGCCCATGAAGGCCACCGCGTTCGTTTTCCTCCCGAGGCGCCAGCGGCCCTTCGTGCTGTGCCCGCTCAGGATGGCCACGTGCCAGCGTCGGGTCGGGCGGGTGGACGGGACGACCTGTCCGGGTGCGACGGGTAGGTCGGCCATGACGGCGTCGAGCTCGCCGCGGGTTCGGGCCTCGAGGGCCCGCGCCATGCGCTCAGAGAACTCGTCGAGGGTCAGCCGGCCCGCGACCACGTGCTCCCGCAGCAGCGTGATGGTGAGGTCGCGGTCGGCGTCGGCCACGCGCTCCGCCGGCGCCCCGCGCCGTTCGGGTTGCGGCCGCTGCTCGGGGGCGGGCTGGTCAGCCATCGCCACCAGTTTGCCCGCTCGACCCCGAGCCGTACGACACGCGTCGACCCGCGCCAGCTCAGTCCAGCAGCTCCCCGAGGGGCGTGAAGACCATCCCGTGGGCGTCGGCCACCGGTCGGTACACGACGTGGCCCTCGGCCACGTTCACCCCTTCGGCCAGGGCGTGGTCGACCTGGACCGCGTGCTTCCAGCCCTGGCTGGCGATCGCCAGGGTGTACGGGAGGGTGGCGTTGGCCAGCGCGTGGGTGGAGGTGTGCGGGACGGCGCCGGGCATGTTCGCCACGCAATAGAAGATGGACCCGTGCACCTCGAACGTCGGGTTCGAATGCGTCGTCGGGCGGGTCGACTCGAAACAACCGCCCTGGTCCACCGAGATGTCGACCAGCACCGACCCGCGCCGCATCTGCTCGACCAGCGCGTCGGACACCAGGCGCGGCGCCCGGGCCCCCACCACGAGCACGGCCCCGATCACGATGTCGGCCTCGAGGCAGACCTCCTCGATGGCGTGCTCGGACGAAGCCACCGTCTCGAGCGCGCCGCGGAAGTGGTGGTCGACCTCGCGCAACTTGTCGAGGTTGCGGTCGAGGATGAAGACCTCCGAATGCATGCCCACGGCCAGGGTGGCCGCCGCCATCCCTGCCACCCCGGCGCCGAGGATCACCACGCGGGCGGAACGCACCCCGGGGACACCGCACACGAGCACCCCCCTGCCCCCGGCCGGCCGCATCAAGTGGTGCGCACCCATCAGCGGGGCCATCCGCCCCGCCACCTCGCTCATCGGCGCCAGCAACGGGAGGGTGTTGTCTTCCTGGCGCACCGTCTCGTAGGCGATGGCCACGTTGCCCGCGGCCACCAGCGCCTCGGTGCACTGGCGCGAGGCGGCGAGATGGAGATAGGTGAAGAGCGCCTGGCCGGAGCGCTGGCCGAGCAGGTAGTACTCCTCCGGCACCGGTTCTTTGACCTTGCACACGAGGTCGGCCGCGGCCCAGACCTCCTCGGCGGAGTCGACGATCTTCGCCCCGGTCCGGACGAAGTCGACGTCGGGCATGGCCGAGCCGTCGCCGGCCCCCTTCTCGACGCAGACCGTGTGGCCGGCCGAGGTGAGCTCACGCACACCGGCCGGTGTTAACGCGACCCGGTACTCGTCTGTCTTCACCTCATTCGGGACCCCGATGATCATGGGGCTACCCCTCGATGTTGCTCATCACGTGCTTCACCCGCGTGTAGTCCTCGAAGCCGTACTGGGACAGGTCCTTGCCGTACCCCGAGCGCTTGAACCCTCCGTGGGGCATCTCGGCCACCAGCGGGATGTGGGTGTTGATCCACACACAACCGAAGTCGAGATCGCGCGCCATGCGCATGGCGCGGCCGTGATCACGGGTCCACACCGACGACGCCAGTCCGTACTGCACCCCGTTGGCCCACTCGAGCGCCTCTGCCTCGTCGCTGAACTCCTGGACGGTGATCACCGGCCCGAACACCTCCGACTGGACCATCTCGTCGTCCTGGCCCAGACCCGCGACGACCGTCGGCGCGAAGCAGAACCCTCGGTCGCCCACCTGGACCCCACCGGTCACCACCGACACGTGGGTGGGGGCGCGCTCGAGGAAGCCACGCACCCGCTCGAGCTGGATGGCGCTGTTCAGCGGTCCGTAGTCGGCGTCCTCGTTGTCGGGACCCCCGACGGTGGTCCCCTCCGCCTGCTCGACCAGGGCAGCCAACAGGTCGTCGTGCACGCGGGGCGCCGCCAAGACGCGCGTGGCCGCCGTGCAGTCCTGGCCAGCATTGAAGTAGCCCGCGGCGGCGATGCCCTCGGCGGCGGCGGCGGGGTCGGCGTCGTCGAAAACGATGACCGGCGCCTTGCCACCCAGCTCCAGGTGCACGCGCTTGAGAGTGGGCGCTGCCGCGGCCGCGACCTCCATTCCGGCGCGAACCGAACCGGTCACCGACACCATGGCGGGCGTGTCGTGCACGACCAGCGCCCGCCCCGTGTCGCGGTCACCGCACACCACGTTGAAGACTCCCGGCGGGAGGTGCTCGGCCATGATCTCGGCCATGAGCAGCGTCGTAACCGGTGTCGTGTCCGACGGTTTGAGCACCATGGTGTTCCCCGCCGCCAGCGCCGGGGCGAACTTCCACACCGCCATCATCATGGGGTAGTTCCACGGCGTCACCGCGCCGCACACGCCCAGCGGCTCCCGGCGGATGAACGACGTGTGGCCCACCATGTACTCCGCCGCGGCCAGGCCCTCGAGATGCCGGGCGGCCCCCGCGAAGAAGCGGATCTGGTCGACCATCGGCGGGATCTCCTCGTCCATGGTCAGCTGGTAGGGCTTCCCTGTGTTCTCCGACTCGGCCCGGACCAGGTCCTCGGCCCGGGCCTCCAGCGCGTCGGCGATCCGGATCAACGCCAGGCTGCGCTCCGCGGGCGTGGTGCGGCGCCAGGAGGTGAAGGCGTCCGCGGCGACCCGCAGCGCCAGGTCGACGTCGGCCGGGCCAGACACGGGCGCGTCGGCGAAGGGCTCGCCCGTGCTGGGGTTGATGAGTGGTGCCGTCGGCCCGTCTTCGGCCTCCCGGTAGACCCCTCCGACGAAGTTCTGCAACTTGCGCATGCCGCTCCCTTCACCACGTGGCACGTCGGTAACAGGATCACAGATGATCTCGCTCTCAACAAGCGTTTTCGCAATAACGGGACCAGAATATGACGAATTCTGCTTGACTAGGGTGGGTAAGATGACACAATTCTGCATACCCGGGGCTTCGGCGCCCGGGTGCGGAACGAGCAAAGCGAGGTGCCAGATGCCCGACACCCACGAGCCAGTGGAGACGGGCCTTCACAACGAGGGTGGTCAGGCGGCGAGCGCCCTCCTCGACTCGCCGAACCGGGCCATCATCGAGGCGCTCCAGCGCGACGGGCGCCAGCCCTACGGCGCTATCGCAGAAGAGGTCGGGTTGTCCGAGGCCGCCGTGCGCCGCCGCGTCCAGCGTCTGCGCGAGTCGGGGATCATGCAGATCGTGGCGGTCACCGACCCGCTGGAGCTCGGCTTCACCCGCCAGGCCATGATCGGCATCTCGGTCGAGGGTGACGTGCGGGGCGTGGCCGAGAAGCTGTCGGCCCTGCACGAGGTCGACTACGTCGTGATGTGCGCCGGTCGGTTCGACCTCCTGGCCGAGATCGTCTGCGAGGACGACGAGCGGCTGCTGCATGTCCTCAACGACTCGGTGCGCTCGATTCCCGGCGTGCGGGCCACCGAGACCTTCTTGTACCTGAAGCTGGCGAAGCAGACCTACACCTGGGGCACACGGTGACGACCGGAGGAACGATGAACAGCACGAATCCAGAGAACTCCAACTTGAGCGACCACGCCCGGCGCCATCTGTGGATGCACTTCAGCCGGATGGGCACCTACGAGGACCACGAGGTGCCGGTGATCGTGCGGGGCGAAGGCGCCTACGTGTGGGACCAGCACGGGAAGCGCTACCTGGACGGCCTGGCCGGGCTGTTCACGTCCCAGATCGGCCACGGCCGGACCGAGCTGGCCGAAGCGGGTGCCAAGCAAGCCGAGACGCTGGCCTACTTCCCGCTCTGGACCTACGCGCACCCGCGCGCCGTCGAGCTCGCCGACCGGGTCGCCGCGTACACCCCGGGCGACCTCAACCGCGTCTTCTTCACGACCGGTGGTTCCGAGGCGGTCGAGTCGGCGTGGAAGCTCGCCCGGCAGTACTTCCGTCTGCAGGGCGAGCCGACGCGGACCAAGGTCATCAGCCGCTACATCGCCTACCACGGCACGTCCATGGGCGCGCTCTCCATCACCGGGATCCCCGAATTGCGCACGCCGTTCGAACCCCTCGTCCCGGGGGCGATCAAGGTGCCGAACACGAACTTCTACCGCGCCGAGTTGTTCGCCGACGACGAGGTGGCGTTCGGACGCTGGGCGGCAGACGAGATCGAGCGCGCCATCGAACGCGAGGGCCCGGACACGGTGGCGGCGGTGTTCCTCGAGCCGGTGCAGAACGCGGGCGGCTGCTTCCCGCCGCCCCCCGGTTACTTCGAGCGGGTCCGCGAGATCTGCGACCGCCACGGCGTGCTCTTGGTCTCCGACGAGGTGATCTGCGCCTTCGGACGCCTCGGCCACTGGTTCGGCGCCGTTCGTTACGGCTACCAGCCGGACATCATCACGGTGGCCAAGGGTCTCACGTCCGGCTATGCCCCCCTCGGCGCCATGATCGCCTCCGACCGCCTGATGGAGCCCTTCCTCGCTCCTGGCGCGTCCTTCTTGCACGGGTTCACGTTCGCCGGACACCCGGTGAGCTGTGCGGTGGCGCTGGCCAATCTCGACGTCTTCGAAGGAGAGCAGATCTTGGCGCACGTGCAGGCGACCGAGGGCGCGTTCCGCGCCGCACTCGAGGGCCTCTACGACCTGCCCATCGTGGGCAACGTGCGCGGCGCCGGCTACTTCTACGGAATAGAGCTCGTGAAGGACAAGGAGACCCGGCTCTCCTTCGACGACGAGGAGTCCGAGCGACTGCTGCGGGGCTACCTGTCGGGCGCGCTGTTCGAGGCCGGGCTGATCTGTCGGGCCGACGACCGGGGGGACCCCGTCGTGCAGCTCTCCCCCCCGCTCATCTGCGGCCAGGAGGAGATCGACTTCATCTCCTCCACTTTGCGCGAGGTGCTCTCCGAGGCGTGGCGCCGGATGTAACGCCGGGGGGCGTCTCGGGCTACCAGCGGCTCTCGCTGTGGTGGGAGGCCGTGCCGGTCCCGCTGCCGCCGCGCCCGGCGCTCACCCAGGACACGCGGGTCGACGTGTGCATCGTCGGCGGCGGCTTCACCGGACTGTGGACGGCCCACGCGCTCGCTTTGGCCGATCCCATGCTGCGCGTGGCCGTGGTCGAACGCGAGGTCGCGGGCTTCGGGGCGTCGGGGCGCAACGGTGGCTGGTGCTCGGCGCTGTTCGCCACCTCCGACGCCGCGTTGACCCGCCTGCACGGACCCGCGGCCATGCACGCGATGCGCCGGGCGCTGCAGCAGACGATCGACGTCGTCGGCGCCACCGCGCGGAGCGAGGGCATCGATTGCCACTTTGCCAAGGGTGGGTCGGTGAACCTCGTGCGCAGCGAGGCGCAACGGGTGCGGGCACTGGCCGAGTTGGACGAGTCGCGCGCGCTCGGCATCGGCGAGGACGATCTGCGTTGGCTCGGACCCGAAGAGGCACGCGAGGTGATCGGGGCGGCCGGAACCCTGGGCGCGACATTCACGCCCCACTGTGCGGCGCTGCAGCCCGCGCTCTTGGCTCGCGGGCTGGCGGACGCGGTCGAGCGACGCGGGGTACGGCTCTTCGAGCACACAGAAGTCCTCGACATCAGGGGTGGTTCGCCGACACAGGGCCCATCGGTCGAGACCCGCGGCGGCACCGTGCGGGCGGACGTCGTGGTGCGGGCCACCGAGGCCTGGACGCCCACCCTGCCGGGGCTCCACCGCGACATCGTCCCGGTGTACTCCCTCATGGTGGCGACCCAGCCCCTCGGCGAGGGCTTCTGGGACGCCGCGGGCCTCGAGGGTCGCGCCACCTTCGCCGACCACCGTCACATGATCATCTACGGGCAGCGCACGGCGGACGGTCGGATCGCCTTCGGGGGCCGGGGCGCGCCCTACCATTACGGGTCGACGCTGCGGGACGCCTACGACAAGAAGCCGGCGGTCCACGCGCTATTGCGGCGTACGCTGAGCGAGTTGTTCCCCGACCTGGAAGGCGCGCGCTTCACGCACGCCTGGGGTGGCCCGCTCGGCATCCCGCGCGACTGGCACTCCTCGGTCGGCTTCGACCGTCGCTCGGGCCTGGCCTGGGCGGGCGGGTACGTCGGCGACGGGGTGGCCACGCACCAACCTGGCCGGTCGCACGCTGGCCGACCTCATCACGGGGGCAGAGTCGAACCTGACCGCCCTGCCCTGGGTGGGGCACCGTTCACCCCCCTGGGAACCCGAACCCCTGCGCTGGCTCGGCGTCAACGCGGGGCTGTGGACGATGAGGCTGGCCGACAAGAGCGAGGCCCGGCGCGGCCGGCCGAGCCGACTAGCCGGCGCCATGGGACGGCTCCTCGGTCAGTGATCGGTGCCATGATTCCGGCGTGCAGGAGACGGCGACGGAGGCGATCACCAAGCTGATCTACACCTACGCCGAGCGAATCGACGCCGGCGACTTCGCCGGTGTGGGCGAGATCCTCGGGCACGCCACCATGACCTTCGAGGGATTCGACGACGCGGTGACGGGGCGCAAGGCCATCGAGAACCTCTACACGCGCACCACGCGACGCTACGAGGACGGCACGCCGCGCAGCAAGCACGTCATGACGAACCTGATCGTCGACATAGCCGACGACGGCACCACGGCGTCGAGCCGGTCCTACTTCACCGTGCTGCAGGCCGTGCCCGGTGCCTTTGCGCTCCAGCCGGTGATTGCCGGCCGGTACCGACACACCTACGAACGGGTGAAAGACCACTGGCGCATCGCCAGCATGCACATCGTCATCGACCTCACCGGCGACCTCGGTCACCACATGCTCTTCGACTTGACGCCGTGAACGCGCCGTGAAACTGTCCCTCTCCTACGACTGGACGTGCACGCCCGAGGCTTTCTGGTCCCTGTACTTCGACCCCGAGTTCACGGTCCGGATGCACCTCGAGGCCCTCGGCTCGACGTCGGCCGAGGTGGTGTCGCAAGAGGGTGACCTCTCGAGTGGCCTGGTGCGAACCCTCCGCTACGGCCAACGTCCACCCATGCCCGGTGCGGTGCGCAAACTCTTCGGCGAGGAGGTCACGACGACGGAGGTGACCACCTTCGACCCGACGACCTCGCGGGCAATCTTCACGATGACCCCGGGAACCATGGCCGACAAGACGCACATCGATGGCGCCATCGCACTCGACACCGGCGACGACGACACGACGACCGAGACGTTCACCCTGGAGGCTCGCGTGAAGATCTTCGGCGCCGGTCCCGTCGTCGAGCGCTTCATCGAACACCAGGCACGCACGATGCAGGAGGCTGCAGTGGCGTTCATGCGCGCCGAGCTGGAGCGCTGAGCGTCCCCTCATCGACGAGGGCGTCGGGCGGGTTCCACGGACACCACTTGACGAAGGGCCCGCCAGCACACAAGGTGTGGGTCGACACACTCGGTCGCTCGCAGGGAGGCGCACCGGACCAGACAGGTGAGGTGCGTGGACGAAGGACCGAGGCGGCTGCCGGGAGCAGCCGGGGGCGCCGGCCCGCCTCGGTCCGCCCTCCGGGGAGCCCGTGCGCCCGCGGAGGTGACGACGAGGGAGGTAGCGCGTGGCGATCGCCGAAGAGCTCGCGATCATTCACGACCCGGGGGTCAAGGAAGCGCTCCACGTCGAGCAACACGGGATCGACTACATCCCCGAGAGCGAGCGCTGGGCCACCCCGAGGGACATCGGCGCCATGTGGGCCGGCGCCAGCGTGCAGGTCGAGTACTTCATCTACGGCGCCATCCTGATGACCTTCGGGCTGACGTTCGCCCAGGTGGTCGTCGTCATCGTGGTCGGCAACCTGTCCTACTTCCTGCTCGGGCTCTGCTCGCTGCAGGGCCCCAACGCCGGCACGACCGTGTTCGCCATCAACCGTGCCCCGTTCGGGCCCAACGGCTCCCGACCCATCTCGGCCTTCAACTGGCTCACCCAGATCGGCTTCGAGGTCGAAGGGCTGATCCTCATCGTCGGTGCCGGACTCGTCCTCATGATCAAGGCGGGGTACCTGCCCGGGGACCCGGCGAAGGTCGTCCTCGTCATCGTCGCCGTGCTCATTCAGGGCATCCTGCCCTTCCTCGGTCACGCCGCCATCGTCAAGACCCTGCGCCTGCTCGTGCTTCCCTTCCTGGTCCTCTTCGCGGTGCTGCTGGCCTTCGCCATCCCGCACGCCAACCTCCACGTCGTCAAGAGCAGCGGGGACTGGCAGGCGTTCACCGAGGCGCTCGCCTTCACCATCGCGCTGAGTGGCTTGGGCTGGACCGAGAACGGCAACGACTACACCCGGTACTGCCCCTCGGACACGTCGAAGAAGGGCATCGTCGGTTGGGTCTTCCTCGGCACGGCCGTGCCCGAGATCCTGATCATGACGCTCGGAGCGGTGGTCGGCACCTTCGTGCTCAACATCGGGACGGGGGCCGGCGGGTTCCTCCCCTTCGCCCATCAGCACGCCATCCCCTCGTGGTTCGTGGTGGTGTTTCTCGTCTTCGCAACGGTGCAGATCTTCGGCGTCAACAGCCTCGACATGTACTCGTCGGGAGTCACGCTCCAGGCCATCGGGGCCCCGGTGAAGCGCTACCACGCGGTGCTCATCGACTGCGTGATCGCCCTCGGCGTCACCATGTGGGCCATCTTCAGCGGTTCGTTCACCGAGTACCTGTCCGACTTCGTCGACCTGGTGATCGTCTGGATCGCCCCCTGGAGCGCGATCTTCCTGGTCGACTGGGTGCTCCGGCGCCTCCGCTACGTGCCGAGCGAGCTGCAGAAGACGGGGCGCGACTCGCTGTACTGGCGCAAGGGCGGCATCAACTGGTCGGCCATCGTCGCGCAGGTCGTCGGCATGTACGCCGCCATCTCGGCGCTCTACGTCAACCCGACCTACTACTTCCGGGTCCCGCGCTGGATGAACGAGGTGACCGACCACACACAGGACGCCTACCACTACGGGGGGGACTTCAGCATCTTCCTCGGCATGGGGGTGGCCGCGCTGGCCTACCTCGTGCTGGCGTCGCGCCAGGTGCGCAAGGAGGCCGACGCGCAGGAGCGACTCCTCAGGGAGGAGGGGCTCCTGACCGCCTGACCCTGCCCTCGCCAGCGGGCGGTCGACCGCCCGCCGCCCCTCAGCCCCAGTCCTCGACCAGTCCGCCCGCGCCGTCGGGGTGGAAGAGCGGCATGGCACCCAGCGTGCGGACCAGGGACGCGTCCTCGCCCAGCACCGCGCGCCAGCCGCCGCCCTCGGTCATGAGGCACCCGATGACCACGGGCTCGGCATCCATGCGGCGCACCAGGCGCAGGGCGGAGCTGAGCGATGCGCCGGTGGAGATGACGTCGTCGACGACGGCGACCCGCCGGCCGCGCACGGCGCCGACCCGTGCCGGGTCCATGCGCAGCCGCTGCGGCTTGTCCGTCGTGATGGAGAAGACCGGTTCGGACCAGGTCTCGCCCAGATGGATCTTGGGCGTCTTGTGCAGGATCACGTAGTCGTCGAGCCCCAACGCCCGGCTCGCCTCGATGGCGACAGGGATCCCCATGGTGGCCACCGACACGACGATCTCGGGCTCGGCGGGCCGCATCAGCTCGGCCAGCTCGCGCCCCGCGGTCTCGGCGAACGCCACCCCAAGGTCGACAGAGATCAAGAGCGCGATGGTGAGCTCGTCGTTCAGTGCGACGAGCGGGAGCTCCACGGTCTGGCTCCCGACCGTGGTCGTGTAGGCACGATCGGCGGTCGTGGACATGACTCTCTACCGAGCTTAGATCCCCAACGGAACACCTCGACGAGGCCCTGACGCACGGGCCGCCGGTTCGAGCCGCGGCGCAACGCCGGGCCGGTGTTGGCGAGGAGGCGCACCACCTCGGGCGGCGTCAAGCCGGGTGGAGGCCAGTCCCCCAGTCGCCTTTCGCAGGCTCATAGCCTCGTGGCGTCGATGATCCATGTCCGAGTTGTCAGTCCGTCGGCCACGACCCCGGAGCTGGCCGCCTTCTTGAGACACGACGATGCCGTTCTGAACCTGGTCGTCCTGCCCGGGACGTCGGAACACCCTGCGGGCGACACGCTCCATCTCGATGTGCTCAATGGCGCCGCCAACAGGGTCTTCGCTCAGCTCCGCACGCTGGGAATCGTGGAACAGGGTGCGGTCCTCGCCGACACGGTGGACGTCTGGCTCTCCGACACCGCGGCGACCGCCGAAGGCCGGCAGTCGCGCTTCGAGGCGTTCACGCCGGTGTGGGAGCTCGTCGACGCGCATCCGGAGCGACGGCACCTATCCGCCCGCTTGGTTCGTCCTCCTCGTGATCGCCGGGCTCATCGCGGCCGTCGGCATCTTGGTCAATTCGCAGATCCTCGTCGTGGCGGCCATGGTCGTCGGGCCTGAATACGGTGCGATCACGAGCGTCGCCCGAGCCTGGACCCAGCGCGACGGTTCGACGGCGGTCCGTGGGCTCGTGGCGCTGCTTTTCGGCTTTGCTGCGGCGATCGCCGCCTGCATTGCCCTTGGGGCGATCATCCGCGCCGCCGGGGTCACACCCCACGCGTTCGAGCGCGGGATCCGACCCGTCTCCGACCTCATCAACACGCCCAACGTGTTCTCGGTCATCGTCGCCGTGCTCGCTGGGGTCGTCGGGATACTGTCTCTGACCGAATCGAGAGCGAGCACGCTCATCGGCGTGTTCATCTCGGTGACGACGATTCCGGCTGCCGCCGACATCGGGCTGTCGATCAGCTACGCCTCCTGGAGCGAGGCCAGGGGATCGTTCTTCCAGCTGCTCCTCAACGTGTCGATCCTCATCGTCGTCGGGATCATCATGCTCGTCGTGCAGAAGCGCATCTGGGATCGCGTGACGCCGGCGGACGCTACATCGCGCTTGCCGTGAAGATAGGCGGCGTCACGGCGTCGGCGCCGAGACGAACCATCCCACGGGGGTGACGAATCGACCTCTAGCCGCTGGCACGCTGCGTGAAGTCGATATGACGCTCACAAAGCGGCGCAACGGGACAAGCGGTGCGGGCCACCGCGTCCCCCGGCGTGACGGCCTAAGGTCATGGCACCCTGGCGCGCACGCACCGTTCTTGGTCACAATGGCCGCGTCAAGGTGCAGACCCGCCGGCCGTGCACGCGCGCTCCGTCCGGCGACGGACGAATGAGGAGAGCGGTGGCCCGAGCACGACCGGAGGCGACAGCGCCAGCGCACTCGGCACCGGGCTCCGGACGACGGGGCGGGCCCTTCGACCCCCGGCTGCTGCGCTACGCCCAGAGCACCAGGCGCTTCATCGTCCTGGCCATCGGCGTCGGCGGCACGACGGCGCTCCTGGTCGTCGCCCAGGCCTGGCTCATCGCCACGGTGGTCAACGACGCCTTCTTCCACCACGGGTCGCTGTCGTCGCTCCGCTGCCCCCTCGTCCTCCTGCTCGCGGTCATCGTCGGGCGCGCCGTCCTGGCCTGGGCGACCGAGCGGGCCGCCCACCGGGCCTCGGCCTCGGCCAAATCGGAGCTGCGGCACTCGGCGGCCGAGCACATCGCCGCGCTGGGCCCGGCCGGCCTGGACCGCCAAGGACGGCGGCCGGCTCTCCGTGCTCGTCACGACCGGCATCGACGCGCTCGACGGCTACTTCTCTCGGTACCTGCCCCAGCTCTTCCTCGCCGTCATCGTCCCGGTGACCATCATCGCCGTCGTGGCCGGCGCCGACTGGATCTCGGCCGCCCTCATCGCGGTGACCGTGCCCCTGATCCCGGTCTTCATGGGCCTGGTGGGCCTGACCACCCGGGACCGCACGGCGGCCCGCATGCGGTCGTTGCAGCGACTGGCCGGGCACTTCCTCGACGTGATGGCCGGGCTGCCGACGTTGAAGGTCTTCGGCCGGGCCAAGGCCCAGGCCCGCGCCATCGCCGAGGTCACCGACCGCTACCGGGCCACGACGCTGGCCACCCTCAAGCTGACCTTCCTCTCCTCGCTCATCCTCGAGCTGCTGGCCACCATCTCGGTGGCCCTGGTCGCCGTGGCCGTCGGGCTGCGGCTGCTCGATGGGGACATGGACTTCCACGCCGCCCTCTTCGTTCTCGTCCTGGCGCCCGAGGCCTACCTGCCGCTGCGCGCCCTCGGCGCCAACTTCCACGCCAGCGCGGACGGGATGAAGGCGGCCGAGCAGGTCTTCGAGCTCCTGGAGACGCCGGTCCGCGAGCACGTGGGCGGCACGGTCCGCCCCCGGGACACCAGCATCCGCATCACCGGGCTCGACGTGACCTACCCGGGCCGCCGCATCCCGGCCGTGCACGGCACCGACCTCGCGGTCGAGCCGGGTGAGATCGTGGCGCTCACCGGTCCCAGCGGCTGCGGCAAGTCCACCCTCCTCAGCGTCGTCCTCGGGCTGCGCCGCCCCAGTGCGGGACGGATCCATCTCGGCGGGGTGGACCTCTGCGACCTCGACCTCGACGCGTGGCGGGCCGGCATCGGCTGGGTGCCCCAGCGGCCACACCTCTTCGCCCGCTCCGTGGCCGACAACGTCCGCGTCGGGCGACCCGGCGCCAGCGATGCCGAGGTGGCGGCGCGCTGGAGGCGGCCGGACTGGCCTCGGTCGTGCGGCGCCTCCCCCACGGCGTCGACACCCGGCTGGGTGACGGCGGCGCCGGCCTGTCGCTGGGTGAACGCCAGCGTCTCGCCGTGGCCCGCGCCTTCGTGCGCGACGCGCCGCTCCTCGTCCTCGACGAGCCGACGGCCAGCCTGGACGCCGAGACCGAGGCCGACGTGCTCGACGCCGTGCGCCGGTTGACCGAGGGGCGCACCGCGTTGGTCGTGGCGCACCGCCCGGCGCTCGCCGCCCTGGCCGACCGCGTCGTGCACCTCCCGCTCCCGGTGGTGGCGGCATGAGCGCGACCGTCTACGAACCGGGGCCGGACCGCCCGGCCACGACCGGGCGCACCCTCGGCGTCGCCCGCGTCGCCCGCGGCCGGCTGGCGCAGGCCTCGCTGCTCGGGGCGGGCGCCATCGGGGCGTCCATCGCGTTGATGGGCACCTCGGCCTGGCTGATCTCGCGGGCCGCCCTGCACCCCTCCGAGGCGTCCCTGACCCTGGCCATCGTGGGCGTGCAGGTCTTCGGGCTCTCGCGCGGCTTCCTCCGCTACGGCGAGCGGCTGGTCGGGCACGACGCCGCCCTCCGGGTGCTGGCCGACCTGCGCGTCCGTGTCTACGGCCGGCTCGAGGCGATCGCCCCGGCCGGCCTCCCCCTCTTCCGCCGGGGCGACCTCGTGTCCCGGGTGGTCGACGACGTCGACTCCCTCCAGGACGTCGTGTTGCGCGTGATCCAGCCCTTCGCCGTGGCCTGCCTCGTCGGCGCGGGCACCGTCGCCGTCATGTGGATGCTCCTCCCCGGCGCCGGTGCCGTGCTGCTGGTGGCCCTCCTGGTCTCGGCCACCGTGGTCCCCTGGCTCACGGGTCGCCTGGCCCGGCGGGAGGAGTCCAAGCAGGCGTCGGCCCGGGGCGAGCTGGGCGCGGCGGTGGTCGACCTCATCGAGGGTGCGCCCGAGCTGACGGTCATGGGAGGAACCGGCGAGCAGGTCGAGCGGATCACCCTGGCGGATCGCCGCCTGCGGGCGACGGCCCGTCAGGGCGCGGGCACGACCGGCATCGGGCTCGGCCTGACCACCGCACTGGCCGGACTGGCCAGCTGGGGCGCCCTGGCCCTCGGGGTGCACGCCACCCACGGCGGCCATCTCGACGGCGCGTTGCTGGCCGTGCTGGCCCTCGTCCCGCTCGCCGCCTTCGAGCTCGTCGCCCCCTTGCCGGCTGCGACCCAGGCGCTGCAGCGCTCGCGCACGGCCGCCGGCCGCGTCTTCGCCGCCACGGACGCCCCGGCACCCGTCGACGAGCCGGACACCCCGCTGCGGCTTCCCGGTGCCGTGAGGGGACCGCACACGCTCCGCCTGCGCTCGGTGTGGGCCGGTTACCCCGGGACGGACCGACCGGTCCTGCGCGGGGTGGACCTCGACCTCGCCCCGGGACGCCGGGTGGCGCTCGTCGGGCGGAGCGGGGCCGGCAAGTCGACGCTGGCCGACGTCCTGGTGCGCTTCCTGCCCGTCGACGCTGGCACGGCGACGCTCGACGGCGTGCCGCTGGACCGCTTGTCCTCCGACGAGGTGCGGACGGTGGTCGGCCTGGTCGAACAGAGCCCACATCTCTTCGCCACGACCCTGGCCGAGAACCTACGGGTGGGCCGGCGCTCGGCCGGCGACGACGAGCTGGAGGCCGTGCTGGCACGGGTCGGCCTGGGTGACTGGCTCGCCGGGCTGCCCGGCGGACTGGCCACCCGCGTCGGCCCGGCCGGTGCCCGCCTCTCGGGCGGGCAGCGCCAGCGCGTCGCGGTGGCCCGCGCGCTGCTGGCCGAGTTCTCCATCCTCATCCTCGACGAGCCGGCCGAGCACCTCGACCCCGACGCCGCCGACGCGCTGACCGCCGACCTGCTGGCCCTCACCGAGGGCCACTCGACCCTCTTCATCACGCACCGCCTGGTGGGGCTGGACCAGGTCGACGAGATCATCGTCCTCGACGACGGCCGCGTCGTCGAACACGGCACCCATGCCGATCTCGTGAGCGCCGGCGGCCGCTACGCCGGCCTGTGGTGGGACGAGCTGATGAACGACCAGACCGCACTCGAACCTCGGCCCGCGACCCCCGCCTCCCGGCGTCCCGAGGCCGTGCTCGACGAAGCAGTCCTCAACGAAGGGAGCGACACCCCGTGAGCCTGGACCTCGCCCGCTGGCAGTTCGCCAGCACCAGCATCTACCACTTCCTCTTCGTCCCGGTGACGATCGGGCTGGCCTTCCTGGTGGCCCTGCTGCAGACCGCGTGGTACCGCAACGGCGACGACACCTATCGCCGGCTGGCCCGGTTCTTCGGGTCGCTGCTGCTGATCAACGTGGCGGTGGGCGTGGTGACGGGACTCATTCAGGAATTCGAGTTCGGCATGAACTGGTCCGCCTACTCGCGCCTCGTCGGCAACGTCTTCGGCGGACCGCTGGCCATGGAGGGGCTGGCCGCCTTCTTCTTGGAGTCGACCTTCCTCGGCATCTGGATCTTCGGGTGGAACCGCCTGTCGAAGAAGGCGCACCTGGCCTGCATCTGGCTGGTGGCCGCGGGGACGCTGCTCTCCGCCGCCTTCATCATGGCGGCCAACTCGTGGATGCAGCACCCCGTCGGCTACACGACGAACAACAGCACCCACCAGCCCCAGCTCAACAACATCTGGGCCCTCTTCACCAACCCCGTCTTCCTGTGGGGCTACACCCATGTCGTCCTGGCGTCGCTCGTCACCGGCGCGGCGGTGATGCTCGCCGTGTCGGCCTGGCACCTCCATCGGAAGAACCAGGTCGAGGCCTTCCGCCGCACGGCCGTGATCTCGCTGGTGGTCCTGTTGCCCGCGGTGGCCATCAACCTCTTCGTCGGCAGCGAGCTCGGCGTCGTGGAGGGGACGTACCAGCCGATGAAGATCGCCGCCGCCGAGGCGCTTTGGACCACGTGCGACAGCCACTGCTCCGTTCTCGCTCGTTCCAGATCGGCGGCGGGAAGAACGACGAGACCCCCACCCAGATCCTCGAGGTCCCCGACCTCTTGTCCATCCTGGCCACCAACCACGTCGACGGCACGGTGCAGGGGCTCAACAACCTCAACGCCGAGTACCAGAAGGAGTACGGGCCGGGAAACTACATCCCCAACGTCTTCATCCAGTACTGGTCCATGCGGGTCATGGCCTACCTCGGCTCGCTGGTCTTCCTCTTCGCTCTGTGGGGAGCCTGGCTCCTCTACCGCCACAAACTCGACCGGGCCAAATGGTTCCTGCGCATCGCGCCCTGGGTGGTGATCCTGCCCTTCCTCATCAACACGGCCGGCTGGATGCTGACCGAGAACGGCCGGCAACCCTGGATCGTCCAGGGACTGATGCTGACCAAGAACGGCGTGTCCTCCTCGGTCTCGGCGACGGACATCTGGATCTCGCTCGTCGTCTTCTACCTGATCTTCGCCGTGCTCGGCGTGGCCGACGCCTGGCTCATGATCCGCTTCGGCCGCCGCTCCATCGGTGACGACCCGCTGGCCAAGATCACCTCCGAGGGTGAGAGCAGTCCCGGCAGCACCGGCAGCACCTCAGTCCCCGACGCCGAGTTCGACTCGTCCCACGAGGACGAGGACGACCTGGCCCTCGTCTACTAGGAGGTCGACATGGGAGGATTCAATCTCGGCGACCTCTGGTTCGTCATCGTCGCCATCTTCTGGGTCGGCTTCTTCGTCCTGGAGGGATTCGACTTCGGGGTCGGCATGCTGCACTCGTTCATCGGGCGCAACGACCTGGAGCGCCGCGTGCATCGTCAACACGATCGGGCCCGTGTGGGACGGCAACGAGGTGTGGCTGATCGTGGCCGGGGCGGTGATCTTCGCCGCCTTCCCGGGCTGGTACGCCACCATGTTCTCGAGCCTCTACCTGGCCGTGGTGATCCTGCTGGCCGCCCTGATGGCCCGTGGCGTCTCCTTCGAGTACCAGCGCAAGTTCGACGACCCCCGCTGGCGCAGCGCCTGGCGCTGGGCCCTGACCGATCGGCAGCGCGCTGATCCCGCTCCTCCTCGGGGTGGCCCTGGGCGACCTGCTGCACGGCCTGCCCATCAACAGCTCGCACGAGTTCACCGGCAACTTCTTCGACCTGCTCACGCCGTTCGGCCTGTGGACGGGGCTCACCCTGCTGGTGCTCTCGCTCCTCATGGGCGCCACCTACCTGACCCTCAAGACGACGGGCGAGCTCCACGAGCGGGCGCAGAAGGCGTCGGCCGCCATCGGCGCGGTGGCCATTGTGGTCACGTTCGGGTTCATGACCTGGATCCACGTCGGCCTCAGCACCGGCTTCGTCCCCAAGCCGATCGAGGCCCTGGGCCTCATGGCCGTCATCGGCGCCGCCTGGGCCGCCCAGGCCAAGGCGGAGGGGTGGGCCTTCACCGCGAGCCGCCATCGGCATGGCCGGCGACGGTGGGGTCGCTCTTCAGCGAGCTCTACCCCCGGGTCATGATCTCGAGCACCAACAGCGCCTACAACCTCACCATCGCCAACTCGGCGAGCCCCTCGTACACGCTGAAGGTGATGACGGTGATCGCGGTCATCTTCCTCCCCCTCGTCCTCGTGTACCAGTCCTGGGCCTACCACATCTTCAAGAGGCGCCTCTCGGTGCCGAGAGTCGGTGGTGACGAGAGCGAGGCCGCGGCGCCTGCCGACGGGGACCAGCACGCCCGCCGAGACCTCGTAGGCGCGAGTCCGTCCGTGGAGGGTCAGAGGCCCGGGCTGCTCTGCATGATCCCGCCGTCGGCGAAGATCGTCGTCGCCGTGATGTAGCTGGCGCCGTCGCCGGCCAGGAAGGCCACCACCGAGGCGATCTCCTCGGGCTCGGCCATGCGGCCGATCGGGATGGCGCTGTTCAGCTTGGCCAGCGCGGCGGGGTCGTTGATCGTCTGGGCGTTGATCGGCGTGTTCACCGCACCGGGCCCGACGCCGACCACGCAGATGTTGTGCGGCGCCAACTCGACCCCGGCGGTCCTGGTCAGCATGCGCATGCCGCCCTTGGAGAGGCAGTAGGGGGTGTTGCCGGGCATGGGCCAGTCCTCGTGGACCGAGGTCATGTTGATGATGCGGCCACCACCACCCTGGGCGATCATCTGCTTGGCCGCCAGCTGGGTGCCGAAGAACGCGCTCTTCAGGTTCACCGCGATGACCTTCTCGAACTGCGCCTCGGTGGTGTCGAGCACCGAGGTGCGCGTCTCGATCCCCGCGTTGTTGACCATGACGTCGAGCCGGCCGTAGGTCGAGACGGCGGTGTCGATCATCCGCTGCAGGTCCTCGATCTTGGAGACGTCGGCTTCGACCCCGACCGCCGTGTCCCCCAGGCTGGCGATCTTGCGCTCGAGCTCCTCCTCCGCCTCCTCGTTGGCGACGTAGTCGATGACGACCTTGGCCCCCTGCTCGGCCAGGGCCAGCACCACCGCCGCACCGATCCCGGTGTTCCCACCGGTGACGATGGCGACCTTGCCCTCCAGCTCCTCTGCCATGGCACACCTCCGTTCGCCCGTACGGGGCGCGGTCTCGAGCGACGGCGCACACGCTAGCGAGCCGTTCGGCCGACGGGAAAAGCCGAGGTCTGTCACCGGCTCCCTGAGGTGCGCGGCCGTTCACCTCGATCGTCACCGTGCGGGTGACGTGATCACGCGGCCGGGACCAATGGCCACTTGAGGCGCGGCACCCCGGTTCCCTACGCATCGGGCGGGTGACCGAAGACACCGCGCCAGAGCGTCAGGCAGAGATCTTTCCACCGATCGCCGACTACGGATTCATCTCGGACTGCGAGAACAGCTGTCTCGTGGCTCCGGACGGCTCCGTCGAGTGGCTGTGCCTCCCGCGGCCGGACTCACCGAGCGTCTTCGGCGCCCTCCTGGACCGCACGGCCGGCAACTTCCGCTTCGGTCCCACCGGCACCCTCGTGCCGCACCATCGGCGCTACGTGCCCGGGACCATGGTGCTGGAGACGACCTGGCACACCCCGACGGGGTGGCTGCTCGTCCAGGACCTCCTGGTGGTCCAGCCCGTGACGGACGGGTCCCGGCGACCGGACTACCGCCGCGCCCCGGGCGACGCCGCGGCAACGGGCACCCTCCTGCGGCTGGCGACCTGCATCGAGGGTCACGTCGAGGTCGTGGCCAACGTGGTCCCGATCTTCGAGTACGGGGTCCAGACCGGGATGTGGGACTACGAGGGCGACGGCTACGAGACCATGACGGTCCGCCCCCCGGTCGGCGACCCCGTGCTCACCGTGAACTCGACCATCCGCCTCGGCGCCGTCGGGGCCCGCTGCTACGGGCGCTCGACGCTGGAGAAGGGTGAGTCGGCCTTCGTCGCGCTGTCGTGGTCCGGCCACCGCCCCGCCGACATCGACGAGGCCCACGCAGCAGCTCGCCGCCACCGTCACCTACTGGCGGGACTGGCTCTCCAACGGCACGTTCCCCGACCATCCCTGGCGCAGCTACATCGAGCGCAGCGCGCTGACGCTCAAGGGCCTGAGCTACGCGCCCACCGGCGCCGTCATGGCGGCCGCGACGACCTCGCTGCCCGAGACGCCCGGCGGGGCGCGCAACTGGGACTACCGCTACACCTGGATCCGCGACTCGTCCTTCATGCTGCGCTCGCTCTACCGGCTCGGATTCGACTGGGAGGCCCTCGAGTACTTCGCCTTCATCATCGAGGCGCTGGCCGGGGGGAGCGGCGACTTCGAGCTGCAGATCATGTACGGCATCGACGGTCGGAAGGACCTGACCGAGCAGACCCTCGACCATCTGTCGGGCTGGCGGAACTCGCGGCCGGTCCGGGTGGGCAACGGCGCCTGGGACCAGCACCAGAACGACGTGTGGGGCATGCTCCTCGACGCGGTGGACATCCACCTGCGCCAGGGCGCGGCGCAGATCGTCAAACCGATGTGGGAGGGCCTGGCCAAGATGGTGGAGGCGGCCATCGCGCACGCGGGGGACCCCGACCAGGGCATCTGGGAGATCCGGGGCGATCCCGAGCACTTCACGGCCTCCAAGGTCCTGTGCTGGGTGGCCATGGACCGCGGCGCCGACATGGCCCGGATCCGCCAAGAACCCGACCGGGCCGAGGCGTGGCGCAAGGCGGCCGACGAATTGAAGGCCGAGATCCTCGACCAGGGCGTCGACTCGCGGGGCCGGTTCCGCCAGGCCTACGGCAACGAGGAGCTCGACGCCTCGCTCCTGCTGATTCCGATCCTGGGCTTTCTGCCGCCCGACGACGAGCGGGTGCGGGCCACGGTGCTCGCCATCGCCGACGAGCTGACCGAGGACGGGCTGGTGCTGCGCTACAAGGTCGACTCCACCGACACCGGGTTCGAGGGCAAGGAAGGGACCTTCACCATCTGCTCGTTCTGGCTGGTCACCGCGCTGGCCATGATCGGCGAGGAGGAGCGCGCCCGGAACCTGTGCCAGAAGCTGCTCGCCTTCGCCGGGCCGCTGCAGCTCTACGCCGAGGAGATCGACGCCGCCACCGGCGAGCACCTGGGCAACTTCCCCCAGGCCTTCACCCACCTGGCGCTGATCGACGCGGTCGGCCGGCTCATCGACGCCGAGCGCGGCGCCGGGCCGGTCTAGCTCGCGGCCTGACCGGGCCACCCTGACAATCGAGCCCAACGAACGCCGGTGGGCAGGCACCACGGTGTGAGGAGGTCCTTCCATGGCCGAGCACTACGACGTCATCATCATCGGAACGGGCGCGGGCGGTGGCACCCTGGCCCACACGCTGGCGCCCTCGGGCAAGCGGATCCTGCTGCTGGAGCGGGGCGGCTTCCTGCCGCGGGAGAAGGAGAACTGGGATCCCGAGTCCGTCTTCGTCAAGGGCCGCTACACCTCATCCGATTCCTGGCAGGACAAGGGCGGCAAGGCCTTCCAGCCCGGGGTCCACTACTACGTCGGGGGCGCCACCAAGCTCTACGGCGCCGCGCTCTACCGGCTGCGGCCGGGCGACTTCGGCGAGCTGAAGCACGCTGACGGCGTCTCCCCGGCCTGGCCGCTCAGCTACGAGGACTTCGAGCCCTGGTACACCAAGGCCGAGTGGCTCTACCAGGTCCATGGGAACCATGGCGCCGACCCGACCGAGGGTGCCTGGAGCCGCCAATACCCGCACCCGCCGGTCAGCCACGAGCCCCGGATCCAGCAGATCCACGACGACCTGGCGAAGGCCGGCTACCACCCCTTCCACGCGCCCTGCGGCATCCTCCTCGACGAGGCCAACCCGCCGACCAGCGCCTGCATCCGCTGCACCTGGTGCGACGGCTACCCGTGCCTGGTGCAGGCCAAGGCCGACGCCGAGACCATCGCGGTCCTCCCGGCCCTCCAGCACCCCAACGTCACCCTGCTGGTGGACACCGAGGTGACACGCCTGCAGACCGACGCCGGCGGCCGGACGGTCACCGGCGTGATCACCCAGCACGGGAGCACCGAAGAGGTCTTCGACGCCGACATCGTGGTGGTCTCGGCCGGGGCCACCAACAGCGCCCGGTTGCTGCTGTCCTCGACGAGCGACGCCCATCCCAACGGGATTGGCCAACGGCTCGGACCAGGTGGGGCGCAACTACATGTTCCACAACTCCAAGGCCGTGGTGGCGCTGGGCAAGGAGCCCAACGAGACCGCGTTCCAGAAGACGCTCGGGCTGAACGACTTCTACTTCGGCGGCCCCGACTTCGACTTCCCGTTGGGCAACATCCAGATGGTCGGCAAGTCCAACGCGGAGGCCATGAAGGGGGAGGAGCCCCACCTGACCCTCCTCGCACCCCATTGGAGCCTGGCCGACGTCGCCTCCCACGCCGTGGACTTCTGGCTCACCACCGAGGACCTCCCCCGGCCCGAGAACCGGGTCACGCTCGACGGCGAGGGCACCGTGCACCTGGCCTACACGTCGACCAACGACAAGGAAGCCGAGCGCCTCTACGAAGAGCTGAAGAAGATCTTGAACCACGTCGGCATGGCCCAGCACCACGTGCTCGAAAAGAACTTCTACATGTCGATGGACATCCCGGTCGCCGGGGTGGCGCATCAGGCCGGCACGTGCCGCTTCGGCACCGATCCGCAGACCTCGGTGCTCGATGCGAACTGCAAGGCCCACGAGGTGGACAACCTCTACGTCGTCGACACCAGCTTCTTCCCCAGCATCGGTGCGGTCAACCCCGCCCTGACCGCGATGGCCAATGCCATCCGTGTCGGCGAGCACCTCACCGAGCGGTTGGCCTGAGCCCGATCGCCGGCGGGAGCCCGGTGGGGACGCGGGCCGAGACCACCACCGTCTACGCGGCCGGGCTCGTCCAGGGCATCGCCCTCGTGACGTTCCCGGCCGCCAGCACCATCTTCACCAGCCCATCGCACTACGGGCTGTCGAGCACGCAGTACGGCTCCATGTTCCTGCCCCAGGTGGTGACGGCCATCACGGCCTCGCTCCTGGGCGCCGGTCTGGCCCGGCGGTTCGGCCTGAAGCGCGTCCTGCTGGCCGGCCTGCTGGCCGACCTGGTGTCGATGGGCCTGCTCGTCACGAGCCAGTTCTTCACCAGCACCCAGGCGCTGGCCTACGGCCTGCTCCTGGCGGCCACGGCGGCCCTGGGTGTCGGCTTCGGCCTGGTGGTCCCGGCCCTCAACACGTTCACCGCCGCCTTCCATCCCGACGGCGTCGACAAGGCGATCCTCACCCTCAACGCCCTGCTCGGCCTGGGCACCGCGCTGGCGCCGGTGTTCGTCGCCCTCTTCGTCGGGGTCGGGGCGTGGTGGGGCCTGCCGGTCATGTCGGCTGTCCTCCTCGCCGCTCTCTTCGGGGTCGAGCGCGCGACTGCGCCTCCACCCCGCCGGCACGGAGGGTCACCGCCCGCGGCCGTGCAGCGACCGCCGCTCCATCTCCCTGGGCGCTTCTGGCTCTTCGCGTGCTTCGCCGTCCTTTACGGCATCTGCGAGACGATGAACGGGAACTGGTCCGAGACGCTCATGTCGCACCTGGGCGCCTCGGCCACGACGGCGTCGCTCGCGCTCACCACGTTCTGGGTGATGGTCACGCTCGGCCGCGTGCTCTTCGCCCTCGTGCAGAGGGTGTTCCCGACGTCGCGCACGTACCACCTGCTCCCCTTCGTGCTGGCCGGCGCCTTCGTGCTCGTCGCCCTGCTCCCCAAGGGGTCGACGGCGCTGGGCGTGGTGGCCTTCGGCGTCGCGGGCCTCGGCTGCTCGGCGCTCCTCCCGCTCACGATCAGCTTCAGCCAGGAACAGCTCGTCGCGCTGTCGTCCATGGTGGCCGGCGCCATCATCGCCTTCTACCAACTGGGCTACGGGATCGCCGCCTTCGGCGCCGGGCCGCTGCAGAGTGCGGGCGTCAGCCTTTCGACCATCTTCGGTGTGACGGCGGTGTTCGCCGTCGCCATGGGCGGCCTGTCGTTCGTCCTGGCCCGGCGTCATCACCGCGTGTCGCACCTCCACCCGCGACCCTCACTCGCCACCGGCTGATGCCGACCCCCTACCCTGGTGACGCAGCCGCCGTGTCCCCGCCTCCGCTGCGAAAGGAGTCATCGTGAGCGCAACCACCCGCCACCGCGTCGTCGTCGTCGGCGGCGGCTTCGGCGGGCTCCCCGCCACCCGCCTCTTGTCCCGCGCCGACGTCGAGGTCACGCTCATCGACCAGCGGAACCACCACCTGTTCCAGCCCCTCCTCTACCAGGTGGCCACCGGCATCATGTCGCCGGGCCAGATCGCCCCGGTCCTGCGACACATGTTGCGCCGCCACAAGAACGTCGAGGTGGTGCTGTCCAAGGTCACCGGCTTCGACCTCGAGCGCCGGGTCGTGCACACCGACTGGCATCCCCGGCGAGGACCGCGACTACCCCTACGACAGCCTCATCGTGGCGGCCGGCGCCGGCCAGTCCTACTTCGGTCACGACGAGTTCGCCCTGATCGCGCCGGGCATGAAGACGATCGACGACGCCATGGAGCTCCGCCGTCGCGTCTACGGCGCCCTCGAGATCGCCGAGACGATGACCGACCCCGCACAGCAGCGCTTCTTCATGACCTTCGCCATCGTCGGTGCCGGGCCGACCGGCGTCGAGCTGGCCGGGCAGATCCGCGAGCTGGCGAAGCGGAGCCTGACGAAGGACTTCCGCAACATCGATCCCGCCGCGGTGCGGGTCGATCCTGATCGACGGCGGGAAGGCAGCCGCTGGCCAACTTCGGCGACCGGCTCTCGGACGCGTGCCTCCAACGAGCTCGAGAAGATGGGCGTCGAGCTGCGGATGGGGCTGCGCGTCGTCGGTGTCGACCCCCTCGGCGTCGACACCGCAGACCGCGGACGGGGAGAAGGGGCGCTTCGAGTGCGGCACCACCATCTGGGCGGCCGGCGTCCAGGCGTCGCCGCTGGCCGGCATGCTGGCCGAGGCAACCGGGGCCACGACCGACCGCGCCGGACGGATCGCGGTGCTGCCCGACCTCACGCCTGCCCGGGCACCCCGAGGTGTTCGCCGTCGGCGACATGGCGTCCCTCAACAACCTGCCCGGGCGTCTGCGAGGTGGCCATGCAGGGCGGCCTGCACGCCGCCAACACGATCAAGCGTCGGCTCAAGGGCAAGGAGCAGTCGACCCGTTCAAGTACCGCGACCTCGGCAGCGCCGCCGCCATCGGCCGCTTCAAGGCGATCGTGAGCGTGCGCGGCCTGCGCCTGAGCGGGTTCCCGGGCTGGGTCGTCTGGTTCTTCGTCCACCTCGCCTTCCTCAACGGCTTCGGCAACCGGCTCAGCACGATGTGGCGCTGGAGCCGGGCCATGGTCGGGCGCGCCCGCCCCGAACGCGTCTTCAGCGTCGGGCACACCGGCGGCGACCTCAGCCTGCCCGACGACGTCAAGGCCAAGGTCATGCCCACGGCCGTTCCCGGTCCTCGAGGCGAACCTCGGGATGCTCCAGGGCGTGGGACAGGAACGGAGCACACCGCCGACGCGCGCACACGAGAACGCTCCGGCGTCGAGTGCCGCCGCCGAGGATCGCCGACCCGGCACCGCCTGAGACGGCCACTCGGGTCCGCCCCCGGGCGGCCAACTACATTCGCCGGATGATCCTCGACCGATTCCTCGTCACCGACCAGGTCGCCGTCGTCACCGGCCAGCGGGCGCGGCATCGGCGCCGCCACCGCGGTGGCGCTGGCCGCAGGCGGGCGCCGACGTCGTCCTGGCCGCCCGGACCGAGGACCAGCTGCGCGACGTGGCCAAGCAGGTGGAGGCGGCCGGCCGCCGCGCCGTCGTCGTGCCCGGCGACCTGACCGACTTCGACCTCATGGCCTCGCTGGCCGAGACGGCGTGCGAGCGAGCTGGGCCGTCTCGACATCGTCGTCAACAACATGGGCGGCACCATGCCCCGGCCGCTGCTCGACACGTCACCACGCTTCTTGGAAGAGGCCTTCCGCTTCAACGTCTCGGCCGGGCACGCGCTGGTCCGGGCCGCCGTGCCCGCGCATGCTCGAGGGCGAGCACCCGGGCGGGGCCATCGTCAGCGTCTCCTCGGTCATGGGGCACGTGGCCGGCCGCGGCTACCTGGCCTACGGGACGGTGAAGGGCGCGCTCGAGCAGTACACCCGGCTCGCCTCGCGCGACCTTGCGCCGCGCATCCGGGTCAACGCGATCGGGGTCGGGTCGACCGCCACCTCTGCCCTCGACATCGTCATGTCGAGCGACGAGCTGCGCACCGCCATGGAGGAGGCCACCCCGCTCAGGCGCCTCGGCCACGTCGACGACATCGCGGCGGCGATCTTGTACCTCGCTTCGCCCGCCGGCTCCTACGTCACCGGCAAGATCCTCGAGGTCGACGGCGGCCTGCAGTCGCCCAACCTCGAGATGCCCCTCCCCGACCTCTAGACCGCCAAGGAGGCACTCCTCATGCCGTACCGCGTCGTGCAGTGGAGCACCGGCAACGTCGGGCGTCACGCGCTCGCCGGGATCGACGCCCATCCCGACCTCCAACTGGTCGGGCTCTTCGTCTCCAACCCCGACAAGGTCGGCCACGACGCCGGCGAGCTGGCCGGCCTCGGTCGCGCCCTCGGCGTGGCCGGGACGAGCGACGTCGACGCCCTGCTCGCGCTCGAGCCGGACTGCATCGTGCACACCGCCATGGCCGACGACCGCATCGTCGAGGCCCTCGGCGACCTCGAGCGCTTCCTGGCCGCCGGGATCAACGTGGTGTCCTCGAGCCCGGTGTTCCTCCAGTACCCCGAGCCGGGTGACCCGATGGCCGCCCGGCTGATCGCGGCCGCGACCGAAGGCGGGCGTCTCCCTCTTCGTCAACGGGGTCGACCCCGGCTTCGCCAACGACGCGCTCCCACTCGTCCTCTCGGGCATCTGCGAGCGCATCGAGGAGGTGCGCTGCTCCGAGGTGCTCAACTACAACACCTACAACCAGCCGATGGTGCTCTTCGACATCATGGGCTTCGGCCGCGACCTCGCACGACGTGCCCATGCTGCTGGCACCGGGCGTGCTGACCATGGCCTGGGGCAGCGTGGTGCGCCAGATCGCCGCCGGTCTCGACGTCACCCTGACCGGCGTCACCGAGTGGTACGAGCGCGAGGCCGCGCCGGAGGACTTCGAGGTCGACGCCGGCACCATCAAGGCCGGCACCGCAGCGGCGCTGCACTTCGAGGTGCGCGGCATGGTCGGGCGACAAGCCGGTCATCGTGCTCGAGCACGTGACGCAGGCTGCGCGACGACCTGGGCGCGGCCTGGCCGCAGCCGGCGGGGCACGGCTGCTACCGGGTCCAGATCAGCGGGGAGCCGAACTACACCCTCGACCTGCAGCTCATGGGAACCGACGGCGACCACAACACGGCCGGGCTGAAGGCCACGGCCATGCGCCTCGTCAACGCCGTGCCGGCGGTGGTCGCCGCGGCGCCCGGCCTCGTCACGGCGCTCGACCTCCCGCTGGTCACGGGACGGGGACTCGTCGTCACCTGATCGGCTCTTCCCCTGCGCCGGCGGGCAGCGGCACGGCGGTCGCCCCAGCTAGATCGGGTTGGTCCCGAACGCGTCTTTGAGCTCAACCGTCAGCGTGTGGAACTCCTCGCTGCCCACATTCTCGAGGGAGTGCGGAGTGAGCGGCGCACCCCACACGGCCGTGCCCGCCACGGGTCTCGAGTGCGACTCTCGCGTGTCGGCGAGCACGTTCCCGTCGGGATCACGGCGGACGAAGTCGCTCGTCGGCAAGGATGTAGAGGACTCCTCCCCAGCGGTGCGTGTGCACCGGGACGGTGGAACCAGGGGCGACACGTCCATCGAGGACACGGACCCGATCGTCTTCGAACAGAACCGTATGGAACCCGGGCGCCGCAATCATCGCGTCGAGGGCCTCGGGCCAGGGCCAGGCGTCTTGTTCGCTGTCGCTGGTCAACCGGCCGGGTCCAGGATTGGCATCACCGATGAGGATAGACGCACCACGGCCACCGCCACGGGCCGCTGGCGTCGCTCGTCGGCACGAAGTCCGCGTCTCAGCGGAAGTCCCGGCTGGCCGGCACCGCCGTCCCCACCACGAGTGCCTCGACGCGCTCGGCGTCGAAGCTGACCGCACCCTGCCCCGTGCGCACCCGCCCCCGGATCAACAACACGGGGGCATGTCGGGCCACGTGCTTCCAGCGCGCCCAGGCCCCACGGGAGAAGACGACGTTGACGTGTCCCGTCTCGTCCTCGAGGTTCACGAAGACGGCACCGCGCGCCGTCTCGGGGTGCTGGCGGTGCGTCACCACGCCGGCCACGGTGGCCCGCTCGCCGTCGTCCAGCGCCTCCAGCGCCACGGCGGTCACCACGCCCATCGCCTCGAGGCGCTCGCGGGCGAGATGCATGGCGGTGCGCTCGGGCGCCAACCCCAGCGCCCACAGGTCGTCGCCCACCGCGTCGTAGTGGCTGGGCTCCGGTAGGGGTGGCGCCTCGGCTCCCACCACGATCCCGGGCAGGCGGTCCGGCGTCCCCTGCGCGGCCGCCCCGGCCGCCCACAGCAACCGGCGCCGGGTGGCCGTCGTCCCCCGACCTCCCCGTCCTCGGGATCGAGCGCGCCGGCGGCGGCCAGCGTCTCGAGCTGGGGCTGGGTGACACCGGCCCGCCGCACCAGGTCCTCGCCACCGCGCCAGGGACGGCCGGCCACGATCCGCTCCGCCGTCGCCTCCCCCACCCCGCGCACCGAGCCCAGCCCGAGCCGCAGCACCGCAGCGGCGCACGACCCCTCCAAGGACGCCCCCGCCTCGGACCGGTTCACGTGGGGCCGGCGCACGCGCACCCCGTGCCGGCGCGCGTCGGCCACCAGCGACTGGGGCGACCAGAAGCCCATGGGTTGCGAATTGAGCAACCCCGCGGTGAACGCGGCGGGGTAGTGCACCTTGAGCCAGGCCGAGGAGTACACGAGATGTGCGAACGACACCGAGTGCGACTCGGGAAAGCCGAAGTTGGCGAACGCCGCCAGCGCCTCGAAGACCTGATCGGCCACCGCGCCAGTCACGCCGCGTGCCGCCATCCCGTCGTACAGCCGGACCCGCATCTTCTCCATGCGGGCCGCCGAGCGCTTGGCCGCCATGGCCTGGCGCAGCTCGTCGGCGTCGGCCGTGCTGAAACCGGCGATGGCGACGGCCATCTCCATCAACTGCTCCTGGAAGAGCGGGACCCCGAGCGTGCGCCTGAGGATGGGCTCGAGCAGCGGGTGCAGGTAGGTGACGGGCTCCTCGCCCCGGCGCCGCCGGATATAGGGGTTCACCGCGTGACCCTGAATGGGGCCGGGCCGGATGAGCGCCACCTCGATGGCGATGTCGTAGAAAGTGCGCGGCGCCACCCGGGGCAGCGTCCCCATCTGGGCCCGGCTCTCGACCTGGAAGACGCCGACCGTGTCGGCCCGGCACAACAGGTCGTAGACCTCGCTCTCCTGGGGGAGCTGCCCCAGGTCGACCTCGACCCCGTAGAAGTCGCGCACCAGGTCGACCATGCGGTGCAGCGCCTCGAGCATGCCCAGACCGAGCAGGTCGAACTTCACCAGCCCGATGGCGGCGCAGTCGTCCTTGTCCCACTGCAACACGCTGCGCCCGGGCATGCGTCCCCACTCCACCGGGCACACCTCGACCACCGGCCGATCGCACAGCACCATGCCGGCCGAGTGGATGCCGAGGTGGCGGGGGCGGTCCAGCACCTCGGCCGCCAACTCCGCCACCAGCGGCGGCACACCCCCGTCCGAGCCACCCGACCCGTCGTCGGCCACCTCGTGCACCGCCGCGGCCGAGGACGCCCCCCGCCCGTGGCCGGCGTCGATCCCCGACGCCCAGGCGTCCACCTGCTCGAGAGTGAAGCCGAGCGCCTTGCCGACGTCGCGCACGGCCGAGCGCGGCCGGTAGGTGATGACGTTGGCCACCTGGGCCGCGTGGCGCCGGCCGTAGCGCTCGTAGACGTACTGGATCACCTCTTCGCGTCGCTCCGACTCGATGTCCACGTCGATGTCCGGCGGTCCGTCACGCGCCGGGGACAAGAAGCGCTCGAAGAGCAGTCCGAGGTCGACCGCGTCGACGTTGGTGACGCCGAGCGCGTAGCAGACGGCCGAGTTGGCCGCCGAGCCGCGCCCCTGGCAGTAGATGTCGAGCCGCTTGCACACCTGCGCGATGTCCCACACCACGAGGAAGTAGCCGGCGAACCCGAGCCGGCCGATCACGTCGAGCTCGTGCTCGATCTGTTTCCACGCCCCCGCCACGCGCTCGGCGTCCGGCGGCCCATAGCGAGCCACCGCCCCCTCGGTCACCAGCTGGCGCAGGTAGCCCTGCTCGTCCATGCCCGCGGGAACGGGGAAGTCGGGTAGCCGCGGCGCGACGAGACGCAGGTCGAAGGCGCAGGCGCGGCCCAGCTCGGCGGCGCGCTCGACGACGCCGGGCCAGCGGGCGAAACGACGGGACTGCTCGGCCGCGCCCCGTAGGCAGGCCGACGGGGCCGACGGCAGCCAACCCTCGAGCTCGGCCAGGGGGCGGCGCGCCCGCACGGCGGCGAGCGTGGTGGCGAGCCGGAACCCGTGCGGCGTGGCGTAGTGCACGTTGTTGGTGGCCACGGCGTCGACGTCCCACTCGACGGCGAGATGCGCCAGCGCGTCATTGCGTACCGTATCGAGCGGGTCCCCGTGGTCCCACAGCTCGAGCGCCACGCTGGCGCGCCCGAACGCGTCGACGAGACGCCCCACCTCCCGGGAGGCCGCCCGGGGCCCGGCCTCCATCAGCGCGGCGGGAACCGCCCCCTTCCGGCAGCCACTCAGCACCAGCCAGTGGCCGCCGGCGGCGCGGGCCAGCGCGTCGAGGGTGAAGACCGGCCGCCCCTTCTCCCCGCCTTCGAGGTGCGCGTCGGCCAGCACCGTCGAGAGACGGGCGTAGCCGTCGGGGTCGCGGGCGAGCACGACGAGGTGCGCCCCGGTGGGGTCGGGCTCGCCCGTGCGCGAGCTGGCCGGGGCGAGCGTCACCTCGGTCCCGAAGACCGTCGGCAACCCGCACGCCCGCGCCGCCTCGGCGAAGCGGACCACGCCGTAGAAGCCGTGGTGGTCGGTCAACGCCAGCGCGGCCAGCCCGAGCCGGTGCGCCTCGGCCACCAGCTCCTCCGGGTCGCTGCTGCCGTCGAGGAAGCTGAACCCCGAGTGCGCGTGCAACTCGGCGTACTCAATCATCGAACCGCTCAGTCATAGAGCGCCTCGACCCACCACTGCCCGCGCTCGCTGCACAGCAGGCGCGCCACCCCGTCGGCGGTGACCACCTGCAGGCGCGCCCGCCGCCGGCGCACCGACCACCAGCGCTCGGTCACCGGCCAGGGGCCGGCCCAGCCCACGATCGGCTGCCAGGGGCCGCCGTCCACCGACAGCCGCGCGAGCCCCGCGGTGAGCAGCCCCCGCCCGCTGACCTCGACGGCGCGACCGTCGACGTCGGCCAGTTCGGCGCGGAGCCGAGCCTGCAGCACGTCGCTGGGCGCGGGCGGCGGCAACCGTCCCGGCCACGGCGCGCCGGAGGGGCCTGCGTCGGCCTCGGGGCTACCCCAGGGCACCAGCAGCGACTGGCCGGCCGGGTCGCGCCCGCTCTGCAGGCGCCCCATCAGCACGGCCTCGATCCCCAGGCGCTCCTGCACCCGGACGATGGAACGGGCCGCCCGGGCGTCCGCCTCCGACGCGCCACCGAAGAAGCCGGGCTGGGAAGGCGGGGGCGGGACGTCGGGATCCTCACCTCGCGCCATCCGCAGACGCCGCTCGATGGAACGGTCGCGCAGTCCCGCCAGCTCGCCGCTCTCACCGCGGGCCGCCGCGTGGCAGGCGGCCGCGTCCGCCCCGAAGCGGTCCGAGATGCTCGCCGCGGGCAGCGCGGCGAACTGCCCCAAGGTGGTGACCCCCAGCCGCTGCAGGGTGACGGCGAGGTCGGGCCGCGCCAGCGTGGCGACCGACCAGGGGTCGAGGAAGTCGGGCGTCCCGCCGGGGGGGACGATCAGTGCCGAGCGGGCGGCCAGCATCGCAGCGAAGAGCCCGTCGGCCACGCCGATCCCGGCCTCTTCGTCCACGATCTCGGCCAGGCGGGACACCACCGCCTCCTCGCCACCGAAGAAGCGGGCGGGGCCGCGGGCAGGGAGCGCGCCGACCCCGAGCCGGACGGGGTGCACCCAGGGACAGAGCTCGCCGGCCCGCGCCAGGACGCGGACGAACCGCCGGGCTTCCTCACCCCTCGCCCCTTCCTCAAGGAGCTCGGGACACCAGATGACGACCAACCGTTCCACGCCTTGCCTTCTGCCTTCTTGTCTTCTTCTCCATCGCGTCGTTCGCGTCGCTCAAGCCGCCTCCGGCCCGTCGTCGGGGCTGACCACGGCGGCCGCCGCCACCACGCCCGAGTCGGCGGGAAGCCACAGCGAGCATTCGGTGAGCCGGCCGGCGGCGCGGCGCCCGCTGACGCGCACCTCGGCCCGGCGGCCCCGCAGGAGCCCGTGGCCCCGCCCGATGCCCTCCCACTCGACCGCCCCGACCGAGAGCGCCAGGTCGCCGCCCTCGGGCCAGGCCCGGGCTCCCTCGAGCAGCACCACCAGTGCCGCCTGGCGCTCACGGGCCCGGGCGCTCAGATGGCGCGCCGCGGTCAGGTGGGCCCGGCCCGGCGGGCGCACCAAGACGGCGTCGACCCCGGAAAGGAGGTCGCCCGCCGCCTCGGCCCATTCGCGGCCCGGGTGGGGCACGAAGACGACTCGGCGTAGATCGAGCCCGAGCCCGGCCGCCGCCACCACTCCCGGGTCGGGCAGGCCGACGGCGGCACACCAGCTCCCGGCCGTCGACGCCGCGGCCAGGAGGGCCAGCGCCAGGGTCGTCGCACCGTGGCCGGGCTGCCCCGCCACGGTGGTGGTCGTCCCGCGTCGAAGGGAGCCGCCCGGGAAGAGGGGGGCCAGCGGCGGGGGCACCGGCAGGGTCCGCCCGGCCACCGGTGTGGCGGGCCGGACCCGGTCGGCCAGCCCGGCGGGAAGTTCCCGGGAGCGGAGGGACGACGCGTCCCTGGCATGAGAAGCGAACATATGTTCGTACCTTATCGAGGTCGTGTGCCGTCCGCTCGGGGAGGCAAAAGGCCAGTTCAAAGCGTGGACCGCTCAGACCGGGTCCCGTCACGGCACAATGCAACCGCATGTGCGGACGCTTCGCTCTCTTCACACCACCGACGCGGCTGGCCCGTTACTTCGGCGCGTCCTTGGCCGAGGGGGTCGACCCCGAATTCCACCCCAGCTGGAACGTCGCCCCGACTGACCAGGTCCTCGGCGTCCGGGACCGCCCGGTCGAGCCCGCCCCCGAGCGGCTGCTCATGTCCTTTCGCTGGGGCCTCATCCCCTGGTGGTCCAAGGACGCGACGTCCGGTAGCCGGCTCTTCAACGCGCGCAGCGAGACCGTGGCCACCAAGGCCTCCTTCCGCGAGGCCTTTCGGGAGCGGCGGATCATCGTCCCCGCCGACGGCTTCTACGAGTGGCACAAGACGAAGACCGGCCAACGGCAGCCGCACTACTTCAGTCGGGCCGACGGCGAGCCGATCGCCTTCGCCGGCCTGGCGGAGCGCTGGCGCGCGAAGGGTGCACCGAAGGACACTCCTTACGTGCGCAGCTGCACCGTCATCACCACGCCCGGCGGCGCAGACATGGAGGGCATCCACGACCGGATGCCGGTCATCCTCGACCCCGCCACCTTCGACCTCTGGCTCGACCCGGCCAACGAGGACACCGAGGAGCTGCGGGCCCTCCTGCGCCCGCCGCCGGCGGGCACGGTGGTGCACCACCCGATCGCGCCGCGGATCGGCAACGTGCGCAACAACGACCGGGCGCTCATCGAGGCGGTGTGACGCCGGTGCGCGGTCACGGCGCGGCGCGCTTCGACCGGCGCACCTTCATCGCAGCCGCGCTGGCGGCGGGGGGCGCGGGGGTCGTGGCCGCCATGAACCGGTCCGGCGCGGCCGGGGCGGCGGCCATGGCCCGAACGGCCGCCGCAACGCAGCCGGCGGGATCGGACCTCGGGGCGATCGACCACGTCGTCTTCCTCATGCAGGAGAACCGCTCCTTCGACCACTATTACGGCACGTACCGCGGGGTGCGCGGCTTCGACGACCACCCGTCGGGCTCGCTCGGTGTGTTCGCGGCAGGCGTGGCCGGGTGGCCGCGACCGCACGCTCCTCCCCTTTCACCTCGACTCGTCCACCGGGATCGGCGAGTGCACCACCGATCTCGACCACAGCTGGAAGGGCGAGCACCTGAGCCGGGGTACGGGCGACAACGGCGCGTTCGTGGCGACGCACACGATGCCGGAGTTCGAGGGACCCGTCAACGGCGTGCTCACCATGGGTTACTACCGCCGCGCCGACCTGCCGTTCTATTACGTGCTGGCCGACGCCTTCACGATCTGCGACAACTACCACTGCTCGGTGCTCGGGCCGACGCACCCGAACCGGCTGATGTCGCTCTCGGGCACGCTCGATCCCGCCGGCCATGCGGGCGGACCCGTGCTCATCACGAACTCGGAGCCCGATGCCGTCTACAGCGTCAGTTGGGACACGATGCCCGAGGTCCTCGAGGACGCCGGCATCAGCTGGAAGGTGTACAACCCGCAGGGGACGATCTATGCGCCCGCCTTTTTCGAGAAGTACGGGTTGGCGGCGACCGACGCCATCCTGCCGTGGTTCCGCCAGTACGCCGATCCCCAATCGGCGCTGTACCAGAAGGCGTTCCTGCCGTTGTATCCCAGCGATTTCGTGACCGACGTCGCGACGGGACAGCTCCCCGCCGTCAGCTGGATCCTCCCGCCGGCGGGCTACGACGAGCACCCCTCGTCACCGCCCGCGCTGGGCGAGTGGTTCACCAGCCAGGTGCTCGCCGCGCTGGTGTCGAACCCGGCGGTGTGGTCGAAGACGGTGCTGTTCCACATGTACGACGAGAACGACGGCTTCTTCGACCACGTGCCGCCGCCGGTACCGCCCGCCGGCACCCCGGACGAGTTCTTGAGCCAGCCGAAGCTCCCGGCCGACGCCATGGGCTGGCGCGGCCCGGTGGGCTTCGGCTTCCGCGTGCCGATGCTCGTGGTCTCGCCCTTCAGCCGCGGTGGGCACGTGGCGTCGGAGGTCTTCGACCACACGTCGCAGCTGCGCTTCTTGGAGGAGCGCTTCGGCGTGCGTGCCCCCAATATCTCCGCCTGGCGCCGGCGGACGGCCGGCGACCTCACCTCGACCCTGCGCCCGGGCAAGCCCGAGGTGTCGGTCCCCGCACTCCCCAGCACCGCCCACGACCAGATGGCAGACATGGCCGCCCTCGGCTGCTCCGAGACCGCCATCCTCAACCTCCCCAGCAACCTGCCGCCCTACCCGGTGCCGCTGCACCAGTCGATGCCGCGCCAGGAGTCGGCGTAGGGGTCGATCCTCGATCGTCCGTCCGCGGGACGCTGTCCTCCGCCGCTCAGGCACGGGCCAGCTGCAGGAGTGTCTCGCCGTCCGCGCGCAGACGATCCCGCGCCCCGTGCTGGTCCGGTCGGGCGTGTCCGCTCGCGGCCAGGGCGTGTTCGCAGCGGGCCGTATAGGCCAGGGTCCACACGGCCGCCGCGCCGGCGGCTCGAACCTGAGCCTCCCCCAGCGCGTGGCCGGCGGCCTTCTCGTAGTCGTCGATGAACGCCGCGACGACCACGGCCGAGGGGAACGTCGACCCGCCCGGCTCCGACGTGACGGACCAGGTGGCGCCCGCCTGGCCGACCGCCGTGCTCTCGCGGACGCGGGCCAGGCTGTCCCAGTCGTAGACGGCGACGATCGCGCCGTCGTGCAAGCGGACGTTGCGGGCCGACCAGTCGGTATGGGCGACGACCATGACGTCCGCACCGGCGTGATCGCGGAGGGCCGCGGCGCGGGTGGCGAGCTCGTCGATCCAGCGCACCGACCCGGCGTCGCGGGTGAAGTCGAAGAGAGGGCTGTGTGGCTCGGGATAGACGCCCACCGCAGGGCGTCGCAGCGGGTGATGGTCGAGCCCGCCGAGACCGCGCAGGTCGCGACAGAGCCCGATCTGACGGGCAAGGCCCGCCGCCGAGGCGCGCCGGGCCTGCGCCCGCCTGTCGGCGCGCACGCCCGGATCGTCGAGCCAGGTCTCGACCGTCACCAGGTTCGGTCGGTCCGCCTGGAGGGGGACGGGGCCACCCAGGGGCCGCGGCGCAGGGAAACCCGAGGGCATCGAGATGCGCCTGGACGGTCAGCACCGCCTGCAAGAACCGTGTCGTCCACCGCTCCTGGTAGGCCTTGAGCACAACCCGGCGGCCGTCGGCCAGGCACACCCCGGCCACGCATCCGACCGAGGACCGGTAGAACTCCCCGCTGGCGGGGCGCTCCCCGAAGTACACCCCGCAGAACCGACCGATGATCCGGTCGATGGCCGAGGGGTCGTCGGTCCCGAAGACGGCGCGCTCGACGTCGGACACCCCCCACCTCGACAACTCTGCGGCGACGCTGTCGGCGACGGACCCCACGCCGCCATGATGATCGCTGTGGAAGCGCCGCGCCGACCGCGGATCTAGGGTGGTCGTGGTCGTGGACGTTGTTCTGGAAAGGAGCCGACCATGCGTTTCAACCACATGGAGCTGACGTTTCCCGTCGGCACCCTTACCCCGGAGTTCCGTGAGGAGATCGACGCGTTCTACGGTTCGGTCTTCGGCTGGTCGGCGCTCGACACCGACGTCGTGGGGCAGTCCTGCCATCTGCTGTTGCCGGACCCCGACCAGTTCCTCCTGCTGGCGGAGAGCGACAAACCGATGGCGTCGCCCGGCTACGACCACCTCGGCCTGCTGCAGGACACCAGGGAAGAGGTCGACAGCCTGCTGGAAGCGTGCGAGCGCTACGCCGAGAAGGACGATCGGGTGAGGATCCGGCGCTACGAGGATCTCGTGTACCCCGGGGTCACGGTGCACGCCTTCTACGTGAAGTACCTCCTCCCGATCTTCTTCGACGTGCAGAGCATGGAGCGCCGCTAGGGGTTGCACGCCGGGCCCACGCGTCCGCCGGGTCCGGGCCGCTATCCCCTCTCGTTCGTAGTCGCCTCGGTACGGTGGTGCGGATGGCTGACGCCTCGCTGGCTGACCGGGACGCAGCCGCCTGGGGCGTTGCGTCTCGGGGCGAGCCCCGCTGGCCCGCCTTGTTGGCGGTGGCCGCCGCCGGGGCCCTCCAGGTCATTCTGCCCGAGTCCCTTATCCGGGGGCTCGGAAACCGCGCCCTGATCCCCGCCCTCGAGGGGGGCCTGATTCTCGTCATCCTCATCGCGAATCCCGGGCACATCTCCGAGGAGCAGAAGCGCCTCCGGATGATCGGTGTGAGCCTGATCGCGCTCATCACCGTCGTCAACGTCGTGTCGCTGGTCGAGCTCATCCACGCCTTGCTCTATGGCACCAAGGCCGGTGGGCGCCCGCTCGTGTACGCGTCCGTGCCGATCTGGCTCACCAATGTCATCGTGTTCGGGCTCTGGTATTGGGAGCTCGACCGCGGCGGACCCGCGGCCCGTCTGCAGATGTCGCATCGCAAACCCGACTTCCTCTTTCCCCAGATGTCGACGCCCGGTTCTTCACCGGGCTGGACGCCGAACTTCTTGGACTACCTCTACACCTCGTTCACGAACGCCACCGCGTTCAGCCCGACCGACACCATGCCATTGACCGCCTGGGCCAAGTCGCTGTTCATGGTGCAGTCGCTGGCCTCGCTGGTGACGGTCGCGGTGGTGATCTCGCGGGCGGTGAACATCCTGAGCTGAACCCGCAGCTCCGGGCCGACGATTCCCTCGCCGACGAGGAGGGCGATGGCTAGATTGCCCTCGGCAGAGAAACGAGGTACGCCGTGGAGGAAGGTCGCCCAATCTCGTACCTGGCCCTTGCGGTCGGTACTCCGGTCCTGAGCTCGAGCGGCACCCAGTTCGGCACCGTGGAACACGTGCTCCAGATCCCCGAAGAGGATCTCTTCGACGGCATCGCGGTGAAGACCAAGCACGGACTCAGGTTCGTCGACCGCGACCAGATCACCGACATCACGACCACGTTGGTGCGTTGCTCCCTGACCGACGAGGAGGCGGCGGCCCTTCCGGCTCCAGCCGGAACCCTCGTCTTGCACCCCGACACCGTTCACGACGAGGGGCCCTCGTTGACGGCACGGTTCGGACGTCTCTTCGGGCGCCAACGTTGGAAGGAGCTCGAGTAGGCGGTAGGCCCGAGCGCTCCGCGGCCGGGCCGTGCCCGGACCTCAGGCCCGATCGTGGCTTCCAGGGGAGCCGCGCACCGCCCTCGCCACGATCACGTCCACCTCGCCCATGGCCGCCCCGAGCCGCACCCGGCGCCCCGCCCAACCCGTCCGGGCCAGGGCCTGGTCGAAGTAGGCGGTGTCGAAGCCCAGCTCGAGCCAACCGTACGTCCGGCTCGACCATACGGAGAGCCCATCGAGCCGCGGCCCCCACGGGTAGTCCAACCGCTGCACGGGTTCCGCGGCGAAGAGCACCGCTCCGCCCGGGCGCACGATGTCGTGCAGGCGCCGCAACATGGCCAGGTGGTCGGCGCAGTGGTGGAAGCTCTCGAAGAACACGGCGGCGTCGAACGGCTGCTCCGTGCTGAAGCCGAGCATGTCCCCCGGCACGACGGTCAGGCGTCCGGGGCCCTGGCAGCGTTCGCCGATGAGGACGCGGAACTTCTCGTCCAGCTCGACCGCGGTCACATCGAGCCCGGTCGCGACCATGTCCCCGGTGAGGTTGCCCCAACCGGGGCCGAACTCGACGACGCGAGACGCCGCTGCCCCCACCGGCACGACGCCGGCGAGGCAATGGAGGAGGTGGCCGCGGGCCACCAGGTCACGGCCGACGAGGGCGAGCGAGCCGCTCTGGTAGGGGAACGGCCGCGCCAAGGCGGCGGGCAAGTCGAAGGGAGAGGACTCGTGGGCGGTGTCGTAGCCGGCGCGGCCCGAGATGCGCCGATAGAGGTCCCAGGTCCACTCCCGGTAGGCGGCGGAGAACGGGTCGGCGGGCGGTGCCGTCGGGAGTGCCAGCGCCAAGCCCTCGAGCAGGGCGCGCGCCTTGTCGGGCGCGGCGGCCATCAGCTCGGTCGCTCGCGCCAGCTCGCCGTCCATGCGCTCCAGCGCGACCTGGCGTGGACCGGGTCGTCCGAGTGCGGCCCGCACCTGCCTCCGGAGCGGCGGGGGAAGGGCGTCGACCGCACGACCGCCCAGGTGCACGGCAGCGCGCGTCGTCCGGCCCATGGGACGACGACGCTACCGGCCGCTCACCCGGCGACGGGTTGCTCGCTCCCGTCGGCCGGAGAGGCCGCGTACGTGCTGGCCGTGGCGCCGGTGATGCGGCCGAGGTTCCGGGCGCCGAAGGCCGTCTCGTGGGGCGCGGCCAGGTGCGCGTCGAGCAGCTGCTGGGACTCCCAGCACTCGAAGAAGCGGAAGGTGTTGGGAGCCTCGAGGTCCTCCGCCCACGAGTACTCGACGCACCCGGCGTCCCGTCGGCTCGCCTCCGTGACCTCGGCCAGGCTGGCCAGCACGTCGGCGCGGTCAGCCGGGTCGAAGCTGAGCGAGCCGACGATGATGATCATGAGGGGAGGGCACCCAGCTCGTCCTTGATCAAGGCACCGGCCTTCATCACGCCGAGGAGCCTCGTCTGGTCCTGGAGGATACCGATGTCGCGCAGCGGGTCGCCGTCGACGACGAGCAGGTCTGCCACGTAACCCTCTCGCACCGATCCGAGCTCATGGGCTCGTCCCATGAGCTCGAAGCCGTTGCGGGTGGCCCAGCGGATCACGTCGAGCGCGGGGATCCCCGCCTCCTTCACGTAGAACTCGAGCTCGTCGGCGTAGCCGCCGTGGGGCAGGGCGATCGCCCCGTAGTCGTCGCCGCAGAGCAACCGCACCCCGGCCGCGTTGGCGGCGGGCAGGATGGCGAGCGCCCGCTCGATGTCCGCCGCCATGTTCGCGGTGAACCCCAGGGCGCCCCCACCGATCATCTCGGCGAAACGGGCCGGGAAGAGTTGACTCGGCACGAGGAAGGTACCGAGCTCGACCATCCGCTCGATCGCCGCCTCGTCCAGCCCGTCCCCGTGGTCGACCACGTCGATGCCCTCGTCGAGCGCCATGTGCAGGGCGTCGCGGTTGGCGATGTGGCCGCGGACCAGCGCGCCCCGCTCGTGGGCCGCCTCGATGCCCGCCCCGAGCTCGGCGCGGGACATCTCCGTCAGCTCGCTCGGCGCCACCGTGCCGTGGCCGCCGGTGACGAACATCTTGATGATCTCGGCCCCCTGCTTGATCTCCTCGCGCACAGCCCGCCGGAACTCGTCGGGACCGTCGGACCGGTTGATGGCGCCCCGGGCGCCGACGTCCCAGTACCAGGGGAAGCTCTTGTCGCCGGCGTGCCCGGTCGTGCTGACGTCGCGGCTGCCAGCCATCAGGCGGGGGCCGGCGAAGAGTCCCTCCGCGATGGCAGCCTTCATGGAGGCGTCGATGGCGAACGGCGCGCCGGCGCTGACCGCGCCGGTGAAGCCGCTGCGGAGCAGAAGCTCGAGATGATGGGCGGCCCGCACGGATTGCAGCGCCGGCGGCTCCTCGAGCCCGAACGGCGCCGTCTTGGACCCGAGCTCGTGGTAGGTGGCGTGGAAGTGGCTGCTCACCATGCCCGGCATGACGGTACGCCCGCCGAGGTCGACGACCCGGCCCTCGGGTCCCTCCTCGATCGGGGTGCTGCCGGTGGCGGTGGCGGTGCCGGTGGCGGTGGCGGTATCCGGTCGCACCGCCGTGATGCGCCGGTCCTCGATCACCACGGCCGTCCGCGGCCGGGCACCGTCGGCATCGAGCACGGTGGCGTTGCGCAGGACGAGCCTAGGCACCGGCGTGGACAACCTCGTCGGGACTGCCGGCGACTCCGGTACCGTCCTCGCGCACGTCGGCAACCATAGTGACCGAGCTGACGCCAAGTCGTGCCGTCGCCTGCTCGGGCCACCCGGACCACCCTGACCACCCGAGCCACCTCGGCCGCACGGACCGCGCGTTCAGCGGGGGCGTCGGCGCAAAGAGGAGTCCGCGATGGCGGCCGGCACCCAGCCGACGTCGGTGTCGTTGAGATCGGCGCCCGGCGGCACGATCTCGTCGATGCGGTCCAGCACGTCGTCGGCGAGACGCAGCTCGAGCGCCGGCAGCTGCGACTGCAGATGGTCCATGGTTCGAGGGCCGATGATGGGCGACGTCACGGCGGGGTGTTCGAGGACGAACCCCAACGCAAGCTCGATCAGGGTCAGGCCCGCGCCGTCGGCCAGCTCGGTCAACCTGGTCACCGCCTCGAGCTTCTGCTGGTTGCCCGGCAGCGACATGTCGTAGTGGTGGGGCAGCATGGCCGAGCGGCGGCTCGCGTTCTCCTTGCCCGGCCCGAAGGCGCCCGACAGCCAGCCGCCAGCCAGCGGGCTCCACGAGAGCACGCCCATGCCGTACTTCTGGCACATGGGCAGCACGTCCTTCTCGATTCCGCGTACGAGGATCGAATAGGGCGGCTGCTCGGTAACGAAACGTTCGCGCGCCCGGCGCTCCGCCACCCACTGCGCCTCCACGATCTCGTGCGCCGGGAAGGTGGAGCTGCCGAAGTAGCGGATCTTGCCGGCGCGCACCAGGTCGGTCAGCGCACCGAGCGTCTCGTCAATGTCGGTCTCAGGCGACGGACGGTGGATCTGGTAGAGGTCGATGTAGTCGGTGCCGAGCCGACGCAGGCTGTTGTCGCACTCGGCCATGATCCAGCGACGCGAGTTCCCCTGAGCGTTGGGGTCCTTCCCCATCTGCCCGTGCACTTTGGTGGCGAGCACCACCTGGTGTCGCTTGGTGCGGGCCAGCGCCTTGCCCACGATCTCCTCGGACTCGCCGAACGAATAGACGTCAGCCGTGTCGACGAAATTGATACCGGCATCGAGCGCAGCGTGGATGATGCGGACCGACTCGTCGTGGTCCTGGGTGCCCCATGCCCCGAACATCATCGCCCCCAGACAGAGGGGGCTGACCTTTATGCCGGTCCGACCCAGTGTGCGGTATTCCATCGCGCCGACACTATCCATGGTGCCGGCGACGCGCACCGCGGAAGGTCGTTCGAGAGCGAGAGGCCGCCGATCTCCGAACGGCGGCCCCACCCGTCATCTTGGAGCTCCAGGAGACGCAAGCACCGAGGACCGCACCGCCGTGGTGCATCCACCTCGGTCTCTCCGTTCAACGACGCCGGCAAACTCCCCATCTCGACGTCGAGCTGCGGCACGAGCTCGACATGTGAAGGTGCAGAAGCCTCGCCGCCGTTGTCTGCTCACGGGCAGTAGCGACCCCACTCGTAGTGCACCAGCGTGTGGAAAGGGGCGGCCAACAGTGGGACGACCGATGCTTGCGACCAGCGCCTCTCCAGACGGTGTCGCAGGCGCCGGGCGACGTCCGCCGGCTCGTCGTCGAGGAAGAGGAAGCTGATCTGTAAGCCGCTGTTGTCCCGAGTGCAAAAGGGGGGTTCGAGGGGCTCGGCCCCGCCCCACCACGCGCCACCGACACCGGGGACGTCGACGAGCTCGCTGGCCGGTGCCGCGCCGCGCTCGACCAGGACATAGGCGCCCTTGGTCGGCCACCAGGGCAAGACGTCGGCGCCGACCTTGATCCTGGGAGCGGCCGCCATTCCCTCAAGGCGGTAGGCGGACCGCTCGACCAACGGGAGGAGATAGGGAGTCCGGCCCGCGTCGCGCAACGCCAGGCTCAGTTGGTTGAATTCGTCCATAGCTGCCAAGCCGGTGAACAAGTAGGTCATCAGATGGTCCGTTGCCTCAAAGCGCTCGTCGTTCGCCGCGCGAGACGAGCGGCATGCCGGCGTCGACACCAGGCGGAACGAGGTCCGCAAATGCTTGAGGCGCTGCTGCTCGGGACGGTGATCGAGCGAGTGCCACTCTAAGTAGTCGGCATCATGGCCTTCGGGGTGACGCGCGGAGAAGGATGTGAAGATCGTCGTCACATCCGTACGTCCCGCGGCCAGCACGTCAGGCCGGGCGTCGGACGGGGTCCCCGCGAGACCGGACACGACCAGGATCCTAACGGCCGCTCTCTCGAGAGCCGCTGCGGTGCGCGCGACAACCCTTGACGGGCCGCCAAGGGCCGAATACCTTGCCCGGCCGGGCGGTTCCGTCTCGACATGCGCTGTGGGCGGCGCGTTTGAACCAACCGTCGGAGGCCACATGCTCGAAGGCGAGAAGGTTCTTGTCACCGGCGCGAGCGGGAAGATCGCCTATCCCATCGCTCGACGTCTGGCCCGGGGCAACGAAGTCTGGGGCGTCGCCCGACTGAGGGAGGTCGCGCGAACGCGAACGGCTCGAGGAGGCGGGCGTGCGACCGCTGCCCCTCGACCTCTCCGGAGGTGATCTCTCCTCGTTGCCCGATGACTTCACCTACGTGTTCCATGCGGCCGTGGACACCGGAGTGGGTGACTGGCGTCGTTGCGTGGAGACGAACGCCCAGGTTTCCGCTGACCTCATGTTCCGATGCCGAGGGGTCAAGGGCTTCGTCTACTGCTCGACCGGTTCCATCTACGGCTATCAGGGTCAGCGGCCACTGCGGGAGGACGACCCGCCTGGTGTCCCGCTGCGGCCGAACTACAGCTTCTCCAAGGTGGCCGCCGAGCAGGTGTGCACTTGGGTGGCGACACACTTCGAGATCCCGCTCACCATCATCCGCATCTGCTCGACGTACGGGCCCGAGGGCGGTGCCCCGGCCGATCGCCTCGAACAGATGCTCCGCGGCGAGCCGATCCACCTCTACCCCGATCCTCCCAACAACTACAACCCGATCTACGAGGACGACTACGTAGAACTCGGCATCAGGGCCATGGAAGTCGCCGCCTTGCCACCGCTCGTCCTCAACTGGGCAGGCAGTGAGACCGTCAGCGTCGAGGACTACTGCGCGTACATGGGCGAGCTCGTCGGCGTGGAGCCAACCTTCGAGTACACCGATGCGGCTCACACGCCGCTCTGGCCGGACGTGACGTCCATGCACCAGGTCCTGGGGCACACCAAGGTTCACTGGAGGGACGGGTTCCGCCGCATGATCGAGGCACGCCGCCCCGAGGCCTTGCAGACGTCCTGACGTTCCTCGCCACTTGCGGCGTTAGGCCCGTGCCGTCCGCGGGCCCGGCTCAGCCGCCGAAGCGAGCGCTGGCATCGGCGGCCGCCGACAGGAGAACCGCGTCGCCGCTCCGCTCAAAGCTGCGCAACGCGGCTTCAGTCAGCTTGATGGCATGCTCGTCGCCCGAGGCCAAGGCCCGGTCGACGAGTGTTGTCGCGTCGGGGGCGCCATCGTCGGAGACGGGGGTCGTACGGTCCTCGTCGTAGGCGACATGCAGCGCAGCAACCGCCTGCCATGCATAGCCGAGGGCGGCGTCCCGATCCTCCTGGGCCAGCCAGGGAAGGAGCATCTCGCAGGCCAGGGGCGAGGTGATGGCGTGGAGGAGACCGATCGCCCCGCCGGCGTCGGCGTTGCGCAGGTAGGCCACGGCACCGCCCGAGGCCAGCTCATCGAGCAGCTGCACCGCGCCGGCTGTCCAACCGAGCGAAGCGACCGCCTGCTCGAACTCGTCGGCGATGTCGGCGAGCGAGGCCACCCTTTCGCTGATGAGCACCGCGCGGGGCGCCTCCTCCGGGAGGTAGGGCAGGTCGGCCAGCGCTTCGGGCACGAGCTCGTGGCCAATGAGCAGGGGCGGCCCGGGCAACTCCTGGTAGCTCGAGGCCCAGAACGCCAGCGCCGTGGCGACCTCGAGTCGTCGCGGCGGCGTGTCGGCCGCCCGCAGGGCGCGCACGGCGTGGCCGGTGCGGATCATCCCGTGCGTGGCCGCTCCGACCGCACCGGGCAACAGGCGCGCCGCCCATTCGCCCACGACGACGGAGGCGGGACGATCGGCCATCTCCCTTTCGAAAAGCCCGAGCCACTCGGGAAAACGGCCCGCCTGCCCGAGCGCGGCGGGCCATTCCTCTTCGCTCAGGGGCCGGTCCGCCGGTGGCGGAGCCTCGTCGAGACGCACCCGGTAGCCCTCCACCCAGCCCGCGATTGCGTCGTGGCGACCCAGGTGCGCCAGCGCCTCGGTGGCCATCGGGCCGTGGTTGGCCAGACCGAGGGACCCGTAGGCGGGGGCGGTGGCCGCGAAGACCGTCAGCGCGTCGTCGAGGGCATCCGTCTCCACCGGCCCAGTATGTCGGGGTCGGGCCTCGGGCGCCCGTGGCGAGGCCGCTACGATCCCGCCTTCGACGAGGGAGGTCCCATGACGAAGACGCCGCCTCTGCACGGCTTGCGGATCATTGAGTGCTCGGCCCTGGGGCCGGCCGCCATCACCACGGCCCTGGTCGACCTGGGCGCGGACGTGATCAAGGTGGAACCCCCGGCCGGCGACTACATCCGCGAGATGACCTGGCCCATCATCGAGGGCACCTCGCTCATGCACCTGCACCTCAACCGTGGCAAGCGGTCACTGGTACTCGACCTGCGTACCGACGCAGGCGTCAGCATCTTCAAGGAGCTCGCGGTCGCCGCCGACGTGGTGGTCGAGGCCATGCGGCCGGGCTCGCTGGCCCGTCGCGGCCTCGGGTTCGAAGACCTGCGCGCGGCGAACCCCACGCTCGTGTTCTGCACCATCTCGGGCTACGGGATGACAGGCCCCTACCGCGACTACCCGAGCCATGGGATCGCCTACGACACCTGGGCCGGCATCGTCAAGGTCGCCACCGACGACGACGGATTCACGTACATCCCCGAGCACGTGTCCATCGGGATCAACGCCGGGCCACTGTTCGGCGCGCTCGGCATTCTCGCCGCGGTGATCCGGGCCCGCGCCACGGGCGAGGGCAGCCAAATCGACGTCGCCCAGTCCGATGCCGCGGCGGCCCTGGACTGGTATCGCAGCGAGACCTGGAGGGCCTACGAGCGACCGGAGTCTGAGGTCACCGGCAACAAGGCCGACGGCTACGAGCGGCGTGCCCCAGGCACTGCGGGCATGGTCGAAGGGGTCCGCTACCAGGTCTACGAGACCTCGGACCATCAGCACGTCCTCTTCATGGCGTCGGAGCAGGCCTTCTGGAAGAACTTCTGCGAGGCCCTCGACCGCCTGGACCTCTACGACCGCTGGCCGGGCTCGAAGTACGCCGACCACGCGCGCGGCAACCGCGAGCTCCAGGCCGAGCTGCGTGCGATCTTCGCCACGAGGACAGCCAAGGAGTGGCTCGACTTCGGCGGACGGGTCAACACACCGATCGCGCCGGTCAACACCCCCAAGACGTTGCTCGACGACCCGCAGTTCGTAGACCGCTTCTCGCTCTTGCCCGCCGAAGAACTTGGTGCGGACCAGCTCTTCACTCCGCTGCACTTCGTCGGCGAGGACCTGCCGCACCCGGCCAAGGCGCCCACCGTCGGCCAGCACACCGAGGCCGTCTTGCGCTCGGTGCTCGGCTATGACGACAATCGGATCGATGCTGCCCGGGAGGGTGGGGCATTCGGAGCCGACGCGTAGGCGGGTCGCCGGCGCAAGGGAGGGACGTGATGGAGAAGGTCCGGTTCGGCGTGCTGGGCGCAGGCAACATCGCAGCCATGAACGTGCGGGGCTACCTCGAGGATCCCCGATGCCAGATCGTCGCCGTGTGCGATACCGACGAGGAGGTGGGCCGCCAGGCCGCCAAGGAATGGGAGGCAGCGTCCTTCTACGCCGACCTGTCGGCCATGCTGGCCGACGACGCGATCGACGCGGTGGAGGTGCTCACGCCCACCCACCTGCACCGTGACCACGTCATCGCCGCGCTCGAGGCGGGCAAGCACGTGTCCGTCCAGAAACCAGTGGCCAACTCGGTCGAGGAAGCACTCGAGATGCAAGCGGTGGCCGAACGGGTCGGCCGCACCCTGCGCGTCAGCGAGTGCTTCGTCCACTATCCCCCGCTCGAGCTGGCGAAGCGCCTGGTGGCCGACGGCGCCATCGGTAAGCCCACGTCCTTGCGTATCCGCACCCTGGTCGGCCAGACCGACTCCGCCTTCCAAGCTGCGTTGCGTCCCGAAGGCTACGGCTGGCGTCTCGACAAGCGGAGCCCGGGGGGGCACCTCTTCGACGACATGGTGCACAAGTACGCGATGGCGCTGTGGCTGCTCGACCTCGACATCACCTCGGTGCAGGCGGTCGTGCGGCGGCGCGACCTCTTCTTCGAGCCGTGCGCCGTGATCTTCGAGTACGAGGACCCCGACGTGTTGGGCATGATGGAGGTTCAATACTCGCCGAACTTCTACATGCGTTCGCAGTACTACGGCGCGGATGAGTTCTTCGAGATCACGGGGGACGAGGGGCAGATCTGGGTCACGCGCGCCACCGGCGAGATGCTCGACCTTGCCCCGGTCATGTTGTTCACGGGCACCGCGCGGGAACGCAAAACGACCGAGTTCACGGACCTCGACGCCGATTGGGGCGCCGGTTTCGTGCGTTCCTCTCAGCACTTCGTCGACGCACTCGTGCACGGAAGCCCTGCCGCCATGACGGCCAGCGACGCCACCGACGTCCTCCGGCTCTGCTTCGCCGTCTACCGCGCCGCCCAGGAGGGATCATCGGTGGATCCCCGCACCGTGACCGGCTCCGTGAGCCCACCCGGCTGGGGGGATTGGTAGAGAGCAGAGAACGGACCGCCGCTCATTCCCAGGGCGGCCGCCCCACCTCGACCCGCTCGAGTGACGACCGCACCGTGCCGAAACGGCCGTCGTCCGCCGTCCACTGATGCCGCGCCGCGGAGATCTCTTCGCGGGTGCGGGCAACAAAGTTCCACCACATGAGAACGCGCTCGGGGAACGGGACTCCGCCGAGCAGGAGGGCGCGGGCCGGGGTGCTGACGCCGAACCGGCACTCGTGGCGCCCGCTGCCGAGATAGGCGAGGACGCCGGACTCCACCGTCTGCCCATCCACCGACACCGATCCCTCCAGGACAACGAGCGCGTGCTCGTGGTCGTGGTGCAGCGGGACGATGACGCCCGGCCGTTGCAGCGTGAGCTCGACGCCCAGGTGCGGCGTGTCGCGCCGGGCGGGGGACTCGAGTCCGGCGAACTCACCCACGAGGACGGTGGCCTGCGCCCCCTCCAGCTCGTGCCTCGGAAGGTCCTCGTGATGCTCGAAACCCGGCGGGCCGTCGCGGGTCGCCCCGGGCTGCGCCACCCAGAGCTGGACGGCGTGCAACTCGCCCCCGATCATGCCGGGATCCTCCTCGGCGTGGGCCACGCCGTGCCCGGCCGTCATCAGGTTCAGCTGGCCCGGTCGGATCAGCTGTTCGGAGCCGAGGCTGTCACGATGCAGCAGTCCCCCAGATATCAACCAGGTCACGGTCTGCAGGCCCATGTGGGGATGAGGCCCGATGCCGACGGACCCCGCTTCACGCACGAGGACCGGGCCGACCACGTCCGCGAAGCACCACGCCCCGACGGTACGCCTCGGCCGGTGCGGAAGGACCCGGTGCACGGCGAGCGAGCCGACCTGCGTCGCCCGCCCGGTCTCGATCTCGAGGACCGGGCCGGCCGCTCCGGCTAGTCCACCGGGGGTGGGCACCACATCGTCGGTTGCGACAGGCCCGCTCATCTCCCCCTTCTACACCCCTAGGGTGGCTCCGCCGCCAACCACTCCAGAGGACTTCTGATGACCACTCCCGCCGACGACGTGGAGGTCGTCGACCTTCCCGCCGAGAGCCGCTTCGTGCTCCGCGGCAGCGGTGCGGAGGCGGGTGCGGAGGCGGGTGCGGAGGCGGGTGCGGGTGCGGAGCTGGTGTACCACCTCCACGGCGACCGGCTGGTGCTGATCCACACCGAGGTCCCCCCCGGGTTCGCCGGGCAGGGAATCGGCGGCCGCCTCGTCGAGGCGGCGGTCCGCCGGGCCCGAGCCAACCATTTGACGCTCGTTCCGTGGTGTCCCTTTGCCCGTCGCTGGCTCCAGAGCCACCGCGATGCGGTCGCAGACCTCGACATCGACTGGGACTCGGAACCGCCTCCGATCGAGTGATGTCGGCCGCGCGCCGGTTGGACGCGCACTATTTTGCCCTGTGCAGAGGGGACGAAGACCTTGGCGGTGCCATGTGACGAGAGCCGACGAGAACCGCGCCGTGATAGAGGGGTTTTGGAGCGACCTCTATCGACAAGACCTCGAAAACCTGGTCGCTCGATTCGACCCCGAAGGTGAGTACACCGACGTCTCGACCCCCGCCGACGACGTCGCCCGCGGTCCCGCCGAGATCACCAGCCGCCTGACCCTGGCGTTCGGCAGACTGTCCGGGCTGCACGACGAGCGGCGGCATCTGGTTGCCGGCGACGACGTCGTGATGACAGAGCACGTCGAGCACTGGGAATGGCCGACGGGGGAGACGATGGCCCTCCCAGTCGCATCCGTGCACGAGTTGTGCGACCGCAGAATCACGAGGTGGTGCGACTACTGGGACATGAACGTCCTCACGGCCGCGGCTCCTCAGTGGTGGTTCGATCACGTCCTGCAGGGATGGAAGTGAACGTCGCTCTTCGCAGGCACGACCAGCTCGACGATCAAGACCTCCCGTCTGGGTGTGCGAGTCCGCCGGTGGCCTCGCGGGGTGTATATGCAGTCTTCAGTAATTAGGCCGGTTTGCGGAAGGATCCTAGGCTTATCCTTCTACAACTAACCCTAGTTTTGGAAGGTTTCGTATACACCCCCAAAGGGTGTGCGCCGGCTCCCCGCCGAAAGGGCTGGGGCCCGCTCCGATCAGCGAGTCCCCGCACCGTCAGGCAAGAAGCTGAAGCGCACGTGGCGCCGCGGATTGTCCACATTGAGATCCACCAGCACGAGGGACTGCCAGGTTCCAAGCGCGACCTGGCCCCCGAACACGGGCAGGGTCACGGACGGGCAGACCAGCGCTGGCAGGAGGTGGTCCGCCCCGTGCCCGGGCGATCCGTGGGCGTGCCGGTAGCGGCCATCGCGGGGCAAGAGCCGTTCGAGCGTGGCCACCAGGTCGAAATCGGACCCCGAGCCGGTCTCCATGAGGGCCAGGCCCGCCGTGGCGTGCGGCACGAACACGTTCACCAGACCGTCCCCGCGTCCGGCGCAGAATCGCTCCATGTCCCGCGTCAGGTCGACGATCCGCTCCTGGGACGTGTCGACGTCGATCTCAACGGTCTGCATCGATGCCTCAGTCTGCCCCGGGGGGAGCGATCAGTTCTCCTCAGGTAGCCGTCGACGCCGGACGTCAGGTGCGGGCGAAGAACTCGATGAGGTGCCGGGCGACCTCGTCCGCGTGCGTGAGGATGCCGATGTGCCCGGCTCCGGCGACCTCGCGGTAGTCGCACCCCGGAATGGCCTCCGCCGCCGCGCCGGCATAGCGCGGCGGCGAGTCGACGTCGTGCTCGAACGCGAGCACGACGCAGGGGACGCGCACCTCGGGCCAGCGCGTCGTGCGGACAGGATCGGTCGACCACGCCAGCGCGGCCTCGTACTGGCCGAGTCGCCCGGGGTTGGGCCAGACCGGCAACTCACCCATCAACGAGAGCCAGGTGCTGACGACCTCGGAGTCCTGGATGTCGGCGATCGGCAGGTACCGCAAGGTCTGGGTGGCGTAGTACAGCGGCGGGAGGTCGTAGTCCAGGCGGGCCAGGTCCCGCTCGACGGTGGTGATGGCGATCTCCCAGGCCGTGGGCTCGTTCGCGCTGCCCATGAGCGCGGCGGCCCGCACCCGTTCGGAGTGGTCGAGCACCAGCATCTCGGCGATCCACCCGCCCATGGAGTGTCCGGCGATGCGCACGGGGTCGCGCCACCCGAGGTGGTCGAGCAAGGCCACGGCGTCGTCGACCATGACGTCCACGCTGTAGGGGGCGGGTGGCGAGGACGACGGGGCGACCCCGCGATTGTCGAAGGTCGCCACGGCGTACCCCGCGGCCGCCAGCGCCGGGACCAGGGAAAGGTGCCACGCCGCGGCCGGCTGGCCACAGCCGGCGATGAGCAGGAGCGGTTCGCCACTGCCCGTCACGTCGTAGCTGAGCGTGGCCCCGTTCGCGCTGACCTCAGGAATGGAGCACCTCCGACAGGAGACTCGGCGCCACATTGCGACCGGTCAGCAGGACGACCGTCTCCTTGCCGTCCGCGGCCGGGGTCACCACGCCGGCCCGGAGAGCGGCGATGCCGACGGCCCCGGCTCCCTCGAGCACGAGACCCATCTTGGTGGCCGAGAACGCCATGGCGGAGCGGATGTCAGCCTCGCTCACGGTGAGAACCTCCACCCCGTGCGCGAGCGCGATGTCGACCGTCACCGCGCCCGGCTCCAGGTTGCCGGCCAAGCCGTCGGCCACTGTCGGCTCGACGTCGATGGGCACGATGGCCCCCGCGGCCAGGGCGGTGCTCATGGAAGGCGACGCCTCGGACTCCACGCCGACGACACGCACCCCCGTCCCCTCGAGCCCGAGGATGACACCAGAGAGCAGCCCGCCTCCCCCGCATGGAACAACGACGGTGCCGAGGTTCGGCACCTGTTCGACGAGTTCGCGGGCGACGGTCGACTGCCCGGCGATCACCTCGGGGTCGTTGTAGGGCGACACGTAGCGGCTCCCGTCGCGGGCAGCCAACTCGAGCGCGTGCGTCTCGGCGTCGCGATAGCCCTCGCCGTGCAGAACCAGGCGCAGGTCGAACTGTTGCAAGGCCGAGACCTTGGCCGCCGAGGCTCCCGTCGGCACGACAACGGTGACCTGGGCGCCGAGCTTCGACGCCGCGTAGGCGAGGCCGAGCCCGTGATTCCCTGCGGACGACGCCACGACGGCACGGCCGGGCTCCTCCTCCAGCGTGGCCGACACCGCCGCCAGGCCACCGCGCACCTTGAAAGAGCCCGTGGGCTGGACCGTCTCGACTTTGACCGACACGGTCGACCCCAGCTGCGGGGCGCCGACCACCGGCGTCACGGCGAGGAACCGACGCACCGCCTTCCACGCCGCCTCCAGATGGGCCGGACCGGGGGGAACGACGTCGCGCACCGGTCCAGTCTGGCCGAGGCGGCGCCTGGCATGCTGAGCGCGATGTGGACAGGGACCCGGAGGGTCGACGGCGCGACCGTGCGAGTCCACGCCGACGTGGCTGCGATGGCGCGGGCGGCCGCCGACGAGGCGCTCGAGGTCATGCGGGCCGCCGTTGAGGCCCGCGGCAGCGCCCACGTGATGTTCGCCACCGGAAATTCCCAGCTGGCCTTCGTGCAGCAGCTGGTCGAGGAGACCGCTGGGGTCCCCTGGCCCGACACGGTGGTCTTCCACATGGACGAGTACGTCGGCGTGGGGCCCGACCATCCCGCGGGCTTCCAGCGCTGGATCCGCCAACGCATCGTCGAGCCGGCCCACCCGAAAGCCGCCTACTACCTGGAGGGGCTGGGCGACCCCGAAGTCGAGTGCCTCCGGTACCGCGACCTGCTGCGCAGCCACCCGCTCGACCTGTGCTGCCTCGGCATCGGGGAGAACGGACACCTTGCCTTCAACGATCCGCCGGTGGCGGACTTCGCCGACCGGCGCGACGTCAAGGTGGTCGAGCTCGAGGCGGCCTGCCGCATGCAGCAGGTGAACGAAGGGCACTTCGCCGCGCTGGACGCCGTCCCGACCCACGCCATCACGGTGACCATCCCTGCACTCCTCCGCGCCGGGCGGGTGCTCGCCGTTGTGCCCGAGGCGCGCAAGGCGGAGCCGGTGCGCGAGGCGCTGACGGAACCGATCTCCACCTCGTGTCCCGCGTCGGCACTACGGACGAGCGCGCACGCCACCATCCATCTGGACCAGGACTCGGCGCGGCTGCTCCCCGATTGAGCGGCTGCTCCCCGATTGAGGAACAAGACGGGGGACGATCGGCCCTCACCCCTCGACGTCGCGATGGAGCCAGGCCAGCAGGTCGGGCGGCGCCATCGTGGTTACCCGAGCGCGGTAGTGGGCGAGCTCGTCCGTGCTCAGGAGCTCGCAGCCCTCGCCCGAGGTGCCGTGTCGGAAGAAGGCCGCCGGGTCCTTCAACACGCCGAGGGTGCCGTCGGGCGTGCTGAGCCTCTCGCGCATGGCATCGAACGTGGCCGCGTGCACCAGCGCGGGCCAGCGGTCCTCGTCCATCGCGATCTCGAGCAGTCCCGAGAGCCGTCGCATGGTGGCGTCGAGGTCGGAGAGAAGGTCGTCGTAGTGCACGAGCACGACGTTGGGTTGGTGGCGACGGGCCCAGGCGTCCGAGAGGTGCAACAACACCCCTGGCAACGTGTCGAGCCAGGCCCGGGCGTCGCCTTCCCAGTCGATGAAGCGCAGCAGCCACTCGCGCAGCGGGGGTCGGGATAACCGGCTGACCTGGGGTTGACCGGTGAGCTCGGCCATCCGCCGGCGGTCGATGTTGTCGCCGTGGTGGTAGAGGGAGACCGCCATATCCAGGGGGTGGCGACCCACTACGATGTAAGTAGCACGGTAGTCGACAGTGACGCCGTCGAGCGGGGTGTGCGTCTTGATGACGCGCCGGTGTTCCTGAGCGGCCAGCAACTCGAAAACATCCTCCTTGGGCCGGACGAGCCAATCCAGCCAGGGCGAGAGTGCGCCCAGGTGACCAGGGAGGTCAGGGTCTTGGAAGACCAGCAGCAGGCAGATCATCTGGGCCCACGTCGTCCCCGATTTGGACCGGGTGCTGATCACGATGTCGCCCTGACGGAAGGGGAAGTCCCACCAGCGGGCGCTGTCCTCGTCGGGCGAGGTGTAGCGGTGCAGAGGTGCGGCCACGGCCTCGCGGTCCGGCGGCAAGTCGTGGACGTCTCCCACTTCCTCAGCATCGCGGATGCGATCGAGCCCACGGCAACCACATCGAACCCAGCGGGCAACGGCGGGGCAATGACGGGTCCCTACGTTTCGGGGCGGGGATCTGGGGTGCCGAGCCGAGGCTCGGACGGCTCGACGGAGGGGAATTGACGATCGCACTCGCGGGGCAGCGGGACCTCGTCGCGCCGGTTCCCGAGCCGCCCCGCCGGAGACGAAAGGTCCTCACGCGCGTCCTGATCGTCACCGGGTCCGCTCTGGTGGCGCTGATCGCTCTGGCCGGAGCCTGGATCGGGATCAGCTTGTACCGGATCGACCACGCCGTCCACCACGTCGGTATCCCGGCCTGGCTGCTGGCGCGGGGCAAGAACGACCTGCTCGCCATCGTCAAGGGTCCCGACCACAGCGAGCAGATCTTCGTGTTCCACGACACCGGCGGGCACACCAACGTCCTCAAGATCCCCAACCGGCTGGGGCTGCCCCTCGTCGGCGGCGGCACCGTCCCCATCGACACGCTCAGCCTCCACGCGCCGACCGCCCTCGTCGCCGGGCTGGACGCGCTGGGCATCCCGGTCAGCCATTACGTGGGCGTCGACCTGCACATGGTCAGCCCGACGTCGAGCCTGGGCCAGCTGGCCACGGGCAAGCTCTCGGTCACCGGCCTCCTCTCGGACCCGACCGGCACGACCTCGTTGCTCGAGCAGGTCGCTTCGCACATCTATCTCGGTCCCGGGACCCCGGTGTCGGCCGTCCTCTCCTTGATGAACGTCCCCACGGCGGACCCCGTGTCGGTCCCGACCGCCATTGACCTCAACGGCAAGGTGGTGTTGGCGTCGGCGTTCCCCTCGATCTTGCGCGGCTTCCTCTAGTGCCAACCGGGTCGGCGCGGGACGCGGGGCGGCGCTGGCGGGACTGGTTCGGGCGTCTCCTGGCGCGGGGGCACCGGCATCCCGAGGATGCCGCGTCGCCGGACTCGGCCGCGGCGGACCCGAACCCCGGGGGGAGCGACGACGCCGGCATCCAGGCGTCGCTCGACCAGGTCCTCCGGCACGCGGCCGAGGCGCGGTCCGCGCCGCCCGACGGGAACGGCTGAGCGACCCGACGGACCGGGCCGCTCAACCCGCGCCCACACCAGAGCCCTCGTGGTCGAGCCAGCGGTCGAGGAAGGGCAGGGCTTCGATGCCGTGCCACTGGTGCCCCCCCACGAAGACGTCATGCACCAGGCGCTCGGCGGCCCCGTCGTGCTCGTAGACGAGGCGGGTGCGGCGCACCGACTCGGTGGCCGCCGCGACCGGGAACAAGAGGTCCTCGGTGCCCGACTCGATCAGCAGCGGCCGCGGCGCGACGAGCGCCCCCAGATCCTCGTGCTCGAGCCGGCCCAGCATCCCGAACATGATCTGGGAGCCGCACATGTTCCAGGGCATCTTGTGGCTCTCGGCCCACGAGGAGAAATACCCGCTCACCACCGCCGCGGCGACGCGGCGGTCGAGGGCGGCGGTGAAGAGCGTCACCGTGCCGCCGTACGAGATGCCGACCATGCCCATGCGCTCGGGGTCGACCAGCGGGTGCTGCTCCAGGACGTCGAGGCTGCGCCGCAGGTCCCAGATGTTCTGGGCGAGCGGGTTCCAGCCCGCCATGGCGGCGTGGACGAGATTGGTGTCGCACGCGTAGTGGTCCTCGGGGTTCCAGTCCAGCCGCTCGCCGAAGCAGCGCAAGTCCGGCGCCAGCACCACATAGCCGCGACGGGCCAGCTGGAGCGCGTAGTCGGCGTTCGGCATGTCCGTGTGCTCCAGGCCGACCACTTGGGTCTTCCCCGGCCCGTGGCCGTGGCAGGCGAGCACGGCCGCCCCGGGTGCGCCACCGGCGCGGCCGTCCGGGACGAGCAGATACGCCGGCACCGACATGGTGTCCTCGGTGTCGAAGACGATCTTGTCCCGGCGGTAGCCGTCGCAGGCGACCGACTCGATCGTCTCCGCGTGCAGCGGAACCGGTGCGGGCTCAGGCCCGAGGAGCTCGCCGAGGCGGGTGCGGCGGCGCTCCACCCACGCGTCCATGGCGCCGGGATCGCCCTCGGGGAGCGGGTCCTCGTGGGTCGTGGCGGCCAGGCGGGCCATCCACTGGTACCAGGGCGAGTAGTTCCGGATCGGCGGGGTCAAGACGAGGCCCCCGGTGTCTTCGCTCATGGACGGCCCTTTCTGCACGTCGTCGCGGTCGTTGGGGTGCGCGGGGCCAATGTAGGCGGGGCGCACCGCGTCCTCCCCGGTGACGCCGCCGGTGAGGCGAAGCGGGGGCAACTCGGGCAGAATTGCCGGGTGACCCTCGCCACCTCCGTCAGCGTCCACCCGCTCTCCCCCACGATCGGGGCGGAGATCTCGGGTGTGGACATCTCGGTCCCGCTCGCCCCCGAGGTGGTGCAAGCCGTCCGGGACGCGCTCAACACCCACCATGTGATCTTCTTCCGGGAGCAGTCGCTGGCAGCCGAGCAGCAAGCCGACTTCGCCCGCCAGTTCGGGACCGTCACCGAAGCCCACCCGGTCCTGCCCTCCATCGACGAGAGCGCCGAGGTGCTGGCGATCGACGGCAAGGTCGACCGGGCCAGCTGGTGGCACACCGACGTGACGTTCCTCGAGACACCGGCCATGGGCTCCATCCTCTACATGCTCGAGGCGCCCGAGGTCGGCGGCGACACCATGTGGGCCAGCCTGCAGGACGCCTACGACGGGCTGGGTCCACCGGTGCGCGCCATGTGCGACCAACTGATCGCCATCCACCACGACCCGTGGTTTGCCGCCGACGTCGCCGAGCGGGGCGGTTACGAGTGGGACGGCACGTGGCGCGACCAGTTGCTCCCCGCTTTGCACCCGGTCGTGCGCACACACCCGGAGACCGGGCGCAACGGCCTCTTCGTCAACCGCCAGTTCACCCGGACCATCTTCGGGCTGTCGGACAACGAGAGCAACGCCATCCTCGAGATGCTCTACAACCACTGCATCAAGCCCGAATACACCTGCCGCTTCCGCTGGCGGGCCGGGTCGGTCGCCTTCTGGGACAATCGGGCGACGCTGCACTACGCGCTCGACGACTACGGGGACGCCGCCCGCTACGCGCACCGGGTGACCCTGCGGGGCGACAAGCCCTACGGGCCGGCGATGCCGCTGCCCGCCGGCTGACGGCGCCGTTGGCGGCGGCCGGCCTGGGGGCCGACCTCGGTGTTGCCGCAGTGGCGTTCGTCGGGACCAACATCGACAACACCCTGGTGACGATGGCGCTGGTGGCGGGCGCGCCCGTCGAGCGGGCGCACCGCATCGCCGTGGGCCAGGTCATCGGTTTCGGAATCCTCGTGCTGCTGGCCGTGGCGGCGGCCGCCCTGCTCTTCGAGTTCTCCCCGGCGGTCGTCGGCCTGCTGGGGCTCGTTCCCCTGACCATCGGGGTCCGCGGTCTGGTGGGACTGCGCAAGCATCGGGCAGGGCCCGATGCCACCGCGGCGCCCGGTCGCCGACGGCTGCGCCCCGCCGACCGGGCGGTGGGCCGGAGCCTGACCGCGGCCGCGCTGGTCACCATCGGGGCCGGCGGCGACAACCTGGCCGCCTACATCCCCCTCTTCCGCGTCGGTGGAGTGACGAACCTGTCGGCCATCGCCGCGGTCTTCGTGCTCGGCGAGGGCGCGGTCACGTTGCTCGTGCTGGCCGGCGGCCGGCACCCCAGGGCGCGGAGCGTCATGACGCGTCTGGGCACGGTGGCCGTCCCGGTGCTCCTCTGTGGCATCGGCGTCCTGGTCATGGTGCAGGCGGGGACGTTCTCGCTGCTCTGACCTTCGGCCAACGGCGGCCCGGAGTGATCCGCTCGATCAGCCCACGGGGATCGCGGTGCGCGGTACATTGCGGGCCGATGGTGCCGGAAACCCGCTATGCGCAAAGCGGCGAGTTGAGCATCGCCTACCAGTCCGTCGGTCAAGGCCCGCGCGACATCTTGTTCATTCCCGGGTTCGTCTCCAACGTCGAACTCCTGTGGGAGGTCCCCTTCTGGGCCGATGTGTTCACGCGTCTGGCCGCTCTCGGTCGACTCGTGCTGTTCGACAAGCGCGGAACCGGGTGTTCGGACCGGACGCTGGGCACCGGGAGCGCGGAGGACCGTATGGACGACGCGCGCGCGGTCGCAGACGCCGCCGGCATCGACCAGGCGGTGGTCGTCGGGTTGTCCGAGGGCGGCCCGCTCGCCATCCTGTTCGCGGCGGCGTTTCCCGAGCGGGTCCGCTCACTCGTGCTGTGGGGAACCTTTGCCCGGCTGCACCACGCACCGGACTACGACATTGGGCTCGACCCCGGGCGCACCGAGCATTTCATCAAGCACGTCCATGACGTCTGGGGCACCGGCCACGGACTCGAGGGCTTCCTCGGTGGAGTGGACGACGCCGAACTCGAGATGCTCGCCCGCTACGAACGCCAGACCGCCTCGCCGGGAGCAGTGCGCACGATCCTGCACCACAACGTCAACATGGACGTGCGCTACGCGCTCGAGCTCAATTCGGGTGCCCACACTGGTTCTCCATCGCGCCGATGACCCCATCGTGCCGATGGTTCACGGGCGCTACCTCGCTGACCACCTGGCCGACGCGCGGTTCATCGATGTTCCGGGGACCTTCCACGTCGGCGGCCACCCCGGCGACGAGGATCCGATCCTCGACGCCATCGAGGAATTCGTCACAGGAACGCCTGTCCGCCGCCACGTCGACACCGACCGAGTGCTCATGACCGTGCTCTTCACCGACATCGTGGAATCCACGGCGCGCGCCTCGGCGCTGGGAGACAAGGCGTGGACATCGCTGCTCGAGCAGCATGACGCAGCGGCGGGGCGGGCGGTCGAAGATCATCGCGGTGTGGTCGTGAAACGCACCGGGGACGGCCTCCTGGCAACCTTCGACGGACCAGGACGCGGCATCCGCGCCGCGAGGGCGTTGCAGGACTCGATCCGACCCCTCGGCATCGAGGTGCGTGCCGGTCTGCATACCGGTGAGGTCGAACGGCGTCGCGACGACGTCGCCGGCATCGGCGTGCACATCGGCGCCCGCGTGAGTGCGCTGGCTGGACCGGACGAAGTGCTCGTGACAAGCACCGTGAAGGACCTCGTCATCGGTTCGGAACTCGATTTCGACGATCGCGGTATCCACTCGCTCAAGGGGGTGCCGGGCGACTGGCACCTGTGGGCGGCCAACTGGAACTGACCCCGCCGCGGCACGAGCAACCGACCAGGGAACGCCCGGTGACTCGGCTTGTTGCAGACTAGCCGATTGGCTATCCTTGCCTCCTCGTGGAGACCGTTCACCGGGCCACCGGTCGCCGGGGTACCGGCCACGAGCCGACACGGTGACGACCGCCACCACCGGTCTCTCCTACGACCCCTACGACCGCCAGATCGACGCGGATCCGTATCCGACCTACCGGCGCCTACGCGAGGAGGCACCGCTCTACTACAACGAACAGTACGACTTCTACGCCGTCAGCCGGTTCGACGACGTGCAGCGAAGTCTCATCGACAGAGAAACCTTTAGCTCCGCCCGGGGAGCCGTGCTCGAGTTCATCAAGGCCGACATCGAGATACCCCCCGGAGTCATGATCTTCGAGGACCCCCCGCAACACACGGTCCACCGCAGCATCCTGTCGCGTCTGTTCACACCCAAAAAAGTGAGCGAGCTGGAGCCCAAGGTCAGGGAGTTTTGCCAGCGCGCACTCGATCCTCTCGTCGCTGCCGACGGTTTCGACTTCGTCGCCGACCTCGGTGATCAGCTCCCGATGCGGACCATCGGGATGCTGCTGGGCATTCCCGAGTCCGATCAGGAAGAGGCGCGAGACCGGGCCAACGACTCTTTGCGCACGGACCCGGGACAGCCGATGGACGCGGAGAAGGAGATGGGGCAGGGCGATTTCTTCGCCGAGTACATCGACTGGCGGCTCACGCATCCCTCGGACGACCTCATGACCGAGCTGCTCTTCGCCGAATTCGAGGACGAGACGGGGGCGACGCGGCGGCTCACGCGGGACGAGGTGCTCCTGTACGTCAGCGTCTTGTCCGGCGCCGGGAACGAGACGACCAACCGTCTCATCGGGTGGGCGGGCAAGGTACTGGCCGACCATCCGGAGCAACGTCGCGTGCTCGTCGAGGACCGTTCGCTCATCCCGAATGCCATCGAAGAGCTCCTGCGCTTCGAACCGCCCACGCCCCACGTCGCCCGTTACGTGACCGTGGACACCGAGCTGTGCGGCGAGACCGTCCCCGCTGGGAGCGCACTGCTGTGCCTCAGCGGCTCAGCCAACCGCGACGACCGCCACTACCCGGATCCTGACCGCTACGACATCCATCGCGAGATCGGCTACCACCTCACGTTCGGCCGCGGCATCCACCACTGTCTCGGCGCCGCACTGGCGCGACTCGAGGCACGGGTCGCCCTCGACGAGGTTCTGACGCGCTTTCCCGAATGGGACGTCGATTGGCACAACGCCCGGCGCGTTCCCACCTCGACCGTGCGCGGGTGGGAGTCCCTCCCGGTGCTGACGCCCTAGACCCACCGAGCCGACGCCGAGGGCCATGGACACGCCGCTCAGTGGAAACGTCGGGCCAGTCGCAGCAACTGCGTTCGCAACGCGTCGTCACTGAGGTCGGCGACCATTGGCTGCATCACCGCTCCGCTGAGGGCGGCCATGAACAAGGCGGTTTGCACGTGGTCGTCGGTGCCGCCACCGGGGCCCATCAACAAAACGCGCAGGCGATCCACGACGCTCAGATAGCGCCGATGGCCGGCGAAGAAGCGTAGGACGACGGGATCGCTCAAGATGACGTTCACGGTCCGGCGGCGCTCCACCGCGAGGTCGACGATGCCGGCCAACAACACCTGGCGCGATCGAGCGCGGGACCTCTCTGCCTCGGCGGCGTCGAGAACGGCCTCGAGCCGGGCGAGCTCGGCTTCGGCCGCCGCGATCACGATTTCGTCTTTGGTCTTGAACTGGTGATAGACGGCGGCCTTTGTCACGCCGATCGCGTCAGCGATCATCTGCAGCGAGGTGCCACCGACTCCTTCGTGCGCGAACAGCTCGAGCGACGCGTCGATGATGCGGGCCTGCGGGGCACTCGGAGCGTACGCCCGGGGCTTGTCGTCGTCCCGCGCCTCCGCAGTGCGACTCACGAAGTCCAGGCTAGCGACGTCGGAGGCGCTGGCCCCGGGGCACCGACCCGTGCTTGACTGCATCCCGGGCGCGCGGTGCGACGAGGGAGGATTCCCATGGAGGACCTGCAGGGCAAGGTGGCCGTGATCACGGGCGGCGCCAGCGGCATCGGCAGGGCCGTGGCAGGAGAGGCGGCCGCGGCGGGCATGAAGATCGTCATCGGGGACATCGAGGACGGCCCCCTCAAGGAGGCCGAGGACGAACTGACCGGCCGGGGGGCCGAGGCCATCGGCGTCGTCACCGATGTGTCCGATCTCGCCTCGGTGCGAGAGCTGCGCGACCGAGCGCTCGACCGCTTCGGGGCGGTGCACCTGGTGCACAACAACGCGGGCGTCGGGCTGGGCGGCCCCATCTGGGAGGTCAGCGAGGAGGAGTGGCGCTGGATCCTCGGGGTCAACCTCCTGGGCGTGGTCCACGGCGTCGCCACCTTCGTGCCCCTCTTCATCGAACAGGGTGCGGGGCACGTGGTGAACACCGCGTCGATCGCCGGTCTCGCCACCGCCCCCTTCCTCGGCCCCTACAACGCGACGAAACACGCGGTCGTCGCCATCTCCGAAACGCTGTTCAAGGACCTGCAGTCAGTGGGTGCTCCGGCGAGCATCGGCGTGTCGGTCCTGTGCCCGGGCTTCGTCCAGACACGCATTGCCGAGTCCGACCGCAACCGGCCCGCCTGGGCGCCCGAGCGAGAGGCCGAAGGGGCGGAAGCGCTGCGCGGCGTCATGCAGAACATGGTCGACGCAGGCATCCCGCCCGCGGCCGTCGCCGAGCGGGTGATTGACGCCGTGCGCCACAACACCTTTTACATTCTCACGCACCCCGAGCTGACGCCTGCGCTCCAGACCCGCTTCGACGACATCGTGCAGGGACGTCCCCCCACCCCCGCTGCCATCGTCTGAGACAGGGCTCAGGACGACGACGGCAGCGGCTTGAACGGCTGCTCCGTCACCCAACACGTGCCCTGCGGCTTGTGGTTGGTCTTCAGCTTGCACTGCGAGGACGGGGGCACGTTGTTGTGGATCTTGACGACCTGGTACTGCGTCGGGCCGTAGAACTTGTTCGGCCCGAAGCTCCACACCGGCGAGAGGGCGCCGGGGTAGTTGGTGATCCTCGACATGGCCTCGACAAAGGTGCGACGGTTGAGGTCCTTGCCGGCGTCCTTGGCCGCGGTCGCGAACAGGCGGATCGCCCCGCACCAGGCCTGAATGGGACCCTGCTCCTCGATGTAGTAGCTCGTGGTGCCCGCGATGGGCTTCGGGTGGTAGGCGTGCCATGTCTCGTAGCAGGAGCGCACGCCCGGGTCGTACCCGCCCTGGCTCTCGGGCCGGGCGTCGTCGAAACCGCCCAGGGTCTCCGTCGTGACGCCCTGCTGGCCATTGAGTGCCGTCTCGTAGGGAACCGGGATCAGGCCGAGGGCCACTTCGATCGTCGATTGATAGTCACTCAGCAACAGCTGGGGGTAGTACTGCTGCGCAGTCTCCGCCGCCACGTAGGGGAAGAACGCGTTCTCGGGCAGCAGAGGGAAGACGGACTGCACGCCCGCCGCCTTGAAGCGCTCCACGGCCAGTTGTGACTCCGAGCTGGTGGTGGCCGACTGGTCCGGGTTCCCGGCGACCGTCGCGACCTGCGGCGTGATCCCCGCCTTCTTGAGGTCCGGCAGCAGGTAGGAGTTGAGCGCCGCCTGGTCGCCGGCCTGGTCGGAGACGACGACGCCAACCTTCGTGCCGTGGCCGAGGCGCCCCGAGCTCAGGCCCCACTGGACGGTGGCGGCGAGCACCGGCGCCTGGTCCGGCCCGGTCCACCACAGATAGGGCGAGCCCATCTGCGTCCAGTTGGTCGTGGTGGACCAGGCGCTGATGAGCGGGGTGTGTCCCTGCGCGGTCACGCACAGCTGGTTGTCCCCCGTCCACGTCCCGATGCCGTCGACCACCGCGAACACCGGCGGGCTGCCCTGGGTCCACTGCTGGCACAGCGCCTGCATGTTGGCGTTGTTCGCCGGGTCGAAGCTCACGATCATGGGGTTGATCTTGCGGCCGTTGATGCCGCCGCCCTTGTTGACCTGGTCGACGTAGAGGTTGATGGCCGCCGTCTGCTCGTTGTACTCCTTGTCCTGGGCGAAACCGAACCGCCCCGCCTCGCTGTTGACGGCGACGACGGGGAACACGACGTTGATCTGGGTTGCGCTCACACCCCGCGTGCTCGTACTGGCCTGGCTCACCGGCGTTCCCGCCGGCGTGGCCGCGCTCGTCACCTCGGCCGCGCCGGCACTCCCGGCCCCGCCCGGGGTGCCCGAGGGCGCCAGGACGAGCCAGGCCACCAGCCCGACGACGATCGCGATGACGATCACCGCCGTCCGCACCTGCATGGCGCGGGGGCGGCGGCGGAAGCGCCGCCAGGACCGGCCCAGCGGCGCCACGGGATTGAGCAGCCCCCGGCGCGCGGAGACATTCATGGTCGCTCCCATCCTCACCCTCCTTCGTGGCGGTCTGTCCCGCCCTCTTGGCGTTCCGTCCCGCTCTCCCCCGCGATCGGCCCCGATGCCATGAGGGCCTCGTCGCTGGCACCAAGGTAGGCGGCCAGGGCCCTCGAGTCAGCGCGGATGACCTCGGGGGGGCCCGCCGCCACCACACGGCCGAGCTCCATGACGACGACGATGGAGCAGAGCTCGAAGACGAGGGGCACGTCGTGCTCCACCAGCACGATCGTCGTGTCGGCCACCTGGTGCAGCCGTCGCAGCAGGGGGATGAACGCCTCGGCCTCGCGCTGGGCGATACCCGCCGTCGGCTCGTCGAGCAGGAGGAGCCGCGGCCGGGCCAGGACAATGGAGGCGAGATCGACCACCCGGCGCGTGCCGGTGGAGAGCTCCGCCGTCCGGTGCTGGCGGAAGCGTTCGAGGCCGAAGGCGGCGATGACTTGGTTCACCGCCTCGAGCTTCCGCCTCTCGGCCCGGCGGGCCCACGGGAGGCGGAGTGTGGTCGGGATCACCGCGACCTCCTGGCGCGCGTCCTCGCAGAGCATGAGCACGTCGAGCACCGTGAGCTCGGGATAGAGACGGCAGTCCTGGAAGGAGCGGACCATCCCCAGGCCGAGACGTTCCTCGGGCAGGTACTCGGCGATGTCGATGCCGTCCAGGCGCACGCCGCCCGCGTGCGGAGCCACCAGACCCGAGATCACGTCGAGCGTCGTCGTCTTCCCCGAGCCGTTGGCACCGATCAGGCCGACGATCGCCCCGGGCTCGGCGTCGAACGTCACCCCGTCGAGCGCTTGCACCCCACCGAAGTGCACGCTCAACCCGGCCACGCTGAGGTGAGCCGGGTGACCGGTGGGCGCGTCGGCGGGGGCCACGGGCAACGACGTCATTGTTCGGCTCCGTCGGCGACCAGCGACGGCGCGACCGGTGGGCCGGCGCGACGCGACGCCACGCGCTCCTGGGCGGACCGGATGGCCATGGCGACCAGGTCACCGAAGCGGTGCAGCAGCTCGGCCAGGCCTCCGGGAAGGTACAAGATGAACGCGATCAGTCCGAGGCCGCTCGTGATGAACTGGATCGTCTGGTTGGAACCGAAGAGCGCCGGCAGGCCCTCGAGGTACATGGCGCCCAGGATCGCACCCGGGATGGACCCGAGGCCGCCGATCACCACCATCGAGATGATGACGAAGGACGTTGTCGGGTCAAAGGTGAGGTCCGTGTTGTTCAGCTGCTGCGTGGCGAAGGCGAAGCACACCCCCGCGTACCCCGCCATGAAGCCCGACAAGCCGAAGGCCAGCAGCTTCGTGCGCAGGATCGGTATCCCCATGGCGGCCGCGCCCAGCTCGTTGTCGCGCACGGCAACGAGCCGACGCGCCACGCCCTTGTCGCGCCAGATGCGCACCATGTAGACCGACAGCAGCAGGACGCCCAGCGAGAACCACGCGAAGGAGCGCTGCGAGTCCAGGCTCAGACCGAAGAGCGACGGGCGGGCCACGAACGTATAGGCGGGGTTGGGCAGCCCGGTGCAGAGCGTCTTGTCGATCCCGGGGACGGTGATGCACGGGGTGGCCAGCACCGCGTTCTGCATGAAGATGGCGAACGCCAATGTGGTGACGGCCAGGAAGAGCCCGGGCATGCGCAGGGCGGGCAACCCGACCACGATGGCGACCAACGCGGTCACCGCACCGCCGTAGACCATCACGAGCGGCAGGGGCAGCGAACTCCCGAGGTGGACCGCGACCAGTGCGCCCACGGCGACCAACCCGAACTGACCCAGGGAGACCTGGCCGGCCCACCCCGTCAGCATGGTCAGGGACAGCGCGACGACGGCGTAGATGCAGATCTGGGCGAACAGCACGTTGTTGCCGACGGAGAGGACGAACGGCAGCAGGACCGCCAACACGACGACGAGCCAGATCCCCGACACCGAGACCCGGTGCCGGAGCTGGTCGACCCCGGCCCGCATGGTGGTCACCGCTCCGTGTTGCCACGTGCTCCGATCGCCCGTCCGGGCCCCTTTGCGCAGGGCCCCGACCCGCACCAGCAGGACGAGCATCACGACGACGAACACCACAAGTTGTTGCTTGGCCGGCGACGGCACGTTCCAGGCCAGGATCTCCAGGAAGACCCCCATCCCGACGCCTGCGATGAACGCGACGGTCAAGTTGACCATCGCGCCGACCAGCGCCGCCGTCAGGGCATAGAGCAGCAGGTCGGGCGAGAGCGCCTGCGTCAAGGCACTGGTCTGGTTCGGGGCGTTGAGGATGGCCGTGAAGGCCGACAGTGCGCCCGCCACCGTCCAGGTCAGCGTCGAGGTGCGGCGGATCCACACACCGGACAGACGCGCCGAGTCGGCGTTCTCCGACATGGCGCGCATCGCCAGTCCCCACGAGGTGAATCGGACCGCCAGGACCAGGACCGCGGTGACGATGGGCGCGACGATGAGCGTCAGGACCTCGGTGGGGGTGATGATGAACGGGCCGAGCGAGAAGGACAGGTCGAAGGGCACGGGGACGGGCTTGTAGAGGTTCGACGGCCGGATGAAGGGCAGTGCCGTGAGCGCGAGCAACACGTAGCTGAGCCCGATGGTGGCCACCATCACCAGCACCCGGGGACGGGTGAACAGCCGGCGGAGCACCAGCTCCGACCCGGCGCCCACGGCCGCCGCCAGCCCGACGGAGAGCACCAAGGAGAACCAGTAATTGAATTTGAAGTCGGCCGTCAGCTTGACGAGGAACACGGCCGCGATGACGCCGATCTGTCCCTGCGCGAAATTCAAGACCCGGTTGGTGCGGTAGACGAGCACGAGGCCCAGGGCCAGCAGCCCGTAGCCCAAGCCGTAGAAGACGCCCTGGACGAGGACGAAGTCGGGCGCCGAGAGAGCGAGCAACGGCGTCTAACCCAGGCCGGCGGTGGCGGCGCCGAGGAAGACCGGACGCAGGAGGTCGTCGCGGGCCATGAGCTCCGCGGTCGGGCCGTCGAAGCGGATCTCGCCCCGCTCCATGAAGAAGCACCGCTGCGCCAGGCTGAGGGCCCGGTTGAGGCTCTGCTCCACGAGGATCACGGTGGTCCCGGCGTCGTTGATGCGGCGCACCATGCCCATGAGCCGCTCCACGGTCATGGGGGCGAGCCCGAGGGCCAGCTCGTCGATCATCACCAGGCGCGGGCCCGTCATCATGACGCGGGAGAGGGCCAGCATCTGCTGCTCCCCGCCCGAAAGCGTGCCCGCAGGCTGGTCCAACCGCGCTGCCAGCTCGGGGAAGGCCTCCATCGCCTCGTCCTGGGCTCGCCGGGCGCCCACGCGGTCCCGCCGCAGGGTGTGGCCCCCGATGCGCAGGTTGTCGCGCACGCTGAGCCCGGGGAACGTCATCTTGCCGCCCACGAGAAGGGCCACGCCCTCGTCGATGATCTGCTCGGGCTCCAGGTAGGTTGAGTTCATCCCGAAGAGGCGGATCACCCCCCGATGGGGGTGCGACAGGCCCGAGACGGCGCGCAGCAGCGTGGACTTGCCCGCCCCGTTCGTCCCGAGCAGCGCCACCATCTCGCCCTCTTCGACTTCGAGGTTGACGTCGAAGAGGACCTGGTTGGTGCCGTAGAAGAAGTCGAGGTTGTGGATCTGCAAAGCGGGGATCTCGCCCCCCGCCTGACGCCGCTTGCCCTCCGTGTAGCGCTCGATCACGTCCTCGATCACGAGGGTGATGTCCCGGCGCACGCTGCGCGAGCCGATGATGAGCAGGATGCCGCCGATGGCGCAAACCGGAAAGATCAGCGTGAGCGAGACGATGATGCCGTGCAGGCCGCCGAGAGCGTCGGACACCGCGCCGAGCACCACCGATCCGGCGAAGCCGCCGAAGACGAGCGAGTAGACGCCAAACATGGCGAAGCAGATGGTGCGCATCTCGGGCGGTGCCGTGGCGGCCAGGGTGAGGAAGATGCAGATGGCGAGCGGCGACACCGCTGCGTTCGCCAGGAACTGGAGGGTCACACACAGCCAGAGCTGGGGCACGTAGAGGGACAAGACGTAGAGCCCTCCGTAGGCGGTGATGCAGATGCCTGCGATGACGAGCGGTCGCTGGGGCGCACGCCGGAAGAAGCGGTCCCCGAAGACGTAGGCCAGGGGGAGCCCGAGGAAAGCCGCGAGACCGATGATGGCATACGCCTCGCTGCGCGAGGCCGTGTCGAGGTGGAACTTGTCGATGAAGAAGAGGTTCCCGAACAGTGGTGCGCCGGTCCCGGCGAAACCCAAGATGGCCACGGCCACCAGCTCGTAGTAGAGCGAGCGGACTCGCAGCAGCCGGGTGACCGCCGATCCGAGCAGCACCCGCGGCGCCGTCTGCTGCTGGGAGTGGAGATCCATGCCCGACGCCTTGAGGATGTGGCTGCTCTCGTTGGCCCCCTTCTCGGGCTCGCGCAACGTGAAGAGGGCGAAACCGAGCGGGATCCCGGCCAGCGCCACGAGCAGCCCGTAGCGCCAGTCATGGGCAATGGTGACCACGAAGCCAAAGATCAGAATGCCGATGGTCTGCGAGAGAGGGTCCGACAGCTGGTGCCAGCTGAAGATCCGGCCCCGCCCCTCGGTGGGATAGGCGTCGGACAGGTACGAGTTGTGCACGGTGTTGTTCACCCCGGTGCCCACCGAGGCGGCCAGGTAGAGGAGGGCGAACCACCAGACGTTGGGCGAGATCGCCATCAGGCTGCCGAACCCGGCGAAGATCAGCAGGGCGACACCGGCCACGAGTTTGCGGCTGCCGCGGTCGGCCCAGAGCGCGAGCGGGACGGCCCACAGGAGCTGGGAGACCTGGGCCACGAAGGCGACGGCGCCCAGCGACGCGTTGGACATGTGGAACGACGTCTTGAGGTTCGCGCCGATCAGGGCGATGCCGTTGCCGAACGTACCTGGGACCAGCGCCGCCGCCGTCAAGAGGACGAGCGGTGCGTAGCCCCACTGATGCAAGATGCCGATCAGGGGCGGCGGCTTGCCCTCGCCCGTGCCGGGCATGACGTCCAGGTCCGCGACGACGTCGGGGTCCTTGACGTGCGCCACCGCCTCTTGCAGCAGATCCTCCGGGACCGCGAACTCGAACAGCGGATCGTTGGACACTGCCGGGGGACTCTATCCCTGACACCGGCGTCAGATCGGCGCAGTTGACCTCACCCGAAGGGGTCGACCGTCGCCACGGTGAGCGGACCCTCGGGGATCACGGCCACCCGCACCCCGGGGCCGAGACGGCGCAGCGCGCCGGCCACCGCGTCGTCGAGGTCGGGGGCGGGCACGAGCAGCGCATCCTCGATCTCCGCCGGGTCGAGGCCTCCGCCGTGGAACAGGACCTCGGCCCGGGAGAGCACCCGCCCGAGCACCTGCGCCTGCCAACGGTCGAGGTCGGGTCCCCCGTCCGCTCCGGCGAGCTGGGCCGGGGTCGTGGCCTCCCTCAGCAGGCGGGCGAAGGACCCGCCGGCGGGCACCCCGTCCTCGCAGGCGGCCGCCATGACGACGATCCCGGCGTCGCGCACGATCCGCTCGGCGGCGGCCATCCCCTTGACCGCCTGGTACAGGTTGCGATCGAGGGGGTACCCGCCGTTGGTCGAGACGACGAGGTCGAACGGTGCGGCCACCCCGCGCACCGCCGAGGCCTGCACGTGGGCACAGGCGGCGTCGTGCGCGACGGGCAGGGGGCCGGCGAAGACGGCGGTGACCCGGCGACCCCGGTTAATGGCGACGTCGAGCGAAAGGTGGGGCGGCGCCAGGGCGGCGGCGGCGCGAACGAAGTCGTGCACCGGGTTGCCGGCGCGCGTGACGAAGGTGGCGTGGGCGTCCGCGATACGGCGGGGATGGTGCGCCTCCAAGATGGTGGCGGTCGCCGCCAGCCCGGGGCACACCCCCTTGGGGCCGCCGCTGAAGCCGGCGAAGAAGTGCGGCTCGACGAACCCGGTGAGGATGCGCACGTCCGCCTCCACGTACTCGCGCTGCAACAGGATCGGCGTCCCGTCCACGTCGCCCACGCGCACGTGCGCATCGCTGGTCGCGTCGTGGTCCACGATGGTGTAGCGCGCCGCGATCGCGGTCCCGACCAACTCTTCCATCTCGGCCGGGGTGGCCTGTCGGTGGGTCCCGGTCGCGCAGAGCAACGTGACGCGGTCGTCGGGGACCCCGGCCCGCTCCAGCTGCTCAAGCAGCGGCGGCAGCACCGTGCGGTTGGGCATGGGCCGGGTCAGATCCGGGAAGACGACCGCCACCCGCGCCCCGGCCCCGACCGCCGCCGCAACAGCTCCCCCAGCGGCGGCCCGATGAGTGGGCGTCGCAGCGCGTCGGCGACGGCGGCCCCCTCGTCGGCGAGCGCGGGCTCCTCCACCGGCACCACCACCTCGGCGTTGTCGGGCACCTCGACCGAGGTCCCGTGACGGCCGTAGGCGAGCGGGACGCGCACCGCTCAGAACGCGCTACGCCCGGGCCCGGGCTCGGGCAGCGACTCAGTCGCGGCCAGCACCGCCTCGGCGACGTGATCGACGCGCGGACGCAGGCCGCGGTAGACCTCGACGGCCACCGGGTCCGCCTCGATCACCGCCGCTACCGGGTCGAGCTGGTCGAGCGTGAGCCCCAGGCCCAGCGCCTCGCCGGCCAGCAGCGCAGCGCCGGCTGAAGCCGCCTCGCCCGAGCGGTGGCGCAGTGCCGGCACCCCGAGGACGGACGTCAGGACCTCGACCCACACCGGCAATCCCGATCCGACGCCGCCCAGGGTCACCGCCTCCGCGCTGGAGCCGCCCAGGCGGCCCACCGTCACGACCTCCATGACCCGCAGCACGTCCCAGGCGACTGACTCCATCACGGCCCGGGCCAGATCGCTCGCCCCGTGCGCGGCGCCCAGTCCGATGAACCCCGCCCGGGCGTCGTCGCGCCACCACGGGGCGCGGGCACCGTCCAGCCACGGCACCGCCACCACGCCGCGCGCGCCCGGCGGGCTCTCGCCGGCCAGGCGGGCCAGCTCGTCGGGGGTGCGGTCGAGCAGCCGGCCCAGCCAGGCCAGGAAGGAACCCGCGGCCGACAGCCCGCCCTCGAGCAGCCAACTCCCGTCGGCCGCCCGCGTCACCACCGCGCCGGCGGGGGAGGGTACCGGGCGCTCGTGCACCGGCACCGACACGTTGCCCGTGGTGCCCCAGCTCACCATCGGGTGGTCCTCCGATGCGCCCGAGCCGAGGACCTCGCACTGGCGGTCGCCTGCGCCGATCACCACGGGGATCCCAGGCCGGAGACCGAGCTCGGCACCGGGCACCGACTTCAACTGACCCACCACGGTGTCGGGCGGGACCACGCTCGGGAGCTTGCCCAGCGCGGGTCCGGCTAATTCCCGCACGGCGTTGCCGTCGAAGTCGTACAGCCCGCTGCGTGACGCAAACGTGGCGTCCGTCACGACCTGGTCCGTCAGGCGGTACACGACCAGGTCACGGGGCGACAAGATGACGGCCGCCGCCTCGATGCGATCCGGCTCGTGCTCGGCCAACCACGCAAGCTTGGCCGCCACCGCTCCGGCGTCGAGCGGAATGCCGGTGCGCGCCCGGTTGATGTCATCGCCTCCCATGCGCTCGGCCAGCCCTCGCGCCTCGGCGGCGGCGCGGTGGTCGGACCACAAGATGCCCTTGCCGATGGCGTCGCCCTGCCCGGTGACGGGGACGAAGGTCTGCCGGGCGCCCGAGCACGCCACGACCTCGACCTCGGCGAAGGCCTTCGGCGCTTGGGCCCTGGCCTCGGCGCAGGCGATGACCAAGGTGGTCCACCAGCGCAGTGGGTCCTGCTCGGCCCAGCCGACCTGGGGATGCGTCGTGCTCAGCTCGGAGCGCGCCAGCGCGACCAGTCCGCCGTCGCCCCACACGCCGACCTTGGTGACGGTCGTGCCGAAGTCGATGGTGAGAATCAACGCCCGTGCACCAACGCGTTGACGAGACCGGCCATCTCGGCCGGGTCCGGGTCCTGGTAGAGCGTCCGTCCCATGGCCATGCCGGCTCCCCCGCCCTCCATCACGTCTCGAACCTCTTCGAGCACGCGGTCGCGTCCGGCTTCGGCGCGGGGGCCGCCGAGGAAGAGGACGGGCACACTGACGCTCGCCACGACTCGAGCCACCGCGCGCTGGCGCTCCGCGCCGGGGCGGGCGGCAGGCACCGGCACCTTGATGACCGGAGCGCCGATGTCGTGGGCGATGACCGCCGCCAGCACAATGGCGTCGGTCGCGCGGTGGATGCGCCCCTCGTGCCACACCATCGGTTCGATCAGGGCCTCGAGTTCCGCCTCGCGAGACTGCTCGAGCACCTGGCCGAGCAGCTCGAGCGCGGACGCCGTGTGCGGGTTCTCGAAGTCGATGCGCGTCATGTGCTTGATCCCCGTCCACCCGTCGGAGGCGGCCCGTCCGACGCTGGCCACCAGGCGGTCGTCGAGCTCGAAGACCGAACCGGCCAGGCCGGTCCGGTTGATGGAGAGGTAGGTGCGGTGCCGCGCGCTGAGGTGACGGCCCTCGGCCAGACCCGTCAGCGGTTGGGCGGTGGCCAGGATCCCGTCGCAGAACGGAAGGGCCTGCACCAGCGATCCGACGAAGTCTCCCCAGTTCTCCGTCGTCAGCACGGCCCGGGCGCGGTGGTCCGCGGCGAGAATGAGGGCCGGGGTGGGCAGTGGCCCCCGGGGCGTCACGCGACGCCGGCCAGCGCCAGGACCACCTTGGCCACGGCGGAGAAGTCCTCTCGCCCGTAGCCGGCGCTGCTGGTCGCGGTGAGGAGCTGGCGTGCGGCCGCCGTGGTGGCCACGGGCACCCCGGCGCGCACCGCGTAGGCCATGGCCAGGTCGAGGTCCTTGGCCATGAGGTCGGTCATGAAACCCGGCGCCCAGCCGTTCGACGCCGGGCTCTCGGGCACGACACCGGGCACCGGCAGGCGGGTCCGCACCGCCACGCAGTCGCCGGTGGCGTGCGTGAGCACCTGGAAGAGCTTGTGCATGTCGACGCCGGACGTCGCCGCGAGGGCGGTGGCCTCGGCGGTGGCCGTCATCTGTGCGGCGTAGATCAGCTGGTTGCACAGCTTGACCACCTGTCCCATGCCCGGGCCCCCCACGTGCACGATGAGCGCCGCGAAGGGCTCGAGGGCCGTTTCGGTGTCGGCGAGGACGCCGGGGTCGCCCCCGACCATCAGCGTGAGGGTCCCCTTGTGGGCCCCGGCGGTGCCGCCCGACAGCGGGGCCTCGAGGTAGCGCGCCCCGGTCTCGCCCACGCGGGCGTGCTGGGCCCGCTCCACTTCGGGGTCGATGGTGGAGCAGTCGACCACCGTCTTCCCCGCGCCGAGAACGGGAAGCATGGCGTCGACCACCTCGACGACGTCGGGTGAATTGGGAACGCAGAGGATGATGACCTCCGACGCCTCGGCCACACCCCTCGGCGAGCCGCCGTCGTGTGCCCCCTCGGACAGCGCGGCGTCGATGGGCCCGCGGCCGCGCGAGGCGACGGTGACGTCGTGGCCGGCCGCGACGAGATGCCCCGCCATCGGGAGCCCCATGGCGCCGAGCCCGATGAATCCGATGCGCATGCGTGTTCCTCCAGTGTCTCGGGCACGCGTACGCGAACTGGGGCAGCCACTCGGCCGTGCCGGCGAGCAACCCCTCGACCATGGTCTCCATGGTGCGCAGGTCGCCTCGTCCCGCCAGCGGGTCGAGGGCGAACGCCTCTGCGGCCAGCGTGCGGTCTCCCCGCACCGCTGCCTCGACGGTGAGCTCCTGGGTGGCGACGTGGCGCCGCACGATCTCGTCGTAGGGAGACGGCAGCACGGAGCGGTCACGGCCACGGACGCCGTCGCCGTCGATGACGCAGATCGACTCGAGCACCACGTCGGGCGGCAGGCCGACGGCCTGGCCCGCATTCGGGATGTTGGCCGGGGCCGCCAATGGCTCGCCGGTGAGCAGGGCCTGGATCATGGGCGAGGGCAGCTCGCCGGACGGCCAGGTCTGCAGTGGCTTGGTGCCCGCCAGCCAGGCGTCGACGTCCGCCACGTACTCGGCCTGGTGCTGTTCTCGCTTTGCGATGGGACTGAGCGCGATGTTGTAGGCCGCGCCCCAGTCCGACTCGGGCGTCAGAGCGAACGCGACGAATTCGGCGATGTGCCGGTCACCGGCGGCGGGGAAGGTGCCCCAGCGCTCGAGCAGGGTGAGCTTGAACACGTGGCGCTGGGCGAAATCGAGCTTGGAGAACGGCTCGGCCTCCGGCCGACCGGGGTGCGGAGCGAGGGAGCCCAGGCCGCCCACCTCGTCGACCAGCTTGCGCAACAGGTCGAATCCGTCGCCCCCGTCCACCTCGAGCGAGGTCAGCACGGGGAAGTGGTTGATCCCCGTCACCGAGGCCGAGACAGCCTCGAGCGGACGCCCCATGGCGATGGCGAGGTCCATGCAGAAGTTGCCGACCTCGTGGCAGAGCCCGACGGCCTTGATACCGGTCTCCCGACACACCGCACGGGTCAGGGCGGTCATCGGGTTCGTGATGTTGAAGAGCCAGGCGTCGGGGCAGTGGTCCTCCATGGCCGCGCCGATGCCGACGAGCACGGGGATGTTGCGCAGCGCCCGGTTGATGCCGCCGGGCCCCACGGTGTCGCCCACGGCCTGCCTGATCCCGTTGGCCGCCGGCACATCCAGGTCGACCGCCATGGAGCGGAAGCCCCCGGTCGAGATGCACACGATGACGAAGTCGGCGCCATCGAGGGCCGCGCCGAGGTCCGTCGTCGTGGTGACCGTGGCCTGAGTGTCCATGGCGTCGTTGAGCTTGTGGGCCAGCGCCTCCATCTTGGGCAGCGGAGCCGGATCGATGTCCTCGAGCACGAGATGCAGCCCGGCCAGCGCGGGCGTCCCGAAGAGGTCGGCCATCAGCTCCGGCGCCCACTGGTAGCTCCCGCCGCCGACGATCGTCACTTGGGTGGCCACGCCGCCACAGTACAGTGCCGCCCGTGACCGGCCTCCGGCGTCGTGCCCCGCTCGCGCTGGCCACCGTCTTCACGGGCAGCGGCATCGTGCACCTGGTCCGCCCCCGGTCCTTTGCGGCGATCATGCCGCGCGACATCCCCGAGAGACACCACCCGAAGCTCATCATGGTGAGCGGGCTGGCGGAGCTGGCCTGCGCGGCCGGGCTGATCCGACACACCCCATGGGGCGCGGCCGCCAGCGTCGCCGTGCTGGCCGCGGTCTACCCCGCCAACGTACAGATGGCCCTCGACGCCGGCACCGGCCGCAACCAAGGCCTGGCGGACAGCCGCGCCGTGGCCTGGGGCCGGCTTCCCCTCCAACTGGTGCTGATGTGGGCCGCGCTCCAGGCGCGTCCCGACCAGCGCTGACGCCGATGCAGATCCGGGTGCTCCGCCCCGGCGACGACGGACTCGTCGCGGCGGCCTCCCACTTGTTCGATGGCCCGGCCCGGCCGGAGGCGACGGCACGCTTCCTCGCCGAGGGCGGCCATCACCTGCTCGTCGCCTACGAGGACGAGCGGGCGGTCGGCTTCGTCAGCGGGGTCGAGGTGACCCATCCCGACAAGGGCACCGAGATGTTCCTCTACGAGTTGGCGGTCGACGTGCCCGCTCGCCGGCGCGGCATCGGGCGGGCGCTGGTGGAGCGGTTGGCCACGGTCGCCCGCACTCGGGGCTGCTACGGCATGTGGGTCGTCACCGACGACGCCAACCGGGCCGCCCGCGCCACCTACGAGGGGACGGGGGCCGCGCCCGAGACGGGTCAGGTGGTCGAGGTCTGGACGTTCTAGTTCGGGGGCGGAGCCTCACTCGAGTCGCTTCTCGCCCCAAAAGCACGCGAACGGGTTGTCGTTGTAAGGCGGCACATCCTTGTACCCCGCCGCGCGATACAAGCGCTGCGCGTGTACCTGCTTTGGCCCCGTGTCAAGACGGACCACTCGGTAGCCCTGTGCCCGTGCCGCGTTCTCCAAGGCCGCCAGCAGCGCCGCCGCCACCCCACGCGAGCGTGCCGCGGGGAGGACGTACATGCGCTTGATCTCGGCCACGCCTTCGGCCAGGCGACGGAGTCCTCCACCGGCCACCGGCTGCGCGCCCTCGTAGCCGACGAGGTAGACCCCACCCGGCGGGCGCAGCTCGGCCGGCGAGAGCGCCGGGTTGTCCAGCCGGCTGGGCGACTCGTAGGCGTCGTTGAGCTCGGCCCGCATGGCGGCCAAGAGCTCGCCGGCCGGGAGCTCCTCGGGGTCGCACAGCTCGAAGCGGACTGCGCTCACGCCAGCCGGTCGGGATACAGCGCCTTGACCATGTCCAGCATTCCTTCGCGCCACGGGACGGTCGTGGCTCCGGCGAGCTCGTGCATGCGCGTCGTGTCGATCTGCACGCTGTCGATCGTGTGTTCCGTGGGCTCGAATCGGGCGTCCACCCCGACCAGCCCCGCCAGGTAGGTGCACCAGTCCTCGATGCTGACCGGCTCGCTCCCGCCCCAGTTGACCGTCACCGCCGGGACCGAGGCGGCGACGAGCAAACGGGGCACCATGGCCGCGATGTCGTCCGCGTGCAGCGGGTGGTAGACGCTCGGCGCGTCGACATGGACCGGCACGGCGTGGCCCGAGAGCATCATGTGCAGGTGGATGGCCGGCCATCCACCCGTGTCGCCGTAGGGGACGGACAGCCGCGCGATGGTGGTCGGCAACCCGAAGCGCCCCGCCCCCCAGCGGGCCGTCCCTTCCGCCGCGATCTTGCAGATGCTGTAGGTGCGCAGGAAGGGCCAGACGCCGTGGTTGTCTCCCAACGGTCCCTCCTCGTCGAAGACCCGGTGTCCCTCGGGCTTGTAGACGGCCGTGGACGAGCAGTGCAGGAAGGCGCGGGCGCGGCGGTGGTGCTCCATGAGATAGGCCACGCCGCCGCTGTTGGCCGCCAGGTCCTTCTCCCAGTCGTTGGTCTTGGCCACCGCGAAGTTGAGCACGTAGTCGGCGTCTTCGGGCAATGCCCCGACGTCGCCGGACACCAAATCGACCGGGACGCACTCGACACCGGCGGCCTCGAGCTCGGCGCGGGCGGCCGCGTCGGAGAAGCGGGCCGCTCCCACGACCCGGTTCTCACGCGCCAGCGCGAGCGCGAGCGGGCGCGCCACCTGCCCGGTGACGCCCGTGACGACGATGGTGCTTCCGATCAGTTCGTCTGAGTTCATGGCCCCTTCGTACTCGCTACGCTCCGCGCGTGCATCTCTTCGCAGCTTTCTTGGGAGGCGACCTGACCGCTGGCCGCATGGGCGAGGACCACGAGGTCGTCTTCATCGTGGCCGAGGACGTGCCGTCCGCGCGTGAGGCGGCCAAGGCCAAGTGGGGTGGGGACGGGCGACCACACGTCGATGCCCTCACCCGGATCGACATGGTCGACGGCTTCGCCGTGGGGCTCGAGCGGGTCGGGGCCGGCGACGCCACGGAGACGGAGGGCTACAACGCGTAGCACTCAGACGGCCGGCGACAGCCCGCCATCGAGGTTGGTCGCGGTCCCGGTGACGTAGGACGCACGGGCCGACAGCAAGAAGCATCCCAGGTCGGCGAACTCCTGGGCGTGCCCGAACCGGCCGAGCGGGATGCCCGCGTCCTTGGCGAAGCGCTCGTAGAATTCCCCGAGCGCGACGCCAGAGGCGGCGGCGGCGCGGACCCACTGCCCGCTCTCGATGAGACCGATGAGCACGGCGTTGACCCGCACGCCGTCGGGCGCCAACTCCTTGGAGAGCGATTTCATGAGCGCCATACCGGCCGCCCGGGTGACCGAGCTCGGTTCGCTGGCCGGACCCGGCGCCTTGGCCGCCATCGCCAAGGTGAACAGGACGGAGCCCTTGGCCGACCGCAGCCTGGGCAGCGCCAGGCGGGTCAAGCGCACCGCCGCCATCAACTTGAGCTGGAAGTCACCGTCCCAGGTGGCGTCCTCGATCGACTCGAGGGGGCCGGCCGAGGCGCGGCCCACGTTGTGGACGACGCCGTCGATGCGTCCCCAGCGCGCCACCGCCGCGTCGACAAACGCCCCGATGTCCTCGAGCTTCGAGACGTCGGCCCGCTGCGCCAGCACGTCGCCCCCCTCTGCCCGCAGGCTCTCTTCGGCGGCGCGCAGCCGGTCCTCGTTGCGGCCGCAGATCCCGACCGAAGCGCCCTCGACAACGAGTTGCCGCGCCAGAGCGAGGCCCAGGCCGTCGGTTCCCCCCGTGATGAGCACCGCCTTGCCCGCCATCTCGAGATCCATGGTCAGTCCTCCTTCATCGTCGTCGACGAGACGTCGGCCAGGAACGCGTCCGCCTCCGCTTGCGAGCGCAGTCGCACGAACTGCAGGTGTCCCCAGCGCGGGTCACGCTCGGCCTCCGCGTCGCGTCCGCGGTAGACCCGGTGCCGCGTGGCCGCCCAGGCGGCCGCCGCCACCCGGGAGCGGAAGTCGTCGTCACGCAGCGGCACCCACCCCGGCTGGTGGTAGATGGCGTCAAGCTCGACGTGGGGGGCGCCGAGTGCCGCCGCGAGCCCAGCGGCCAGAGTCGTCTTCCCCGATCCTGAACAACCGACGACGGCGACCCGTTCGATCTCAGCGCTCCTGCTCGGTCGGGCGGACCAGGATCTCGTTCACCGCGACCCGCCGCGGTTGGGTCACGGCGTACCGGATGCTCTCGGCGATGTCTTCGGCCTGCATCATCTCGATGCCCCCGAACGTCTGGGCCATGCCCTCGAGGATCTCGGGTCGGTTTTGGAAGGCCAGTTCGGTCGCGGTCGCCCCGGGCTCAATGAGGGTGACCCGGACGTGGCGCGTCGTGACCTCCTGGCGCAGGGACTCACTGAACGCGCCCACACCGTGCTTGGTGGCGTTGTAGACGCCGCTGTTGAGGCGCGCCACCCGGCCCGCGACCGAACTGATGTTGACCACGTCCGCCACCGAGCGCGGTTCGCTGTCCGCGGCGGCGAGCAGGTGCGGCAGCGCGGCATGCGTGCAATAGAGCAGCCCGAGCAGGTTGAGGTTCACCATGCGCTGCCACTCCTCGACGGGCGCGCCGACGATAGGCCCGAGCAACATGACGCCGGCGTTGTTGACCAAGGTGTCGAGCCGTCCGAGCTCGTCGACCGTCTTCTCGACCGCACCCTGCGCCTCGGCGGGGTCGGTGATGTCCGCTTCGATCACCAGGGCCTTGCCGTTTCCCCCGATGCGCTTGGCCAGCGCCTCGAGCCGGTCGCGGCGCCGGGCCACGAGAGCCACAGTCGCTCCCTCCTCGGCCAGCGCCACCGATGTCGCCTCGCCAATGCCGCTGCTCGCACCGGTCACGAGGGTGACCGTGCCTTCCAGTCTCTTCGTCATGGGGCCTCCACCTCGGTCTCCCCGGCCGCGGCGCGACCGTCACCACGGTCTATCCGAACTCGCCGCCGACCCGCTCGACCTCCAGGACGGGGTCGTGGGCGACCCGCGCCGGCGGGCGGTCGGCCGGGCGGGAGGTTATCCGGCCTCGGTGGGTTCCTTGTCAGTCGTCTCCGCCCCTTCCCTGTCGGTCCCGTCCCCGTCGAAGGGCTCGATCCCGAACAGGCCGACCGGCACGCCGAGGTCCGCCGGCACCCGGGTCGGGGTGTCGCGGTTGAGGATCTCACCCCGGAAGAAGGCCGGGCGGAATGCCAACCAGACGTACATCAGGACCACGCCGAGGATCACCGTGCCGACATCGAGGGCGAAGACCCCACCGATGACCCGGTCGGTGCCAGGCAGGGTGAAGTGGCTGTAGCTGTTGACCGGGTTCCAGTAGTACCAGAAGGACCAGAACATGGCGAACCACAGGATGAGGCCGCCGAGCAGGGGCAGGATGCCGCGCATCCACAGGGTGCGGGTGCTCTCGCGCAGGGTCTTGCGGTAGTACCAGAAGGACGAGAACCCCGTCAGCCCGTAGTAGAAGGCGATCCACACCCCGAGGGCCGACACCGAGTCCTCGATGACGCTGTTGCCGTTGGACACGTAGTTCAGGACCACGTAGAGCACGATGGAGACGCCCCCCATAGTGAGTGTCGACACCGTCGGCGTGAGGTACCGGCGGTGGATCCTGCCGAAAGCGTCCGGAATGGCCTTGAACACGGCCATGGACAGCGTGGTGCGGGCGGTGGGCAGGATGGTGGTCTGGGTCGAGGCGGCGGCCGAGCTCAGCACCATCAGGAGGAGGAGGTGGGAGAGGAAGCTCCCGAACCCGGAGGTCCCGAAGATGGAACTGCCCAAAACGGACAGCACGTCGCCGACGTTGTTCGGGTTGGAGAGGCCTATCCCGTGGGTCCCGACGCCGGCGTAGGACTGGGCGGCGATGATCACGACGGCGTAGATGCCGAGGAGGATGAAGGTGGACGTGACGGCGGCCCGGCCCGGGATCTTGTCGCGCTCCTTGGTCTCCTCGTTGACCGACACCGCGGTGTCCCACCCCCAGTAGATGAAGAGCATCAGGGTGAGACCGACCATGAAGCTCTCGGGGCCCGGCACGTCGAAGGGGTTGAACCAGGACCAGCTGGGGGTGAGGTGCCCGAGGGGAGCGGTGCCCGCGCCCACCTTGTAGAGGGCGACCACCGCGAGCACCGTGAGCATGGTCACCTCGATCCCGAGGAGCGCCTTCTGGAAGTTGGCCGAGATCTCGATCCCGACGTAGCAGATGGCCGTCATGGCCACGATCCACAGGATCCCGACCAGCAGCACCCACCCGCTGTCGGCGTTGTGCCCGATGGTGTTGGCATTGAAGAGCAGGAACACGTACTGCCCGGCGATCTGGGCCAGGCTGGCCATCACCAGGATGTCGGCGGCGATGATCCCCCAGCCACCCAACCAGCCCGTCTTGGGCCCGAAGGCGCGGGTGGCCCAGGTGAAGGTCGTGCCGCAGTCCGGGTCCGCGGCGTTGAGAGCCTTGTAGCCGTAGGAGATCAGCAGCATCGGGACGAAGGCCAGGATGGTGATGATCGGCGCCTGCAGGCCGGCGATGGCGATGACCACGAAACCCAGGGTGGCGGCGAGGCTGTAGGCCGGGGCGGTGGACGCCACGCCCACCACGGTCGAGGACACGAACCCGAGAGCACCGCCCTTCAGGCCCTTGTCAGCGCCCTCCTCGTGAGCCAATTGAGCATCCAGATGCACCATGTCGCCCCCGTTCTCTGCCGAGATATGGCCGTCAAATCATGGGGTGCACGATACTCAACTCCCGCCACAATTTCTCTTTCTTTGCCGCCTGCATCTGCCGATCTCGTCTGTGGGCACGTGATCAGGCACGGTTTCCGGGAGATTTTCGGCCATAAGAGCCTGAAATCGTCGCCCTACCCGCGCTCCGCCTCCGTCTGCCCGATGCCCTCCCGCAGCTTCTGGAGGCTCGAGGACAAGAGCCGCGACACATGCATCTGGCTGACCCCGACGGCGACGGCGATCTCGGACTGGGTGAGCCCGTCGACAAAGCGCATCCGCAGGATCGACTGCTCGCGGGGGGGCAGCATGGCCAACGCGGGGCCGAGCAACGCCCGGTCGTCCACGGAGTCGAAGTTGTGGTCGTGCTCGCCCAGCCGCGCCGACAGCGGGTCGTCCTCGCTCTCCGACGCGTCGATGGACGCGGCGCGGTAACCCTGGCCGGCCTCGATGGCCTCGATCACCGCCTCTTCGCTGGCCCCGGTCGCCTCGGCCAGCTCGGCCACGGTCGGGTTGCGGCCGAGCTGCTGGGCGAGTGACGCGGTGACGTGTCCGAGCTCGAGGTAGAGCTCCTGCACCCGTCTGCTGGCTCGTACCGCCCACCCCTTGTCACGGAAATGACGCTTCAGCTCGCCGATGATCGTCCGCGTCGCGAAGGCCGCCAAGTCGACGCCGCGCGAGGGGTCGAAGCGGTCGACCGACTTGACGAGGGCCACCGACGCCACCTGCACCAGGTCGTCCAGCGGCTCGCCACGATGGAGGAAGCGGCGAGCGAGCTGCTGGGCGAGACCGAGATTTGCGGTGATCAGCTCCTCGCGAGTCGCTGCATCGAGGGCCGGCTGCTCAGCTGCCGGAGCGTCCCACTGCGGTTCGGGATCGCGGACCCGACCCTCGGTCACTCCGCATGCCCCCCCCGGCTTTTCTGCAGCCACGCACGCACCGACCCGTCCTGGCTCTCTCTTCCGTGCTCATCCACCAGGGCATCGAGAATCTGCTCGCTCAACCGGGCGATCTCGGCCCCCTCTGCCTCGAGGTCGGTGACCGCGGTCGCCGCAGCTCGTTCGAGGGTGCACACCACGCCGAGGGTGTCGCCCAGCACGGTGAGCTCCACGCAGAGAGCCCCGGACCGCGCATCACTGCCTTGCAACGTCAGCAGGCACAACTCCCCCACCGCAAGCCGAAGATCCTCGAGCTCCTCGATGTCGAAACCGGCCCGAGCAGAAACGGCGCTCGTCACGAGCCGGGCCAGCACGATCAAATCGCCGCGCGCCGGAAACCTCAGCTGGACTCGATCACCCGCCTCGAGCAGATCGGTCGAATCCGTCACGACGTGCCGCCGGCCGCCTGCAACGAGTCGACGATGGTGAACACGTTGGTCAGCCCGGTGATCTCGAAGATCTTCACAATCCGTGGATCGGCCACGACCACGTGTAGGTCACCACCCATCTCACGGCACCGCTTGAGTGCGCCGACGAGCACACCGAGCGCCGTGGAGTCCAAGAACGTGACGCCCAGCAGGTCCAAGACGACCGTCGCCTCGCCCTGGGCGATCATGCGGTGCAGGCACTCCCGCAACTGTGGAGCTGTGGCGACGTCAATCTCCCCGCTGACCGCGATCACCGGCGGTGTGGAACCCGCCCGCTCCTCGATCCGAAACTCCTGATCCACTTCGCGCTCCTGCCTGAATAGACGACCCCGGGGCTGCTCGGACGTCATGCAATGGCGATTGGCCAATGCGTTCTATTGCCTCTGGATCCAGAACCTAAACCTTCCGGCTGCGCCGGGGGTTTCTGGCCCTCCCCACCCGGGTAGGGACCCGGTGCACAACCCCGGTGAGGGTGGGACGCAATCGCCAACCCGCAAGGCGAATAGCGTTTTGACGACGAACCCGCGGCAGGCGACCGGGGGGAGACCACGTGCCCGACCAAGGAGACCAGGAGCTTCAGGCCACCCCCCGGACCGAGCGCGCCGACCATGCCGAGGCGATTGCGACTCTCGTCGCACTCCTCTGGACCTCGACGGCCGCCATCGTTTTCGCCGTCTACGGGGGCAACATCTCGCTGGTCGGCTTCCTGGCCATCGGCCCGTTCATCGCCGCCGCCTTCGCTCGACCGTCCCGGGTCGCCGTGGTGGGGCTCCTGGCCACGTTCTTCGCCCTCGTCCTCAGCGCACCCCCGCACAGTTACGGTGAGCTGAACCACACGCTCCGTGTGCTGACCCAGTTGGCCGCCACCGGACTGGCGATGTGGATCTCGTATCTGCGTGGACAACGCAACGTCCAGCTGTGGAGGGCACGGTCCGAGACGCGCAACGAGCGACGGCGCCGGGTCGCGGCAGAGACGGCCCAGCGAATGCAGGCCATGGCCCGGGCCCTGACCACTGCGGCCGACCCAGCCCAGGTGGCCGATGCAGTGTTCGCCGCCCTGCGCGATGAGCTCCAGGTCGACGCGGCCACCTTTGCGCTGCTCGACGAACGCGGCCGGCTGCGCACACTGCGACGCTTCGGCTACGACGCTCACGAACCGATCGACGGGGTGCTCACATCACTCAAATCCGACGACCCCATACTGAGTGAGAACGTTGCCTTCTTCGCGGGATCGCTCGACGACCTGCGGCGGCAGCGGCGCGACATCTATGCGTCGCTTTGTACGGATCGGTTCCGAGCGCTGGCCATCGTCCCACTGGTCGTGTCCGACCGCACCGTCGGGGCCGTCGTCGTGCACTGGGACGCCAACCGCGATTTCACCGGTCCCGACCGGAGCTTCCTCTTCACCATCACCGGCACAGCGGCCCAGGCTGTCGAAAGAGCGCGCCTGACGCTGACCGAGTTGGTCAACCTCGAACGAAGCCAGCATCTGCACCAGCTCAGCTCGGCGTTGGCAGCCGCCACGACCCCGGGCGACGTGGCCCATGCGGCCATCGCCGGCGGCCGACGGGCGTTGGGTGCGCAGTCCGCGGTCGTACGGGTACCCGCCGTGGACGAGCGAGCGCTGGCCTGCCTGGCCAGCAGCGGGCACCCGGCTCTGCTTTCGCGGGGCATGGTGCCCGTGGACGGCAGCAACGCCGGGGCGTGCCTCACGCGCGGTCGCACCGTCATCGCCACGATCGGGGAGGGCGAGGAGGCAGGAAAGGACGTGGCCGCGGAGGTCGTGCCCCGGGTGCTGTTCGAGTTGTCCCAGCCGGTGACGGTCATCAGTGAGCCGCTCATCGGGAGCGTCGGGCCGCTCGGAGTGCTCTCCCTCGCCTTCGTGGCCCGGCCCGAAACGAGCGAGCCTGACCTCCGCTTCCTTTCCACCCTGGCCGGGCTCACCGCCCAGGCGCTCGAACGCGCCCAGGTGTTCGAACACGAGCGGGAGGCGCTGCGTGCGGCCGAGGCAGCACGCGAACGATTGTCTCTGTTGTCCGAGGTCACACGCCTCTTGAGTTCGAGTCTCGAGCCCACCACGGTCATCCGCCGCACGATGAGCCTCGTCGAAGGCAGGTTGGCCGACTCGTGCATCGTCCAGGTTCCGAGCGACAGCGGACTCGTCCGTCTCGACATGAACGAAGAACCAAGTCCGATGTCGCTACGTCCGCTCACCAGCGGTGACAAGACAGGGAACGTCCCCTTCGACTCCGACGCGCCGGCCGCGGTGGCATACCGGACGGGGCGCATACAGCTGGCACGCCTCGAGGCAGCTTCGGAGGGCGCGAAGGCCGAAGCGCTGTCCACGGCTCTCGCAGTCCCACTTACCGCCAACGGTGAGGTGATCGGGGTGATGACCTTCGTCGACGGACCGGGCCGGCTCTTCGAAGCCGACGACGTTTCGTTGGCGACCGAGGTGGCCAGCCGGGCTGGCGTCGCCCTCTCGAACGCCACACGCTTCCAGCGTGAACACGTGGTCGCCGAGGTGCTCCAACGAGCCGTTTTGCCGGAGTCCTTGCCTGAAGTCGAAGGGCTCCTGTTCGACGCCGAGTACCGAGCGGGCGTCGCCGGCTCTTACGCCGGGGGCGACTGGTACGACGTGTTCGAGCTGGGTGAGGACTCCGTCTTCTTCAGCGTCGGCGATGTCATGGGCAAGGGGGCTCCGGCGGCCGCGTTGATGGGGCAGGTGCGCAGCGCCATTCGTGCCTACGCAGTGGCAGGGTTGTCGCCCACCGAGGTGCTCGCGTCACTCGACGGCCTCTTCGATGCCCTCGTTGAGGACAGAGTCGTGACTGCCGTGGTGGGGACCATTACACCGACCACCGGACGCGTCATTCTGAGCAATGCAGGCCATCCGCCGCCGCTGGTGGTCCGCGCCGATGGCAGCGCGACCTTCTGCCCCATGCAGCGCTCGCTCCTCATCGCGGCCGGGTTGAGCGGCGCACCACGGCCCCGCGACGAGCTCGTGCTGGATCGCGGCGACTCACTCATCATGTATTCGGACGGGCTCATCGAACGCCGCGGTGAGCTCATCACCAACGGCATGGAGCGGCTGGCCGACATGGCAACAGCAATTGCCAAAGGGGGCTGGCCCGACCGTCCCGCGGTCACGTTCGCCTCGATGCTCAGCACCGAGGAACGCACCGACGACGTCGTCGTGTTGTGCATCAATCACACCGGTGTCGCTGACGAACGCATAACTGCCCAGCCAGTGGGTACGACACGTGATGGCATGTCGACGCTGCATCTCGAGCCTGTCGTGGAGAGCACGCCCGTTGCTCGCCATTGGATCGCCGCCCATCTGCGGGACCTACCGGCCGACGTCACGGGGTGCGCAGCACTCCTCACCTCCGAGTTGGTCACCAACGCGGTGCTCCACGCGGCGACCCCGCTGTGCGTCACCCTCCACATCCTCACGGACCGGATCCGGATCGACGTCGCCGACGGCAATCCGGCCTTCCCGTCCGTCAAGGATTACGGACGGGACGCCGCCACCGGTCGCGGGCTGACCCTCTTCGACACGCTCGCGTCGCAGTGGGGCGTGCAGGCCGTGGACGGTGGCAAGATCGTGTGGTTCGAGCTCCCGGTTGACTTCCCCGTCGCGCCGATCACGGTGTCCGACGGCACCTTCCGTTTCGATCTGACGGGCATCGCTCAGGCTGACCGTCTCGGCAGTCTCGATCAGTCTCCGGATGTGTCGGTCCGCCTGATGGGGATCCCGGTGACGCTGCTTCAGAAGTCCAGTGAGGAATACGAGGCGCTCTTCCGCGAGTTGCGGCTCATGAAGGAGCGCGGCAGAGAGTTCGCCGGTCGCACCCGCGTTACCCGAGCGCCTCTCCATGCTCGTGTCGGAGATAGGCACTCGATTCAACGGCCTCGGGCCCGGGATGGACGAGATGTGGCAGGCGGCAGTCGACAACAAGATCACGTCCTTCGACTGGACCTTTGCGCTGCCGGAGTCCGCCGTCGTGGCCTGCGAGTTCTACAACGCCCTCCTCGACGAGGCCGACGAGTTCGGGCTGTCGCAGCGGCTCCTGACGTTGCCGGCCTCGCCGACCAGCGTGGCGGTACGCCGCTGGTTCCTCTCCGAACTGATCGGTCAGCTGCACGGGAAGGTGCCGGTGGCATGGTCCGACAGCCATTTCCACGCCGAGCTGCAGGCGGTCTCCGCCCGCTAACAGGGACGCGCAGCCGGACCACACCTCAGCGTCGTTTGGCAGTCGCTTTCTTGAGCACTTTGTCGTAGTGCTCGAGGCCCTCCCTCGAGAGCGCGGCCGCGGGCCCACTCGCGATGGAGACGCGTTCGGGCACGATCCCCCACACGGGCACCTTCAGGTCGTTCCACCATTCGATGGTGGCCTCCAGGTCGTTGGTGCCCAGGCGAGCCGAGCAGATGACCACGCCAGCCGGGACGTTGCGAGGCGTCATCTCCAGCGTCGTGACCACACGGTTCGGTTCGATCCCGCCGGCACGGGTCGGGATCACGACGACGTCGGCCCGTGCCAAGGCCGCCCGCACGACCGTCACCTCTCCGGGCGGCGTGTCGACAACGACGAGGCCGTCCCGTTGGTTCATCGCCTTGGTCACGGTGCGGACGCTCGGGCCCTCGACCAGCTCGACACCCTCCATCGGATCGGCGTCGTACCACTCCGCCGTCGAGCTCTGGGGATCGGCGTCGACCAGCAGGATCGGGCCGCGGCCCCGCTCTGCCGCCACGGCCGCCAGGTAGACGGCCGTGGTCGTCTTGCCCACCCCGCCCTTGACGTTGCTCACCACGATGTTCATCTGATTCGGGTCCTCTTCTGTTCGGAAATCGGCCCTACGGTACCGGCCGTCCGAGGTGCTCCATCACGGCAACAGCAGCGCGCCGAGACGGCGCTTGGTGATGATGACGCCGGCAGCCGCCATGATCGCCAGGTAGGCGATGTGGCCCAGGAGGGTCCAGCTCCAGATGCCCAGGTCGGCGGCGCGGACGAGCACGACCCCCTGGTAGAGGGGGGTACAGCGCACGACGGCCTGGATCCAGCCCGGGTACACGGTGAGGGGATAGAAGGTTGCCGAGAACAGAAAGAGTGGGATAAAGGCCAACGAGACCATGTCGAAGTCCTGCCAGGTCCGCATGTAGGTCGTTCCGGCCATGCCGGCCGCGGCAAAGGCCAGGCTGATCAGCACGGCGGCGGGCCAACACAGCACCGCCCACGGTGAGACGGTGTAGCCCAGGATCGCCATGATCGCCAGGAAGGCGGCCGAGTAGAGGGCGCCGCGCAGCACGCACCAGCTGAGCTCGCCGAGCGCCACATCGCCCACGCCGAGCGGGGTCGAGAGCATGGCGTCGTAGGTCTTGGCGATCTTGAGCTTGAAGAAGACCAGGAACGTCGAGTCGATCATGGCTCCGTTCATGGCCGAGGAGGCGAGCAGGCCGGGCGCCACGAACGCGGTGTAGGGGACCAGGTGGCCGTCCACCGGTATCGGCCCGACGAGGTGGGCCAGGCCGATGCCGATGGACAGGAGGTAGAAGAGCGGCTCGAAGAAACCCGAAAGAATGAAGATCCACGAGCGTCGGTACACCAGGATGTTGCGCTCGAGGACCCGGGAGGCATGCCGTCCGCCGAGCAACGCCAGGGGCGTGATGCGCGCCGCGACGCCAGGTGGCTGCCGGTCGGCGATCGCCGTCGTGCCGGTCGTGCTCGCTGTCACGACGTCACACCACCAATCGCCGAGCGAAGGTCCGCCGGCCCGCTGCATAGCCGACCGCAACGCAGCCGCAGAGGTAGGCGGCGTGTCCCACGTCCGACCAGCCCACTTGCCCGAGCGTCAGGTCGCGGCAGAGCGCCACGCCGTGGTAGAGCGGCGTCACGTAGGCGACCGCCTGAAGCCACACCGGGAGCTGCGACACGGGGAAGAAGGTGCCCGAGAACAAGAAGAGCGGGATGATGGCGAAGCGATAAAGCGTCGAGATGGGGGCATCCGTGTCCAGGGTCGCCGCGAAGGCGCTGACGAGCGCGGCGAAGGCCATGCCGGTCAGGACCCCGGCGGGGAGGGCAAGGATGGCCCAGGGCGAGTAGATGACGCCGAAGGCGGCCATGATGGCCAGATAGATGGAGACGACGATGCCGAGTCGCGCGGCCATCCAAGCCAGATGGCCGAGCAGCACGTCGTAGACGTCGAGCGGCGCCGCCAGCTGGGCCAGGTAGGTCCGCATCCACTTGATCGCCCCCATGACCGGGTACGTGGCGTCGTTGGTCCCGATTTGCATGCACGTGCCCGCCAGCAGGCCCGGCGCCAGGAAGGACAAATAGCTGACACCCCCCACCCCGTGTGAGTGCTTGTCGATGAGCGAGCCGAGCGCAACTCCCATGGCGGCCAGGTAGAGCACGGGTATGAGGAAGCTCGTCACGACGGAGCTGCGCCACGTCCGCTTGTACTGGTAGCCCCAGTAGCGGGCTGCGCGCAGCCACATCGGGGTCGCGATGCGACGGGTCGGGACCTCCTCGCCGTGACGGAAGAGCACCGCTCCTCGCGGCGCGCCAGCGCCGCTCACCGCGGTCATCGGTTCAGTCGACCAAGCTGCGGCCGGTGAGGCGCAGGAACACGTCTTCCAGCGTGGACCGGCGGACGAGCGTGCTCCGGGCTACATGGCCCATACGAGCCACTTCGGCCAAGGCCGCATCACCGTCGTCGGTGTACAGGAGGATCCGGTCCGGCAGCACCTCGAGGCGCTCGGCCAGCTCCAGCAACGACGGCGCCACCTCCTCGTGCTGGCCCGGCGCAAAGCGCAGCTCCACCACCTCCCTCGTCGAGAAGGCCTCAATCAGCTGGCGCGGCGTGCCCTCGGCCGCAAACCGACCCTTGTCCATGACGACGAGACGGTCACAGAGCTGCTCCGCCTCGTCCATGTAGTGCGTGGTGATCACCAACGTCACCCCGTCCTGCTTCAGGCGGTACAAACGGTCCCAAAGCAGGTGACGGGCCTGCGGATCGAGGCCCGTCGTCGGCTCGTCGAGGATGAGGAGATCCGGATCCGAGATGAGTGCCCGCGCGATCGTCAGCCGGCGCTTCATGCCGCCCGAAAGGGGGTCGACACGGTCGTGCGCCCGGTCGGTGAGCTGAGCGAAATCGAGCAGCTGGTCAGCCCGCTCTCGGATCACTTTCTTGGGCATGTCGAAGTAGCGCCCGTAGATCATGAGGTTGTCGAGCACCGTGAGCTCCAGGTCCAGTGAGTCCTCCTGCGGCACGAGGCCCATGCGGGCACGGATGCGCGCGCCGTCACTGACTGGGTCCATCCCGAGCACGCGCAACGTCCCGCCGCTCAAGGGGCTGATGCACGAGATCATCCTCATGGTCGACGTCTTCCCTGCCCCGTTGGGCCCGAGGAACCCGAAAGATTCACCCTTGGCGATGCTGAAGTCGACGTGGTCGACGGCCACGAATTCCCCGAACCGCTTCACGAGCCCGTGCGCCTCGACCATGGGAGTGGAGACGATTTCGGCCCGCGAACTCACCCGACTGCGCTTCCCTGCGTGTCCGCTCCGAATCAGGGACGTCAGTCGTCGGCGAGGAATGTGACGCCATCGTCAGGGAACGATACCGTGCCGCCGAGGAACCCAACACATGCGGGAGGGCGTGTCGATGGCTGGAGCCGAACGAGGAGGGTCGTTTCCCGAGGGCTTCACCTGGGGCACGGCGACAGCGGCCCACCAGATTGAGGGCGGCAACACCAACAACGACTGGTGGGCGTTTGAGCATGCGCCCGACTCGGGATGCGCCGAATCGTCGGGTGACGCCTGTGACTCCTGGGAGCGCTGGGAGGAGGATGCCGACATCGTCGCCTCTCTCGGCCTCGACAACTACCGCTTGTCGGTGGAATGGAGCCGCATCGAGCCGGCCGAGGGAGAGATTTCCCGCGCCGCGCTCGCCCACTACCGCCGCCAATGCATCGGGTTGCGCGAGCGAGGCGTGGATCCGGTCGTGACCTTTCACCATTTCACGACGCCGCTCTGGCTGACGGAGCAAGGAGGCTGGGAGTGCGACGGTGCGGTCGATCGTTTTGGGCGCTTCTGCACCGTGGTCGCAGAGACCCTCGGCGACGTGATGGCACGCGCCTGCACGATCAACGAGCCCAATGTGGTGGCCACCATGGGGTGGCACGCCGGCATGTTCCCTCCGGGGAAGACGGACGTCGCACTGTCGCGCTCGGTGGCGGCGCGTCTGGCCAAGGCGCATCGTGTGGCGGTCGATGCCATCAGGGCGGCCGCGCCCGGCGTCCCGGTGGGCTTGACGCTGTCCATGACCGACTACCAGTTGGCACCGGGCGGCGAGCAGAAGCTCGAGAGCATCCGACACCACTCCGAGGACGTGTTTCTCGACGCCACCACGGACGACGATTTTGTCGGGGTGCAGGTCTATACCCGCATGCTCATCGGTCCCGAGGGCTGGGCCGGCTACGAGGACGGGGTACCGGTCCTCGACATGGGCTACGAGCTCTACCCCGCCTCTCTCGGCAACTGCCTCCGGCGGGCGTGGGAGTACACCGGCGGTTCGATTCCCCTGCTGGTCACCGAGAACGGCATCGGCACGACCGACGACGAGCAACGCATCGACTACGTGCGCCAGGCGCTGGCTGGCGTGCTCGACGTCATTGCCGGTGGGGTGGACGTCCGGGGCTACACGTACTGGTCACTGCTGGACAATTTCGAGTGGGCGCTCGGCTACCGGCCCCGATTCGGCATCGTCGGCGTCGACCGCAAGACCTTCACCCGCACGGCCAAGCCCAGTGCCACCTGGCTGGCGTCGGTGGCGGCGGCGAATGCGCTCGACGTCTGACGCGAGCTCAGACCGACGCAAGCTCGGTGTTGGCGACGATGGCGTCGGTGACTTCACGCCAGAGCGCCTGCGGCAGGTCATGGCCCATGCCCGGGATGGCGATCAGCGTCGAGCCCGGGACCGCGGCGGCGGTCGCCTGGCCCCCACTGAAGGTCACGAGCGGGTCGGCCTCGCCGTGAATGACGAGGAAGGGCAGACGCACATCACGGAGCCCTTCGGTGCGATCGGGCGAGGCGAGGACGGCCGCGAGCTGGCGAACGACGCCCTCGGGGCAGTAGCTGCGGTCGTAGGCGGCCGCCGCCCGCTCCCTGAGCAGCGACTCGTCAGTGGGGTATTGCGGCGAGCCGATCACACGACTCCCCGCCACGCTCGCCTCAATCGCCTCCTCACGGCTCGTCGCCGGAGGCCGGAGCAACGCGCCCATCGCCTGGTCCGTCGGCGCACCCACAGACCGGTCGCCCGTGGTCGACATGATGGAGCAGGCCGAGCGGAGGCGGTCTTGGTAGTTGACCGCCAGCGCCTGCGTGATCATGCCGCCCATGGAGACGCCGACCGCGTGGGCCCGCCCTACCCCGAGCTCGGCGAGCAGCGCGGCGGCGTCGTCCGCCATGTCCTCGATCGTGTAGAGGGCAGACGAGGCATCGCCGGAGAACAGGGCTGCGATGTCGGGCAGACCTTCGAACTTGGTCGAGAGACCGCAGTCGCGGTTGTCGTAGCGGATGATGAAGAAGCCGTGGTCGCGCAGGTTGTCCACGAACCCAATTGGCCACGCGATGAGCTGGGCCCCCAGACCCATGACCAACAGCAGGGCTGGGTCGGAAGGATCGCCCTCGGTCATGTACTCGATGTCGATCCCGTTGACGTGGGCAGTTGGCACGGACAGCTCCCTTCGACGACAATTCGTCCTTGGTAGTCCTAGCAGGCGGAGGCCGTCGCGACGTTGGCCGCGTTAGGCCGAGGACGTCGGTTCGGTCAGCGAGGCGTCGCCGTGCTTGGCACGAGAGAG
>CAWITA010000029.1:0-74470 GCA_963838835.1 uncultured Acidimicrobiaceae bacterium
AGCCGACAGCCACGATCGGCTGACCGCGTCGTCGTGCCGCTCGATGGCGCTCTTCCCCATTCGCCCTCTTCTGTGGGACTCTCTGCCAAGCAAGCCAGCCTGACCGAGCGCTTTCCCGCGACCATTGGGGTAGAAACGTTCAGTGGGGCATGCCATGTGCCCGGCATTGCCAGTTACCCCGCCCTCTTTGCCTGGGACAGCGGATACCACGCTCACTTGCACTTCTCTATATCGACCCTGACGCCGCGCTGGAGGAACTGACGACGCTTTACCGGGGTCGATGGTCCGTAGCAGCTGGTTGGACGGCATTTGTCTACGCGAGGGGATCATCAAGGGCTCGGCGGGATGCTCGCGCTCCATATCGCTGTAACTCGATGGAGCAAACAAAAACACCTTCAGGTTCCCTTTCAAACCCACATCTGACCAGGGGAAATTTTTGGTTTCCACGACAATTTTTGTGGGCGCTGCGGGACTCGAACCCGCGACCTCAGCCGTGTGAATCCGTCCTGGGTGGTTTCCGTCACCTGGGGATACCAGGGAAATCCCAGCTCAGAGGGCATTTGAGGGTTCCGCTGGTACGCGCTGTTACGCCCTGTTTTCCGTTCGTTCGACCACGTAGCGCGCACGCCGGGAGCTCTCTTCAAGGCGCATCTTGATATCATGATGTCATGGCAAAGCAGACCACCGTGCGGCTCCCCGAGGAACTGGCCGAAGAGGCCGAGGCAGTCGCTCGCGTCAAGGGCACCAGTGTGAATGCGCTCATCGTCGAGTCGCTCTCGGCGGAGATCGCTCGAGTGCGTGCCGACAAGGACTTCACCTCACGGGCCGATCGGCTTTTGAAGCGAGACAAGGAGCTGCTCGACCGTCTCGCCCGGTGACGACGCGATTCATTTCACTGCCGGAATTCTTCTGGTTGGCCGAACAAGTCACCGGGATTGACGCTGAGGTCCTCGAAACTCCCCGAAGCATCAATCTTGCGGATTCCGCGCTCCACGCTCCCCAAGCGAGCTTCGGCGGCCAGGACTTCTACCCAGACCTGATCGACAAGGCGGCCGTGCTCGCTTGTCATATTGCATGGAACCATCCGCTGCCCGACGGCAACAAGAGGGCGAGCTGGGCATGCCTGCTGCTGTTCCTCGATCTCAACGGTGTCGTGTGGGATCCCGATCCGCCGGACGTCGATGAGGCGGAGGGGGCGGTACTCGCAGTGGCGGCGCACGAAGTCGACGAAGTGTGGTTTGCGAACTGGTTGCGGGAGCGAACACGCCACGAGGACTCGTGATGGCTGGGCGCCGAAGTGGTGGGTCCAAGAAGCTCGTAGGTCGGTGGCGCATTCAAAAAATGGATATTTGGGATCGAGACGCCCTCGATCTCGTGGGTCCCGCGTTCATCGAGTTTCGTGCCGATCAGACGGGCAACTTCGGATTCATCGCTGTCAAGGGTTGGATGGATTGCCGGGAAGCGACGATCGACGATCGGCCCGGTTTGGAGTTCTCGTGGGACGGCAACGACGAATGCGATCCGGCCAGCGGGCGAGGATGGGCGGCTCTTCAAGCGGATGGTTCGCTCGACGGACACATCTACTTCCATATGGGTGAGGACTCGGCCTTTCGGGCGGAGCGAGAGTGATCCCATACTGACCCCGGGCCGCCACCAGGGAACGGGGGCACCTGCATACCGATCCGGGCACCCATGAACAAAACACATCGTCGGCGGGGCACTCTGGGTGATGATTGAACAGCTTGGCATTGATGAACTGGTCCCACCCGACGATGACGACGCCGACATCGAGAGACGAGTTCGCCTGCGCCGGGCGTGAGGCCACATTTGGATTCGATTCGATCGGCGGGATCTTCGGTTGGCCCCTCCGTCGAGGGATGCGGGGATCCTGTCCGAACTGCGCCGGCACGAATCTAGTGGTGGCCATCGATCGTCGGCAGCAGCGCAACTACTTCTGCCGTGACTGCACAATGTGCTGGCATCCCGAGTTTGGCCAGATGCGCAGGGTTGATCCCGAGGTATGCCCGGGATGCGGTCTTGCCACGACCGCCTGCTTCGAGCGCTTCGAACGGCCGGCGATCTTGACGGTGTAGCCGACGTCGGTGGTGCACGCCTCAATACTTTCGCCACGAGCGGAAAGGACGGGGCGCCAGCACCGCATTGCTAACCGGGTGGCTCGCATCCGGCGTTCTGGGCTATGTGGATCACCCAGTTTGCTTCTAGGCGTTCCACGGCCAAACTTCGCCTCCGGCTTCGACCCAGCGAAGGGCTTCTGGTCGTGCCCAAACCCAAAACGGATTCAGATTCTTGGGTGCGGGTTGCGTCACTTTCGTACAGTGCTCGAACGGATTGAGCTGCTTACCCTCAGACTTCAACCATCGTTCCGCTTTGCGCCTCAGGGCCATCAGGTCCGGTGGTTGATCCTTTACCGGTAGCGACATGCCCTGCAGAAGTCCAGGGTTGAGGCATCCATTGAGATTCCAGTTGGACCGGCGGAATCGAATGAGCGGCGTCCGGCCGGAATCCACGATGTTCTGCCAGTTGCTTGGATTCCGCTCCCGATTGAGCGTAAACCAAACGGAATCGACTGGGTCCGTCGGTTGGGGAGCGTCTCCGAGTCGGCGAAGAGGGCCAAGTCGCGAGGCCCAGAACACCATGTCAACGTATTGCTCTTGGGACCGCTTGGGTGGCCCAGGAAGGCTCTCACCGTCAGCGAGAAGGCGGGTAAGCAAAGTCAGCCCTAGCTCCTCGGTCATGAACCAAGTGAATCGCTTTTCGTCATAGGGCAGTAGCAACCAGTTCACGTCGCTCAGTATCGCCCGTCGGTAGCCCATCTGCAGCCCTGGTGGCACCCCGTGCCGGCGTGTTGGTCACCCGGCCGTCAGCGATCTCGTCGAGGTGGGACCAAAGTCCCTAGCGAATCGCCGGTCGGGAAGGACATGCTGTGATTACGAACGAAACAGGAGGTTGAATGAGTCACGACGCAACCTTCGGGTTTGGCGATGTGGGGCGTTGACCGACGCCTCTCACAGCAAGACTCGATAAACCTTGCCTCCCACTCCCTCCGTGGAGGGTGGGCGGTCGTTCGTCAACTGCGCACGTAGGAGGTGATTGGTCATGGCTCTTGTACGAAGTGATCCGTTTCGGGACGTCGACCGTCTGTTCCAGCAGTTCTGGACCGCACAGCAGAGTGGCTCTCGGTCCATGGCGATGCCGATGGACGCCTACAGGAAGGACGACTCCTTCCTGTTGAGGTTGGATCTTCCTGGTGTCCAGCCCGATTCGGTGGAACTGACCGTGGAGGAGGACGTCCTCACGATCAAGGCTGAGCGGCCGGCACCGCCTCAGGCAGAAGGCATCGAGTCGGTCATCGCCGAACGGCCCTACGGCTCGTTCAGCCGTCAGGTAATACTGGGTTCCAACCTCGACACCGAGCACATCCATGCGGATTACGAGGCCGGGGTGCTCACGGTGGTCATTCCTGTAGCAGAAAAGGCAAAGCCCCGTCGGATCGAGGTAACTACTCGTTCGGAGCAACAGCAGATCACCGCTGACTGATCCCGGCCGTGGGGGTCCGCGCCAACCCCCGGGGGGCGGTCCGGCAACGGGCTGCGATAACCGTCATGCACAGGTGGCCGACACCTCGGAGCACAGCGGTGATCCGTTTGCCTACTTGTGCCTGCTGGACTGGGGCACCACCTCCCGGTGGTCGGCATCGACCCCCGCCACGACGATCCCGCCTCCGCAAGGTGGGGGCAAATGGTCTTGCGACTCACCCCGAGCGTTCGGGCCATCTCCTCGACCGTCAGTTCCTTGGCGTCGTAGAGCTGCCTGGCCACCTTGATCTTCTCGGGAGTCATGACTGGCGGACGACCCCCGACCCGGCCTCGGGCAGCCGCAGCGAGGCCTGCCACAGTCCGCTCACGAATCAAAGACCTCTCGAACTCCGCCAAGGCTCCAAAGATCGAGAAAATGAGCTTGCCGCCCGCCGTCGTGGTGTCCATACCTTCCGTCAGGGACTTAAAGCCGACATCCTTCTCGGCGAGATCCTCAATGAGTTGTATCAGGTGCTTGAGGTGATCGCCCTAAGCGGTCCAACCGCCAGAGCACAACCGTGTCTCCAGGGCGGAGCTGATCAAGGAGGCGGTCAAGCTGTGGCCTGCGGTCAAGGGAACCGGAGGCCCGATCCGTGAAGACCTTGATGCAGCCGGCGGCCTTGAGGGCATCGAGTTGAAGCGATGCGTCCTGGTCTTGCGTTGAGACCCTTGCGTACCCGAGGAGATCTCCCATGGCTTGTGCAACCGTGTCAGAAACCTAGGAATTCCCTCCCGCCGACACATTGATTGGGCACAAGGTTTGTGACACGCCGCCCCGCCATATCAGGGCCGGGCAGGGCCCCGTGTCACAACCGGCCGTTATCTGCCCACCGTGACTCTGGCCCCCAACCCCACAAACGGCAATATCGGAGGCGGTCCTCAGGACGCCACGAGGCGCACCGGCAGTTCCTCGTGACGGCGGACCATCAGGCTGTTCACCCATCTCGGTTGGTGCTGAGGGTCAAGGGTGATGTCACTCGTTCGAGCAAGCAGAACGCTGAGCACATTCGTGGCCTCCACCCGAGCAAGGGGCGCCCCCACACAGTGATGGATGCCTCGACCGAATGCCACATGTCGGCGTGGTGCCTCCCGGGTCAGATCGACGCACTCGGGGTGATCAAACACTGCTGCATCACGGTTGGCCGCACCCCAGAGCAGGAGGACCGTTGCTCCAGCCGGGATCTCCACGCCACCGAGTGCGGTGTCATTCTGCACGTAGCGCATGTGATAGCGGAACGGTGGCTCCAACCGCAGGGCTTCCTCTACGAACATCGGGATCAACTCAGGATTCTGACGCAGTTGGCTCTGAAGCTCTCGATCTTCAGCCAGGATACGGACAGCATTCCCGATCAGGCTTGTAGTGGATTCACCACCAGCGCTCAGCAACGTATGGAGGATGACGACGGCCTCGACTTCGGAGAACGCCTGACTGTTGACACCTTCGGCGACAGCCCCGAGGAGGTCATGAGACGGCTCGCTCATGGCGGCTGAGAGCTGACGAGATACCCACTCCTCGATTTCACCGGTCCGGGCGATGTGGGCGACCAACTCATCGTAGGACAAGGTCGATCCCAGCATGGCGGTCGAGTCGAAGGCTGCATGCAACAACTGGTCGAGGTCACTGTCGTGGAATCCGATGAGGCGACTGATCATCGTGATGGGCACCACGTTGCCGATAGCGGCCATGAAGTCCACGGATCCTTGGTTGAGGGCCTGGCCCACACAATCCTCGACGATCTCTACAACGTCGGGTTCCAGAGCAGCCATACGCTTGGCCACAAGTTCAGGAAACACGGTGCCTCGGTGCAGTGCGTGCATCGGTGGATCTGCCGTGGCCAGCGCTTGGACTCCCGCATCGCCGAATGGGAGCCGACAAGGCATGCCGTGGGCGTCTCGGTACAAGAGGCAGTTCAGGTTCGACGAAAAGTCCTCCACTCGGCCGGCGGCTTCAGCGAGAAGTTGGAATGTGGCCACCGTGAAGATCCCGGTGCCGGGTACTTTCCACACCGGCGCATCAGCCCGCAGTTCGTCGTAGAAGCCGTAGGGCTCGTCGATTACGGCTGGATCGAGCAGGTACGTTCCGGAGATCGTTGGCGCCATACCTACAAGCTTGTCACTACTCCTTATGGGGTGAGCCCCGAACGGGAAGGTGGGGCGAGGGATCTTCGTGTCAAGTCTGATCGAAGCGCCGCTCTCCAACCTGCCCGCCAGGGTTCCTCTCCAGTCAGAACGATCAGAATCACGAATAAGACGACGAGCGTCCAGCAAGGCAGTAACGGCCAACCGCCTACACTTGTGCGAAGTCAGGAGTACGTAGTGTCGTTGTCAAGGCAGCAACATGCCATCCTCAACGATTCGCTGACCCAGGAATAGCCTCAAGTTCGTGGACGACGTACAGAGAGGCACAACGAACGCACCTGGGCATACTCAGGCGAGCGGCGCGACCTCAGCTAACGACCCCGCTGCCGGGTGGTGGCGTCGCCGCTACCAAGGATCTGTCGTACAGGATCTGACGAAGGGCCTCGGCGACGTGGAGTTCGGAAACTGGATCATCCTGTTTGGGGCCTCGTTCCTGCTATCCGTCCTGCCGCTGATCATCCTCCTTAGCGCACTGGCGAACAGCAGGGTGGACGACAATATCGCCACACGTTTGGGACTGAATCGGGAAGGGTCCCATATCGTCGACACCCTTTTTAGGTCATCGCAGGCTGGCGTGAACTTCGGCGTCGCCGTCGCCCTGGTCCTCTCCCTGTTGGGAACGATTGCGGTTGCACGCTTGGTCCAGAGGCTTTACCAACAAGTCTTTGATCAGCTCGAGGTTCGTGGATGGACGAATCTGCTTCGGTGCTTTGTGTGGGCCCTGGCGGCTGCTGCGGAGGTGTATGTCGATGCGGTGATCAGCAGGCCACTGCGGGATCTCCCGGCCGGCCGCGTGTTCTTGGGCTTGGGCAATCTGGTAATCGTGACAGCGTTCTTTTGGTGGGGCCTCCACTTTCTCCTGCGTGGGAAAGAACCTTGGCGACGTTTATTCCCCGCCGCTCTTGCCACGGGGGTCTTCTGGGTCGGCCTCGGAGCATTTGCATCGCTCTACTTCTCTTCAACTCTCGTCTCCGACAGTCACCTGTATGGAGCGATCGGGGTGGTGTTCACTCTTGTCACGTGGTTCATTGCAATGGGAGCAGTGATCACCTTGGGTGCAGTGGTGGGACGCACCTGGGTGACCCGTAGGGATCCATCTGCGATCGTCGAGTCATATCGCACTGACCTTACGAATGGTGGCGGGGCGAGCGCCGAAATACTCACCAAGTAAAGCAAGTGGTCGGGGAAACCTAGGTCAAATCTCGTCCCGCTGATCCCGGTGGTGCGGCAGAGCGAGCGAACGTGATGGCGATGAAATACACGACAGGGACGGCTGCTAGATAACCATGCTTGCGGTGGGCGCTGCCCCTGCGATGGCAACGGCTATCCCATACACAGCCGCCGTTCCTAAGGCGCCGGCCTCAACGCCAGAGGTAGGCGCACACGGATCAGCTGGGCACCACAACCTTGGTTCCGTCGGAGAGCCCCGACACGATCTGTGTGACGTCGGTTCCAACAGCTCCCACACGCACGTCGTGGCTGACGCTCCGACCGTTGACGAGTTCGTAGACGAAGATGCGTGTCCCGCTCGTGTGCACTGCGGCGGAGGGAATGGTCAGCACGTGGGTCTTCTGCATGAGCGTGATGTTCGCCTCAGCCGTTATGCCGGGATAGATGCCCGGCGGTTCCCCGCTGATCATGACGGTGACGGGTGCCGATTCGGCCCCGGACTGGTCCGTCGAGATGATCCCGACCGAACTCACCTTCCCGTCGACCGCCGGGTGTTGCGGTAGCGCCAGTTGGACGGGATCGCCAACGTGGATGCTGGCGGCGCTCGATCCGTCCACGCTCGTCTCGGCGACGAGGGAACCGTGACTGTCGATCACGATAGCGGCAGCCGGTGGCTTCGTGGCGGGCGTGAGCTCCGAAGGGTCGGCGGCGACTTCCATTCCTGGCTTGATCTGGACACTCTTGACCGTCCCTGAGATCGGAGCGGTGAGGTGATCATCTCTCAGGCTGTCTTTTTGGGACTGGATCTGCGCTTCGACTTGGGTGACCTTTTGGGCATCGACCTGGGTGACCACGTCCACCTCGGATTGCGATTGCGAAACAGCCGCCTGGGCGTTGTCGAGGGATGCGTCGGCAACAGAGAGCGCCTGCTGGGCGTTCGTGAACTTCATCGTCGCCTGAGTCAACGACGACTGGTCGTTGAGCCCGGCGATCAAGAGATTGGTCTGATCGTCCTGGACGGACTGTTGATCGTTTTCTGCGCCAGATTGATCGCTGCTCACGGTTCGCTGATCCGATGTGGCGGCGGACTGCGCTTTCGTTACTGCGCTGGCCAGAGTTGTGCAGTTAGCGGTTGACCCAGGTGGAGGTTTCGGGCAACCGGCATCGGCGAACTGCTCTTGTGCGGTTTGAAGCGCAACCTGGTCCTCGCCCAACGTTGCCTGCGCAGTGTTCAATGCAGCGGTGTCAGCCGACGAGGCCTGTTCGGCCTGGGACACCGCCGCTTCATCTTGCTGAAGAGATGCCTGGTTCTGCGCCTGCAGCGTTGTCATGCCGGCCTGCGCTTCGGTGGCAGCCGCCTGGTCGGTCGTGACCTCCTGTTGGACCGTCGCCAACTCCGCATCGGCCGACTGGAGAGACTGGTCGGACTCGTCCGAGGCAAGCTGGGCCTGATCTTCGTTGAGGGCAAGAGATTCCTCGTACAATGTCGCATCGGCGCTGGAGGGGTCCGTTGCGGCTAGCGTCTCGTCGGCGTAAACATAATCGCCGTCCTGCACGTCAACCGACTCGACGCTCCCGGAGATGTCGGAGTTCACGTCGGCCTGAGACACATCGTCAACCGTGGCTGGCTCCGCAACCTTCTCTCGGACGGTCCCCTTTTTTGCGGTAGCAGTTGAATAAGGACGGGATCCGCCCTGCTGAGCGGCACACGACCCTGCAGCAGCGCCGACGCAGAGGACGGCGACGGCGAGTGCAACTCGCAGGCCCCAACCTCGGTGCGGGCTCGGCCTCAGTGCCATGGCTGCAGTATGCGCCTGGAGGGCGCTGTTAGGTGATCTGAGACTGCGTCGTCGATTGCGTCGTCACTTCCCGCCCGCCATGGGCGGCCAGTCCGTAGATGACGAGAATGCCGACGAAGATGTAGGTGAGGGACCAAACGGGGTAGAAGGGCATCCACCAGATCGCACTGATCGCCATGATCGCTCCGGCGAAGATCCCGATCCATCGGCTGAACTGTGACCGTGCCATGACCCCAAAAGCGCAGAGGATCAGCACGATGGCCACGACGAGGTACACCCAGCCGTAGGTCTTCAGGCTATGCCCGAAGATGGCGTCCTCGAAGTTCTGAGGCAGTGCGCCGTGATAGCGGAACGCCCAGATGGCGTCAAAGATTCGCATGATGCCAGCGACTCCCAGCACGACGGCTGCGAAGATGAGCCAGCCTTCACCCTTTTCATCCATGGGTTTCACCTCTCCCCCCGATTGCTCGGGTGTTCGATCGCATCACATGAGCGATCTAGGTCTTGGCATAGAACGCTAAGGCGACCACCAGAGTGGCAACAGGGACCTTGGTCCCTATTGCTCATGGTTGAAGGCCCGTACGCTTTGACCATGCCGAGGCGAATCCTCGAGGAACTCTCTTGGGACGAATGCTTCGTGTTGCTCAGACAGCAGGTCGTAGGACGGCTCGTCTATCAAGACGAACTGGGACTAGCCGCAGTCCCGGTCAACTATGCCGTCGCTGGAAACGACATCGTCTTCCGTTCTGAGGCTGGTTCGAAAGTAAGCGGTGTGCAAGACCGGGAAATCGCCTTTCAAGTCGATGACATCGACGCCGTCAGCCACTCTGGATGGAGCGTCCTCATTCGTGGTGCGGCTGAAGTGGTCGAGTTCGAGCGCCTGTCGGAACTCATTCGACAGATCGACGACGCCGTGCCGCAACCTTGGAAGAAGGGGATTCACAATATATGGGTCGTTATCACTCCCAAGGTCGTGAGCGGACGGTGCTTGGCAGGCTTCGCCTCTGAAGATTTTTTGCTCTTCTGAGTGGACGGCGACGAGTGCGTGCTGCGGGTCACCGACAACGGGCGAGGATCGGAGCCGGGGAGCCGTCGAGAGGGTGGATGGGGACTCATCAACATGCGCCGCCGTGCCGAGAAGCTCCACGGCCATTTTGAGGTCGAGAGCCAAAATGGAGAAACGGTGCTCACGTGGCGAGTGCCGCTCTGACAATCTGAACCATCCGGTCGGAATGGGATATGTTCGCCGGGACGCGGTGCCGCCCCATCATCGCATCACGATGAGGACACTAAACGACCCCGCCGTAGCGGGGCCGAAGAAGTGCTCGACGAACGACCCCCCACCTCCCACGGGGGGGCGAAGGGGGGGCAAGGTATCGAGTCTCGCTGTGAGAGGCGCCGGTCAATTCCGGTATCACTACAGGCTCGAAGGTTGCGTCGTGACTCCGCCAACCTCCTCGTTTCGTTCGTATCACAGCATTTACAACGCCGGCTGTCGGTGCGACGCCTGTCGGGAAGCTTCCCGGCTGGCCCGTGCCCGGCAGCGGAGATCAAGCGAGGTCAAGTGGGCTTGCCTGTCTGTCAGGATGCAGTCGCACCCTCCGACGGACCAGCGGTGTGCGCTTTTGGGCGGTCTTTGGGGGTCTGTCCTCCCTGTCCAGGGAATCCCTGCCCAGGGAAAACGAGTGGGCGCTGCGGGACTCGAACCCACGACCTCAGCCGTGTGAAGGCTGCGCTCTAACCAGCTGAGCTAAGCGCCCTGGTGGAACAGTCGGACCACAACCGTAGCCTGCGCCGAGCCGCCCACCTGCGGGCGACGAGGTGATTGTGGAGGGTCCCAGCCGCACCGGTACCCTGGGGATGAGATGACGTGGACCACCCCCGATGGCGGCGATCGACCGCAGACCTGGAGCGCCCGCCTCCTGGGTGCCTTCTCCGGCCCGAAGCCCGCCGCAGGCGTCGGGGGCCCCAAACAGCAGGCCGAGCCCGCGGCGATCCTGCCCCCCGAGGAGCGCAAAGCTGCGATGTCCTCTCTCGATCCGCTCGAGAGCAAGTGGTCGCTGGGCGCATTCGTGTTGGCGACCGTCGCCGGTATCGCCATCCCCGCCTACATCATCGCCGAAAACAAGGTCACCAAGAAGGGAAAGGACACGATCGCGGTTGCACCGGACGCCGCGCTCCTCGGCGGCGCCATCTTGCTGCTCTGTGTCATTGGGTTCTTGGCGCTGTGGAAGCGCAAGCGCACGCTGGTGGCCTTCGACCTGTTCCTGGTCGGCTTCGCCTTTACCCTCTTCATCGGGCTGATCGGATTCGCGTTCATCCTCCTCGGTGGCTGGCTGATGCTCCGAGCCTGGAGGCTCAACAAGTACGGGACCACCAACGCCAGGGCGATCGCCAAGGATGCCGCGGCGCGCCCCCGAGGACGAGAACGCAAGGAGGCGGCGAAGACAGGGGCCAAGACGACATCGAGTCCGGCTGTACGCAAACCGCCGACCGCGAGCAAGCGCTACACACCGAAGTCGCCACCTCGGAAGAAGATCCCCAAGCCGACGGAGTAACGACCCGACCGGCCACGTCTTGGATCGCCGGAGGATCGAAAGAGCTGGCGACGAGGGGGACCCGGAAAGCGGGCACCCGGTGCGGCGGAATCGGAGCGTCAGTCTGCCGGCTCAACGAGGAGCGCCGACCGCAACAGTTGCAGCACGTCAGCTCGTCGGCGCACCAACGAGCGGGCGGTGGGCTCCTCGCCGAGGGCGCGCAGCACCTCGACCTCCGTCACCATCCCGATCACCGTCGAGTAGATCGCCAATAGCAGGAGCCCCGGGTCGTGGCGGCGCATGTTCCCGGCGTCCATCTCCGCCTGGAGGAACGACGAAGCTCGCTGCACGAGCGGCTCGAGGGCCAACGTCATCTGGGTAGCCGCCGGAGGGCCGAGTCGCCCGACCTCGCGCAGCAGCCCGAGGAGTTCGGGCTGGCGGGCAGCCAGGCGGAAGACCGAGCGGACGACCGCCACCACCCGGTCCCAACCCACCCCCGCCCCCTCGAGCGCCGTTTCCAAAGCCGCCGAGAGGTCGGCTGCGCTCCGGGCGATCACCGCTTCGAGCAAAGCTTCCTTGGAGGGGAACCAGTAGAGGATCGACTGCTTCGTGAGGTCGAGTCCCTTGGCCACCGCGTCCAGCGAAGTGGCTTCGTACCCCCGGCTCGCGAACGACGAGAGAGCCTCGTCCAAGATCCGATCGCTGGTCGCTGAGCTGGCCACTTACCATATGGTAGACAGAATCGGCCTGCGGTGGTAGACACTTCTGGTGCCCATTGAGCGGGATCTCCGTGGGAAGAGCTGCTTCATTACCGGCGCCACCGGCTTCCTGGGCACCGCCCTGGTCGAGCGGATCGTGCGTTGCATACCGGAGGCCGAGGTGACCCTGCTCATCCGACCCGGACGCCGGGCCGACGCCGCCGCTCGTCTCGCCCGTGAGGTGATCAAGAACGACTGCTTCGACCGCCTGCGCAGCGAGCTCGGTGCAGGCTTCGACGCCGAGGTTTCCCGCCGGGTCCGTGCCGTCGCCGGCGACGTGGGCCAGGAGGGACTCGGGCTCGACGAGGAGGGCAGGGAGGCCCTGGCTGGGGCCGAGGTCGTCATCCACTCGGCGGCCACCGTGTCCTTCGACGCCCCGCTGACCCAGGCCATAGAGATCAACCTGCTCGGCCCGTCTCGCGTCGCGGCGGCGATGGCCGAGGTGGGATCGGACGCGCATCTGATCGCCGTGTCGACCGCCTACGTGGCAAGCACGCATCAAGGAGAGGCCAAGGAAGAGCTCCTCAGCGAGAACCGGTTCAGCCTCGTCGTCGGCTGGCAGGACGAAGTGACCGCGGCCCGGCGGCTGCGCGACGACCTGCAGTCGGAGTCCCGCACGCCTGAAAAGCTGCGCGAGCTCACCAAAAAGGCGCGGACGGAGATCGGTGCCGCCGGGGACCACCTGATCGCCGCCAAAGCGGAGAAGCTGCGCGAGGAGTGGGTCAGCGACGAGCTCGTGAGGGCGGGCACGGCGCGGGCCCTCTCGCTCGGTTGGCCCGACGCCTACCCCTTCACCAAGGCTCTCGGCGAGCAAGCGCTGGTCGAGCAGTGGGAGGGCCGGGTCCCCATTACGTTCGTGCGGCCGTCGATCATCGAGTCCGCGCTGAGGGAACCCCGCCCCGGCTGGATACGTGGCTTCCGGATGGCCGAGCCCATCATCGTTTCCTACGCGCGGGGCCTGCTCCGCGAGTTCCCGGGCGTGCCCGAAGGCATCATCGACGTCATCCCGGTCGACCTGGTGGTGGCGGCCATCCTGGCGGTGGCAGCACGAGGGCCCGAACCAGGTCGGCCCAAGGTGTACCACGTCGCGTCGGGCGTGCGGAACCCGTTGCGCTACGGCCGCCTGGTCGAATTGTCAACGGACTTCTTTCAGCGCAATCCGTTGTACGACGACCGCGGCCAGCCCATCAACGTGCCGGAGTGGTCCTTCCCGGGCCGGGGACGGGTGCAACGCCAACTCAAGCGCGCCGATGCGGCCATGACGTTCGTGGAGAAGCTGCTCACTGCCTTGCCGATCCGGGGCAAGCAGGCGCAGCTGGCCGCCCGGATCGAAGACCGGCACGGCATGATCACACGTGCTCTGGGCTATGTCGTGCTGTACGGGGCCTACTCCGAAACGGACGCTCGCTACCGGGTGGACAACCTCATGGAGTTGTGGGACGCCGGCGACGCCGCGGACCACGAGCGGTTCGAATTCGACCCGGCGGCGATCGACTGGGACCGCTATGTCCACGAGATCCACCTGCCCTCGGTGCTCGAGCACACGCGCGTGCGTACCAAGCCCGGTCGCTCGGTGGTGGACAAGCGTCCGGATCGGCAGCGGCGCGCCATTCTGTCGCCCGAACGGCATCTCGCCGTGTTCGACCTGGAGCACACGCTCATGTCGTCCAACGTCGTCGACACCTACGCCTGGCTGGCCAGCCGCCACCTTTCGCCCTCGCGGCGGGCGCGCTTCGTCGCCGACCTCGTGCGCCAGGGCCCGTCGCTGTTGGCGCTGGACCGGCGCGACCGCGGCGACTTCCTCCGCGCCTTCTATCGGCGTTTCGAGGGCGCGCCCCTCGAGCAGTTGCGGGCCGACTCGTGGGAGCTCTTCCATCGACAGCTCCTGTCGCGGTCCTTTCCCGACGGCTTCGCTCGGGTTCGAGCGCACCGGGGCCTTGGGCACCGCACGCTCCTGATCACGGGGGCGCTGGACTTCATCATCGAGCCTATTCGGCCGCTCTTCGACGACATCGTGTGCGCGGTGATGGAGTCACGCGACGGCCGGTTGACCGGCCACCTGAACACGCTCCCGCCCATCGGCGAGGCACGCGCCCTGCTGCTGGCCGACTACGCCGAGCAGCACTCGCTCTCGCTCGACGAGTCGGTCGCCTATGCGGATTCGGCGAGTGACCTGGCCATGCTCGAGGCGGTCGGCTTCCCGGTCGCCGTCAACCCCGAGGCGCGGCTCTCGGCCATCGCCCGGCGCCGGGGCTGGCACGTCGAGCACTGGGCCAAGGCGGAAGGCGGATCGCACCGTCCACTGCCTCTCGGGCCGTTCGACGTGAAGGCGCCCAAGGCGGTCATGGGGCGGTGACGACGGTGACGACGGTGACGACGGTGACGACGGTGACGACGGTGACGACGGTGACGACGGTGACCGCGTGAGCACCCTCCTGTTCGAACGGTCGCTGCCGCGCTTCGCTGCGGCGCGGGTGGTGTCCTCCTTCGGATCGGGACGCGGCGCCGGCGTCGGTCCTCTGCGCCTGGTCGAGCGGGCTGCGCCCGAAGCGCCGGCCGAGGGCTGGGTCCAGGTCGATCCCGTCCTCTCCGGCATTTGCGGGTCCGACCTCGCGGCGTTGGACGGGCGCAGCTCTCGCTACTTCGAAGACATCGTGTCCTTTCCGTTCGTCCCGGGCCACGAGGTGGTCGGCACACTGTCCGCCGACGTCACCGGAGCAGACGGTGTGGCGCTGACCACCGGCAGCCGGGTCGTGTTACAGCCCGTGCTGGGGTGCGCGGCACGAGGGATCGAACCGCCGTGCCCGGCCTGCCAGGCGGGCAACGTGGGGAACTGTGGCTACGTGGCCTTCGGCCACATCCGACCGGGCCTCCAGACCGGCTTCTGCGCGGACACAGGCGGTGGCTGGTCGACGTCGGGTCTCGTGGCACACACCAGCCAGCTCCACGCCGTGCCCGAGGGCCTGAGCGATGCGGACGCGGTGACGGTGGAGCCAGTGGCCTGCGCGGTGAACGCCGTGCTCGGCGCGCCGATCGGCGAGGGCGACGTCGTGGCCGTGCTGGGGGCCGGCACGCTGGGGCTGCTGGTGATCGGCGCGTTGAGCCACCTGGCGTCCACTGGGCGCTGTCCTTCTCCATCCGCGATCCTCGTCGGTGCCCGCTACGCACACCAGCAGCAGCTGGCGCGGCGAGCTGGGCGGCACGGAGGTCTTGCCCCCCGACCAGCTCGCCCGCGCGGTGCGGCGGCATTCGCGCTCCCTCTCGTACGGGGGAGTCCCGGGCGTGACGGCGGCGCTGTCGGGCGGTGCCGACGTGGTGATCGACTGCGTGGGCAGCGCCGAGTCGATCGCGGCGTCGCTGGCCATGGTGCGGCCCCGGGGGACGGTGTCGCTGGTCGGCATGCCGGGCCGGCTGACTCTGGATCTGGCGCCGCTGTGGCACCGAGAGGTCCGCCTGGCCGGGGCGTACGCCTATGGGACCGAGCGCGACGGCGACACCGGAGGCCGGACCTCGACGTTTGCGCTCGCCTTCGAGGTGGCCGCCGCCCAGCGGACGGGCCGCCTGGTGTCGGCCACCTACCCACTCACCCGATTCGAGGACGCCGTGGCCCACGCCGGCGCTGCCGGCCGCCGGGGGGCCGTGAAGATCGCCTTCGACCTACGGAAAGGAACGGCCCGATGAGCCGCCGGCCCGGCTTCGTCCTCGAGGTGGACAAGTCGACGCCACCGACCCTCTTTTGGAGCGGTGAGGGCTTCACCCTCGAGCGGCTGCCCGGGGGCAGCCGGGTGGTCTACGCGCCCGAGCCCATGAAGGCGATCGAGGACCCCTACCGGGCCATCCGCCACGCACTGACCCATCCGATCGGTGACCGCGATCCGCTCCCGGCCTTGTTGCGACCCGGCATGAAGCTCACGATCTGCTTCGACGACATCTCGCTGCCGCTGCCGCCGATGGAGGCACCGGACATCCGCCAGATGGTGATCGAGACCGTGCTCGAGATGGCGGCGGAGGCCGGCGTCGACGACGTCATGCTCATTGCCGCCCTGTCACTGCACCGGCGCATGACCGAGCAGGAGCTGCGCCATGCCCTGGGTGACCGGGTCTACGACTCCTTCGCGCCGCACGGACTGCTCACCCAGCACGACGCCGAGGATCCCGACAACCTCCTCTTCGTCGGCGAGACCGATCAGGGCGAAGAGGTGGAGATCAACAAGCGGGCGGCCACCTCGGACCTCCTCGTCTACGTCAACATCAACCTCGTCGCCATGGACGGGGGTCACAAGAGTGTGGCCACCGGCCTGGCCAGCTACCGGAGCCTGCGCCATCACCACAACCCGCAGACGATGCGCCACTCGAAGTCGTTCATGGACCAGGCGTCCTCCGAGCTCCACACCTCGAACTGGCGCATGGGGCGGCTCATTGCCGAGTCGGGCGTGAGGATCTTCCAGATCGAGACGACGCTGAACAACGACACCTTTCCCTCGAACTTCCAGTTCCTCCAGAAGCGCGAGTGGGAGTGGGGGGTGCGGGACCGCGCCACCTACGCCGCGACCTCGGCCGCCCTGACCAAGACGCCGCCGCGGTTGGCCCGGCAGATCTTCCAGGCCATCCGCTCCCCGCACGCCCTGACCTCCGTGCAGGCGGGCGAGGTGGAGGCGGTCCATGCCAGGACGACCTCGAACGTCTGGGGCCAGCAGGGCGTCGACGTCGAGGGGCAGACCGACATCCTCACCATGGGACTGCCCTACATCTGCCCCTACAACGTGAACTCCATCATGAACCCGATCCTGGTGGCCTGCCTCGGATTGGGCTATTTCTTCAACATGTACCGGGGCAAGCCCCTAGTGCGCGAGGGCGGTGTCGTGATCATGCGGCACCCGACCCGGCCCGAATTCCACCCCGGCCACCATCCGAGCTACATCGACTTCTACGAACAGGTGCTGACCCAGACCGTCGATCCCATGCAGATGCACAAGGAGTTCGAGGAGTCCTTCGCCACCGACCCGTGGTACGTGCACCTGTACCGCACCGGGCACGCCTACCACGGCGTGCACCCGTTCTACATGTGGTACTGGTGTGCCCACGTGCTGGCGCATCTGGGCCGGGTGATCGTGGTCGGCGGGGACTCCAAGGCCGTGCGCCGGCTCGGGTTCTCCCCGGCCAGCTCGCTGGACGATGCGCTCGAGATCGCCTCGGACGTGGTCGGTTCCTCGCCCACCCTGACCCACATGCACAACCCGCCGATCTTCATGTCGGACGTGCACTGATGGCGCGCTCCGTCTCGGGTCTCCTGGGCCGGGTGCGGACGGCCCGCTTCCCCCTTGCCGCACCGTCATGGCCCACGACGGTCGAGCGTCCCGACCCCGAGCGGAAGGTCGGACTCGACTACGACCACGAGTGGTCACGCCGCTACCCGGTGCGCCTCGCCCGCGCCGTCGTGCTGGACAACGTTGCCCGGCCGGCGGCACGGATACTGGCGCCGGCGACCGTGCGAGGGCTCGAGCATCTGCAGCACGTCGAGGGGCCGGTGATCTTCGCCGCCAACCACGCCAGCCACATCGACACGCCGCTCTTGTTGACCACGCTGCCGGTGGAGTTCCGCCACCGCACGGTGGTGGCGGCCGCGTCGGACTACTTCTTCGACCGCACCTGGAAGTCGGTGCTGTGGTCGTTCGCGCTCGCAGCGATCCCCATTGAACGCAGCAAGGTGAACCGCCGGTCGGCCGACACCGCAGCCGAGGTGATCGAGGACGGCTGGAACCTGGTCATCTTCCCCGAGGGCGGCCGCTCACCCGACGGCTGGACGCAACCGTTCCGCGGCGGGGCCGCCTACCTGGCCCGGCGGACCGGGCGTCCCGTCCTGCCGGTGTACCTGCACGGCACCCGCCACGTGCTGCCGAAGACAACAGAGGCCGGCGCACGGGCGCCGGGCGGGTCGGGCACCGAGTCGCGGCGCGGCGGCCGGCTGCGCCGCTCCCCCATCGCCGTCCTCTTCGGGGCTCCCATGACGCCCGACGAAGGCGAGAGCGCGCACCGCTTCTCCGACCGGGTGGAGGGGGCGGTGGCCACGTTGGCCCGCGAGGTCCACTCCGACTGGTGGCAGGCGCGGCGATCGGTCAGTGCGGTGGCGCCGGTCGGGGGGGCCGAGACCGCACACCGGGGTCCGGCGGCATCCGCCTGGCGACGGGCGTGGGCGCTCGACGAACCGCCGTCGCGCCAGGACCACTCCAACTGGCCCGACTGAGCGTGACCCGACAACTGAGCCTGCCCCCGACAACTGAGCCTGACCCCGACACTGAGCCCGACCCGGTCCCGTCCGGTGCCAAGGATCTGTCCCCACCGGGCCCACTGATGCCAGGCTGACCGGATGAAGGACGCCCGCACCATCGTCAGGCCGCCCGGGGGACGCGCTGGTTCCTCGCCGGATACGCCGGTGTCGCGGGGTTCCTCCTCTTGGAGAGCACCGTGCGCCAGGGTGGGTCGGCCTCCGACCTGCGAGCGGCGGACGAGGACGCGGGAAGCACCCGGCGGATCGCCGCGGCCTCCCTGCTTGCCGCGCTGAGCGCGCCGCCGCTGCGCCGCCTGCCGGTGCGGCCCCTTCCCGCGTTCTGCGCTCCGTTGGGCCTCGGCACCATCGTCTGCGGCCTCGCGCTGCGCTTCTGGTCGATGCGGACGCTGTCTGCGGCGTACTCGCGCACGCTGCGCGTCACGAACGAGCAGAGCGTGACTGAGCGCGGCCCGTACCGCCACGTCCGCCACCCCGGTTATCTTGGCTCGCTGCTCGTCTGGGCCGGCTTCGCGCTCTCCTCACGCAGCGCGGTCGTCGTGGGCTCGGTGACCGCGTTGCTCGTCCCGGCCTACGTACGGCGGATGGATGCCGAGGAGCGCCTGCTCGAGCGGGCGCTCTCGGGCTACGAGTCCTACGAAGCCCGGACGAAGAAGCTCGTCCCGGGCCTCTGGTAGGGCGAGCTCGGGGAGTCCGCCGTCGACCGCGGGCGAGAACGAGAATCACGCCCCGGCGGTGGGGGGCGGCGGTGGCGGCGGTGGCGGCGGTGGCGGCGCACCGTATTGTTTCGCCTCGTCGGGACCCGGCGAGAGGAGCTTTCATGCAGATGGTCGTGCTGGGCAGCGGGAGCCCGTTGCCCGACCCCGAGCGTGCCGGGCCGTCCACCCTGGTCCGGACCGGTGCCGGTGACCTGCTCTTCGACTGCGGCCGCGGTGTCCTCATGCGCGCTGCCGCCGTCGCCTCGGGCGCAGCGGTGCTCAGGGCACTGTTCCTGACTCATCTGCACAGCGACCACACGACCGACCTCAACGACGTCTTCACGTCGCGGTGGGTGACGTCGTTCCAGCCGAACCCGCTCCCCGTCTTCGGGCCGCGCGGGACTGCGTCACTGCTGCGGGCAACGGAGGCCATGCTCGAGCCCGACATTGGCTACCGGATGAACCATCACGCCGATCTGCAGTGGCGCCCGTCTGCCGACGTCGTCGAGTGCGAACGAGGTCAGGTCCTCGACGAGCAGTCCGTCCGCGTGACCGTCGCGCCGACTGATCACGCACCGGTGCGCCCTACGGTGGGCTACCGGGTCGACGAAGGCGGAGCATCGGTGGTCATCGCGGGCGACACGGTCCCGTGCGCGGGCCTCGACGAGCTGTGCGCGGGGGCCGACATGGTCGTGCACACGGTCGTCCGGCGCGACCTCATCGAGCCGATTGGGCTGCCTCGCCTGACTGACGTCCTGGACTACCACTCGAGCGTGGAAGACGCGGCACGGACGGCGGCACGCAATGGTGTCGGCACCCTCGTCCTCACGCATCTGGTCCCCGCGCCACAGCCGGACGCGGAACGTGAGTGGATCGCCCGGGCCGGCGAGCACTTCGACGGCGCCGTCGTGGTGGCGAGGGACCTCCTCGCGCTCGACGTCGGTGCGGCGGGGTGACGAGCGGGGTGACGGGGTCCTAGGTCCGGCGGCGCCATCGCCGTCGGACCCCGACGACGGCCAGGCGTTCCTCGCGCAGGTGCTCCGGCGCCGAGTCGTCCAGCGGTTCCAGCGCCGGCAGGCCGAGGGCCCACGACAGCAGCACATCGGCCAGCGCCGGATTGCGCGCCAGCACCGGACCGTGCAGGTAGGTCCCGACGACGCGGCCCCGCACCGACCCCTCTGTCCCGTCGCCGTTCCCCACGCCCAGAGTCACTCGGCCGAGGGGGAGGGTCCCCTCGCCCTCGGCCGGCGCGGTCACCCCGCCGTGGTTCTCGAAGCCGCTCAGCGGCGGCAGCCCGGCCACGGCGGTGGGATCGACGAGCACCTCGCCCACGGCGCGCGGGCCCGTGCCCTTGGCGGTGTCGATGTCGAGGAGGCCCACGCCCTCGTGCGGATCGCCGGTGGCGCCAGGAAACGACCGCCCGACGATCTGGTAGCCGGCGCACACCGCCAGCACCACGGCCCCCACCGCCACGCGTCTGGCCAGGGTCCCGTCGTCGATGAGCGTGCGCGCGGCGCGGACCTGCGGACCGTCCTCTCCCCCGCCGAGGCAGTAGATGTCGGCGTCGGGGAGGACGCGGTCCGAGGCAGCCTGCAACAGCACGACGTCGTGGCCGCGCCATTCGGCGCGCCGGGCCAGGATCAGCCCGTTGCCGCCGTCGCCGTAGGTGCCGAGCAGGTCGGGGTACACAACGGCGACGCGCAGCGGCCCACTCACTCCCGTGTCACGCCCGTGCTCCCAGGAGCTCGTGGAAGGCCGTGTAGTTCCCGATCACGTCGACCACCCCGCCGCTGGCGCCGGCCGCGAGAACAGCCTGGACCGGGTCGACCTGGGTCGTGTGCGCGACCTCCGCGTAGTGCAGTCGGACCGAGAGGTCGCGGAAACGGTCCCCGGTCGCCACGACGGATCGACCGGCCAGGCGCTCGTACGGCACGTCCCACAACCAGCTCGGGTCGGCACCGTCGGCCACCCGGGCGTTGATGCTCACCACGAGCGGCCCGTCGGATCCCGCCACGAGGTCGAGCAGCTCCTCCCATCCGGCCGGGTTCTTGGCCAGCATCAGCCGGGCCCGCACGACGCCGAAGGATCGCACCGTGAAGCGGCCGGCCACCTGCTCGACGGCCTCCATGGCCCCGAGGGCCGCCACCGCATCGACGCCGCAGGCCTCGGCCGCCACGGCCGCCATGAGGGCGTTGGCCTGGTTGAAGCGACCGGGCAGCGCAAGCCGGACCGGGTGCGTCCGTCCGTCCGCCCACAGCGCCTTGGCCGCCCCGTCCGGGGCGAGCACGAGCTCAGCTTCGGTGACCGGGCGCGCCAAGTCGCACCCCGTACAGGCCCAGGTGTCATCTCCGAACTCGATACGGCCCTCGCACGAGGGGCAGCCCCCGGCGTCGAGCTGCCAGCGCAGGCCGGCCCCGACCCAGTGCACGTGACGGGCGGCTCCGGCACCCCAGGTCACCAAGGGGTCGTCGGCGTTGGCGACGACGTGGGTGTGCGGCGCCGCGGCCAGCGCCGCCCGCCAGCGCCCCGCCACCATCCGCACCTCGTTCGTGCGGTCGAGCTGGTCCCGCGACAGGTTCAAAAGCACGACGGCGGCGGCGGAGGTCGCCGCCAGCACGCGCGGGAGGTAGACCTCGTCCACCTCGAGGACGGCGCGGCGGCGCGTCCGTCCCAGCGAGCGCGGCCACATGGCCCGGCGGCATGTTCGAACCCGTCTCGTTGCTCACGACGACGTCCCCCGTCGCGCCCAGCCCCACGGTCAATAGACGCGTCGTCGTCGTCTTCCCGTTGGTCCCGGTGACCAGGGCCACCTGGCGCCCCGCGCTCGAGGTGCTCGAGGAGCCGGGGGTCGAGGCGGAGCCCGGCCCGGCCTCCGGCGACGGTTCCCTGCCCCCGTCCGAGGCGGCGCGACGTCGCGTTGACCGCGCGCGTCGCCGCGCGGCGAGCCGCGTCCTCACCGAGGTGGCTTGGTCCGAGCCAATTCCGAAGGCGTTGGCTCGTGGCGCACACGCGCCTCTGGAGGCAACAGCGCCCTGATGGCCTCCATGATCGTGGCCGTGTCCGCCTTGGCGTCCGTGAGCGAGAGAGCGACCGGCTTGCCGATGCGCACGGTCACCGTGGGCGGGTTGCGGACCAGGGTGAAGTCGGGCAGCCGCGCCGCGCGTGGCCACACCTTCTCGGTGCCCCACAGCCCGACGGGCACCACCGCGGCACCGGTCGACGCGGCGAGACGGGCCGTTCCGGTCTTGCCCTTCAGCACAGGGTCGAAGAAGTCGTAGCCACGCGGAATGGTCCCCTGCGGGAGGACGATCACGACCTCTCCCGCCTTCAGTGCGGCCTCGGCGTCCCGCATGGGCCGGTTCGAACCGCTGCCCCGGTCGACCGCGATGCCTCCGATGGCGCGTGCGATCACCCCGACCAGGGGCGCATCGAAAATCTCTTTCTTGCCGAGGAAACGCACGGGCCGGCCGATTTCTCGGGCCACCAGGGCCAGCGCCGCCACATCGAAGTAGCTCCGGTGGTTCGACGCCAGCAGGACCGGGCCCCGCGTCGGCACGTTCTCGACGCCGGCAATGTCGAAGCGCGTGTAGGGGAAGGACACTTTGCGCACGAACGGCCGGAGCAGGTGGTACGGCTCGAGGCCGATGACGCTCGGGACGCCGGGCGGCCGGTCCCAGTGCTCCACCGGCCAGCGCCGCGCCGTGGCCACGATCGTGAGCGAGGGGTCGGGATTGACGGCGTGCGGGGAACCGACGCTCGAGAGCAGCGGGACGTCGAAGATGCTGTCACTACAGGCGTGGCAGTCGGCCAGGTCGATGCGCTGGTCGTCGGCCCACCGGCGCACCGCGCGCAGCTTGCCCGTCCCCCAGACGAATCCCTCGTAGAGGCGGCCGGTGTAGCGGCCGTCCTTGATCTCGTAGGCGGTTGCGATCAGGTCGTCGAAACCGAAGGCCTCGGCAAAGGGGGCGATCATGTCGACCGGCGTCGTGGTCGTGAGCACGAGGCGGTGGCCCTCGCCCCGAAAGGTCGCCAGGCGCTGCGGAGCGAACGGGGCGACGAGCTCGCTCAGCGCGGCGACCGCCCGGCGGCCGGCCGCCTGCACCTGCTCCTGGCGCCAGCCCCGGGCCACCCTGGCCGCCGCCCGCACCAGTCCCATGGAAAAAAGGTTCTCGCCCAGGCGGTCGTTCACGGCGTAGAGCACCTTGTCCCCGGGGAGCGAACGCCCCTCGGGAAGGACACCCTCGTCCACCAGGGCCTGGTTGAGGACCTGGCCCGACGCGCGGCACAGCAGGGTGCGGTCGAGGTCGATGAAGACGGCGCTCTTCGACACGGCTACGAAGCCTAAAGCGTTTCGATCGTCCGTCTGAGAGTGCGAGTCTCCGGTACCGGCTCCCGCAGGCTCGAAACCACCGGGATTGAACCGGAGCGGAACTGGCCCGCAATCAGTCCCGCAATTAGGAGAAGGGATCGCCGGGGGGGAAGGCGATCCCTTCTCAGGACTCAACAGGGCTGGAGGGGGGGTTCCGAATCCCTGAGGTCTGTCATAAAGTCTCGCTCCCTCTCGGCAATCAGTCAAGCAGCTTTAGCAGATACTTCACATCTGTTATAGTGATAGGAAGCCAAACTTTGGCAAGCATTCTCGACGGGGTCCCCGGGTGGAACTGAAACATCTGCAAGCGCTGCTCGGTATCGCGGACACCGGGAGCTTCTCCGCCGCCGCAGCCACCATCGGCACGGTGCAATCCAACGTCTCGGCCCACGTCGCCCGGCTGGAGCGTGAGCTCGACGTGCAGCTGGTCGACCGGTCGTCGGGACGCCTGACCGAGGAGGGCGAGGTCGTCATCGAGCGGGCGCGCCGGGTGATGAACGAGCTCGACGCGCTGGTGGCCGACGTGTCCGCGCTGCGGGAAGAAGTGGTCGGGACGGTCAGGCTGGGCGTGATCGGCACGACAGGGCGTTGGCTGGTGCCCCAGCTCTTCGACCTCCTTCGGGTGCGCCACCCCCACGTGCACCTGAACGTGGCCGAAGGCTCGAGCGGCGGCCTGGAGCAGCAGCTGGCCTCGGGCCAGCTCGACCTCGCGGTGGTCACCTTCCCCCTGCGCGGCGACGAGATCATGGCCGCCCAGCTCTTTGACGAGGACCTCGTGGTCGTGCTGCCCATGGGGCACCCGATGGGCGCCGAGCCGTCGGTCCCCCTCGAGCGACTCGAGGAGTTGGAGCTCCTGCTCCCGGCACCCGGTACCGCCCTGCGGGCCGAGATCGACGGCGCCACCGGCCCGGCCCGCATCGAGTTGCGGCCGGCCATGGAACTCGACGGTGTGCGCCTGATCGCCTCACTGGCCTTCGACGGCTACGGGCCTGCCATCCTCCCGGCCACCGCCGTGCCGGGCCACCAGCGCGGCCGCTTTTCGGTGCTGCCGGTCGCTGGTCTCCCCCGCCGTCGAGTCGGCGTGGCCCAACGCCGGCGGGGGCTGCCGTCGGCCCCGGTCCGGGCCGTGATCGACGTTCTCGGTGACGTCGTCAACGACACGCTGTCCATGCCCGAGGGGATCCACCCGACGACGTAGCCCGGCGCCGCGTGGTGCCTCACGGCACCGGCTGCGGCTCTCGCCACATGGTCCAGATCGGCGGCCCGTCACCCGGGAGTGGCACCTCCTTGACGACCTCGAAACCATGGCGACGGTAGAACGGGACGTTGCGCTCCTTGGACGACTCGAGGTAGCAGGGCATCCCCTCCGTGTCGCAATGCCCGAGCACCGGGCCCATGAGCGCGCTGCCCAGGCCTTGGCCCTGTCGCCCCACGGCGACGCCGAGCGTGGCCAGATACCAATGCGGCTCGTGGGGATGCATCGACTCCACGAGGGTCAAGAGACGCAGGGTGGTGGCGAGGTTGGTGGCGACGTAGGGCAACACCGGCAGCATGGTGAGGATCGCGGTGAGCCCGGTGAGGAGCGGCTTGCCGGCCGGGGCCCAAATGGCCGACCCGGCGGTACCGTCCGTCGTGTAACAGCCCCCGAACGGAAGGTAGTCGGCGCGCATCTGGGTGCGGAAGTAGGCGCGCAGGCCGGCCCGACGGCGCTCCGGATTGCGGAAGATGTGGCTCGTGACGGGATCGTCGAAGAACGTCTCGGCCAGTTGGGCCGCCATGGCGTCGACGTCGTCCTCGGTCGCGCGCCGGACAACGGGCAGAACAACTTCGCGAGCCATGAGGGAGACGATGCTGGCAGAGGGCCCGGCCCCGCGCCAGCCGGCCTGGCCGCCGCGTGGCTCGGCCGAGAGCGCCGAGCGCAGGCGCCACCGTCGGAGGCGCCCGCGCGCCACGTTGAGTTTGGCGCAGGGGGGAATGGCGGCGGGCCGACTGCGCCCGCGTGCCGACGGGGCCCTCGATGCCTCAACGCGTCGGGCGATGCGCCGGTGCGTTAGCGTCCCTGCTCATGCTGCGCCTGACCTGGTCGCCCCCCGAGGCGCCCCCTGCGTCCCCTCCGAGGGAAAAGTGCCTGGCCGCCGCCGCAGCACCCCACTGGTCCCGGTGGTGCCCGCACGGATGACTGCGACGTGCTGAGGATCGGGGTCCTCGGGGCGGCCCGCATCACCCCGATCGCCCTCGTCAAGCCGGCGCGGCGTGTCGGCGGTGCCCAGGTCGTGGCGGTGGCCGCCCGTGACCGCACCCGTGCGACCGAGTTCGCCCGCAAGCACGGCATTCCCCGGGTGATCGGGGGTTACGCGGAGTTGATCAACGATCCCGACATCGACGCCGTCTACAACCCGCTCCCCAACGGGCTGCACGGGTACTGGACCATCGCGGCGCTCAAAGCCGGCAAACACGTGCTGTGCGAAAAGCCCTTCACGGCCAACGCCGACGAGGCCCGATCCGTGGCCGAAGCGTGCAACGGCATCCCCGGGCTGGTGGTCATGGAGGCCTTCCACTACCAGTACCACCCCCTGGCCAAGCGGCTGGTGGAGATCGTCCGTTCGGGAGAGCTGGGCACCATCCGCAACGTCGACGTGGCCTTCTCGGCGCCCCTGTGGAAACGGGGCGACATCCGCTACCAACTCGCGCTGGCCGGCGGCGCCACCATGGACATGGGCTGCTATCCGGTCAGCCTCCTGCGGCTGTTGACCCCGGGCCCGCGGGTGGACCGCGCGGAGGCCAAGCTGTCGTCCCCCGGCGTCGACCGGGCCATGGACGCGCGTTTCTCCCTCCCCGACGGTGGGAGCGCCCACATCGGCTGCTCCATGTTCTCGTCATCGGTGCTGCGCCTCCACGCCGAGGTGACGGGCGACAACGGCCGGATCTCTGTCTTCAACCCGTTCAGCCCCCAGTACGGGCACCGGATGAAGGTCACGACCTCGCTCGGCAGCCGCAAGGAGCGATTCAGCCGCAAACCGTCCTACGACTTCCAACTCGAAGCATTCGTGGCCGCGGCCGAGGATGGTGCCTCCTTCCCGACAACCGCGGCCGACGCCATCCGTACCATGGAGCTCATCGACGCCATCTACAACGCGGCCGGACTGCCACTGCGCCAACCCACCCCGGTCGCCTGATGCCGCTCGCGGCGGACGACGTCTCCGCGCTGGCCGACGCCACGCTCGATGCGGCGGCCGGCTGCCAGGCAGCCGAGCTCCGGGTGGAGCGCATCCGCAGCCAGGTGGTCCGCCTCCACGACGCGCGTCCCGAGACGGCGGCAGACGACACGGACTTCGGCATGGGGGTGCGCGTCGTGGCCGACGGCGCGGTGGGCTTCGCCGCCACGGTCGACGTCCGGCCGGAGGAGGCGGCCAACCTGGTCCGCCAGGCCAAGGAGATGGCGCAGCTGACGAGCAGAGGCGGGGGCGGGCGGGTCGAGCTGGCGACCGAGCCACCCCACGGTGACGTGAGCTGGTCGAGCGCGTTCGCGATCGACCCGTCGACGGTGGCGATGGCGGACAAGATCGGCCTGCTGGCCGAGTGGAGCGAGCGGCTGGGCCGCCACGGGTCCGTCTCACACACGACGGCGTCGCTGCGGGCGGTATCGGAGCAGACCTACCTGGCCGACCTCAATGGGACTCGGGCCACCCAGCACCGGGTCCGGATGCAGACCCAGCTCGAGGCGCTGGCCCTCTCTGACACGGGCTTCGAGACCATGCGCACGCTGGCACCACCGGTGGGGCGCGGCTGGGAGTTCCTGACCGGCCCGACGTCGGCCGGGAACTGGGACTGGGACGCCGAGCTGGCCCGGCTGCCGGAGCTCCTCGCCGAGAAGCTGAAAGCGCCCTCGGTCCGGGCCGGGACCTACGACCTCGTCATCGACCCGTCGAACCTGTGGCTCACCATCCACGAGTCCATCGGGCACGCCACCGAGCTCGACAGGGCCGTCGGCTACGAAGCGGCCTACGCCGGGACCTCTTTCGCGACGTACGACAAGCTGGGAACGCTGCGCTACGGCTCCCCGGTGATGCACGTGACCGGGGATCGCACCGTGGCGCACGGGCTGGCCACCGTGGGCATCGACAGCGAGGGCGTGGTCGCCCAGTCGTTCGATCTCGTGCGGGACGGAACCCTCGTCGGCTACCAGCTCGACCGCGCCATCGCGGCCACCATGGGCATCGAGCGCTCCAACGGGTGCGCGTTCGGCGACTCGCCGATGCACGTGCCAATTCAGCGCATGGCCAACGTGTCGCTGGCGCACTCGGGCGAGGAGGGGCCGACCACCGAGGCGCTCATCGCCGGCGTGGACCGTGGCATCTACGTCATGGGCGACAAGAGCTGGTCGATCGACATGCAACGGTACAATTTCCAGTTCACCGGGCAGCGCTTCTACCGGATCGAGGGTGGGAAGCTGGCGGGGCAGGTGAAGGACGTCGCGTACCAATCGACCACGACCGACTTCTGGGGTGCCATGGAAGCCGTCGGTGGGTCGTCCACCTGGGTGCTCGGGGGCGCGTTCAACTGCGGTAAGGGCCAGCCGGGCCAGGTGGCTCCCGTCTCGCACGGCTGCCCGTCCGTGCTCGTGCGCGGCGTGCGGGTGCTCAACGCGCGCGAGGAGTCGGGGCGCTGAGCATGGTCGCGGCGGCGATCGGGGTGCGCCGGTGATCCCGGCCCAAGAACTCGTCGAGCATGGTGTGGCCGCGGGCGACACGGGCGGGGCCGACGGTTGCATTGTGCTGGTCGAGGAGGCCAGCCACGCCGACGTCCGCTTCGCGCTGAACACCACCACGACCAACGGCGTCCACCGGGCGCGCGCGGTGAGCGTGGTCGTGGTCGCCGGCGAGTCGGTGGGCACGGCGCGCCAGGCCGGTGTCGTCGGGACCGAAGGCGTGGCGGCGATGGTCTGTGCTGCGCTGGCCGACGCCCAGGCGGCACCTTCTGCCGAGGACGCCTTTGCTCTCGTCGACCCCGCGCAGACGCGCGCCCGGCGCGCGACTTCTCGCTGGCGCCGGAGCAGACGGACGCCTCGGCGCTCGAGCCTGTGCTCTCGTCCCTCTCCGGCGCCTTCGGGCGGGCGCGCGCCCGCGACGCGGTGCTGGCGGGCTTCGCCGAGCTGGACGTGACGACGCTCTACCTGGGGAGCTCGACGGGGGTGCGGCTCTCCCACGTGCAGCCGACCGGCGCGGTGAACCTGGTGGGTCGCACCGCCGACGGGACGGGCTCGGCCTGGGTCGGCGTACCCGTCATCGACCCGTCATTCGAGGAGATGGAGCAGGAGATCTGGCGCCGCCTGGACTGGGAGAAGCGGCAGATCTCGCTCGAGGCCGGGCGGTACGAGGTGATCCTGCCGCCCTCGGGCGTGAGCGACATGATGGCCCAGCTGGCCTTCGGAGGTCTCGGTGGCCAGGACGCCGAGGACGGCCGCAGCGTGTTCTCCAAAGAGGGCGGCCGCACGCGCGTCGGTGAGAGGATCACGACGCTGCCCTTCACGCTCTACAGCGATCCCTTCGAGGAGACCGTGACCTGCTCGCCCTTCGTGGCGACGGAGGCGAGTAGCTCGGACGTCTCGGTCTTCGACAACGGGCTCTCGCTCGGGCGCATCGACTGGCTGCACGACGGGGCGCTGACGCACTTGCGCCACCACCGCGCCGGCGCGGCCAAGTCGGACGTGGTCGTCGCGCCCTACGTGGACAACCTCATCTTGCGCTGTGATCGGACCCACGGCGGCTCGGTGGACGACATGGTGGCTCGCACGCAGCGGGGGCTGCTGCTCACCTGCCTGTGGTACATCCGGGAGGTCGACCCGGCGACCCTGCTCGTGACCGGGCTCACCCGCGACGGCGTCTACGTGATTGAGGACGGTGTCGTGGTCGGCGCGGCCAACAACTTCCGCTTCAACGAGAGCCCGGTCGATCTGTTGGCGCGGGCCACAGAAGTCGGCACGCCGGTACGCTCGCTCGGCCGCGAGTTCGGCGAGTACCTCAACCGGACGATCATGCCGCCCCTGCGCATCCCCGACTACAACATGAGCTCGGTGAGCCAGGCCAGCTGAGTGGGGGCTCAACCGGTCCGGGCGCCGCGGCCCGTGGCCACTGCGCTCACCGAGGCCGTTGCGCCTCGACGAGGAGTCGTTGCGCGGTGGACACGAACACACCGTCGCGCCGGATGCGTTCGTGCATCGCCCGCAGCTGCGTGCCGTACGCCTCAGGCGTGAAGCCCGGCACCGTCCAGCGCACCTTGCGGAGGAAGTACACCACGGCGGCCACGTCGAAGAACTCGACGCGCAACGCGCAAGCCCGTAGGTCGACGACGACGAGCCCCGCTGCCGCCGCGGCATCCCGGGCTCGTTCGGGGCTGCGGCCGGGGTTCACCGGCTGCGGACCCATCATGAAGTCGGTCAGCTCGCGGTTCGATCCGGGACCGATCTGCTGGGAGAGATACGTGCCGCCTGGCCGCAGCACGCGGGCAATCTCCTCCCACAGCACGACGACGGGGTGGCGGCTCACGACGAGCTCGAACGACCCGTCGGCGAAGGGCAGCACCGGCGCGTCCGCGACGGTGACGACGTGGGCACCGAGGGGACCGAGCCGAGCGTGTGCCAGGGCGGCGTTCGGTGGCCACGACTCGGTGGCCACCAGGAGCCGCGGCGGCCGCCCCACGGTGGCGAGCACCTCGCCACCTCCCGTCTCGATGTCGAGCGCGGCAGCGGCACCGGCCATCCGCTCCCCCATCAAGCGGGCGTAGCCCCAGGACGGCCGCTCCTCGGTGGCTCGCCCGTCGAACCAGGAGAAGTCCCACCCTTCCACTGGGGCGGCGGCGCCCTCCGCCACCAACGCCTCGAACGTCATGGCATCGCCTCCGGCACCTCGGGCGTCCTCTCGTGTCCGAGATCCACGTCGAGGGTGTGCCGTGAGCTTTCGTCGGCGCACCTCGCACGGCCCTTCCTCAGAGCGCGTCGTACAGGGCGCTGATGAGCGCGCGGTTGCGCGTGCTCTGCCAGCGAGGGACGACGTCGTTCATGACGTACCCGAACGCCACGCCGGCGTCGGGATCGGCAAAGCCAACCGCACCCCCCGTGCCGAAGTGGCCGAAGCTCCTCGGATTGGGGCCGAAGGGGCGTCGCGGCGTCGTCGGCTTGAACCCGAGCCCGAACGTCACGTCCTCGTGGAGGATCGGGCAGAAACCCTCGGACTGCGGGGACGTCGCCTCGGCGAGCAGGTCGCCGGAGAGCAGCCGATTGGGCTCGAGCAGCGCTCCGTACACGCGTGCGACCCCGCGCGCCGAGCCGTGGCCGTTGGTCGACGGGACCTCGGCCCCGCGCCACTCCTCGGTGTTGACCACGCCCATCGACGAGTAGCCCGGTGGGTTGAAATAGCTCAGCATCTCCATGCGGGCGTCGCCCCTCAGCGCGTCGTCCATGCGGTACGGGCCGTCCGCCCCACGGAAGATCACGTCGGCGCAGCGCTGGCGCTCTGCCGCCGGGACGCCCACGTAGACGTCGGCGCCGAGCGGTCTCGTCACGCCGGCCAGCCGCCGCCCGCACGGCTCGCCGCTCACCCGGCGCACCACCTCGCCGATCAGGTGCCCGTAGGTGTTGGTGTGATAGGCGTGGCGCGTCCCGGGGTCCCACCACGGCTCCGTCGCCGCCAGCGCGGTGGTCATCCGGTCCCACTGCCACAGATCCTCGTCGCCCAGGGAGGTGCGGATGGCCGGCACGCCGGCGCGATGGCAGAGCGCATGGCGCAGCGTCGCCGCCTCCTTGCCGCCCGTCGCGAACTCGGGCCACACGGAGGCGATGGGGTCGTCGAGGGCGATCAGCCCGGCATCGACGAGCTGCAGGGCGAGGAGGGCGACGAACGCCTTGCCCACGGAGTAGAAGTTGACCAGGGTGTCGCCCCGCCACGCCGTGCCCCCCGGCCGGTTGGTCCAGCCGCCGGCCAGGTCGACCACCGGCGTGCCGTCGACGAGCACGCAGACCGCCGCGCCGACCTCGCCGCGCTCGGCGAAGTTCCGGGCGAACTCCACCCGCACCGCGTCGAACCGGGCGTCGCAGTGACCGTTGATCGGGGTGTCCACCGGCCCGACTCTGTCGTGACGCCGGGCGGTGGCGCAAGCGCCGCCCGGTCCGACGGTCCGACCCGCCGGTCAGGTCACCTTCGCCAGCCGGTCCGCCGTGGCCAGCATCTGGCGGGCCACCGGCTGCAGGGCGACCCGCGTGCCGAGGAGCCCGGTCGAGACCCGTTCGACCACGCCCCACTCCCAGATCGCCGTCGCATCCAGACCGGTGCACGCGGCCAGCAGCTCGGCCCGCGCCATCGGGTCACCGTCCAGCAGCTCGGTCGGGTCCTCCCGCATGATGATCCCGAGGTCGTATTCGGGCTCGGCCTCCAACCCGTCCGGGTCGACGAGCTTGTAGCCCTCCGCCGCCGCCAGGGCGTTCCACTGGTGCACGTCGCCGTGCACCAGGACGGCGCGCGCCGGGTCGTGCGCTCGGGCTCGGCGGCCCGCGCGGGCCAGCGTGTGGTCGACCGCCGCCGCGGAGCACGGTCGATCGAGTTCTTCCCAGACGGTCACGATCCACTCGGCCAGCCGGCGGGCCTTCTCCTCTCCCGTGGGCAGGTCGGCGCCCGCGACGGGGCGCCAGACCAACTGAGCCGTCGCACAAAGGATCTCGTGCCGCTGCGCCACGGGGACCCGCCGCGCGGCGAGCGAGGGACCGAGTCGCTCCAGGAGCAGCGCCCCGCGCCTGACGTCGTGGCGCAACAGGGTCACGCAACCCTTGCCGGCGCAGAGCCGCAGCCGCGATCTCGTGCGCCGCGGCGTCGACGTCGCGGGGACGACGAGCTTGAGCACGGCCGGCGGGCCGGCGGCCGTCTCGGCCTCGGCCACGAAGGCCTCGGTGGCGTCGCCCTACGCCCGTCCGACCCGGATCGCCCAATCGCACTCGAGCCGGGCGATCAGCTCCGGCAGCCGTTCGAGCCACCCGCCCGCTCCGGCCTCGAGCGCCTTGGTGCGGACGACAGGAGGGACCTCGGGCACCGGCTGATTCTTCCAGGCACCGTCGCTCGTCTTCTTCGCGGCACGGTCGCTCGTCAGCGCTCGACGCCGGCGCCCGCCCCCCCGCACAGCTCGCGCAGGAGCGGGACCCAGTGGGCCAGCCCGGCAACCTCGAGGCCCACGACCTTGGCGGCGTCGTCCGCCCGGCGCAGCGCCAGCGCGTCGGCCGCCCAGGGCCGGGCCCGGAAGGCGGCCGCCTCGGCCTGGGTCAGCGCGCCGCCCTGCCGGCTCAGCGAGACCGCACTGTCGGCGCTGAGCACCCCGGCGTAGTCGACCTCGTCCGCCACGAGATACCGCTTCGCCTCCACGTGCAAGGCGACGATCGCCGCCACCCGCTCCCCCAGCGCGCCCCGGACCGCCCGGGCCGCGGCCGTGGCATGGGTCTCGTCGCTGCCGTCGGGCAACAGGTGCCCGATGTCGTGCACCAGTCCCGCCGCCACCAGTTCGCCGTCCCCTCGATGCCGACGGGCCAGCAGCGCGGCGGTCTGCAGGGCGTGGTCGAGCAGCGAGACGCCCAGGCTGGGAGCGAGCGGCTGCTCGGCCCCTGCGGCCACCACGCCGAGGATCTCCTCGACGCTCAAGCCGGGCGCGGGACCGCTCACGCGACCATTGTCCCGCCTGCGGGGCGTCGGCGCCCCCGTCGGTGCGGGTACGGTGACGCCCCGTGCCCTGGACCCCCCCGCCGCGCAGCGCGTGGACCGACAAGCTGGTCTCTCTCGGCCGTGGCCTCGGCGACGACGGGCGCTCCCTGGTCTCGCTCGAACCCGCCCACCTCAAGGAGGCCGCGACCGCCACCACCGGGCTCGACGACTTCGGCGACTCCTGGTGGGAGGAGCCGTTCGGGCGCCTGTGCGCGTCGCTCGACAGCGAGGCCCGGCTTCACCTGCCCGGCCGCCTCCGCACCCGAGGCGAAATCCAGCTGATCCTGCAGAACCGGCTGCGCATGGTCGACCTGTGGAACAAAGAGGCCGCCGTCGTGCGCCAGCCGGTCGAGGCGCCGATCGTGGTGACAGGCCTCGGGCGCTCGGGCACCACCTTGCTCCACGAGCTGCTGGCCTGCGACCCGGACAACCGCCCGCCGTTGTTGTGGGAGCTGTTGCACACCGTCCCCTACGACGATGCCTCGGGCGAGCTCTGCGACGACGAGATCACCCTCATGGACGAGATGGTGCCCGCCTTCACCGCGATGCACGAGAACGGCGGCCGGCTGCCGACCGAGTGCATCTTCGCCTTCGCGCACCAGTTCTCGAGCGACATGTACACCGGCCTCTACAACGTGGCCGAGTACACGATGTGGCGCAGCGGCGTCGACCAGACCCCGATCTACGACTGGCACAAGCGCCATCTGCAGACGCTGCAGTGGGTGGCCGAGCGGCCGACGCCGCGCTGGGTCGTCAAGGCGCCCTCACACCTTTCCGCCCTGCCCCTGCTCTTCGCGACCTACCCCGACGCACGCGTCGTGATCACTCATCGCGACCCGCTGCGGGTGATCGGGTCGCTGGCCGATCTCATGGCGACCTTGCACTACATGCACTCGGACGAGGTCGACCACGCCGTCCTCGTCGAGTTCATGGCGATGGGGCTCGAACTGCAGATGGACCAGGTCACGGCCGAGCGCGACGCCGGTGCCATCCCGTCCGACCAGATCGCCGACGTGGTCTACCGCGATCTGGTGGCCGACCCGGTCTCCGTGGTCGAACGGCTCTACCGCACCTGGGACCTGCCGGTGACCACGGCGTTCCGCGCCGCGCTCGAGGCGTACCTCGCGGCCCGCCACACCGCCCGCACCGGTGGCCACGACTACTCGTTCGCCGACACCGGTCTCGACCGGACGACCCACCGGGCCCTGGTCGCTCCCTACCAGGAGCGCTTCGGCGTGCCCTCGGAGGTCTGAGGTCACCGGTCGCCGTGCCCGGCTCTCCGTGCCGCGGCCGCTGCCGCTGCCCTTAGGCGAGACCCGCCGGTGCGGGCCGGTCGGCCAGGTCAGCCAGCGCCACCACCTCCGCGCTCGGGTGCGGCGGGCCGTCCGCCAGGACCCAGCGCACCAGCATGTAACCCTCGAGTCGCCCCCCGGTGTCGAGCCAGTTCTCGACACCGGGACCGGGATCCGACGGGGCGATCACCATGCGCCAGGTCCCATCGGGCGAGCGGGAGGCCGTCTTGTTGTTCAGTGCCGTCGTCGTGTAGCGGTAGTCGAAGCTCTCCATCCACGGCGAGGTCAGCGCCAGCCCCCAGTAGAGGAAGGGCTTGTCCGGTTCCCGGACGGTCACCACCAGCGCCTGGCCGGGCTCGAGCCGGAAGCGGCCGCCGTGATAGGTCATCTCCGCGTTGGAGTGCGAACGCACCTCGTCGTCCTGGGCGGCCACGTGGGCCGACCCGGCCTGTCCGCCGAAGGTGTTCATGTTGCTCCCGGCGTCGTGCCACATCTGCAGCGCGGTGTTGCCGACGAAGGTGAGGAACACGGCGGCGAACTCGAGCTTGGGCGCGAGCTCCTCGCTCGAGAGGACGGGTGGCGGCACCACCTCGTCCGGCTCGGGCACCAGCTCCATCCGCAGGCGCGCCAGTCGCTCCGGACGCTTCTCGAAGTGCGTCTCGCGGATGGCCAGTTGGGCGGTCCCCGGCTCCAGCACGACGGCGTTGCGTGGCCGGGGCTTCGGCATCTTGGACGCCGGCGCGATCAGGATGTCGACCTCGCCGTTGGGTCCCAGCTCGAATTCGTCGATGTGAGTCTGGGTCTGGGTGCCCGTGCGTCCGCCCACCTGTCCCTGCCCGAAGGGCGTCCCGAACGTCATGCCCAGGTAGGCGCAGTCGCCCCGGTACCCGACAAGCCGGTAGGACCGTGCGTCGTCGAGCACGCAGAAGAGGTAGTGGACGTCGGGGTTGTCGACCAGGAGCTTGCGGTACTCGTCTTGCAGCGTGAAGAGCTGGGGGTGCAGCGGGTCGGAACGCTCGACGATCCAGTCCAGGGCCAGGCGGGAGAGCCGGGTCACCCACCGGTACCCCTCGGCCAGGTCCACGTCGGTCTCGGGGACGCCGGTCGCTTGGCGTACCACGTCCAGTGCCGCCACCTGCGCCTGCACCCAGGCGTCGAATGCCGCGTTCAGCCGTTCGTCTTGCATCAGGGCGACGCTACCCATGTTCGAGCGGAGTCGCTCGCACCCCGCACACCCGGTAACTTCGAAGCGTGACCGACACCGTGACCGACGCCGCGACCGACACGACGGAGACCGCCGAGCGACTGCGGGAGCTGCGGGCCTGGCTGGGCGACAACTGGGACCCCGATCTGACGGTGGCCGAGTGGTGGGAGCGCCTCGGACTGGCAGGCTGGGCCGCGCCCGGCCTGCCGACCCACGCCTACGGCAAGGCCATGGCCCGCGCCGACGTCGTCCTGGTGCAGCAGGAGATCGCCAACTTCGGGGCGCTGGGGCCCCCGGCCGGGCTGGGCCTGCTCCTGGCCGCCCCGACCATCGCCACCCACGGCACCCAGGAGCAGATCGACCACTACGTCCGCGACATCGTGACGGGCCAGAAGGCCTGGTGCCAGCTCTTCAGCGAGCCCCAGGCGGGCTCGGACCTGGCCGGGCTGCAGACGCGTGCCGTCCGGGACGGCGACGAGTGGGTCGTCAACGGCCAGAAGGTGTGGACCTCTGGCGGCCAGTACGCCGACCTGGGCATGCTGTTGGCCCGCACGGACCCCGAGGTGCCCAAGCACCAGGGCATCTCCTACTTCGCCTTCGACATGCTCCAAGACGGCGTCGACGTGCGCCCGCTCAAGGAGATGACGGGCCACGCCCTCTTCAACGAGGTTTTCATCACGGACGCCCGGGTGGCCGACTCGGCGCTCATCGGCGGCGTCAACAACGGTTGGGCCGCGGCCAACACCACGCTCATGAACGAGCGGGCCGGTCTCGGCTCCGGCGGCGGCACGGCCGCCGGCGGTGGCGCGGCGCAACCCGGCACCGTCCTCGGCTTCCTCGGCACGCGGGTGGGCGACCTCGTCGCCTTGTCGCCGACGGCTTCGGGAAACGGCGCCGACGCCGGGTCCACGCGGCCCGAGCGGCGCGGCGGTGCCGGCGGTGCCTTCAGTGCCATGCGCGGCGGGGCGAACATGTTGATCGGGCTGGCCCAGTCCCGTGGCGTCAACACCGACCCGGGCATCCGCCAGGACCTGGCCCGGCTCTACACGCTCGGCGAGTTGGGCCGGTTCAACGGCCTCCGGGTCAAAGCGGTCAAGGAGCACGGCGGTGACATCCCGGGCATGCCGAACGTCGCCAAGCTCTCCATGAGCCAGATCGTGCGCCTCTCTCGTGACCTCGGGCTGCGCATCGCCGGGCCGGCCGGCATGTTGCACGCCTACGACGTCGACGACAAGGCCGCCTTGAAGCACGCGACGGGCGATCCGTTCGCGGGTGGCGTCACCGAGATGGCGCTCTTCGCGCAAGCGCCGCCCATCTACGGCGGGACCGACCAGATCCAGCGCAACATCATCGGGGAACGGGTCCTCGGGCTGCCCAAGGAGCCGAGCAACGACCGGGTGACGCCCTTCTCCCAGTTGCCGAAGAACGCGTAGCCGGCGTCGCGGCCGGCAGGTGTCGGGACCGGGGGTTCGACCGAGGTGAGCAGGGTGGACAGGACTCTGCGCGGGGCGGCTGCGATCGTGGGCGTCGCCGACGACGTGTCCCCCACCGGCGAGCTCGACCGCGCGGGTCGTGAGCTCGAAGTGGCCATGATCCTCGACGCCCTGGCGGACGCCGGCCTCACGCTGGCCGACGTCGACGGCGTCTGCCACGCGGAGTCGGCCGTCGCACTGGCCGAGTACCTCGGCATCCATCCCACCTTCACCGAGTCGACCATGACCGGCGGCTCGAGCTACGAGATCCACGTCGAGCACGCCGCCGCCGCCATCGCCGCGGGCGTGTGCGACGTCGTCGTCAGCGTCTACGCGTCGACGCCGCGCCGCGACCGCAGCCGCGGGCGTCGGATGCCGCGCCGCCCGCCGCCCGGGCCCAACCCCATGGCCGAGTGGGAGATGCCCTACGGCCTGCGCATGCCGATGGGCCCCTACGCGCTGGCGGCCGCCCGCCACATGCACGAGTTCGGCACGACGCCCGAGCAGCTGGCCGCGATCGCCGTCACCACGCGGCAGTGGGCGGCGCTCAACCCACGGGCGCGGCACCGCGAGCCCCTCACCGTCGCCGACGTGCTCGCGTCACCCCTGCAGGTCAGCCCGCTGCACCTCCTCGACTGCTGCCTGGTCACCGACGGGGCCGGCGCCTTCGTGATGACGGGCGCGGATCGAGCCCGCTCGCTGCGCCAGCCGCCGGTCTTCGTCCTCGGCGCCGCCACCTGCACCGACCACATGGCCATCACCCAGATGCCCGACCTCACCACGACGCCGGGCGTGGTGTCGGGCGCCCACGCCTTCGCCATGGCGGGCCTCGCCCCCGCCGAGGTCGACCTGCTGATGGGCTACGACAGCTTCACCATCACGGCCCTGCTCCACCTCGAGGACCTGGGCTTCTGCCCGAAGGGCGAGGGCGGGCCCTTCGCGGCCGAGGGCACGCTCGGCCCCGGCGGCGGCCCGCTGGCCATGAACACCAACGGCGGCGGGCTCTCCTTCACCCATCCAGGCATGTACGGCATGTTCCTCATCACCGAGGCCGTGCGCCAGCTCCGGGGCGAGTGCGGCGAGCGCCAGGTCGACGGGGCCGAGGTCGCCCTGGCCCACGGCTCGGGGATGGTGCTCTCGGTGATGTCGACCGCGGTGCTCGGCACCGAGGCCACGCTGTGAGCAGCCCGGGTGGGCGTGCCCAGGCAGGCTCGGAGGCGCCGGTGCGCGTCGAGCCGCCCGTCGGCGCCGACAGTGGTCCCTTCTGGGAGGCGACCCGTGAGCGGAGGCTGCTCCTCCAATGGTGCACGGCGTGCGACCGCCCCGTCTTCTACCCGCGTGCGTTCTGCCCTCGTTGCGCCGCGCCCGGCTCGGCGCTCGAGTGGCGCAGCGCCAGCGGGCGGGCCACGGTGTACGCGGCCGGGGTCGAGCACAGACCCGAGGCGGCGGGAGCGGCCTTCTCCGGGGGCGAGCCGTACTGTGTGGCCCTGGTCGACCTGGAGGAGGGGGTGCGCATGATGACCAACATCGTCGGCTGTCCGCCCGACGAGGTCCACAGCGGTCTCGCCGTCTCGGTGACGTGGGAGCCCCTCACCGACGGCCGGCAGTTGCCGCTCTTCCGCCCGCGCACGGAGGGCGCTTCGTGAGCGTTCCCGAGGACAAGCGCGCCGCGGCGGCGCACGGCATGCTGCACGCGTGGTGGGCGGCGCGCATCCCCGACCGTCTCGCGCTCATCACCGCACACGGCGACCGCACCTACGAGGACCTCAACGCCGACATCAACCGCCTGAGCCGGGCACTCCGCGCCCGCGGCCTCCAGCCCGGCGACTCCATCGCGCTGATGTGCACCAACCGGCCCGAGTTCCTCGAGGTGCTCTACGCGGCGCAGCGCATCGGCCTGCGCCTCACGCCCGTCAACAGGCACCTGACCGGAGACGAGGCCGCCTACATCGTCGAGAACTGCGAGGCGAAGGCGTTCGTGTGCTCGGCCGAGCTGGGCGAGAAGGTCACCGTGGCGGCGGCGGCCGGTGGGCCGGGCCTGGTCAAGATCAACACGGGCGGGTACGTGCCCGGCTTCGAGATGTACAACACGGTGGTCGCGGCCGAAGACGGGTCCGACATCGACGACCCCGTCCTCGGCACCCAGATGCTCTACACGTCGGGGACCACCGGCCGGCCCAAAGGCGTCCACCGCGCGCCCACGGCGCCGACGAGCGCGCTGGCCGCCGTGAACTTCTGCGGCTACGACGAGGACTGGGCGACCAGTATCGACGCCCACCTCTTGTCCGGTCCGCTGTACCACGCCGCGCCGCTGGCCTTCTCGGTGGCGGTGCCGTTCCTCTACGGCGTGCCCATCGTGGTCATGGACCACTGGGACCCCGTCGAGGCGCTGCGGCTGGTTGAGCGCCACGGGATCACGCACACGCACATGGTGCCGACGATGTTCCACCAGCTGCTCGCGCTGCCCGCGGCGACGAGGGCGCGCTACGACACCTCGTCGCTCCGCTTCGTGATCCACGGTGCGGCCCCCTGCCCGGTGCCCATCAAGCGACGCCTGATCGAGTGGCTGGGACCGGTCGTCGTCGAGTACTACGCCGCCACCGAGGGCCTGGGCACGCTGGTCGACTCCGCCACCTGGCTCGAGCACCCGGGCACCGTCGGCCGGCCCATGGTCCCCGGGCTCGTCAAGGTGGCCGACGAGACCGGCGCCGAGCTGCCGTCGGGCGAGATCGGCCTCGTCTTCCTTCAGGCCCCGCCTGCCACGAGGTTCGACTACTACGGGGACGCGGAGAAGACGGCGGAGGCCTTCCGCAGCGATTACTTCACCCTGGGCGACATGGGCTACATGGACGAGCAGGGCTACCTCTACCTGACCGACCGCACCGCCAACCTCATCATCTCCGGCGGGGTGAACATCTACCCGGCCGAGGTCGACGCCGTGCTCCTGGAGCACCCGGCCGTGGGCGACGTGGCCACCATCGGCGTGCCCGACGAGGAGTGGGGCGAGGAGGTCAAGGCGGTGGTCCAGCCGGCCGAGGGGACGGTGGGCAGCGACGAGCTGGCCGCCGAGCTCATGGCGTTCTGCCGGGACCGCCTGGCCCATTTCAAGTGTCCCCGCAGTGTCGACTTCGTGGCCGAGCTCCCACGGGAGGATACTGGGAAGATCTTCAAGAGAAAGCTGCGCGAGCAGTACAGGCGAGCAGCCGAGGACGGCCCCGGGCCGGAGTGACCAAAACCAGAGCCGGAGTGACCAAAACCAAAGGAGCTGAACGTGGGTATCTGTGACGGACGGGTCGTCGTCATCACCGGGGCGGGCCGGGGGATCGGGCGGGAGCACGCCCTCGAATTCGCCCACCAGGGTGCCAAGCTGGTGATCAACGACCTCGGCGCCGACGTGGACGGCACCGGCTCCTCGGCGGGCCCGGCCGGCCAGGTCGTCGACGAGATCCGTGCCACGGGCGGCGAGGCCGTGGCCAACGGCGACGACGTCTCGGACTACGAGGGCGCCGGTCGTCTCATCCAGACGGCCATCGACACCTTTGGGACGATTGACGTGCTGGTCAACAACGCCGGCATCCTGCGGGACCGGATGCTGGTCAACATGACCATCGACGAGTGGGACGCCGTGCTCAAGGTGCACCTGCGCGGCACCTTCGCCCCCACCCGGCACGCCGTCGAGTACTGGCGCAACCGCACCAAGGCCGGCGAGGCCAACGACGCCCGCATCATCAACACGACATCGCCCTCGGGCATCTACGGCAACGTGGGACAGACCAATTACGGCGCGGCCAAGGCGGGCATCGCAGCCTTCACGGTCATCGCCGCCATGGAGCTCGGACGGTACGGTGTGACGGTGAACGCCATCGCACCGGCCGCCCTGACCCGGATGACCGAGAATCTGGGCATGGGCGCCGCCGCGCCGGAGCGCAAGCCCGAGGAGTTCGACGCCTTCGACCCGGCCAACATCGCGCCGATCGTGGTCTGGCTCGGCAGCCCCGAGTCCAAGGACATCACCGGCCGCGTCTTCAACGTGCAGGGTGACCACATCAGCGTGGCCGAGGGCTGGGTGGCCGGCCCCGGCGCGGACAAGGGCGACCGCTGGGACCCCGCCGAGCTCGGCAAGGTCGTGCCCGACCTCGTGGCCAAGGCCGCCCCCAACGCCAACATGGGTGGGCGACGGGGGTAAGGCCGATGACCACCGAAGAGACCCCTCCGGTACCGGGCCGGCGCGACATGGAGGCCGCCGTCCAAGTCATCAAGGACAACGCGGACCGGCTCTTCCTCTGGGACTACGAGCGTGACCGGGGCCAGCTCGTCACGCTCTACAACAAGGCCATGGGGTCGCAGTGGAACAGCGTGACGGACCTCGACTGGTCGATCGAGGTCGATCCCGAGCGCCTCGTCGCCGATCAAGACAACCCGTTGCTCGCCGTGGCCCGGATCGCGGGCACGTTGCCCGGTTCGCCCATGGCGAAATGGACCGAGAAGGAGTTCTCGCAGCTCGGCATCGAGTTCTTCAAGGCCAACCTGTCGCAGTTCATGCACGGCGAGCAGGGCGCCATGATGACCGCGGCCAAGATCGTCGAGACCGTGCCGTGGATCGACGCCAAGTACTACGCGTCGACCCAGACCATGGACGAGGCGAGGCACACGGAGGTCTTCGCGAAGTATCTCCGCACCAAGCTCGGCGACGCCTATCCCATGAGCCCGTTCCTCAAGGCGCAGATCTGGTCGCTGCTCGAGGACTCTCGCTGGGACATCGCGTATCTGGGCATGCAGATCGTGATCGAGTCGCTGGCGCTGGCCGCGTTCGGTGACATGTTACGGAGGACCCGGGAGCCGCTGCTCACCAAGTTGCTGCGCTACGTGATGTCCGACGAGGCCCGCCACGTCGCCTTCGGCGTGCTCACGCTGTCCGAGCTCTACCGCGAGCTGAGCGAGGCGGAGCTGCGCGAGCGGCAGGAGTTCCTCGTCGACGCCACGTTGAACTCGCGCTCGCGGGCCACCACCCCCGAGGTGTGGGAGCACATGGGCACGACGTCAGAGGCGGTCTTCCCCTTCATCATCGAGGCGGCCCAGACTTCGGGGCTCAACCCGATGCGGGGCTTCGCCCGGGGCTTCTTCGCCAAGCTCGTGCCCAACGTGCGCAAGCTCGGCCTGCTCGACGCCAACGGCGGGTATCTCCGGGAGAGATGGGGCGAGGCGGGGCTGCTCGAGTTCGAGTTCGCCGACGACACCGGGTCCGACTACGAGTCCTACGACGAAGTGGCCCGGGACCGGGCGGCGGCGCAGGCGGCACACGAGGCACGGCCGGTCCAGGCGACATAGGCGGCGGCCGAGGCCTGACGGTCAGCGGAAGGGGTCGAACCGCGCCAGCACGGCGTCCATGTCCTCGTCGTAGCGGACGCCGCCTTGGCTCACACCGACCGACTCGTGCTCGCGCACGATGAGGCCGCTGGTCGGGACGATCCAGAAGTCCGTCGGGTTGGTGCCGTGCTCGGCTCCGTCGAACGTGAGAGTAAAGCGGGTGTGCACGACCCACACCGTGTGCCCGGCGACCACCACGGTGGCCGGGCCGAGCACCTCCCCTTCCATGGCCACCTTCTCGGCCGGACTGGTGAGGGAGCAGGTGACGCCCCAGCGCTGCCCGGGGCGGGCCGCCGGCGGCAACAGGTAGGCCGTGGCGGGACACTCGACGGTCGAGGTCGTCGTGCTGCCGGCGATCGATTCGTCCGTGACGAGCCGGGGCACGGTCAGCGAGCCACCAGGGCCGTCACACACCACGGTGACCTCGGTGTGCTGGGTGATGGGGACCCAACTCACGGTGGCGCAGCGCCCGTCCGCCACGATCATGGAGGTGGTCGACGGGAAGGTGCGTCCGACGCCCACGAGGTTGAGGCCCTCCCCGCCCCGGGTGCGGTAGGTGTAGACGCCCGGGGCGGGCAGCCGGTTGCGCAGCGACGCCAGCGCCTTGCTGGACTGCTCGCGCCGGTAGATGCGGAGCGCCTCCCGCAGGCCCACGGGCGAGGACACGGTACGGAAGAACAGGGCCCACGCCGTCCCGCCGGCTGAGCTGAGAATGACCACCGCCAGGACGAGAACGGAAAGCAACCGATGTTGCTGGACCCAGTGCCAGACGAACACGACCGGACATTACCCCGGTCGGGGCAGAGCCATGCGAGCGGGCGCCCGGGCACGAGCGCGGGCAGGAGCGGCCGGTCAGCCCGGGTCGGGCACCCAGTTGCCGTGGAACCCGGCGGGGACCCGCTGCGGGAGCCCGACCACCGCCTGTGCGTCGCCGCCAAGGTCGTCGGCGTTGAGGATGTGCAGCGCCGAGGTGTTCGTCGCCGCGGAGTGCACCAAGGTCAGCAGCCAGCCGTCGGCCTCGCCGGCGTCGTCCGAGCGGGGCACGAAGACGGCCTCGCCCAGGCTGGCGCCGCGCCCGAACGAACGCGTCTCGCTGGTGCCCAACTCGAGGTCGTGGCGGTGCAGCACGGACTCCGTACCGACGATGTCGTCGAACTCGCTCACCCCGACGGCGTAGCCGTAACGGTGGGGCAGGCCCACCCGCCGCTCGTCGACACGGGGGAACTCCTGGCCGCGCTCGTCGAGCCGTTCCTCCTTCACCGCGCTGCCGTGGCCGTCGAGATGCCAACGTTCGAGGGTGGGCGACCCCTCGGCGGGGCCGAGCGTGTGCGTGCGGAACATGGAGGGGTGGCGCACGACGTCGAGCACGACACCTTCCCCGCCCGGTTCGTCGTACGCGTTCATGGGGTGGAACACGTAGCACGGTTCCACGTCGTGCCAGACGACCCCGGTCGAGTCACCGTCACGGGGGAGAAGGCCCACGCGCGCGTGGTACCCGTCCTGCCAACGATACGGGAAGAGGGCGCCCTCGGCGACGGCGTCCAGGCTGAACGTCACCGGCAGGTCGAGCAGGACGATGGAGCGCTGCGTGATCGCCGTGTCGTGGACGCTGACTGGTCCTCCCATGGTGACGCGCCGCGAGGACCGCACCCGCGCCCGTGGGTCGACGATGGTGACCTCGACGTCGTCGCCCCATCCGAAGAAGTAGGAGACCGCGTAGAGCTCGCCGGTCAGCGGATCGCGCTTCGGGTGCGCGGTGTAGCCGCCCTCGAGGGTGCCATCGAAGTCGCACGGTCCGACCGTGTCCAGCTCGTCGCTCAGCTCGTAGGGAAGCGCACCGGCTTCGACGATGGCGAACGTGCGCCCCGCATGGCCGATGACGTTGGTGTTCGGTGCGAAGTCCATGCCGGCATGCACCCGACCGGGGCGTGGTTCCTCTCCGAGGGCGCGCGCAACGTCGGCCGATCGCACCCATCGGTTGCGGTACCACTCGGCCCGTCCGTCGCGCAGCCGGATCCCGTGCACCATGCCGTCTCCGGTGAACCAGTGGTAGGTGGCGGGCTCAGGCGGCGAGACCGGGTTGGGCCCGTTGCGCAGGTAGCGCCCGTTGAGGGCCTCGGGCAGGTGACCGCTGACGGGCAACTCGGTCGCCGTCACCTCTTCGTGCACGGGAGCGAAGTTGTCCTGCAAGTACGGGTTGACGGTCGTGCTCATGGGGACCTCCTGCGTCAGGGCAAACCTATGCCCCGGGCACGCGTGTGAACAATGGGTGACCGCCGCCTCCGTTCGGAGAGAGAAAGCCACACTCCCGACGGCAGGGCGCGCTAAGGTTCTCCCCCGAGGGCACCACCAGCACAGATTTGGAAATCCCTCTGGCTCGCATGAGCCACCGGCCATGGCCCCCGATTTGGGCCAAATCTGGCCAGGAGAGGAGTGGATTTTCAATGGCAACTGGTTCCGTAAAGTGGTTTAACGGTGAGAAGGGCTTCGGCTTCATCACCCAGGACGGTGGGGGCCCCGACGTGTTCGTGCATTTCAGCGCGATTGCAGGTACGGGCTACCGCAATCTCGAAGAAGGCCAGAAGGTCGAATTCGAGACCAACCAAGGGCCCAAGGGCTTGCAGGCCGCAAACGTGCGCGCTATCTAGCGGGCGCCGCTGGCGTCGGCTGGCGCCAGCGGTGAAGGTCTGACGCACAGGACTCCGCTTCCCAGGGGGGCGGAGTCCTGTCGCGTCTCGGGCGTGTTGACGGCCTGCGCCGGCGTGGGCCGGCGTTGGCCGGCGTTGGCCGGCGTTGACCGGCGTGGACCGGCGTGGGCCGGCGTGGACCGGTGTGGGCCGGCGTGGGCCGGCGTGGGCCGGCGTGGACCGGCGTTACCAGTAGGGCCTGCGCTGCTGCATGGTGACCTCGAGCACCGCGGGTGCGTACTCCTTGCGGCACACCACGAGATCGGGCAGCCAGGCGTCGGGGTCCCCGTAGCGCAGGTCGTCCCCGTCGAGCCGGCTGGCGTGGAGGCCGCACGCAACAGCGACGGCCACCGGCGCGGCACGAGTCCCACTCGTACTGGCCTCCCGCGTGCACGTAGACATCGGCCGCCCCGAGGATGACGGCAGCGATCTTGGCGCCCGCCGATCCCATCGGCATCATGACGCCGCCGAGCCGCTCGGTGACGTCGTAGGCGACGTCCGGTGGACGGCTCCGTGACACCACCACGCGCGGGCTCTCGCCGTCGGGGAAGGGAGGGAGGACCGGAGGATCGGCGGTGGAGAGGACGAGGTCGAGCGCAGGCAGGGCGACGGCGCCGACGGCGGCGGCGCCGCCCACGGCCAACGCCACGTGCACGGCCCAATCGCTGCGACCGCGCTCGCGGAACTCACGCGTGCCGTCCAGCGGGTCGACGATCCACAGCCGCCCGCCGCCCGCCACGTGCTCGAGCCCCTCCTCGGACCGCACGTCGTCCTCGGGGTAGAGCCGGTTGAGCTCACCCACGAGGAGCTGGTGGGACATGCGATCTCCCGCGGTGCCGATGTCGCGCAGCGGCGGCGGATCGGCGCGTAGCTTCATGAGCGCCCGCCCGGCCACCTCCGCCAGCGTGGCCGCGTCGCGGTGCTCGGCGACCAAGTCCTCGGGCATATCCCTTGTTTAGACCAAGCGCCTGTCGGTAGCCCACCTCGTCAGCTCGTGGCGAGTCGAGAGTTGCAACTTGCGCAGGACCGACGAGACGTGCGATTCGACGGTCTTGGCCGAAATGCTCAGGTCGCGCCCCACCTCTTTGTACGTGTACCCGCGGGCGATCAGGCGCAGCACCTCACGCTCGCGTGGCGAGAGCTGGTCGAGTTCGGGATCGAGCCCGAGGGTTGGTGCGCCGCCCTGGGCGAACGCGTCGAGGACGAAGCCGGCCAGGCGGGGGGAGAAAACCGCGTCGCCGGCGGCCACCCGGTACACCGCCTGGAGGAGCTCGGGCCCCGAGATGGTCTTGGTGATGTAGCCGCGCGCACCCGCCCGAATGACGTCGATCACGTCCTCGGGGGCGTCGGAGACCGAGAGCGCCAAGAACTGCACCTCGGGGTGGTGTGGGAGGACGCCGCGCAACACGGCGTGTCCACCACCGCCGGGCAGGTGCACGTCGAGCAGGACCACGTCGGGCAGGCGCTCGCTGATGAGCTCGATGGCCGCCGCCGCCTCGTCCGCCTCGCCCACCACCTCGACTGCGTCACCCAGTTCCGCCTTGACGCCGGCCCGGAACACGGCGTGATCCTCGACAAGAAAGATGCGGGGACGGCCCGCGCGCTCGCCGGGGCTCATTTGACCCGCTCTCGGCGCGGCATGGAGAGCTGGACCTCGGCCCCCTCGCCCGGTGCGGAGCGCACGACGGCCGAGCCGCCGAAGCGCGCCACGCGGGCCCGAATGGACTGGGCGATGCCCTGGCGGTCCCCGGGCACCGCGTCGGGGTCGAAGCCGCGGCCACGGTCCCGCACGTAGAGCATGACCGTGTCCGGCTCGACCTCGGCGTAGACCGAGACCTGATCGGCGCCGGACCACTTGGCGGCGTTCACCGTGGCCTCGCGGGCCGCATCGAGGAGCGCACGGAGGGCATCGTCGAGCTCGCAGTCGCCCACCATGACCACCTGCACCGCGATGCCGTGGTCGGCCTCCACCTGGCGCTGCAACAGGCCGATCCCCTCGGCCAACATGGTGGCGTCCTCCCCGATCGCTCCGGGTGGTCGGCCCTCGAACAGCCAGGCTCTGAGCTCGCGCTCTTGGGCCCGGGCCAGGCGTACCACGTTCTGGGGGTCATCGGCGGACCGCTGGATCAGGGCCAGGGTCTGGAGGACCGAGTCGTGGACGTGCGCCGCCATCTGGGCGCGCTCCTCGGCCAGCGCGCGCGCCTGGCGCTCGGCAATGAGGTCCCGGGCGAGGCTGAGCCACCAGGGACCGAAGATGATGACGGCCGCCGCGACCACCAGCGCGGCCCCTCCCACGGGCCGCAGTGCCGCCTTCGTGGTGTGTCCCTCGACCAGCACGACGATCCCGCCGGCGGCGATCAGGCCACCGACGACGACGCGGATGATGAGCCAGCGACGTCCGCGACTGTGGGTGGTGTCGCCCCCCAGCAGCGGGACGACGTCGCTGTCGATGAAGGCCCTCTCCGACTCGTCTGCGTTGCGCCAGATCAGGATGACGACGCCGACGGCAAGAAGCGTCGGCCAGCCGATGAACCCCACGAAGGCGACGTGCAGGGTGCTCGTGATCAGCTGCAACGCGATGAGCAGGGGGAGCAGGATGGCGGCAATCAGACGGATGCCGCGGCGGTCGTTGATGGCCCGGGAATAGATGTTGCCCTTCTCGCCCTCCATGGGGATCAACAACCAGGCCATGGCGTAGACGAACACCATGACGCCACTCATGACCGCGAGGAGCACGAAGCCGATGCGCACCCACGTGACGTCGATCCCGGTCGCCCTCGAGACGGCTCCGCAGACGCCGCCGAGGACCCGGTTGTCCGTGCTCCGCCGGAGGCTGCGCAACCGCCGGCCGACCTGGTGATGGTGGTGGTCGTGCCGTTGGCGCAGGTCCGACCAGGGCCCCTGGCGGTGCGACCAGGGCCGGTCGCGGTAGGTCCAGTGCCCGTTCGGGCCGCTCGATCCCCCGTCGGGCGGGCTCCACCGGCCGGGCGCGCGCTGCGGTGGCTCTGTCGGGCGGCCACCGTCGGTGAGGGGACGCGTGCCGGGATCGGGTGCCTCTGCGATACCTCGATGATCGCGCGGCGAGGAGAGGGTCGCCATCAGGGACATCCCTGAGAGTTCGGGGATGTGCTCAGGGTCTGACCAGGGTGTTGCCGGATTCACGCTCAAGGCCCTGGGCTTCAGGCTGGTTGCATGGACACCGCACCCGATGAGACCCCAAGGACCTCGGCCCACGAGCAGCCGGGGCCGATCCCCCCGACCCCATCGACCGCACAGCCCGGAGAGCCCGGAGAGCCCGGAGAGCCCGGCGTGCCCGGCGTGCCCGGCGTGCCCGGCGAGCAGCGCCTCCACCGCGTCGGCCGCGGGCGCATGCTCGCCGGCGTGGCCGCCGGCGTGGCCGACTACTTCGACGTCGACCCGACGCTCGTCCGCATCGGCTTCGTCGTCCTGGCCTTCTTGGGCGGCCTGGCCGTGCCCCTGTACCTGGCCGGATGGCTCCTCATCCCCGATGAGGACAGCGACGTCTCGGTCGCCGAGGAGCTGCTCGCCCATGAGCGACCCCGCAGCGCCTACTGAACGAACCCACCACCACGCAACCGTTCCTTGTGCGATCGCTCTGACGACACCGCACCCGATCCCCCGAACCGATCCCCCGACCGACCGACGATCCCCGACCGAGAGGAGACCCCGATGCGCTACCGCTGGGACCCCGCCTACCCAATGGGCCGCCGCGACACGCCCGCCTCCGACGCCAAGCTGCGGGCGTCGGACAACGAGCGCAACGCGGTGGCCGACAAGCTGGCCCGCCACTACGCCGAGGGGCGCCTCGACGAGACCGAGTTCAAGCAGCGCCTCGACACGGCCATGTCGGCCACCACGCGGGGCGACCTCACGGGCCTGTTCGACGACCTCCCTCGGCTCCCGAGCCCGCCGCCTCCGCCGCCACCGCGGCACCGCCGGGTCCTCCCCTGGGTCTTCCTCATCGTCTTTTTCGCCATCGTCGCCGGGGCGACCCTCCCCTTCTACCCGCTCTATCACGTGCCGTGGCTCTTGGTCGCCATCGTGGGATTCGTGCTGTGGCGCCGGGCGGTCGGCGGCCACCGGCAGCACCACCACCGTGGCGATGGTGACGACGGCTACGGCGGTGTGGGTCGGCCCAACTCGGTCATGGACCACTGAGCCGTGCGAACCCACTCCCCCTACACGCAAACCGACGGTGACGGCGCCGGCGCCCTGCGCTCGATGGAGCTCTTCGCCGGTCTCCCGGAGGACGAGCTCGAGGAGATGGCCGCGTTGTGCGACATCTCGACGGCGCACCCAGGTCAGGTCGTCCAGGCCCAGGACGTGCCGGTCCGTCTGTGGCACGTGGTCTCGAGCGGTCACGCGGTCGTGCAGCGCGACGGCACCCCGATCGGCTTGCTCGGTCGGGGTGACTCCTGGTCCGAGCACTCGCTCCTCAACGGGCTGCGTTCCTCCATCGCCGTCGTGGCGCTTTCGCCGCTGACGCTGTTCACCCTGAGCCTGCGCCAATTCTTCGCGATCCCCGAGCACCACCCGGTCCTGGGCGGGCGCCTGGTGGCGCGGTCGGCCACCTCGGCCGACCGCCTGGCCTTGCCCTTCTACGACGCCTTGGTGCACCTGGGCCTGGCCGGTGGTGGCTGAACGAGCGGTGCCCCTGCTGCCGGTACGATCGGGGCGTCCCGTGACGCCCGCCCGTGGCGGCGTCGAACGAGTCTGAGGAGATCCCCCCTAATGCGCACCCTGGCCGGGTGGTGTGTCCGTCATCGCCGTAGCGTCCTCCTCTTGTGGCTGGCCGTGCTGGTGAGCTCCATCTTCATTGTCTCGTCCGTCGGTACGAGCTATTCGAACAACTTCCAGTTCCCGCACACCCAGTCGTTCGACGCCATCAACCTCCTCAAGTCCGTGGCCCCGGCCCATTCGGGCGACACCGAGCAGGTGGTCTTCGGGACCTCGGGTGACGCCCGCCTCACGGACCCCGCGGTCGGCCAGCGCATCAACAAGATGGTGGAGGAGATCAACGCACTGCCCAACGTGACCGCGGTCACCAGCCCCTACGACGCCGCCGGCAACCTCATCAACCCGACCGAGAATCCGAACATCAATCACGACCAAACGGTCGGGTTCTTCCAGGTCAACTTCGACAAACAGACGAACAACATCTCGAACAGCGAGGCGAAGACCTTCGTCAACACGGTCACCAGGACGTCGGGCGACGGTTTGACGGTCGCCGTGACCGGTCCGCTGGCCGAAAACGCCAACAACCAGTCCTTCAGCAGTACCGGACTGGGCGTGCTGTTGGCGCTGATCGTGCTGCTGCTCGTCTTCGGGTCGATCTTCGCCGCCATCCTCCCGATCCTCTCTGCGCTGTTCGCATTGGGAACGGCGGTCGGTGTGATCGGCGTGCTCAGCCACGGCATCGGCATGCCCTCGATCTCGCCCGAGCTCACCCTCCTGATCGGGCTGGGGGTCGGCGTCGACTACGCCCTCTTCATCGTGACACGGCACCGGCAGGGCCTCATCGCCGGGCGCGACGTGGAGTCCTCGATCGTCAACGCGGTGAACACCTCGGGCCGCGCCGTGCTCTTCGCCGGGATCATCGTCTGCATCGCGCTGCTCGGCATGTTCGCCCTCGGCGTGAGCTTCCTTTACGGCCTGGCCGTGGCCGCCGCCATCGGCGTGGCGCTCACCATGGTGGCGGCCCTCACCCTCCTGCCCGCCATGCTCGGCTTCATCGGTCCCAAGGTCATGAGCCGCAAGCAGAAGAGGAACCTGGCCGAGAATGGCCCGCGCATCGTCGGCGCAGACAGCAAGGGTTTCTGGCCCAACTGGGCCGACCGGGTGCAGAAGTACCCGTGGCTCTCGGCCGGCGTGGCCCTGATCATCATCGTGGCCATCGCCCTCCCCTTCTTCTCGCTCCAGCTGGGCTCGGCCGACCAGGGCACTGACCCGGCCGGAACGCCGACGCGGGTCGCCTTCGACATGCTGTCCAAGGGGTTCGGACCGGGGTACAACGGCCCCTTGATGCTCGTGGCCGTGGTGCAGCCGGACCAGCATGCCGTCATCGACAACGTCAGACACGAGGTCATGCAGCAACCCGACGTGCACTCTGTCGCCCCTGCGCTCTACATCCCGAGCAAGACGGGCAACGGGGACGTCGTGCTCGTCAACGTCTATCCCAACTCGGCCCCGCAGGACGCGTCGACCACCGACCTGGTGAACCACCTGCGGAGCGACACCGTCCCCCAGGCGGTCGGGCACTCCGGCGTGAACATCCTGGTCGGGGGGACGACCGCCATCTACATCGACTTCGCCAACGTCCTGAGCGCCAAGTTGCCGCTCTTCATCGGCCTGGTCGTGCTGCTGTCCTTCCTGCTTCTCATGACCGTGTTCCGAAGCTTCGTGATCCCGTTGACCGCGGCGTGCATGAACCTGCTGTCCATCGGCGCGGCGCTCGGCATGCTCGTGGCGGTCTTCCAGTGGGGTGACCTGGGCTCGCTCATCGGCCTGCAGGGCACCAGCCCGGTCGAGGCGTTCCTCCCCGTCATGCTCTTCGCCATCCTCTTCGGGCTGTCGATGGACTACCAGGTCTTCCTGGTGTCACGGATGCACGAGGAGTACATCAAGTCCGGCGGCGACAACAGGGTCGCCGTGCGCAACGGCTTGGCCGCGACCGGCAAGACGATCACGGCAGCCGCGCTGATCATGATCCTCGTCTTCGGCTCGTTCATCCTGGGCGGGAACCGCATCATCAAGGAGTTCGGTATCGGGCTGGCCGGCGGGATCCTCGTCGATGCCCTCCTCATCCGGATGGCCATCGTCCCCTCGATCATGATGATGTTCGGCAAGGCCAACTGGTGGTTCCCGGCCTGGCTGGACCGGATCCTCCCCAAGCTGTCCGTCGACGCCGACGATCTGGCGACCCCCTCCCAAGACGAGACGGGGATGGAGCCCGAGCCCGAACTCGCCCGCACGCTCTCGCCCTAGGTCCCCCGCCCTGCCTTCCGCCCGGCCGACGACCCTCGGGCTCGGGTCCTCACCAGGCGTAGTCCTCCGGTGCCGTCTTGTAGCCCGGGAAGATCTCGTCGAGGCGATCGAGGACCTTGTCGTCGAGCGTGATCTCGACCGCGCGCAGGGCCGACTCGAGATGCTCGGGCGTGCGCGGTCCGACGATCGGGCCAGTGACGGCCGGTCTCGTCAGCAACCAGGCCAGCCCGACGGTGCCGGGATCCTCGCCCAATTCCGCGCAGAGGTCCTCGTAGGCCTCGAGCTGCGCACGCCGCTTCTCGATGGTCTCTGCGGCGCGCCCGGCGTAGCGCCGAGACCCGTCGCGCTCCTTGCGCACGACGCCGCCGAGCAGCCCGCCCTGGAGCGGCGACCACGGGATCACGCCCAGCCCGTAGGTCTCGGCCGCCGGCAGCACCTCGCGCTCGACGTCACGCACGATGAGGTTGTAGATCGACTGCTCGCTGACCAGCCCCATGAAGTTCCGCCGGGATGCGGCCTCCTGGGCCCGCGCGATGTGCCAGCCTGCGAAATTGGACGACCCCACGTAGAGGATCTTGCCCTCGTGGCGCAGCACCTCCATGGCCTCCCAGATCTCGTCCCAGCCGCTGCGACGGTCGATGTGATGCATCTGGTACAGGTCGATGTAGTCGGTCTGGAGGCGGCGCAGGCTGGCGTCGCAGGCCCGACGGATGTTGAGCGCCGACAGGCGGCCCTCGTTGGGCCACTCCCCCATGTCCCCGTACAGCTTGGTGGCGATGACCGTCCTCTCCCGGCGGCCGCCTCCCTGGGCGAACCAGCGGCCGACGATCTCCTCGGTCGCCCCCCGGCCCTTGGAGCGGCCGTAGACGTTGGCCGTGTCGAAGAAGTTGATCCCGGCCTCCAATCCGGCGTCCATGATGGAAAACGAGGTCGGCTCGTCCGTCTCGGGCCCAAAGTTCATGGTGCCGAGGCAGATGCGGCTGACGGTGAGGCCGGTCCGGCCCAGGTGTGTGTAGCGCATGACGTCGACCATAACGGCCGAGACGGGAACAGAGGCCCGATTAGCGGTTCTTTTCCGGCTCCCGCTAGCGTGAGAACACGATTCTCACCCGAACTTGGGGGCACGATGGCGCAGCAGATCCCACTAGTCGACTACCTGGAGCTCGGGGATGAGCCCCACCTGGTGGCCAACGAATGCGCGGCGTGCGGTGCCCGCTTCTTCGACCGCCGCAACGCCTGCGCCGCCTGCGAGGGCACCGACTTCGAGAAGGTCCGCGTGGCCAATACGGGCGAGGTCCGGGCGTTCACCATCGTGGCCTTCGCCGCGCCGGGAATCCCGGTTCCCTTCGTCGCCGCAGTGGTCGACTGCGAAGGCACGAGCGTGCGGGCCAACCTGATCAACGTGACACCCGACCCCGAACACGTGTCACTGGGCATGAAGGTGCGTCTGGCCACCGAGGTGATCGGCACCGACGACAACGGCACCGAAGCGATCGGCTTCGGCTTCGAACCACTGGGAGGTTGAGCAGCATGGCATCGGCATCCGAAGAGCTGTGGGTCCTGGGTATCCACATGACCAAGTTCGGCAAGCACCCGGACAAGGACACGACTGACCTGGCCGCCGAGGCCGTGCGCGGGGCGCTCGCCGATGGCGGCGTCACCATGAAGGACATGGGGATCATCGGCGCCGGCAATCTCATGGGCGGCGCGCTGCCGATCGGTCAGGTCGTCCAGAAGCAGCTGGGCCAGACCGGCATCCCCGTCTACAACGTGTCCAACGCATGTGCCACGGGCGCCACGGCGCTTCGGGTCGTCTGCATGTCCATCAAGGCAGGCGAGACCGACATGGGCCTGGCCTTCGGGGTCGAGAAGCTGGCCGGCGCCGGCCTGCTTGCCGGCGGGAGCCGCAAGAGCGACGACAACACCTTCACACCCTCGGGGCGCTTCGGCTCGGTGGCGGCCATCGACGGCCGCCTGGGCACCGAGACCATGCCCGGTGTCTTCGCACAGATCGGCATGGAGTACGGCCACCGCTACGGCGGCACCAGCTTCGAGCTCTTCGCGAAGATCAGCGAGAAGAACCACATGCACTCGACGCTGAATCCGCTGGCGGCGTACACCAAGAAGATGACCCTCGACGAGATCATGAACGACGTGATGATCGCCTACCCCAACACGCGGCCGATGTGCTCGGCCAACTGCGACGGCGCGGCAGCCGCGGTCGTCGTGTCGGGCTCCAAGCTCAAGACCCTGTCGCTCGAGCAGCAGAAACGCGCCGTCAAGATCTCGGCGTCGATCCTCACCACGGACCCGTGGGAAGAAGCGTGCCAGATCCTGCCGAACGTCAACACACTCACGCGCAACGCGGCGACCCAGGCCTACGAACAGGCCGGTGTGGGTCCCCAGGACTTGAACCTGGTGGAGCTGCACGACTGCTTCGCCACCGCCGAGCTGGTCCACTACGACAACCTGATGCTCTGCGAGCGGGGCGGTGCCGCCGACTACTTCCAGTCGGGTGCGACGTGGCGTGACGGGTCGACCCCGGTGAACGTCTCGGGCGGCCTCGAGTCGAAAGGCCACCCCATCGCCGCCACCGGCATCGCCAACGTCTGGGAGGTGACGACCCACCTGCGCGGTGAGGCGGGAGACCGCCAGATCGCGGGCGCCAAGGTCGGCCTGACCCACGTGATCGGCCTCGGCTCGGCTTGTGGGGTGCACATCTTGGAGAAGTCGGCCGCCTAGGAGACGTCCGCGGACGGGAGAGCGGAGGTGACCTCGTCCTCCTCGCCCGTGTACGACTCCATTGGGCTCGGTTACGTCGCGCATCGACGACCCGACCCACGGTGGGCGGCGGTGGTCGCCGAACACCTCCGTGGCGTCGACGCGGACGGTTTCGTGGTCAACGTGGGGGCCGGCACCGGTTCCTACGAGCCGACTCACTGTGCAGTGCTCGCGGTTGAGCCGTCCAGCGTCATGGTGACACAGCGGCCGACCGGCGCCGCGCCGGTCGTGCGGGCCAGCGCGTCGGCACTTCCGTTGGGCTCGGGACGCGCGGACGCTGCGCTGGCGATCCTGACCGTGCACCACTGGGACGACGCCGCGGCCGGTCTGGCCGAGTTGTGCCGCATCGCGCCGCAGCGGATCGTGCTGGCGATCGATTTCGACTTGCACGCCACCTTTTGGCTGCTCGAGGAGTACCTGCCCGAGGTGGGCGACCACACTCGGTGCTGCGCTCCCGGATTCGAGGAGATCGCGGGCGCCATCGGGGCGACCACGTTGGTGCCGTTGCTCGTACCCCGCGACATGGAGGATGGCGTGCTCGGCGCCTATTGGTGTCGCCCGGAGGCGTACCTCGATCCTGGCGTCCGGGCCAACTGCTCAGGCCTGGCACTGGCCGATGCAGCCGTCATCGCTCGCGGTATCGACCGGCTCGCAGCGGACCTGGCCAACGGCGCGTGGCACGAGCGACACGCCGAATTCGACCACCTCGATGCGGTGGATCTGGGGTACCGGCTCCTCGTCGCCGACGCTCGCTGACCAGCGGGAGCGCTCGGCCGACCCCTCAGACCGCCGTCGCCTTGGCCGGCGGCGGACGTCCCCGCTGTTCGTTCTGGAGGCGTAGGCGGTTGTGGAACGCGCAGAGCAGCCGTCCGTTCTCTTGGGTGGTCGCGCCCCCTTCGGCGTAGGGCTCGATGTGGTCACCCTGGCAGTTCTCCGACGGCTCATAGCAATAGGGATGGGTGCACATCCGGTCGCGCACCTCGAGCGCCCGCCGGGTGCCGCCGGTGAAGAGCCGGGCGCGCACCGAGACGTCGACTCTGGTCCCCAACGAGAAAATGGCCCGCTCGAAGTAGGCGGCTTCGAGCCAGGGCACGACGGAAGCCGGGGCGAGGACGATGCCGTTCTCGATCTCGCAGATGCGCCCGTACAGCGTCTCGTAGCCCACCAGGACCGTGAACAGAGGCGCCGGCTTGAGGCCATCGGCGGGAGCGGTGCGGCTGCGGGTCGCCATCTCGACGAGGGCGTCGGCCCGGCGCTGCGCCGAGGTGCGAGCCAGCTCGTCGAGGTGCGCGGTCCGTCCCAGGCGCTCCCTGGCCTCGGCGCAGTCAGCCTCGAACAGGGCGTGTTCCAACCGGTTGAGCTCGGCCGAGACGATCGTCCCCGAGATGGGGTCGAGCGTCATCTGGCCCAAGAACATCCCGTCGATGCTGGGTTCGAGGTAGACGTTGCGCGCTGCCTCGCGTTCCTCGTCCTCGGCGTCGGCGCCCTCGGGGTCGGCGAGCTGCTTCCAGTAACGCAGCGCCCGGTAGAAGTCCTCGAACCCCATCTGGGCCGCCTGCGACACGAGCATGGCCTCGTCTCTCTGCATGGACGCCTCGGTGCGTTGCGCCCGCGCCGCGGCGATGGCCTTGGCCTGGTCGACACCGATCTCTCCGTCCCGCCAGGCCTGTGCGCACCTGGGCAGGTGGCGCAGCGCCCGGCCGAGGCGCACCCGGCGCCGGGCCGCCGGTCGCGGCACGCGACAACGCGTTGCGATCCACGCCGCCGCGGTCTTGGCCCCGTCGGCCGCCCACTCCTCTTGGGTCTCGAAGGCCGCACTCGCCTCGGTGACGAAGGCCTCGAGGCGCCCCAAGAGCCGGTGCAACTCTTCGATGGAGGCGCAGTCGCCGTAGTTGGCCGCGCCGGAGTCGACGAGTGCTCCGAGCGATTCGGCGAGTGCGTCCAACTCCATCGGGGCCATCGAAGCACGGCGCTGTGACACGAGGCCGGCGTTCGACGAGGAAGAAAACTTCACAATTTCCTGCACAAATCGCTCTTTGGCGCAACCGTTCTCCGGGGGGATCTGCGCCTGCGTGGTAGGTGATGGAGGTAGTGGCGTAGGTGGTGCGTCGTGGGGGGTGCGGTGGCCGGTGCGAGGTGGAAGGCGCTACGAAGCCTCAGCGGCGGCCAACGGCACGGGGCGGGCCAGGCTCCAGCTGAACGTGTCCTCGATGTCATCGAGCGCGAGCGGTGAGGCCAGATCCTCGACGGTTGGGCCCAGGCGGTCGGCGACCCTCTGCAGCAGGTCGCCGTCGAAGCCCCACAGGGCAACGGCGTTACCGCCGAGGATGCGTCGGAGATCATCTTCGGGCATGCCCCCGAAGATGTAGCGCAGCGTCTCGCGGTGGACCGGCGCGGCGCCCTCGAGATGCGGGTAGTCCGCCCCCCACATCAGCTTGTCGATGCCGATGTCGTGGCGCATCTCAGCCTCGTAGCGCTTCATCAGCGAGCCGCCCAACCACACATGCTTTTCGAAGTAGTCACGGGGCCGCATCTGGAGGTAGGTGCGGACCGGAGCCCCGCCGTGGGTGTCGAAAAAGGACTCCATGTCTCTGATCAGAGACGGCAGCCACTGCACGCCGTTCTCGGTGACCACGACCCTGAGGTCGGGGTGGCGGTCGAACACGCCGCCGAAGATCATGAACCACAGCGGCCGACGGGTGAAGACGAACACCTCGTAGAGGCCGAGCATGCCCCCATGGACCGGGTCGTAGAGGAACTTCGTGTCGGTCGCCGAGCCGGAGGCCCCGGTGTGCAGGTTCACCACCATCTGGTGCTCCTCGCATGCGCTCCAGAACGGCTCGTAGTACTCGTCGGCGTACCCAGGCAGCTTGGACGTGACCGACATCGCGGGCAACATCACACCACCGAAGATCCCGTTGGTCCGGGCCCACGCCATCTCAGCGACGGCGCGGTCCATGTCGTGGAAGTCGATCGGCATGCAGCCCGCCCGGCGACCCGGGGCGGCGGCGCAGAACTCAGCGAGCCAGCGCAGGTATCCGTGCAGCGCCGGCCAGACGACCTCGAGGCCTTTGTCCGACTGCGCCCCCAGGTACATGGCGGGCGAGAGTCCGCCCGCCAGGACGGGTCCCGGGAGGGTGACCTCGGCATGTATCCCCTGCTGCTCGAGTACCGAGAGACGCTTGCCGTCACCGTCGCCCGGCACGACCCAGTCGGTGCCGTAGTGGGCCAGCCAACTCTCGGCGGCCGCGATGTCGACCCCCATGCCGGCGAGGCGCCGTGCCGCCGTTGCGCGCACCGGATCGGACTCGTCCACCTCGCCCGGGTCGAATCCGCCGAACATCGAGATGGCCAGTGACGACAAGTCTCCGAACGCCGCCACGGCCTCGCGGTGGCCGGGGTCCACGTAGGAGAGGAAGTGGTCGAGGCTGTCCGGTGAGGCGTGGGTGTCGGCCGACACGACGACGTAATTGCGGCCGGTTTTGTCCCGCTGGCTCGTTCGCGCCGATCCGCTTGCTCCCTCATCCATTGGAACCGTCCCCGTTCGAGATCTCCCTGGTCAGTCCTCCGCACACTATCTCTGGCCTCGTTCGTCCAAGCGTGGCACCACCAGCCGGTTAATTTGGCCGCGAACTCCCATGCATACCTCCTCTACGGTCGTCCTGGTCCTGGCCGTCTTCGCCGCCAGCCTCGTGGAGATGGTCGAGGCGCTGACCATCGTCGTGGCCGCAGGGGTGAGCCGGGGGTGGCGCTCCGCGCTGGAGGGCGCTGCCGCGGCGGCAGCCGTCCTGGGCGTGCTCGTGCTGGCGGTGGGCGTCCCGCTCATTCGCTACGTCCCGATCGACTCGTTGCGCGTGGTCGTGGGGGCGCTCCTCCTCGTGCTCGGTCTGTCGTGGCTACGCAAGGCGATCCTCCGCTCGAGCGGCCACAAGGCCCTGCACGACGAGGACAAGATCTACGCCGACACGGTGGCCGAGCTCGACTCGGGTGACGAGGCAGCCGCAAGGTCGGGCGGGGGCCGCGACGGAGTCGGTTTCGCGGTGGCGTTCAAGGGGGTCTTCCTCGAGGGCATGGAGGTGGTGCTGATCGTCATCAGCCTCGGCGCGGCACAAAACCGCCTGGGCCTGGCCGCGCTGGCAGCGGGGGCGGCGGTCGTCCTCGTGGGCATCGTCGGCCTCCTGGTGGCGCGCCAGCTCAGCGAGGTCCCCGAGAACACCATCAAGACGTTGGTCGGCGTCATGCTCACCAGCTTCGGTGTGTTCTGGGTGGGCGAGGGCGCCGGGGTGAATTGGCCCGGCGGCGACCTGGCCATCCCAGTGCTGGCCGGCTTCTTCGTGGTGGTCTACTTCGCGCTGACGGCCTTCATGCGAACGCTGCTTCCCGCCCCGGCGGTCGAGAGAGAGGGTGCGACGCAGTGATGGCGGCCATCAGAAAGGGACTGGTGGCGTTCGGCCGCTTCTGGTGGGACTTCTTGATCGGTGACACCCCCGAACTCGCGCTGGCGACCGGCGTCATCGTCGCCGTGGCCTTTCTGCTCGACGGTAGCCACCTCGTGGGGGCGATCCTCCTGCCGTTGCTCGCCACGGGCTTCCTCTTCCTCAGCGTGCTGCGCGGCCGGCGCCGGGTCCCCGGAGGGTAGGCACTCCTCTCCCCCGGTCCGGTGGTGGTGCGCCACACGTTTGGCGTGCCAGTGATCGGCTCGGGGATCGACGCGTGCGCGGTGGGCAGGGTCTGGCGGTTCTGTATGGTCGTTTTGGTGAAGCGCTTCCGCTTCGGGCTCCAGGCCAGATCGACAGAACCCGCCGAGATCGTTCGCCAGGCGAGGCGGGCGGAAGAGATCGGTTTCGACGTCTTCCAGGTCGGCGACCACGTGGGGATGGAGCCCCCTCCCCTCCTGTTTCTGGCGGTTGCCGCGCTGGTCACGCAGCGGATCCGCCTGGGCACGCTCGTGCTCAACAACGACCTCCGCCACCCCGTCACCCTGGCCCAAGAGCTGGCGACGCTCGACCACCTGAGCGCGGGCCGACTGGAGGTGGGGATCGGGGCCGGCCACAGCTTCACGGAGTACGCCGCGCTCGGCCTGGCCTTCGACCCGCCGGCAGTACGGAAGCGGCGACTGGCCGAGGCGGTGGAGATTCTTCGGGCACTCCTCGACGGTGAACCGGTGTCCGTCGGCGACGGGCCCTACCGGCTCGAAGACGCCGTCACCCTGGCTCCCCTGCAGGACCACGTCCCCATCCTCGTCGGGGTCAACGGAAAGGCCGCCCTCGCGCACGCGGTCCGCCACGCCGACATCGTCGCTCCCACCATGCTCGGCCGGACGCTGGAGGACGGACAGCGCCATGAGGTCCGGTGGGAGGCCACACGCCTCGACGACACCGTCGAATGGATGCGGACGCAGGCGGGCGAGCACTGGCCGTCGCTGGAGCTGCACGCGCTGGTCCAGTCCGTCGTCGTCACGCAGGACCGTGACCGTGCCGTCTCGGAGTTCGCGCAGCGCACCGGAATGGCCGTGGCCGACATCTCGTCCACGCCGTTCCTCTCTCTGGGGACGGCCGAGGGGATCGCGCAGCACCTCATCACCTGCCGGGAGCGCTGGGGGATTCAGCTACTTCAGTGTGCGGGAGATGGAGACGTTCGCTCCCGTGATGGCCCTGCTCCGGCGCGCTGACGCCACGGGCTGACCGGCCTCAGGTGGCAGTGCCGACCGGTCTGGCAGGTTCGGGCTCTGCAGAAGGGCTTTCGAGCGTCCGTTCGGGGAACAGGAGAAGGGCCCCAACGAGGAAGCAGACGGCGCCGACGAACGTTCCGAGGTTGGTCAGAGCCAAGCTGACCAGCTGTCCGTTCGGCTCGACATAGGACGCGATCGCCGAGACGCCGAAAGCCACCGAGCCGACGAGGTTCAAGAACGTGATCCACCACGGGATGAGGGACGGTCGCCACGCGAACGGCCCGTGACACTCCTCGGCCCAGGCGAACCAGCTCGCGACGAGGAAGCAGATGGAGCCCAGCGCGTCGGGACGCCACACGGGGTGATGATTGGACGACGCGCCCAAGCCGACCACCAGGGCGCTGAGCGTCGTCCGGTTGAAGAACAGGGTGCCGGCGAGTTGGATGATGGCCGCCCACCAGTCGATCCGGTGGTGCTGGACTCTGAACAGCGACCGAGGGCCCTTTCGGCGCGGGTCGTCCATGGACGTCGGCGTCGAGGCGACCTCGTAGTACTGCAGGAAGGAGGCGGCGGTGAAGAAGATCGACCCGATGAAGTAGGTGAGGTCGTCCGGATTGGCGCCGACGCCAGTCGTGTAGGGAGGGAACGACCCCAACGCGAAGCAGACGGACCCGCACGCGAACAACACACCGATCCACCAGGCCAAGGCGTGTGGCGCCCACCAGGTCGATCCACTCGAGTGCACCGGGTGCTTGCGGTGCCAGCGCGACTCCCAGGTGACGAGCGTGCCGTCCGGTCGGTGCAACTCCTCACGGGTGACGAAGGAGCCGAGGCCCCGGCCCCGCACCCGCGCCCAGCCCGTGGGAACATCCAGGTACCCCACTCCCACTGCCGGTCACCCTACGGCACCGTCACCGGTCGGCTCCGGGTGGATGCCGACGCCGGGGCGGATGTCGACCCCGACGGGCATCCGTTGGGCGTCGTCGACGCCGTCTTGGGATGGGCGCAGGCCGATCGGGCATCATGAGTGCTCGCCGACGGGAGGAGCACGCATGGGACAACGAGGTGCGCGGTGTGGTTTCGAGGGAGAAGGGGGCGCCGGTCACGCTCGAGACGATCGTCGTGCCCGACCCCGGCGCCGGCGAGGCGGTGGTGGCGGTCAAGGCCTGCGGCGTGTGCCACACGGACCTGCACTACCGCGAGGGCGGCATCAACGACGACTTCCCTTTCCTGCTCGGCCACGAGGCCGCGGGGTTTGTGGAGTCGGTCGGACCCGGCGTGACCGACGTGGCCGCCGGTGACTTCGTCGTCTTGAACTGGCGCGCCGTGTGCGGCCAGTGCCGGTCGTGCCGGCGGGGCCGGCCCTGGTACTGCTTCTCCACCCGGAACGCCGCGCAGAAGATGACGCTGGCCGACGGCACGCCGCTCTCGCCCGCGCTCGGCATCGGTGCCTTCGCCGACAAGACGCTCGTGGCGGCGGGACAGTGCACCAAGGTCAACCCGGCGGCAAGGCCCGAAGCGGTCGGGCTGCTCGGCTGCGGTGTGATGGCCGGCCTGGGTGCGGCCATGTTCACCGGCCAGGTCGGGCTCGGCGACTCGGTGGCTGTCTTCGGGTGCGGCGGTGTCGGGTGCGCCGCCGTGGCCGGGTCGAGGCTGGGCGGGGCGGCCACCATCATCGGCGTCGACCTGGACCCGGGGAAGCTCGAGCTGGCCCACGCGTTCGGCGCAACGCACACGGTGGACGCGAGCGCCACCGATCCCGTCGAGGCGATCCGCTCCCTCACGGGCGGCAACGGAGCCGACGTGTGCATCGAGGCGGTGGGTCACCCCAAGGTGATGGAGCAGGCCTTCTTCGCCCGGGACCTGGCGGGCACGCTGGTCCAGGTCGGCGTCCCGACGCCCGACATGCGCATCGACCTGCCCATGATCGAGTTCTTCGGGCGCGGTGGCGCGCTGAAGCCGAGCTGGTACGGCGACTGCCTGCCCTCGCGCGACTTCCCGGTGCTCGTCGACCTCTTCCTCGAGGGGCGGCTCGACCTCGATCGCTTCGTCAGTGAGACGATCGCGCTCGACCAGGTCGAAGAGGCCTTCGCCCGCATGCAGCGCGGCGAGGTGCTGCGCTCGGTCGTCGTCCTGTAGCGATCCGAGACGGAGGTCCGGCTCGCGTCAGCTCTTCTTCTTCGCCCTTCCGCCCTTGCCGAGCTCGCGCCAGCTCTTCTCCTTGACCTCGACGTCGAATCGCTTGGCCGCGCGCACGATGCGCCGCCACGCCTCGTCGCGTTCCTTGTCGGTGACGCCCTCGACCTGATCGAAGCGGACGATGGCGTTGCGGACGTGACGGGCGTCGGTCAGCGGTTCCTTGCGTTCCTTGGGAAACGCAAAGTCCTTGTCGGGCAGCCGGTCCTTCTCGGCCGTGCTGAGCCCGCCCGACCGCGGCTTCCGGGCCGCCTCCTTCTGCTTGGTCGTCACCATGCATACCTCCTCGCATCGCACCGTTGGATCGAGGGCACCGAGGCGGCCGCACGAGCAGGCATCGTGCTTGATGCCCGGCGACGCACCCGGTGACTCCTTCCGTCCACGGGTGTACCCCGATGCCGCGCTGCTGAACCGGCGCTGGCGCAGGAGAGGCCCGCCCGAGCGAATCCCGGGGGCGCGGGCCGCGCCGCGGGCATACTTGCTGACCCGTGACCCTCCCGCTCGCTGACCCGTGACCCTCCCGCTCGCCCCCTTCGGCCCCCGGTCGGGGTTACGTGGCATGGTCGCGGCCGCCGACCAGTTGGCGGCGTCGGCGGGCGTCGGCATGCTCGCCCGCGGTGGCTCGGCCGCCGATGCCGCCGTCGCCACGGGAGCGGTGATGGCGGTGGTGGGCCCGCACCTGTGCGGCCTCGGGGGCGACGTCCTCGCCGTGGTGGCTCCGCCGGGGTCGACCCCCGAGGCGCTCCTGTCCGTCGGGCGCGCCGGATCGGGGTCCGACCCGGCCGGCATGCGCGCCCAGGGGATGACGGTCATGCCGCCGCGGCGAGACGTCCGCAGCGTGCCGGTGCCGGGCGCCGTGGACGGTTGGCTGGCCCTGCACGACCGCCACGGGCGCCTGCCGCTCGGCGACGTCCTGGCCCCGGCGATCGAGCTGGCCGCCGACGGCTTCGCCGCCTCGGTCATGCTGGCGCTGGCCACCCATCTCGTCCACGCGTGGCCCGGCGCCGGCGAGCTGTGCCCGGCGGGACCGCTCGAGGTCGGCCAGCGCGTGCGCCTGCCCAGCATCGCCCGCGCGCTGGGTGCCATCGCCTCGGGCGGGCGTGACGCCTTCTACGGCGGGGAGTTCGGCCGCGGTCTGCTCGAGCTCGGCCGCGGCCACTTCGCACCGTCGGATCTCGCCACGAGCACGGCGACCTGGTGTGCGCCTTTGCGCCAGCGCGCCTGGGGCCACGACCTGTGGACGGTGCCGCCGCCGTCACAGGGCTACCTGACCCTCGCCGGTGCGTGGGTGGCCGAGGCGGCCGGCCTGGGGACTGACCCCGACGACCCGGCGTGGGCCCACCTTCTGGTGGAGGCGTGGCGCGCCGTGGGCCACGACCGCCCCGACGTGCTCTTCGACGGCGCGGACGGCAGGGTCCTGCTCGACGCCGAGCGCCTCGCCGCCGCCGCGACCAGGGTGGACCAGCAACGAGCGGCGCCGCCCGACGTCTCGCCGGGGCAGGGGACCCGGGGTGCCAAAGTGGCCCGCATCGCCGAGGGCGACACGACGCACCTCTGCGCGCTCGACGCCGACGGCCTCGGGGTCTCCCTCACCCAGTCCAACGCCCTCGACTTCGGTTCGCACCTGATCGAGCCGGCCACGGGGGTCTTCTTGCACAACCGCGGCCTCGGTTTCTCGCTGGTGCCGGGACACCCCGCCGAGCTCTCACCGGGGCGCCGCCCGCCGCACACGCTCTCCCCGATGCTCGCCACCACACCCGGTGGCGCGCTGACGCATCTCGTCGGGGCCATGGGCGGCGACGCGCAGCCGCAGATCATCGTCCAGCTCCTGGCCCGGTTGCTCCGCACGGGGCAGGACCCGGCGCGCGCCGTGAGCGCGCCCCGGCTCGCCCTCGATGCGCCCTCGGCCGGCCCGTTCCGCCTCTGGTGGGGCGACGACCTCATGGTGCTGGTCGAGTCGGACGCACCACCGCGGTGGCGAGGCGGCCTGGCCGACCGCGGCCACCGGGTGCGGGTCATCCGCTCCTTCGACCCCGTCGCCGTCGGATGCGCCCAGATCATCGCGGTCGAAGACGGCGCCGAGGGGTCACGTCGCTTCGTCGGGGCGTCGGACCCGCGCAGTCCCGAAGGGGCAGCGGTAGGGCGGTGACTCGCCCGGGGCGGGCTCGGGCGGTCCGACGCGCCGGGTAGCGTGAAACCATCGAACGTACCGCCCCGTCGCCGCTGCACGCCCCGACGCCCGCCGACATCGCCGCCCGCGCCGAGCAGCAGGAACCGGGGGGCGGCCGGGGCCGGCTCCCCCGTTGGCTCAGCCGACCCGACCCGACGGCGCCGCTCCCCGAGGGCTACAAGTGGACCGCGCTGTTCATCTCGACCCTCGGCATGCTCATGGCGACGATCGACGGGTCCATCGTCCTCATCTCGCTGCCGGACATCTTCCGGGGCATCGGCCTGGACCCGTTGTTACCGGAGAACAGCTTCTACCTGCTGTGGATGATCCTCGGGTTCCTGGTCACGACCAGCGTGCTCGTCGTCACCCTGGGGCGCCTGGGCGACATGTACGGGCGGGTGAAGATCTACAACCTGGGCTTCGCCGTCTTCACGTTCTTCTCGCTCGCCCTCAGCGTCACGTGGCTGACCGGGCCGGCCGCCGGCATGTACCTGATCGTGATGCGCATCTTCCAGGGCGTCGGCGCCGCCATGCTCATGGCCAACTCGGCCGCCATCCTCACCGACGCCTTCCCCGAAGACCAGCGGGGCCTGGCGCTCGGCGTGAACCAGGCGGCGGCCTTCAGCGGCTCGTTCATCGGGCTGATCCTCGGGGGGATCCTCGCCCCGATCAACTGGCGGCTCATCTTCTTGGTGTCGGTACCGATCGGCCTCTTCGCCACCGTCTGGGGCTACCTGCAGCTGCGCGAGCTCGGGCAGCGACGCGCGGGCCACATCGACTGGCCCGGCAACGCCACCTTCGCCCTGGGGCTGGTGCTCGTCATGGTCGGCATCACCTACGGGATCGAGCCCTACGGCGGCCACGCCATGGGCTGGACCAACCCGAGGGTCATCGGCGCGCTCGTGGGTGGCTCCTTGCTGCTGGTCGCCTTCTGCGTGATCGAGCTGCGCGTGCCGCGAGCCGATGTTCCGTCTGCAGCTGTTCAAGATCCGCGCCTTCACCGCCGGAATCGTCGCCAGCTTCTTGGCCGCGATGAGCCGGGGCGGCCTGATGTTCATGCTCATCATCTGGCTGCAGGGGATCTGGCTGCCGCTGCACGGCTACTCGTTCGCCACCACCCCGCTGTGGGCGGGGATCGCCCTGATCCCGCTCACGGCCGGCCTCCTGATCGCCGGCCCCATTTCGGGGATCCTCTCCGATCGCTTCGGCGCCCGGCCGTTCGCCACCGGCGGGTGCATCGGCGCAGCCGTCTGCTTCGCCCTGCTCGAATCGCTCCCCATCGACTTCTCCTACTGGGTCTTCGGCGTCATCCTCTTCTTCACCGGCATCACCATGGCGTCGTTCGGTTCGCCCAACCGCACCGGCGTCATGAACAGCCTCCCGCCCGAGCACCGTGGGGCCGGATCGGGCATGAACACGACCTTCCAGAACTCGGCGCAGGTCGTCTCCATCGGGATCTTCTTCACGCTGATGATCGTGGGCCTCGCCTCCGCGCTGCCCCACAACGTCTCGGCGGGGCTCGCGAGCCACGGGGTGCCGGCCTCCATCGCGGAGCGGGCATCGCACCTGCCCCCGATCTCGACCCTCTTCGCCGCCTTCCTTGGGTACAACCCGGTCGAGCACCTCATCGGCGCCGGGGCGCTGTCGCATCTCACCACGACCCAGCAGGCCGCGCTCGCCCAGCGCGACTTCTTCCCCGGCCTCATCTCGGCGCCGTTCCAAAAGGGCTTGCACGCCGCCTTCGACTTCGCCATCGTGCTGAGTCTGCTGGCGGCGGCGGCGTCGTGGACGCGCGCGGCGGGCGCTACGTCCACGCCACGACCGGCCAGGACCGGGAACAGGAGCTCGTACTCGCCGGCGGCGGGACGGGCTCGTGAGCGCGCTCCGGTGACGCGGTCGAAAGGGCACCCGCTGCGGATCGCCTCGCTGGCGAAACAGGTCCCGCTCGCCGAGTCGTTCCGCCTCGAGAAGGGGCGACTCGTCCGTCACGGCGTGGACTTCGAGATGAACGCGTACTGTCGCCGCGCCGTGGCCGAGGGGGTCACGCTGGCGCGGACCACGGGGGGGACGTGCACGGTCGTGACGCTGGGTCCCCCTGGTGCCGAGGACGTGCTGCGCGAGGGGATGGCCTGGGGCGCCGCCTCGGGGCTGCACGTGTGCGACCCGGCGTTCGCGGGATCGGACACGCTGGCCACGGCGCGGGCCCTGGCGGCGGCGCTCGGCGCCGCGGGCCCGTTCGATCTCGTCTTGGTCGGCCGCAACTCCATCGACGGCGAGACGGGTCAGGTGGGGCCCGAGGTGGCAGCACTGCTCGACCTCCCCTTCGCGAGCGGCGTGCGCACGCTCGAAGACGCCGGCTCCTTCCTGCGTCTCGAGCTCGAGCACGACGACGGCACGCAGGAGGTCGAGATCTCGCTGCCGGCGGTGCTCTCGGTCGCCGAACGGCTCTGCGACCCCTGCAAGGTGGACCCCGAGGGCCGAGCGGCGGTGCCCTCCTCGCGCCTCACTCGGATCGGACCCGGCGAGCTCGGCGACGGGCCCTGGGGTGAGGCCGGGAGCCCGACGGTCGTCGGCGAGACGCGACCCATGGAGCACGAGCGCTCCCTGCTGGTGCTGGAGGGCCCGGTCGACGAGCAAGTGGACGCGGCGGTGCGCGAGCTCACTCGACGGGGCGCGCTCGATATCGGTCACGCCCCGGCGGCGCCGGCGCCGGCATCCGCGCCGGCATCCGCATCGGCAACGGCAGCGGCAGCGGGAGCGGGAGCGGGAGCGGCAGCGGCAGCGGGAGCGGTAGCGGCCTCGCCGAACGGTCGAGACGGGAGGACCGGGCAGGCGCAGCGGATCGTCGCCGTCCTCGCCGAGCCGGGCCGACCCGAGGTGGCCGCCGAACTGATCGGTGCGGCGGCGGCCCTGGGGCGCGACGTTGGCGCCGCCGTCCACGTCCTGTCGCCCGGCGAAGGCTCGCAGCACTCCCTCGCCGCCGCGGGCGCCGACCTCGTGGTGGTGCTCGACGGCTCGGAGGTCGCGGAGGACGTGGCCGACGCGGTGGCCGCCTACGTGCAGGAGACCGCCCCCTGGGCGCTGCTCGCACCCAGCACCGCCTTCGGGCGCGAGGTCGCGGGCCGCGCCGCCGCGGCCACCGGCTCGGGGCTGGTGGGCGACGCGATCGCGCTCACGGCACGTGAGGGCGTGCTCGTGTCGGCCAAGCCGGCGTTCGCCGGAGCGCTGGTGGCCGACATCACGTGCCGCAGCCCCACGCAGATGGTCACCGTGCGCCCGGGGGTGCTGCCTGCGCCGGCGCTCACCGAGCGCGACGCTCGCGTCGAGACGCGGCGCGTGGGCACCCGGGGGCGGGTCCGGGTGCTCGCCGAGCGCCGCAACGACGACCTCGAGGCGCTGGCCCGGGCCGAGGTGGTCATCGGGGTCGGCACGGGGGTCAAGCCGGAGGAATACGCGCAGCTCAGCCCGCTCGCCGCGGTCCTGCGGGCGGAGCTCGCGGCGACGAGGAAGGTGACCGACCGGGGGTGGGCGCCGCGCTCGCGCCAGGTGGGCATCACGGGTCGCTCCCTCGCTCCTCGCCTCTACGTCGCGCTCGGGGTGAGTGGCAAGTTCAACCACATAGTCGGCGTGCGCGCCGCGGGAACCATCCTGGCCGTCAACCAGGACCGCGACGCACCCGTCTTCACGCACTGCGACGTCGGCATCGTGGGGGACTGGCACGAGGTCGTCCCGCTGCTGCACGAGGCCCTGCGGCGCCACACACGCCAACACGACACGACCACCGTCGACTGATTCGCCTCCATGACGCTGGCCGGGGCCGACCGAGGCCGACCGAGGCCGGGGCCGGGACCGGCCGGGGCCGACCGAGGCCGACCGAGGCCGACCGAGGCCGGGGCCGGGACCGGCCGGGGCCGACCGAGGCCGACCGGGTGGCTACCCCGCGACCAGCTTGCCGTCCACCACGGGTGACGAAGCCTGGGGGTCGGGCCGGGACCGAAGGAGCTCGTCGAACGCGTCGGCCGGCAGCGGACGGGAGAAGTAGAAGCCTTGCGCAACGTCGCATCCGAGGCTCTCGACCTGCTCGCGCTCGGCCAGGGTTTCAAGCCCTTCCACCACCGTCGTCGAACCGATCGCCTTCGAGAGCGCAACGACGGCGGAGACGATCGCCGACTTCACGGGGTCCTGGTCGATGTCGCGCACGAAGCTCTGGTCGACCTTGATGACGTCGATCGGGAAGCGGGCCAAGCACCCGAGCGAGGAGTGCCCGGTGCCGAAGTCGTCGATGGCCAGCCGGACGCCCAGGTTGTGCAGCTTGTCGAGAACGGACGAGGTCTGCTCGACGTCGAACATGGCGAGGCTCTCGGTGATCTCGAGACAGAGCTGCGACGGATCGATGCCGGTGGACCGCAGCACGCCCGCGATCTGCTCTTCCAGCCCCGCCTGCCGGAATTGGCGCGCCGAGAGGTTGACGCCGACCTCCAGCCTGGCCCCGAAGGTGTCGAGCCACGCCTTCGCACGCAGGCAGGCCTGCTCGAGGACCGCCCTCCCGATGGCGAGGATGGTGCCGTTGTCCTCGGCCAACGCGATGAAGTGGGCCGGAGACAGGATCCCGTGCTCGGGATGGTCCCACCGGACCAGGGCCTCCGCCCCGACGATCCGCTCGTCCCCGAGCGACAACAGCGGCTGGAAGTAGACCTCGACCTCCTGGCGTTCGACCGCGTGGTGCAGGGCGGGGTCGAGGTCGAGGTGGCCGGCCGGTGGTCCGCCCGCCGGGTCCACGCCGAACAGCGTGACCCGGCCTCCCCGGCCGCGTTCCTTGGCCCGGTACATGGCCACGTCCGCGCCGTGCACAAGATCGTCGCGTGTCGTCCGGGCGTCGCTCAGCGCCATGCCAATGCTCATGGTGGCCATGACCTCGTGGTGGCCACCGAGCATGATCGGTTCGCGCAGGACCTGCAGCACCCGGTCGGCCACTTGGCCGGCATCCTCGGGTGAGGTCACTCCTTCCAAGATGATCACGAACTCGTCCCCACCGAAGCGGGACAGCGTGTCACCCGGCCGGACGACTCGCCGCAGACGGTCGGCGACCACCCGCAGCATCTCGTCGCCGAGCTGGTGACCCAGGTTGTCATTGACAACCTTGAAGCGATCGATGTCACCGAAGAGCACGGCGACGCGACCTCCGGTGCGATTGGCCTGGAGCAAGGCGTGGTCGAGGTGATCGAGAAGCAGGCGGCGGTTGGCCAGCCCGGTCAGGGGATCCTGGAACACGTGGCGCGCCAGCTGCTCCTCGAAGGCCTTGCGCTCCGAAGTGTCGCGGAACACGATGACGGCGGCCACAGGCTGTGCCTCCCCCGCCACCGGCGAGGCCGTCATGGTCACGGGGAAGTGGGATCCGTCCGCCCGTTCGAACCGCGTCTGGTCGGTGACGATGTTCTGCCGACACGACATGGCGCGCATGGCCGGGTCGACCAGGAAGCGCGGGGGCTCGACGGGGAACCGGTGAGCGCCGTCGCCGGTACCGGCAGCGGGCCAGCCGAGCATCTCGGCCCCAGCCGGGTTCATGAACGTGATCTCGCCGGTCTTGCTGATGGCGCACACGCCTTCACCGAGGCTGCTCGTGATCACGGAGAGGTTGTCCCTCTGGCGCTCGACCTCGGCGTAGAGGTGGGCGTTGGACAGGGCGATCGCCCCGAGGGAGGCCAGGGCGTCGAGGAGGGCCCGATCGGCGTCGTCGAAGGGTTCGGTCCGGCTCCGACCGGAGACCGAGAGCCACAGCCTGCGGTCGGCGAGTTCGACCGGAGCCGTCAGGATGCTGTCCTCGCTCGTGGGCGGCTCGGCGGTCAGGGACGCCTCGGGCGTACGCAGCAGCGACCCGGCCGAGCTGAGCACGGCGGCCCGGGTCTCGATGACGATCCGCGCCGACCTGGGGAGGCTCGCCTCTCGGGTCATGACCCCCCCGTGTGAGCCCGCAGTTCCAGGTCGACGGGCGCGCCCTCAACACCCCGACAACGAAGCGTCACGAACTCCCTCATCTCGCTAGAACCTCTTCCGAAGGCGCCGTGACACCGCCGCGAATTCGCGTCAACGCGGATCCAGCAACGCCTCCACGAAGCTTCGGCGTGCCACATTCCCCGATTGACCACGGGACGAACTACGACGGTTGCCTCTTGGTTGCAACGGACCGGACGAGCCTCCGACCGTCAGGCGCGGTGGGCGGTCACGCTCCCGTCTCGGTGCGCTCGGCTTCGTGCTGGCGGTGATACTCCCGCCAGCGGTGCCAGAAGAGCACCGCCACGGCGACGACGGCCAGCGCAGCGAGGACATAGCCCGCATAGCTGAACGCCTTGAGCACGTGGTTGTAGCTGCTGCCGAGGCTGTAGCCCAAGGAGCACAGCGCGGTGCACCAAATGGCACAGCCGATGATCGTGAAGAGGCTGAACTTGGCGAGCGCCATCTCGCCCAGGCCGGCGGCGAACGACACGAAGGAGCGCAACAGGGGAATGAACCGGCCGAACAGCACGAAGGGCTCGCCGCGACGGGCGAACCAGGCCTCGGCGCGATCGAGATCCTTGTGGGTCAGGAGGACAAACTTCCCCACCTTGTCGACCAGCGCCCTCCCGCCGAAGCGACCGATGCTGTAGCCGGCGTACGAGCCCAAGAGCTCGCCCAGCACCGCCACGATGATGACGACGGCCAGCACCAGCGGTTTGCCCTCACCCGGCACCTGGCCGCTGGCGAGCACACCGCCGTATATGAGAGCAACCTCGGCGCCAACGGGGAGTCCCATGGCCGATATGAAGCTCAGCGTGAAGATGGCGCCGTAGCCCGCTGACTTGAGAAATTCCTCCACGTCCTACCTTGCTTCCGCCATCGCTCCGGCCGTCATCTTTGGCGCGTCGGGCCTGCGGCGCAATTCACGGCGCAGCGGCTCCCAGAATGGCTAGCGCGACGTCCCGCCGGACGTCACGACCGGCCGGGTCGTGGTGGTCGTCGGCGGGAGGGTCGGGGTGGGTCGGCCGGTCGTCGGGGTCGTGATGGCGGGCGCGCCGGGGCTCGTCGTCGGGCTCGTCGTCGGGGTCGTCGTCGGGGTTGGGACCGGGGTCGTGGCCGGGGTCGTCGTCGTGGGCACCGGGGCCGGTGTCGGCGCCTTCGAACCGGCGGACGACCCCGGGTGCTCCCTCGCCACCGTGACGCCGATGAAAGCGCTGACGCCGCCGGCAACGACGATCGCCGTTCTGGTCAGTCTCGTGATGCGGCTCTGCGCACGGGCGCGCCCATGCGGCGAGTACCGGTCTCGGGTGCGCCTCACGGCGCGTCGGGATCATGGCGCGGGCGCTCCAGCGTCCGCACATCGTTGGCGACGTAGTCCACGGCTCCCGAGAAGAATACGGGCCCAACCTGAAGAAACGATGACAGCCGGCCGAGTGCCACCGGGGGGCGCGAACCCGTAGCCTGCATCGCATGCCACACGTGCGTTCCTCCAGACGATGAGGTGGCCTCGATGAGGGTGCTCGTCGCCGAGGACGACGCCGGGCTCCGGTCCGTGCTCGAGCGAGGGCTGAGAGAGAAGGGTTACGTCGTCGACGCGGTGGCCGACGGCGGCGCGGCGCTCCGGCACCTTCGCGCGTGCGAGTACGACGTCGCCGTGTTGGACTGGCGCATGCCCGAACACACCGGGATCGAAGTCATCGCGCAGGCGCGACGCGGCGGTGACCGGACGCCGATCCTCATGTTGACCGCACGCGACACGCCAGCGGACCGCGTCGAAGGCCTCAACGGCGGGGCGGACGACTACTTGGTCAAGCCTTTCGACTTCTCCGAGCTGGTCGCTCGCATCCACGCGCTGCAACGTCGTCCGCCGCTGGTACTGGACCCCGTACTCAGCTGTGGGGACTTGTGCGTGGACCCGGCGACACGCGAGGTCACCGTGGCCGGCGCGACGGTGACCATGACGGCGATCGAAACCGCGCTGGTCGAACTCCTCGTCCGCCGCTCTCCGGCCGTGTTGACCCGGCGGATGATCGCGTCCCACGTCTGGGAGGACGAAGCCGACGCCGTCGGCTCCAACACGATCGAAGTCCATGTTGGCCGCGTGCGCGCCAAGCTGGCGGGCAGCCGAGCGCGGATCGAGACGGTGCGCGGCACGGGATACCGGATGGTGGAGTCGTGAATCTGACCCGCGCCCACCGCCGGCATGCCGTGCGGGTCGCGGCCGCGGCCACGCTGATCGTCATGGTTGGGTACGTCGTCGCGGCCGCCGTCGTCAATGTGATCGTCACCGACCACCTCGTCCACGCGGCAGACTCCCGCCTCTCCGACCGGCTGAGCGACGCCCAGCACCAGACCCTCGCCCTCCCCGGATCCGATTCCCGCGAGGAACACCCGGACCTCGACGATGCCCCCCTTTTTCTCTGGTCGATTGCGCCTTCGGGAGTCGTGACTGCGCTCACGCCCACGGCACCCCCGCTCCCCCTCCGGCACTGGGGCCCCGCTCCGGTTACGCTGGCGGTCGGGACCTCGAGCTTCCGCTTCGACACCCTGCGGACCGGCGGCACCGTGCTCGTGGCCGGCCAGAGCCTGGCCGGGGCGTCCAACACCCAGTCGACGCTGCTGGTGGCGGAGCTTGTGTTCGGATGCATCCTGGCGGTGGCCACCTTCGCCGGGGCGACGGTCGTCGGCCTGCGCGCCTCCGCCCCGTCCGAACTGGTCCGTCGTCGCCAGGCCGAGTTCACGGCGGATGCCTCGCACGAGCTGCGCACCCCGATATCGGTCATCGAGGCGGAAGTCGACCTGGCACTCAGCCGACCACGCGAGTCCGCCGCCTACCGGGACGTGCTTGAACGGGTAGGGCAGGAGGGCACGCGCCTGCGCCGTATCGTCGAGGACCTTCTCTGGTTGGCACGGGCCGACAACCAGACCGTCCCGACCGATGCCGCGAGCGTCGCCGACGTCGCCGATGTCGTCGAGACCTGTGTCCAACGCTTCGGGGCCCTCGCGGCCACCAATCGAGTCCTTCTCTCCGCACGGCGCGTCGGCAACGGACCTTTCAGTGTCCACGCGGAGGCGGCGCTGATCGATCGACTGGTCGGCGTCCTGATCGACAACGCCTGCAAGTTCGCCGGGCAGGCAGGCCGGGTGGAAGCGAGCGTCCGCAGCTCGGGCGGACGGGTGGAGCTCCGTGTGGACGACTCCGGCCCCGGGATTCCCGCCGACCAGCGGGACGCCGTCTTCGACCGCTTCCACCGGGCGACCGATTCGGTTGCGGGAACCGGACTCGGACTCGCCATTGCCGACTCCGTGGTGCGATCCACCCAGGGCGCCTGGGAGATCGGCGTGTCGGACCTGGGCGGCGCCCGGATGCAGGTCGCCTGGCGGCGAGCGTTGCCGCGCAAGGGCAAGCCAAGTTCCACCCGCCACGCCGGCGAGACGCTCAGCGAATCCCTCGCTTGAACGGGCCGCTTCCTGTCGGGCCGCTTCCTGTCGGGCCGCCGGCGCCCCCGCACCTAGGTTGGTGACGCCGATCTTCGGACCCG
>CAWITA010000030.1:0-108282 GCA_963838835.1 uncultured Acidimicrobiaceae bacterium
TCCCTGGACCGTGGGCGGTCATGTGCGGCCGGCGAGCGGAACGCGGAGGTCGCCGCTGACTCGCCGCATCTCACGGACCGGGCTTGCCAGCAGCGATATCTGTCTCATCCAGTTGCGGATGCCGGACTTGACGCCTTCATTACAGAATCGATGAAAGAGTGTCAAGCGTCGGACGCCCCGAGATGGAGAGGTGAGATGACGGATTCAACCAACACCGGGCCGGTGCACCCGGTCCTCATCGTGAACCCGAGGTCAGGCGGCGGAAAGGCGCAGCGCTACGACCTCGTCGGTCGGTGCCGCACCCGCGGGATCGAGCAGGTCGTGATGAAGGAGGGCGACGACCTGGCGTCACTGGCCGCCGCCGCCGTGTCGTCGGGGGCCGACGTCATCGGCATGGCAGGCGGCGACGGTTCCCAAGCGATCGTGGCTGCCGTCGCTTCCAGGCACGACATCCCGTACGTCTGCATACCGGCCGGGACGCGTGAACCACTTCGCCTTGGACATCGGCGTGGACCGGGAAGATGTAATCGGTGCCCTCGACGCCTTCCATCACGGTTCGGAGCGCCGCATCGACTTGGCCCAGGTCAACGGTCGGGTCTTCGTGAACAACGCGTCGATCGGCTTCTACGGCGAGGTCGTTCAATCGCCGGAGTACCGCGACGCCGTAAGCTCGCACGGTCATCGAAATGCTGCCCGACCGACTTGGCCCCGGCGCGGCGCCCTTCGACCTGCGCTTCACCGACCCGGGCGGAGCGGAATACGAGACGGCTCAGCTCGTCCTGGTGTCCAACAACCGCTACCAGCTCGACCCGCTCTGGCGCTCAGGGCACCCGGGGGACGATGGACGGAGGGATGCTCGGCGTGGTCGTGGTGCCCGAATACAGCCGTTGCGCCGCTGGCAGGAATGGACCACGTTTCGCTTCGAGATCGACTCCGGCGCCACAATCGACGTCGGATTGGACGGCGAAGCCCGCAGGCTCGAGCCAGCGCTCCGATTCGAGTCGCTCCCGGCAGCCCTGCGCATCCGGACTCCGGCTGGCCGGCGCCATCCTGGGCCGCCGCCGCTCAGGCGGATGCCTTCTTCGTAGCCATACTCAGCGTCACCGCTCCATGCACCACGTTCATAAGGGCAGCTTTGTAGATTTGGTCGTTTTCTCTTAAGTCGATGGCCTTCGGATTTTGCCGTTGTGGCCCTCGTCTTGACTGCAGAGGGAGAACCACGCGTTCGGGTCCTGCATCGAGGAGTAGGGATGTTCTCGGGCGTCATGAGAAACTGACCCAGAGGATTACAAATGTCTCTCAAGAGCAAACCCGCGGCCATTCCCGTGCAAGCCCTTGTCGCCCTCGAACTATGGCGACTCTGTCGTCGGGGATGGCTCGCTTGCCGCCTGCTCCCCCTCGACTGGGGGCGTTGACGCGGTCGCCCTCCAGATCTCGACAATCACCACCTGGAGGGAGGCGGCAATGGGAACAGCGAGAAGCACGGCGACGAAACCGCCGAAGAGACCGCCGAGCCAATTCCCGATGTCGGCACCAACAAGGACTGCTGCGAAGACCAGCAATGGATTGATCTTGACGGTCCGGGCCATGACGACCGGATTCAAGAAGTGGTTCTCCAAGAACGTATAGGCCAGGAAGACGACGAGAGTGACGACCCCTGCTGTGAACGAATGCCCGAGGGCGAAGAGCACCGTCGGGATGCCCGCCAGCGCACCACCGATTTGCGGAAGGAAGTCGACGAGGGCAACCCAGAGCCCGAAGAGGAGGGCGTAGGGCACGCCGAGGATCGCGAGGGTCACGAAGATCACCGTGCCTGCGATCAGAGAGGTGAGGAAGTCCCCTAACACGAACCCCGAGATCGAGCTACTGACCTTCGAGCCGATCGCCGCGTACCTGGTGGCCCGTTCGGGAGACATCATGTCCAGAAGACTGGCCCGGATCTTCGGCGCCTCGACGAGAAGCAAGATGACGAAGGCAGAGGTCGCCGCCAGCTCGGCCACGATCGCAAACGCCCGCCCTTGCCCAGGGACAAGGCCGGTTTGCCCAGGCTCTCCGCGAAGCTGATGATCTTCGGTGAGTTCTTCTGCACCCAGGCCTCAACGTGGTACTTGCGAACGAGATGACCGATCCAGCCCTTCCCGTGTTGCGCCTTGTCGACATAGACCGGCAGCGCATTCGCAAAATGCGTCAGGCTGTTGACCAGGGGGTAGCCGAACGCGAAGGCCAGACCGACGAAGATGAGTAGGGCCGAGAACGTCACGATGGCGACGGCAGTTCCCCGACGCCGTATCTTCCACCGCTGCAGGGCCACGACTGCCGGATTCAGGACGAGCGCCACGAACGACCCCACCACCACGAGCAGCACGACGTCCCGGAGGCGGTAGAGGAGTTGGCCCGCCAGGTAGACGAGGACGACGACTCCCACGGAGATCAGGATCGTGCGCAAGGGAACCGCTTTGAAGTCGGCCCAACTGAGAACCCGCGCCCATCTGGAACTGGTGCCGCTTGAAGCTGGACCCTGCTCTTCGACTGGCATCGTCACGTCAGTCCGGTTGGACAGCGACAGCCTGCCAAGAACGTGGGCGCTACTTCCCGACGATTCAAGATCTCGGCACGAGTCAGAACGTCTGCGTGATCGCTCCTCGGTGCTCTGATCACCTCGGGTCGCCTCCAAAGAGAAGGTGCTTCGCAGAGGCTAATGCCCTCCTGGTCGTGACCCAGGGACCACCTGGTCCTACCCTCTGGTTGCAGGGCGGGACGCACCACCTGTCGGCGTAGGACGGCGACCTCGTGGCGGAGCATGGCGACCTCGACCGCCAGCTCTTGTTGGCCACTACGGGAGAGGCGGACCAACTGGAGGAGACGGACGAAGGCCAGGTAGAAGAAGGAGAGCGCCACGCTCCATCTTCGTCACTAGATCTTCCACCGATGAAAGCCCAGGTCGACGAATCCGGATGGTTATGGTTGTAGGAACTCTTGAGCGTGGGAAACAGACCGACCGGTTGTTTTTCGCGCGCAGCGATGCAACACGGCGCGACATCGTCACGAAGACTCTCGACCGTGAGCGCTCCGTCAGCGAGCTCGGCCGGCTGTATCCGATCAGCCTCACCGCTGTGCAGAAGCACGTCGAGGTCCTAGTCAACGCCGGTCTGGTCTCAAAGCACCGGAGCGGACGGGGACAACTTGTGCGCGGCGAGGTCAACCAACTTCGCCGTGCGCACGAGCTTCTCGATGAACTCGAAACGGTGTGGCGGGCCCGCCTCGAACGCTTCGAAGGCGTCCTCAACGAAACCACTGGGAAGGAAAGCGAATGACCGTTTGGAATGTCGACAAGAACGCAGAGGCCAAGACAAAGGCGTGCATGTCCCAGATCGACGCCCTGCTCGCCGAGGTCGCCGCCTAGGGGATTACTCCCAGCAGAAGAGCTGGTCGCTGGCACCGGCTGACGACGGTCCACAACGCGAGCACGACCGCGTGCCCGCAGCGACCCGCCACCCATGTCGCTACTGGGCCACATCCGCCAAATTCCCGCTCGGGTGGCGGCTTGTTGAGGGTGCAGACGCACAGATCAGATTGATCTGCGACTGCCCCTATGTGCCACCAGGCAAGTACGTCTGGGCTTGCCGGAGCTTACGAAGCGCTCGTCGGTCGATGTACTCGGTGGTTGTCGGCGAGCCAGGCCAGCAGCTTCTTGTAGCCGCGCTCGGTGGTGGCGAAGCTTTCGACGCCGAGGAGAGTGCCCCGCTCGTCCAAAGCCGCAGCTACATGGACGTCGAGGTGCGTATCGACGCCGCCGGTGATGCATCGTGGCAAAGTGGTCACTGTCATCCCTTCGTTGGTTTGGGTTGGGGTGACACCGCACCGAACGGAACGACGGACAGGACAGCGACGGGCCTGTGTGAGGCAGGCTCCTATGAGGTCACTCCGTCCGACCGGCAGGTGTCGAGTGGGTGACCGGGCCAGGCCGACGGATCGTTCGAAAGACAGTCCCGAGGGACGTCAACCGGTTTATTGGAGTCAGACCTGGCCTGGGCACCCACCCACACGCTGACCAATCCGTTCACCGAAGTGGTGGATCACTCAGCGGCCACCTCAATCCTCGCTGCCGGTTCGGGGACGATGTCCTCGGTAGATCGCCTGAGTCGGTGCCTTGGCCCACGTGCCAGTCAGTTGACGCGGGCACGATGTCCGACCAGATGGCGTCCAGAATGTCGGTAGTTGGCCCTCGGTAATGGGCAGTGGTCGTCACGCAAGCCTGTTGACGAGGCAGCATGACGCTGAATTGCCCGTAGAGGCCGTCCATTCGCCAAGCGTCGTCCCGGTGGCACATCCAGACGTGGCGGCCGTATCGCGCGTTCTCCAGATGGGGCGCAGCCGCGCCGGTAGCGATATGTCCGTTGGTGGGCACGCAGTCGGCGGTCATGCTGGTAACAAACGTCGCCGGCACGAGCTGCTGGCCGAGGAACCCGCCGCCTTCGAGCAAGGTGCAGCCGAGCCTGGCGACCTCGGCGGTGCGCAGATGGAGCCCGACAGCGCCGAGCGAGTACCCGAGTGGGCACCGCAGCCACTGTGGGTTTCTAATCCCGAGCGGGGTGAACAACCGGGGAAGCAGGAAGTCTCGCAAGTCCTGACCTGAACAGGCGTGGATGATACGGCTGAGCAGGTAGGTGTTCGCGGCCCGATAGGCGAAGACGGTCCCGGGTGCCGTGCCTAGCGGTGTCGTGAGGATGTCGACGGCGGCATCCCCAGGATGGTCAGCGTCTGGGTCGTCCCAGCGGTAGGTCATCCCGGAGGTCATGGTGAGTAAGTGTCGTATGGTAATCGCCTTGACACCCGTCGCCGCGGCGGATGTCAGGTGCCCAAGGTGAGAGAGGATCGAATCCTCTACATCGAGTAACCCCTCACCCTGAGCGATGGCGACGGCTACCGAGGTAAAAGTCTTCGAGGCCGAGAAGATGTCGCGGCGTATGTCGGCTACCCAGTGGTACTCGACCGGCGGCCGGTTGCATATGTGTACGTGGACGCCCTCAACTGCCAAGCCCTTGTCACCGAAAGCTTGAATCGCCGCCATCACCTCGCGGCTTGACCGGGGTTCTGAGCCCATGATTTACAGACGCTAGGCGTCTAAACCCGCCTCTGCCGCCATCCATGTTGGGAGGTGGGCGGCCGAAGAACCTCCGCCTGACTGCCAATTACCTCCGGGGAAGCGACCCGGTCCCTACGACAAGACAGAACCGGCGGGCTGGGCACAGTGGGATATGCATCGAAGCGGCGTTCTGAGACGGCTCGCGGTAACTCGGCCTAGCCCAAAAGTGCGCGGTAGGGGGCAGTGCGAACGATCTGGATCGAGGGTCCGCCCCGCCCACAGCTACTCCGCCACCCCACCTCGTTCTCTCGACTGACCCCCCCACACGCCGGCCCCTCCGCAGGACCCCCCCACCCGTCATCTCCGGTGTGCGCTTCTGACCGGCCCGGGGCGTCTGTCCTCCTTGCCCCACTTCCTCTGGTCGTAAGAGGAGGAGCGCGCGCCACGGGACGGCGGGGAAAGGGCCACGCACGAGGCACCCGGGCGCGACGCCGGCCGCACCCGGGAAACGGAGCGGAGGGGGCGCGGGCGGGGGCTTGCTGCGGGCGATCTGGGGAGAATCCAGAGCGTCTGGTGGGATACCCGTATTTGTCGTGTTCGCGCGCTAACGGACGCGTCCGGTACGTGGAGTCAATCGGTCTCGGACCGCTCGCTGGCGTCTGGTCTTTCTGGAACGGGCTGGGCGTTTAGCGGTGGAGCTCCCGAGTGGGTGAGCCACTGAACCGGTGGCGCCCCCGTCACTCCACCCGAAGCAGCCGGGCGGGCCGCGCCCGCGCCGCCGCCAACGCCGGGCCGATGGCGAGCAGGAGGGCTCCGACCAGGACGGCCGCGCCCAGGCCCACGATGACCCAGGGATCGACGACCGGGTCAGGGACGACGCCGACGTTGAGGGCGAAGGCCCTCCAGATAACCCGACCGAGCGCAATACCGACGGGGACACCGACGACGAGGCCCACCAGGGTGACGGTCGTCGCCTGCCAGTACACCGTCGCTCCCACCTGGCGGCTCACGAACCCGAGGGCCTTGAGCAGTCCCATCTCCCGGCGCCGCCGACCCACGCTCACGACGAGCAGGTGGGTGAGGGTGGCGGCGCCGAAGATGGCCAGGATGAGCCCGAGGATCAGTGGGAAGTCGACCGCCTCACCGAAGTTCACGAGCGTCGTCGGCGTGAAGGGTGTCCCGACGTAGCTCTGACCGGTGGAGATGATGTGTTCGATCGCCACGTGCCCCGAACCGCTCTGCGTGGCACTGGCCAGCACGGCGGTGTTCGCCAGGATCGACCCGACGCACCTCTCGTTGGCGGTGCCGTGCGGACACGCCGCCTGCTCGTACCCGCCGAGGGTCAGCAGCGCACCCGTGCCCAGCCCGACCTCTCCGTCGCCGACGCCGGTCGGGAGCGCCGCCGTCCCCACGACCCGGAACGACACGGTGCGCGCGTGGCCGGTGGGCGACGCGAACCGCACCGGCACGACGGCGCCCGCGTGGGTGCCGATCGAGGCGCATGGTGGACGACCCCAACGCGATCTCGCCGGGGCGGGCAGGGAGCCGACCACTGATCGCCACCAGAAGGGGCGGGCCGCGGACGGCGGCGTACGCGGCCGCCTGCACGGTGACCCCGTCGATGGAGATGGGCGCGCCCGTGGCCACGGTGATGCGGTCGATTCCCTGGTGGCGTTCGAGCCCCCGGATCACCTGACGCTGGTCGGCTTGAGGGCTCGCCGTGCTCGACGTGCCTGGCGTTCCGTAGATGATCACCTGGTAGGTATCGCCGAAGAGTGACGGGGTGGCGTCGAGGTGCGAGAGGCTCGACCCGAAGACGGCGGTGCCGCACAGCGCGGCCACGGCCAGCGCGGCGCCCAGGAGCGCGGTGGCCACCGGCGCGGAGGCGGCGCCGCGCCCGCGTTCGAGCGCGTTGCGCACACCGACCACCATGGTCGGTGGCGCACCCGCCGCACCCACGAACCTGACGACGGCCGACGAGCGGGGACGACGGGCGTCGTCAGGCCGACCCCGCGCGGCGCGGAGCGACGGCCACAGGCCCAGGGCGAGCACGACCACCACGGTGGCGAGCGCGCCCAGCAGAAGGACGGGTCCGTCGAAGCGGAGGCCCGTTGACGGCTCGGCGAGGCGAGCGTCGCCGACGGGTGCGAACGGGGAGAGGGCGTAGGCGAGGGCCAACGCCCCGGCGGCGCCGACCAGGGCGACGAGCAGGGTCGATGCCATGCCCAGCGCCACCAGGACGCTCCGGCCGAGCCCGAGCGCCTGGAGGATGGGGAACTCGTCGCTCTCCACCCGGCGGGTCCGGCTCAGCGCCTGCCCGACCACGGCCGCCCCGGCCAGCGCGGCCAGCGCGGCCAGCAGCCACCAGCCGACCGCCTGCGGATGGATGGAGCCGGCGATCAGCACCTCGGGGGTACTCAGGTCGGTGAAACCGTCGATGTCGAGTGACTTGGCGTAGGTCTTGAATGCGTCGACGTCGGCGGCTCCGTGGCGCAGCTTCACGAGGTAGAGGAACCCCGATGTCGTCTTCGGCAACACGGAACGGGCGAAGGCCGGTGTCGTGTAGACGTCGTACAACGGGGTGGTCCCGGCCTGGAACTCGTAGACGGCCGCTTCCATGCCGACGACGTGGAACGAGACGAACGGGCCTGTCGGCGGGGGACCCACGCCGGTGGCGTTGTTGACGGCTTCCGATTGGGAGGCCGCATACATCCTCATCCGCAGGACGGTCCCGACGTGGACCCCGTTGTCCCGCTGCAGGTTGAAGGAGGCCAGAACCTCGTCGGGCGACGACGGGTTGGGCATCCTGCCGGCGACGAGGTTGACGGTCCGGGACATCTCCTTAGGCGGCACGTACACGACGTTGAAGTTGTTGTTGTCGATCGGGCGCGTGCAGGCGCACACGGGCTGACCGTTGTAGGCGACCGGTGCAGTCGTGATCGAGGCGACGGCGGGATACCGGGCGAGCTCCGGGGTCGGCCCCGAGGTGAAGACGTCGAAGTCGTAGCCGTGGGTCCGCACGAAGCTGGGGAACGCAGACGCCGTGCGTCTGCCCGCCGCGGCCGACGCCATGACAACGCCTCCGACGACCGCGATGAGGACTGCCAGCGCCAACCACGATCGCCACCGGCGCCGCAACTCGGCCCGGAAGATCAGTCCGAGCGCATCCACGTGCCCGTCGCCTTCCCCGGCCGGTAACGGTGGCCGGTCCGGCCTGCGCGTCGCTTCACCAGATCAATCCGTCCATGTCGACCGCCGTCGAACTCAATTTCGCACCCGGCGTGGCGCCACGGTGCGCCTACCAGGCAGGCTAAGACGAGGGGGCGTCACGCTCCAGGGTGGCACCACCCCATGACCCTGGTGGTATTCCCCCTACCTTGAACCAGGTAATCATTGCCCAACTCAGGATTAGTCAGGGTGTCCAGTACGCCGTCAGGTGTGGGCACTTCGCCAAGACGACTTTAGAGGTCGAGGACCGAGATGACGTCGAGAGCTTCGATTGGTCCGTAGACGTGGGGGAAGCGCTCTACCTCACCACCGCTGCCCGGCTCGTATCGAGTCTCCGCACTCAGAAGGGTGGGGTCGACCCCGAGCGCGACCACCTTCGATCCCGGAGGGAAGTACGCCTTTCTCACCGGAGCCAACTGTCGCTCGTCGCAGCAGTGGAGGAACTCATCTTGTTCTGGGATGGCGGCCGTGGCCGACCCTTGCCTCGATTCCCATTCCCTTGCCAGCAAGAGGTGATAGATCATCGGTGGCGACTCTATTGGGCGGTTCACCCAAGCGAAGGCGCCAATCGGTCCGCTCTCCGCCTCGACGGCAACCCGAGCGGGAAGTACCGATACCGGTGCCCCACTTCGCCAATGATGTTGTTGAGCCCTCCGTGAGGATCCACCGCTGCAAGGTTGGTCGTCAGTAGTTTCGGGGAGCACCGGAGCCACCAGTCTGACTTGAGATCACGACGGACACCCTTTGGTGTCCGCACACCGTCGACCGGAGCTCCGGGCAAACTCAGACGAGGCGCGGCGTGCCCCGTTCCAGAGGGGTGATGGGCCGGTCTGTTGGACCAGACCGACCCGCATCGTCACTCCTTCTCGGGACGGCCGCGCCACCCCTCAACCGGATTAAGGATGGCACGACCATCGTGAAGCCGTCGCGCGCCATCACGGGTGGCATCGACACCCATGGATCCCATACTGCGGGGAGAGGGTGCCGCCTGTGCAGTCGGGTCAGAATGTTGGAATGGCACAACCGAAGATTTCGGCGCTACTCGCAGACATCACCAAGCTTGAAGTGGACGCGATTGTCAATGCCGCAAATCCGGCCCTGGTCATGGGTGGCGGAGTGGACGAAGCCATTCATCAAGCTGCCGGTGAAGCTGACCTATCGGCAGCATGTGCTGCTCTGGGTGGATGCGACCCCGGTGAGGCAAAGGCCACCCCCGGCTTCCGTCTGCTCGCTCGCTGGATCATTCACGCAGTTGGGCCTGTGTGGCAGGGTGGCCGTGCCGGAGAACCCGAGGTTCTCGCCTCTTGTTATCGACGAGCGCTCGAAGTCGCCGGTGAACTCGGTGCCACGTCAGTAGCGTTTCCGGCAATCTCGACTGGCATCTTCGGCTTCCCCGAGAGGAGGCTGCTGAAGTAGCCATCACGACGTTGAAATCAATCGACTCTGAAGTTCGCAGGGTGGTGCTAGCGGCATTCGACCGAAGTACCCTGGCTATCTACCAGGGTCTCTTGGAATCTTGACCGAGGTGCCCCCGTTCGCCAGTGGGGGTCAGTTCGGGACCTCGGGGATCCCCAACTCCTCTTGTCGTTTTGACCACCCAAGATGAGCGTGAGGCACGCTATCTCGTCCGGTCTGCTTGTCTCCTCCCCAGTACCGTGGCGGAAGGAATGTACCGCCATACGAGGGGAGCAATGGATGACGTTGGATGACGATGGGCGCAGTACCGCAGGGCGGGAGGTTTCCAGGTTCATCCCGGTCCCGACTTCCGTCAGCGAGCAAGCCCAGCAGTTCCTCGGCATGGACATGTTCGGTGGCGCCGCTGGACGAATGGCCCCAAGGGACGTCGCGGGATGGCGGTCCCTGATCAAAGAGACTGACGAGTTGCTCGTCGCCGTCATGGGTGCACTGGTCGAACATCTCCGCTCGTCCGTTCAAACCAGATCGGTCGGAGGAGTACCAGTATTCGTGGTCACCCCAGAGGGTGTGCAAGAGGGTGATACGCAGCCGATCTATTTGGATATCCACGGTGGATCGCTAGTGATGGGCAGCGGCAAGGCGTGCGAAGTGATGGCACGAAGGATGGCGGCCCAAGTACAGATGCAGACGTGGTCCGTCGATTATCGGATGCCCCCCGACCATCCCTACCCAGCCGCGCTTGATGACGTCCTCGCTGTCTATCGAGGTCTGCTCGCTGTTCGGGCACCCGACCAGATCGTGGTGGGCGGGGGTTCGGCAGGTGGCAACTTGGCCGCCGCTGTGATGTTGCGCGCGCGCGACGAGGGGCTGCCCCTCCCGGCGGCGCTTATCCTGCTGACGCCGGAAGCCGACCTGACTGAGTCAGGCGACTCATTTCAAACGAATCTGGGCATCGACAACGTCTTGACGGAGAGTCTGGCCGACTCCATCGCCCTGTATGCCGGCGACCACGATCTGCGACACCCCTATCTCTCGCCACTGTTCGGTGACCTCAGCGCCCCCTTTCCACCGACCTTTCTGCAAGCCGGAACCCGAGACCTGTTCTTGTCCAATACCGTTCGGATGCACCGGAGGCTTCGTGCCGGCGGGGTTGAGGCCCAACTACACGTGTTCGAGGCCATGCCCCATGGTGGGTTCTTCGGAGCCCCTGAGGACGACGAGCTGACTGAGGAGATCCGTCGATTCCTGGCTGCTCATATCGAAACCTGATGAACAGTCGCTTCGCCGATCGGCATGGAGCAAGGTGCCCCCATTACGCCATCGGGAAGGGGTGCCACCTGGCACTTCGGGAGCAGTCATACAGCCAACTCCAGACCTTGTTGGTCCCTGTGCCGGCCATGGACCAGCCGCCTTTCGATTCTCGAAGCGAAGCTCTATGGCTAGGGATAGCGTTTTTCCATCGCAAGAGTGAATGGTCGACCAGATGGGAGAAGATCATGGCTAAGTACCTCGTGAGCTGGAAGATCCGACAGGTCGGCACGGCCCAGCAGAACCACGATGACGGAAAGAGACTGCTCGACACGTTTTCCAAGTGGCAGATCCCGGCCGATCAAAACTTCCTGCAGTTTCTAGCCCGCGTGGATGGGCAGGGAGGCTGCGCCGTGGTCGAGACTGACAACCCGGCAGGTTTGGCCGACGCGCCTTCGAAGTTCGGGACGTGGCTTGAGTTCGAGATTACGCCGATGGTCGACATCATGGACAACGTGACGGTGATCGCTGCCGGTGCAGAGTTTCGCGAGTCGATCTAACTGGCCTCCATGACTTCTTGGCACTCAGACAACGGGTGACAACAGGTAAGGACGACATCCGACCCCGGAGCACACGACAACGAAGTAGCGGACCGTCCTAAGACGCGCCGCATGTACTGCGAGCCATGGTGCCGCCTATCGCCGGTACTGAGTCATGCCCGTTGGGCGGCCCAGGCACCTACCCAAAGCTTGGCTGGCTACTGCGGTTAGCGGGAGCTCTAGGGCCGGCTGAAGAAGGACCGCAGCATCGGCTCATAGTGCTCGAGCGGGGGCGTCGCGTATGCGGGATCGAAGGACGGCATGTCGTAACAGCGCACGAACTCCTCGGTGAGGTCGTAGTGCTTGTGCCCCCTGAACTCGTCTCGGGCGTCTCGGTCTCCGCCTACGTAGTGCCAGAAGTAGTAGCCCTGAAAGATGCCGTGCTCAAGAACCATGAAGTGGTAGGCCTCGCTCACCCATGGCTTGAGGATGGCGGCGGCAATGTCGGCGTGATTGAGCGGTCCGAGCACGTCACCCACATCGTGCAGAAGGGCGCATACCAGATATGGGTCGTCGCGGCCGTCCGCCTCGGCCCGGTGGGCCGTCTGCAAACTGTGGGTCAGGCGGTCGACGGCGAAGCCACCGTGCTCGTTGTCGAGCAGACGCAGTTGCGCCAGCAGCCGATCAGGCAAGGCGCTCAGGTCCTCGTCCTCCATGGCCACCATGGCCGCCCACTCCTCGGCCGTGGACTCGTCCATTCGGGTGAAGCGCGCTCGGTACGGGGTGGTCGCGGGCGTCACACGCTCATTGTACTGCCCGTGCGACCGGGGGCTAAATGCCCCAGTTCACTTGTGAGTCGGAGGCGTTTATGCAGAGGCTGGGGTCACCCCAGAGGAAGTGAGTTCGATACCTCGAAAACAGTGATCTCAACGTTCCGAGGGACCGGCCTGGAGTCGACACCGCGAGCCGCACTTCTTTGCTGGGCGAGGTGTTGCTGCAGGTGGTCCATTGATTCCCACCGCTCGGAGAGAACCGCGCGCTCCGGGTCGAGCGGGTCGGCCGCGATTACGTACTCGAGGCAACCCTCTTCCTGGCGGGAGGAGCGCATTGCCTCGATGCTTGTTTCAACGAACCGGTCCCGTTCCTTCGGGTCAACCGAGAACACTCCCTGGACTATCACTTTGGCCATCAGCTTTTTATAGGCGATGTCACGCCTACCGGGACGCCCACTGTCCGAGAGTTCCAGCGCAAGGGTAATATTTCCACCTGCTGCTGGGATGACCCAGAACACCGGAAGTGGGTGAGACGACAGTTCGCCACGAGTCGGTGCGGAGCCGCACGGATCCGCCACTCTGGCGCAACGCCCGTCACCTCCAACCCGGCGTGCGGCTCGCCTCCTGGATCCACTTGCGCAGCTCCGGCCCTGCACGTCCTCGATGGCAGTCACCTTGGCGTACCGGGTCCGGTCGGTGGTCCCGAGTGGCGGAGGGCAGTCGAAGTCCGCACCGCCGAGGAAAACGACATTCACGGAGACGTCGTAGGCGGCCAACTCGATGATCCATCCGAGTTCTGCTAGCCCGTAGTACGGCCTTTTCCACTTGACGGCGTAGTGCAGGCCCGGGATCGTCGCTCGGATCGTCTCGTCCAACCGCTTGACGATGGGCTGCAGATGCGGCATCTGGCGCAGGATCCAGTCGTCGATGTCCGAGTGGTTCGTCGCCGACTGTGGAGGCCTCCGCGATGCGTTCTCCTTGACTGCTTTCGGCATTGCGTGTCCTTCCGTCGAAGCCCCGGCGAGTTTATGACCAAGATGTCCGACTCAAACGTCCCTGTCTGTGGCCGTCGACCCGGGTCGGGACCGCGGCACCGCGTCCCCGAACATCAATGATGTTGTGAAGCTCCCGTGAGGGTCCACCGCTGCAAGGTTGGTCGTCAGTAGTTTCGGGAGCACCGGAGCCACCGGTCTGACTTGAGATCTCGACGGACACTCGTTGGTGTTCGCAAACCGTCGACCGGAGCTCCGGGCAAACTCACACGAGGCGCGGCGTGCCCCGTTCCAGAGGGGTGATGGGCCGCTCTGTTAGAGCAGATCGACCCGCACCGTCACTCCTTCTCGGGACGGCCGCGCCACCCCTCAACCGGATTAAGGAAAGGAAGGGATGGCATGACCATCGTAGAAGCCACGCGCGCCGTCACCGGTGGCATCGACACCCATGGCGAGGTCCACGTGGCCGCTGTCTTGGACGAGGTCGGTGGCCTGCTCGGCACGCAATCGTTCCGGGCCGACCTCGACGGCTACGCCGAGCTGCTGAGCTGGCTCCAAGCCTTCGGGGAGGTCAGCAAGGTCGGTGTGGAGGGGACGGGGTCCTATGGGGCTGGCGTCGCCCGTTTTCTCGCCCGAGCCGGAATCCACGTGGTCGAGGTGGACCGCCAGAACCGCCAGGCACGCCGTCAGTCCGGCAAGTCCGATCCCCTCGACGCTCTTGAGGCGGCCCGGGCGGCCCAGTCGGGCCGGGCCCATGGAACGGCCAAGTCCAGGGACGGCTCGGTCGAGGCCATCCGCGTCCTCGTCGTGGCCAAGCGCTCGGCTCGTGGGGCGCGCATCAAGGCGCTCGGTCAGATGCGCCAGTTGACCTTCAGCGCTCCTGACCAGCTGCAGAGCCGCCTCAAGGGTCTCCCCATCGCCGCCTTCGTCGCGGCCGCGCAGGGCCTGCGTCCGACGCGCTCGCCCGATGCGGTGACCGCGGCCACCAAGGCGTCGCTCTCCTCGCTGGCGCATCGCGTGGCCGACCTCGAAGCCGAGATCGGCGAGCTCGACGCCATGATCACCCCGCTTCTCAAGACCATTGCTCCCGAGCTGCTGGCCGTCTATGGAGTGGGCATCGACACCGCGGCCGCACTGTTGGTCGCTGCCGGTGACAACCCCGAACGGCTCCGTTCTGAGGCGGCCTGGGCGCATCTGTGCGGGGTCTCACCGCTCGAGGCCTCCTCGGGCAAGGTCACGCGCCACCGGCTCAACCGCGGCGGGGACCGCCAGGCCAACCGGGCGCTGTGGCACATCGTGATCACCCGGCTGGCATCTGATCCGAGGACCCAGGCCTACATGGAGCGCCGGGTCAAGGACGGTCGTTCCAAGAACGAGGCCATCCGCATGCTCAAGCGCTACGTCGCCCGCGAGGTCTACCGCTATTTGCCTCGCGCTTAGATCCCGGACCATGGACCTGGCTCACCGAACGCCTGTCGTCGATGAGACTGACCTGTAACCGATATGCCGGTCCATGGCCCGGTTCACCGACTCTCGAAGACGCGTGACCTGATAAGAGCTTGCCCTCTCGACGAGTGGCCCATCATTGGTCTGTCCGCTGTCCTCACTCCCGAAAATCCCTCGAAAGGTCTTGACAACATCCATAGGAGCATCGGTTATGTCGCGTTCGTGCCGGAGCGGACCTGGTCCCGACTAGCGACTAGCGATCGTCAGCGATTAGCGACACATGCGGGCAGGCATACCCGAACGCCGCCTCCTCCGTTAGCGCTGCATCGACTTGGTCTCGACGTACTCCTCGAGGCCGACTTGCCGCGCTCCCGGCCGATGCCCGACTGCTTGTAGCCACCGAAGGGTGCGCGGATTGAACCGCCCGCCGTTGATGTCCACCTGGCCCGTGCGCATCTGGCGCGCCACGTGCTTGGCCCGGGCGGGGTCGCCGCTCCACACCGCGCCGGCCAGGCCGTACGGCGTGTCGTTGGCGATCTCGATCGCCTCCTCCTCGGTGTCGTAGGGGATGATGGACAGGACCGGGCCGAAGATCTCCTCCTTGGCGATGGTCATGTCCGGGGTGACGTCGGAGAAGACGGTCGGCTGCACGTAGAAGCCCTTGTCGAGCCCCTCCGGTGCTTCGGCGCCACCGACGAGCAGCCTGGCGCCCTCCTCGATCCCCGTGGCGATGTAGCCGCGAACCCGGTCGCGCTGGACTGCCGAGACGAGCGGCCCGAGGCGCGTGCCCTCCGCGAATGGGTCGCCCGGAGTGAACCTGCCCGCCGCGTCGCGGCCAAGCTCCTCGACCTCGGCCAACCGCTTGTCGCGGCACGAGCATCCGCGTCAGGGCCGAGCAGGTCTGGCCAGAGTTGAGGTAGCACCCGAACACGCCCCGCCGGCACGGCCTTGGCGAGGTCGGCGTCGTCCAGCAGGATGTTGGCCGACTTGCCGCCGAGCTCGAGGGCGACGCGCTTGATGCCCTCGGCGGCCAGTTCCATGACCCGCCGGCCGGCCCGGGTCGAGCCGGTGAACGAGACCATGTCGACCTTGGGGTGGGCGGCGATCGCCTCACCGACGACCGGCCCGACGCCGCTCACCAGGTTGAAGACCCCCGGGGGCAGGCCGATCTCGTCGATGACCTCGGCCAGGATGAACGCATTGATGGGCGCGACCTCGCTCGGCTTCAAGACGACGGTGCAGCCGGCGGCCAGGGCAGGTGCCACCTTGAGGACGACCTGGTAGAGCGGGATAGTTCCAGGGTGTGATGGCGCCCACGACACCGACGGGCTCGCGGACGACGAGCGAGTTGCCGACCTCCTCTTCCCATTCGAACGTCTCCGACGCCGTCGGCGGCATCGGCGAACGCGCCCTGCCGGCAGGCCGACCTGGATGGAGCCCGACAACGTCATCGGCATGCCGACCTCGTGGCTGATCACCTGCGCGATTTCGTCGGTGCGCGTGGCCAGGGCCTCGCCGACGCGGGCGAGCAGCTTGGCCCGCTCCTCCGTCGAGGTGGCCGCCCAGCCGGGGAAGGCGGCCGCGGCCGCCTCGACGGCCTTGTCCACGTCCTCGGGCGTGCCCTCGGGGATGGTGGCGAAGACCTCCTCGGTGGCCGAGTCGATGACCTCCAGCGTGCCGGTGCCGGTCGAGGGGACCCAGGCCCCGTTGATGTAGATCTTGTCCCGGACGTCCATGGTCCCTCCCTGATCGGCGATCGCTGCGTTTCCGCTCATACCCTACAGAGGCGCCAGTCTCCCTGCCCCGGGCGCGTGGGTAACCGGGTCGTGCCGCCGACTGAGGGGTCAGCGGCTCCTTGAGGACCGCCGGCCGTTGACCGGGTGCGGCGGGCGGCGCTGGTGTCGCCGGGCACGGGGGGACTGTGCTGCTCGGCGCGGGCTCTCCTTGGTCGGCCGAGCACCTCGGTGGCCGGCGTCGACCGAGAGACGAACCCCATCGGCGTCGGTGACGTCGAGGCCGAGCGTGCGCAGCAGGCCGGCCGCCGTCTGTCGCTGCTCGGGCGTGACGAGCGCGATGACCGTCCCGCCGGCTCCCGCCCGGGCCGTCCTTCCCGAGCGGTGCACGTAGTCCTTGGGGCTCTCGGGGAGGTCGTAGTGGATCACCGTCGAGACGTCGTCGACGTGGATGCCCCGCGCCGTGACGTCGGTGGCCACGAGGGCATGGACCCGGCCGGCCCGGAACGCCTTGAGCGTCCGCTCGCGTTGAGCCTGGGAGCGGCCCCCGTGGATGGCCTGGGCCGCGATGCCGGCGTGCGCCAGCTTGGTCGCCACCCGGTCGGCGCCGTGCTTGGTCCGCACGAAGATGATCGAGGAGGTGGCGGCCCCGGCCAGCGCGGCGAGCGCGGCCGGCCGGTCGGCGTGGGCCACGTGATGAAAGGCGTGGGTCACCCGGCTGAGGTCGTCGGCGTCGTTGACGACCTCATGGCGAACCGGGTCCCTCTGGTACCGGCGCACGAGGACGTCGACCTCTCCGTCGAGCGTCGCCGAGTAGAGCAGGGTTTGACGCTGTGGCGTCGTGGCGTCGAGGATCCGGCGCACGGCAGGGAGGAAGCCCATGTCCGCCATGCGGTCGGCCTCGTCGAGGACGACCGTTCGCACGTCGGCCAAGCGGATCGTGCCCGCCTGCATCAAGTCCTCGAGACGCCCCGGGCAGGCGACGACCACGTCGACACCGTTGCGCAACGACTTGCGCTGGCGTTCGTAGCTCACCCCGCCGTAGATGACGGCGACGCGACGGTCGCGTGCCCGCAGGAGCGGGGCGAGGACGTCGGAGATCTGCAGAGCCAGCTCGCGGGTGGGCACGAGGATCAGAGCCTGGGGCTTCTTCGGCGCGCAGTGCCGCACCGCCGCCGCCACGGGAAGGGCGAAGGCGAGAGTCTTGCCCGAACCCGTCGGCGCCTTCGCCGACACGTCGCGGCCGGCCAGGGCGTCGGCGATGGTCATGGCCTGGACGGGGAGAGGGGTCGTGATGCCCTGGGCGGCCAGGACCGCGACGAGGGCATCGGGCAGGCCCAAGTCAGCGAAGGTGGTGGTGGCGGGCACATCGGTGCCCGGCGTGGGGGACGACAAGGGTGGAACTCCGTTCTGTGGTCACGCACCGCAACCTCAGGGTGGAATCCCGCCGGTCGCCTGTGGTGCACCGAGCACCACGGACGCGTAGCGCCACGCTAGCAGTCCGCGCCGCCGTGTCGGGTTCGCGGTCCGTTCACCCCTTCTTGCCGAGCAGCGGATGCTCGCCCATACCCACCGATTGCAGGTGTTGGCCGAGCACCTCGTGGAAGTGGTCGGCCACCTCCTGGGGCGTCCAGCCTCCGTCGTACCACATCGCCGCGATCTGGCGCGGCGTCTGGAACAGCGTGTAGGCGAAGCCCGTACGCCCGAGCACCTGCCCGTTCACGTAGGAGGCGCCTTCGCTGGCCAAGAACGCGATCAGCGGAGCGTTGAGGGCGGGGTCCTGGTCGGCCGGCGGCTCGGCGCCGGCGTAGAGCCCCTCGGTCATGCGGGTGTAGCCCGACGGCGCGACGGCGTTGACGGTGATGCCGTACTTGCCCAGCTCGAGGGCCCACACGAATGTCATGCCCATGATGGCGGCTTTGGCCGCGCCGTAGTTGGTCTGGCCGAAGTTTCCCCGGAGCCCGGCCGAGGACGTGATGTTGACGATACGGCCGTAGCCGGCGTCCTTCATGAGCGGCGCGGCGTGGCGGACGGTGTTGAACGTGCCCTTCTGGTGTACAGCGATCACGGCGTCGTAGTCCGCCTCGTCCATCTTGACCAGGGTGCGGTCGCGCACGATGCCGGCGTTGTTGACGAGGATGTCGAGGCAGCCGAAGGCGTCGGTCGCCATGGCGATGATCCGACCCGCCGCCTCGAAGTCACTCACCGAGTCGTGGTTGGGGACGGCTTCGCCGCCCTCCTCCTCGATCTCGCGGCACACCGTCGCGGCGGGGTCCTCGGCGGTTCCCTCACCGCCCAGGGTGACGCCCACGTCGTTGACGACGACCTTGGCCCCTTCCCGGGCGAGGCACAGGGCGATGTCGCGCCCGATCCCCCGACCCGCTCCGGTCACCACCGCCACACGTCCGTCCAGAAGTCCCATGGGCGAGAGGGTACTCGGGCGCCTTGTTCCCTGACAGCCGTGTCAGCAATGGCGGTGGGGCTGTACGATCGGGGGCGACCACCGGGCGAGGACGTTCGCCCAACCAACGGTGAGGAGCTACCCGGCCATGGCCACCTTCATTGAGAACGCACCGCAGCAGATCGTCGCCGCCGCCAAGGAGCTACTGGAGAAGGGATTGGTCGAGGGGACCTCGGGGAACATCTCGGCGCGGATGGAAGACGGCAACATCGCCGTCACGCCGTCGTCGCTCGACTACCGGATCATGACGCCGGACGACATCGTGATCGTCAACCCGGCCGGTGACGTCGTCGCCGGGGAGCGTGGGCCGACCTCGGAGAAGTACCTCCACCTGGCGGTGATGGGCGCCTACGAGGACATCGCGGTGTGCATCCACTCGCATGCCGTCCACGCCACCATGTTCGCGGTCGCCCATCAGGACATCCCGAGCTGCATCGACGAGTTCACGGTCTATTTGGGCGGCGACATCCGCTGCACGGAGTACTGCCCCAGCGGCTCGGCAGAGTTGGGCGAGCAGACGGTCAAGGCGCTCGAGAACCGAGGCGCGGCGCTCATCGCCAACCACGGGATGGTCGCGGTCGGCACCACCATGCCCAAAGCGATGCACAACACCGCGCTCGTCGAGCGCTCCGCCAAGATCATCTGGGGGTCGACGCAGCTCGGCGGGATCTTCCCGTTGCCCGAGAAGATCAACCAGAACTTCGCCAACGTCTACCCCTACATGCGATAGGCGCCGGTGACAAACGGCGCCATCCGGGCCCGGCTCGCCGAGCTGGGCCTGACCCTCTACGGGCCCCACCCGCCGCACGACCCGCTCGACGCCGTGGTGGTGCACGATGGCGTGGCGCGCACGTCGGGACAGCTGCCTCGCATCGCCGGCGAGCTCACGTGCCTCGGACACCTGGGCGACGACGTCACCGTCGAGGAGGGCCGTGAGGCCGCCGCCGTGTGCGCGCTGAATGCCCTGGCCGTGCTCGAGCAGGCGCTGGGCTCGCTCGACCGGATCACGCGGGTGTTGACGGTGACCGGCTATGTGTCCTCGGCACCCAATTTCCACCAGCAGCCGGCCGTGGTGGACGGGGCCAGCCGCGTGCTGGCCGACGTCTTCGGTGAGGCGGGCCGCCACACGCGCTCCGCCATCGGCGTGGCCGCGCTGCCCCGCAACGGGGCGGTGGAGATCGAGGTGACGGTCGCCGTCAGCGGCTGAAGGCGTCAGCGATCACGGGCCGGGCCACGGCGGCGAGGTCCCAGTACCCATACGTGCCGGAGTCCCGGAGCTCGGTGACGGCCTTGATGGCGGCGCCATAGGCGGCGACGGCGATCGCGCCCCCGACTGAGATCCGGCTCACGCCCAACTCGGCGAGCTCGCCGACCGTGGGGGCCCCGGGCAGGACGAGCACGCTGACGGGAAGGTCGACCGCAGCGAGCAGCTGGCGCAGCTCGGCCGGGTCGACGACCCGCGGCGCGAAGAGGACGTCGGCGCCGGCTTCCTGGTACGCCTGCAGGCGGGCGATGGTGTCGCCGAGGTCCGTCCGCTTGTGCAAGTAGTTCTCTGCCCTGGCCGTCAGGACGAAGGGCACGGGACCGGCATGGGCGGCCTCGGCCGCCGCCCGGACGCGCTCGGTGGCCAGCGCCAGCTCGTAGATCGGCGCGTCCTGGTCGCCCGTGAAGTCCTCCACCGAGCCGCCGGCGAGGCCACCGTCGATGGCGTCCGCGATGGTGGCGGCCACGCCCTGGGGGTCGTGGGCGAAGCAGTTCTCGAGGTCCGCCGAGACCGGGATGTCGACCGCCCCGGCCAGCTCGCCGGCGTGGGCGAGGACCTCGCCCCTCGTCAGCGCGCCGTCGAGGCGAGCCCGCGTGGCGGCGAAACCGCCGCTCGTGGTGGCGATCGCCTCGAAGCCGAGGGAGGCGAACAGGGCAGCGGACCCAAGGTCCCAGGCGTTGGGCATGAGGAGCGGCCGGCCGGGGACGTGCAGGGATCGGAACCGTTCGGCTCGATGCGCCAGGGAAGCGGGAGGGGTCATGGCCGCACCGTACCGGCGCGGACGGGGCGACGCGTCCTCAGTGAGCCGGCTGCTGCTCTTGTTGGGGGAACTCCCAGTACTGGAATTCGATCGTCATGGGCAGGAGATACCGGACGTAGAGCGAGTGGATCTTGACCACCTTCTGGTCGTCGACGTGCAAGTCGATGAGCTCCATGCGGTCGTCCGCCCGGCGGAACGTCTCGGCCCTCTCCTGGATGCCCCGCAGCTCGTCGAGGGAGCCGACGGCGAACCCGTAGTGGTCCATGCGGGGGCACCGCATCGGGTCGTCTTCCGCGATCAAGAAGATGAACTGATCCCAGTGGACGCAGCTGAGGATGAGTCGGCGGCGGTCCTCCGTCATGACCTCCATCTCCTCGAAGCCGAGCACTTCGTGGAAGAAGCGGCAGACGTCGGCCCGGCTCTCCGCGCCCAGGAGGTCGGCGGGGAGCGACATGGCGACGTGGTTGAAGTGGGGGTTTCCGGACGGATAGAAGGGGTGTGCCATCAGGAGCGCACCTCGGGGACCACCATCACCTTGCCGGCGATACGACCGCAGGCGAGGTCCTCGAGGGCCTCGCTGATGCCGCTGAGGGGGACGTCGTCGGGATCGATCAGGAGATCGGCCGGGAAGTCTTCGGAGGCGAGCAGCTCGAGCGCCTGTTCGAAGCCGTGCAGGTCGTAGACGAAAGATCCTGTGACGGTCAGCTCGTTGAGGATCATGCGATTGATGTCGAAGGTCGGGTGATCGATGCCGGCGCCGACCATCACCAGGAGGCCACCGCGCCGCAGTTGCTGGAAGCCCGCCTCGATCGCCGCCCGGTGCCCAGAGCACTCCAGGACGACGTGGACGGCGCGGGAGGACATGCGTTCGGGCTCCCACGACGCGAACGTCTCGAGGTCGGCGGGGTCTTCGACCGCGGAGACACCGAGGGCGGTGGCCAAGCGCCTCCGGCCCTCATGGGGTTCGACGACGGTGATGTCCGTGATGCCCATCGACTGGAGTGCAGCGACGCTGAGCGCGCCGATCGGCCCGGCTCCGAACACCATGACGGTGTCGCCGGGCTTGACGCCCGAGCGGGTGATGCCGTGCAGGGCGACCGACAGCGGTTCCGCCAGGGCGGCGTGTCGTGGCGAGAGGCCCTCGGGCAGCCGCTGCACGCCGGTCGCCCGCACGACGATGTACTCGGCGAAGGCGCCGTCGTTGTGTTCGGCCGTCATGCTCTGCCGGTTCTCGCACTGGGAAGGCTTGCCCTCGCGGCAGCGCCGACAGGTGCCGCACTTCGGGGAGGCACCCCCGACGACCAGTTCGCCCACCGACCAGCCGCTGACGTCCCCTCCGACGGCGGCGATGGTGCCGCTCCACTCGTGACCGGCGACCGCCCCCGGCCGGAAGCCCCAACCGTCACGCATCTGATGGATGTCGGACCCGCAGATGCCACAGGCGTGCACCCGCACGACCAGCTGGTCCGGCCCGGGGCGCGGGACCGGTCGCTCCTCGACGGTGACCGTTCCGGGCGACTGGTAGACCGCAGCCGCCATGACGTCCGGGAGCGAGCTCACCGACGGCCCTTCGACGACCCTGACATGGGCGTCAGGCTAGGCGCTGGCGAGCAGCCAGGCGAGGCCCCCGTCCAGATGGCGGAGGTAGGCCGGCGTCTCCCAGGCTCCCGGGAAGTGGCCCAACGCGCTGTAGAAGGTGCGGGCGCCGCCCTCCTCGACGCACCAGGCGAGCGGGAACCCGCACTCGGGCACGCGACCCCCGGGCACCGACATGTCGACCTGGTCGTCGGCCAGGCGCAACAGCACTCGCGCATCGGGCCGCAGTCCGCTGAAGAGGTAGACCTCGTCGTGCCACTGGAAGCGATGGCCCAGGTGGGCCGTGGCGGGGTGGTCGGCGTCGACCACATCGATGGTGAAGTCCTGGGTCCAGGGGTGGCCGTCGAAGCGGGCACCCAGCATGGTGCCGTACTCGGGCCAGGTGTGGCTGGCGTCGGTGGCCGAGTGCACGCCGAGCACGCGGAGGCCTCCTTGCTGCCAGGCCTCGTAGGCCTCGGCCTTCTGGTCGGCAGACCACGGCGTCTCTCCGATGGTGAACAGGGCGAGCACGCGGGAGGTCGCGAGTTGGCGTGCCGAGACGTCGGCGACATCGGTGACCACCGTGGGGCAGAGGCCGGCCAGGGCGGCCAGTTCGCTCAGGCCAGTCGCGGCCTGGCCCAGCACGCCATGCACCCCGGCCGGGCCGTCGGAATACGGGGCGACGTGCGTGACGATCAGCATGTTGTCAGCCATGGGCGGAGTGTAGGGCTGGTGCGACAGGGCCGCCGAGTGGTCGAATGCATCGGCCCGGCGATCAGAGGAGGACGCGACGTGAGCGACCCGAGCAGTAGTCCCGAGGAGACGTCGGCCGCGCTGGCCGGGCTGGGCTCCGCCACCCTGGGTGAGTCGGGTGGAAAGGCAGCCCATCGAAGGCTGCGCCCGGCCTGGCCCGGTGCGGCCGTCGCCGCCCCGGTCTACCCCGTCGGGTGCACACCGGGCGACAACCTGGCCGTCCACGTCGCCGTGACCAAGGCACCGCGCGGGAGCGTCCTCGTGGTGGACGTCGGCCAGGTAGCCGACCGTGGCTACTGGGGCGAGGTGCTCACGACGGCGGCGGAAACGGCCGGGTTGGCGGGCCTCGTGCTCGATGGAGGCGTCCGCGACGTGGCCGCGCTGGCGGCGCACGGCTTCCCCGTCTTCTCGTCGACGATCGCGCTGACCGGCGCCACGAAGGACAAGCCGGGAACGGTGGGGCTTCCGGTCCGGGTTGGCGGCGTGCTGGTCGCCGCGGGGGACTGGGTGGTCGCCGACGTCGACGGCGTCACATTCGTGCCGGGCGATGTTCTGGCGGAGGTGCTTGGGGCCGGGCGGGAGCGCGCCGCAAAGGAGGCAGGTTTCTTCGAGGCGCTGCGCTCGGGATCGACGACCGTGGAGCTGCTCGGGCTCGACACGTCGCTGGTGATCGCGACGTAGCGGTTGCGACCTCCGAGGGATCCGGGTTTCAACCCCCGACCCAGCCTGGGCCGTTCAGGGCTTGAAGGAGAGGCCGAGGACGTCCTCAAGTTCCGCGAGAGCCTGTCCGGGGTCGGTCACCTTGATGGTCCGCATGCCGAGCGGCGCGCGCCGGTTTGAGGTTGACGCCGAGGTCATCGAGGTACACCGACTCTTCGGGCTCCACGCTGAGCGCCGAGCAGGCGAGTTCATAGAAGAGGGGATCCGGTTTGCGCAGGCCCAGGACGCGTGACTCCAGGACGGCATCGAAGAGGGCATAGACGGCCGCGACCTCCGCCGAGACGACACGCTCGGCCGACGCAAAGTTGTTCGTCAAGCAGGCCGTCTTGTAGGTGGTCCGACACGTTTCGATGGCGGCGACCATCTGGGGACGGATGTTGCCCGCCAGCCTCTCGAGCACCAGCCGGCCGTCGACCTCGTGGCCCTGGGCGCGCGCTTCTGCCGCCCACAGCGCCCCGAAGGCGTCGATGCCGATCTCATTTCGTTCCAACCGTGCCCAGGCATTGCCGTCGGGGTTGGTGGCGTTGACGGCGCGGATGAAACCGGGCGGAAGCCCCTTGTCAGCCTCGAGTTGTGCGAACGCCTCGAATGGGCTGGTCGAGATGACACCGCCAAAGTCGAACATGACCGCCCGTATCGCCACTCGCTCCTCCCTCTGGTCCGACACATTGTGACAGGACGGTCGTCGAGCCCGTGCGGGCCAGCGGGACTCACTTGCACCACAAGCTACGGGTTCACTATAATGTGTCGCATGGTAGAGAGCGGGGGTCGCAGGACCCAACTCCTCCGCGGCGTGCTGGACCTGTGCCTGCTGACCGTGATGAGCGAAGGACCGGCGTACGGCTACGAGATGACCAAGCGACTCGCAGCGCGGGGGCTCTCCATCGTGGGTGAGGGCTCCATCTACCCGTTGCTGGGCCGGCTCGAGCGCGACGGCCTGGTCGATACGCATCGGGCCGCCAGCAACGGGGGGCCGCCCCGGAAGTACTACCGGCTTTCCGGCCAGGGCCAGCGGGCCCTCGCCACGGGGGTCAAAGAATGGGAGGCGACTCGCGACGCCGTCGATGCCGTCTTGGGTCTCGCAGGCGCGGAGGTGGCATCGTGAGCCGGTTCGTCGAAGAATGCCGAAAGGAGTGGAATCGGCTCCACGTCCCCGAGGCAGCGGCCAGCGAAATGGCAGCGGACTTGGAGGCTGATCTGGCCGAGGCCCAATCTGACGGGGTCTCGCCCGAGGAGGTGCTCGGGAACGGCTACTTCGATGCCAGGTCGTTCGCGGCCTCTTGGGCCACGGCACGCGGCGTCGTCGGTCCGAGTTCCCCACCCTCCAAACCCTTGCGTCTCCGAACCTTGACCCTCGTCGTGAGCGCGGTGCTCTTTTTTGCGGCGGGCGCCGCGGGATTGGTCATCCTTGTCGGCCGACGCGTGGGATCGGTATCGGCGGCGGCCGTCGCATTGCGGCATTCCGTCCCCCGACCGGTCCCCAGCATCTTCGTGAACCCACATCGGCTCGGCTTCGCGGGACCGGGGGGTCCGATCGACGCTGTCGGGTGGGTGCTGCTGGTGGCGGGGTTGGTTGGCCTTGGCGTCACGCTGCTGCTGTGGAGGCCGTGGGCGACGTCCCGCGATGGGGCCAAGTTCGACGACACTGTGGGGCTGCCGAGCTACCTCTGAGGCTCGGTGGCGTGACGTGGGCTCTCCGAGATCCTGTCCTACGGGAATGCGCTTCTGGCGAGCGTGATGAAGGACGCGACCTTCGACAAGTCCTTGCGACGTCGATCGTCGTCCCGGCTCGTCCGTGTCTCGGAATCGACTCCTGCCGGTTGGACCTGGGCGATGGCCTCGCGCACGTTGTGGGGGCCGAGTCCCCCCGCAAGGATGACCGGGACGTCGACGGTGGCGACGATCTCGGCGCTCAGCGCCCAGTTGTGCGTGTGCCCGCTCGCACCGATCACGCCGGTCTCTGGATGAACGGTGTCGAGGAGTAAGTAGTCAGCGAACGTTGCGAGCCGTTGAGCGGCCAACACGGACTCAGCTCCCTCGACCGGAGCCGTGAGCATGAGCTGGACTGGCGCCACCAAGTCACGTAGTCGATCAAGCGTCGCCGGAGTGATTGCGACGGCTCGAGCCAGGTGCAGCACATCGGCATCGAGGGCGCGGACGGTGAGCAGAATCCGATCCGGGTCGGTCGACAGCGAGAGGGCAACGATCCGGGCTCCCCGCACCTCGGAGGTGATCTCCCGGGCGACCTCTTCTTCGACCGAATCCCAGGTTGGGATGCCCTCGTCCACGACGATCCCGATCATGTCCGGACCGAGTCGGTCGACTTCGCGTGCGTCGTGCGGGGTGGTCAGGCCGTAGATCTGCACCAGCACACGCCCATGCTCACACCCGCCACAGCGGGCGTCGAGCGGGTGTCGCCCAATGCGTATCTCGGAGGCATGATGAGGGATCCCCACTCGTGACGGCACAGGGGTTGACAAGCGTGCGTGAGCCTCAAACAGCGGAAGACCTCTACGCCTTGGATCCCTCCGACTTCACGGTCGCTCGGAACGCGCTCGTCAAGCGGCTGAAGTCCGCAGGAAAGGCCGATGAGGCCGCCCGCGCGTCGAAACTCCGTCGGCCACCGCCGACGGCATGGGCCCTGAACCAGGTGGCCCGGCAACAGCGGGAGCTGATCGAACTGCTTTTGGAATCCGGTCGGCAGCTGCGAGAGGCGACGTCTTCGGCGCTGGGAGGCGATCGCACCGGCCTGCCGGGGGCCCGTGCGACTGAGCGCGAGGCCATCGAGGCGGTCGTCGAGGCGGCGGCGCAACGACTCGAGAGTGCTGGCCTGCCGGCCGGCGACGAGCCACGACGGAGAATGGCCGAGACCTTGCGCTCCGCTACCGTCGACGAAGCCGTGGCGGCTCTCCTGGCCCGAGGTGCGCTCGAGGCCGACCAAGCGTCAGTCGGGTTCGTCTTGAGTCCCATTGTTTCGCCGCCGGATGAGGCCACGTCTTCGTCGGACAGAAGCAGACAAGGCACGCGGGCGGCGGCGGCCAGAAGACACGAGGCGGCCCGCAAGCGGCTGGCGACCGAGATCGAGCAGCTGCAGGAGAAGGCGCGTGCTGCGCACCGCGCCGCCGACGAGGCCGCGACCTCTGCAGTGCGTCTCTCCCAACACGCCGCGGCAGCCGATGCGGCGCTCGCTGAGGCCGAGCAGCGCCTCGAGAGCCTCGGGCCCTAACTCGCTCGGGTGCGACCGTCCTTGCGGCGAACCCGGACGGTTGGCGGCGGGGTACCCCCAGCGTGCCAAGTGGTGGAAGACACGCTCCTCGCTGGACGAGAGACTCCCTTGTGCGTGCCCGTCCTTCGTAACGCCCAACTGGCACCCGTGCCATGCTCGCCGCCGTGCAGGCGAGGGGCGGGGTGATGCTCGTACACATGAAGCGATCACCCCGCCCCAAATTCATGACTCGGGCGACTGTCGGCTGATACAACCTTTTTCGCCCACGGTCCGCGGTGGCCCGTCAGAACGGGATCAGCGCTCGACGTGACCCGGAGCGGCAACCGCCTTCACCATGAGAAGGGCAGGGTTGTCCGAGTCCCAGAGATTCGGGAACTCCTCCAGCGGACGAAAGCCGTAGGCCTGGTAGAAGGCTCGAGTCTTCTCGTAGCCGACGTCGGGTTTGGACCCGCTCAACGTCTTGACCTGAAGGAACTCGACCCCGGAGCGGGCAAGCATTGCTTCCGCGGTGCGGAGCATGATCCGGCCAATCCCGTTCCGGTGGTACTCGGGGAGAACGCCCATGACATAGACCTCTGCGGCATAGGGACCGTGAGACAGAATGGTCGCGATTCCAACGTCGTTCCCGCGGATCGAGGCGATCACCGACGGTGATCGATCCGCCATCGCCACAAAGTCGACGACCGATTCGGGAATCCCGAACCAGTGGGGCAGGGCATCGAGGATCATCCGGCAGATCTCGCCGCTGCCGGACGTCTCGATTCGAGTCGCAATCTCCAGCGATTCCACCGCGACATCATGACCTGCCCACGGTGGCCCTTCCCGGAGTCGTCTCACCGCCGGTCACTCGGACGCATCACCCAGTTGGCGCCCTCCAGAAGAACTCGAGCTGGATGTTGTCGGGATCGCGAAAGGTGAGCATCGCGTTCCGTGTGTACTCGGGCTCTTTGACCCCTGAGTGCTCGATGCCCAGCCGATTCAGCCTCGCCGCCCACTCGTCGAGGTCTTCTCGTCGGTCGACCAAGAACTCGAGGTGATCGAGTCCGGTACGCAACTCGTGAAAACGCTCCCGCTGATTGGCCTTGTGGCCAACGAGGCAGAGCACAAGCTGACTTCTCGGCTCGACGAGCGCGATGTACCGGAGCCCGCCGTCGGTCGCGGTGTAGTCGTACAGCTCCTCCAGGTCGAGCAGCGACGAATACCACAACGCACTGGTTCCTGGGTCGCGCACGGTCAGGTTGACTTCCACCCGGCCGGAGATCGAAGGCATGGCAGGAGTTTCTCACCTCGAGTGAGAAACAGAAGGTGTCCCGCTCGCCGACCAGGTGAGAGGGCAGCTGTCCGAATCTCCGGTTGTGGACGGGGGGTACAACACGCGAGGACGCGATGCACTGTCTGGCTCACGTGCTGGGCGGACGAATCGAGGCATCCTCTGGGTTGGCGGCCCGCACGAAGGCGACGGGTGGATCGAGGTCAAGCATGGACGACTCGATCTCGGAGAACCCGGCCCGTTCGAGCAGACCCGCCAGCTCGCTTGCTGCGGATCGAGAGGTGGCTTCGGTGGATCCGGGACAGCGTGGTTGCGTCACGAGCGCGATCTCCCCACCGCTGCGCAACAGGTGCCGGACCCCGCTGAGGCGAGCCTCCGGCTCGGGCCAGAATCCGACACTGTTGACGGCGAGGACGGCGTCGAACGGCAGGTCGAACGGTGGCGCCGACCCAATCTCCATCGGACCTTGTTCGTCACGCGGGTCCGGCAGCAGTTCCTCGACGGAGGCGCAGACGAGGCGGACCCGTCCCGATGTGACCGCGGCGGCATTACGTCGTCGAGCCTGGCGGAGCATGACGGTCGAATGGTCGACACCGACGACCAATCCTTCGGTGACGCGCCCGGCGAGGGCGGCGATGGCCACGCCGGGCCCACAACCCAGTTCCAGCACCCGGGCGTCGGTTTCGATGTCGAGCAATTCGGCGGCCCATCGATTGCGGGCCACGTTCGAATGGCGGTGGCCCATGATCCAACCGACGGCGTGGCCGCCTGGACCGTTGGGGTGGTGGAACTGGCGCACAACAGCGCTGCGCGCTCGGCGTGCGGTTGTCATGGACCCCAGTAGACAACCTCGAGTACACTAGAGGTCAAGTGTCCGAGCGTCTTCTTTCTATCGGCGAGCTCGCGGGCCGTACCGGCGTCGCCGTCACCGCGTTGCGCTACTACGACGAACTCGGTCTTGTTCAGCCAAAGACCCGGGCCTCCGGTCAACGCCGCTATGCCGAGTCCTCCGTCCGAACCGTCGGCGTCGTGCTGTTCCTGCGCGAGGTCGGATTCTCGTTGACAGAGATCGCCGATCTGATCACCGCCCGCACCCGCACGGGGCGCTGGTCGGCGCTGGTGGATCGCAAGCTCGCCCAACTGGCCGAACAGGAACGCCGGCTCATGGTCGCCCGGATCGCGTTGGAGCATGCCCGGGACTGCCCGGCGAAAGATCCGTCGCGCTGCCCACGATTCTGGTCGCTCATCGATGCTCTCTTGAGAGGCGAATCGCTCGAGGAAGGTCACGCCGGCTTGCACTGACGTCTCGAGGAGAGAAGTTGCGACTCAAACTCATGGACGCGCAAAATCGCCTGAACCACACGACTGCCAAGCACCATGATGTGAGTGCAGAACGGTGAGTCACCATCGTGACGCAATCCGGCTCGTTCCGACGTTTCGGGACAAGCGCGTATCGTGATGGAATGGAAAGTGCACCCGAGCTGGTGCAGTTGATGGAGCGACTGTTCCGATCCTGGGCGGCTCGTGACCACGAGTCGGTGACAGAGGCCATCGCGCGCAGTCCAAGTGCGCTCGTGATCGGGACCGATCCCGAAGAATGGTGGGAGGAGGCGAAGGACTTCGCCGCCGTGTTACGGATCCAGTGGCAGGAGACGCCCCCCTTCACGTTCGAGTTCGGGGAGATCGTCGCCTGGAAGGAAGGAACCGTGGGGTGGGGAGCCGCCAGGTTCCACATCCACTTTGAAGAAATGCCCCCCATTCCCCTTCGATCAACGGTCGTCTTCCATGAGGAGGGAACGTATTGGCGCATCGTCCAGTGGCACAACTCTGCCGCCATGGCCAACGAGCAGCTGGTCGGGGTTGTGCTCACCACCACCGTCGAGGAGATTCTCACAGAGGTTCAGGACGAGCAACCGCCGGTCTCGGCGATGGCGACAGATGGCTCGGTGACGATCGTCTTCACCGACATCGAGAACTCCACTGCCCTCATGGAGGCGCTTGGAGAGGATCGGTGGCTGGAGTTGCTCGAATGGCATGACCATGTCGTCAGGCAGCAAACGACCTTGTTCGGCGGCAGCGTCGTCAAGGGTCAAGGTGACGGGTTCATGTTGGCCTTCCCGGCGGCGGGTTCGGCCACGGCCTGCGCCATGGCCATCCAACGTGCCCTCAGTACAGGGTGGGAGAGCATTCCCGTGCCCGTTCGCATCGGGATGCACAGCGGCAACGCCAAGGCAGAGGGCGGCGACTTCTTTGGCAGGACGGTCGTGATCGCGGCACGTATCGCAGGTGCCGCCGCTGGGGGAGAGATCTTGGCGTCGCAGGTCGTGCAACAAGACCTCAGCGGCGCGCTCCCGCTCGGCGGTGAGCGATCCCTCGACCTCAAAGGTTTGGTCGGTCACCACGCTGTCTTTCCTGTGCTCTGGCGGTAGGACGCTCCGGCGGGTTGAAATTGCCGATCCGCTCGCGTTGGCCTGGTTACGGTGTGAGCGTTCCCGGCTCCAGTGGGAAAAGCGCCAGCCATTCCATGGTGAGAGAATCGCCTCATTCGTGGTGCCGGTCGTTCATTCCCGATGGCAAGCGCACGCGATGTCGAAGAAGTCCGACGGCTCTTGGCCCCCAGGGCGCCGCCGACCGTTGGATGGCAAGATACGGCGATGACCCGAGAGCCAGCAGACACTTCCTCGACACCCGAACGCATGGAGGTGCAGCGCACGATTCGAGCCGAGCCGGAGCGGATCTTCAATCTGCTGCGTGACCCCGCGGGGCACGTCACGATCGACAGCTCCGGCATGTTGATGGACTCCACCGGCGAATCGGCCACGAAGGTCGGCGACGAGTTCGTCATCCACATGGACCGTGAAGCGCTGAACGACTACCCGATGGGCCTCTACGACGTGACCGTGACGATCACGACGTTCGAGCCCGATCGCGAGATCGCCTGGACGATCTTGGGGCAGATCAAGCCCGCCATCGGGCACGTTTACGGCTACGTGCTCGAACCAGCCGAGAACGGAACGCTCGTCACCTCGTACTACGACTGGTCGAACATCGATCCACAGTGGAGGGACGCCAACATCTTCCCGGTCATCCCCGAGTCCGCCCTGCGGGCCACCCTGGGCATCCTCGAGCGGACGCTGACGCACTCGACGCAGTGGTGAGTGCGTTGGGCTAGGCCGAGACCCCGCCGGTCAACAGATGCGGGGGAGCGGGTCTCCCACGAGCATGTCCACGATACGAGTTCCCCCCATGGCGGTCCGCAGCACCACGATGCCAGGCGGTTCGGCGTGGATGGCTCCCACCCGCACCGCCTCGGCCCCTCGCGGATGCGCTCGCATGGCGGCCAGCGCGCCGTCCGCCTCATCAGGTGGCACCACGGCGATCAGCTTTCCCTCGTTCGCCACGTAAAGAGGGTCGATTCCGAGGAGTTCGCAGGCGGCCGCGACGGCGGGCCGCACGGGCAGAGATGCTTCCTCGAGAACGACGGTCACGTCGGCGTCGCGGGCGAGCTCGTTGCAGACGGTGCCGACACCCCCGCGTGTCGAGTCGCGCAGCCATCGAGTGTTCGGGGCGACGGCGAGGAGGTCCTCCACCAGTCCGTGCAGGGGGGCGGTGTCCGACGCAATGTCCGCTTCGAGCGCCAGGTCGCCGCGGGCGAGCATGACAGCCGTCCCGTGGTCGCCCATGGTGCCCGAGGCGAGCACGACGTCGCCCACGGCCACCCTGGCCGCCCCCAGCTCGCGGCCGGCGGGAATCAGGCCCACCCCCGCCGTCGTGATGTACACGCCATCGGCCGCGCCGCGGTCGACCACCTTGGTGTCGCCCGTCACGACGGGGACGCCCGCGGCGGCGGCCGCCTCGGCCATGTCGGCGACGACCTCGCGTAGAACATCGATCGCCATGCCCTCCTCGAGCACGAAAGCGGCCGAGATCGCCGTCGGGCGCGCGCCCATCATGGCCAGGTCGTTGATGGTCCCGTGGACGGCCAAGTGGCCCGCGGAGCCGCCCGGGAAGCGCAGCGGTTTCACGACGTAGGAGTCGGTGCTGAAGGCGAGGCGCTCGCCGGACGGCAGGTCCACGACGGCGGCGTCGGTCAGCGGTGCGCGTTCCCCGCTCGTGGCCGGCGCGAAGGCGGGGAGGAACACGGCATCGAGGAGGGCCGCCGACGCCTTGCCACCCGCGCCGTGGGCGAGCGTGACGACCTCGTCCCGCAGGCGAGGCCGGCGACGCCGGAAGGCCTCGATGCGCCCGAACACCGCCGCCTCGCGGTCGGGGGGAGTCGTGCCCTTGCCGGCGGCTGGTTCGGGCGCGGTCTCGCTCATGCCGACAGCCTCATCCCCTTCGGCGAATGCTCCGGGAGGTGGCGCTGGACGGATTCCCAGACGGCGAGCGTGAGCGCGTCCTGGGTCTCTTGTATCCGGTGGACGCTCTCGGATCGCACGATCAGGCAGTGGTCGACGGCGTCGCTGACCGCCATGCCGGATCCCTCGTAGCCGCAGAGGCCCACCGTGAGGAGTCCCCGCCGCGCCGCTTCCTCGAAGGCGCGCAACATGTTCGCCGAATCCCCGCTGGTGGAGAAGCCAACGGCGATGTCACCCGCCTTGGCGTGGGCGATCAGCTGGCGCGAGAAGACCAGCTCGAAGCCGACGTCGTTGGAAAGGGCGGTGAGGACGGCCTGGTCGTCCACGAGTGACAGACGCGGGCAGCGGACGACCGTGCGGGGGATGACGGAACAGCTCGGCCGTCCCCTCGCACGTCGGTGGCGCTTCCGCCGTTCCCGAAGGCGAAGAGGCGGCCCCCCTGGACGAAGCGGTCCGCCATGGCGCTGCCCACGCGTTCCACCGCGTCCGCGCACCGTTCGAGGGTCGCCACGCGCAGCGCCTCGCTCTCCTCGATCTTCGCCCTGGCGGAGCACACGAGATCCGTCAGGAGTCCGTGCACGTCGCGCTCTTCGGACTCGATGAAGGGGTAGAGGAAGCCCGTGGGCTCGGGGGCGTCCGCCGTGTCACTCATCTCGGGACGACCCGGTGAGGCTGGTGACCGCGACGCCGGCGTGCACCAGGACGAGGTCGCCGGGGCGCAGATCGTCGACCAGACGGCCGTCGACCTGCTCGGCGTGCCCACCCGCCAGGACCTCGATCCGGCCCTCGGCCAGCACGGAGCGGACCTCGGCCACCCGGCCCTCGTCGGCGCAGGTGATGCACACCTCGTCGTCGCACGACGAGTCCTCTCTCAGCAGTCCGGGGTGCTCGAAGACGACGTGGGTCAGCTCCCAGAGCAAGTGATAGAGGAGCACGAGCTCACCCGAGCGTGCCGCCAGCGCCGGCACGGTGTCGTCGAACCAGACGACGTGGTCCGCGCGGGGTGTCCTCTCCCGTCTCGGGCCGCCGACCGGTGCCCAGCCAGAGGCTGGTCAGGCCCCAGGCGTCGGCGCGGGCCACCAGGTCGCAGGCCACCTGGTCGCTTGCGGTGCTGACGACCAGCAGGACGTCGCCGGGCCGGGCCAGCAGCCGGACGGACTCGGCTGCGCCCGCTGCGTCCACGCTGACCGCCGGAGCACGCGCTTGCCGACGATGACCGGGTGCACGAACTCCACCGCGACGTGGCGGGCGTGGGCCGGCCACTGCGGCGCCACGCACCACATGGTGGCGCCCGCGGCGAAGCGGCGAGCCAGCGAGAGGGCAGCCGAGGCCAGGTCCTCGGCCGGGCCCGGTGCGGCGACGACCATGCTCGCCACTATGCCTCGGGTCGGGGGGCGGCGCGGAAGCCGGCGACCGCCGCCTGCCCCAGGGCGAGCCCGCCGTCGTTGGGGGGTACCGTCCGGTGCGTCAGGACCTCGAAACCACGTTCCTCGAGGGCAGCGGCGCGCCAGGCCGAGCAGCAGCACGTTCTGGAAGACGCCACCGCTCAAGGCCACGACGCCGATCGCCGTCCGCGCCCGCTGCCGCACTGCCACGTCGGCCACGAGCCGGGCCACCGCCACGTGGAACCCGGCCGCCATGGCCCCGGTGGCGCCGCCGCGGCGCAGGTCATCGGCCAGCCCGCGCAGCACCGGGGAGGGGTCGACCTGGTCGTCATCGAGTTCGAAGCGGTACGAGCGTGTCGGTTCGGCGCACCGCAGAGTCTTCTCGGCCGCCCATTGGAGCTCCATCGCCGCCTGCGCCTCGTAGGACGCCTCGTGGCGCAGGCCGAGCAGCGAGCTGACGGCGTCGAAGAGCCGCCCCATGCTCGACGTCGGCACGCACCCGGTGCCGCGTTCGAGCTGGCGAGCCAGGACCGCTCGTTCGCCGGGGTCCAGGGCGGCGACCGGAGGCAGGTCGTCCGCCCACTCGATGCCGGCGGCCCACAGGTGGGCCAGCGCGGCGCGGCAGGGCCGACGGATGGCGGCGTCGCCACCGGGCAGCGGCACCGGCCGGAGGTGTGCGACCCGCGCGAAGGCGTCGTAGCCGGCGACCAGGATCTCACCGCCCCAGATGGTGCCGTCCGCGCCGAAGCCCGTGCCGTCGAAGGCCAGGCCGATGACGCGTCGGCCCGCCGGGACGCCGTGCTCGGCCATGACGGAGGCGATGTGGGCGTGATGGTGGTACACCTCTGCCACCGGGCCCGGTGCCGCCCCGTCGGCCCACCGCCGCGTCTGGTAACCCGGATGGGCGTCGGCCGCCACCTGCGTGGCCGCGATGCCGTAGAGGCCGGCGAGCTGCCGGGCGGAGCGCTCGAAGGCGGCCCACGTCTCGAGGCTCCCCATGTCGCCGATGTGCTGGCTGACGAAGGCGTCGTGGCCCGAGGCGAGGCAAAACGTGTTCTTCAGCTCGCCGCCGACGGCGAGTGTCGGCGCGGCGGCGAAGGGCAGCCGGACGGGGAGGGGGGCGTAGCCCCGTGAACGCCGGAGCGGCAGCACGCGCCCGGTCCCGGGGTCCACCTCGAGCACGGAGTCGTCACAGGGCACGTGGATGGGTCGATCGTGGAGCAGCCAGGCGTCGGCGATGTCTCCCAGCCGGCGCCGCGCGTCGACGTCCTCGAAGCAAATCGGCTCGTCGGTCAGGTTGCCGCTCGTCATGACCAACGCTGCCGGCACCCGCGCACCGGCACCCGCTCCCGGCGCCGTTGCGAAAAGGAGATGGTGCAGCGGGGTGTAGGGCAACAGGACGCCGAGCCGGGGGTTGGCCGGGGCCACCAGCGCAGACACGGCGGCACCCTCCCGCCGGCGCACGAGCACGATCGGCCGCTCGGCCGAGGCGAGGAGGTCCGCCGCGGCCTGGTCGACGTGGGCCAGGGCGGCGGCCACACCGAGGTCGCGCACCATGACCGCGAACGGCTTGTCGACGCGGTGCTTCCGGTCGCGCAGCCGCTGGACGGCCACACTGGAGGCGGCGTCGCAGGCGAGGTGATAGCCGCCGAGCCCCTTGACCGCGACGACCTCCCCGCGCGCCAGGGCGGCCTGGGCGGCGCCGAGCGCCGCATCGGTGCCCTCCACCCGCCCCGGTGTGCCCGCGTGCTCGAACCACAGGCGCGGTCCGCAGTCGGCACAGGCGACGGGCTGCGCATGGAAGCGCCTATCGGCGGGGTCGTGGTACTCCGACGCGCAGGTGTCGCACAGGGCGAAGTCCGCCATGGTCGTGTTGGGCCGGTCGTAGGGCAAGGACCGCGTGATCGTGAAGCGGGGCCCGCAGTTGGTGCAGTTGATGAACGGGTAGCGGGCGCGCCGGTCGGCGGGGTCGAAGAGCTCGGCCAGGCAGTCCGCACAGGTCGCGATGTCCGGGGAGACGAACGTGCGCACCGGGCCCTGCGCCTGGCTCTCGACGATCACGAAGCCGGTGTCGCCCGTCGGCGCGATGTGCTCGTCCACGACGCCGGTGATGCGGGCCGGTCCGGGGGCGTCGGTGACGAGACGGGCGGAGAACGCATCGAGGGCGGGTCCGAGACCTTCCACCTCGATGAAGACGCCCGCGGTGTCGTTGCCGACGTGCCCGGCCAGACCCAGCTCAGAGGCCAGGCGGTGCACGTAGGGTCGAAACCCCACGCCCTGGACGAGGCCGCTCACGCGGAGGCGGAGGCGAGCCGCCGCCTCCGGCGTCGCGACACCGGTCACGCCGAGGACCCGCTGCGCCGTCCCAACGTCACTGCCGCCTCGCGGTGCATCCGCCCGAAGTTGTAGTAGGCCGCACAGGCTCCCTCCGAGGAGACCATGCAGGTGCCGATCGGGGTTTCGGGGGTGCAGGCGGTGCCGAACACCTTGCACTCCCACGGCTTGATCACACCCTTGAGCACCTCGCCGCACTGGCACGCCTTGGGATCCGCCACCCGGACGTTGGGGATGGTGTAGCGCAGTTCGGCGTCGAAGGCGGCGAACTCCCGCCGGAGCTTGAGGCCGCTTTGCGCGATGAAGCCCAGACCGCGCCATTCGAAGTGGGGGCGCAATTCGAAGACCTCGGCCAACACCGCCAACGCGCGCGGGTTGCCACCCTCGCGCACGACCCTCGAGTACTGGTTCTCCACCTCGCAGCGGCCCTCCCGGATCTGGGTCAACAGCATGGCGATGGCGTGCAGGATGTCGAGGGGCTCGAAGCCGGCGGTGACCAACGGCAGTCCGTACTCGGCGGGCACGAAGCGGTAGGGGCGCTGGCCGACCACCGTCGACACGTGCCCGGGCCCGAGGAACCCGTCGAGGCGCAGGTCGGGGGACTCGAGGATGGCCCGCAGCGGCGGGACGATGGTGACGTGGTTGGAGAACACGGAGAAGTTCGTGACCTCGTGTGCCCGCGCCTCCAGCAGCGTGAGCGCCGTCGACGGCGCCGTCGTCTCGAAGCCCACGGCGAAGAAGACGACGTTGCGGTCCGGGTTCTCCGTGGCGATCCGGAGCGCATCGAGCGGCGAATAGACGACGCGGATGTCGGCCCCGTTGGCTTTGGCCTCGAGCAGGCTGCCCCGACTGCCCGGCACCCGCATCATGTCGCCGAACGACGTGAAGATGACCCCCGGTTCCATGGCGACGGCGATGGCATCGTCCACCCGCCCCATCGGGATGACGCACACCGGGCATCCCGGTCCGTGGACCAGTTCGACAGTGGCGGGCAGCACGTGCTCGATGCCGTGGCGGTAGATGGTGTGAGTATGCCCGCCGCACACCTCCATGAATTTGAACTCGTCGTCACCGGCGAGCGTGGTGATCTGCGCCACCAACGCCCTGGCCGCCGTCGGGTCCCTGTACTCGTCGACGAAGCGCATCCGAGTGTGCCTGTCTCCCTGCCCCCGGCCCTCCTAGGCCACCGGGCGCAGACGAGCGGAGGGAGCCGAGCCGCCGAGGATCCCCGCGATGACCTCCGCTCGCTTCTCCACGAGCTCACGCGCGATACCGCGAGCCCCGGCGAACAGGTCGCGCACCTCCTCGGAGGTGTAGATGGTCCGCCAGGCGTCCTCGAACTCGTTCCAGGCGTTGGGTCCGGCCCGGCTCCCGAGCGCGTAGCCGATCAGCACTCCCACGATCACTCCCATTCAGCAACCTCCTGTCTCACTGACTACCTTCGACGCCCAGAACGCATCGAGCTCGTCTTCGTAGGCCTGGCCCATGAGCTGCAGCGAGGCGAGGGCGAGCTCCGCTTCGGCCTCGTCGATCCTCGCCATGGCGAAACCCACGTGGATCAGGACCCAGTCTCCCGGCCCAAGCGCTTCGTCCTCGAGCAAGCCGATGTTGACGACCCTGGTCACCCCCGAGACGTCGACCCGCGCCAGGTGCCGGTTGGCTTCCGAAATTTCCCGTAGTTGCCCCGGTATGCCCAGGCACATGGCCGTCCCCTGCCTCCTACTCGTCCTGCTTGACCGTATCGTCTCTGACGGCGACGGCCTCGACCTTGACGTCGACCTCGGGCTCGACCTTCAACAGCAGCACCCTGGGGGGCTGCATCCCGAAGTCGCGGATGTCGAAGCGCGAGGAGCCGGTCAGGCTGATGGTGCGGTCGTCGAGCTGTCGGAGGGTCATCGAGGTCCTCGTGCGGACGTGTCACACCACGAAACTTCACGTCGCCGCTCACCCGATAGCTCCCATCCGAGCCGTTCCGCACCATTTGGACCAGCACGCCCTCGATCCTCGGGAACTTCTGCGCGTCGATCCGCTTCTGCAGCTCCCGGTCCTCCAAGCGGTTCCCGGACTTCAGTCGCTCGACGGCGAGGGACAGGCGCCCGTTGGGGACCTGGCTCAAGTCGACGGTGCCCTCGGGCTCGAGGTCGAGTTCGACGTAGCCCTCCAGGCCGCTGGTGGCGGAATGGATGGGGTGCACGCTGGAACGCGCGTCGATCCAGACCTGGGAACGCTCCGGGACGATGGTGAAACGGGCCACGGTCGTTACGTCCGCCGGATTCTCTGGTCGTGGTCGTCGAGGACGTCAGCGAAGTTCACATCACATCTTCCGCATCTTGTTCCCCGAGCTCAGACCCGAGACGTCGATACGGGGGATCGGCAGGCCATCGGGGCGAACGATCTCGGTTTCGAAGTGCCGGATCCGCTCCCCGGCCACGACCCTCGAGAACACGTCGCGTACCTCGTCGTTGAGATGGGGTGGAAAGAGGTTCCCGATGGGCTCGTGCAGCACGTCCTCGGGCCGCCGGCCGAACAGCCGCTCGGCGTTCTCACTGACGTAGGTCACCATCGACTCCAGGTCGCACGTGAGCACGGCGTCGTCGGTCAAGTCGATGATCGTGCGCAGGAGGGTCTCCGGAGGACCCAAATGGCCGAGAGCGTCCTGTCTGTCCTCACCGATGTCACCAGCGTTGCCCACGGAGCCCCCGGCCGCCTTCTGCGGCGACCATCCTAGGACGGTCGGCCCGCCGAATGCCGCCGCATCCTTCGAGTGCCCTGGTGCTGGCTACGTGCAGTCGCCGCAGCGTCCCAGCATGGCGAAGTGATGCGGGTCGATGGTGAACCCGAAACGTGATCGTGCCTGTTGCGCGAGTCCGTCGAAGAGGGTGTCCGGGACCTCGATCAGCGTCCCGCAGTTCTCGCACACGAAATGACCGTGCACGGAGGTGGCCAGGTGATACGTCGCCGGGCCGTGCCCGAAGTGGGAGTGCACGACGACACCGAGGCGCTCCAGTTCGTCCAGGTTCCGGTAGACGGTTGAGATATGGATGTCGGGGGCCTCTGCTTGCACTTCGCTGGCGAGCTCCTCGGCCGTCCGGTGGCCCTTCGAGGCGAACAGTGCGCGCAGCAGGAGGCGACGTGACGACGTCACGCGACCCCCGTGTTGGCGCACGAGGTCGAGCGCGTCCTCGAGGGTCGCCGCCTCGGCCGGCTCCCCGGAGTCGATGGGGGAGTGCCTGCTCACACGGCAATCGTACCGGCGACAGCGACCGTGCTGCAGACGTGTCGGTATGCTCAACACGAGGTGCATGCGATGCATGAACTTTCTATCTGCAATGCCATTGCGAGCACGGCGGCAAAGCACGCGGAAGGGCGCCCGGTCTCTCAGGTCACGGTACAGATCGGACATTTGCGCCAAGTCGTGCCTGATGCCCTGCAGTTCAGCTGGGAGATCGTCTCCGGCACGACCGAGCTCAAGGACGCTGCGCTCGTCATCGAACAGGTGGCCGCCGTCGTCGAATGCAGCGAGTGCGGCGCACGGACGACGTTGGACATGCCGATCATGACCTGCTCTTCGTGTGGGGGGTTCGACGTCACGTTGCTCAGCGGCGAAGAGCTTCTGGTCGTCTCCATCGATCTGGTGGACGCGTAGTCATGGGACGGTTCCACGTCCACGCGGACGGCACGGGGCACGTGCACGAACACGATCTGGATGCCCACGATCATGTCCGGCGCGACGACGGAGCCGGCACCCTCGACGTCGGTGATCACTCGGGGTACACGGAGACCGGGCACACCAGGGTGACGATCCTGGAGAACCTTCTCTCTGAGAACGACCGGGTGGCGGAGGACAACGGGCGGCGATTCTCCGCCTCCGGCGTGTGTGCCGTCAATCTCATGTCATCTCCTGGCGCTGGGAAGACGACGCTTCTCCGGAAGACCCTGGAGGTACTCGGAAGGACGATGCGGATCGGTGTGCTGGAAGGTGACATCGCGACGAGTCTCGACGCGGACCGGCTGGAGGGAGCGGGGGCGACCGCCATCTCCGTCGTGAACACGAGTGCCGGCTTCGGCGGAGAGTGTCATCTCGATGCGGTCATGGTTCGGTCCGGCATGGAACGACTGCCGCTCTTCGACCTCGACCTGTTGATCATCGAGAATGTGGGCAACTTGGTGTGCCCTGCGGAGTTTCGAGTCGGTGAACACGCGCGGGCAATGGTCTTCGCGGTGACCGAGGGGGAGGAGAAGCCGCTCAAATATCCGGTCATGTTCCGGGCCACCGACGTGGTCGTGGTCAACAAGGTCGATCTGTTGCCGCACTTGGACTTCGATCTCGATGCGTTCCTGTCCCACCTCGCCGCCGTGAATCCAAACGCCCAGGTCATCTTGGCGAGTGCCCAAACGGGAGAGGGCGTCGGCGAATGGTGCGCATGGCTGGTCGGGCAGCGTTCGGTGGCCCCGCGGGGCTGAGTCGCGAGCGTCGCCGCGAGCGGCCAGGTCTGGCCGAGGCGCAGGTGCTCCGAGCGCCGCCCGTTCCTGGCGCGGAAAGGCCGGGCGGTACCGGGGTCAGCCCAGGACAGTCATTCGATGGCTGCCATGCCCACGATGGGACGGTTCAGCTTCAAACCACCCGCGGATCCGAAGAACCCGGCATCGCCGTAATTGAAGATGCCGCCGTCCCGTCCGACCAACCAGTAGCCCTGTCCGTCGGCCGTGCGGTCCATCCCGACAATCGGCGCGCTCAGGGGCACTCCGCCGGTCGAGCCGTAATAGTTGACGTCACCGAAGTTAAAGATGCCTCCGTCGGAGGCGACGAGCCAATACCCGCCTGCATCCGGGGCCGCCGTCATGCCGACGATCGGTGCCTGCAGGGGTAACCCTCCAACGGACCCGTAGAAACCGGCATCGCCGTAGGAGAAAATTCCCCCGTCGGAGGAAACGAGCCAATAGCCCATGCCGTCGAAGGTCGATGCGATTCCAACCACTGGCTTCTCGAGCGGAAGGGACCCCGCCGAGCCGAAGAAGCCCGCGTCCCCGAAGGCAAACACTCCGCCGTCCGAGGCCACCAGCCAGTACCCGGCACCGTCCGGGGTGGGCGTCATGGCGACAATCGGAGCATTGAGGTGCGTGCCGCCGGTCGAGCCGTAGAAGACGGCGTCGCCGAACGCAAAGATCCCTCCATCGGAGGCCAACAGCCAGTACCCGCCGTCATCAGGAGTTGCTGCCATACCCACGATGGGAGCGTTGAGGTGCAAACTGCCGGTCGAGCCGTAGAACCGTGCGCCTCCATAGCTGAAGATCCCCCCGTCACTCGCAACCTCCCAGTAGCCAGGGGCGGAAAGCGGGCGTATCGAGATCCCAAGCTCGGCATCACCCGACAGGAGGTTCGTGTCGGTGACGGCGAACGTGGCGGCGTACGACCCGGAGATCGTCGGAATACCGTTGATGGTGCCGTTCGGTGCGAGGTGAAGCCCGGGCGGCAGGGCACCCGCCGTGACGGCCCATGAGTAGGGGGCGAGCCCACCGCTCGCGGCAAGCACGGCCGTGTACGGCACGCCGATGGTTCCGACCGGAAGGCTGGTCGTCGCCACGCTGGGTGGGGCTGACAGGGTCTCGATGGTCCCGCCAGAGTTGGCGCCGTCGCCCACGGCGATGCAATTGACCGAGCTGGCGCAGGCCACGCCGACGAGGGAGCCGACCCCGGCCGGCGCGGCCTCGGTACTCCAACCCGTTCCACCGTCAGTCGTGGTGAGAATGGTCGTTCCTGCGACCGCAGTACAGGTCGACGAGCTGACACAGCTGAGGGAGGCCAACGTCGAAGCGACAGGTGCTCCCAGGTCGTTCCACGTTGTGCCGCCGTCGGAAGTGTTGATCACGTGGGACCCGACGGCCACACACGACGTGTCGCTCGAACACGAGACGGCGTCGAGGCTCGACACCGAAGGGGGAACAGTTGGAGGTTGCCAGATGGCGCCACCGTCCGTGGTGCTGAGGATCGCGGCACCGGGACCGACAGAGGACGAACCGACTGCGGTGCAGTTCGACGTGCCGATGCAGGAGATCGCGGTGAAATCAGTGACCGTATCTGGGAACGTCTCGAGCGTCCACGTGCTCCCACCATCGGTGGTCGCAATAATGCTTGGCAACGTTGAGCCAAAGTCGCTCACTGCGTAACAAGTCGATGCGCTGACGCACGACACCGCTGTCAAAATGCCGACACCGGACGGAACGGTCTCTGGTGTCCAGGTAAGGCCGGCGTCAGTCGTACTGATGGCGACGGGGCTCCCAAAGATGCCGAAGCCAACCGCTGTACAGTCGGATGTCGTCGGACAGGAGATTCCGTTGAGGCCGCTGACCTCAGTTGGGACTGTGTCAGGGCTCCATGTGTAGCCGGCGTTGACAGAGGCGAGGACCGAGTTCATTCCAGCCGCGAAGCAGTCGGTCGTGCTCGGGCAGGAAATCGCGTTCAAGCGACTGATGCCCGGAGGAGGCGTCTGGGACACCCATGTCTGCCCGCCCGTCGCCGTCGCCATGATCGTCGAACCCGCTCCTGTGTTTCCGCTGTTCCCCACCGCTATGCAGTCGTCGGCGCTCGAGCACGAGATCCCCGTGAGATCGACTGCATTCGGTGGCGGGTCTTGCCCAGACCATGTGGCGCCATTGTTCGAAGTGCCGATTACGTAGGGGCTGGAGCTGAGATTGGTGCCGACGGCGATGCAGGTGGTCACGAGTGGACATGCAATGGAGTTCAGTTGGGATCCATATGGAATGGAGCTTGGAGGAGTCCAGGCTGACAGGTTGATTGTGCTGAGTGATGTCCCTCCACCACCCAGCGCGATTCCGGACACGACGCATGTCGCATCATTGGCACATGAGATGGACGTTAGTGACGACACAGAAGGCTGAGCGAGCGTGTTCCAAGTATTTCCGTTCGTCATGCCCACGATCGCTGGGTAAGAGTCGTCGAAACCGACCGCCAGGCATGTGTTTATGGCTGGACATGACACACTTGAAAGAGAGTCCAGGCCAGTGGGTGAGACCATAGGCTCCCATGTAATGCCATCCCTCGTCGTGACTATTGAAGAACCCCCGACCGCAGTGCATTCAGATTCACTTACGCATGCAATTGACAGTGTGGTGAAATCGTTCTGGACCATCCACGTCGACCCACCATTTGTTGACTTCAAGATCCCTGAACCTCCGCCCGCATAACACACGGTGGCGGATGGACACGAGACGGCCGAAAGACTTGTAACTCCCGAAGGCGGCGTTCCATCGGACCAAGTGGAGCCGCCGTTGTTGGTCACGATGATGGAGGCGGCCTTGCTGCCGTCGTCCCCCACCGCGACACAGGTGGCTGAGGCGGATGATGTGCTCGGCGCACAGGAGATGGCGTTGACGTTGACGACGGGCTCATAACTTGCAGTCGTGTGCCACTGCGGGATGACGGTTGCGGCGGTCGATGGCGAGATTTGGCCGGGGAGCATTCCGGTGAGGGCGAAGGCCATCGCCGTCGCCATCGCTGTAATGGTGATAACTCGTACCGTCCACACCGCCATTTTCCTCCCTGGACGGGAGCCGCCACCCCAACCGGTTCTGTGATGGTAACGCTGGGACCCCCGAAAAATCACGGGGTTGAGGGCCGGGAGGAACGGTTTCCGTCAGGTGGGTTGCTGCGCGGGGAGCACGGCGTTCGGCGGCCTCCGCCCGGCCAAAACGTCGCAAACTCCCTGGCAGGCCAGCCGGGCCATGCGGGTCCTCGTGGCGATGGTGGCACTCCCGATGTGAGGAAGCAGGGTTGTCCGGGGTGCCGTGAGGAGACGCGGATTGACCGCCGGCTCTCCGTCGTAGACGTCGAGGCCGGCTGCGAAGAGGTTGCCTGCCTCGAGAGCATCGACGAGCGCGTTCTCGTCCACCACGGGCCCGCGAGCCGTGTTGACGAGGACCGCCGTGGGTTTCATCAGCGCGAGCTCCGGCGCGCCGATCAGGTGGCGGGTGGACTCGGTAAGCGGCACGTGAAGGCTCACGATGTCGGACTGCTGGAGCAGTTCGTCGAGGTTGGGAAGGTAGCCGCGCAAGCCGGTGTCGTGTCGCGCCGTGTGGATGACCTGCATGTCGAACCCGCTGGCTCTTTGGGCCACCGCGCGCGCGATGCGACCGAAGCCGACCAGACCGAGGACCGCCCCGTGCACATCTCGAGCGAGATGAGTGCCGAATCCCCACCCCGTCCATCGACCCTCCCTGAGGTCCCTTTCGGCATCGGTCGCCAATCGGGTGGAAGCGAGAATCAAAAGAAAGGCGAGATCCGCGGTGGTGTCATCGAGCACGCCGGGTGTGTTGCACACCGTGATCCCCAGGGCGTGCGCCGTGGGGACGTCGATGTTGTCGTAGCCGACTGCCGCATTCGCCACGACGCGCAACCGCCCGGCGCTTCCCGCCTGCAGCACGGCGGCGTCAAAGTGGTCGGTGAGATGGCACACGACGCCGTCGAACTCTGGGGCCAATCCCACGAGGTCGTCGTGAGACGGTGGTGCGCCGTCACCTCGCTCGACGACCTCGTGACCCGCTTCGAGTAGCGGATCGGTGCCACCCTCGATCAAAGGGCGGGTGACGAGGACGCGGGCCACCTAGTGCGTTGTGTAGTTGATGACTCCGGCGCCTTTCACACCGATCGCAAAGCAGAAGCAGTGGATCGGCGCATGGTCGCTGATCGGCCGCAGCGAGTGCACCTTGTCCGGCGGAATGTAGACCAGGTCGCCCTGGGAGATCGGGCGGTCTTCGCCATCGATTGTCATGATCCCCTTGCCGTTCATGACGTAATAGAACTCGTGGGTCGGATGGGAGTGCGGATCGACCAGGCCGCCGCCTGGGACTTCGAACTCGTTGACCAGCTCCAGGTAGCCCCCGTCCGTGATGTCCTTGAACTCACGGGACTCGATCATCCACCAGACCGGAACGGTGCCGTTGTGCTCCACGACCGGCGCCTTCGCCTCAATGCTGCGCACGTCCATTCTGAGGGCCTCCCAAGTTTCCTAGACTGACTCCGCTGTCAGGTTAGCCATTAGGCCGGAGGGGAGCCCGGCTGCACCGCCGTTTGACCCGAAAGGAAAGCGACGAAAGTGAGCGATGTCTGCTGACGCAGCACCCACAGCACGGAGCGTGGTTCCTGGAGCATTGACCGAGGCCGGCTGGTCCCCCTTCGGCTGGCTCCCCGTTGCCGACACCGATCCGCGGGACGGACAGCACCGTCTGACGTTCGAGTGGGAGGACGCCCACGTGAACCTCATCGCTCACGCCCGGAACGAGGTGCCGGAGACCGCCGGCGGCCTGCGCTGCGAGATGCTCTTCCGCCACGACACCCACACGCAGACCCTCATGCCGCTGAACGTGCCGGCCGTCATCGTCGTGGCGCCGACCGGCGTCGAGTTCGCCGACGAGGCGGACGCAACGTCGATCCGGGCGTTCCGGCTCGAGCCCCTCGAAGCGCTGGTCCTGCACCGTGGCACGTGGCACTGGGGTCCCTTCCCGATCGAGGGTGCCGAGGTGCGCCTCTTCAACGTCCAAGGGCTCCGCTATGCCGAGGACAACCGCTGCGTGGACCTCGCCGCCAAGGGATTGTCCGTCGACGTGGATCTCTCTTGAGGGCGGCGCCCGGTGCGGGCCTGACGGGGGCGTGCCGTGGATCTTGACGATGCCGAGGAAGCTGAGGTCGTCTCGGCCACGGTGGCCGACCTGGTGGACGCGATCACGGCTGGAGTGTCAGGACCGGGCCCGGGCGGGACGGCCACCTTCACCACCACGAGCCCCGACTGGTGGGTAGGGGGCCGCACGTTCGGCGGCATGGTGGTGGCCCAGGCGCTGAGCGCGGCCATACAGACCGTCCCGCCCGGACTGGATGTGCACTCGTTGCACGGCTACTTCCTCCGTCCGACGTCGCCGGGGGCGCGGACCCTCCACACCGTGGGGAAGGTGCGAGATGGGCGCTCCTTCAGCATTCGGGACGTGGTTAGCGTCGCAGAGGGCAAGGAGACCTTCCGGATGACGTGCTCGTTCCACGCCCCCGAGGAGGGTGACGACTACCAGCTACCCGTGGGCCCGGGGATCCCGTCGCCGCGGGATGTCGAAGGCTTCGAGGCGCCCTTCCCGTTCGACATCCGGGAGCTTGGTGCGACGGAGCAACGCCAGGACGGTACCTATTTGTCAACGCGCCGCTGCTGGTTCCGCACCCGCGAGAGCTTGCCGGACGATCCGGCCGTCCACGCCTGCGTGCTGGCCTACTTCTCGGACATGACGGGCGCCGCCTTTCGACCCAGGAGTCTCGGCATCTGGGGCACGCACACCGACGCCAGCCTTGACCACGCCGTCTGGTTCCACCGGCCTTGGCGGGCCGACAGGTGGAGCATCTTCGATCTGCAGACCCTCGTCAACGCGGGAGGCCGCGCCACCATCCGGGCCACCATGCACGGCGAGGACGGCGCGCTGCATCTCAGCATGGCGCAGGAATTGCTGATCCGGAAGCTCGAAGAACCCATGATGCTGGAGCGGCCACCGTGGGTGGACAGGGACGCGAGGAGAGGAGCCCAGGGTGGGACTGCTTAACGGGGAGGCCGCAGTGGTGACCGGTGGAGGCTCTGGCATCGGAAGGGCCACCTGCCGCCGGTTGGCGCAGGAGGGGGCCCGGGTGGCCGTCCTCGACGTCGACGGAGAGTCGGCGGAGGTCGTGGCCCACGAGGTGGACGGCTTCGGTTACGCCGTGGACGTTGGTCACCCCGACTCGCTGCGGGCGGTGATCGACGCGGCGGCGGACGCTTTGGGTGGTCTGTCCATCATCTACAACAACGCCGGCACCGCCGCGTTCAACCGCCTGCACGAGTTGGACCCGGCCGAGTGGGAGCGCGTGCTCCGGGTCAATCTCACGGGGGTCTGGGCGGGCATCCGCGCCGCCGCCCCACACCTGCTGGCGCGCGGTGGCGGCTCCATCGTGAGCACGGCGTCCATCAGCGGGACACGACCAGCGGCGGGGGAGGGGCCGTACGCAGCGAGCAAAGCGGCGGTGGCGGCGCTGACGGCGTCGGCTGCCCTGGAATATGCCCCGTCGATACGGGTGAACGCGGTGTCCCCGGGCATGATCCGTACTGCGATGACCGCCCCTTGGTTCGAGTTCATGCCCGACCAGGTCGAGCGTTTCGAGAAGGGGACGCCCGTCGGCCGGATCGGTGAGCCGGAGGATGTGGCCGACGTGGTCGTGTTCTTGTGTTCCGACCTGGCCCGCTTTGTAACCGGTCAGAACCTCGTCGTGGACGGCGGATTGACCTTGCACGGCTCTGGCGTCGACGGCATCTTCGACCGGGTCTTTCGGCCCGGGTAGTCGTCGATCGATGCGTAGCTGCTCAGGCGTGGGGGTCGAAGAGCGCCCGACAGACCATGGTCGTCATCGTCTCGAGGGCCACGTCGTCGATCGGCTGGCCGACGAACTCGCGCAGGTAGTGGAAGCGATCCAGCATCGCCAGCGTCGCCATGCCGGCGGCTTCGGGATCGATGAGGTGGCCCGACGAGTCGGGACCGATCTGCTTGGAGAGTGCGCCGGACATGACCGTGAAGGTCTGGCGGATGACCTCGATCAGTTCGGGGTCGATCGTGGCGAGGTCGGTCCAGGATCGGAAGAGCGGCGCGTAGCGGGTCCACAACTCCGAGTAGGCCTGGATCCAACCGTGCACGTCCTCCCACTTCGGGGCACCTCCGTCGGCGGGGAGCGTGCTCAGCGCGTCGTAGAGCTGCTGGGCTTCGCCAGCTGCTTCCATGACCAGTGCGCGTAGAAGATCTTCCTTGTTGGCGAAGTACAGGTAGAAGGTGCCGTGCGAGGTCTTGGCGATCTCCACCACGTCGTTGACCCGGGTGGCGTGGTAACCCCGCTTGTCGAAGGCGACCATGGCCGCGTCGAGGAGTTTGCGCATGGTGCGACGGCCCTGGTTGCGCAAGACCCGCTTGGTGGCCGGTACGCCTCGGGCGTCCATGTCGGGTCGGGGCAGGTCGTCGCCTCGGCTACGGGCATTGGGGGGTGCGGCCGCCGGGACGGATTCCCTCGACTTCCTGGCCGCTGCCGGGCGGTCCGATCTGTTGGTCACGGGCGCCGGGTCAGCTTGGACTCTCGGCGATCCCATGCCCGGTGAATGGTAGTGCCGGGCATGGCCGAACTCGCTAACCTGACACGATGGTCAGGTTTGGTTGGGGCAAAAAGTGACTATGGACCAGGGATTTCGCGCGATGGCTGCTGACGAGAAGCGGGATTGGTGACTCTCAGCACCCCGGCGGCGGGCGGTCCGGTCGTGACATCGCTGGGGGAGGCGATCGCCCGCAACGTCCAACCCGGGGACACGGTCCACGTGATGCTCGGGCACAGCCGGTGGACCGCGGCTGCCCGCGAGCTCGCCCGTCATTTCTGGGGCACCGACCCGGGGTTCACGCTGGTCATGACGAGCCTCGGTGCTCTCGGCGCCCTCTTCTTCCGAGGTGGCCTCGTCCGCCGGGTCGTCACGGCCTATTCGGGCAACAGCTTTCCGACCTACACGCCCAACCCGGTGTTCCGGGCGGCCTACGAATCAGGCGACGTCGAGGTGGAGCACTGGTCCATCCTCACGTTGTCCCAGCGCCTGGAGGCGGCGGCACGCGGTCTGCCCGCGGCGGTGACCGGGTCGCTGGTCGGTTCGTCCATGGCCGCAAACGAGGCCTTCACCGTCGTCGACTCCCCCTTCGGCCCGCTCGGGCTGCTGGAGCCCCTGACCCCCGACGTCGCAGTCGTGCACGCCGCGGCCGCGGACCCGGCGGGCAACCTCGTCTTCTCCGAGCCCCTCCTCGATGGTGTCTGGGGCGCCTGGGCAGCCCGGCGTGGTGTCGTGGCGACCGTGGAGCGCGTGCTCGACGACCTCGAGGGACTCGGGCACCGGGTACGCGTCCCGGGTCACCGCGTCCTCGCCGTGGTCGAGGCGCCGTACGGCGCTCACCCCGGGGGGTGCTATGCACCGGCCCTGCCGGTCCGCAGCTACGGGGAGGACATTGCGCACTGGAGCGCGGTCGCCGATGCCGCGGCCAAGGACGAACTCGACGACTACGCGGAGCAGTGGGTGCTCGGGCCGGCGACGCACGAGGACTACCTCGCCCGCGTGGGCTCGGAGCGGCTCCTGTGGCTCGAGGGTCGCTCCGACCCAATGTCGTGGAAGGCGGATGCCGACGCGAACCCGGTCGTGGAGGACTCGACCATCACTCCGTGGGAGCACGCGGCGTCGTTGGGGGCGCGCGAAGTGGAGCGGGTCGTCGCCGAGGTGTCGGCCGACGCCGTTCTGGCGGGCGCGGGAGCGGCCAACTTGGCGGCGTGGGTCGCGGTGGCGCGGGCGAGAGCAGCCGGGAGCAATGTGGTGCTGACCGCTGAGCTCGGATTGTGGGGCTATCAACCGACACCGGCTGACCCCTACATTTTCAACCAGCGGGTTTTTCCCGCCACGCCGTACCTCTCGGACGCGTCGGCCGTACTGGGCATGGTGATCGGTGGCTCGGGCACGACCACGGTGGGATGTCTGGGCGCGGCCGAGGTCGACCGCGACGGGGCCTTGAACTCGACCGAGTTGGCGGGCGGGCGCTTCCTCGTCGGTTCGGGCGGGGCGAACGACGTGGCCAGTCGGGCGACGGCGTGCGTCGTCGTGACACTGGCCCGTCCAGAACGGCTGCCTGAAACGGTGGCCTATATCACCTCTCCCGGCCAACGCGTGGTGAGCGTGGTCACCGACAAGGGCATCCTGCGGCGCGACGACGGGGTGTTGCGCGTCGCTGCGGTCCCCGACGGGGATGGGACGTTGGAAGAGCGGGTGCGCGCGTTCAGCGCGTCCTGCGGGTACGAACCTGACGTGGCCCGCCGAGTTGAGGTGTTGGCGCGGGTGCGACCCGACGAGGTGCGAGCGTTGCGCGAGTTCGACCGCCAAAGGTTGTTCTTGGCCTGAGGCGACAGAAAACGAGGTTTGCGAACCCGACGCGGGTGCCGAGAGACCGGATGAGGGTGAGGGAAGAACAGGTCCGAGACGTGATAAAGAGCACGAGGAGCGAAGGAAAGGGCGGAAGGCCCTACAGCTACAGTGACCGGCATCCCGGGGGGGATGCACCGCAAAGGATGATTGGGGATGGCATGCGTGTGAGACAGGGATTCAGGGCATTGGCGGCAATGGCGCTCGCCGGGACGACGGCACTGGTGGCCGGCATCGTCACGGCGGCGGGCGGCGCAGCCGCCGCGTCGTCGGCCAGCTCTGCACCCGGTGTGACCTCGAACTCCATCACGGTGGGGACCATCTCGACACAAACAGGGGAGCTGGCATCGAACTTCTCGTCCCTCATCTACGGCGAGAAGGCCTACTACCAGTACATCAACGCCCAAGGCGGCGTGAACGGCCGCAAGATCGACTACAAGTATGCGCTCGATGACGGTGGCAACCCCACGACGTTCAACCAGCTGGCGAACACGCTCATCAACCAGGATCACGTGTTCGCCGTGACGGGTGTGGCGACTGCGTTCTTCTCGCCCAACCTCTTCGTGGAGTCGGGGATGCCGACCTACGGGTACAACGTCACCGGCAACTGGGCCGGCCCGGCCAACCTGTTCGCCGCCGGCGGCTCCGTCGAGTACTACCCGGCCGGAGCGCCGGAGGACGCCTATGTGGCGAGGGAGACGCAGAAGAAGCCGTCCATCGCGTTCGTCGCCTACGGGATCGCAGCGTCGGCGGCCGCGTGCCAGTCGGAGCAGGCCGCCTTGCAGGCCGCCGGTTACGACATCAGCTACTCCGACCTGAAGGTCAGCTACCCGGGCTCCACCGTGGCGACCGACGTGCAGCGCATGAAGAGCGCCGGTTCCAACATGGTCATCAGCTGCATGGACGTGCAGGGCAACATCAACATGGCCAGGGCGATCCAGCAGTACGGGGTGAAGATGACACAGGAGTGGTTCAGCGGGAACGACCAGTCGACGCTCAACACCAACGAGAGCCTGATGCAGAACGTCTACTTCGGCATCTCTCACGTTCCGTTCTCAGCGCCGCAGTCTCTCTACCCCGGCCTCAAGCTGTACGTGACGGAGATGAAGAAGTATGAGCCTGCCTACGTCGACGACGAGATCGCCATCCAGGGCTGGGAGTCGGCGGCGCTCTTCGTCCAGGGCGTCAAGATGGCCGGCAACAACCTCACGCAGGCCAACGTGATCAAGGAGGACAACACCCTCACCGCCTTCACGGCCGGCGGACTGCAGTCCCCGGTCAACTGGAAGAGCGCGGGTCACACCGGCCACGCACCGCCGTACTGCCTTGCCTACATCAAGGTGGTAGGGGACAAGTACGTGGCTACCCTCAACAAGGGGGAGAACGTCTTCAACTGCTTCGAGTCGATCAGTCCGAAGAAGGACCCGGTCTTCCCCCTTCCGCCCGGCACGCCGGCCCCCGCCTGATCGCGGCGGGCGGATCGGCCAGGACGAGGGTCGGCGAGGACAGCGGGGCACAGGGATGGAGCAATTCCTCGGGTTCGCGCTCCCCGGCGTCCCTTACGGGTGCACCTACGCGTTGGTTGCGGTCTGCCTCGTCCTGACCTATCAAGCCACCGGCGTGTTCAACTTCGCCTTCGGCGCGCAGGCCTTCGCCTCGGCGTTCGTCTTCACCTACCTGACCCAGTACCACGGCTGGTCCGGCTTCGAGGCCTTCCTGCTCTCGGTAGTGGTCATCGGACCGGCCATGGGGATCGCCTTCGACCGCTTCTTGTTCCGGAGGATCCCGAACTCGAACTCCATGGCGAAGCTGGTGGTCAGCATCGCCATGCTGGTCGGGATCCCCTCCATCCTGCCCGTCATCTTCGGCCCCCAGAACCTCGACGCTACGGCAACGATCTTTCCCTTCTTCAACCCGAATGTCGTGTACTTCACGATCTTCGGGACGCCGATCAACGGGATCTACCTGGCGACGATCTCGGTCACGGCGGTCGTGTTGATCCTGCTCACCATCCTCATGCGGTGGACGAGCCTCGGCCTGCAGATGCGTGGTGCCGTGGAGAGCCGGCGTCTGGTCCAGCTCGACGGGGTGAACGCCAACGGCGTGGTGGAGGTGGCGTGGGTCATCTCGAGCTTCATGGCGGGCCTGGCCGGTGTGCTTCTGGCCCCGGTCTTCGGCGCTTTCACCGCCGACAACTTCGCCACGCTCACGGTGACCGCGATCGCGGCGGCGGTGTGGGCGCTCCTGCGGTCAATGCCGGTGGCGGCCGGCGTGGCCGTGCTGATCGGCGTGTCGACCACGGTGCTGCAGGGCTACATCCCGCCCAACAGCATCGTCAACGCCGCCGTGGTGCCGGCGTTGCCGTTCCTGGTCATTGTCGCCGCGCTCCTGCTGCTGCCCGGCATGCGCGACCTGGACACGAGCCGCGACCCCCTGGCGACCATCGACCCCCCACCACCGCCGATCGCGGCGACCACCAGGGCACCCGGCATGGACCGCATCATTCGGATCGGGTGGTGGGCGTTGTTCGCCGGCTTCTGCGTCTCCATGCTCACCTGGATGCCCGTCACCTGGGCGGGGGTGTTCAACTCGGGCCTCGCCCTCTCCACGGTCCTCCTCTCGGTCACGCTGATCACGGGGATGGCCGGGCAGCTCTCGCTGTGCCAGGCCACTTTCGCCGGCATCGGCGCGTTCACGGCCGCCCTGCTCGCAGCGCACCTGGGACTCAACCTGCTCGTCGGCGGCCTCGTCGGTGCTGCGCTGGCGGCCGTCGTGGCTGTGGTGCTGGCCCTGCTGTCGCTGCGGCTGCGAGGGTTGGGACTGGCACTCATGACGCTGGCCGCCGCACTGCTCTTCGACAGCACCGCCTTCAACGAGGTCTATATCACGGGCGGTCCAGAGGGCACGAGCCTGAAGGCAAAGTGGCTCGGCACAAGCGCGTTCTTCAATTTCGACGGCCACGCCCTGTTCCTGCTCAGCATGGGTGTGCTGATCGTCTGCGTCTTCGTGGTCCTGCTGGTGCGCCGGGGCACGGTGGGCCGCAACCTGGCCGCCATGCGCGGGAGCGAGACCGCGGCCGCCGGCCTGGGGATCAACCTCTCCTGGCAGCGCATCGTCGTCTTCGCGCTTTCCGGCGCCATCGCCGGCGTCGGCGGGGTCCTGACTTCCATCCAGCAGCAGCTCGCCACGCCCAACGACTGGAACTACGCCTTCTCCCTGATCTTCGTGGTGCTCGTCGTCACGACCAGCGTGGGAACGGTGGAGGGGGCCATCCAGGCCGGGATCGGCTTCGTGGTGACCGAGCAGGTCCTGACCTACCTGCCCTCGCGGCTCGGCGGCCCGAGCCTGACCATCGTCCTCTTCGCCTTCGGCGCCACCACCTACGCCGCGCATCCCGAGGGCGTCCTCGAGTACCAGAAGCGCCGCTCGACGGCGCGCTTCGAGCGACTCTTGTTCTCGCGGGGATCCGACGACGCCGAGGGGTTCGCCGCGCCCAACATCTCGGCCTCCAAGGCCAATGTCTGACACCGCGCCGTTGCTGGTCCTGCGCGGGGTGAGCAAGTCCTTCGGCGGGATCCAGGCCGTGTCCGGCATCACCTTTGACGTGGCCGCGGGGGAGAGCGTGGGCCTGGTCGGCCCCAACGGCGCCGGCAAGACGACGCTGTTCAATTGCGTGTGCGGGCAGTTGCGACCGGATGGGGGCGACATCGTCTTCGACGGGACGCCCCTCGCCGGGCTGCCCACCTTCAAGCGGGCCCGCCTCGGTATCGGCCGCACCTACCAGAGGGTGGAGGTGTTCACTGACATGTCGGTGCGGGACCACCTCATGGTGGCCGAGCGGGCTCGGCGGGGGGAGGGCCGGCTGTGGCGCGACCTGCTCAACCTGAGCAAGCCGACCCCCGAGGAGGTGGAACGGGTCCAGGCCACCTTGGACCTCGTCGGTATCGCGTACCTGGCGGACACCTCGGTCAACGCTCTCGGACTCGGGAACTGTCGCCTGGTCGAGCTGGCCCGTGCGCTGGCCGCCGAGCCCAAGATCCTGCTGGCCGACGAGCCTTCCTCCGGGCTCGACCTGCACGAGACGGCGGAGGTGGCGGCAGTCCTGCGGACGGTGCAGCGCGAACGGGACACCGCTGTCCTCCTGGTCGAGCACGACCTCTCGATGGTGGCCGACGTGGCGGACCGCACGGTCGTGATGGACCTGGGGGCCATGCTCGCCGAAGGCACCTTCGACGAGGTCATGGCGGATCCGCTCGTGCGGGAGGCCTATCTCGGGCAGATGGGGATGCTGTGACGGTCACGATCGACGACGAGGACGACGCGCACGGCCGACGGCACCGACGTGCTCTCGGTGCGCCACGTCAGCGCCGGCTACGGGCCATACCGCGCCCTGTTCGACGTGTCGTTCCGCGTACCCGAGGGAGGCGTGGTGGCACTGGTGGGGTCGAACGGCGCGGGAAAGTCCACCGTGGCCCGCACCGTGACCGGGCTCGTGACGGCGACGTCGGGCCAGGTCATCTTCTCCGGGCGGGACGTCACCGGGCTCCCCGCCTACAAGATCGCCCGGCTGGGCATGGCCCACGTGGTCGAGGGGCGAGGCGTGTTCTCGAGCCTCACGGTCGAGGAGAATTTCACCCTGGCCTTTCGCCAGCGCGACGGGCGGGGCAAGCTCCACGACAACCTCGAGCGCGCCTACGTCGCCTTCCCCATCCTCGGCGAGCGCCGGCGCCAGCTCGCGGGCACCCTCTCGGGGGGCCAGCAGCGGCTGCTCTCGCTGGCCAAGGTGCTCGTGGTGCCCTCGAAGGTCCTCGTCGCCGACGAGCTGTCCCTCGGCCTGGCGCCCGTCGTGGTCGACGCGGTCTACGAGGGGCTCGAGGAGATCAACCGCAATGGCACGGCGCTCGTCGTCGTGGAGCAACAGGTCAACCGGGTCCTCCGCTTGGCCAACCGGGCCGTCGTGCTCAACCACGGGAGCGTGGTCTACGAGGGTGACCCCGCCGGTGCCGGCAAGGAGGTCGACGCCCTGATTGCCCGCCGCGAGGAGGCGGTGGCCTCGGGCGTCGCCGACGCGAAGCAGTAAGCAGCGAGCGGGCGCCTCGACAGACACGGGCACCCAGAGGAGGCATCGACATGAGAGAACCGGTCATCGTCGACGTCGTACGCACGACGTTCGGCAAACGGGGCGGTGCGCTGGCGAACTGGCATCCCGCGGACCTCCTCGGGTTCGCCCTCACGACGCTCCTGGCGCGGACCGGCGTCGACCCCGAGCGCGTCGACGACGTCATCGCCGGTTGTGTCAGCCAGGTGGGCGAGCAGAGCACCAACATCGCCCGCAACGGCTGGGTCTCGGCCGGGCTGCCCCAGGTCGTGCCGGCCACCACCGTCGACCGCCAGTGCGGCTCCTCCCAGCAGGCGGTTCATTTCGCCGCCGCCGGAGTGGCGGCGGGCCACTACGACCTGGTCATCGCGTGCGGGGTCGAGGTCATGAGCCGGGTCCCGCTGGCGTCCAACGCGCGGGGCGGGGTGGGACCCTTCCCACCGTCATTCCTCGAGCAGGTGGACGGGCGCCTCTGGACCCAGTTCCGGGTCAGCCAGGTCCTGGCCGATCGGTACGGGATCACGAGGGAGGAGATGGACGCCTATGCCCTCGAGTCGCACCGCCGCGCCGCGGCCAGCTGGGACAGCGGACACTTCGAACGCGAAGCCGTCGCGGTGCCGATCAAGGCCGAAGATGGGAGCCTGACCGGGGAGTTCCTGCGCGTCGACGAGGGCATCCGACGCACCTCCACCGCCGAGGCGCTCGCCGCGCTGCCGCCGGCGCAACACTGGGAGCCCGACACGGCCCTCGACATCACCGCCGGCAACTCGTCACAGACAACCGACGGCGCGGCCGCCATGCTCATCGCCGACCGGTCGGTCGCCGAGGCGCTCGGCCTCCCGATCCGTGCCCGCTTCGCGCACTTCGCCGTGACGGCGGAGGACGCCGCCATCGTGCTGTCTGCTCCCGTGCCGGTGACCCACAAGCTCCTCCAGCGTTCGGGGATGAAGGTCGACGAGTTCGACGCGGTGGAGTGCAACGAGGCCTTCGCCGCCATCGCCCTCATGTGGCAGAAGGAGTTCTCCTACGACCCCGAACGCTTCAATCCCCGTGGCGGCGCCATCGCCATCGGTCATCCGTTGGGCGCCAGTGGCGTTCGCCTGATGGGCACGCTGTTGAACCACCTGGAGGCGACCGGCGGTCGCTTCGGCTACCAGACGATGTGCGAGGGCGGCGGCCAGGCCAACGGCACCGTCATTGAGCGGCTCGGCTGACCGGCTCCTCGGGCTCGCCTGCTTGCGCGGCCAGCAGGGGCTGGATCTTGCGGGTCACGACGAGCCACTCGACGACGAACGTCAGCCCCGGTATCAGCCCGGCCAGGAACATGAGGAGGATCCACGGAATGTGGAGCCGCGCCTTGAGCGCGAGGAAGCCGGCCATGATGAGGTAGACGATGTAGAGATAGCCGTGGCCCACACCGAAGATGGCGAGCTCGAGCTTGAAGCTCCCCACGCCCGCGAGATGCAGGAAGAAGAAGAAAAACAGCGGGATGATCAGCACGCCGACGATGTTGGCCATGAGCTGATAGCGGAAGAGCGCCCCCTTCAGGCCGCGTTCGGTGAGCCGCCTCACGGGAAGCGGCGGACGACGACCGACTCTCGGTGGCGCCACGTCTTGGGGCCCTGGCTCGCCAACTCGGCCAGGCGGGCGTTGTAGGCCGCGAGCTCCGGGTCCGCCTCGTCGGCGGCCACAGCCGGTGCCTCGGCGTCGAGGCCGGCCGAGGAGGGCGAGGTGGCCTCAGGTGAACCCTGGGTTGCCACGGCAGCCTGCGTCTGCCGACGCGTGCCCTTGAGGCCCGACGTTCTCGTAGTCGGTGTGGATGAGCATCCACCAGAAGTACAGGCCGAGCAGCCCGAAGACGGGCCACATGACGGAGTAGAAGTAGCTGAGCTGGTTGCCGTCCTCGGCCCGGTTGATCTGCCACCACGCCGCGAGCGCGCAACCCGGGACGAACACCAGCACGGCGAGGTGCAGCGAGATGGCCCGTCCGGACAACCACCGTTCACGCACGGCGGCCATGCTACCGGCCCCCGATCGACCCAGGACTTCGCCGCTAGCCTGGATCGGTGCTCTCTGCGGTGACCCGTCCCGACCCGCCGTTGACCGGTGACGAGCGGACGATGTTGACGGTATGGCTGGACTACCAGCGGGCCACGTTGCTGTGGAAGTGCGAGGAGCTCGACGGTGCGGCGCTCGTGCGCCACGGTGTGCCGCCGTCCTCGCTCACCCTCCTCGGCCTGGTGCGCCACATGACCCTCGTGGAGTGGTGGTGGTTCGACCACATCTTCACCGGGAGCACTTCACCGGAGCCGTTCTCGACGAAAGAGGACCGCGACGCCGACTTCAACGACCTCGACCCGGCCCGGGCGATGGCCGACCTCGACCTGTTCCAGCGCCAGTGCGACGTCTCACGGGCGATCGTCGCCGTTGCGCCGGGCCTCGACACGCTCGCGGTCGTCGACCGAGAAGCCGCCCCTGTCCCTCCGCTGGATCATGGTCCACATGATCGAGGAGTACGCACGCCACAACGGGCATGCCGATCTGCTGCGCGAGCAGATCGACGGCGCCGTGGGGGAGTGAGCGCCCGGGACGGCGGGACGGACGCCGCCGACGCGGCTCTCCGGGCGTGAAGTTCTCCGTTCGTCAGATCCTGGCCTCCGCCGCCGGCGCGGTCATCGCGGCGATCATCGCGTCGATCTTCGGGGTCAAGGGCACCATCGTCGGCGTTGCCATCGGCTCGGCGGCCGCCACCTTCGGCACGGCGTTGGTGGCGCAGTCCATCGAACGGGGCCAGCAGGCCGTCAAGCAGGTGGTCGTGCGGGCCCCCGAGTCGTCCCCGTTGCTGCGCAAGCTGGGCGCGACCGGCACCGGCAGCGCCGACGGTTCGCCGAGCGACGCGGCGGGCGAATCCACGGCGACTCCCGGTGTCGGCGCGGAGACGATCGAGACGGCGTCGTCGGCGGCGGCGGAGGGGACCGATCGGCTGGAGATCTCGGCCGTGGCCGACGCCCCGGCCACGCAGCGCATCGACGCCACGACCCTGCCGCCGCCGCCGGCCCGGCAGCCCCGGCGGCCGGTCGGTTCACCAGGATTCCGATGGACCACCATTGCGGGCACGGCGGCCATCGTGTTCGTGATCGCGCTGCTGTTCATCACGGCGATCGAGCTGATCTCGGGAAAACCGCTGGCGGCGATCTTCGGGAACACCGGCGGCGGGACGACGGTCAAGAACGTCTTCACGCCCGCGCCCACGCCGGCCCGCGCCGGCGCCGGCACCGACCACGACAACCTCGATCCCCTCGACGACGTCGACGACGTCGCCGACGAGCACGACGACCAGCACGACGGCACCGACGAGCACCACCACAACGGTCGCTCCCGGTGCCTCGACCACCACCACGACCGCTCCCACCGGGTCGGCCAGATCGACGACGACATCGACGTCGGGCGTGCACTCGCCGTGAGGAGCGGGGTTACCAGCCCTTGAACTCGGCGGCCCGGCGCTCCACGAAGCTGGCGACGCCCTCTTTGGAGTCGAGCGTGTTGGTGACGAGCTCCTGGCCCACTGCCTCGTCGTGGAGCGACGTGGCGCGGTCGACGTCGAGGGCACGGTTCGTCAGCCACTTGGCGATCCAGATCGCCTTGGTGGGGCCCTGGGCCAACCGGTCGGAGAGCTCCTCCAGCGTGGACTGGAGCTCGGCCCGTGGCACCAGGCGATTGACCAAGCCGATCCGGTACGCCTCGACCGCCGGCACGTCGTCGCCGAAGAAGAACAGCTCCTTGGCCTTCTGGATCCCCACGAGACGAGTGAGGATCCAGGCGCCGGCGGCGTCGGGGGCGATGCCTCGTCGGATGAAGACCTCGACGAACTTGGCCTCCTCGGCCATCACGACGAGGTCGCACGCCAGGGCGAGATGCATCCCGCCGCCGGCCGCCGTGCCGTTGACACCGGCGATGACGGGCTTCTCGCAGTCGAGGATCGATGTGACGAGCGCTTGCCAGCCGTCGCGGATCATGCGGGAGCCGTCGCCCACGACGCTCTCCGGGGCGTCGTCGGGCCTCGGCCGCGGCGGCAGCCGACCACCGCGCAGGTCCGCCCCGGTGCAGAAGGCCCTGTCGCCCACGGCGGTGATGACGACCGCCCGCACGAAGAGGTCCGCCGACGCGTCGCGCACCCACTCGGTGATCTGGTCTCGCATGAACTGCGTCATGGCGTTCCCGGCGTCGGGCCGGTTGAGGGTGATCCAGCAGACGCCGTCCTCGATCCTGCGGAGGACATCGTTGCCCACCGGGTTGTCGCTCGTGTCGCTCATCGGTCTCCTTGCGTGCGTCGGGTCGTGTCGGCGCTCAGGCCAGCACGACGAGGGCGTCGGCCGCAACTGCGCCGTGCGGGCCGGCGACGAGCGGGTTGACGTCGACCTCGGCCACCTCGTCGGAGAGGTCGACGGCGAGGCGCTGCATCTTGATCAGCACGTCGACCAGGGCGGCCCTGTCGGCGGGCGGCTGCCCGCGCCGGCCGTGCAGGAGGGCGGACCCGCGCAGCTCGTCCAACATGGTGGCGGCGTCCCGGGCGGTGAAGGGGGGGACGCGGAACGTCACGTCGTGCAGGACCTCGACGAAGAGCCCGCCGAGGCCGAACATCACGACGGGACCGAAGAGGTCGTCGCGGGCGATCCCGACGACGGTCTCGACACCCCGCACCATCTCGGCCACCAGGACACCATCGATGCTGGCCTCCGGCGCGACCTCGGCGGCGGTGGCGACGAGGCGTTTTGAGGTCCGCCGGACGTCGTCCTCGTCGCGGACGCCCACGGCGACCAGTCCCAGATCGGACTTGTGCGCGATGTCCGGCGAGACGATCTTCATCACGACGGGGTAGCCGATCTTCTTGGCGGCCTTGGCCGCCTCGGACGCCGATGTGGTGACGCGTTCCTTGGGCACGGCGACGCCGTACGCAGTGAGCAGGGCCTTGGAGTCCTGTTCCGAGAGGCTTTCGCCGCCGAGCCGCCGCACGCCCGGGGGCGCGAGCAGCGTCATGGCGGTCTTCTTCGCCGGGGAGGGGTGCAGCGGCGGACGAACGAAGGCGGACTGGTAGGAGGCGGTGAACCGGTGATGGTCGAAGTAGGCCTTGGCGGCCATGACGGCGTTGGTGAACGTTCGGAAGGTGGGCACCGTGCTGTGCAGGAGCGTCGTCGTGTAGGCCTCCTCGGTGCCGACCGGCGAGCCCCAGACCACGAAGATGGGCTTGTCGGTCGTCGCGGCCGCCGCGACGAGGTCCTCGCACAGCTTGGTGGCCATGGCGGGCACGGCGCCGGCGATCGGACACAGCAGGAGGTCGACCTGCGGATCGGCCAGCATCGCCTCGATGATCTTCGGGCCCCGCCAGTCGCGCACGGGGTGGCCTCCGTTGTCGACGGGATTCGAGACCCGCAGGTAAGGGGGGATCCACTGGTGCAGCAGCAGCTGTGAGGCCTTCGTCAGCGCGGGGAGCTCGAGGCCGGCGGCCGCCACCAGGTCGGCCATGTGGGCCCCGGTGCCGCCCGAGATGGAGTAGACGCACACACGCCCACCCGCGCCCCTGGTCAGGCGCCTCGTGGCCGTGGCGCTCGGCGGCTTGGAGCGAGCCAACGCCGCGGAGACCTCGAGAAGCTGGTCGAGCCCGTCCACCCGCTGCACGCCGTATTGGCGGAACACGGCGGACACGACGTCGTCGGAGCCCGTGAGGTGGCCCGTGTGCGCCTTGGCCATGGACGTGCCCGCTGCGGTGCGGCCCACTTTGACGGCCACGATGGGGACCTTGCGCCGGGCGGCCGCGTCGGCCGCGAGCTGCAGGGTCCGCCCGTCCTTGAAGCCCTCGATATAGCAGGCGACGGCACCGGTCGTCTCGAGGCTCGAAAAGTAGTTGATGAAGTCGGCCGACTCCAGGTCGGCCTCGTTCCCGGCCGGCGCCCAGTGGGAGAGCTTGATGCCGATCTCCTGGCCCTGGAACACGGGGCGGCCCTGGTGGCCGCTTTGGGTGATGAGGGCGATGGCCTTGCCGGGCAAGTCGTCGCGAAAGACCTCGAAGGCGTTGAGGTTGGTGTTGGGCCCGAGGAGGTGCAGCTTCCCGGCGGAGAGGATCTGTTCCATCTCGTCTTGGAGGCGTTCGCCCTTGGTCCCCACCTCGGCAAACCCGGCCGCGAACACCACGGCGAACTTCGCCTCGGCCGCCACCGCATCGCGCAGGATCGGCAACGGTTCGCCGACGAGGATGGCCACCAGATCGAGCTGCTCCTCGATGTCGGTCAGCGCCTTCGCGCAGGGCCGGCCGGCGACGGCGGGCCGGTTGGGGTTGACGAAGGAGACGGTGGCTCCTCGCTTCTCGGCCCACGCGGTGATCTTTTGGGTCAGCGCGGTGTTGGGACGCGCGTTGGTGTCGGACGCGCCGACGACGGCCACCCGCCTGGGACAGAAGAACGTGTCCAGGTCGAGGGAGCGGAGGCTGGTCGGACGACCGGTGCTGTCCAGTCCGCCCTCGGTCGCCGTGGTCCCCGTTCCCATGTCCCTCCCTGGTGCGCGCCGCGCCGGCACCAAGCGCCTCCACGGTCGCGGCCGACCTCGTCGGGCTCCGGCGCGTCGCGCCGGGCCCACGACGTGCCCGCGGGGGGACTCACCGTATATGACGTCGGTGTCAGTGTCGATCCACGTTCGACGGGATCGTCCGGCGCGACGACGGTCTTCGACATCCTGGTCGACAACGGCTTCATCGCTTCGCCCTAGCCTTGGGGCGATGCCCGCGCCCTACGACCTCACGCGGGACGACGTGGCGGCGCTGCTCGACGGCGAGCCCGCCTACCGGGCCCGCCAGGTGTGGGAGGGGCTGCACGCCCGCGTCCAGCGGCCCGAGGAGATGACCGAGCTCCCGGCGGTTCTGCGTGCTGCCCTCGCCGAGGCGTTGCCCCCGGCTCTCCGCGAGGTCTCGCGGCGTACGGCCGACGCGGGCCGGACCACGAAGTGGCTGTGGGCTCTCGATGACGACGCCCGGGTGGAGACGGTGCTGATGCACTACCGGGACCGGGTCACCGTCTGCGTCTCGACCCAGGCCGGGTGCGCCATGGCCTGCCGGTTCTGCGCCACCGGGCAGGCCGGGTTCCAGCGCCACCTGACCCAGGGTGAGATCGTGGAGCAGGTGGCGGTCGCGGTGCGGGAGGCCAGGCCGCGCCGGCTCTCGAACGTCGTCTTCATGGGGATGGGGGAACCCCTGGCCAACTACGACCGGGTGTGGGGCGCGGTCACCCGGCTGCACGGGGACATGGGCCTCTCGGCGCGCCACCTCACCCTGTCCACCGTCGGTCTCGTGCCGGGCATCCGCCGGCTGGCCACCGAGACGCTCCCGGTGAAGCTGGCCGTGTCGCTGCACGCGGCCAACGACGCCCTGCGGGACGAGCTGGTCCCGATCAACCGGCGCTACCCGCTGCAGGAGCTCGCCGTGGCGTGCGCCGAGTACGTGGCGGCCAGCGGGCGCCGCCTCTCCGTCGAGTGGGCGCTGATCGACGCCGTCAACGACCGCGGCAGTGACGCCTCCGAGCTGGCGGAGTTCGCCAGGCCCCTGGGTGCCCACGTCAACCTCATCCCCCTCAATCCGACCCCGGGCTACCCGGTGATCGGATCGCCACCCGAACGCGTGCGGCGCTTCCGGGACCAGTTGGTGGCGCTCGGCGTGAACGCGACCATCCGAGCCACGAGGGGGGCCGACATCGATGCGGCCTGCGGCCAGCTGGCCGCCGCAACGACGCCCCGTCCGGCGTTGTCCGTGCCGGATGCTGGCGTCCGACTGGTGCCCGTCGTGCGGGGTGGCTAGAACGTGGCCATGCCTCGCACAAAGCGACCGGGTGTCGTGCGGCCCTCGTGGCTGTGGTTCCTGCTCCTCGATGGCGGCATCGTCGTCCTGACCAGATTGGCCTTCAACAAGTCCGCCTACGAGAAGGTGGGTGTCAAGACCGGTGACGCCCTCCCGCCGCGCGAAGTCCTGCAGGCGATGCTGGTGGGGACGGCGGTCATCCATGCCACCGAGGCGCTGGTCGCGGGCCGCATCGCCCGACGGCGCGGCCTCCCGGCGTGGGGCTGGCGGTTGCAGACCCTCATTGTCGGTTTCCCGTCGCTGCTGGCGCTGCGGCGGAGCGGCGCCGCGGCCTGAACGTCCTTCGCCAACGAGGCGGCATCTGCGCCGGTCGATCCGGGACCCGGCTCCCGCCGCTCAGATAGATGATGGTCGTGGCACCGGGGAATCCGGCCTGGATGGCTTGCCCAACGGCCACAGCGCGGGCCTTTGCCATCACCATGGTGGACGCATGCTTCTCCTTGTTGCCGGGGTAGTCCCACGCCCACGTCGCCTCGCCATCGTTCGATGGGTACATCTCTGTGTCGAGAGCAACGCCTCGGCAGCCGAGGGCCCTGGCCCGTGCGGCCGCAGCCTGGACCGCCTCGGTGAAGTCGGCCCAATGGGAGCCATGCTGGTCAGGTGCGTCGAACCAGTCGATCATCGGCGTATCGGCGTTCCAGTAGTTCTGCAGCCAGAACGTGAGGTAGACATCCAACCCGGATTCGGCTGCCCCTGGAATCGTGCTCGATGGCAGAGCGTCCCCGCCGAAGTTAGGGAGCAGGCTGGCACAGATCTGGCAGCTACCGAAGCCCCAGTTCGCCAGTTGGGCGGCGTTCACACGGGAGCCAGGCCTGCCCCAGAGCAGCGGCTTCACCGTTTTGGGCCTTGCCGGTGTCGATGGTGTCGGAGTCGCCGCCGCCAGAACACGGGATAGCTGAGGCCCCGCGTCGGCTCGCCCGGAGGCCAGGCCAGCGCCGCCCACCGCGCCTACGCCCAAGGCCAGGCCACCCTTGAGGATGTTTCGTCGCGCGATTCGTGGGGCCGGCTCTCGGGTGCTCGGGTCGCTCCCGTCGGTGCGTCGACGGTCCGTGCTCATGTGGGCTCTCCGCTCTCCCCTGGTTGGGTCCCCCTTCCGCTCCCGGTCCCTCGCACTCCCTGGTGGACAGGGGACCGGACAAGCGATGGGTCGTCGTGACCACAGTCGCCGCCCTGCGCCCGGACGAAGCGCTGTGGCACGTCTCAGTCTGCAGGACGAGCAAGGCTGAACGCAGTGGAGCTCGAACAGTTTGGCGCCAGTTCGGCATCATTTCAGCCTCCGTTCACGTGAAGGCCGCCTCGGGATCGATTCGGGTTCTCCGCCGAGCGGAGTGACGCCTTCGGTGGACCGACTTGCCAACGGGGCGTTGCCCTCCGGGAGAACCGAAACAGGGGGTGAGAGTGGGTGATCGAGTCCAAAGATCATGCCGCGCTCACCGCCATTTCGCGTAGGGGTAACGCTGACCTGTTACTCCGGATGAAGTGTTTCGTCGACTTGGCGTGCTGGGGCTGGGTGCCTTGACCTCTCTGGGGTTCCTTGTCAGCTTGACGACCCCAGCATCGGCAACGACACCGTCGTACTCCAGCGGTCAGACCATCAATCTGGTCGTTCCGGCCAACTCGACCTTCGCCGCTCCCAACAACGGCAGTGACATCTCTCGTCGTTGAGTGCGCGGCACCGAATGGCGGGATTCCAACGCAGACTTCGGCCTGTGACGACAACACCGTCCAGGGCAACCTCATCTTGCCGAACGCCGACGGCTCGTTCACCTACGACAACTACGAGGTGTTTGCCCTCCCTGACTCGATCACACTGGTCGAAGGTCCGAGTGGTCCGGCCTGACACGGTCGTCCGAGATGCGGGGTGGCCGCGTCATTCGCTTTCCGACGACCTCAGCTGGCGGAGCTCGTGGTCCAACAGGCGCCGTTGCTCGTCGACCAGCGTGCCAACCGAGATGTCGAGGACGCGCTCGGCCTGGATGGCGCTGAATTCGAAGGGTGGGGCGCGCAGGACGTCGAGCGCGCTCTGCCGATCGGGGCAACCTTGGACGCCCTCGGTGACGGCGGTGAAGTGCTCCATGCCCCGCAGGAGGCCCTCGAGGATGTGGATGCGGGCCTGCCTCCGCTCGGCCGCGGAGGTCACATCCCCGGGATCGTGGCCCGCCAGGATGTCCTCGACGCGCCCGCGCATGTCGTCAGCGCTGGTCCCGAGCGCGACCAAGGCCGATGCCGCGATCCCCTCCTGCAGGGAGACCAACCCCAAGAGGAGGTGCTCGGTGCCGATGCTCTTGTCCCCGCGTGCGAGACACTCCCGCAGGGACAGCTCGAGCACCTTCTTGGCCCGTGGCGTGAAAGGAGGCGACCCCCCGCTGGCGGTGGTGGCCCCCACGAGGCGCATCACCTCTTGGCGAGCACGCTCGAGGTCGATGCCCGCCGACGCGAGCGCCCGGGCCGCCACGCCGGTGCGCTCGCCGATCAGCCCCAGCAGGAGGTGCTCGGTGCCGATGAACGGGTGCCCCAGCCGGCGGGCCTCCTCCTGAGCGAGGACCAGGACTCGGCGGGTCCGGTCCGTGAAGCGTTCGAACACCTCACCAGCGTGCCACGCGGCCACCGTCGCCGGTACGGGTGGGATCGTCGAAAGCGAGAGCCGGCCTCAGCGGTTTTGCCAGTTGGGCACGCGCTTCTCGGCGAATGCGCGCGGCCCCTCCTTGGCGTCCTCGCTGCTGAAGACCTGCCCCGAGATCTCCGACTCGATCCCGTAGGCCTCCTTCATGTCGGTGGCGAGGCCGCGCAGCACCGACTCCTTCGTCTTGCGGACGGCGAACGGGCCGTTGGCCGTGATGCGGGTGGCGTAGGCGTAGGCCCGCTCCATCAGGTCGGCCGGCCGGCAGACCTCGTTGAGCAGCCCCATCTCGTAGGCGCGGCGCGCCGGTACCTGGTCGGCACACAGCAGGAGCTCCATCGCGGCGGGATAGGGGATCTGCCGGGGCAGGCGGACCGTGGTGCCGCCGCCGGCGAAGAGGCCGCGCTTGGGCTCCATCACGGCGAAGGTCGCGGTATCGCTGGCCACCCGCAAATCGGTGCCACCCAGCATCTCCATGCCACCGGCGACGCACGTGCCGTTCACGGCGGCGATGATCGGCTTGTACAACTTCGTCCCCCGCAGGACCGCCTTGACCCCGTCGTCGAGGCGGTAGCCGCCGATCTCGCTGACCTCACCCGAGCGCATCTTCTGCTGCAGCTCGGTGATCTGTGGGATGTAGGTCTTGAGATCGGCCCCGACGCAGAAGTCCCTCCCGACCCCGGTGACGATCGCCACGTAGGCGTCGTCGTCGTCGTCGAAGCGGTCCCAGGCCGAGCGCAGCTGGAAGAAGTGCTCCATGTCGAGCGAGTTGCGCGCCTCGGGACGGTTGATGGTGATGGTGACGACGTGGTCGTCACCGGTGGCGTAGTCGATCGACATGTGCTCCGCTGCTTTGTGCGTCGAGGTGTCGGGCTGGGGTCGAGGCGTCCGTCCGAAGAAGAGCCTCAGTCCTCGGAGTCACCCCGTTTGCCGAGGAGCGAACTGAACTGGGTGATGTTCACGATGCCCTTCTCGTTGGTGGACGTGTGCCCACGGGCGCGGGAGACCAGCGACGTGTCCACGTCGGCCGCCTCGGCTCGTAGTGCCGCCACCGTGCACTTCTCGCGCGGCCGGACGCTGAGGGGGTCATACCGGAAGTGGCGCATCGCGTTGAGGTGCGTGATCTTGTCGATGTCCTCGTCGGAGACGCCCTCGAGGTACTTCATGATCGACTCGGGAGAGGTGGGCCACGTGGAGTCCGAGTGGGGATAGTCGCATTCCCAGGTGATGTTGTCGATGTTGAGAAACTCGCGACTCGCCACCCCGAAGGCGTCGTCGATGAAGCAGGTGATGACGCGGTCCTTGAAGACCTGGCTCGGAAGCTGGTCGCCGAAGTCCTGACCCGTCCACTTGTGGTGGTGCTGGTAGACGTAGTCGATTCGTTCGAGCGCGTAGGGGATCCACCCGATCCCCCCTTCGGAGAGGGCGAAGTGCAGCGTCTCGTACTTGCGCAGCACGGGTGACCAGACCAGGTCAGCCGCCGCCTGCACCATGTTGATCGGTTGCAGGCTGATCATGACGTCGATGGGGGCCTCCGCCGACGTGACCACGATCTGGGAGGACGACCCGAGGTGCATGCAGACGACCGTGCCCTCGTCCGCACAGGCCGTCCAGAACGGGTCCCAGTGATCGGAGTGCAGCGAGGGCCAGCCGAGCTTCTCGGGGTTCTCGGAGAAGGTCACGGCATGGCACCCCTTCTTGGCCACCCGGCGCACCTCGGCCGCCGCCAGTTCGGGGTCCCAGATGGCGGGGATGGAAAGGGGGATGAAGCGGCCCGGTTCGGCGCCGCACCACTTGTCGATGTGCCAGTCGTTGTAGGCGCGCACCATGGCGAGCGCCTCGTCCTTGTCCGCGCGCCGGGCGAAGAGCTGGCCGCAGAACTGGGGGAAGGAGGGGAAGCACATCGAACCGAGCACGCCGTTGACCGACATGTCGCGCACCCGTTCGTGGACGTCGTAACAGCCGACCCGCATGTCGTCGAGCGACATGGGCTCGATGCCGTACTCCTCAGGGGGACGCCCGACCACCGCATTGAGGCCGACGTTGGGAATCTCGTTGCCGTCGTAGAACCAGTAGTCGGTGCCGTCCGGACGCCGGATCAGCTGGGGTGCTTTGTCCTGGTACTTGGCCGGGAGCAGCCCGTCGAACATGCCTCTCGGCTCAATGACGTGGTCGTCCACGCTGACCAGGATCAGGTCCTCGGTGCGCATTGCGTCCTCCCGTTCTGCCTGCGATGCCGGACACTTCTCTGACACCGGTGTCACCCACCTTACGCGCCGCCCCAGCAACGGTGCGAAGCGGGTCGACTCGGGCGGGGCGGGGCGGGTTCAGACCGCCTTCACGCGCTGGCCACCTGCAGCTCGGCTTCGGGACCGCGGTCGAGGGGCACCGCGCCCGGATCCTGCGCCGCACCCGGGGCGCACAGGCCCCGGCGGGGGAGGATGATGTCGTCGATGATCCCGTAGTCGCGGGCCTCGGCCGCGGTCATGTAGCGGTCGCGATCGATGTCCTGGGCGACCTGCTCGACGGGCCGGCCCGTGTGGTGGGCGATGATCTCGGCCATGCGGTGGGTGAGCGACAGCACCTCGCGCAGCTGGATCTCCATGTCCGACGGCGCGCCCCGTGTTCCGGCCGACCCCTGGTGGATCATGATCCGCGCGTTGGGCAGGGCGAAGCGCTTCCCCGGGGCGCCGCCGGACAGGATCATGGCCGCCGCCGACATCCCCATCCCGACGCAGATGGTCGACACATCCGGCTCGACGTGCTGCATGACGTCATAGATCGCCATGCCCGCGTAGGCCACACCGCCCGGTGAGTTGATGTAGAGGTAGATGTCACGTTCGTTGTTCTGGGCCTCCAGGAAGAGCATCTGCGAGATGATGAGGTTCGCCACCTGGTCGTCCACCTCCTGGCCGAGGAAGACGATGCGCTCGCGCAGCAGCTGCGAGTAGATGTCGAAGGCGCGGTCGCCCCGGTTCCCCTCCTCGATCACGGTGGGGACGAGGACCTGAGACAGCCGGTCGTGGGGGTTGGTCGTGGTCGGGCTCATGGCGGACGCTCCTCGTGCTCCTCGTGTACCTCGTGTGCTGGTCTTTCCCACGTTATATCAAATGTGAGATAATGGGTCACGATGAGTGAGCGTCGGCACCCGACCGTGTTCCCGGGCTTCAAGGAGATGGCCGAACGCCGGCACTCGGTGTCGGCGCAGCTGACCACGCTGCGTCGGGAGCTGGGCCTGTCCCAAACCGAGGTGGCCTCCCGGATGGGGACCTCGCAGTCGGCCGTGGCCCGTTTCGAGTCCGGGGATCTCGACGTGCGGCTCTCCACGGTGGAGCGCTATACGACGGCGTTGGGGGCACGCCTGGAATGGAGGATCGAACATGGGTGAGCGCGGGGAAGCATGGCCCTGGCTGCCGCCGCCCCCGGGTGCGGAGGGCCCCGGCTCGGGCGAACCCCTCTCCGAGACCCTGAGGAGCCGGCTGCTGGACCAGCGCGTCGTCCTGCTGCACGGCCCGCTCGACGACCGGTCGGTCACCCGGGTCTCGGCCGAGCTCATGACCCTCGATGCCGACGGCGACGGATCCGTCACCTTGCGGCTCGACTGTGGCGAGGCGGACCTGGCAGTGGCGCTCACGTTGATGGACGTGATCGAGCTGATGGGAGTACCGGTGCACGCGCTGTGCCTGGGGCAGGTCGGCGCCGGTGCCATCGGCGTGGTGGCCGTCTGTGCCCACCGCGCCGCCATGCCGAGCACCCGGTTCTCCCTGTGTGAGCCGACCACCCGGCACGAGGCTCACGTGCGCAACGTGGCCCAGTGGGCCGAGCTGTACGCGCGCGAGCGGCACCGCTTCTGCGAGCGCGTGGGCGTCGCCACCGGCAAGTCCGTCGCCGCGGTCGAGGAGGACCTCGAACGCGGACGCTTCCTCAGCGCGGCGGAGGCGGTCGGGTACGGCATCATCGACGAGGTGTGCCGGCCCGATGCCGCCGTGCGCCGCCTGCCGGGTCCGGGTCCGGGTTCGGGCCCGCCGCCGGTCGGCTTCCGGCCCTTGCGCTGAGCGCCGATCGGGGCGGAAGACCTGGCCGGGGACGGCGGACCTACGATGCGACGGTGCCCCGGACCGGACCCCGCCTACCCTCCCCTCCCCGCCGGCGAGTGGGACGAGCGGCTGACGCGGGTGCTCGAGAACTCGCCCGGGGGGACGGACGAGCCGATGCACATCTTCGCCACCCTGGGCCGGGCCGATCCGGAGCTGTTCCGGCGCTGGCTCGGCTTCGGCGGGGCGCTGCTGTCGGGGCGCCTGCCCGGCCGGCTCCGCGAGCTGGTGATCCTGCGCACCGCCACCCGCTTCGACGGTCGCTACGAGTGGGCGCACCACATCGAGCTCGCCGAGGCCGAGGGCGTCACCCCGGCCGAGGTCGTCGCCGTCGGGGGCGACCTCGATGCGGTCGAATGGACGCCCCTCGAGCGTGCGGCGCTTCGAGCGGTCGACGAGACGGCCGCCGACGGCGCGCTCTCCGACGCCACCTGGGACCGGCTGGCGGCCGACCTCGACGAAGGCGAGTTGATCGAGCTCCTGATGCTGATCGCGCACTACATGATGTTGACGACGGTCTTGCGTTCGCTCGAGATCCAACTCGAGCCGCGGGCCGAGGCGCTGGCGCAACGCGTGCCGGGCGGCCCGCCGGAGTAGGGGGCGTCCGTGCCGTCCCTCCTCCAAGGCCGGTGCATCACCGTCGTCGGCGCCGGGACCCAGCCCTCACGCGATCCCCACGCCCCGATGGGCAACGGCCGGGCCATCGCGTTGCGCGCGGCCAGAGAGGGAGCCTCCGTCGTCTGCGTGGACCGGGACGAGGCCGCGGTCGAGGAGACCTGGCGCATGATCACCGAGGAGGGTGGGAAGGCGGCCATCGTGATCGCCGACGTGACCACCGAGGAGGGCTGCCGCACCGCGCTCTCCGACGACCCCGGCCTCGCGCTCGACGGGCTCGTCCTCAACGTGGGCACCGGCTTCGGGATGGGCGTGGCCGGGACATCGGCGGACGAGTGGGACCGGACGTTCGCCCTCAACCTGCGCTCCCACTTCCTGCTGGTGCGCCGTGCCCTCGTCACGCTGCGGGACAACGCGTCGATCCTCTTCATGGGCTCCGTCGCCGGGCTCCGGCCGGGGAGCCGCATCCCGGCCTACGACGCCTCCAAGGCGGGGCTCATCGGGTTGTGCCGCCATGTCGCGGTCGAGGGTGCCCGCCGCGGCATCCGGGCCAACGTGTTGGCCCCCGGGCTCATCGACACCCCCCTCGGCCGGGCCGCGTCGGCCGGCCGACCGTCGCGCACGCGCACCCCGGTGCCGCTCGGCCGCCAGGGCACCGCCTGGGAGGTGGCGGCGGCGGCCGTCTTCTTGCTCTCGGAGGAGGCCAGCTACATCACGGGGCAGGTCCTCGCCGTCGACGGGGGTTTGACGCTCGTATGAGTGCGCACTCGGCCCGTCGCGCCTCGGCGCCGGACCAGCGGTCCTCGGCGCCGCGCTTCGGCCGGCGCCTGGCGCGCTTCAACCGGGCCGTCGTGAACAAGGTCTTCATCCATCCCGCAGGGGTCCTCCCCGGAATGGGCGTCGTGGTGCACGTGGGCCGCCGGACCCGGCAGGTCTATCGCACACCCGTCTTGGTGTTCGCGACGAAGGACGGGTTCCGGATCGCGCTCGTCTACGGCCGAGACTCCGATTGGGTCAAGAACGCCCTCGACCACGGCGCCGTGCGGCTCGTCACGCGGCGCAAGGAGTACGAGCTCAGCGAGCCCGAACTGGTGAGCGACGTGCACCGCCAGCACCTCCCGCTCCCGCTGCGCGGGATCCTCCGCCTGTTGCGGGTGGGCGAGTTCCTGGACCTCCAGCGCGCCGGCCCGGCACGCTGAGCGTCGGGCGCGACACGCCCGGTCGCCGGTCGTGCCGCCCCAGGTGAGAGCCTTTTCGGTGGACCGAGGCAACCTTTCGACGCGCCGAGGGGGTTGAGGGTGGTGATGGAGCCATGAGACGGTCCCCGCTCGAGTTCGACCAGTTCGTCGAGGAGTCGGCCGACGGGCTGCTGCGCGCGGCCTACCTGATCGCCTGGGACCTCGCCGAGGCCGAAGACCTCGTCCAGGAGTGCTACTTCCGCGTGGCCCGGCGTTGGCCCCGCGTGCGGGCGATGGAGCATCGGACCGCCTATGCGCGCACCGTGCTGGTGAACCTGGCCCTCGACGAGGGGCGGCGTCGGTCCCGGCGTCGCGCCGAGCTGCGAGGATCGGGCCGGCATCCGATGGAGGAGCGGGAGGATGCGGCCTCGGCCGAGGTCTTCGGAAGGGTGGAGGCGGGGAGGGATCTGGTCGGCGCGCTCGGGGCGCTGGCGCCGCGCCAGCGGGCGGCGCTCGTGTTGCGGTACTTCGAGGACCTCTCCGAGGCGCAGGTGGCCGAGGTGATGGGGTGCTCGGTGGGCACGGTCAAGAGCACGACCGCCCGGGCGCTCGAACGGCTTCGGGCCGGGGGGATGACCGACGCGAACCACAAGGACGTAGACGCAAGCCTCAAGGACGTAGAGGCCGCCAAGGCCACAGGAGGAGGGTGACACATGACGACGGATCTCGAGTGGGAAGTGACGGCGGCCTTCGCCCAACGGGCGGCGGAGCTCCCGGCGGGAGCGGCAACGCAGCTCCGTGCCGTCGACTACCGGCCCCGGGAGCACCGGCTCCTGGTCCCGGCGACCGTGGCGGCCGGCGCGTTGGCCGGGGCGGCCACGGTGGGGACCGTGCTCGCCGTCGTGCTCGGCGGCGCCGCCCCGGCCTATGCGGGCTGGAGCGCGACACCGACGGCGACCGCGACGGCGCCGTCACCCTCCGCCGACGCCAGCTGTCAGGGCCAGCTGGCGTCGGGGCCGGCCCTGCCCGGTGCGGCGGGCAGCTGGGACAACGTCCTGACCGACGTGCGCGGGCCCTTCACCGTCGCGCTCTTCTCCGACAGCGGCGCCTACGCCGCCTGCTTCACGGGTTCGGGTTTCACCGTGGTCAATCAAATCTCCTCCGACGGGAGTGCGTCCTCGGGCGTCGAGAGCGTGCACGTGCAGAACGGCGCGTCGAGCGGGACGAGCCCGTCGCCGGCCCAGTCGGGCGCGAGCATCAGCAGCACGCCGCTCGGGCTCGCTGCAGCAGGTCGTGCAGAGCCACTTGAGCACGGCGAGCGACGGTCCCTACACGCTCGTCGACGGCCGGACGCAGCCGGGCGTGACCGGCGTCACCTTGGTGCGTGACGACGGGCAGCCGGTCGTGGCCACCGTGGCCGACGGCTGGCTCGTCGCCTGGTGGCCCGGGAGCAGCAGCGCCGGCTCCGCCGTGGTGACGGCGGCCTCGGGTACGACGACCGAGGCGTTGGTGCCCGGACCGGTGCCCGCCCCCTTGGCGCCCGGCGCGCCGTGCCTTTCGTACCCGTCGTCCCCGTCGTCCCCGTCGTCCCCGTCGTCCGGCTCGACCGCGGCTCCCTCGCTCAACGCCGCCTGCAGCGGTGGCACCCGGAGCCCGGCCGGCCCGTCGGGCAGCGAGAGCGGGAACAGCTGAGCGACTGCCGTCAGGCGATCATCTCCATGCGCAGGCCCGTCTCGTCCAGCTCGCCGCCGAGCCGGAGGTGGACGCCCGCCAGGTAGCGCCGGGCGGTCCAGGCCCCCACGAAGGCGTCGATGACGTCGTCGGGCTTCGCCCCTGCGGGAGGCGCCTCGGCGTGCCGGCACACGCCCTCCGGGGCGAAGACGGTCCCGAGCGCCCGCAGCCTCTCGGCCCGGCCCACGGGCGTCCGTTTGGGGTGGCGCATGGGTGCGCCGGTCAGCACGGTGAAGCTGAGTTCGGGACACATCTCGACGAGGTGGCGCTGCAGGGCGGGCGACTGCAGGTCATCGACCGCCCGGATCTTGTCGAGGATGTTGAAGAGCTGCTTCGAGAGCCCCTTGGCATTGATGGCGCGTGAGAGCGCGCCGGCCTCGGGGTAGGTCCGCGCGTCGAGCACGGCGCGCGCCGGCGCCGGGAAGACGGAGTTGCGCCGCGCCCCGAGATGCCGGCGGGCCGCGACGTCGGCCGGGCGGGAGCCGCGGCGGGGCAACCCGATCGGGATGTCGACGGCGGCCGCAGCCAGCCGGCCCGACCCGAGGTCGTGGGCGAGGTCCTCGAGGCCGTCCACCACGGCGACGCGGGCGGCCGCGGCGTCGCGGAGGGGAAGGGTGACGACGACCCAGCCCCCCCGACAGCCGTCGACGCCGGCCACGGCGCGCTCCATCGGACCTCAGTCGAGGCGGGCGAGGTTGCGCTGCTGGCGCGGCGTCAGCGTGACCCGGCGGCCGACCAGCTCCTCGACCTCGACGGACCCGAGCACCGCCGCGTCGCCGTCGAGCTGGGCGTAGCACCGGCCGCCCCCGGGCACGTCGCAGATCAGCACGGCCCGTTCTGGCGCCCCGTCCCGGCCGTGGAGGACCGAGTAGGTCGCGACCGTGGCGGGCCCCTCGGGGGAGGCCACGATCTCGACCGGCGCCGCCGTCGGGGCGTACGGCGGCGGCTCGTCGGGTGGGCGGGCCCCCGGCACCGTCGACCACACCCCGTAGGCGTGCTTCTGCATGTGCATGCCGACCCCGCTCACCAACCCGTAGGAGCCGGGGTCCCGGCGCAGCGTCTCGGTCAAGGCGGCCAGGGCGTGGGTCATGTAGTTCGATCCCGGGCCGCCGTGATAGGGCAGGCCGCCGGTCTGGGTCACCGCAGCGGCGCGTGGATCGTCCTCGGCGATCCCGAGCGCGTCGAGCGCGAAGCAGACCGAGGACGCGAAGCACGAGTACAGGTCCAGGTGCGCCACGTCGTCGACGCCGATGCCGGCCGCCTCGAGGGCACGCTGCGCCGCGGCGCGCATGGCGGGGGAGCGCCACAGCTCGGGGTGGCCGGCCACGTGGGCCGGGTCCTCGGCGTAGCCCCACCCGCGCAGGTAGACGCGCCGTTCCTCGGGGACGCCCAGCGCGTCGGCCCGCTCTGCGCTGGCCAGCACGAGGGCGGCCGCCATGTCGACGTCCATGATCGCCGTCATCAGCTTGGTGTAGGGGTACGCCACCATGCGGTTGTCGCCGGTCGCCGTGATGATCTCTGCTGCGCCGCGTGCCACCGGGAACCAGGCCTGGGGACTGCGCGCCGCCACCTCGGTCATCGGCGCCATGATCCGGCCCAGCCGGCCTCGATACTCCTCCAGCCCGCGGCCGAGGCGGGCGCGCCGGGCGTTGTCGAAGAGCGAGAAGGTCAGATAGGCCTCGAAGACCGCGTGGCTGATCTCGGAGGGGTCGAACTCCATCTCCATCGGGAACGGCCGCTTCTCCGAGGGCCGGTACGACCACGGCGGCCGCTCGCCGGCCTTCTTGAGGCGGCGCACGGTGGCCAGTGCCTCCGCGCCGGTGATCAGCGCGAGGTCGAGGCCACCCTCCCGGATCGCCCGGGCCACCTCGGTGGCGAGCACATGGGGCACCGAGCCCCCGATGCCCGAGTAGCGCCGCCGCGCCGGGGCCGCCCCCAGCCGATCGGCGAGGCGTGCCACCGCGTCGTCGTACTGCCAGGATTGCGAGTAGACGACGTCGATGCTCTGCAGGTCGCGCACGACGTCGGGGGTGCCGGCGTCGGCGGCTGCGTCGCGCGCCATCTGCTCCCACATGTCGAGCGGCTCCGGCGCGCCCTCGGGACCGACGTCGCCGGCGTGCCAGGTGCGGCGGGCGACGCCGATGATGCAGGTGGCGCGGGGGTCGGCGCTCACGCTCAAGGGAAGCGGGTCAGGCGCGCGACTTGCCGGGCATGGCGATGGCCCGGTCGGCGATGATGTTCTTCTGGATCTCGGTCGACCCACCGCCGATGGTCGAATAGCGCTGGAAGGCGTAGAGCCGGGTCCACTTGCCGCGGTCGACGGCGTCGGGTCCGCCCCGCGCCAGGGCGCCCGCCGGGCCGAGGAGGTCGACCGCCAGCTCGGCCAGCGCCTGGGCCATCGACGACCACGAGAGCTTGGCGAAGGGGACCTCGGGCCAGTTCTTCTCGCCCTTCATGAGCTTGCTCAACGCCCGCAGCGAGAGCAGCCGGGCCAGTTCGATCTCGGTCCACAGCGTGGCGACGCGGTCCCGCAGCGACGGGTCCTCGAGGGCGTCGGGGTTCACGGACTTCGCCGCCTCCACCACGGCGCGCAGGTCGGCGCCGAGAATGGCGATCTGCGACGCGATGCCGACCCGCTCGTAGCCGAGCGTCCCCATGGCCACCATCCAGCCGGCGCCCTCGTCGCCGAGGCGCCCTGTGGCGGGGATGCGCACGTCGGTGAAGAAGATCTCGTTGAAGAGCTCCTCGCCCGCCATGTCGCGGATCGGTCGCACTTCGATCCCGGGCGTCTTCAGGTTGAGGATGAACGCCGTGATGCCCTCGTGCTTCTTCCCGCGCTCGATGGCGGTCGGGTCCGTCCGGAGCAAGAAGAGCCCCCACGTCGCCAGGTGGGCCGAGCTGATCCAGATCTTCGAACCGTTCACCACGTACTCGTCGGTGTCGGGGTCGTAGACGGCCGTCGTCCGCAAGTTGGCCAGGTCGTTCCCCGCCATGGGCTCGCTGAAGCCCTGGCACCAGTGCTCCTCGGCCTCGAGGATCGACGGCAGCCACTGCGCCTTCTGCTCCTCGGTGCCCCACGCGATGATCATCGGCCCGATCTGCCAGATCCCGTTCGTGTTGAACATGCCCGGCGTGCGGTACTCGGCCATCACCTCGGAGTAGAGGAGGCGCTGCATGGCGTTGATGGTGCGCCCGTTGGCGTACTCGGGGCCCCAGTGGATGGCGGCCCACCCGCCGTCGTGCAACTTCCGCTGCCACTTCTGCCTTCTTTGCTGGCTCGCCTCGCCGGAGAGGCTTGCATCGTCCCCGAGGGACTCGGCTTCGAGGAACGGCGGCAGGTTCTCGTCCAACCAGGCTCGGAGCTCGTCGCGGAACTTCTCGTCCTCCGGCGACAGGGCAAAATCCACGGGCGTAGGGTAGCCGACCACCGTGTACTCTGACGCCGGCGTCAGGGAACGGCGGGACGGGTTTTCGGCGTCATTCGGGGAGGCCGTGGACTTCACCTACAACGAGGAGCAGCTCGCACTGCAAGCGGTGGCACGCACCGCGCTCGCGCGCGAATGCGGGCCGGACCTGCTGCGCCAGTTGGCGGAGGACCCGGCCGGCAGCACCCCCGCGCTGTGGGCCACCCTCGTCGACCTCGGCTGGACGGGCCTCCTCGTCCCCGCGGAGCTGGGCGGCACCGGGGCGGGCCTGCTCGAGACGTGCATCGTGCTGGAGCAGATGGGGCGGATCCCGCTCCCCGGGCCGTTCTTCTCCGCCGCCGTGGCCGCTCCCCTGGCCGCCCGGTCGCTCGGCGCGACCGAGCTCCTCGGGGACCTCGCGACCGGATCACGGCGCGCCACCGTCGCGCTCGGCGAGCAGGGGCACGGCGAGCCGCTCGGCACCGTGCGCACGCGCGCCCGGCGCAAAGGTGCGCAGTGGGTGCTGCGCGGCGAGAAACCGGCGGTGCTCGACGCGCACACGGCCGATTGGGCCATCGTCGTGGCCCGCAGCGAAGAGGGCGTGCGCTCGTACCTGCTCGAGTTCGAGTCGCCCGGCGTGGCCCCCGGCGCGCGAGCCGAGCTCGTCCCCTCCCTCGATCCCACGCGCAAGCTGGCCCGCCTGGTGCTCGATGACGCTCCGGTCGTGCCGCTCGGTCCGCCGGGCAACCAGGCGGGGACGTGGCAGCGCGTGCAGGACGACATCGCCGTGGCGCTGGCGGCCGAGACGGTCGGCGCAGCCGACCGGGCGCTCGCCGACGCCATCGCGTACACGTCGGAGCGGGTCGTCTTCGACAAGCCGGTCGCCACCTACCAGACCGTGCGGCACCGCCTGGTCGAGATGTTCCAGCAGGTCGAGATGGCCCGCGCCGGGGTCCAGTTCGCCGCCTGGGCGTCGGACACCGAGGCTCCCGAGCGAGCCCGCTCGGCCGCCATGGCCGCCGGGTACGCCGCCGAAGCGGGTGTGCGGGTGAGCGGCGACGACATCCAGCTCCACGGCGGGGTCGGCTTCACCTGGGCCAACGACGCCCACTTCCTCTTCAAGCGGGTCAAGCAGAACGAGATCCTCTCCGGCGGCAGGGCGGCGCAGCACCACCGGCTGGCGGCGCTCTTCATCGACGAACCGGCATGACCTCCTTCGAGCTCCGTCCCGTCCCGGCCGCCCTGGCCGAGCGTTACCGCGCCGAGGGTGCGTGGGACGACCGCTCCCTCGGGCAGTTCCTGCGCGACGCGTTGCTCGAGGACCCCAGCCGGCGCTTCCGCATCTGGTCGCCGACCCACCCCTATCTCGGCACGGTCGGTGACGTCTACGAGGAGGCGCGCCGGGTGGCGGGCGGCCTCCGGGCGCTCGGCCTCGGTCCGGGCGACGTCGTCGCCTTCCAGCTGCCCAACTGGGTGGAGGCGGCGATCACGTTCTACGCCTGCGCCATGCTCGGCGTGACGCTCGTCCCGATCGTGCACTTCTACGGCCCCAAGGAGGTGGGCTTCATCCTGCGCCAGAGTCGGGCCCGGGCCTTGATCATCGTGTCCCGTATCGGCAACCGCGACTACCTGGCCGAACTGGCGACCATCCACGACGGCCTGCCCGACCTGGAGCACGAGATCGTGGTGGGCGACCCCAGCGACCCGGGCGAGACCACGTTCTGGACGGGGCTCGTCCCCTTCGACGAGCTGCGCCGCGCCGAGCCCATCGACGGCCCCGTTGCCGTCGACCCCGACGGAGCAGCCCTGATCGCCTACACGTCGGGGACGACGGCCGACCCCAAGGGCGTGGTGCACACGCACCGCACGATCGGCTGCGAGGTGCGCCAGCTCTCGGATCACCAGTCGCTGCGTGACAAGCCGGGCCTGGTCGGCGCACCCGTCGGGCATGCCATCGGGATGCTGGGCGGACTGCTCTGCCCGCTGTACGGCGGCAAGCCGCTGTTCCTGATCGACGGATGGGACCCGCCCACCGTCCTCGACGCCATGGTCGAGGAACAGATCGCCGCCGGCAGCGGCTCGACCTACTTCTTCACGAGCTTGTTGGACTGTCCCGGCTTCGGACCCGAGCACGTCGCGCTCATGCGCTACGTCGGCCTGGGCGGCTCGCCCATTCCCAACGCGGTGGCGGAGCGGGCGGACGAGCTCGGCATCTCGCTGGTGCGCTCGTACGGCAGTACCGAGCACCCCTCCGTGACCGGGTCCCAGCACACCGCGCCGCAAGACAAGCGCATCCACACCGATGGCTGCCCGATGGCGTGGGTCGAAGTTCGCACCGTCGACGACGACGGCCGCGACGTCGGGGTCGGCCAGCCCGGCGAGATCCTCACCCGGGGGCCGGACCGCTTCGCCGGCTACACCGACCCGGCCCTCTCGGCGGAGGCGATCGACGACGAGGGGTGGTTCCGCACCGGGGACGTGGGCGTGATCGACGCGGAGGGCTACCTGACCATCACCGACCGGGTGAAGGACATCATCATCCGTGGTGGCGAGAACGTGAGCGCCGCCGAGGTCGAGCAGTTGCTGGCCCACATGGAGGGCGTGGCGGAGGTGGCCGTGGTGGCCGCACCGGACGAACGCCTGGGCGAGCACGGGTGTGCCTTCTTCCGCATGCAGGCGGGGCACGAGGCGCCGGATCTCGAGGCGGTGCGGGCGCACCTGGGCGCGGCCGGGCTGGCCCGGCAGAAGTGGCCGGAGGAGGTGCGGGTCGTCGACGTACTGCCCCGGACGGCGTCGGGCAAGGTGCAGAAGTTCGTGCTGCGGGAACGACTGCGCGCCGGCTCGTAGCGGACGGGCGGTGGTACGCGCACCGGCGCGCACCCAGCCGGCGGCGCGACGGGACGGTACGCTCCTGCCAGCACCGGGCGCAACAGGGAGGGACAGTCGCATGCGCAGTCGGATCCCCAAGGAACAAATCGACCTGTTGAAGGCGGTGCCGCTGTTTTCGAGCTGCTCGCAGGGGGAGGTCAGATCCATCGCCACGCTCGGCACGCCCGTCGACGTCACCGAGGGGACCTTCCTCACCCGGCGCGGCCAGCCGGGGCGGGAGTTCTTCCTCGTGCTCGACGGGGAGGCCTCGTGTCGGGTCGGCCGCAAGGAGGTCGCGCGCTTCGAACCGGGTGGCTACTTCGGCGAGCTGGCGTTGCTGCACGGGGGCATACGCACGGCCGACGTGGTCGCGGCGACTCCCATGGCGCTGCTGGTGTTCGACGCCCGGGAGTTCCGGTCCCTGCTGATGACGACGCCCAGCATCTCGGTGAAGATGCTGGCGCACGTGGCCGGGCGGTTGGAAGAGGCGATGGCGCAGTACAGCGACTGAGCCGTTGGCCGAGCGTCAACGTATCTCGTCGGGCTCTCCCTTCGAGCCGACCATCGGGTTCAGCCGGGCGCTCCGGGTGGGAGACCGGGTGATCGTCTCGGGGACCGCTCCCGTGTTGCCGGGGGGCGGGTGCCCCGACGGTGCGGGCCCGCAGGCGCGGCGGTGCTTCGAGATCATCGTGGGCGCGCTGGAGCGAGGCCGGCGCCGACCTCGACGACATCGTGCGGACCCGGATGTACATCACCTCCGCCGACGACGGCGCCGCGGTCGGCGCGGTGCACGGCGAGCTGCTCGGGCACGTGCGTCCCGCCGCCACCATGGTCGTGGTGTCGGCCTTGCTCGACCCCGCCTGGAAGGTGGAGATCGAAGCCGAGGCGGTGTTGCCCTGAGGGCGACGGCGTGCGGGACGCGGCGGCCCGGGGCGCCCGGCCGCCGTCCGTGGTCGGTAACGTCGGCGCATGGAGCGTCCGGACGCCGTCGTGGTGGGATCGGGGCCCAACGGGCTCTCCGCTGCGCTCACCCTGGCCCGGGCCGGGCGCCACGTCGAGGTGTACGAGGGCGCGGCGACCGTCGGGGGCGGGACGCGCACCGAGGAGCTGACCCTGGAGGGATTCCGTCATGACGTCTGCGCGGCGGTGCACCCGACGCTGGTCGCCTCCCCCTTCTTCCGGTCGCTCGACCTTGTCGCGCTCGGCGTGGTGTTGCGGCAGCCCGAGCTGCCCTTCGCCCATCCGCTCGGCGGGGGCCGGGCCGCCGCGCTGTATCGCGACGTCGAACAGACGGCGTCGCACCTGGGGGGAGACGCCGCCGCGTACCGCGCCCTCGTCGGTCCACTGGTCGAGTGGCTGGACCGGATCGTCGAGTACGTCTTCTCGCCGATGCGCAGCGTCCCGCGTGACCCGCTGGCGCTGGCGCGCTTCGCCCTCGTCGGGACCCGGTCGGTCCGCCGCGCCGCACGGGGTTTCAGCACCGATGCCGCCCGCGCCCTCCTGGCCGGCGCGTCGGCCCACTCGATGCAGCCGCTCACGGCGCCGCTGACGGCCGCCTTCGGCCTGCTGCTGACGGCGCTGGGCCACGGCGCCGGCTGGCCCGTGGTCGAAGGGGGAGCGCGGCGATCACGGAGGGACTGGCCGGCGAGTTGCGCCGCCAGGGCGGCGTCGTGCACACCGGGCACTGGATCACCTCGCTGGCCGAGCTACCCCCGCGCGGGCCGTGCTGCTCGACACGACGCCGCGCCAGTTCGTGGCCCTGGCGGGGTCCCGGCTCACGCCACCGCGCCGCGCGCCCGTGGGCTCGCTTCCGCCCCGGGCCGGGCGCCTGCAAGGTGGACTGGGCCCTCGACGGCCCGGTGCCCTGGAGTGCCCAGGCGTGCCGGCGCACGGTGACCGTGCACGTGGGCGGGACGTTCGACGAGGTGGCGCGTTCGGAGGCGGCGGTCCGTGCCGGGCGGCACCCCGAAGAGCCCTTCGTCATCGTCGCCCAGCCGTGCGTGGTCGACCCGACGCGGGCGCCGGCGGGAAAGCAGACGCTGTGGGGGTACTGCCACGTGCCGAACGGCTCGAGCGTCGACATGAGCGAGCGCATGGAGGCGCAGATCGAGCGCTTCGCCCCGGGCTTTCGGGACCGGATACTGGGCCGGGCGGTGCGGACGGCCGCGGCGGCGGAGTCCCACAACCCGAACCTGCTCGGCGGCGACGTCAACGGCGGGGCGGCCACCTTGCGCCAGACGGTGTTCCGCCCCGTCCCCCGGTGGAACCCGTACCGGACGGTGCTCGAAGGTGTGTATCTCTGCTCGGCGTCGACGCCACCCGGGGGAGGTGTCCACGGGATGTGCGGCGTGTCGGCGGCTCGGGTGGTGTTGCGGGAGCGGTTCGGCTAGCAGGCCGCGCCGGTCAACTGCGCCAGCAGGTACCAGGCCTCGATCTCGTCGGCCACACAGGACTGGAACTCGCCCTGTGCGATGACGTAGCGGAGCCAGCAGGGGTGGATCCGTAGCGTGTGGGTCCCCGCGTCACGCGAGACCACCTCGATGTTGTCGACCTCGCTGGTCAGCTCGTAACGCCACGTGGCCCCGGTGTGTGTCCGGTTGGCCGCGGCAATGAGCTCCGTCACCATCTGCTCGGCCACCTTGAGGCTTCCCGTCATCGTCGTCCCCCCATGCCGCTCCGCAGCGGACCTCGCCCAGCACCCAGCTACATCTTGACAACAGGCTGTCGCTCCCAGGGTGATGGTGCGGCGCAGCGAGGTTGCGATCGCGGTGCTTCGTGGCCCGGGTGTCGATGACGCCCCGCACCGAGTCAGCGGCCCTGATCGGGCCCCCGGAGCTCCACGCGCCGAGTCACCGGGACCGACTCGAGGAGGCGGCGATCGTGTGAGACCAACAAGAGCGTGCCCGCGTACCCGCGGAGCGTGGACTCCAGCTGCTCGATGGCCGGCAGGTCCAAGTGATTGGTCGGCTCGTCGAGCACGAGGAAGTTCACGCCCAGGGCGGCGAACGCGGCCAGCTCGGCCCGGGTGCGCTCGCCCGGCGAGAGCGAGGACGAGGGTCGGAGCACCGCATCGGCGCCCAGTCCGAACTTGGCCAGCTGGGACCGGGTGTGCTCGCGGGAGAGGCCCGTGGCCACCATGAATGCGTCCGCCAGGTGCGGTCCCTCCTGCAGGACGCGCCGGTCCTGCGCCAGTTCGCCGACGACGACGCTCGGGCCCATGCGCCGCGTCCCCCGGGCCAGGGGCAGCCGACCGAGCAGCGCGTCGACGAGCGTCGTCTTGCCCGAACCGTTGGGGCCGACGAGCGCGATCCTGTCCGCCCACGCGATGTCCAGGGTCAGGGGGCCCAGGGTGAAGTCGCCCCGCTCGATCACGGCGTCCTCCAGCCGCACGACGACGTCACCGGAGCGGGTCGCCTCGCTGATGCGAAAGCGCAGGTCCCAGCCCTCCCAGGGCTTCTCGACCACGTCGAGCGACTCGAGCGCCCGCTCGGTCCGGCGCGCCCGCGACGCCAGGCGCTCGGTGCGATTGAGGCGAAAGTCCCGCTGCGCCTTGTCGTTGTCGTGCGGCCTCTTCTTCTCCCGGGCGACGCCGGTGGTGGCCCACTGGCGCTCGCGTTGGGCCCGGCGACGCAGCTCGGCACGCTGGGACTCGTAGACCGAGTAGGCCTCGGCCGCGTGGGCCCGCTCGGCCTCGCGTTCGGCGAGGTAGCCGGCCCAGCCGCCACCGAAGATGCGGCCGGTGCGCGTGTGCGCATCGAGCTCGAGCACCTCGGTCACCGTGCGGTCGAGAAAGGCCCGGTCGTGCGACACGATCACCATGCCCCCGTTGCGGCGGGCCACGAGGTCCTCGAGGCGGGACAGGCCGTCGAAGTCCAGGTCGTTGGTCGGCTCGTCGAGCAAGACGATGTCGAAGCGGGCGAGGAGGATGGCCGCGAGGGCGACGCGCGCCTCTTGTCCACCCGAGAGCGTGGCGACGGGTTGGTCCACGACGGCGGCGGGCAGCCCCACCTGCGTGAGCGTGGTGACCAGGCGGCCCTCGAAGTCGCCGGCCGAGAGCGCCTCGTAGCGCGCCAGGGCGTCCGCGTACAGGGCGGCCGCTCGTGCCCCCCCGGTCGCGAGCGCGGCCGCAGCGTCGGCCAGGCCGGCTTCCGCGTCGGCGACACCGGTGCGGCGGTACAGCGCGGCACGGACCGTCTCGTCATCTCTGGTCACGTGTTCCTGGCTGAGGTAGCCCACGGTTGCGGTCGGGGGATCCACCCGGACGTCGCCCGCGACGGGGGCCAGCAGGCCGGCCAAGATCTGGAGCAGGGTCGACTTGCCGACTCCGTTGGGGCCGACGATGCCGAGACAGGTGGTCGGCCCCACCGAGAGCGAGACGTCGTCGAGGACCGTCTCGCCGCCGCGCTCGTGGCGCAGGTGGCGGGCGACGAGGACCGCCGACGGTGTGGTGGGCGAGACGGCATGCAGAGCTCCCGGACGGGTGTGACGAAGGTTCGTTCTTGCGGCGCGCTGGGTTCGCAGCGGCCAGACTCGTCGGGCTCTACCTCACGGACACAGCGTAACCTCCCGGCTCGGGGCGGCCGTGCCGCGGTTCCGCACGAAACCACGAGATCGCAACCGTCCTGCCACACTGCGCTGTGGGTGCTCGTTGTACGGTGCACGCAGGGGTGCCGGTGGGGGACTGGCATGAGGGGGGAGCAGTGCAGGCGAGCGTCCGGGCCGTCGAGACACCCAGCGTGCCGACGGCGGACGCCGCCGCTGCACCACCCGGTGCGTCTCGCTCGCCCCGCCGGCTGTCGCAGCGGTCGATCGAGCTCGTGGGGCTGGCTCTCGGCATCGCGTTCATCACGGCGGTCGCGCTGGGACATGACCTGTCCAACGACGAGTTCTGGTCGATGGCCGCGGGGCAGTGGATGCTGGCGCACCACGCCATCATGGGTCTCGACCCCTTCAGCTACACCGAGTCGCACCGACGCTGGGTGGCCGACGAATGGGGATCGGAGCTGGCGCTGGCCGCCTTGTTCCGCGTCTTCGGTGCGGCGGCCTACAGCATCTACGCCGTCGTGCTGGGCGGCCTGTGCCTCCTGGTCAGCGCGGCCTACGCGCGGGCCCTTGGCGCGCGGGGCGGGCGGGTGGTCGCCATCGTGCTGCTGCTGGCGGTGGGCGTCACCGGCGTCGTGGTGGGGGACCGCGGACTCGACTTCTCGCTGGTGTGGTTCCCGCTCGAGTTGCTGGTGCTCACCAGGGCGCGGGCGAACCCGCGTTGGCTCCTCGTCCTCCCGTTGCTCTGCGTCGGATGGGTCAACACCCACGGCTCGATCCTGATCGGGCTCATGGTCGTGGCGGTGGAGCTTGTCTGGTCGCTCGTGCCGGCCCGCTGGGTCGAGCGCATCGGCGGCGTGCGCCAGTCCCCCCACACGGGCGCACTGGCCTTGGCGGCGCTGGGCAGCGTGATCGCATCGTGCCTCACGCCCTATGGCCCGGGGCTCTTGGCGTATGACGTCGACGTGGCGCGCAACACCCAGATCGCGGCGCTACATCAGCGAATGGAACTCGCCCGACTTCCACTCCGTGATGGCCGTGCTGGTCTACTGCGTGCCGCTGGCCGTGCTGGTGGTGTGCGTGCGCTCCCGCGCGGGTCCCCGTGCTGGAGGGGACGCTGGCGGCCGTGCTCTTCGTGGAGGCGTTGCGAACGCAGCGGGTGGTGGACTACCTCATGCTGGTCGCGGTGGGTCTGGCGGCGACACTGCCGGCTCGGCCGCCGTGGGGGACGACGGCGCGGCGCTGGGCCGGCGGGGGGCTGGTCGTGTTGGCGATCGTGATCCTCGCCGTGCCATCCGTTCCGGCCGGCACCGTGTCGCCGACGCTCCCGGTGCAGGCCTTCGACTACATGACCTCGCACCCCGGCCGGATCTTCACCGAGTACACGTGGGGCGACTACTCGATCGCCCGGCACCGGGCCACCTTCGTCGACGGCCGCACCGATCTCTTCGAGGGCAACGTGCTCACCGAGTTCTTCGCCATCACCAACCTGACGACGAACCCCGACCCGATCCTCGCGGCCTACCACGTGTCCTACGTCGTGTGGGCGCCCGGGACGCCCCTGGCGGAGTACCTGTCCCACGACCCCCGTTGGCATGTCGTCGACCGCACGACGGTCGCCCTCGTCTTCGCCCGGCGGTAGGCGCTCGGGCCTTTCACGAAGGAAGGGTGGCGCCGAGGCCGCGCTCGGTCCCCGTCGTCGTCCGCCCACGTCACCAGGGACCGATAGCCGAGACGGTCCATGAGGGGGCGCAGCAGCTCGGCCTGCTCCCCACCGAGCTCGAGCAACAGCGCGCCGCCCGGGCGCAAGAAGCGGGGCGCCTCGGTGGCGACCCGCTCCAGGACGGCAGTGCCGTCGGGCCCCCCGTCGTAGTGGCCGACCTCCTCGAACCTCAGTGTGTCGCGGGGGAGCAGGCGGAGCTCCGCGCTGGGGACGTAGGGCACGACGGCCACCACCACGTCGGTCCGGCCCTCGAGCTCGGCCGGCACCGACGCGAAGAGGTCGCCGACGTAGGCCTCGACGCCGTTGGCGCGGCGGCAGGTGACGGCCCGACGATCGGTGTCGGTGGCGACCACCCGGGCGCCCGGGTGGGCGCGCCGCAGGAGCAGCGCGAGGGCCCCCGACCCGGTACACAGGTCGATGGCGACGCCGTGTTCGGGGAGCCGGGCGGCGGCGCGGTGGGCGAGAGGGACGCTCTGCCAGCGCGGGACGTAGACGCCGGGGTCGACCCGCACCTCGAGCCCGTCGAAAAGCGCGCGGCCGGTGAGCCAGGCCAAGGGCTCACCGGCCAGGCGACGCTCCACCAGCGCGGAGCGCGCCGGGGTCCCCGGCGGCGGCATCGACCAGCTCGCGTGCTTCGTCCTCGGCGGCGACGAAGCCCGCCGCGGCGAGGGTGGCCGCCAGCCGCTCCGTGTCCGGTCCGATCGGTCCGCTCAGTCCAGCAACCCCGCCGCCACGCGGGGGCCGGACCCGGTCCCGTCCGCGGCGCCGTCGGCGGCACCCACTGGCCCCATGAGAGATTGCATATCACTCAAAGGTCTGGTCGACCGGATTGTGAAGATCGGTACCGCCGCCGGCGTTCTCGGCGCTGTCGCACTCCGAGTTGCGCCAGTTCGCGACCTGCTGGACAAGGTGCTGGCCGCGTCGGGCGACCGGGCGACCGCGGGCGCCGGCCGCGGCGCCCGATAGCGTGCGGGCGATGCGGAGCACGGGGTCGTGGTGCCGGCCGTAAGCGTGGAGCGTCTCTCCAAGTCCTACGGGGACACCGTGGCGGTGCGCGACGTCAGCTTCGAGGTGCACACGGGTGAGGTGTTCGCGCTGCTCGGGCCGAACGGCGCCGGCAAGACCACCACCGTCGAGATCCTCGAGGGATTCCGCGCCCGGAGCGGGGGGCGGGTGCAGACGCTCGGCGTCGACCCGGCGGATCACAGCACGCAGCGCTGGCTGCGCACGCGCATTGGCGTCGTTCTGCAGGAACTGGCGGTCGAGCCGTACTACTCCGTCCGCCAGGTCCTGACCCGCAACGCCGGCTACTACCCCGAGCCGCGGCCCGTCGACGAGGTGATCCAGCTGATCGGCCTGGCCGAGAAGGGCGACGACCGGATCAAGCGCCTTTCGGGCGGCCAGCAGCGCCGTCTCGACGTGGGGCTCGGCATCATCGGCAATCCGGAGCTCCTGTTCCTCGACGAGCCGACGACCGGCCTCGACCCGGCCGGGCGGCGTGACACGTGGGTCCTGATCAAGCGGCTGGCCTCGAGCGGGACGACGGTGCTGCTGACCACGCACTACATGGACGAGGTCGAGGCACTGGCCGACCGGGTGGCCGTGCTGTTCAACCACGAGATCGTGGCCAGCGGTACCCCGTCTTCCATCGGGGGGCGCGACCTCGGCGCGGTGACCATCCGCTTCCGGCTGCCCGAGGGCGTCGGCGTGGGGGAGCTCCCGATGCTGGCGGAGCCCGCCGACGACGGCCACGTGGTCATCCACACCGAGGACGAGCTCCGCGTGCTGCACGACCTGACCGGTTGGGCGCTGGCCGGGGGACACGCGTTGGCGGGGCTCTCGGTGCTCCGTGAGTCTCTCGAGGACATCTATCTCGGGCTGACGAGGTCGGACGCGTGAGCGTCCCGCCGGTGGCGGCGACACGGAGGCGCTGGAGGTCCCGGAGAAGGGATCCTTCCGGGGTTTGAGCGACCTCCCCCTCGTGGCGCGCCAGGTTCGCTTCGAGCAGCTGTCGTTCTGGCTGAACCCCATCGGTGCGCTCATGACGATCGGGTTCTCGGTCGTCTTCCTCATCCTGCTCGGCGCCACCGCCGGAACCTCGACGGTGAGCTCCTACGGCCACATCCGCCTCATCGACTACTACGTGGCGGGCTTTTGCGCGTATGGCGTCATGGCGGCCTGCTTCACGATCTTGGCCATCACGCTGGTGAACCGGCGTGAGATGGGCCTGCTGAAGCGGCTCCGTCTGAGCCCGCTGCCGACCTGGATGGCCATGGTCGCGGTCCTCTTGAACGCCATGATCGTCGCGGCGCTGGGCGTCGCGCTGCTGCTCGTCGTCGGCCGCCTGGGCTACAACGTCCACGGACCCGCGCACTGGTTGCCCTTCTTGGTGACGCTCGCCCTGGCGATGCTGTGCTACAGCGCCCTGGGCGTCGGGATCAGCACGCTCGTGCCCAATGCGGACGCCGCCGGCCCGATGGTGAGTCTGACCTTCTTCATCCTCGTCGCGCTGTCCGGCCTGTGGTTCCCGATCGCGCCGAACTCGGGGCTGGCCACGTTCGCCAACTTCTTTCCGATCCGTCACCTCATCAACGCGCTGGTGGCCTCCTTCACCGGACAACCGGGCACGCCGCTGTGGCCCTGGCACGACCTCGCGGTCATTGCCATCTGGGGCGCCGTGGGGGCGTTCGTCGGCCTCCGGCGCTGGGACTGGTCGCCCAGGCGGGGCTGAGCGGTCGGCACGACCGTTCCGTGGTCGACTAGAAGAAGACGGTGACCACCGCCGAGCCCCCATCCCACTACCGCCCCGCCACCTACGCCGCCACCAACCCCGAGCGGCCCGCGGTGATCACGTCGTCCGGCCGGGTCGTCACCTTCGCCGAGCTCGAGGAACGGTCCTGTCGGCTGGCCCAGGCCCTGTTCGCCCACGGCCTGCGCACCGGGGACCACGTGGCGGTGCTGCTGCCCAACGATCACCGGACGCACGAGGTGGCCTTCGGGCTCCAGCGCTCGGGCTTGTACTACACCATGGTCAACACGCACCTCGCTCCCGAGGAGGCGGCGTACATCGTCGAGGACTGCGGGGCCCGCACGCTCATCACGTCTTCGGCGTTGGCCCCCCTGGCCGCGGCGTTGCTCGCCCTGACGCCGACGGTCGAGCTCCGTTTGATGGTGGGCGAGAGCGACGACGTCGCCCCGACGACGGGCCACACTTCCTACGACGCCTTCGTCGGCGGGCACCGGGGCGAGCCGCTGTCCGACGAGGTCGAGGGTTTCCCGATGCTCTACTCGTCGGGCACGACCGGCCACCCCAAAGGCGTGCGCCGGCCACTGAGCGGGCAGGCCTTCGGCACCTACGCCACCCTCGACCCCATGCTCGGGGGCATCATGGGCTTCGGCGCGGGCGACGTCTACCTGAGCCCCGCGCCGCTGTACCACTCCGCCCCCCTGGTGTGGTCGATGACCGCGTTGCGCATGGGTGGGACCGTGGTCGTGATGGAGCACTTCGACCCCGAGACGTGCCTGGCTCTGATCCGCGAGCACAAGGTGACGCACGCCCAGTTCGTCCCCACCATGTTCGTGCGCATGCTCAAGCTGCCCGAGGACGTCCGCGCCTCGTCCGACGTGTCCTCGCTGCGCTCGGTCGTGCACGCGGCCGCTCCGTGCGCGCCCGAGGTGAAGCGCCGGATGATCGAGTGGTGGGGTCCGGTCATCCACGAGTACTACTCGGGCACGGAGGGGATGGGCATGACCTGGATCTCCTCCGAGGAGGCGCGTACCCACCCCGGCTCGGTGGGCCGGGCCATCTGGGGCCAGGTACACGTGTGCGGTGACGACGGGGAGGAGCTGCCGACCGGCGAGGACGGCGTGGTCTACTTCGGCGGGCGCAGTGACGCGACGTTCGAGTACAACCACGATCCCGAGAAGACGCGCCAGACGTTCAACGACAAGGGATGGGCCACGCTGTGGGACGTCGGGCACCTGGACGACGACGGGTACCTGTACCTGACCGATCGCAAGCAGTTCATGATCGTGTCGGGTGGCGTGAACATCTACCCCCAGGAGATCGAGGACGTGCTGGTGCTGCACCCCGCCGTGGCCGACGTGGCCGTCTTCGGCATCCCCGAGCCCGAGATGGGGGAGGAGGTCAAGGCGGTCGTCCAGCCCGCTCCCGGCTTCGTCGGCGGCCCCGAGCTCGAGGCCGAGATCATCGCCTTCTGCCGCGACCACCTCTCGCACTACAAGTGCCCACGTTCGGTCGACTTCACCGACGCGCTGCCCCGCGGCGAGAACGGCAAGCTCTACAAGAAGGTGCTGCGCGAGCCCTATTGGGCCAGTTCGGCTCCCAGGACCACCTGAACCTCGGCGGGCGGGGGCCGCACGTCGGCGTACCAGGCCAGGGCGAGCGCCACGACGGCGCCGAAGAGCAGCACGTTGGTGATGCCCACCGCCGCCACCACCGGACCGATGAGCAGGTTGCCAACGCCCACCGTGCCGCCGAAGCCCATCATCCAGAGCGCCATGACCCGCCCTCGCACGTTCTCGCGCAGGCGCGACTGCAGCGTCGTGTTCAGGGCGGTGATGAAGGCGAAGTAGAAGGCGCCCGTCACGGCGACGCTCACGTCGGCGGGTATGGGGTTGCGCTGCAGAGCGAACGCGCACAGCGACAGGGAGTAACCGACGAGGCAGACGCGCACCAGCAACGGTTTCGAGGTGGTGGCGAAGACGGTCCCGATGGAGATGGCGCCGAGCAAGGCGCCGGTGCCGAAGCAGGCGTAGAGGATCCCGTAGGCGGCCGAGTGGGACAGGTTGATACCGAGGTTGTGGACCGCGACGACGGGCATCTGCCCGATGAAGGCGAGGGCGAGCAGCGAGAACACGAACACGGTGACCAGGCACCGCCCGACCACCTTGTCTTGGCGTGCCACCGTGATGCCCGCCGTCAGCTGGCGCCAGCGGCTCGCCTGCGCCGGCGACTGGGGGACGGCGGGGAGGGTGACCAGCAGCAGCGCACCCACGACGAACAGATAGGTCGCCGCATTGCCGGCGAAGATCCAGGCCGGTCCGACCAGGGAGTACAACAGGCCGCCGATGACGGGGCCGATGACCCTCGACGCGTTCATCTGGGCCGAGTTCAGCGAGATCGCGCCCGGCAGGTCCTCCCGGCCGACCAGCCCGGGCAGGGTGGCGGAATAGGTAGGCCCGAACATCGCGCTCCCTGCGCCGACCCCGAGGACCATGAGCACCAAGAGCACCTTCGAGGGGTGGGGGGAGAGCACGACCAGTGCCACCCCGAGGGAGAACACGAGCTGCTCGAGGGACAGGACGATGAGCAAGCGCTTGCGGTCGATCTTGTCGGCGAGCAAACCACCCACCATGGGCAGGACCAGGGTTGGCCCGAGCTGGGCGAAGATGATGACGCCGACGAACGTGCTCGAATGCGTGAGGTCGTAGGCGTAGGCGCCGAGGACGACGTTCTGCATCCAGGTGCCGATGTTCGAGGCGAAGGCCCCCAGGAAGACGATGCGGAACGTCCGGTGTGACAGGGCCGCCCGGGCGGTGCCCCGGCGGGGCGGCAGCGGCGTGTCGCCGTCGACGACGGCGTCCTCGATCTCCTCGATGGAGATCGTCCTGTCGTCCACGTCACGCTCGTGCGACTCCCCCGGCACCCGCCCATCGTAGGGGAGCAGTTACGCCCGGTTGACGGCCGGTCCGGGGCGGCCCGGCGCAGCTGGCTGCCGCAAGGGAGGGAGCCCAAGCGGCCGTTGGGGATGCCATCCGAAGGAGTTCCTCACGCTCAGGTCGCATGTCCTTCTGCGCGACCGACAAAGGGCGCGGTAGTCGTGCGCCGTTCGCCGTGTGCGAGGAGGACTCCATGCCCGAATTCCCTGCCATCACTCATGTTGCCCTGACCGTCACGAGCCTTGACCGAAGCGTGCCCTGGTACCAAGACCTCTTCGGTTCGGAGCCCCTCATCTCCGAAGACACCGGACCGTTCCATCACGTCGTGTGGCTTCTTGGCGGGACATTGGTCGGTCTCCATCAGTTCCCTGACTTGAAGAGCTCTGAACCGTTCGACGAACGGCGTCCGGGTCTCGACCATCTGGCCTTTGCCGTGCGCCAACCGTGGTGATTTGGAGTTTTGGGAGGGACGTCTGAACGAGCTCGGCATCAAGAACGGTGGAATCGTCGACGCGCCCTATGGCGCCGGCTTGTCTTTTCGTGACCCGGACAACATCGCCCTTGAGTTCTTCGCTCCCCCCGGGTAGCTAAGAGGTCCTCCCTAGGGTCACCGCTCGAGCGGACCAGCGCTCCGAACCCGTGCCGCTGGCCCGGCTCAGTTCTGTCTCCGCGGCTGAGCCGCGAACCAGGCGTCCAGCGGTTCGGCCTGTAGCTGCCTGTCGTAGATCATGGCCCAGCACTTCATCGTCTCGACGATGAAGCCGGTGGGCGGTCGCCGGGCTCGGGTTGACCCACTGCTCAACGTTGGCAGGTCGTGACTACTATTCCCGCCAATCACGGGGAGCGAGGCGAATCTATATGGCGGCTGGTCGAAGACTCACTCTGGCCGTCCGCCGAGGTGCTGTATCGCCGAGACCCCCCCGCTGGATTCGACCGGCCTTCCTCGCGTCGTGTGCGGTACTAACTGTCGTCTTGTCGAGCTGTTCGTCGAATTCGTCTCCGTCGAGTTCTACCGCGACCACCGGTTCCGCCCGCACCACCACGACAACAGCGTCGGGTGCGCCGGCCGCTGCCATCGCCGAGATCAACTCCTATGAGACGACCTTTGGCCCCCCGGTCGGTACCTGGCAGATCTCTTCGACGAAGGTATCGAGCGTCGACCCTTCGTACATCTTGTTCCGGATAGGTCCAGCACCGGGCCACCAAGACACTGTGCAAGGAGGCTACGGATTCGTCCAAAACCAGTCGGGTAAATGGACGGTCATCGGCTTCGGTAGCGCCCAAGTTGGGTGCTCTCCCGGTAGCGCGCAGACTCCCGTCGTACCGACCGCGGTACTGACCGGTTTCGGTTTGGCCTGCCCGCCCTCGAGCTGAGGTCGGGCAGCACTGCGTCGACGATCGCGAGGCCGTGTCGTGGCTGCATCGACGTTCGGGCCGCCGACACGACGTTCGTTGGGCCGTGGGGTGGGACGGACGAGAGGCAGCGGCGGGAGCTGCGGCGGCGGGGAGCAGCGGCGGCGTGACGAACGTCGGAACGGTGCGCGCCGAGCAAGTCAGGCCGAACCCGCGCGTTCCGCCTCCTCCTGCGTCGCCTCCTCCAGCAACCCCAGCTCGGACAACTTCCGAACCGTGTGCCACGCGTCGTCTGCGATCTGGGAGAGGTCACCCTCGTGCGACTGCGCCAGATCCCCGACGATCTCATCGAACGTCGTGTCACCGTTGCAGCGTGTCCACACGGCCGCCGCACTCACATTCAACAGGATGAGGAGCTGCCCGCCATTGTCGTAAAGGGCGAGGTTGTCGTCCAGGGGCACCGCCGGTGCGCCGTCCCGACGGCGTGGCCGCGACGTCGGGACGGGCCACTCACTCCGCACGGGAGGACCTCGCCCTACCGGTCGTCCTGCCGGCGGCGCGGCAACAGACCCAGGATGAGCTCGACCGCCTCGTCGAGATCAGACATCGCCAGAGCCACTCGCTCGCATCGGGACACGAGCTCACCGAGCACCCGCGCACTGTCGGCGCCGTGTTCGACGAAGTTGACGGCATTCACGGCCAAGGCTGCGAAGGCCTCGGTCTCCGACACGGGCGTCAACTGGGTCGAGGCGCCCGGTTCGTAGCGTGGCACGACGACGAGTTCGGGCAGGCAGGGTACGCCGACCGGTCGATCGACCGCGTTCCCGACAGCGAGAAGCGTTTCCCCGGCCGTCCAGGGTTCGTTGGCACCGGTGACCGCTGGGGAACACATGTCGCCCAAGGCACCGAGGCTCCCGGGCTTCACCGAGATGGGCTTGGCGTAAGGGAGCATCAGGCCGCTTTCGAGGTCCAGGGCCACCAATTCATCGGAGAGGTACGCGAGCCCGGCGCGCACCAGTCCCGCCGCAAGCGTCGACTTGCCGGAGCCGGACGGGCCCGGTACGAGCACCCCTCCATCGGCATGCTGGAGGCCAGCCGCGTGGACGAGCAGGTGGTCGCGCCCAGCCTCTGCCGCACCTCGGGTGAGGTCCCACACGAGCCAGCCGACGGCCTCACCACGAGACTGAGAACGGGCGAGGCACGTGCCGTCGCGGAAGACGTCAATCGTCTCGTGGGACGATGCCCTCAGCACGTAGCAGCGGTCCGGGGAATCGGCGACGCACGCTCCCCCTCGCGCAATCCTTCGAGGAGGGCATCGAGATGGCCGCGCCAGCAGCCTGTCGTCGCTGCGGACGGTGCAGCGATACGACAGTGCATTCAGGGTCGACGTGCCGAAGGAAAGGTCGTCTGCTTCTCTCGTCACGGACTAGGGAGTTGTCGCGCGCGCCACGCGTTCACCCCTCAGTGTCCGTCGTTGCCGGTTCGGACGATCCGCGGCTGGCCCACCGGTGAACGGCCCAACCGGCGGCCACCAGGATCGCCCCGATTTCCGCCTCTTGCTGCAGGTCGATGCCCGTGGCCGCCAGGCTGGCCGAGGTGACGGGCTCCCCCGCATTGGAGGTCGTTCCCGGCGACGTCGATGCACCGGTCGGCTCGCCGGCTGATTCGACCGTCGACGGAGCCGAAGCCACACCCGCCGAAGCGACCGGCGGACCGGCCGAAACCGTCCCCTCCGACACGGGAGGCTTACCCGACAGCGTTGCCGTTGCCCCCGCTGGCTTCATGGTCAGGATCTGAGGGACCACCCAGGCCGTCGCGCCCACCGCGCCGCCAACGGTGATTTGACCGAGCACGGCACGCCTCGACATCCTGGGCACTGAGGTGTCAGCGCTCAGTTCGTGCTCTCGGGGTGACGCTTGCGCCGGGCTGGATACCTTCGATGTCCATGAAACGACCGCCTCATAGCCGAGGAGCGCCCGACATTGCCAGCGCCGATGCGGGCACCACTCCAACTCTTTGCCTTCCTCGTACAGTACTTCGTAGAGTTCCTCTTGGAAACCGGAGACGAACCGACGCTCGCCCCTGGAAGCAGATCAGGGTTGGTGACCTGGGAAGTGAGCCGTTTGGAGGCGGATGGGCTCAGTGATGGCTGATCAGATGGACCGCCAGCGATCAGAAGACCCCGTGACTGTGCACACGGCGAGATTGCTTTGGGAAGCCTGCCGCCGAGATCCTGACCCCGACGCCGTGTGGCGTGCCCTGGACGGAGGGGCAGACCTGCGCTGGGCCGTTGCAGCCGCCGTTGACCATCGCCTCGTGCCACTGCTTTGGCGAACCATTGCGGCCGCCGGGGCACAGGACCTGCTCGGCCCCGAGCGCGATGGTCTCGAAGCGGCCGCCACTGCATTCCGGGTGGAAGCGCTGCTCCTCCTTCCTCCGGCGGTGGCCTTGGCCATCCGGCCGTTGACGGACGCCGGGCTCGAACCGGTCGTACTCAAAGGGCCTGCGCTGGCCAGCCGGTATCCCGAGCCGGGCTTGCGGCCGATGGAGGACATCGATGTGTTGTTGCCGAAGGCCGAGCACGTCCGGGCCATCGAAGCCCTGCAGGGAGCTGGTTGGCAGGTTGCTCGTGCCCACAGTGCAGCGTTCGACCTCTACGACACCGTGCTCACCCACCCAGAAGTCCCTTCTCTCTGCTTGGAGCTGCACGACGGCCTCGAGCGGAGCACGCAGAAGGTCACGGGGCTCGATCCGTTGGCGCTGTGGAAGCTTCGCCAGCCCATTGTCTGCGCAGGCACGGCCGCCTTCGGCCTCCCACTGACCGACGAGCTTGTCATGTTGGCGGCACATGCCGGAAAGCCTCATCACCGGTTTGCCCGGCTTGTCTGGATCGCTGACTTCGCCATGATCGTGGCCGACGCCGCGCAACGCGGCGCTCCGGTTGACTGGGGCGCCGTGCGTACGCTCGCCGACCAGACCCACTGCGCCTCCGTGCTGAGCCTGGCGCTCACCATGGCCCGGCGGGCCGGTGTCGACGTGCCGGCCGAGTTTCTGGCGCGGCCGATCCCACGCCGGCAACGCGAGGTGACGCAACGGCTGCTCTCAGAGACGCGGCCGCTGACCGATCCGGTGGTACCGGGTTTCGAGCTGGATTACGCGCTGAGCGTGACCGACGGCAGAGCACGGCGCATCAAGCTGCTCTATGCCCGATGGGCGTTGGATGACCCGGTCCGGCGACGGCTTCGCCGTGTGGTGGCCGCACCGCGGCGCGTCCTCAACTACGCAATCCATTCCCTCTGAAACACGGCACCAGGAACCTGCCTGCCACGTCAGGTCGGGGAATCGCCAGACCACGTGATCACGGCGCTGGCCCGGATGTCGCGCGACGAAGAACCCACCAGCACCTCGTACGATCCCGCATCGGCGCGCCAGCCGTGCGTGTCCACGTCCCAATAGCGGAAGGCCGCAGCGGTCAGCTCCACCTCGATCGACGCCTGCTGGCCGGCCTCCACCCCGACCTTCACGAAACCCACCAGCTCGCGGTCCGGGCGCGGCACCCGCGCCTCGAGCGCGCGCACGTACACCTGGACCACCTCGGTGCCCCGGCGCGCACCCTTGTTGCGCAGCCGTACCGCGACCCGCGCCGGCGTGATCTCCACCTGGTCGTAGACGATGTCCCCGTAGGAGAGGCCGTGCCCGAACGCGAAGAGCGGGGCCACCCCGGCCGTCTCGTAGTGCCGGTAGCCGACGAGCACGCCCTCCTCGTAGTGCACCGTGCCGTCGGTCCCCGGGTAGCGCGCCGGCGACCCCCCGGTCGGCCCGTCCTCGACCCGCACGGGAAACGTCACGGGCAGGCGGCCCGTCGGTTCCGACGTCCCGACCAAGATGTCCGCCAGCGCGTCGGCGCCCTCCTCGCCTGGATACCAGGTCATGAGCACCGCGCCGGCACGTTCGGCCCAGGGCATCTCCACCGGCGAGCCGGCGTTGACCACGACCACGGTGCGGCGGTTGGCGGCGAGGACCGCCTCGACCAGTTCGCGCTGGCGACCCGGCAACGACAGGTCCGGCCGGTCGTGCCCCTCCGACTCCCACTGCCCGGTCGACCCCACCACGACCACCGCCACGTCGGCCGAGCCCGCCGCGGCAACGGCCCGCTCGAACTCGTCGCCGGGGTCCGGACGCGCCGCGCCGATCCGTACCCCCAAGATCGGGGACGAGGCGGACCGCGGCCACAGGTCGACTCCGAGCTCGTACGCACGACCGGCCTCGAGCGCACAGTCGGCTTCGACGGGCCGGCTGCCCGCTCCGTAGAACCCGTCGCCCCGCTCGGGCTCCGAGTTGTCGACGACGACGTCGCCGTCGAGACGGAGCACGCGAGCGTCCGGCGCTCTCCAGCCCCAGCCGCCACGGCCCTGACACGTCCGGCGTGAAGATCCCCCGGATCCGCACGGCGCACCGGCCCGCCTCGAGGCCGGGTTGCGGTGGCCCGATCCACAGGATCCGTGCCGTGTGGGCGACCTCGGCCGCGACCGCCGCCCGACCGTTCGTCTCGGGCGGGTCGGCGCCGTCGAAGTACTCGACGACGAACTGCTCGCCGTTGACCAGGCGGAGGTCGACGGCGGGCAGACCGCGGTCGATGCGGCACCCCACCTCCGAGCGGATCGTCGCGTCCGGGAGGCGCTCGACCAGTGCGTCGGCCACGCTGCGCCGCCGGTGCGGCGTGACTTCCGAGCTGCCACCACCCATCGCGAGCTGGCCGGCGTTGGGCCCGATCACGGCCACGCTGGCGACTTCGGCCGGGCTCGAGCGGGAGCAGTCCGTCGTTGACCAGGAGCACGGTGCCCTCGGCCGCCACCGCCCGGGCCACGGCGCGCCGCCCGGGGTCGTCCTCCTCCCGTTCCTCGGACCCCGGCCCCGTCCCGCGCCGTCTCCACCCGGTCCATCAGCCGCAGCACGCGCCGAACCTGGTCGTCGACGACGGTCTCGTCGACGAGTCCGTCGCGCACGGCGGCGGCCAGGGTCGGGCCGAACCAGGCCGAGGGGCCCGGCATCTCGAGGTCGAGGCCGGCGAGCACGGCCGGCGTCGTCGAGTGGGTCCCGAACCAGTCCGACATGACCAGTCCGTCGAAGCCCCACTCGCGCCGAAGGATCCCGTTGATGAGGTCGGGCTGCTCACCGCAGTAGGTGCCGTTGACCTTGTTGTACGCGGTCATCACCGACCAGACGCCGGCTTCTCGTACGGCCTCTTCGAAGGCGACGAGGTGGATCTCCCGCAGGGCGCGCTCGGAGACCTCGGCGCTGATGGTCATCCGCTCGTGCTCCTGGTCGTTGCAGGCGTAGTGCTTGATACAGCATCCGACCCCACCGCCCTGCACCCCCCGCACGTAGGCGACGGCGACGCGGGCCGTCAGCAGCGGGTCCTCGGAGAAGGACTCGAACGTGCGGCCCGCCAAGGGCGTGCGCGGGATGCAGACCGTCGGTCCGAGCAGGACGTGGACTCCCTTCGAACGGGCCTCGGCGGCCAGCACCGCGCCGAGCTGTTCGACCAACGCCGGGTTCCAGGTCGACCCGATCGCCATGCCGCAGGGCAGCGACAGCGAACGCCGCCCGAGCAGGCTGTCGCCCCGGACGCCCGACGGGCCGTCGGACACCTTGAGAGCCGGAAGGCCGAGACGCTCGACCGGAGGGAGGTACCACATGTTGGCGCCGGCGGTGAGGGAGCACTTCTCATCGAGGGACAGGGCCTCGATGAGGCGCTCGACCTCGTCCGTCACCACGTGTCCACGAACGGCCGCCGGCGCCCGCCGCCGGGCGACGCCCACTCGATCGCGGGGGCCGGCCGCGTCGAGCGCGTGCACGAAGCGGGCCCGGGTCGCCGCCGGGTCGATCACGTCGTCGATCTCGAAGTACTCCGCCACGTGCAGAGCCTTCCCGTGCTCATAGGCACGGAACACCATGGCCGCGAAGGCCGCTTCCCGTTCGTCGGGGTCCTCGATGAGGTCGAGCTCGCGGCGGAAGCCGAGGCGCACGGCGCCCTCGAGCCCCATCCCGCCCAGCTCCCCGGTGGGCCAGGCCACGGTGAACAGGGGCCGGTGGAAGCTCCCGCCGGCCATGGCCTGCGCCCCGAGCCCGTACCCCTTGCGGAGCACGACGCAGGCGAAGGGCACCGTCAGCGACGACCCCACGACGAACATCCGGCTCACGTGGCGGACCAGGGCGGTCTCCTCCGCCTCCGGCCCCACCATGAAGCCGGGCGTGTCGCACAACGACAGCAGCGGCAGCCCGAACGCCTCGCACAGCTGCATGAAGCGGGCGGCCTTGTCGGCGCACCCGGCGTCGATCGCCCCCGCCCCGTGCAGCGGGTTGTTGGCGACGACCCCGATCGCCCGGCCCTCCACCCGGGCCAACGCGGTCACCATCCCCGGCGAGAACGACGGCCGCAGCTCGAGCACCGACCCCTCGTCGGCCAACAGCTCGAGTGCCCGGCGTACGTCGTAGACGCGGCGCCGGTCCGGCGGCACGACCTCGCGGAGCATCTCCTGATCGGCCGCCGTCCAATCGCTCGCGTCCCCCTGGAAGTACGCCAGATACTGGCGGGCCACCTCGACGGCCTCCTTCTCGTCGGCGCAGAGGACATCGACGACCCCGTTCGGCACCTGCGTCGACACCGGCCCGACCTCTTCGGGCGTGAACACGCCGAGCCCGCCCCCCTCGATCATGGCCGGCCCTCCCATCCCGATGTTGGCGTCGGGTGTGGCGATGATGACGTGGCAGCATCCGAGCAGCGCGGCGTTGCCGGCGAAACAGCGCCCCGAGACCACGCCGACGAGGGGCACCAGCCCGCTCAGCGCACCGAACCGGGCGAAGGCCTCGGTGTCGAGCCCCGTGACCGCGGCCGTGTCGGTGTCGCCGGGCCGTCCGCCGCCGCCCTCGGCGAAGAGCACGACCGGCAGCCGCAACCGCTCCACCAACTCGAAGAGGCGGTCCTTCTTCTTGTGGTTCATCTGGCCCTGGGTGCCGGCGAGGACGGAATAGTCATAGGACAGCACGGCGCAGCGATCGCCGTTGACGTGCCCGATGCCGGCGATCAGCCCGTCGGCGGGCGTGCGGGCCACGAGGTCCTCCCTGCTGCGGCGCGCCCGTTGGGCGGCGATGACGAGCCCGCCGTACTCCTCGAAGGTGCCGGGGTCGCACAGGTCCTCGATGTTCTCGCGCGCCGTCCGGCGGCCGTCGGCGTGCCGGCGCGCGGTGGCTTCGGGCCGTCCGGCGTCGCGGGTCGCCTCGCACGCGGGCCCACAGTTCGGCGAGCTCGGGGCGGATCTCGCCGCTCTTCGGTGCGTCGCGGCTCTCGTCGGTGGCGGCGGAGGGTTCGTCGGACTCGATCAGCGAAAGGAGCACGTCCCCGCTCTGCACGGCATCGCCGGGCGCCACGGCAACCGAGTCGATGCGGCCGGGCGTCGCGGCCTCGACCACGTGCTCCATCTTCATGGACTCGAGCACGACGAGCTCGACGCCTGCGGCCACCTGGTCTCCCGGCGCCACGGCGATCCGGAGCACGGTGCCGGCGAAAGGCACCGTCAGATGGGTCAACCCGGCCACAGGGGATCGGGCACCTCGAAACCGACCGGCGTGCCCCAGGTGTTGCGATGCGAGACCTCGTGCGCGGGCCGTCGGGCGCCGACGCCCCAGGTGCCGGTGGGGTAGCCGAAGCTGACGGTGCCCGAAAGGACCCAGCCCTCGTCGGCGGGCACCTCGAGGATCTCGAGCGTCTCGGCCGGGTGGAAGAACTGGAGCAGTGCGGTCAGGCAGCTGCCGACGCCCTCGGCCCGGGCGGCCAGCATGGCGCTCCACACGGCGGGGTAGATCGAGCCGCCGGTCGGGTCGTGCTGGCTGAAGGGGAAGAGGTACAAGGGGACGTCCTCGAAGTGGTCGGCGAGCCACTGGGCCGAGCGCTGGATCTTGAGGATCTCGACGGACTCGGGTGCGTCGGGGTTGGCGTGCGCCGCATCGAGTTGGGGCTTGTAGATCGACTTCCACAACTCCCCGACGGCGTGCTGGTAGAGCGGGGCGAGGGCGGCCTTCTGGGCCGGGTCGTCGAGGAGGAGGAAGCGCCAGTTCTGCTGGTTGCCGCCCGAGGGGGCGTGGATGGCCGCATCGAGGATGCGCGCCTGGACGTCGTGGGGGATGGGGTCCTTCGTGACCCGGCGCATGGCGCGCGTCGTGTAGAGCGCCTCGTGGAGTTCCATATGCACCGGCACCTTACGCCGCCCGTCGGCGGGGCACGTCCTACGGCAGCCGCGCCCTGACCCGGGTTGCCGCTGGCGCTGGCGTGTGCCGGCGCACCTCGTCGATGAGCGGTGCGGCGGCGAGCGCGAGACCCCAGGCGACGAGGACGATCTGGAAGAACCAGGTGGGTGGCCGGCCGACCAGGTCGAATCTCGGCCAGGCCACGAGTGTGCCGGCGATGAGCGCGTACCACGGCGCCAGGCTCACCGCCCGGGCTCCGCGCAGGGCTCGTGGGACGATGACCACGATCGCGACGAGGATGAGCGCGACCCGGATCGGGGTGGTCATGTCGCCGAGGCCTTGGATCTCCCCGATGAACACGGCGGGGACGGTGAGCAACCATGCGACGAGGGCGCCGCGGAAGCGGCCGCGCGCGACATCGAGCAAGAGAAGCGACACCGAGAGCGCCATGAAGTAGTACTCAAAGAGCTGCTGCTCAAAGGCGAGACGGAGGCCCAACGACAGGGCCACGAGTGCGAGCAGGGCGACCGGTTCGAGCACCAGCGGACCCAGCCGTCGCGTCGCCCACCAGGCGATCGCCGCCGCGATGGCCACGGGGACGAGGCGCGACAGCACCAAGAGCGACATGCCGTGCAGACCCAGCTCCCACAGGACCGTGCCTCCGATGCCGCCCGTGGATCCCGTCCCGAGCAGGATCGCATGGGCCGCGCTGCCCTCACTGCCCGCGCTTCCTGCGCTCGCGGTGATCAGCGGTATCGAAACGGCGGCCAGGGTGATCAGGCTCGCGGCGGCGAAGGGGAACCGGCGCGGCCCGGGCGCGACCACGAGGAGGGGCACGGCGACCAGGATCGTGTACTGCTGGGACAAGAAGGCCAGTCCGATCAACACGCCGGCGGCGGCCCACGAGCCCCGGCGGGCGCAGGCGACGGCGGCGAGGGCGAGACCCAGCGCGAGAAGGTCCTCGGGGTGAAACGTGCTCTGGACACAGGTCCAGACGGGAGGAAGGCAGGCCACGAGCACCACGGCCGTCGGCTCCCACCCGGTGCGGCCCCGGCGGGTGGTCCGGATGACGGCGATCACCCCCGCCATGAGGGCGAACCAGCTCAGGAACCCGATCTTGAGCGTGGTCCCGACCACGCGGGCCTGTTCCGACCAGTCGTTGATGACGAGGAAGGCGCGGTCACAGTTCGGGCCCATGACGGTGCGTGGGGGAAGGGCAGGGTGTGGCCGACGCGGGCAACCGCGGCGACGCCCCCGGAGAGCAGCGGGTAGAGGGGCGCGGTGACCCGGAAGCCGTGGGGGAACGCGCAGTCGAGCCGGCCGTGCGCGATGGCCCAGGTGCTGAAGAGGGACTCGTAGGTGTCGTAGCCGCTGAATCCGCCCAGGAACGCCACCAATCCGAAGAACAGGGACGTGGCGAGGCACCATCCGAGTGCACACCACCATCCCGACAGCGGCTCGTCGAGCCAGGTGCGGACAGCCCGCACGGGCCGCGTGGGGAAGAGAAGCCCGCCTTGATTCGCCAACACGAAGAATTATCGCAGAGTACGAGCGGATTTCTTCAATGAATTCCCCTTCCTCCGATTCACAACGGAGCGTCAACTTCTGGGCTACCCGATGGCCGCCAGGCAGACGTCTGTGTTGGCGTCGAAGTCCTGCCCCGGGTCGTAGGCGTCGTAGGCCCCCGGTGGCGCGATCCAGACGTGACCCGACGAGTCGTACTCGACGATGTAGCGCGTCGTGGTGGGCGCACCGTGGAGGAAGGGGCCGGCGCCGCTCGCGGACGTGAGGGGGAGGTAGTCGTTGGCGTAGGTAGCGGCACTCCAGGGCGAAGGCGGTGCGGGGTAGTGGCCCTCCTCCGCCTGGTAGGCCGCCAGCGCGTCCTCGACGGACTTGGCGTCCGCCTGACAGGCGGCCACCTCAGCCTCGGAGGCCTGCTGGATGGAGACCGGCGTCGTCGACGTGCTCGACGTGGTCGACCCTGGAACCGTGGTCGCCGCGGTCGACTTCGGCGTCGGGGCCGAGTTGACCCCGCTCGCCAAGGCGAAAACGAGGCCGCCCAGCCCGGCCAGGGCGACCACGAGCAGGACCACGGTCGTTCTGCTCCACCGACGCCCGCGCCGGTCCTGGCGCGAGGTCGGCGTGGACGTCCATCGGTACGTCGACCCAGGCGGAGTGAACCCAGCGCCGACGTGCCGTCCAGCGCTGCCCGTCCCAATGCACCTGCTCGTTGGGCGTGGCGCCCGCCGGGTACCACCCCGGCGCGCGGCCCGGATCCGGACCTTGGACTTCTTCATCCGCCACGGGCGCGACCTCCAGGCGGGCTGACCCGGACCATGCTACTCCCGTGTCACCGCCTCACTCGACCACGCCTCGCGGTGGGTGGCCTCAGGCGGTGGCGCCCTCGTTGACCAGCTGCAGCTTCTCGACGGCGTCGATGTACTCCTCGACCAGCCCGAGCACCACGTCCTTCGTCCGCCGTACCGAGGTTGCCCGGCCGATGATCTGCCCGGCCGGGTTGAAATTCACGTCGCGGGCCTCCTCGGGGTAGGCGTGGCCGCGCGAGACGCACTCGATGGCCACCATCATCTGCAGGGGCATGCCCAACGGCTTGGGATTGCCCGGCGCCTCCCACGCCTCGGTCCAGTCGTTCTTGAGCAAGCGGCACGGCTTGCCGGTGAAGGACCGAGACCGGACCGTGTCGCGCGAGGTGGCCTTCAGGTAGCTCTCCATCTGCTTGGGCGGGACGTTGGCCTCCTCCACCGTCAGCCACAGCGACCCCGTCCACACGCCGGCGGCGCCCATGACCATGGCGGCCGCCATCTGGCGACCGGTCCCGACGCCCCCGGCTGCGAGCACCGGCAGCGGCGCCACCGCGTCGATGACCTCGGGCCACAACACGATGGACCCGACGTCGCCCGTGTGGCCGCCGCCCTCGGAGCCCTGGCAGATGACGATGTCGACGCCGGCGGCCTGGTGGTTCAGCGCGTGCTTGACCGACCCCGCCAGGGCGGCGATGAGCATGCCGTGCTCGTGGACCTGTGCGATGACGTCGTCGGGCGGCGTTCCGAGCGCGTTGGCGACCAGCTTGACCTTGTCGTGACGCAGGATGACCTCCACCAGCGGTGCGGCGGTCGCCGCCGTCCAACCCAGCAGCTCCCGGCGGGGGCCGCCCTCGAGCTCGGGCACACCGTGGTCGGCGAGGATCTTCTTGGCAAAGGTCCGGTGCTCCTCGGGGATCATCGCCCGCAGTTCCGCCTCGAGCTTGACCGGGTCGAGCTCGCCCATGCCCTCGTACTTGCCCGGGATGACGATGTCCACCCCGTAGGGCCGGTCACCGACGTGGTCGTCGAGCCAACTGAGCTCGACCTCGAGCTCGTCGGCACTGAATCCCACGGCGCCCAGCACGCCCATGCCGCCGGCATTGGAGACCGCCGCCGCCACGTCCCGGCAGTGGGTGAAGGCGAAGATGGGGAATTCGATCCCGAGGCGCTCGCAGAGCTCGTTGTGCACGGGGAAACCTCCTGCTTGGGTACCCGTCGATTGTTGCCCGTCTGGCCGTCCCATGGGGACGGAGCAACCGGTTGCCCGGGTCCGGCCCGACGATTAGAACGGATTCTAGTTTTGCCCGAGGATGCCGCAGGAGACGGCCGACTCGGAGCGAGAGGGGAGGGAGATGCCGATTCGCACCGAGCCCGTGCTGCCCGAGGAGGATTGGCAACTGCGCCTCGATCCGCCGACCGACGGCAGCGGCGTCGGCATCCTCACGCTTGACTACCCCGAGAAGCTCAACATGTGGTCCTGGGAGGCGACGCGGCAGCTGGGCGTCCTGGCCGACCGCTGCCGCTTTGACGACCGCATCCGTGTCCTGGTGGTGAAGGCCGAGGGCCGGGCCTTCTGTGCGGGGATCGACCTGGGCATGCCCGAGGACAGGGTCACCGGGCGCTCGCCGGCGGAGAAGGCCCGGAATTACTACGAAGGCATCCGCTGGGTCCACGAGCGCTTCCGGGTCTTCCACGAGCTGCCGCAGCCGATCGTGTGCGCCGTGCACGGCTACTGCCTGGGCTTCGGCTTCGAGCTCGCCCTCATGTGCGACATCAGGGTGGCCGCCGACGACGCCGTCTTCGCCCTGCCCGAGGCCCAGGTCGGGGTGTCGGTCGACGCCGGGGGAGACCTGCGCCTGGCCACCGAGATCGGCGCGGGGCACGCCAAGCTGCTGGCCCTGACCGGCCGCCGCATCCACGCCACGACCGCCGAACGCCTCGGCATCGTGCAGCAGGTCACGACCCGGGACGAGCTCGTGCCCACCGCCATGGCCATCGCCACCGAGATCGCCGCCAACGCGCCGCTGGCCGTGCAGTCGATCAAGCGCACCATCGACGCCTTCGTCTACCGCGGACTGCCCGAGGCCCTCAAGTTCGAGGCGCTGAGCGCCTCGGTGGAGTTCGTGAGCGACGACATGCCAGCGGGCTACGCCGCCAAGGCCAAGAAGCAGCAGGCCGAGTTCGAGGGCAAGTAGTCAGGCCTCCGCCGTCTCGGTCTCTTCCTCCTCCTGGTCGGCGAACTGGGTGCGGTAGAGCTCGGCGTAGAGGCCGTTGTCGGCCAGGAGGCTGGCGTGGGTCCCCCGTTCCACGACCCGGCCCCCGTCGATGACGAACAGCTCGTCCGCTTCCCGGACGGTGGAGAGCCGGTGGGCGATGACGAGCGAGGTCCGCCCGGCCAGCGTCTCGCGCAGGGCGCGCTGCACGGCCGCCTCGGACTCCGAGTCGAGATGGGCCGTCGCCTCGTCGAGGACGACGATGTCCGGCGCCTTGAGCATCAGGCGGGCCAGGGCGACCCGCTGCTTCTCGCCCCCCGACAGCCGGTAGCCGCGTTCGCCGATGACGGTGTCGAGGCCGTCGGGCAGCTCGCCGACCAGGTGCCCGATCTGCGCCTGGGCGAGGGCGTCGAGGACCTCGGCCTCGGTGGCCTCGGGCCGGGCGTAGAGCAGGTTGGCGCGGAAGGTGTCGTGGAAGAGGTGCGGGTCCTGGGTGACGACGCCGACCACGTCGCGCACCGAGGCCATGGTGGCGTGCCGCACGTCGATGCCGCTCAGGCGCACCGCGCCCGATGTCACGTCGTAGAGGCGCGGCACCAGGTTCGAGATCGTCGTCTTTCCGGCGCCGGAGGGTCCGACCAGGGCGACCATGCTGCCCGGGTCCACGGTGAAGGACACGTCGTGGAGCACCTCGCTGCGCAGCGCCGGCTCGAGCACCGCCACCGACTCGAGCGAGGCCAGCGAGACCTCGTCGGCACTCGGGTAGCGTGAAGCTGACGTCGTCGAACTCGATGGAGGCGGGACCGCGCGGGATGACGACGGCGTCGGGGTCCTCCTGAATCGTGGGGACGATGTCGAGCACCTCGAAGAGCCGCTCGAAGGAGACCAGGGCGGTCATGACGTCGAGGTTCACGTTCGAGAGCTGGGTGAGGGGCTGGTAGAGGCGGGTGAGGTAGCTGGTCAGGGCGACGACCGTGCCGACGGCCAGCTCGCCGTGCACCGCGGCCACCCCGCCCACCCCGTAGACGATCGCCGTCGCCAGGGAGGCGGTGAGCGTGAGGGAGACGAGGAAGACGCGGCGAGTAGGTGGCCTGGGCGATGCCGATGTCGCGCACCCGGCCGGCCTTGGCGTCGAAGGCTCGGCCTCCGACTCGGGGTGGCCCATCAGCTTGACCAGCATGGCGCCGCCCACCTGGAAGCGCTCCTGCATGACCATGTTCATCTCGCTGTTGAGGTTGTAGCCCTCCTTGGTCAGCGACGCCGATCCGCTGGCCCACGAAGCGGGCGGGGACCAGGAACATCGGGACGAGGACGAGGGCGGCCAGGGTGATCTGCCAGCTCAGGTAGAACATGGCGCACGAGCACGATGACCACGGTCACGAAGTTGCCGACCACGTTGGAGAGGAGGTCGGTGAAGGCCTGCTGGGCGCCGATCACGTCGTTGTTGAGGCGGCTGACCAGGGCGCCGGTCTGGGTGCGGGTGAAGAACGCCAGCGGCATGCGCTGGATGTGGCGGAAGACCTTGGAGCGCATGTCGTAAATCAGGCTCTCGCCGATGTAGGCGGAGATCCGCCGCTCGGTGAGGACGAGGCCGGCGTCGGCCAGGGCGAGGACGGCGACCAGGACCGCGAGCTCGACGACGAGGCCGGAGTTCTTCTTCAGGATCCCGTTGTCGATGAGGGCCCGCAGGATCAGGGGGTTCACCGCGCTGATGACCGCGTCGAGGATCGACGACCGGGAGGAAGATGGCCAGGATCTTCCTGTAGGGGACGGCGAAGGTGAGCATGCGCCGTGCCGTGCCCTTCTTGACCCGGTGCTCGAGGACGGCGCGGTCCTGGCGCATCGAGCGCATGGAGCCCCAGCCACCACCGCGGCCGCCGTGTCCCCGCATGCTCATGCTTTGCAAACTACCGTCGCAGGTCCGGCGACCCGGTCAGGCATCTGGGGCGTCCACGCTGAACGATGGTGAGCCAAAGGCGGCCTCGCGGGCATGGTGCAAATCGAGACAGCTCAACACCGGTTCACGGGCACCACCCGGCTCGTCTGTACAGGGGCGGCAAGGGTTCTAGGCGACCGGGCCTAGGCGTTGAGGCGACCAACGAGCTCCGACGCCCACA
>CAWITA010000031.1:0-154510 GCA_963838835.1 uncultured Acidimicrobiaceae bacterium
GGCGAAGACCCGCTCGTACTGCCGCGTCAGCGCGTTCTTCGGTTCGACGAGGATCTGCACCAGCGCGTCCTTGAAGAGCGGCGACACTGCGCTGACCACCGGCAGGCGCCCGATGAACTCGGGGATGAGCCCGAACTTGATGAGGTCCTCGGGGAGCACGTGGCGCAGGATCTCACCATCGTCGCGGTCCTTGCGGTGCACCTCGGCCCGGAAGCCGATGCCGCGCTTGCCGATACGCCCCTCGATGAGCTTGTCCAACCCGGCGAACGCCCCGCCGCAGATGAACAGGATGTTCGTGGTGTCGATCTGGATGAACTCCTGATGCGGGTGCTTGCGCCCGCCCTGGGGCGGCACCGAAGCAGTGGTGCCCTCCAGGATCTTGAGCAGCGCCTGCTGCACGCCCTCGCCCGACACGTCGCGGGTAATGGAGGGGTTCTCGCTCTTGCGGGCGATCTTGTCGATCTCGTCGATGTAGATGATGCCGGTCTCGGCCCGCTTGACGTCGTAGTCGGCCGCCTGGATGAGCTTCAAGAGGATGTTCTCCACGTCCTCGCCCACGTAGCCCGCCTCGGTCAGCGCCGTGGCGTCCGCGATGGCGAACGGGACGTTCAGCATCCGGGCCAGCGTCTGGGCGAGGAGCGTCTTGCCGCACCCCGTCGGGCCCAGCAACAAGATGTTGGACTTGGCCAGCTCGAGGCCGTCCTCTTGGGTCGGCGGCCCGGCCTGCACCCGTTTGTAGTGGTTGTAGACGGCCACCGAGAGGATCTTCTTGGCGTACTCCTGTCCCACGACGTAGTCGTTGAGGAAGTCGAAGATCTCCCGCGGCTTCGGCAGGTCCTCGAAGTTCAGCTCGGTGGAGTCGTCACGCTCCTCGGCGATGATGTCGTTGCACAGATCGATGCACTCGTCGCAGATGTACACGCCGGGGCCGGCGATCAGCTTCTTGACCTGTTTCTGCGTCTTGCCGCAGAAGCTGCACTTGACGAGATCCCCACCCTCACCGAACTTCGCCACCAGATCGCTTCTCCCCGTCCCTGTCCTCGATGGTCCTATGCGGCGCCGATGGCCTCGAGCGGGGCGACGGTGCGTGCGGTGATGACCTCGTCGATCACACCGTAGGTCACCGCCTCCTCGGCCGTCATAATGAAGTCCCGTTCGGTGTCCTGTGCGACCTTCTCCTGGGTCTGCCCGGTATCCTCGGCCAACATCCCCGAGAGCAGATCGCGCATGCGGAGGATCTCCTTCGCCTGGAGCTCGATGTCACTCGCCTGTCCTTCTACCCCGCCCCAGGGCTGGTGCAGCAGCACACGGGCGTGGGGCAGTGCGAAGCGCTTGCCCTTGGCCCCGGCCGCCAGCAGGACGGCCGCCGCCGAGGCGGCCTGCCCGAAGCAGAAGGTCGACACGTCGGCCTTGATGAACTTGAGCGTGTCGTAGATGGCGAAGAGCGCCGTGATCTCGCCACCGGGCGAGTTGATGTAGAGGTGGATGTCCTTGTCCGGCTCCTCGGACTCGAGGAACAGCATCTGGGCACAGGTGAGGTTCGCCACCGCGTCGTCGACGGGGGTGCCGAGGAAGATGATGCGTTCACGCAGCAACCGCGAGTAGAGGTCGTAGGCGCGCTCGCCGCGGTTCGACGACTCGATCACGGTGGGGACCAGGTAGTCGTACGCCTTCATTCTGTCCCCCGGATTCTGCATCTTCACTCGCTCTCCTCGCTCTGCTCGACTTCGTCGTCCTTCGAGGCATCAACCCGCAGATCCTCCCGTGACATCGAGTTGCCCTCTTCGTCGAAGAGATCCACGTGGTCCAGCAGCCATTCCAGCGCCTTGCCCTTGCGCAACTCCGAGCGTACCGCGCCGGTCCGACCGGCCGTGTCGAGTTGCCGGCGCAGCTCGTCGGGCGAGGTGTTCATTCGCTCGGCCATGGTGACGATCTCGGCATCGAGCTCCTCATTGCTGAGTGTCAACTCCTCGGCCTCTACCAGGGCACGGAGTGCCAGGTCGGCCTTGACGGCCGCCTGGGCGTCCACCCGGATCGCACTCAGCAACTCGTCGGGCGAAGTGCCCGTGGCCTGGAAGTACTCGGCCAACCCCAGCTTCTGGGCCTCCAACCGGTGCTGGAGGTCGTGGAGCCGCTCGTTGACCTCGGCGTCGACCAAGACCTCGGGGACGGCGTCGTCGTCGACGAGGCCGGCCACCGCCTCGATCGTCTTCTGGCGCAGCGCCATCTGACTCTGCAACAGCTTCACCCGCCCGATCCGGTCCTCGATGTCGGCGCGCAGCTCCGCCACGGTGGTGAACTCCGAGCTCTCGGCCGCCCACTCGTCGGTCGCCGCGGGCAGCTTCTTCACCTTGACCTCCTTGACGAGCACGCGGAAGGCGATCGTCTGTTCGGGGTCGTTGGGGTTCGCGGCGTCGAAGGCCACGATGGCACCGGCCTTGGCGCCATGGAGCTCGGGGTCGAGCTCGGGAACGATGGACGCGCTGCCGACCTCGTAGAGATAGTCGTCGACGCCGAGCACCTCGGCGCCCGTGGCGTCGTTGCCGTGCAGGTCGATGGTCACCAGGTCGTCATCGACGGCAGGGCGGTCGACGACCTCGAGCTCCGCGTCGTTCTCGCGCAGGCGGTCGAGCTGTTGTTGGACCTCCTCTTCGTGTGACGCCGAGCCCGGGCAGGGTGACGTGCAGGCCGTCGTAGCCGGGGATGGCGACGAGGGGACGAACCTGGACCACGGCGTCGAAGGAGACGGCGCCGGCGTCCTCTCCGCCGGTGATGTCGATCTCGGGCTGCGCGATCGGATCGAGCTCGGTGTCGACCACGGCGCGGGCGTAGAAGTCCGGCAAGGACTCGCGCAGTGCCTCCGCCCGCAACGCGCCGGCACCACCGAGGCGCGCTTCGAGCACCTTGCGCGGCACCTTGCCCGGCCGAAAGCCGGGCACACGCACCTGCCGGGCGAGCGTGCGCACCACGTCACCGAGCGCGCGATCGAACTCGGGCTCGTCGATTTCCACCTTCAGGCGGACGAGGTTCCCCTCGAGTGGCTCGGTCGTGGCACGCATCACGAATCCGTCATGCTACCGGCCGCCTCCAGGCGAGGCCGCACGGTGCTCGTGGTGGGGCCACCATGCTCAACGGGGATCAGAACATGAAGTTCATTGCGCGGAGGACCGTGCGGCCGACCACCGCGTCGCCCTGAAGCCCCACGCCGCCGGCGGCCTCCACCTGTTCGGCCGTGGCCCGGCCGCACCCGAGGCGCACGAAGTCGATGCTCGAGAGCGACAGCGTCACCGTGGGGTCCACCTCGTCGCCGGCCGGCCGGGCCCGTCCGCCCTCGACGGCGACCGTGAAGGCACGAGCGTCGTCGCCGGGCCCCGCGACGTCGAAGCGGACGGCGGTGCCGTCGGCGCAGCCGGCCTGCTTGCCGACGACGAACGGCATGGCGCCCTGCACCCGCCCGAGCGAGAGGGACGAGGCCCGGTTCCCGCTCCCACCGGGTCGGTCGAGAGCACGGCGGGTGTCCTGTTCGTGCACCCAGCTGTCGAACGCTCGCACCTCCATGAACGTGGCGTGGGGCACATCGCCCACCGGACTCCAGCCCACCGCCGCCCACTCCTCCTCGCCGAGCGCCTCGAGCTCGGCCAACCGAGTGCCCGTCACCTCGACGAACTCGGCGCGGACGGTGGGGCCGGGGAACGGCCGGCGCACGGCGATCCAAGCCTCGTTCCGGGCGCCGACGTCGTTCTTCACGTGGTCGCCCAGGGGGGCGTCCGACTCCGGCGCAGGCTCGCCCATGATGATGCGCTCGATGCCGATGAGGTGCGAGAGCTGGTCCTTCACGTCCCAGCCCGGGCACTCCGTGGGCAGGGCCCATTCGGTGTCCGACAACTCGGAGGTGACCTCGGCCAGTCCGCCCCAGGTCTCGGCCAGCGCGACCCTGGCCTCCAGTCCCCGTTGCCGCCAACCACTGGCCTGACCTGCGTCGACGTCCGTCACGGGATCGACCCTATCCCGAGGCCGTGCCGGCGGCTTCGTGACCGCCGTGTGACCATCCCCCAATTTTTGCAACCCCGCCGCTACGTTCGTGACCCGTCCAGGGCCATCACCGACCAGAGGAGTTGCCATGGCTAACTACGAGGGGTACTGCGTGAAGTGCCGGGAAAAGCGCGAGTTCGACGGCGAAGAAGTCGAGCTGGCCAACGGCCGCCGCGCCGCGCAGGGCACCTGCCCGGTGTGCGGCACCAAGATGAACCGGATCTTGGGCAAGGCCAAGGTCTGAACCACCCGGCCGGCCCGGTGAGCGTGCCGCGGGCCGACGTGAGACGATGCAACCGTGCACGACCTGATCATCAAGGGCGGGACACTCGTCGACGGGACCGGTGTCGCGGCGCGGACCGGCGACGTCGCGGTGGATTCCGGCCGCATCACCGAGGTGGGCACGGTCGGGGGCGGCGCCACCCGGACCATCGACGCCGACGGCCTGCTGGTCACCCCGGGTTGGGTCGACGTTCACACCCACTACGACGGGCAGGTGACCTGGGACTCCGAGCTCGCACCCTCGTCGTGGCACGGCGTGACGACCCTGGTCATGGGCAACTGCGGCGTTGGCTTCGCACCGGCCGCGGCCGACCGTCACGACTGGCTCATCGGTCTCATGGAGGGGGTCGAGGACATACCCGGCACGGCGCTGGCCGAGGGGATCGAATGGGAATGGGAGTCCTTTCCGGAGTATCTCGACGCGTTGGAGCGCCGGCGCTGGACGGTGGACGTGGGCACCCAGGTCCCTCATGGCGCCGTGCGGGCCTATGTCATGGGCGAGCGGGGCGCCCGCAACGAAGCGGCGACGACGGATGACATCGAGGCCATGCGGGCCATCGTCCTCGAAGCGCTGCGGGCCGGAGCGCTCGGGTTCTCCACCTCGCGGACAACGGGACACCGCTCCATCGACGGTGAGCTCGTCCCCGGCACGTATGCGGCCGAGGACGAGCTGTTCGGCATCGGGTCCGCGCTGGGCGAGGCGGGCGCCGGCGTTTTCGAACTCGCGCCCCTCGGCTCGGCCGGCGAGATGCTGCAGGACGCGTGGACGGAGGTCGACTGGATGCGACGCCTCTCGGCCGTCATCGGCCGGCCGGTGTCCTATGTGCTGCTGCAACACGACGACGACCCCGAGCTGTGGCGCAAGCAGCTGGCCGCGTCGCTCGACGCCTGTGCCGAAGGGGCCCAGCTCTTCCCGCAGATCGCCGGGCGGCCGACCGGGATCCTCTCGGGGCACCACACCACGCTGACCTTCTTCAAGGACGTCCCGGCGTACATGGAGCTGCGGGCCCGCTGCTCGTCGGCCGACGAGCTCGCCGCCGCGCTGGCCGATGCCGAGGTGCGCGCGTCGATCCTGTCCTGGACGCCGTCGTCGCCGGCGGAGGCAGAGGCGATGGAGAAGGCGTACCACCGCACCTTCGTGCTGGGGGACCCTCCCGACTACGAGCCGGGGCCGGAGCGCTCGCTGGCCGGGCTGGCGGCGGCGCGCGGGGTACCGCCGCTCGAGGTGGCCTACGACGAGCTGGCCCGCGACGGCGGCCAGGGGCTGCTCTACCTGCCGATCCTCAACTACGCGACCGGCAATCTCGACCACGTCCGCGACATGATGCTGCACCCGCAGGGACTGATCGGGCTGGCCGACGGCGGAGCCCACACCGGGACCATCTGCGATGCGTCGATGCCTACCTTCATGCTCACCCACTGGACTCGGGACCGCACCCGTGGCGCGCGGCTGCCGCTCGAGTACGTGGTGAAGAAGCAGACACACGACACGGCGCGTCTCTACGGCCTGTCGGACCGCGGGACCCTGGAGCCGGGAGCGCGCGGTGACGTCAATCTCATCGACTACGAGGGCCTGTCGCTTGGCGCGCCCTACGTGAAGACTGACCTACCGGCGGGCGGCCGGCGGCTGCTCCAAAGCGCCTCGGGTTACGTGGCCACGATCAAGGCGGGGACCGTCACGTTTGCGCACGGCGAGGCGACGGGCGCGCTGCCCGGGCGCCTGGTGCGCGGCGCGCGCTGAGCGGCACGAGCAGGGCGACACCGGCGCACGCGCGCCGGCGGGCGGCCGGTGCGGCAGACTGCTCTCCGTATGGAGGCGCCGCTCACCCAGTACGCGCTTCGTGACGGCGTCCACATCGGCTACCAGGTGTGGGGCGCCGGCCGGCCCGGCGCGGTCGACTTGCTGGAGTTCAACAGCGGCCTGATGATCTCGGTCGACGACACGGTCGACGAACCCAACTGGCTGCGCTACACGTCGCGGGTGGCAGACTTCTCACGGCTGATTCGCTTCGACGCCGGCGGCCTCGGTCTCTCGGATCCGCTGCCGACCGGGACCGACCCGTCCATCGAGGGCTGGGGCCGCGACGCCCTGGCCGTGATGGACGCGGCGGGCTGCACGCAGGCGGTGGTCCTGGCCACGACCGGCGGCACCATGCCCGCCCTGTGGCTGGCGGCCACCCACCCGGAGCGGGTGACCTCGCTCGTGATCGTCAACGGCACCGCGCGGGTGGGCGAGGCCGCGGACTACGGCTTTGGCGTGGCCGACGAACTCATGGCGAGCGCGGCAGACATCGAGGTGCCGCTGACCGAGGGCAACGTGCCGCAGGACATCGCCATCTTCGCCCCGAGCCTGGCCCACCGGGTCGGCTTCCAGGACTGGTGGGGGCGGGCAGCCCGGCGCGGCGCGAGCCCCGCCACCGCCACCGCCTTCAACCTCGTCACGTTCTCCTCCGACCTGCGTTGGTGCCTCCCCCACATCACGTGCCCGACCCTCGTCATCGCGCGCAGCGAGAGCTTCGGCGAACTGAGCCTGCACGGCCGCTACCTGGCCGAGCACATCGCCGGCGCCCGCTTCGTGACGTTCCCCGGGCACGACCTGCTCCCCTGGGCGGGCGAGTTCGACTCCATCGTCGACGAGATCGAGGAGTTCGCGACCGGGGCGCGGGAGGCCCACGCGGCCACACGTCTGCTGTCGACCGTCCTCTTCACCGACATCGTCGACTCGACCGTCCGGGCGGCAGAGGTGGGCGACCGCCAATGGCGCGGCGTGCTTGACGAGTTCGACGTCAACGTGGGCCGGCTGCTCGCCCGCCACGACGGGGTCCTGGTCAAGACGACCGGAGACGGCATCTTGGCCCGCTTCGCCGCGCCGGCGCAGGCCGTGCGGGGCGCACTGTCCATGGTCCAGGCCGCCGAGCGCTCGGGACTGCAGCTGCGGGCGGGACTGCACGCCGGCGAGGTGGAGCTGCGCGGCGACGACATCGGCGGGCTGGCCGTCCACATCGCGTCGCGGGTCACCGCGATGGCCGAGGCGGGTGAAGTGGTCGTGACCGGGACGGTCCGCGACCTGGTGGTCGGCTCGGGCATCGTCTTCAACGACCGCGGCCAGCACGAGCTCAAGGGCGTGCCCGGCGAGTGGCAGATCCTGGTGGTCGTGCCGACCTGAGCCCCGAGCCCGACGCCCGACGCCCGACGCCCGAGCCCGACGAAACGAGACGAGACGAGACGACGTGTCGCTCCTCTTGCACCTGCGTGCGGTGGTCGCCTTCGACGCTGGGCGATACTGGTCGAGTGGAGGACTACGACGCGGCAACGTACGGCGACCGGATCGCCGCCGTCTACGACAGGTGGTACACGGCGGATTCCGGCTTCGATCCGGCCCCGGCTGTCGAACTGCTGGCAAAGCTCGCGGGGACCGGCCGGGTGTTGGAACTGGGCATCGGAACGGGCCGGGTGGCTCTTCCCCTGGCCGCCCGAGGTGTCGAGGTCCTCGGGATCGACTCCTCCGAGGCGATGGTGGCAACGATGCGGTCCAAGCCCGGAGGAGATCGCATCGAGGTCGCGATCGGAGACTTCGCCGACGTGGAGGTGAAGGGGAGCTTTTCGCTGGTGTACGTGCCGTTCACCACGCTCTTCGCCCTGCCCTCCCAGGAGGAGCAGATCCGGTGCCTCTCCAACGTGGCCTCGCACCTGGACACCGGGGGCCACTTCGTGATGGACGCCTTCGTCCCCGACCTGCGTCGCTACGACAGCGGCAGCGCGACCCGGACCGTTTCGGTCGGCGTGGACCATGTCATGCTCGACGTGTCGCTCCATGACCCCGTGGCCCAACGGGTGGAGTCCTCTCACGTCGTGCTCGCGGCCTCTGGTGTCCGCACCTACCCGGTGTCGATCCGCTACTGCTGGCCGTCCGAACTCGACGTCATGGCGAGGCTCGCCGGGTTGGCCTTGGCGGAGCGCCTCGGCGGCTACGACCGCCGGCCTTTCGACGCCACCTCGACGCGACACGTCTCGATCTACCGCCGACAGCCCTAGCGCCAACACGAGTGGTCTGACACCGCGTGACGACCAGCGACCGAGAGAAGGTCCGCAACGACTACGACGCCCTCGGTGAGTCGGAGTGGACCAGACCCCATCCGCAGTGGCCTCAGGTCCAGTCGCTCCGAGCGACTCTGTGTCCCCGTCGTGGGCGAGCCCGTGCCGCGGAGGGGTGTCTCCGGCGCCACGGCTGGCCCGCAGCGCACCCGTGGTGCCGTCCCTCGCCGTCCGTCTCCGTGGTCGCGCGATGGGCCACAACATCTTCTAGCGTGGGCCTCGAGCAGACATGATGTCTCGGCTCAGGCGGTTGACCGACGAACGAGAAAGGGGAGAACGAGGATGCTGGTGAGGGAGTGCCTGAGGAGTGCGCCGGTGACGGTCCCATCCGGGTGCACCCTCGAAGAAGCCGGGCACCTCATGGGGAACCACGGTGTGGGATCGCTCCTGGTCGTCGAAGGCGATCGCCTGGTGGGAATCGTCACCGACCGTGACATCACGGTGCGCGGGACCGGGGAGGGAAAGCCCCCGACGACCGACGTGGGGTCCGTCATGACGGCGGAACCCGTCACGATTCAGGGCTCCCTGGACGTCTTCGAGGCGTTCAACGTGTTCAGGTCGTCCACGGCGCGTCGGCTCCCGGTGCTCGAGGAGGACGAGCTGGCCGGGATCATCTCGGTCGACGACCTCCTGGTGTCACTGGTTTCCGAGTTCTCGGCGGTCATGAACCCGGTGGCACAGGAGCTGGGCCACTCGGGCTGAGCGCTCAGCTGGAGCGACGCTCCCCCCGCTCGTCGCCGCCGTCGCCGCGGGCCTCGATGGCCCCGACGGCGGGAAGTGGGACGACGTTCGCCGACTGGGTACGTTCCGGTCCCATCACCAGACCCTCCGTGCCGCTCCGGCGTTGGCGCGCCGCGAGGAAGAACAACGGGATCATGGCGAGCAGGGTGGCGATGCCGCCGACGGCCAGGGCCAGCCGCGGGTTGGTGACGTCGCTCAAATACCCGAGCAAGGGCGCCCCGATGGGCGTGCTCCCCAAGAACGCGATGGCGTTGAGCGACATCACACGACCCCGCATGCTCGGCTCCGCCCGCAGCTGCAGGGTGGCGTTGTTCGTCGCGACAAAGGCGATGCTGGCCGCGCCCATCGGGACCAACAACACGATGGCCCAGGCCTTGGAGGGCGAGAGCGCGACGGCCAGGATCGTTGCCCCGAAGACGAGGCCGATGTAGGCCAGCATCCGGGTCGACGGGCGGCTGCGAAACGCGGTCGCCAGTCCGCCGGCGACGGCGCCGGCGCCCATGGCCACCAGGAACCAGCTATACAGGCCGCCACCGCCGTCAAAAGTGAACTTGGCCAGCAACGGCAGCGTGACCGTGAAATTGAACGCAAAGACCCCTACCACGGCCATGGCGAGCAGGGGCATCTTCAAGTCGTGGGTGGCCCAGACGTAGCGGAAGCCCTCTCTCACTTGCCCCCTGGCCCGCGCCACGCCGGGCCGCCGATAGAGCTCTGACACCCGCATCATCGCGAGCGCCGCAATCACTGCGGCATACGACACCGCGTTGATGAAGAAGCATGCAGCCACGCCCACCGTGATGATGAGGACGCCACCGATGGCCGGCCCGATGACCCGGGCCGAGTTCATGAGCACGCTGTTGAGACTCACCGCGTTGGGCAGAAGGTCGAGACCGACCAACTCCGAGACGAAGGTCTGGCGCGCCGGGTTGTCGAACAGGTTCACAAAGCCCAGTCCGGCCGCCAGCACGTACACCTGCCACAGGCTCACTGCATGGCTCACGACCAGCACGCCCAGGACCAACGCGAGGATCCCGGCTGTCGCTTGGGTGGCATAGAGCACCTTGCGCTTGTCGAGCCGGTCGGCGATCAGGCCGCCAAACGGGCCGAGCAGCAACAGCGGCAGGAACTGCAGGCTCGTGGCGATCGCCACGTCGACGCCGGTGCCGTGCAGCGGGAAGAGGATGAGGTACGCCTGTGACACCGTCTGCATCCAGGTACCGGACACCGAGATGACCTGGCCGGTGAAGTAGAGCCGGTAATTGCGAACGGATATGGCGCGGAAGGTGCGTCGGCCCGCCTCTCTGACGCGACGTATCACGGCCCGTCCAAGAGGTGCTCGAGCAAGGCAACCAACTCGGTCGCCTGCAACTGTTCGTCTCGGCCCAGCTGACCCAGGCGCCGCAGCAGGAAGGCGTTCTTGCGCGTTCGCACCCGCTCGAGGGCGCGCTCTCCCGCCGGTGTGATGCGCACGCGGGCGCTCCGCCGGTCGGTGGTGTCTGCAACCCGGGTGACCATTCCCGCCTCGGTGAGACCGGCCACGATCCTGGTCATGGTCGGCCGTTGGACCTGTTCGATGGCGGCCAATTCTCCCAGCGTGGGACTCCCGTGCCGGCTCACCGACCCGAGGGCCGACGCCTGGGCCGGCGAGAGGCCGCCGAGTGATTCCTGGCGCAAGCGCCGCTGCAGGCGGTTGACGGCGATGCGCAGTCGGCCCGCGACCTCTTCGTTCGTCAGCGGGACCGTCGGTGCAGGCATGGCCCCATTATAGTTAGTTGAGCTAACTAATCAATTCGCCGCGGACCCCCGGTGGTGGGACCAGGAGGGTGCAGCGGGCCGGGTGATCAGAAACCGGGGACGTAGCCACCGGAGCCGAGCGACGCACTCTCGTCAAAGCTCAGCGAGTCGTCGAGGCCCCCGACGACCTCGGTCACCCACGGGAGGCGGTCGCGCAAGATCCGCTCGACACCGCCCGACAAGGTCGCCGAGCTCACGGCGCACGAGCTGCAGGCCCCCTGGAGCTGCACCTCGACGACGCCGGTCTCGACATCGGCCCTCACCAACACGAGATCGCCGCCGTCTGCCTGCACGGCCGGCCGCATGAGGTCCATGATTCCCTGGAGACGCTCCAAGCGGTCGGCTCTCTCGGCGTCGCTGAGCTCTGTCGGGGTGTCGTGCACCCCCCCATTCTGCCGTGCCCTCGGCGCTGCGTGACCACTCGGTGAATTGCCCGGTCCGTCGTTCGTGACCAAGGTTAGGATCCGACGGGTCACCAGGGTTCGGACTGCGAGTCCGGGAGGATGGAGGGACGATCCATGACAGTGAAGGTTCTCGGGGTGTTCAAGGCGGCCACCGACACGAGGGACGTCCCTGCCGGGACCGTCATCTTCGAGGCCGGAACCACCGGGGAAGAGATGTTCGGAGTGGCGGAGGGCAAGGTCGAGCTGCGACTGCCGGACGGCAGGAGCGTCACGGTCGGTCCCGACGAGACCTTCGGCGAGATGGCGCTGGTCGACAAGTCGCCCCGCAGCGCCACCGCGACCACGCTCGAGGACTGCAAACTGGCCGTCATCGACAAGCGCCGTTTCCTCTTCTTGGTGCACGAAACGCCCACCTTCGCGCTCCAGGTGATGGCCAGTTTGGCGGAGCGCCTGCGAGCCACGCAGACGGGCACGGGGTCCGCCTGAGCGAAGGGACCGCTCAGTCGAGCCCGACAGGCTCCGGCGCTTTGCCCTGCACGACCGGGTTCGAGAGCTCGCCGACTCCCTCGATTGCGATGCGCACGGTGTCTCCGTCGCCCAGGTACCGAGGCGGGTCGAACCCGGCCCCGACGCCGGCGGGCGTCCCGGTGGCGATGACCGTGCCCGGCTCGAGCGGGAAGGCCGTGGTCAGGTATTCGATCATGTGCGCGCAGTCGAAGATCATGTCGCCGGTGTTCGAGTCCTGACGCAGTTGGTCGTTCACCCAGGTGCGGATCGTCAGCGCACCGGGATCGCCGACCTCGTCCCCGGTCACGAGCTCGGGACCGCAGGGGGCGTGGGTGTCGAAGGACTTGCCCATCGTGAAGGTCGGTGTGCGCCACTGCCAGTCCCGCACGCTGACGTCATTGATAACCGTGAAACCCGCCACCACCTCGTGCGCACGGGCGGCCGGCACGTGCTGGCAGCGCCGGCCGATGACCATGGCCAACTCACCCTCGTAGTCGACCATGTCCGACACGACCGGCAGCACGATGGGGTCGCCCGGTCCGGCGATGGCGGTCCGCTGTTTGTTGAACCAGTATTGCCAGTCGGGCGGCTCCCGGCCGAGCTCTGCGACGTGGGCCCGGTAGTTCATGCCGATGGCGAGGATCGCAGGAGGGTCGGGCACCGGCGCGTGCCGTCGCACCGTCGACAGCGGATGGCGCACCGCGCCGGTGGCCGGCACGGCGCGGGCCCGGTCCAGTGCGCTGGGCCCGAGGGCCAACAACTCGCTCATGCTCGCCGGCAGCCCGGTCACGGGGTCGCCGAGGTCCACGATCTCCTCCCGGACCATCAGCCCGGGACGCGGGGTCCCACCGGGGAGGGAGAAGCTGACGAGGCGCACTGCCGCTCGCCCTCGGCCTCAGCGCAGCTGCGTCTTGTAGTTCTCCCAGTGCTTGGTGGCGTGCCGAGCCGAGAAGGCGCCGATCATCTCGACCACCCCAAAGAGGATGGCCAGGATGCCGATCAGCACGACGAGCGCAGTCAGCGGCGCGCCGGGATGCCTGATGCAGAGGAAGCCGATCGCAACGGCCAAGACGCCGCGGATGAGGTAGGCCCACCAGTAGGGCAAGTAGTGGAAACGGATCGCGTCGATGATGTCGAAGATGCCCAGCACCAAGAAGGCCCAGCCGATCAGCACGGCGACGATGAAGATCGTGATGTGAGGCCAGACGAATCCGACGATGCCCACACCGAGCCAGACCAGGCCGAAGACTATGTGCAGCCATCGCTGGCGGACCACGCGGATCGCACCGATGATCTCGAAGAGGCCGACGGCGATGAAGAAGCCGCTGGCGAGGTAGATGATCGCGTACACGCTGGCGTGCCGGTAACTGATCACGAAGAAGCCGAAGATGACCGCAAAGATGCCCCCGACGAGGTACCAGCCCCACATCTTTTCGAGCTGCGCGCTAACGGCGTCACCGACGGCGATGTCGTCGTCGGTGAGCACGGTGTCTACGGTGGTCATGACGTCCCCCTTGGCGACTAGGCGCACACTGGATGTTTCGCCGCAGCGTACCGCCGCGCCCAGCGCAATCAGGGGATGCAGGTCCGCAGCGCACGGAGCGCCCGGCTCCCCCACGCGGCGCCCGCCGCCGCCCAACGACCGGGACGTTCGAGCACGTCATCGGCGTCGGCCCACAGCTCGTCTTCGAGGGGTTGGAGCACCTCGCGCACGGCGGGCAGCACCTCGGGATCGGCCTCAGCCCGCTGGCGCACGGCGTCGGCGGCCCACCACAGCTCTTCCCCCGAGAGCTCGAGGGGGACGAACGGGGGCGGTCCGGCCACCGAACGCGGAAAGGCCGGCACGAAGATGCTGACGCAGGGGCTCCCCAGGGCCACGTAGACGCGCAGCGGCGCCCCCTCCTCGATGCCCCTCGGGAGTTCCGCGATCATCGACGCCGTGGTGACGCTCAGGCCGCGCACGTGCATGCAAACGCTCACCCCGGTGAAATCCGCCCGGATCCCTTCCGGTGGTCGGTGAACCGGACCAGGCGCGCCCGGAGCGCCCCAGGGCCCCGACCCGTGGTCGCGCAGATGGGCCGCCGTGGCGGCGGCGGTGAGCCCGGCGGACGCCGTCGACTCGAGAAAGCGGCGGCTTGCCGCCAGGCGCCCATCGGCGTAGCGGGTGTCCTCCCCGGCATCGCGGAAGCGCCCGAAGTCGTCGCCCGGCACCAGGCTGTCCGATGCGCGGGCCCACGTGGTGCCGAGCGTGATGCGGTTGGAGATGGCAGTGCCCTCCGGGAAGGCAGCGGTCGCGTAGTCGGAGCCGCACGTCTCGACGATGAATGCGTCATTCGCATCGGCGACGAGGAACGACGAGTCATACGCTTCCTCGTGCACCGCGTCGGCGATGCCACCCTGACCACAGTCCTCCAGGAGCCCGATGATGACGTCGACGGCCTCGGCCGCGCTGCGGGCGCGCTCGAGCCCCAGGCGAACCAGGTCCATGCCGATCAGGGCGGGTGGGGCAGCAGCCGCATCGTGCGTCGTGGCGACCCGCTCGTTCCCGATGGCGACGCCGTACTCGTTGACTCCGTGCTCGGCTCCCCACAACCAGGTCGGGCAGGAGAGAAGGCTGCCGAATGCCCCGGCGTCGCCGATCGTCAGGTACTGCGTGCGCAAGGTGCAGCCGGCCGAGGCGCGCCGGCCGAACGGCCTGACGACTTGCACCTCACCGGGCGGCCGGTCCGAGTTCTTGGCGAACACCATGCCGGAGCGTCCGGGAGCACACAGCGTGTCGCACATGGCCGCAGTGTAGGGAGTGGATATGGTTGGGCCCATGCAGCCACGTGCCGTCCTGTCGGTCGACGAGATCGACCTCTCCGACATGGGGTTCTGGGCCCGGCCGTGGGACGAGCGCGAGGGCGCGTTCCAGACGCTGCGCCGCGAGCGCCCCATGCCCTTCTTCAAGGAACCCGAGATCCCCGAGGCGCTCAGCTACATGGTGCCCGAAGGTCCGGGCTACTACGCGTTGACACGCCACGCGCAAATTTCCGAGGCGAGCCGACACCCCGAGATCTTCCAGTCCGGCCGGGGCGCCACCTCTATCGTGGACATGCCCGCCGAAATGCTCGACTTCTTTGGGTCCATGATCAACATGGACAATCCGCGACACGCTCGCCTGCGTCGGATCGTGTCAGCGGCGTTCAATCCTCGCATGATCAAGTCGATCGAGGACCGCATCGACTTCGTGGCCAACGATGTCATCGACCGGGTGGCGTCCCTCGGAGGCTGCGACTTCGTCACCGAGGTCGCCGCCCGCCTCCCACTCGAGATCATCTGCGACATGATGGGCATTTCCGCCGCCGACTACGACTCGGTGTTCAACGCCTCCAACGTCATCCTCTCGAGCGGCGACCCCGAGTACGTGCCGCTGGGCTCCGACCCCATGGTTGCCTTCATGACGGCGGCTCAGCAGTTGAACATGCTCATGACCGACATGGCCGTCTATCGACGGGAGCACCCGACCGAGGACGTCACCTCGGCCCTGGTCAACACGAATGTCGACGGCGAGGCACTCACCGACACCGAGGTGGCCGCCTTCTTCATCCTGCTCGTCGTTGCCGGCAACGAGACCACCCGCAACGCCATCAGCCACGGGTTGCTCGCACTGACCCAGCATCCTGACCAACGCGCGCTGTGGCTGGCCGACCCAGAGGGGATCTCCGCCACCGGTGTGGACGAGATCGTGCGCTGGGGCTCCCCCGTCATCTGGATGCGCCGCACCGTCGCCGCGGACACCATGCTCGGCGAGACGCAGTTGCACGAGGGCGACAAGGTCATCATGTTCTACGCCTCGGGCAACCGCGACGAGGACGTCTTCGGCGACCCGTACACCTTCGACGTCCGCCGCAACCCCAACCCTCACATCGGGTTCGGAGCGGCAGGCCCCCACTTCTGCCTGGGCGCGCACCTTGCCCGCCAGGAGATCGACGTCATGTTTCGCCGTCTGTTCGAGCGGCTGCCCGACATCGAGAGCGCGGGCGAGCCGGACCGGCTGCTCTCCCCGTTCATCAACGGGATCAAGCACCTGGACTGCACCTTCACCCCCGTAGCCGCAGCACGCTGAGCCTCCGACGACGTCCGGGACGGCCCGCACCTCACGCCGCCGGGCGCTGCTGCCGGGGACCAACCGCCCACTGAACTCCTGGAACGCGGCCAACGCCGGTGGCCCCACACCGTGTCCGGACCCCCGTTCATGTGTGATGGCGACGCCGACCATCCCAAGTGACGACACCAAGGTGTCTCGTTGCCGGCCTAGGGCGGCGCAGGTCCTCTTGGACCTGTTGAGGCTCTTCGTGTCCCACGCTCCACGCCGGCACGCGCCGGGGTCGAGCTGGGGGCTGACCTTGCCCGCTCCGGCTACGAGCCGGCCTCGGGCTCGGCACTCCGCGGGCCCCGGTTTCTGACATCTTCCACGGCCGTCATGGCGTCGCGCAGGTCGCGGATCCAGTCCGCCTCGTGTTCGGCGACCAGACGGACACACCAGGCCAGTGCCTCGCTGCGGCTGCGCGCGACGCCGCCGTCGATAAGGGTGTCGAGGACGCGGCGGTCTCCCATCCGCAGCCGGGTCATGACGGGGACGCCCGCCGTCGTGAAAAGCACCTTGGAGCCACCGCATACCGCACCCCACGAGACCGCCCGCCGGAAGGCCGGCTGTGCTTCGTCCGCGATGCGCATGCGGGCGCTCCGGCTCTCCTCGCGAAAGCCGCTGATCCGCGCCTGCTCGGCGACCCGTTGCTCGTCCTCGCCCGACCCCTCGGCAAGCTGCGGCGAGGCCAGGGTGCCCACAACGAGGATCTCATCGCCGTCGATCTCGATGGTCGGGCTGCCCTCGAACCAGGTGTCCGGAACCCTGCCGGCGAACCATGCCCCGATGAGCCGCTCCTGCTCGGGCCCCGAGGGGGGCGGGGTCGTCGAGCGGCGGCGTCCCCGCGGCGCTCCTCGTCTCGGGTGTCTCTCTTCGTCGTTCATATTACTAGATTACATCATTACATCAACTCACGCAAGGTACAGATCAGCCGCCACCGCGGCCGGGATCACAGCAGCGGCATCTTGAAGCCCACGTGCGAGGGAACGAAGCCGAGGTGGTCGTAGAACCGGTGCGCGTCGGTGCGCACGGAGTTCGAGGTCAGCTGGACCCGGTAGCAGCCGAGCTGACGGGCCCGCTCGACGGCGTCACGGATGAGTGCACTGCCGATGCCCGACGACCGGTGGGCGGGGTGCACGTGCACCGACTCGATCTCCGCGCAGCGACCTCCCCTGCGCTGCAGGTGGCGGAAGACGATGAGCTGGCACACCCCCACCACCTCGTCCCCCAACTGGGCGACGAGAAATGCACCGCCCGTGGCCTCGATCTCGGTGAGCGCCGAGGCATAGCCACCGAGGTCGACGCGATCCTCGACACCAGCCGGTGTGCCGGGCGCCGCACCGAGCTCCAGCAGCTCCACGATGCGGGCAAGGTCGGCCTCGGTGGCCTGCCGGATCGCCACTTCGGGCGATGCGCTGATGTCGGGTCGCCGGTCACCGGGCACGCCGCCCATTGTTGCGCCGGCCAGGTCCTCAGTGGCCGCCCTTGCGCTCCCGCACCGTGATGGCGCGGCGCGGGCAGTCCCGGGCGGCTCGCTTGGCCGCACCAAGGAGCTCCCGCGGGAGCGGCTTGCCGTCCACGATGGGGTAACCCCACTCGTCCAGGCTGATGGCCTCGGGCAACAGCTCGGCGCAGTAGCCGTACGCGTCGCAGGCGACTGGATCGATGAGGATGCGGATCATCGCATTGCCGCCGCCATCGCGTCGGGAAACCGCAGCTGCGACGCATAGTTCCGATGTCGGCACGGTGCTCCCTGGGCGTGCGAGCTCACGTCGCCGGCGAACACAACGAGTGCACTGCGCACGAGGTTGACTGCGCCGTCGGGGTGGCGGCACGCACCCCGGCCGTCGACCTGACGGAGCCTGCGTTCCAGGCGGGCCACGAGGCCGGGATCGATGCGTCCGTGTGCGAGCCGGGTCAGGTCGTCGGCGATCGCGGGGAGGCCGTAGACGCAAGGCCCGCACTGGCCCGCGCTCTGGCCCGCCATGTAGTGGGCAATGCGCGCCGACTCCATCAGCCCACACGCGTCCTGGCCAAGTGCGATCACGATGCCCACCCCGGCTGTCGCTCCGACCGCTCGCAGCGACAGCGATGCGTACGGCGTCGTGAAATGGTCCGGGCCGACCCACGCGCCGCCATACCCGCCAACCAGGAGCGCCTGCGGCGGCCCCGTCGGGGTTGCCCGCTGCACGATGTCTATCAGCGGCGCCCCCCGGTCGATCTCGACCACCCCCGGGTGCTCGACCGCTCCCGAGAGGGTGATGAGCGAGGTACCAGGGTCCTCCACCAGACCATGGGCGCGGAAGGCATCCGGTCCGGTGCGGGCAATCATGGCGACGTGGGCCAGAGTCTCCGCGTTGTGCACCAGCGCGCCCTTGCGGCCGACGCGAAGGGCCGTGCCCTTGTCGGGGCGGAAGGTCGGCAGGGACTCACCCGCTTCGACCCAACGCGCCAAGGCGGACTCCTCGCCGGCCACGAAGCGGTCGGGCGGCCGGACGAGGACTTCGGGGACGGGGGAACAGCCCGTCGCCACCCGTTCGGTCATCGCCCGCGAGACAGCAGCTGCGACGTGTTGGCGGCCCTCGGGTACGCACACGACGACCCGCTTGGCACTGGTGGCGGCGGCCATGAGCTGGGCGCCGTCCAACACCAGGTGCGGCGACCTGATGAGGAGCAGCTTGTCCTTGTCGCTCGCCGGCTCGCCCTCCATCGCGTTGACGAGGACGGTGCCGCCGCTGCCGGTGGCGTGGGCGACGGCCAGCTTGATGGCCGCGGGGAAACCGGCCCCACCGCGACCCGCCAATCCCGAGGACTCCAGCATCGACACGAAGGCTTCGCGCCAGCCCCGAGCACCCTCCGACGGCAACGGCACGGGGCCAAGGGTGGCCACATGACCGGGCAGGTCGGTCGGGTGACCGAGGAGGCGATAGCGCCCGGTGGTGGGCATCGTCTCGCTCACGCTATGCACGACGAGACCCTGCTCTGTTTCGCGCCGTGAGCGCGAGGTGCGTTGGCGGCACACCGGGGACCGACGCGTGCGCGGTCCTGGCCGAGGCCTGACGGGAGGCCACATACACTCGCCACGCCAGGGTGGCCCCCACGGACGCGACGCACGCCACGCCCAGAAGGATGACCCATCCCTCGCGCGAATCGGTGCCCATGCCGAAGGTGTGGACCAGGGCGACCGGCCAACTGAGATAGGCCAGCCAGTGGACGGCGCGCCATGTCCGAGGGCGCATCCTGGCTCGGAGAAGGCTGGTCACGAAGACCGCGATCATCAGGTCGAGCGCGACGGCACCAACGCCGACCCAGAACCGCGAGTAGGAAGAGGTGAACGGGACGACGATGGCGGCCCAGCTGATGTTGACGTAGGTGTCGAGCACGCTGGTGACGACGTGGATCCCGAGGAACACCACGGCGATCATGGAAATGCGCCGGTGCATCTCCTGCTGGGCGAAGCCAGGCCAGTTCCGGGCCCGGGCGCGGGTGGTGGTCGTGAGGCCCAGCAGCATGGTCAGCGTCAGGAGGATCAACGCCATGATGCCGCTGGCCCGAGTGGCGTACCACAGCGAGGTCGAGCTCATGCCGCCTCCTCCGATGGCCACCCGTTCACCGTGAAGACCTTCCCGTCGGAGCGGACCAGACGAGCGGCCTGCTGGAAGCCGGCCAGCTTGCCGAGTGCCTCCTCGCCCCACACGATGGCGGCGGTCGTCACGAGGTTGGCCTCGACACAACTGGAGCCGGCGGCCGAGACCAGGACCCAGTACGGCTCGACGCTGTCCCCGGTCCGGGGGTCCACGATGTGGTGCACGTGGCGGTCCCCCGCCTTCCATGTCCTGACCGAGGTAGCCGAGCTGGCGAGACCCCCGTGCGTGATCGCCACCACCTGATCGACTTGCCCGGCCGGAGTGGATGACTCGCGGGCGATGCCGATGGACCACCCGCCCGGAGGCGGAGGCCCCGCGACGGCGACGTCGCCACCGAGGCTGACCAGGATGCCGTCACCGGTCGTCTGCGCGATCCGGGTCGCGGCCCGGTCGGCCGCCAGGGCCTTGGCGGTCGAACCCAGGTCCAGACGGACACCCCGCGGGATGCGGACGGTGTGGTCGCGGGTGTCGAGATGCACGTGCGTGTAGCCCGCCACCGGACCCAGCGCCCGGGGCGGGGCCGGAGGCCGGGCCCGGATCTCGTCCAGGTCGGCGTCGTAGCCGAGTGCGGCGATGGCGTTGCCGATCGTCGGGTCGACGGCGCCGCCGCTGCGCTCCGCGGCGAGGAGGGCGACTTCGAGCGCCTCGAACAGCAGCTGCCCCACCTTGACGGTCTGCCCGGCCTTTTCGTGCACCATCTGCAGCTCCGAGTCCTCCCGGAACCGGCTGCAGGCGAGGTCGATGGCTTCGACCTCGCCGGCGAGCGCGCGCTCGGCGGCGTCGGCGGATGCTGCGTCCTGCACGACGACGGTCGCCGTCGTGCCGATGGCGCGAAAAGATCGGGTGGTCAGCACCGGCCCAGCGGTACGGACAGTGCGCCTCACCCCGACGAGCCTCCCGAAGTGACGCTCGGCGTCGAGGAGCTCGAGGTCGGAGACGACGAGGTGCCCGAGTTACCGGTGTTCCCGGTCGAACCGGCGTTGCTCGACGAGGAGACATCGCCCGTGGACCCCGCGGTCCCCCTCGAGCCCGACGAGGTCGATCCCGACGTGGTGCCGTGCCGGGACGTGCTGCTGGCACCGGGGTGGTCGTGGGCGACCACGATCCCGATGACCGCCGTCGCCCCCGTCGCGGCGAGAATGGCCCCGCGGGTCAACTGGCGCAGCCGAGATTGTGCGTTCTCCCTGTTCTGGGGTGTGTTCGGTGAACCGCTCGGTGACATGTGGCTCGACGACCTCTGTGTGGGGGACGTTTCCATCCCACCATGCTCGAATCGACACCCTCGCAAGGCCCGCTGTGGGTGTCCTGTGACATTCTTGTCCACCGTACCCGCCGTGAATCCGCGGGCCCCTACTACGATCGCCGGCGTCGGCCCGCGAGAGAGCGGGGCAAGGGGAGACGATGGCGCAGGTCAATACGGTGCGAGGAGCGGTCGACGGAGGCCGCCTGGGCCGGACGCTCATGCACGAGCACATCTTCGTACTCAGCCCCGAGATAGAGAAGCCAGCAGGTGAATGGGACGAGGCGGCCGAGCGGGCGCGCGCCGTCACCAAGTTGCGCGAGCTCAAGGAGCACGGGATCGACACCCTGGTCGACCTGACGGTCGTGGGGCTGGGCCGCTACATCCCGCGGGTGGCGGCCATCGCCGAGCAGGTCCCGGAGATCAATATCGTCGTGGCGACCGGCGTGTACACCTACAACGAGGTCCCGATGTATTTCCACTTCCGAGGACCAGGGACCGTTCTGGGTGGCTCCGAGCCGATGGTCGACCTCTTCGTCCGCGAGGTCCGTGAGGAGATCGGGGAGACGGGCGTTCGGGCGGCCATCCTCAAGTGCGCCTCTGATCGCCCAGGCATCACGCCGGGAGTGGAACGGGTGCTGCGGGCGGTGGCCCGGGCGCACCGAGCGACCGGCGTGCCGATCACCACCCACACACCGACCCCGCCCGAACCGTGGGGACTTGAGCAGCAACGAATCTTCAGGGACGAGGGCGTCAACCTGAACCGGGTCGTCATCGGCCATTGCGGCGGCACCGTGAACACGGACTATCACCTGCGTCTGATCGACAACGGTTCCTACCTCGGCTTCGATCACTTCGGCTTGCCCGGCATCACTCTCGAGGAGCGAGTCGACGCCGTGGCGCGGCTCTGCGCCCGCGGCTACGCAGAACGGATCGTGCTCTCGCACGACGCCATGTGCTTTGTCGACTGGTTTCCACGCTCGGTCATGGACGTCTCTCAGAACTGGCGCTGGACCTACATCTCGGACGAGGTGCTCCCGGTCATGCTGGCCCGGGGCATCAGCGACAGCGACATCACGAGGATGCTGGTACAAAACCCTCGCACGATCCTCGAAGGCGGCACCACCTGACGATGGCGCCTCGGTCGCGCGTGCCATGACAATGCTCCAGCCGGAGTTCCTGGCGGAAGTGGCCGCGGCATTTCCCGCTGCGGTGGCGTGGCGGAACTTGGCCGATGGCTCCGAGATCACCTTCACCGAGTGGGACCGTCGTTCCAACCGGCTGGCCCGGGGCCTCATGGAGCACGGACTCCGGCGGGGAGAGCGCGTCGGACTGCTCATCGGCGACGACGAGCCCCTCGAGTGGCTCGTGTCATACCAGGGCATCCACAAGGCCGGTGCGGTGGCCGTGCCCCTCTTGACCCGGCTCGGTCCTTCCGAGCTCGCCCGTATCCTGACGCACGCGGGGGCGTCGGTCGTCCTGACCAGTGAGGTCCGCGACGAGATCCGCTCCGCGGTACGGACCGTGGTCAGCACGCGGTCCGGAGGTACTGCGCGCTGGGACGATTTCCTTTCCACCGACGATGCCGACCCACGGCAGGTGCTCCATCCGCACGACATCGCCGACATCATGTACACCTCGGGCACCACCGGCCGTCCCAAGGGTGTGGTGGTGCGACACGGCGGGCTCTCCACCGCCGAGCGAGTCCCGTCCGCCTTCTCTGGGCTCGGCTTCGTTTCCGCGTCGCCCTTCGCCACGACCAGCGGGTCGCTGCTCGTGTGCGGCCCCATGCGCGGTGGGCTCAGCGGGTGGTTCCTCCCGCGTTTCGACCCCGATCGCTGGATCGCCGCAGTCGAACGTGAGCGTCCCGTGGCAGGTTTCCTCGTACCGGCGATGGTCGAACTTCTCGTTTCCAGCCCCCGCTTCGAGGCGGCGGACCTCTCCAGCCTGGCGGTGATCAACATCGGCAGCGCACCGATTGCTGCGTCCACTCTGCGCCAGTTTGCCGCCGGGCTGCCTTCGGCGGAGATCTTGTGCGGATACGGGATGACCGAGTTCGGCGCGGTCACCACCATGCCGCTGGGAGACCGCGGGACGCACCTCGGATCCGTCGGCCTGCCGCTCCCCGGGGTCGAGCTTCGAATCGTCGGCTCCGGCGGGACGACGCTGGCGCGCGGCGAGGTAGGTGAGGTGGCCATCGGCGGGTCACACCCTCCGCGCTCGTACCTCGGGGACGCCGACGGCACCGAGAACACCTGGGTCGACGGGTGGCTCATGAGCGGCGATCTCGGCTACGTCGATGGCGACGGCCACCTTTGGATCGTCGGTCGCCAGAAGGAGATCATCATCCGGGGTGGCCATAACGTGGTGCCGGCCGAGGTGGAAGGCGCGCTCTTCGAACACCCGGCCATCTCCGAGGTCGCCGTAAGGGGCGTGCCCCACCCCGTCCTCGGCGAGGACGTCGCGGCCTGGGTGGTGCTCCGCCGGCCCGCGTCCACCGACGAGCTGCGATCGTTCCTCCTCGCCCGGCTAGCTGACTTCAAGGTTCCTCGTCGGATTACCGTGGTCGAGGCGCTCCCGCGCAACGCGAGCGGCAAGGTGCTCAAGTCCGCACTCGTGGAGGAAGACGAACCGAGGAGTGCACTGTGATGGGGAGCTTCACCACGTTGACCCTCGAGCAGATCGGACGGGTCCGCCGCCTATCGCTGAACCGGCCGGACCAGCACAACCCACTCACGCCGCGCTGCATCCGTGAGATCCTCCAGGGCGTCCAGGAGGCCGAGGCCGACGCGGGGACCAGCGTGATCATCATCCGCGGCACGGGGAGATCGTTCTCCTCGGGCTACGGCTTCATCGCCGAGGACGCGGACCCGGGCGACTTCCCTCGGCACGAGACGATCGAGCGTGACGTGGCAGCCATGCTCGTGCTGGCAGAGGGGTGGGGGCACATTTGGGACTGCGCCATTCCGGTCATCGCGCAGGTGCAGGGGTATTGCCTGGCCGGTGGGACCGATCTGGCGCTGCACTGCGACCTCATCGTCGCGGCCGACGACGCCCGGATCGGCTTCCCGCCGGTGCGCTCTATGGGGGTACCTCCGACCAACATGTGGCTCTACCACCTCGGCCCGCAGTGGACCAAACGGTTGATGTTCACCGGCGACACACTCTCGGGAAGCGAGGCGAGGGAAATCGGGCTGGTGGTCGCCACCGCTCCGTCCGATGCGCTCGATGGCGTCGTCCTCGAACTAGCCCAGAGGATGGCGCTGATCGGGCGGGATCTCCTCATCGCGAACAAGAGGGTCGTGAACACGGGCGTCGAACTGATGGGTCGCTCGCAGCTACAGCGTTTCGCCGCGCTCAATGACGCCATCGGACATCGCTCCCCGGCGGCGCAGGCCTTCTCGGCACGAATCGAAGAGGTCGGGCTCCGCCGGGCGGTGCGAGAGCGTGATGAGGCGTTCGACGCGTCGACTCCGACTGAGTGAGCGACCTAAATATCGGTCAACGAGGTCTCGGCAATGCCGAGGGCCCGGAGCGTCCGCCCGAGCCCGAGGAAGGCCGAAAGGCAGATCGTGAGATCGAGGACCTCGGGGTCGGTGAAGGAGGCACGCAACCGCTCGACGAATGCGTCGTCGATGCTCGAGTGGTCCGTGGCGAAGAGCTCGGCGTACTCCACGGCCAGACGCTCCTGTGCTGAGAGTACCCCTGCGTCGTCTGTCCCGACTGCGCAGTAGAACTCCTCACTGAGCCCCTGCGCCCTGACCTTGTCGGCCCTGAAGGCGAGGCAGACCGTGCAGTCATTGAGTTGTGCGATCCTCATCCGCGCGGCCTCGCGCACGCGCACAGGCAGGATGCTTTTGTTGTAGGCGGCATCAACGAGCCGGGTCACTGCTGCACCCAGTTCCGGCTGGAGCGACCAGATCTGCACGGCATCGCCCCCTTCGCCGGGAGGAACGTCGAGTCGGGCCACGACCCGACTTTATGCCAGTATGCGGGTTTCGCGTGTAGAGGATTCGGGGGGCGGAGCACCCCGGGAACGGAAGAGATGGCATGGGGCTCACCCGCTACACCTTGGATTCGATGCGCTCATGCATATGGGTGAGCGGTCGCTCCAGCTTGCATCCGATCAACACGGAGACCCGTGGCATCACGGGCTGGTTCGAGAGCTCCACTCGTGACGACGGATCGCTCGACCTGGACCTCCCGGTGTCGGGTGAGCTGGAGCTGGCCGTGGAGCGTCTCACGTCCGGTAACCAGCTCTACGACCACGAGCTTCGTCGTCGCATGGACGCTCGGCGATACCCCACCATCGTCGGCCGCGTGACGAGCATCTCTGCCCACGGACCTCATCCTCAGTACGCCATCACGGGAGACGTCTCCTTTCACGGCAAGACAAGGACCTTCGAACACGAGATGCAGATCGCCGTGCACGAAGCAAGTGTCTCGCTAACGGGAGAGTATGTCTTCGACATCCGCGAGTTCGGCATGAAGCCCCCCAGCATGCTGATGGTGCGCGTTTACCCCGAGATCAGCGTGCGCGTCGAGCTTCACGGCGACCGCGACGGCTGAAGATTCAACGTGCAGGGTTGGACCCGGGCGAGCGGAGCCAGTTATCGGCTCATCCAATCGGAATCTGACGGGGTGACGTGCTCACTCACCGGATTACAATTACGGTCCAACACCGCAAGTTCGCCTTGCCGGCGTAGATTAGTATTTTGATGCGATACTTCTGGAAGCAGCGGAACGGATAGCCGATACACTTTATGCGATTGTTGAGTTTGTTGAGTTTGTTGAGGGCCGGGGTGAGGCCTTCGACATGCGGGCCGGGCGGAAGTTGGTGATCTTGTCGAACCAGTTCTCGAGGGTGTGTCCGAGTCTTTGGACCTCCGATGTCAGGGCTCATTTTGAGGTAGTGGCGCTGGAATTCTCGAGCATCGAGCGTACCCAGTCGGGTTCGTGTGTACGGTAAAAGCGACTAAGGCATCCTTACTCCCGATAGTCGAGGACAACTTCGGCGTACCGATGGTCGAACTCGAAGAGGGACCACAGTTCTGACCGCGGTAGACAGTTGTAGGGAGAGACCGACCCAGACCACCGAAAAGAAGGTCCCTCTAAGGAGCTGAACCGGGTATCGGGTAGGGGTACTTAGCGATGCGCGGAGGACTAGTCACGCCGAGCTTGGTCAAGTGTGTGTAGACCTAATCGCGTATCAGCGTTCATTCGAAACTTGACCCGCCTATCGAACTCCGTCGGACCAATAGCTGCATCACCGCTTCGTCGGGGCGTCGCAACCGATAGTGGCGCGTTGCTGGTTGAGCCATCCCGCGACGTTCGCCGCCGTGGAGGACACGCAGCTCAAGATCAGGCCGGTCTGGGTCGGTACGTCCGATGGCCCGTAGTGAGATTTTCCGAGCTCACCCTCATTGTTCTGACCCCAAGACCAAAGGCCACCGTAATTGTCGATGCCGTATTCGGTCGCCCCGCCAGAGTCCACCAGTGCGAACGACACACCGGCCGGAACCGAGACCTGGGTCGGAGCAGAACCCGCCGACTCGTGTCCGTCGCCGAGCTGGCCGTAGTGGTCCGACCCCCAGGTCCAAACGGAGCCGTTCTCCAAGATGGCCACCGTCTGGCCGTTATAGGGGCTGCTGCCACCCATGGAGACCTGCCGAACGTTGGATGGCAAGTCGACGTGCACGGGAACAGCGACGGCGCGCTTCGTCGTCTTACCGTCTCCGAGCTGGTCAGCGGGGTTATAGCCCCAGTCGTAGAACGAACCACCAGCCAAGAGGGCACCCGAATCCTCCCAGGAGGAGACGAGGGAGGTGACCACCTTGTGCGGGAGACCCACCACCCTCACGGGCCGAAAGGAAGGCTTGGTCGACCCATCGCCCAACTCACCGTAGGTGTTCTGACCGCAGGCATAGAGGTGCCCAGCGGCGAGGTATAACGCGTGCCCACCGGCACCACTCGCCAACGTCACATGGGTAAAGGGAAGCCGTTCGGGGCGCTTCAGGTTGCCCTTTTGCAGACAGAGCGATCCTTCGACGTCCGAACCCCAGCCCCACGCATGCCCGCGGCTGTCGATCGCCATGCCAGTGTCGAAGGGCATGGGTGCGGGGAGGGACTGGATGGTGACGCCCTTCGGAAACTTTACCCGGACCGGGGTCTCGGAGAACGTGGGTGTGGTGCCGTCGCCGAGTTCTCCCGTCTGACCCGCTCCCCATGCCCAGACCTGCCCGTCCGCGGTCAGGGCGTACGAGGTGGAGTTCGATGTCGATATCTGCACCACGGTGCCGGGAATCCCCTGCACCGAGGTCGGACCGGGGTACGTATGGCTCGAATTATAGAACCCCCAAGGTTCGCCCCACTCGAAAAGGGACGCCCGCTCGACACCCCAAGCCGCTCCAGATGTCGGAACGAGCGTCACGGCGACGAGCGTCATCACGGCGAACGTCCACCACGTGGGCGCTCCCAACCGAGCCATGAGCCCAAACTAGCGAAGAGTTCGGCCGAAGTTTGGTCACCCGCGATACCGGCGCACATCCTTGAGTTCCCTTATACAACAGGAGGAGGCCCTGCGACACGGGCCGGCGGAGCACAAACAAAGCAGCGACGTCCTCGCCGAAGACGGGGGCCACGCCACTCACGGCGACCTCGGAGACGGCCGGGTGTTCGAACTAGGCGTCTTCCACCTCAACGGGCACTACATTGTGGCCGCCGCGGGATGATGGTGTCCCACGCTGTGGTGGCAGTGCGGTGCCGACTCGGGGCCAGCGGCTGTGATGGCGCGGGCGATCTTCAAGGCCGGGTTTCGGCACCAAGCGGATCGATTCCGATGTAAGTGCCGTTCCATAGGGCACCGATGAACTGCGATCGTTCGTCTCGATCCGGGCCGGCGGGGTAATTCTCGGCACGGGTCAAAGAGGTCGGGCTCCGCCTGGCGGTGCGAGAGCGTGATGCAGCGTTCGATGCGCCGACCCCAACGGAGTAGCGGGTCGGTCTAGATGTCGGTCAGCGAGGTCTCGGTAATGCCGAGGGCCCGGAGCGTCCGCCCCGGCCTCAGAAAGGCCGAAAGGCAGATCGTGAGATCCAGGACCTCGGGGTCGCTGAAGGACGCACGCAGCCTCTCGACGAAGGCGTCATCGATGCTCGAGTGGTCCGTGGCGAAGCGCTCGGCGTACTCCACGGCCAACCGCTCCTGTGCTGAGAGTACCCGAGCATCGTCTGCGCCGACTGCGCAGTAGAAACCCTCACTGAGCCCCTGCGCCGTCACCTTGTCGGCCCTGAACGCGAGGCAGACCGTGCAGTCGTAGAGTTGTGCAATCCTCATCCGCGCTGCTTCGCGCACGCGCAGAGGGAGGATGCTCTTGTTGTACCTCGACCTCCCAGTGTCGGGCGAGTTGGCGCTGGCCGTGGAGCGGCTCACGTCCGGCAATCAGCTCTACCAGAACGAGCTGCGCCGCCGCATGGACTCTCGGCGCTGCCCACGATCGTCGGCCGCGTGACGAGCATTTCTGCCGGCGGACATCATCCTCATTGGGCCATTACGGGAGACATGACCTATCACGGCAAGACAAGGACCTTCGAACACGAGACGCAGATCGCCATACACGAAACAGCTGTCTCGCTGACCGGACAATATGTGTGTTCGATATCCGCGAGTTTCGCAATGAAGCTCCCAGCATGCTGATGATGCGCGTCCTCCCAGAGATTGGCGTGCACGGCGATCGGAACACTTGAGCAATCAGCGGGACATGCCACGAGGACATGATGGACGACACAGGGTCACCTGGTCCCTCGAACGGTACCTGGCGATCGTCGGTGCTGACTTGATAAGGGCGGAGGCGAGTTGTACCCTCCCTGCGCATGCGCGGGGGATATCGGTTGGCTCTTGCAGCCGCTCTTGCCACTGTCGTGGCTTCATGGGCTCTCGCTGGGCCACAGAGCGCAGCGTCGGGCGCCATCGTTGCCTCGCGGTCCTCGCACGCATCCTCACCGTCAGCACGGCAATTCCCGTGGAAGGGGAAGAGCCCAGCGTGCCAGGTGTCCACACGCACCTCTGCCGGCTACCTCACGGTCAACGAGTTCAACACCTGCCCGCCGAAGCGAGTGCTCCTCATCGGCGACTCGGTCGCGCTCACCATGGGTATCGAAATGGTCCTCCATGAGAAGGATTGGGGGACGTTAATCGATGACAAGGCCCTCACCGGGTGTGGATTTATCGTGGGCGACGACGTCGATCCCCATGGTGTTTTCACGCCCATGGCCAGCCAGTGCAATAACGAGGATGCCCAGTGGGCCGCAGACGCCAGGACTGCCCAAGCACAGGCAATCGTCGTAGAGATGGGCTGGTGGGACTCGGAGCCGCACATGATCAGCGGCAGTGTCGCCACGCTGACGCAGCCGGGCTACGACACCATGGTGGAACAGGACATCCTCGGCTTGATCACGCGGTTGCGCTCGGCCTCTTCGGCGCCCATCTTCTTCCTGTCCGTCCCTTGGATGGATCCACCCGCATGGACGAACGGCCAGCAGGACCCCGCCGCATCAGCCGCCTACCACAACGAGATCAACGACTTGATCGAGTCAGCCGTCCGGACGTCGAGCTCGCTGCACTTCATCGACGTCTCCCCGTACCTCACGCCTTCCGGTCAGTTCCAGGCGGTGGTTGACGGGCAAGTGTGCCGTGAAACCGACGGTGTCCACCTCTACTATCGATTGCCAACACAACTCTCCTACGTCTACACCCGCTGCGGCGCTGCACTATCGAACGGGGTCCTCTCCACCGTCCGCGAGGTGCTGGCCAGAGCTCGGACTTCCCATTGAGCGAGGAGGATGCGAGGCAGCTCCCCGGATCGGCGGGGGCCTGTGTGTGCCCCATCCCCTTCATCTTTTCTGACTCAACCTGACCTGCTCCCCCGGAACCGAGTGGATCCTGGACATCGGAGACCGCCTTGTGAGACCGCCTGAGCTGAGTCTGCGCCCCCGGCAGTCGCGCCCCCGGAAGGATTCGAACCTTCGCACACGGTTTAGGAAACCGATGCTCTATCCCCTGAGCTACGGGGGCCTGAGGGTCAAAACCCTCGGCGTGGCGCGGCTCCATTGTGCACCAAGGCTCCTGGTCGCCCCCGCTTGTCACATACTCCGGGATTCGACGGTCCATAGCTCTGGCGGCCGAAGGCACAGAGACAGCGCTGACCCGGGCTACGACCTGCTGTTCTTTGTCCCGCCACGGTGACCTGCAGGGACAGGGTGCGGCGGTCTGGTACCCGCACCTGCGCCGCCGGATGGGTCGCCGGCTCGGCGACTTCCCGTCCTGCAGAGGGCCGGCCGGGGGGGTATCCCCTGTTCGCATGTGTGTGTAGGACCGAAGATCAGTGAGCTCGAGCGCCGCGGGTCCGTGAGTACCGTTCAAGTGTTCCATGCCGGTTAGTGGGGTCTCGTGCTCGAGATAGGAGTCGGAATCGGTTTGAGCCTGCGCCATTTACCCAGCACCGCCACGCGGTGCTCGCCCCCGAGCCAGATTGCTCTCACAAGTTCCCGACCGCGTCGCATTGCCCAAACGGCCCGGGGCAGGCCACGGCGTCACGCACGAGAGTCGTACTCTGCCCCTCCGCGAGTCCACAGCCCGCAGGCGTTCCGGCGATCAATGGGGTGCGGACAACGACCGCGCCGAATATTGGCGGTTCGTCCTGACCTATTGCGGACAGGCATGCATGGTGATGGTGACCGCGGATCCAGCCTTCATCGTCGTTCCGGGCGGAGGATTTTGGGTGAGCACGAGCTGAGGGCTAAATGCGCTCAGCACGCCGTCAATCGCCCCGCCAACGACGTCAGGAGACCCTGGGCGGCCGACAGGCCCGGTCGCCCGCGTGGTGACTCGTTGCCCTGGCGCGACGTCGTGTGACAGTGCACTCGTCGGAGGAGCGCTGGTCGTGCTGGTTGCAGGCGGGTTCGTCGTGGTGGTCGCGGACACGGCTTTCGTCGTGCTGGTTGCAGGCGGTTTCGTCGTGGTGGCGGTTGCCGGTGTCGAATAACAGGCCCAAGTGAGACCAGCTTTATGGAGCGCAAATATAGCTTCGACGTATGGCATGCCGGTAACTCGTGGGGCGATCGTGCCATTCGGAAAGCAGCCAGACCAGGTGATTCCGACATATGAGCCCTTCGGCCTTAGTTCCCCGGGGACTATCAGCACCGGGCTGGTCTTCAACTGTGCGTTTCCCGGTTCCTCCAGGGACAAGACGATGCTCTGACTGGCAGGGGTGGCTCTGTCGCAAGCAGGAGTCAGCGGGATGATACGGAAGCCGGCCTCTAGGAGGTAAAACTTCGCAGACGCGTTCTGCATCCCGACGACGTTGGGCACCGCGATGCCCGGAGTGGTCGACGAGGTCGCGGACGGAGGCGACGTGGTAGTGGTCGTCGTGGTCGTCGTCCCGGCGTGAGCGCCCTGCCGATGTGAGGAAGGTGCCCTACCGCAGGAGGCCGACACCAGCGCCACCGACACGAGCACAGCACCGACCACGCCTGACCGCAATCCGTGCATGCGGAGAAAATAATGGCTCAGGCAGCCGCCGTCACATCGCTGCGGCGCCGGACTTCTTCCGGCTCTTCCTTGATAAGGTCGCGCCAGGTGTCCGCGTAGGGCGTCGTCCCCTCGCCGCCATCCACGGAGGCGGCCACAAGTAACGAGATGCAGGCGGCGGACCGGGGCGAGAACCATCGGCCCGCGCCGGCCGGGCACTCCATCACACGGTGCGCCTCTCCGATCCCCTTCGGTGGTGCGGCGGTTTACGAAATCATGCTGTTGGGCCTTGCGCCAGGGTGACGCCAACGAGCGCTCGGCGCTTGGCTGGCCAAGGGATCTGGAGCCGCGCTCCGAACTTCAATGCGGAGCAAAGTGCTGATCTCGGGGCAGTATCGGGGACCCTTCGCTCAGCATCGATGCCCGCTCGACGTAATGCCGAGTTGCCGAAGCGAGCGAGTGCCCATTGTCAATGGACCCACAACGCGGTTCTCCGCGTCCAGCGCTGACCGTGCCAAGTGTTGCAAGCCGGTTGCTGTTTGGTTGGTTCGGGCTCAGGACCTGCGTGCCCTGGCTACAGACGAAAGCTCGCAGCGCCGAATGACAAATCGAAAGAGCAAATCCTTCGTGAGGGGGAGACGCACAGTCACGGGACTCTCCGAGTTAGCCGGACCGCCGAAATAGCAACCTGCGCTGGCGGTGTCGCTGTTCCCGCGGACGCTCGAACTCGGGGCGAGGGGGAAGGCAATGGCACACCTGGCACTGCAGGCAACTCCGCGCCGTTCCGCGTTCATGCGACTCGGGATGATGCTTGCCGTCGTGTGCGCCGTTTGCGTCACGTCCGTCGGTGCCGCGTTGGTGCACAGCACACCCGCCGGCACGTCCGCCGAGATCTGGGGCCAGTACGGAGGTGGCCGGCAGCTCGGCGTCGACCCCAACGGGGGCTATTGGATCGCCGGTTGGACCGGCATCGTCACTCCTTTCGACGGCGCTCCCTCGTTGGGCTCGCCTGCCGCATTCGGTATCCATATGAACCAACCCATTGTCGGCATGACCGCGACCCCCACGGGTCGCGGTTACTGGCTCGTCGCGTCTGACGGCGGCATCTTCAGCTTCGGCGACGCCACTTTCTACGGATCGACCGGCGGCCTCCACCTCAACCAGCCCGTCGTCGGCATGGCCGCGACCCCCACGGGTCGCGGTTATTGGCTCGTCGCGTCTGACGGCGGTATCTTCAGCTTCGGCGACGCCCGGTTCTACGGCTCGACCGGCAGCCTCCACCTGAACCAACCCGTCGTGGGCATGGCGGCCACTCCAGACGGCGGTGGCTACTGGCTCGTCGCTTCGGACGGGGGCATTTTCGGTTTCGGCGACGCCCGGTTCTACGGCTCGACCGGCAGCCTCCACCTGAACCAGCCCGTTATGGGCATGGCGGCCAGCCCCGACGGCGGCGGCTACTGGCTGGTGGCGTCCGACGGCGGCATCTTCAGCTTCGGCGACGCCGCCTTCTACGGCTCGCTCGGAGGGAGCGGAAAGACCGTTCTCGGTATGGTCGTGACCGCTTCGACATCTGGCTATGTCCTCGTGCAATCGAACGGCACTGCGACCGCCTTCAACTCGAACCAGTCGAGGGCGGCCCCGGCGGCCTTGACCGCTCAGCCAGTCGAGATCGGCGGCGGCGCCCAAGGTGCCGATTGCGAACCCACAGTCCATCCCAGTGCGACCGTTGATTTGGGTCTCGACGGCGTATTCGCAAACGAGACCGGACCAGGTTGGCTCGGTGGAGACATGGCCTACTCCACTGAGCTACCGAACGGACAGGAGTCCTTCGTCTTCTCCGACACGCTGATAGGCACCGCCCAATCGAGCGGGCTCTCAAGCCTCACCGGCATCCCCCGCAACAGTGAGCTCGACGGAGTGTTGCCGAACCTCAACACCGACATCAGCGGCACCTACGGCTCTCCGAGCGTCCTGATCCCCGACCCGGACGGCGACCATTGGTGGACTGGCTCGACCTACGTCGAGAACGGGAACCAACTTGTGTATGTGAACGAATTCGCCACGGTGCCGGGGAGTGCGTTTGATCAATTCACCGGTCGTTCGGGTATCGCTGTTCTCTCCGTCTCCGGCACCGCGTCGCCTTCCTTTAGCTCGATCACGCTTCTGCCGACGGATCCAGACACCGAGTGGGGGCAGGCGGTCGTGCAAAACGGCTCCTACATCTATGTCTACGGCCTCGACAGAGATCCCACGGCCGGAACGTTCTACGGCATGAAGGTCGCCCACGTTCCTCTCGGTGAGTCGTTGCAGACCAGTGACTGGACGTACTGGAGCGGCACGCAGTGGGTCAGTGGCGAAGCCAACGCAGTGGCGATCAATTCCGGTGCGCAACTCGACGGTGTCGTGGCACAGGCAGGCGGAACCGGGTACGTCGCCGTGGCGATTCCCGGCGGCGTCTTCCAGGACTCGGAGGTCACACTGTCCTACGCCTGTTCGCCCACGGGACCTTGGAGCACGCCGGAAGCCGTCTACACGATCCCGCAGATCACCCAGTACCCCGATGAGATTGCTTACAGTCCCACCTTCCATCCAGAACTCACCGGTCAGGGCGGACTGGTTGTCTCGTACTGCATCAACAGCACGGTCGCCGGGGCAGTCTTGCAGGACGTCCATGAGTATCAGCCGCAATTCTTACTGCTGAATAACTGACCACGAGTCAAGGAATCGTTCGCCACACGGATCGCAGGGTGCCGGCAAACGGACCGCGAGTCCGTTGGCAAGCGGTACAATCCAGCTGTCAGGATCTAGCTCACATCATCGTCGCTGCTCTACTTCTTCAACTGCTTCAGTTTGTGCAAGAACTTCAGTTTGCTTAGGTTGAAGTTCCTGAGCTCTACGACGAGATAGTACGTCTTCAAGTTCTTAATTGAGACGGCGTTTACTGAATCTCCGGCTGAGTTCGCGGTTAAGGTCTCGCTTAACTCCGTTTGCACCTTTGGGTTCTTAACGCTCGCCGGCAACGCAGCGAGACCGGGGTTCCTCGTAAGACACTCGAACTCCGCAAGAGAATCAACCGTGATAGTGACCAGTCTTGTGGAACCGGCGTCACCGGTCCTACCAGGCGTTGTCGCCTCCGACTTGAGTCGTGGCGCAATCCGATTGCAGTGCTGCGGTAGGAGGATCTCGATGGCCGAGTAGTCGGGATAGCGCTCGAAGCCCGTCAGCATCCTCTGATTCTCGTCGAACACAAAGGAGGGGTCTCCGGGTTCGATTGGGTCGTGGAGCAGACCGTTGCTTTGCGGAGGCAAGCCGGGGATCCAGCCGGCTGTCTCCAGCAAATAGGCCGTGCCATGCTCGTCCTGGAAGCGCTGGATGAAGTCCCGCCCCGAGTAGCGGACGTTAATTCCCACGTCTGACCTGGGAACGTACGTCTCGATGATCTTGGCCTCGTTCTGCACGCGCCGCCAGGCGGCGTAGTCAAGCCGCTGGCCTCTCCCGTTGTAGGGGAACATCACCACGAGGGTTCCCGCAATCACCGCGAGCGCGGTCAGCACGATCATGGAGGTCTTCAACGTGGTGTTCGGGACCCAGATCCCCCGTCGCACAGAGAGCCGATTCCGTGCCCAGATCACGACCGCGTAGCCGCCGGTCAGCCAGATGCAGATTCCCACGATCCACACGGCCTGGCTGATCCATTCAAAGGAGAGGGTGTAATTCCTCGGGACCCGGGCGTACAGGAGCACGAGGCCGATCGCAGACGCGATCGTCACCGCCGACAGACTGATGAGATACGTCTTCTTGTGCCGCCATGCGAGGACAAAAATCGCGAGCAAGGCGAAGAACACGATGCAGTACACCAAGTGTCCGCTCTGGAGGACGTCCCTATAGGAGGCGCCGGGCTGGATCGGCCTCGGCGTCGCCCATACCGCCTTCGGCGAGGCAGCCCGCGCCAGGGCACGGAGCCCCAACAACGAACCGAAGGTCTTGACTGGTTGGCCGGACCCGACACCGAAACTTTTGAGCAGCGCCGTGAGGTTGGGATGTGAGCCAAACAGCTGTTGACCGAGGGGCGCGATCCAGCACACGGCGGTGACGCCGACCGTCCACCACAGCCACCGGTAGTTGTCCGGCCGCTGGAGCAGCAACCCGCACACCACCACGGCGATCAGTGCCAGCCCGGTGGAGGGGGCGAAGAGCAGGTGGGAGTCGATCGTGACGGACGCAACGAAGACCAGCAACGGCAGGTAGCGCAGGTTCCCGGATCCGACTGCGAACGCCACCGCGAGAAAGGAGAGAAACCAGAAAGAGGCGAAGTCCGAGTTCCACACGGGGTCGATGAAGGCAAACGGTGAAACAATGGCCAGGTCCGCGACGACCACGGCCAGGACGACGGCGGCCCACAGGCCAGCCGTCTTCTGTAGTACGTAGACCCCCAACGTGAGGGCGGCGCCGCAGAGCAGTGCGGAGCCGAGGAGAGCTCCTTGGCCCGGGTCGATGTGCACGAACGGTGCCAAGAGCCAGTACTCGAGCGGACCGGGGTTGCCAACCGTCTGAGCCCCGCCGAGTCCGTTGGCCGCGCCGGTGCCCTGGCCGACCAACGGTATGTGCAGACTGAACGTATTCCAAGCCTGCAGCGCGATCGTGCCGTTGTCGCCGACAGGGCGCCAGCCACGAGCCATGGTGCGCAAGGTCGGCACCAGGAGCACGACCCAAACGGCAGCGTACGGCGCCGCGCGCACGACTCTGTCGAGCGAGCGACCCGACGCAGTCACCTCGGGCTCGCCAAGCTCCACTTCCGCCACTTCCGTCAAGGTCGACAATAAACTCCCCTTGCGGGCAACTCCCCTTGCAAGCGCCAGATATCCTAGACGCCGTGCGCAGGGCCGCACACCGCACAGAACGTACCCTCTCGGGCCCCTGGCCGCTATCCGGGCGGCGACGAGTCCCGGTCGAAGTACGATCATCGGCCCTGCTGGTGCAGCCGCAACGGTGACGTTGGTTCGTCCGCTGAGGCGTCGGTTGGTGGAGACTCGACCGAGCCTGCGGGCTATCCGGTTCGGCAGGTTCGGATAGACCTATTTCGAGAACTGGAGCGCGACTCCGCCGCTCTCAGGGCATCCTGCATTCCCAAAAGCATAAAAGTGGATGACGCCGCAGCGTTGACGCTCAACCCTAGAGTCGGCTGGCAATTTCCACGCGTTCTGCGCCGCTGCAAGGGAGAGATCTTGAAAAGTCTGATAACGACCACAGTCGGCCTGCTGCTGGTTCTCGCCCTGTTATCGGCGCCCTGCGGTTCTTCCCAGGCAAGCGTCAAGGTTCCGAACGGCCAACATCCAAATGTCCAGTGCCCACCGGGTGATGTACCGGGGGGACCCACCGGCTGCTACCTCGTGCCTCCTGGGATCCACAAGATCAAACACGTCATCATCGTCATGCAGGAAAACCGGTCATTCGATACCTACTTCGGTACGTATCCCGGTGCAGACGGGATCCCGACGAAGAAAGGCGTGCCGACGGTGTGTGTCCCCGATCCCGCCACGAAGACCTGTGTCAAGCCGTTCCACGATGTCTACGACACCAATGGAGGTGGGCCGCACGGTGAGGTAGATGCAGTGGCGGACGTGAACAAGGGCAAGATGAACGGCTTCATCGCATCGGTCTACAAGGCGTCCGGGACATGCACGCAAGCAGCCGACCCCGCGTGTAATCACGCACTGAAGAACAATGCGCCCGTGCCGGACGTCATGGGCTACCACACCGCCGCCGAGATCCCCAACTACTGGACGTATGCCCAGGATTTCGCACTCGATGACCATATGTTCGAGCCAGTCAAGTCGTGGTCCCTCCCGGACCACCTCTACATGGTCTCGGGCTGGTCGGCTCAGTGCAAGAACAAGAAGCCATCGAGCTGCAAGAACAACATCGTTGGTCCCTATGGTCTCGATCAGTTCGACAATGCCGTCTCCCAGGAACTGGCCGGCGAGACAACCGACATCAACCTGGCCTGGACCGACCTCACCTATCTCCTGTTCCAGCATCACGTGTCGTGGGGCTACTACGTGCAGACCGGGGGGCAGCCTGATTGTGACAACGACCACGATGAGACCTGCGCCCCGGTGAGCCAGAACTATCGCACCTTCGGGATCTGGAATCCGCTTCCCCTGTTCACCGACGTGCAGGCCGATCGTCAGCAGAAGAACATTCAGCCGCTCGACAACTTCCTCCAGCAGGCCCATGCGGGGACGCTTCCATCGGTGTCGTGGGTGACACCGGCACAACTGGACAGCGAACACCCGCCGGGAAGCGTGCACCAAGGTCAGGCGTACGTGACCTCGATCATCAACTCGGTGATGGAGGGTCCCGATTGGAACTCCAGTGCTATCTTTTTGTCCTGGGACGACTGGGGTGGGTTCTACGACGGGGTGAAGCCTCCGAGGGTCGATCAGAACGGCTACGGGTTGCGAGTGCCGGCCCTCACGATCAGTCCCTATGCCAAGACGGGTTACATCGATCACACGACACTCAGCTCGGATGCCTATCTGAAGTTCATCGAGGACGACTTCCTGGGCGGTGCTCGACTCAATCCGAAGACGGATGGTCGACCCGACCCTCGTCCCGATGTGCGGGAGAATGCCAAGCAACTCGGCAACCTTGCGAACGACTTCGACTTCAAGCAGTCACCGCGCCCGCCGGTACTGCTGCCCACCAATCCTCCATCGGACTCGCCCGAGCTGCCCTATTGGTTCGTCGGGGCAAGTCAATGCTATGGGTGCATCGTGCCGCCAACTCCGAGATTGACCGGAGACAATCCCAATCCGGCCTGAGGTCGTGGTGAGAATGCCTATGGGATCGGTTCATGACACATTCAGCCCCTGCGGTGACCAAAGGCGTTGCCTCCACTGTGTTTTTTTGCTGCTCCTAGCGTGGCGTAGTTCTAGGGTTCTGGGTCGCGAGGAGGTCGGGGGTCGTCCATGAAATACTCTCTTCGCATGCAACGTCGCCGCTGGACCAGGAGGTCACGTCAGCTGTTCGCCATCTCGACCATCGCGTTCACATTCGCCGCGCTTCAACCCGCATCCGGCGCATTCGCTTCGACCTCTCACCCGGCAGACCCTGTAGCGCGAACGTCAACCGACACCGACTTCCCATGGAAGGGTGGCCATGGCGCGTGCGCGATTCGTCTTCCCGATTACGGCTCAATCGTCTACAAGGTCTTCAACACTTGTCCGCCAAAGCGTGTGCTTCTCGTTGGTGACTCGCTTGCCTGGACGATGGGAATACAGATGTCAATCAATGAAGAGGACTGGGGGACGCTCATTCTCAATGCCTCAATGATTGGATGCGGATTTGTCACGGGATACAATGTGGAAGTTCTCGGCCAGGTTACCTCGATGGATCCTAGATGTGATCAAGAAGCATCGATCTGGGCTAATGACGCTCGTCTCTTCAAACCAGACGCCATCGTTGTCGAACAGGGATGGTGGGATTCACTGCAACATCTGATCAATGGCCAAATTACCTCCCTCAGTCAGCTCACATACGATGCAATGGTGGAGCAACAAATACAGGGCCTGATTGCCAACATCAGATCCGTATCAGCGGCACCCATTTACTTTCTTTCTGTGCCTTGGATGAACCCTGGTTCGCTACCCAATGGACGACAAGAACCCGCTGCGTCAGCGTCTTCCCATAGGGCAATAAACGAAGTTATACAAACTTCTATTCGTTCCTCAAAAGCTGTTCATTTCGTGAACATATCGCCATACATAACGCCGTTAGGAAAATATGAAACAAACGTAGATGGCGGAACATGCCGGGCGAGTGATGGCATCGCGCTCTACTACACGTCACCTGGACCGGTGCATTACGTTCAGACGCAGTGCGGAAAGGCGCTGCAGAGAGGGATTCTCTCCCTCATCCGAAGAGCCCTGGTTCCTCCCTACAAGTTCCGCGGCTTCTGAGCCTGAGCCAAGCCGGTGATCATCGCTTCCGCCAGGGCCACACCGCCGGCGCGGGAACGGAGATCATGCCTTCAGTTGGGCCGTCGGAGCTGACCTGAACTCCCAGATGGGTCCACCCCTCGGTGAGTCCGCTCTTACAGGACGCTGGCCGAAGGAGGATGATTGAGCACGCACGCGGCCGCACCGACGGACCCATCCGAGGAGCTCATCGGCTGAGAGTCGCGCGCATCAAGGGCTTCCGCAAGATCAGTGACGGGCAGGACGAGCCGTGCAGGGCTTCAGCTCGCGTCGCCATCTGGATGATCACTCTGCCCATTGGCCACAGTCTCGCGGGTATCAGCGGCCACCCCCACCAGAGCACGATCGGGGTATTCCATTCCAGCAACGGGGTCAGGGTCCCCGCCGGCGTCGGATCGCCTGTCTGCAACGGGCACCAAGACAGCGGCGAGAGCAATGAGGGCGCACACCTGAGCCGGAGCGCTGAAGGCACCGACGCCAGTGAGCGCACCATTCCCCTGGTTGAGGGCCGCGACGAGTCCGGCGGCGGTCATGCCCACAAAGGCCACCCATGGCAACCAATTCGGGCGCCTGGTGCCGATGAAGACCAACACGGGGACCGCGAGAACAAGTGGCCCTCCGATGACGAAAAGGACAGCAGCGACAAGTCCGATGGAGAGCCAAAATGGCAACTGCCTGTTCCAGGGAGGCGACGAGGCAAGGCCAATCCCACGCCGCTTGCCGATCAAACCGAACGCGATCAACAAGAGGAGAATGACGCCCAGCGCCCCGATCACGAGACCCACCAAGTACGTTCGCTCCGGTGCGAACGTCATTTGGACGGTTCCGCCACGACCAGCTGGCACCAGGTAACCCTGCTGCCAGCCGTCGAGGCGGATAGGCGTCAGCGTCTTCCCATCGAGGGTCGCCGTCCAATTCGGAGTGAAGTTCTGGTGCACCTCCAAGTATGTGGCAGGTCCAGACGCGAGTGCGACACTACGTGATACTTGCCCCCAGTTGAGAACTCGGGCATGTCGAACGACAGGTTGGCCGGCGCTCGGCGTCCCCACTTCCTTCAGAGTCAAGGACGAGATATCAAAGGGCATCCCGTCCAGTGGCGTAACGAGTTCATGCGAGCCAGCCTTGAGTGTCACTGAAGTGAGCGGACTGCCGAAGGGTTCCGCGCTACCGGCTCGGTAGGGCCCACGACCGCAAATGGTGAGACTCATTGGCTTGAGGGTGAGCAAGTCGCCGACCGTAGGGCTCGAACCGCCGGCGACAGGCCCCACGCTCGTCTCGTATTGGGTGCCGTCAATGACGATCGGCGGACCGAAGCCGCACGGCGCCACGAAGCTTGCCGAGGAACGCGGCGCCTGGCCTTGCGTCGAGGCCAACGCCGGAAAGCTCAGCTCAGCCAGCCCGACCGGTGCCTGGACCGTCCCGCCGAATCCGCTGGCAATCTTGCGAGTCTGCACCTTCGGGAAACTCACGGTGACACTGTTCGTCTTAAGCGGAGCGAAGGTAAGTGTCGACACGCCTGATCGTTTCACATGGAGCAAACGACTACCCGCCGAGCTAGAAATGAGCACCTCTTCGGGTTGAGCGGCAAGAGAATTAGGCGTATCGCCGATCGCCAGACTCGACAAATTGACCGCGTGCGCCCATTGCATGTGGATGCTGGCTTTGGCTGATGCTCCGATCCACGCTGTGTCGGGGTCACCGTCAATCAGATTCTGCGGACGAAAGCCGGGCAGGTTCCCGAACGTCGAGGATGCCGAGATGTTCAATCCAGATGGTCCGATCAACGCATCGAGAGCCGCGCCCGGCCTGGGCGTTGCCTGCCCAGTGATGGACAGTGAGGTTCGTCGCGGAAGGCTGAACTGTCGCAGCAGCACTGGCTCCGCAGGACTGCGAAGAAGGTCTTGAGGATCGGAGGGTGTTGCCTGGAATGACAAGACCAGGTGCTGAGCGGTTGTCCCTATGGACTCTTGCGGCGGCTTCAGAAACGATTGGACGCGTACGCCGGGGATCGAAATGCTCCGGATACCGGCACCGGCGGTCTGGCTAGCTGGTTCTTTGAACGAAACGAATGTCACGCGGAGGTAGCGAGCTCTGCCGGCCGGAACGTTCACGAGCTGCGAACGGCTGGTCGGGCTCACGCGCGTGAAAACCGATCCCTGATTGGTTGACACACTGATTCCCGTGACCTGTGGATGGGTTCGCCCAACGAGGAATTCGATGTGAGTACCCCGGGGATCCACGGGATGATCGAAATTGACTTGGATCCATTCACCGATGGAGCCGTAAGGATTACCGGCGATCCAGCCCGTCGAGGATTGTCCATCGAACACATTCGTGGGGTTGTATTCAGGGAGATAAAAGAAGGCGGAGCCCACCGAAGAAGCTGTGACGCTGGTTGCTCCTTTCAATACGGCGACCGTCTGATGTTGAATACCTTGAACGGGCAGCAACTGGGCCGGCGAGGACGGCTCGTTCGGAAAGCCGTTCAGGTCCGGCGTATCACCCGTCGCCGTGAACGTATAGGAGCTGTTGTCATTCACGAGTCCGAAGTTTGTGTCCGTTCGACGCAAGGTGTCGGTGACGGCAAACAGAGGCCCGTGATACTGACCGTGCCAATCGCCGGACAGTACGGCCGCTTGGTTCGCGCCAAGGAGGCCTTGGTCCAGCAGTTGCTTGATTGCCTCAGGTCCGCCGCTCACCAATGCGGCTGACGAGGCCGCAAGCGTGGCAACTGGCGAGAGTGAACTGTTCTCCCCGGCCAGAGGTGGCACCTCATATATTTCGACCGCCGGGTACGGGACTTGGTATCCCCCCTTGACCACCGACAAGGTCGGGACATCGGCGACGGACGTCCATACCGCCGGTCCGAACTGTGTCACACGTTTGAGGCCGGACTCCTCCAGGACTTGATGGACTTGGAAGGGTGAAGGCGAGTCCGAGAGCTGCCACAGCGCATCGTTCTGTACGACGACGTACTTGATGCCGGACCGCCAGAGCAATGCGGGAAGCCCTGGGCTAGCCGTGTCCGTGCGCAGTGCCAGTTCGACGGAATCGACCATTCTCGTGCTTCCCGCCCCGCCGAACGGAACAGCTTGATCGTTCGCCCACGGCGAACGCGCAAGAGCCTCCAGAGGCTGATCAACGGTCCAACCCCACACATACTCGCCGTGACTCGAAGCGGGTAGGACCAATGCGGTATTTCGTGGCGATTCTCGAGCCAGAAAGTCGGCAACCTTGTACCAGTACGAGGGAATGCCCGCAAACGAATAGTTATTCGTCCCACGTCCCAATAAGTAGGGAGTCGCAAGTGACGCCAGTACGGCGACCGTTAAGGCTCCGGCGCCGACACGGAAAGCGACGCGACCCACCCGCCGGAGCCTTACACGGGACACCTTAAACAGGGAGTGCGCAATGCCGAGGGCGAGGACCAGCCCGATTTCTGGCTCGATCTTGTAGACGCTCCGGAGAGGCGCCAGCGGACCATCAAGCAAGGGCAAGAGGAATTGACTGAACGGACCGCCAATTGATCCCCAGTATGCCGCTAAGGCCACGACGGTCGTCACTGCGAGGCTCACGACGAGAAAGCGGCGTTCTCGTATCTCTCTAGACGCGATCCCGAATAGTCCGGTCGCCGCCATCAAAGCCGCACCGAGAATCACGATCCCGACGCTCGTGACGGTCAGCGCCCCCTGGTTCCAACTCAGACCGCCGATGTTCAAGTACGCCGTCCAGACACCTGATCCAGACAGGGCTGTCGTCGCTGATGACGCGGACGTGGTGGTGATTGACTGCTCGATGTAGGGGAGGAAATTGAACCCATACTTCCCGAGAAACAAGAGCGGAATGAACCACCATGAGGTCGCCAATCCGACGCAGACCACCCACCATCCCGTGAGGGAATGTTTACGCGGTGAGGATGCACGGGTGAGCAGGTAGAGAGCCGGGATGACAAGGGCATAGAGCGTGTCGGCGGCATTTGTTCCGCCCATGAAGAGAACGGCAACGCCCGAAAGAGCAGCGCCGCGAATCGGTGATCCGCTCCGGCTGGCCCGCACGAGAGGAATGGTGGCCCACGCGGTCAACACCCCCGGAGTTGCTTCCGCAGTTACCGATCCAACCAGGATTGTCAACGTAGGCAACAGCGCAAAGGCTGCCCCGGCCGCCAATCTCGGACCTAGTGAGCCAATTTTTAGTTCTTCGGCCAGGCGAACGATGCCCCAGAATGCAACCGTGAGCACCGTGGCCATCCAGATTCGTTGGACCAACCAGGGCGGGATGGTGAGGAGATGACCCACGATGAAGAAAGGCGCCGTGGGAAACGCAGATCCTTGAAATTGGTTCCGCAAATACCCGAACCAGCCGTTCGGGGCCCAAAGGTAGAGCAAGTTGCGGAGATAGCTGAATGGATCAACCGTCAGATCGATCTTGGTGTCGAACACCTGCCGCCCGAACGCGTCCGGCACGAAAGCCGCAAGGGCGAGCACGAAGGCGCCGGCCAGCCACCACCTCGTTGCCCGACCTTCGGGCGCGCGTTGAGAAACTGTTTCTATCGGCTTTGTTTCGATTGACTCATTCTCACGAATGAGGGTGCTACTCAGCTGCATCGTTCCTCGGATCGCCAATGCGAGAGCGCGCGGCACTGGGCGCTCCTGCTGACCAAATTGTCAAGATTGGGAATCTTGCCGACCACCTTCTCCACCTCGCATCGCTCCCTGGACGATCCATCAAGCGACCCCGACATGTTTGCGTAATCCAGTAGAAATGAGCCAGCCGAGCCCGCTGCGCCGTTCGAGAAAGATACTATCTATACGTCTCCAAGTGTTCCCGGCGGCAGTCGGTGCTGACCATGCTCATTCGTCTGACCTGGACTGGCGTGGGGCTCCGGCGGGTCGGCGTGTCCTCGACCACAAGCACTCCGGCGTCCCCATCGGGCCGACCCGAGGCACGAACGTGTTGGCGTGAAGAGGATCAAGCGTGTCGGACACGTAGAGCCTCTCGTGACGCCTCCGGTCGCACCAGGCGGCGGCCAGGCGGTGTAACGATCGGCTCAACGCCGTCCGGCCGGATCCGATGGAGGTTGGAACGCGGGATGAAGACTCGGAAGGTGGTGGACCAACCTGGCGTGTCGACAATGTCGACGAACCCCTCGTGGGCCTCGGCCACCGACTTGGCCATCGCCAGGCCTAGCCCAGTGCCGGGAACTCCCAAATCGGTCGAGGAGGAGAGACGGTAGAGGCGCTCGAAGAGCTGGTCGCGCTCACCCTTGGGGATGCCGGGCCCTTCGTCGTGGACCTGAACCCGGGCGTAGGCGTCCGCGGTGTCCACGATAACGAGCACCCGGCCCCCAGGTGGTGAGAACTTGATGGCATTGGAGAGCAAATTGCCCAACAGTTGGTGCAACCCACTTTGATCACCCTCGATCGGCACTTGCTCGTCACAGGGCCTCATGGTCAAAACGACGCCCGCCACGGTTGCGGAAGTCTGCATTGCCTCGACGGCGTCGTTGGCCAGCAGCGCCAGGTCGAACTCCGTGAAGTCGACCTTGAGGCCCTGCCCCGCACCGGGGTCAGCAAGCAGATCCTCGGCCACCTGCCGGAGCTGCTCGGCGTTGCACGCGATCGTCTGGAGCATGCGCACCTGGTTCTCGGTGAGCTCCGACGATGCTTCGATGAATTGTTCCACGAACTCTGGGATCGAGGTGATGAGCGTGGGAAGCTCGCGCGAGATCGTGGCCACGACATCGTCCTTCATCTGGGTGAGCTCGCGGAGCCGATTGCTCTGCTCGATCAGCGAATGCGTGACCTCCCTCCGGATCGCGTAGAACCGCTCGCGCTCGGCGACCAGCTCCTCGCGCTCCGTCACGTCGGTGGCGACGACAACGTAGCCTCCGTTGGAGGGGAACACGACGTCGTCGAACTCGGGTCGCCCGGCGGGAACGGGCTCCCCAGCACTCCTGTCGGTGTCTGCCTCGTCGCTTCCGTCGTCCCCGACGGCGCCTACTCTGGGCCCGGGCAGGGCTCGGGCCCAGAGTAGGCAACGACGTTGCCGGCCGTCTTTGCGAATGACCGACCAGGGAACCTCTACGGCCAGTTTGGCGTCGAGCGGTTCCAACGCGTTGCGCACGGCGTGGATGGTCCGGCGACGCTCGTCGACCTGCGCTGGGTCGATGAAGTCGGCGATGGAGCGGATGCCCACGACCTCGGCCCTGGTGTACCTGAGCATCTCCTCGGCTCCAGCGGAGAAGAAGGTGATCGTCCCCGCCGGGTCGACGCCGATGATGGCGCTCCCCGTCGCGGCGTGCAGGAGGGTCTCGAGCCCCTCACGCGTCGACTGGGCCTCGCGTGCATTGCGCCGGACAAGGCGAGACTGCCGGGCCATCGCGTCGAGGACGGCGCGGTCCCGGGAGGTCACGGTGCACACGATTGACGCCACCAGCGTTGCCACCGCCGCCAGGATCGCCGCCTGGCGCCATTCGCGCGTGGGGTAATTCGGTGGACCCACGACGAGGTGCGGCACCAGGAGGGCCACATAGAGGCAGGCGAGACCGATGAGCAGGTGCAGACGACGGCCATGGAGCGCGAGCCACGCGACGGGCAGGAGGAAAACGATCAGGAACCCCGAGCCCGCCCCGCCCTGCGCATCACGGATGATGGCGATCACGGCGATGTAGCCGATTGGGACGACGAGCCAGGCCCAGGCGGGGAGCCTCTCCCAGGGCAGGAGGACGGCACACCCCACGAGGCCCAAGAGCACGACGCAGGCGACCACGACTTCCTCGGAAACGCCTTCCGAGTCTGGCAGGAGCGCGCTGAGCACGGTCGCCACTGCCACGAGCGTGAACGCGGGGAGCCGGACTCGCAGCGGCCACGCGAGGCCGATCGGCAAGGCGCTTCCAGACGGCTGCAGGCTGCCGCGCTCATGAGCTTCGCCGCCTCCCAGCTCCGCGGGTGATGGAGCCGAAGCACGAACACCGCTGCGAACAGGCGCATCGCGGTGTCTTTCGGCCCGTTGCTCTTCGGGATCGTGTGCCTCGTTGACTAGGGTCAAGGCGAAGAGTCCGACCGTGAGCATGGCAAAGGACGCCAATCGCAGTGCCAAGGAGAGGGGAGCACGAGGAAGCTGTTCGTGGAACAAGGCGTCACCCACGATGATGAAGTACGCCGTTGACAACACACTGCTCACGGGAACAAGCACCGAGGTCACGCTGCGCTGAAGGGCCATCTGAAACATCAGGAACGCAAGCACAGCCGTTACGATGAATAGGTAGAACGCCGGGGAACCGATGATCCGTGGCACTGCCGGTCCCAATCCCCAACGCTGTAGGAGCGTCGCGATCGACTTCATGTCCAAAGCTGCGCACCCGTACAAGAGGCCGGTTGCCAAACCGTTGAGGGGTGCCCGCACCTTTCTCTGGTGCTCAGCCGACCCGTGTAGTCGACTCGCCACGACGAAGAGCCCGACGCTGGCGCACATCGTCGGGATTGTGACGGCGAGCAGGCTTGAGAAATTGGTCGATCCGGTGGCCTGGTCCGTATGAGAGTCCAGCGACAGCACGAGGAGCGCCAACGCCAGCACCAAGGCGGCGATTCCGAAGTATTCAGCACGTCGAAGTCGGTCACCAAGGAGGATGTGGGACAGCACAAGGAGCAAGACAGTTCCGGTTGGCGCGACCGCCTGGACGACCGAAATCGACGCCAGCGAGAGAGCCAGCACCTGCATGGCCAGCCCAAGCGCAATCATGCTGAAACCCACGACCCAGAGGGGACTCCGTACCAATCGTCGAACCATCTGGGCACTTTTGCGTGCGCCGAAAGCTGGCATTCGACGCATCGCGAGCTTTTCGACGACTACTCCTGCGTTCGCCGCCGCAGCTGACGCGCATCCGAGAACAACTCCCGCTGTCAGTTGGTGACTCATCGTCCTCTCACCCCGCCCTGGAACAACACTGCTTTCGGCGGCGACTCAACCCTTATCGATGGATTCAGGTTGGTGTGCTCTCGGTTCACACCTTCTTGCCTCGTGTGCCGGAGAATCCGCCCTCGACGTCGCTTCGCGTTGCCGTGACGCGATGCTGCAGAAGTAGTCGAATACTTCTTGAGCTGCGGCCAATTGAACGGCGTTCCGCGGATGACGGAGCGCCTCTCTCATTTGCTCATTGACCTTGCGGCGATCGAATTGAGGGCTGGCTGCCGATTGCGCCGGATTGAGACTTGGATGAACGAGCTGGTGCCTCCACTCAATCCGCGCCATGACCTCCTTCACATTGGATGCCTCATCGTCGAATGGAGGAATCTGCAACGAATATCGGCGATTGATCCGATCGATAACCGACGGCATATGGGATGTGACCTCATCGAACTCACAGATGAGAAGGCGATCGGCATACGGAACAAGCTCTCGGTGATAGGAGCAGTATTCTCCGATCACCGTCGACGCTGAAAACCGTTGGTCATAAACCAAGTACGACGCGAGGGCAGACACCGGATCTCGAATGACCAGGACTGTCGGGATCCCCCGGGCAAGCGCGTGCTTGACCTGAGAAGGCTGATGTACGTGGCTTGCGATGGTCAGCTCGTGTCCCGACGCATCTTCGAGCGCGAAGACAGTGAAGGTGTTTCCCGACCGAGGAAAACCTTCTACGACGAGGTCCGTGAACTCCGTGAGCTGCCGACTGGTCCCGAGCGGCGTGAGACGGAGATAGACGGGCAAAAGAGCCGGCTCGTGTCCCAGAAGGTACTTCGCCCGCCGCAGAACGTGTCGCCAGATCTGTCGAGTCTCCAACGGGAGGTTGTGTGATGCGACTCGGTCATCGACTGCCGACTGGCGCTTCATCGTGTGCCTTCCCCGACCGGCTTTTTAGTGTTGACGCCTGTCGTAACGAACTCGTTGGACGCTTCCGCAGGATCAGCAACAGGTTCCACGTTGCCACCTCCCTGAGAACTGGGATTCGAACCACCCAGCTGCACCAGCTCGGGTAATACCGGGGACTTGCCTCGACGATGTCGACCTTGTCCCAGCGATGTGCCCAACGGAGCAACGGGCCTATGTGCACCGGGTAGAGGCTGTGCCCGAAATGGTGGACGGGGTCATAGCCGGTGCGCCGCCTGTAGCGTCTGGCGGACCATTCACCACCGAGGTAGTGCCAGGGTCGTGTCTCATGCCCGCCCCAAGGTGAGTACCAATTCGTGAACGAGATGTAGATGACGCCGTTTGGCTTCGTGACTCGCACGAGCTCGCTGATGAAAGCTTGCGGGTTCTCGATGTGCTCGAGCACATTCGAGCAAAAGGACATGTCGGCCATCGAGTCCGCGAAGGGGAGTTGATAGCCGTCTCCAATGACAGAACCGCTCGACACTCTGCGGCCAGGAGCGACCGCGATCCAATGCGGAGTACCAGCTGCCTCTTCGGTGACGACCCCGTCCTTGCCTACCTGAAGGGCTCGTACTTCAGGCTCCACGAGGATGCAACGGGCGCCGGCTGCACGGAACGCGTCGGTCGAGTATCCGACCCCGCCTCCGACATCGAGCGCAATCGCTCCATCGAGAGGAGCATGACGGCTGACCTGTCGAACGGCGTCGTCGGCCAGCAATCGATAGAAATGGTCTGGGTCGGACTGTTCCGACTTAAATGCCTTGTACAAGACCCAAGAACGACGGAGATCCTGCTTCCCTTGCGTCATTTCTGTATGCCTCGTCGGCTTTGATCCATCTGACGACGCATGTCAACTCGGCGTTCGGGCCACGACGAGAAGATTAGAGGCAAGACTCGGCACATGACAGAACAAGCGGTCAAGCGGTCTGAAGGGTCGGGGAACGTCGTGATAGGGAGCACCAGCGATCCGGATGTCCACGAAACCCATCGCTCTTAACAGTGACAAGAGTGCTCGACGCGTGAAGATTCGAAGGTGGCCCACCACGTCCGTGCCCGGACGCCCATAGATCCCGCGCAGACTGACTTCGGTAAACAAGGGTTGAATGCCCAGCCCGAGTAACACACGGTTGTACCATGCAGCCAGATTCGGGGTCGAGAGCAGTAGGGTGCCCCCGGCCACCAGCACACGCAGCGCTTCGTCGAGCGCATTGTCGGGGTCGACTAGATGTTCGATCAGCTCGCTCATGATGACGACGTCGACACTCGAGGAGGCGAGCGGCAGCCCTCCCTCCTCTGCTGAGGCGCGTGCGACCGGCACACCTCGCGCACGTGCCTGGTCCAGTGCAGCCGACGACCAGTCAAATCCGACGATGCGCACGGAAGCGTTTGGCGTGGCATTACACACGTTTATGGCGACCTCAGTGCACATCCCGTCTCCACAACCGACGTCGACAACGGTCATGCGACGTCCACTCGTTGAGGCGAGACCGGCGAGCATCGTGGCTTGACGTTCAGCCCGCCCGAAGCCAGAGCTGAGAGGAGTCGCTGAGTCTTCGTAGAGCCTTCGTAGGGACGCATCACTCACTGACGGCAGCTGTCGCCGCTCCCCAGGACTCGTCCCCGGAAGGTCGTGAGCGGGAGCGGCGGGCGAACGATTTTGCATGGTGACGTTCTACTGCTTCGGCGGCGATCTGCTCGAACTCCTTGACCGTGGCCTTCACCGGGTAGCTCAGTCCCCGTTTGATGGCAGCCTCTCTGTACTGCCGATGGAGATCCTCCTCCTCGGTGAGCCGGATCCAATGTCTCTTGAAGGTTTCCGGGTCGCTCGCCAGCAGGCCGGTTTCGGAATCGACGATTGCATCTCGCACACCGGGCACGTCGAAACCCACCGCTGGGGTGCCCCTCACCGCCGCTTCGGTGATTACCAGGCCCCACCCTTCCCAAGCAGCGGGATGCAGAAGGAGCCACGCTTCGCTCATGAGGCGGTGCTTCTCGGCCTCCGAGACAAACCCGGTGAACTCTACGCCCTCTGCTCTGGTGCTCTCGAGCTTTTCGCGGTCCGGGCCGTCACCGATGACCGTGAGTGTCCCTCCCGTTTTCTGCCGCACAGGCCCCCACATTTCCATGAGAAGGTCGATTCGCTTATAGCCAACGAGTCGGCCCACGGCCACGAAGCGTGGCGGATGAGCCTTCTCGACCAGGGGAGGAGGCTCGGCAACTCCTTGCGGAATCATTCGGATCCGCTCCTCGGCAACCCCGATCTCGAGGAGCGACGAGCGAGAGGACTCGGAAACCGTCACGACCAGGTTCCTGCGATGCACTCGAGGCATCACATCCGACTCGATCATGCTTCCACACGCAGCAACGACCGGCCCGAATCGACCCCTCCACAGCTCTGTGTGGACATGATTGATCAGGCACAGAACCGGCCCGCGGCGCCACAAAGGCGCCAAGAAGGGCATCCCGTTGCACACCTCGACAACAAGATCTGCGGACCGAAACGATCGAAGATAGTGGAAGGGAGCTCGAACATATTGCGAAAACTCCCCACCTCCGTCCGCAACACGATAAAGGCCGTTCGGTTCGACAGGGCCACCGCAAAGCAACGACACGTCATAGCCACGCTGCGCAAGCCCGGCCGCCAACTGGTGAACGAGAAGCTCCGATCCCCCGGCCATCGGGTTCGCCAGGTCCCGCCAGGAGACAAACAAAATGCTCTTGGGCCGAGGGCCACCCTCGAAGGAATCTTCGTTTCCCTCGGCTTCGTAGGCCAGCTGATCGGTCGTACGCGGTAACTCGTCCGGGAAGCTGGGGCGCGGGGCACCCAGAGCACCCTCTTGTCCACCGCCTCTGACCCGCGAACCCTGGGCGGATCTGAATCTCATCAACGAACCTCCACCACCCCCATTGACGCGTGTACCCAATCGTGTCCCGGCGCAAAATAGCCTCAGCGACTCGGAGCAAGCCAGAGCCAAAAGTCATTTCGCGCCATTGGGAAATGCAGCAACTCGTTCCCAAAATGGACTCCGGTAAAACTCAACAAAATCACTGGGATTAAGCGCCTTACTTTATTTTAGACCTCCCGATCGCGACGATGCGGTTCCGCCCTTGTCTGCCGTTTCTTGCGTGTCGTTTCGAGACGCGACCCCGAGCGAACAGACTTGCGGAGCAGCGAGTCCGACCGGTGATACGACACCGATACAGGGATGACGACCAGTTCGCTGACGCTTGGCGCCGTGTGCGGGGGAGGGCTACGTCCCGTGGCTTCGCCGTCGTCCCGGTGTCGGGGATCGAGCTGCGGCCAACACGGGTTGACGTTTGTCAGGCCACCTCGCCCCCGACGCGATCGTCGACGGCGCGAGTGGAGATGGTCGCCGCCAAAGACTCGAGTCCCACGCTCCCATCGCCCCCGGCTCTCCCGAGGGCCTAGTATCGGGGGCGGGTACGAGGCCTCCGGCAGATGTCGGAGTCGTGCGTTGCGCTTGTGCCGTCCGGCCCACGAAGGGGTGCGCGTCCGCGCGCGCTCGTCCGAGCTGGAAGGAAGACAAGGAGCAGACATGAGTGCATCAATCCCGCACAAGGTCGCGGACATCACGCTGGCCGACTTTGGCCGCAAGGAGATCGAGCTGGCCGAGCATGAGATGCCCGGCCTCATGGCCATGCGCGCCGAGTACGCCGAGAGACGACCGTTGGCTGGGGCTCGCATCACCGGGTCGCTGCACATGACGGTACAAACGGCCGTGCTCATCGAGACACTGACGGCGCTCGGGGCACGCGTGCGCTGGGCCAGTTGCAACATCTTCTCGACCCAGGATCACGCCGCGGCGGCCGTTGTCGTCGGTCCCGACGGCACGGTCGAGAACCCCAAGGGGGTGCCTGTCTTCGCGTGGAAGGGCGAGACGCTGGACGAATACTGGTGGTGCACCGAGCGGGCGCTGGTGTGGCCCGAGGACGGTGGCCCCAACATGATCCTCGACGACGGAGGAGACGCAACGCTCCTGGTGCACAAGGGCGTCGAGTTCGAGAAGGCCGGGTCGGTCCCCGATCCGGCGACCGCCGACACCGAGGAGTTCGCCGTCGTGCTCGCCCTCCTGGAGCGGAGCTTGGCCCAGGACCCGGGCCGTTGGACGTCGATCGCCAACACGATCAGGGGTGTCACCGAGGAGACGACGACGGGCGTGCACCGGCTGGCCGACATGGCGAAGCGAGGAGAGCTGCTCTTTCCGGCCATCAACGTGAACGACTCGGTCACCAAGTCAAAGTTCGACAACAAGTACGGCTGTCGCCATTCGCTCGTCGACGGCATCAACCGCGCCACCGACGTCCTGATCGGGGGCAAGGTCGCCGTCGTCTGCGGGTACGGCGACGTTGGCAAGGGGTGCGCGCAGTCGCTCGCCGGCCAGGGCGCCCGTGTCGTCGTGACGGAGATCGACCCGATCTGCGCCCTGCAAGCCGCCATGGAGGGCTTCCAGGTCACGACGCTTGAGGACATCCTTCCGGAGGCCGACATCTTCATCACCGCGACCGGCAACAAGGACATCATCCGGGCCGAGCACATGGCCGGGATGAAGCACCAGGCCATCGTCGGGAACATCGGTCACTTCGACAACGAGATCGACATGGCCGGCCTGGCCACGACTCTTGGGATCCAGCGGGTGAACATCAAGCCACAGGTCGACAAGTGGGTCTTCTCCGATGGACACGCCGTCATCGTCTTGTCAGAGGGACGCCTGCTCAACCTGGGCAACGCCACCGGCCACCCCAGCTTCGTCATGTCCAACTCGTTCACCAACCAGACCATGGCGCAGATCGAGCTGTTCACCCAGACCGGCCAGTACATGAACGACGTCTACGTTCTGCCCAAGCACCTCGACGAAAAGGTGGCCCGCCTCCACCTTGACGCGCTGGGCGTGAAGCTCACGAAACTGGCCCAGGAGCAGGCTGACTACATCGGCGTGCCGCTCGAGGGACCCTACAAGCCCGACACCTATCGGTACTGAGCGGTGCGTCAGCCCAGCGTGGCGGTGGCGATCACCGTCCCGCTGGGCGACACCACCTCGGCTGAACGCATGGTCGCAGGGTCGACGTGCAACGGGGCGACCCAAGCTCCATAGCCGTCCCGGGCATCGAATGACCCAACCCAGTGGGTGACCCCGTCATCGGTCACGATGAGGCAGTCGACCTTTCCCTGCGCCGGCGAATCGGCAAGGGTTATCGACATCCAGGGCTTGGTGCCGCCGAAGTCGACGTGTCCGACCGTCACGCCGTGCTCGACGAGGTTCGCCGACGTCACCTTTGGTGGCGGCGTCGACGTCAGGCTCAGGCCCAAGCCGAGACCCAGGGCCACCACGGCCGCGGCCACGCCAACTGGCACCCAGAGCGAGGCCCGGAGACGCCGCAGACGCGGGCGACGTGGACGCACGTCGTTGACACCCATCGACTCGAAGAGGCGGACCTCGAATCCGACCGGGGGATCCATCTCGGGCGCCACGTGCACCACGGTGTCGGCCACCCGGGACAGTTGCTCCAGCTCTTCGGCGCAACGCGGGCAGGACTCCACGTGCGAGAGGGCCTCCGCCCGCTCGCGCCCCGTCAGCACACCAAGCGCGAGCTCGGCCAGCTCGCCCGAGTACTGCTCACAGCTGCGCTCTCTCAGCTCGTCACTCATCGCTCGTCGCTCACCCCCTCTGCGTGTTCGACCGCCGCCCGCAGACGGCTGAGGGCCGTCCTGATGCGCGTCTTGGCGGTCCCGAGGGGAATGCCCTCGGACTCGCTGATCTCCAGCGCGGTCCTGCCGTAGACGGCAGCCAGGACGACGGCCCGCCGCTGGGCATCGGAGAGCGTCTCCAGCGCCGCCCGGACCGTGTGCTTCGCGTCGGCCCGGTGGGCGGCGTCCTCCGGGTTGTGCGTGTGACTCCGGAGGGCGGACAGGACGAAGTCGTTCGGATCCGTCGCCACGGCGCGCCGAAGACGCAGGGCGTCGATGGCCAGGTTGCGGGTGATGGTGAGGACCCACGAGGCCACCGAACCGCGTCGGGGGTCGAACACGGGGGCGTGGCGCCAGACCCTCAGCATCGCCTCCTGGGCGACGTCCTCCGCCACCCCGGCGTCTCCCGTCATGGAATAGGCGAGGCCAAAGACCCGCCGCTGGTAGCGGCGGACGAACGTCACGGCGGCTGCCTGCTCCCCCACGGCCATTCCGGCCAGCAACCCCTCGTCGGACAGGTCGCCCTCGGCCACACCCAATTGTCTCATCCCTGTGGTATACGGGCTGCCCTGGCCCCTGGATTCACCTGGTCGCACTCCCGGCGGCTCCACCCCGGGCCGTCGACGCGGCCATCGGAGCACACCGGACCGGGCTCGGCGCCCTTTCTCCTGGTGGGGCCACCGACCCGGTTCGCGCCAGCCGCTCAGCGCAGCCCGGCGAACAGGTCGTCCTCGGGGACCGACGCGTTGGTCGAGTCGATGACTCGCACGAAGCTCTCCGATCCCATGATGGTCGAGAACAGTTCCTCGCCCATCTCCAAGAAGAAGATGTTGTCGCTCTGACTCGCGTGCGCGGCGAGCGACGCATATTTCCGCCCGGCGAACGCGCTGCAGTCGATCGTCGTCGTGATGAGCTCGTCGGGTGTCCCGAAGTCCGGGTTCTCCTGGACCTCGGATGGGACTTCGATACCCGCCTGTGCCAGCAGCTCGCCAAAGCCGTGCAGCGTCGAGCGCGGCATGGCGGTGTAGTAGAGCTTGGACGGGATCCCGCATTCCACCAGGGCGGCGTGGGTGACGCGGTTGGCCTTGATGTGGTCGGGGTGCCCGTAGAAGCCATTCTCATCGTAGGTGACGACGACCTGCGGCTGGTACCGGCGCATCAAGTCGGCCAGCGGCCGCGCCGCCTCCTCCACGGGCGTGCACCAGAAGGAACCCGGCGCGTCGTTCTGGGGCCAGCCCCGCATCCCCGAGTCGTGGTAGCCGAGGAGCTCGAGGTGCGAGACGTCGAGGACCCTGCAACTGGCCTCGAGCTCGCGGCGCCGGAGGGGGACGACGAGGCGCTCGTCGTGGCCGGGGTCGCCCGGCTTGAGGCCTCCCGGCGCGTCGCCGAGCTCACCGTTGGTGCACGTGACGAGCACGGTGCGCACGCCCTCCGCAGCAGTACGCGCCAGGACCCCGCCCGTGCTGATGGCCTCGTCGTCGGGATGGGCGTGCACGGCCATGAGGGTGAGGGGATGGTCGGACATGAGGGGCAGCGTATGGGACGCCGACGTCGCAGCGATCGGGTCGACGTCCGGCGCGCCGTCAGGTCTGCAAGTCCCCGACGGCGCCGGCCAACTGCTCGAGCTCGCCTCGCCATTCGCCCGGCGGCGTCATCGGACGCACGATGAACTTGGAGAACCCCACCTCGAGGAAGCGCTCGATCATGGTCCGCAGGCCGGCGACGCCCACCGGGATGATCTGCTCGAGCGGCCGCCCGCGCGCCCGGCGGGCCAGCGGCGACGAGGCCAGCGCTCCCACGTCGGTGCCTTCGTGGGCGTAGGCCAGGCTGACACCGAAGTGCTCGGGGCTGATGGTCCGGCCGTGTTCGGCGGCGACCCGGTCGATCACCTCCTTACCGGCGGCGGCGTCATCGGGCGTGCAAAAGGCAGGGATCCATCCGTCGGCCAGGCGCCCGCAGCGCTCCAAAGCCGCCGGGAGGTTGCCGCCCAACCAGACGTCGAAGGGATCCTGGACGGGTCGCGGCGAGACCGAGATGTCGCTGAAGGACCCCGCCGGCCCCGCGTGGCTCACCACCTCTCCCGCCCAGAGCCGCCGCAGCACGGGCAACGCGTCCTCCATCAGCGCGGCGCGGGCGGCGCTGGGGATGCCGACCGCGCTGTGCTCGGCACCGATGCCCAGCCCAGGCACGAACGTCAGGAGGAAGCGCCCACCCGAGAGCAGGTCGAGCGTGCCAATCGCCTTGGCCAGCCAGACAAGGTTGCGGCCGGGCAACAGCATCGTCGTCCCGATCTTGAGTTTCGGGCATGCGCCCGAGACCCAGGCCAGCCCGACCAGGGGGTCGGGCCCAGGGCGTGACAACACCTCGGGGAGCCACAATGAGTCGAAGCCGGTGTCGGTGATCGCCTGTGCCAAGGCGCCCGTGGCTTCGGGACCGAGGCTCTCTCCTCCCCCGCTGATCCCGATCCTGACCTTCACCGCGTCTCGCCTCCCGGAGCGTCGGCCAACGCGGCGACGGCACGGGCGATCCCGTCGTCGTCGACGTCGTGGTGCGTGACAAAGCGGACCGTCTCGGGGGCGATGGCATGGGCCAGCACCCCGCGGTCCTCCAGGTGAGCCAGCAGCTTGTCGGGGTCGGCATGCGCGAACGTCACGATATTGGTGCGCACGGTGATCGGGTCGAGCCCGCAATGAGGCCAGCGTTGCGCCACCGCGTCCGCCAGGCGCGCCGCCCGCGCGTGGTCCTCGGGGAGGCGCGCCACCATCTCCGACAACGCCACCAGGCCCGGCGCGGCCAGGACGCCGGCCTGTCGCATCCCGCCGCCGAGCCGCTTGCGCGCCAGCCGACCCTCGGCGATGACGTCCTCGGCTCCGGCCAGCAGTGAGCCCACCGGTGCGCACAGGCCCTTGGACAAGCAGCACATCACGGTGGTGACCGCCTCGGCCCACGTGGCCGCCGGGACCCCGGTGGCCGCTTCGGCGTTGAACAGCCGTGCGCCGTCCATGTGGACGGGGACGGGGCCGGCCGCCTCGACCACCGCACGCAAGCCGGCACTGGTCCAGGGCGCACCCGATGCGGCCATGTGCGTGTTCTCGATACAGACGAGGGACACCTCGGGCTGGTGGTGCTCCGACGCCTGGCGCGCCCACTGGACATCGTCGGCGCGCAACATGCCGTCGCTGTCCTCGAGCGCGATGAACTGGATCCCGGCGTTCACGGGGGCTGCGCCGTACTCGTAGGCCACCACGTGCTGGCGGCGACCCGCCACAACGGCGGTCCCCGGGGTGGACAGCACGCGCAGCGCGATCTGGTTCGCCATGACCCCGGAGGGCACGAACAGCGCCGCCGGCTTGCCCACCCGCGCCGCGAACGTCTCTTCGAGCGCCCGCACCGTCGGGTCCTCGCCGTAGTCGTCGTCCCCCACGACGGCGCCCGCCATGGCGCGGCGCATGGCCGCCGTCGGCTGGGTGACGGTGTCGCTGCGCAGGTCGACCAGGTCGGGCACGAGAGGCAGGTTAACCGTGAGCCTTTAATATCCCGCCGTGACCACGCCTCCATTTGAGCCCGAGCGCGAGTGGCCCATGTTGCCCGACGGCGCTCAGAGCATCCACGAGCTGCTCGGCGTCGAAGTCATCGAAGCCACCGCCGACCGCGTCGTCATGCGCCTCCCGGTGACCTGGAAGGTGCACCAGCCCTACGGGCTCCTGCACGGGGGCGTCTCGGCGCTCCTGGCCGAATCGGCGGCCAGCTTCGGTGCTGCCCTGGCGGCCGGGCCCGGGCGCAACGTGGTCGGGATCGAGCTGAACGCCAGCCACCTCCGCTCGGCGCGCGACGGCCATCTCGTCGCCGCAGCCACGCCCGTCCGGGTGGGGCGGACCGTCCAGGTCTGGCGCGTCGCCCTGACCGACGACGAAGGTCGGGCTATCTGCGAGGCCCGCTGCACCCTGGCCGTGCTCGGGGCCAGCGGGGGCGCTACCGGAGGGCTCCCGGCGCCCCAACCCCCCGATTGAGGAGCGCCGTCCTTGGAATGTGCAGACAGCGGGGAGCGACGTACTATGTCGGTGTGACCCCGGTAGGAAGTGGAGTACGCCGCCCGTCCCTGGGACTCATCCTCCCCGCCACCACGCAGGGAGAACTCTGTTCCGACGCCGGTGCTACCACAAGTAGTACGCTCGGTGCCACCGGCAGCGCGCCGGAGCTGGCCGAGCTGTGCCGCCGGGCCGAGGCCACGGGCGCAGCATCGCTCTGGGCGGTCGACCACCTGTTCTGGCCCCATCCCATCGGCGAGGCGCTGACCACCTTGTCGGTCGCCGCCGTCGCCACGAGCGACCCCCTGCTCGGCACGTGCGTGCTGCAGCTGCCCTTGCGCCGGCCCGAGGCGGTCGCCAAGCAGGTGACGGCGCTTCAGCGCCTCTCGAGCGGACGCTTCGTCCTGGGCCTGGGTATCGGCAGCCACGAGGACGAGTACGAGCGGGCGGGGGTGGACTTCCATCGCCGCGGCCGGATCCTCGACGACGGCGTCGCGCGTCTTCAAGCCGCCTGGGACGCCCCGGACGCCGATTACGTCCAAGAGCCCGACTCGGCCCCCGTCCCGTTGTGGTTCGGCGGCTCGAGCGTCGCCGCCCGGCGGCGGGCCGCCACCGTGGGTGACGGCTGGGTCCCACTCTTCCTGGATCCAGACGAGTACGCCGCGGGGCTGGCGGCGCTTCGGCGTGAAACGGCAGACGCCGGCCGCGAGCCAGAGGCCGTCGAGGCGGCCGTGGTGGTGTTCGCCTGCGTCGGTGACGACGCCGAAGCGCCCGCGCGTGGTGCGGCGTGGCTCGCACACCTGTATCGGCTGCCGCCAAAGGCGTTTCAGCGCCATCTCGTGGCGGGCGCACCCGAGACCTGCGCCGCCGCGTTGGAGCGGTACGCCGACGCCGGGGCGCGTCACATCGTCGTGATGGTCGCCGGGTCGCCCGCCGTCGAGCACTTCGACCTGCTGCGAGCCGCTTTCGCCGGCAACGAGCGCAACGTCTTGAGCGCGGTGTCGGCGTGAGCGCGACCGACGTCACCATTCTGGGGACCGGCATGACGGACATGAGCCGGCGCGACCTGGAGCCCGACACCATGGCCTACGAGGTCGCGCACGAGGCGCTCGACGACGCCTGCGTGTCGGCTCACGATCTCGGGCTCGTCATCGTGGGCAACGCCATGGCCGGGAGACTGAACGATCAGGGCTGTATGCGCGGCCAGAGCTGGCTGCGCAAGGCGGGGCTCAACGAGGCGGCGATCATCAACGTCGACAATTCCTGCGCAGGCGGCAGCTCGGCGCTGCACCTGGCGACGATGGCGGCCACCGTGCAGGACCGACCGGTCCTGGCGTTGGGCGTCGAAAAGATGTGGACCGGCGACCGCGCCGAGACGATCGCGGGGATCGAGGACGGCTTGCCGGCCGAGTACCGGCTCGACCTGCACGAGCGGCGTCACGAGGACAACAATCCGGCCGGGAGCATCCTCATGGGGCTCAACAATGCGTGGGCGCAACGCCTCATGGCCGAGACGGGCGCCACGCTACGCCAGATCGCGTCGGCCGCCGTCAAGGCGTTCGAGCATGCCTCACGCAACCCGCTTGCCCAGTTCCAGCGGTCCGTCACGATCGACGAGGTCCTCGGCTCTCCCCAGGTGGCCGGCGTGCTCACCCGCCTGATGTGCAGTTCCTTCACCGACGGCGCGGCCGCAGTGGTGCTCGGGGGCCCGGTTGTCGCGGCACCCACCCGGGCTCCCCGTATCATCGGTTCGGTGGCCCGCTCGGGAAACGGAATGCTCGACTACCACGACAGGCTGACCCAGACGGCCGAATGTGCCTGGGAAGCCTTTGGGTTCGGGCCCGACGAGGTCGACCTGGTCGAGCTGCACGACGCCACGGCCGCCGAGGAGCTCTACGCCCTGGAATCGCTGGGCTTCTTCGCCCCCGGTGAGGCCGGTCCGGCCACCGAGGCCGGCGCCACCGGCGTCGACTCGCCCGGGCTCGTCGTGAACCCCAGTGGCGGTCTCGTCGGCCGCGGGCATCCCCTCGGGGCAACCGGCCTGGCCCAGGTGGTCGAGCTGGCCGCGCAACTGCGCGGTCGGGCGGGCTCCCGCCAGGTGGGCGGCGCCCGCATCGGCGTGGCCGTGAACACCGGCGGCATCATCTATGGGGACGCCGGGTTCGTTGGCATTCACGCCGTGCGCGCCGGGACCGCTGCGTGAAGGGGATCCGGATCACCGGTTGGGGCATCGCCGTACCGGACAAGGTCGTCACCAATGACGACATGGCGGTGAGCCTCGACACCAGCGACGAGTGGATCGTCGAGCGCACGGGCATTCGCGAGCGCCACATCGGCGGGACCACGTCGGGCTTGGCGATCGAGGCGGCCCAGGCCGCCCTGGCCTGCGCCGGGCGGACGCCCGACGAGATCGATCACCTCGTGCTGGCGACAACCACCCCGGACACGATCGTGCCGGGCACGGCGCCGACCGTGCAGCACGGGATTGGTATGCGCGGGGGCGCCTTCGACATCAACGCCGCCTGCTCCGGTTTCGTCTACGGCCTCATCACCGTGGCGGGTCTCATCGCCATCGGGTCGGGCCCCGTGCTCCTTGTCGGCTCGGAGACCCTCTCGAAGATCACGGACATGGACGACCGCAAGATCGCCATCATCGTCGGTGACGGCGCCGGCGCCGTGGTGGTCGAGCCGGTGGAGGGCCCCGGGAGCCTGCTCAGTTGGAACATGAACTCCGACGGATCGCTCAAGCACCTCCTCAAATGCGAGCACGGCGGCACACTCTTCATGGACGGCAAGGAGGTCTTCCGCAAGGCGGTCCGGGTCGTGGTCGAGTCATCCGAGCGGGCCATGGCCGATGCCGGGCTCGGCCCCGAGGACATCTCGCTGATGGTGCCCCACCAGGCCAACCTGCGGATCATCCAGGCCGCCTGCCAACGCCTGGGCATCGCCGAAGACCGGACCGTGGTCGTCATCGACCGCTACGGGAACACTTCTTCCGCCTCTATCCCCCTGGCGCTCCACGACGCCATCTCCAAGGGCCGCGTGCGCTCCGGCGACAACCTGTTGCTGACGGGGTTCGGCGGCGGCATGACTTGGGCCAGCGCGGTCTTCCGCTGGAGCGAATGAGCGCGGGGGCGGGCGGGGAGGGTCTGACCCTGGTCGTCCTGGCGGCCGGCCGGGCGAAGCGATACGGCGGCTGTAAGCCACTGGCACCAGTCGGGCCGCACGGCGAGGCGGTCATCGACCTGGTGGCCTCCGATGCGCTCGCGGCGGGGTTCGAGACCATCGTCTTGGTGCTGGGCCCGAGCACGGGTCCCGCCATCCGCTACCACGTTGAGCACACCTGGCCGGCCGGGGTCGACGTGCGCTTCGCCACCCAGCCAGCGCCGCTCGGCACCGTCAACGCCGTCCTGTGCGCCTCGGACTACGTCGGCGACACTCCCTACGGAGTCGGCAACGCCGACGATATCTACGGACGCGACGGGTGCGAGCTGCTGGCCGCGCACCTGCGGGAAGGCACCGACACCAGCACACTGGTCGGATACCGCCTGGCCGACGCGGTGATCGGCTTCTCCCCCGTGACCCGGGGCATCTGCCGCCTGGCCGACGACGGGCGGCTCCTCGGAATCGACGAGCGTCGACAGGTGCACGCGACGGGCGCGGGCGGTTTCGTGGCCGAGGACGGGCGCGAGCCGATCGAGCTCTCGGCCGACGCCCGAGTCTCCATGAACCTCTGGGGCTTCACCCCGGCCTTCCACAAGATGCTCCAGACCGCCATGGAGGGTGCCGTCGACGCGTCCGAGGAGTCGGAGGTCCTGCTGCCCGAAGTGGTGGCCCAGTCGCTCGGCACCAGCTCGTTCCTCGTCCTGGCCGCCCCGGGCCGCTGCATTGGGGTGACCCATCCCGACGATCTCGCCCTCGTACAGGCAGAGCTCAACCGCCAAGTGGCCGACGGCGAGCGGCCCGCCGGCCTCTGGCCGTCCCTGCGCTCCAAGTAGCCCACCGGGGATCTGATCCCGGAGGGGCATCCAAGGGTCCGAGCCCCGGACGCGACGCAACCCCGAGTAACCGTTCGGCCGAAGCCTCCCGTGCTCCTCGGGGCCACGTCAATGATGAGCCGCTGGCACCGCGCCGGGGTCGTGTCGGACAACCCCCGCCCGAGCCGGCCTCGGCGACTCCAGGGAAGCCACCGTGGCACACCACGGACCATCACAGATCGGATCCACCAGCCCGCTCCGGTTGCGCCCCCCTTGCGGGGCTCGCCTCCGGCCCTTGATCCCGCCTTGCAGCGTTCCCTCGGCTTCCCTCGGTCCACCTTGCGGCTTTCCTTTGGGCTTCCCTCGCTCGCACCTTTCGGTCCTCGCTTGAGGTTCGGCGGGCTCATCTCTCCGAACTCGACCTAGGTTGCGCCTCGGGCCATGTGAGGTCAATGGCGCTGCGCGAAATCCAGATGTTCTCCCCACCTTTCTTCCCGTCATCCCCAAGGGTCGCCTCCGCCATCCCCAGTTCTTCCCCACGATGATCACCGGCGAGGGGGTCGCGGCGCCGTGGCCGGCGGCCTTGCGCGGTGCGTCGAGCCACTCGCACCCGGATGGACGGGCGTGACCGCTTGTCACCTCGGCAAAAGAGGACACCTCGTACCTCGTAGCTCCGAACAAACGCTCGACGGGTCCAGCGATTTGCTGACCTCCCGTCAACACGAGTCCCCCCATGACCCCGAGCTCCGAGCACAACGCGCGTTCGCAACGAAGACTTCAACCTCTCCACCGCCACGTCGACGACCGTCCTGGAGCTGGCGGAGCTGATCTGGCGGAAGATCCGCGGCGACGCCGAATTCCGCTTCGTGTCAGACGCCCCCTTCGAGCACGACGTCGCCTGCCGGATCCCCTCTCCCGAGAAGGCGAAGCGAGTGCTCGGGTTCGAAGCGACGACGACCCTCAGCGAGATGCTCGACGAGGTCATTCCCTGGACCACGCGGGCCGTCGAAGACGGCACCATCTGACGCCGACCACGCCGTGACCTGACCGCGGGCACACCCCGGGCACGGACCAGGGTTGGCCGACAGGCGCGGTTGGGCGGATGGCCGACAGGCTCGGTTGGCGGACCGGGCATCCTGCTCGGTCAGTGGGGCCCGTGGCGCAACAGGGCACGCATCTGTTCGGGCGTCAGATGGCTGGGTTCGCTGCTGTGCAGGAACTCTTCGAGGATCTCGACGAAACGGGCGGGCTCCTCGGCCTGAGGGAAGTGGCCGACACCCGGCATGATCCGCAGCCGGCTGTTGGGGAGGGCCTCGTGGACCCGGTAGGCGTGGACCACGGGAATGATGCTGTCGCGTTCCCCCCACACGATCAGCGTCGGCACGTGGGCGGCCAGGTACAGGCGGTCCAGGGCGCTCACCGACTGGCCGCCCGGGTCGATCACGCCCCGCATGGTGGTGACGAAGGCCTTGCGGTTCTCCGGAATGGTCAGGGACTTGTAGGCATTCCACACCTCGTCGGCCCGCGGATTGCGGAGGCCAAGACCACGACAGAACCGCGCCACCGAGTCGCCCCACTGGCGGGCGAACGAGGGGAACAGCGCCGGCATCACGAACTCGGCCGCCGGAAGGGTGGCCAGCCGCAGGAGCCAGTTGACCTCGCGGCCCAGTCCACCTGCGTCGACCAGGACCAGACGCTCGCAGAGCTCGGGGAACTGATAGGCGAACTGCAGCGCGACGCCGCCTCCGTAGGACTGGCCGATGACGGTGGCCCGCTCGATATCGAGCAGATGCAACAGATCACGCATGCTGGCGGCGAGATTGCCGAGCGAGTAGTCGCCGGGCGGCTTGGCGGACTCACCGTGACCCAGGAAGTCGGGCGCCAGCACGGTGCAGTCGCGCTGCAGCAGCCGCATGGCCGGGATCCAGGTACGGGAGCTCCCCGCGATCCCGTGGAGCAGCAGCAGCGTCGGCCCCTGGCCGGCCCGCCGGTACCCGATGCGGTGCCCGTGGAGGGATGCGTACGCCATCGGGAAGGCCTCGTCCGCCCCAGGTGTGCTCACAGCGGCGTCACGTAGGCACCCGAGATGCCGCCGTCGACGAGGAAGGTCGACGCCGTGATGAACGACGAGTCGTCGCAGGCGAGGAACGCCGCCGCCGCGGCGATCTCGGAGGCCTCGCCGAAACGTCCCATTGGGATGTGCACCAGGCGCCGGGCGGCGCGTTCGGGGTCCTTCGCGAAGAGCTCCTGGAGCAGCGGCGTGTTGACCGGCCCCGGGCACAGCGCATTGACCCGCACCCCCTGGCGGGCGAACTGTACGCCCAGCTCGCGCGACAGGGCGAGCACGCCGCCCTTGGAGGCCGTGTAGCTGACCTGGCTCGTCGCCGCCCCCATGACGGCGACGAACGACGCCGTGTTGATGATCGACCCCTTCTCCCGGGCGAGCAGGTGCGGGAGCGCGTGCTTGCAGCACAAGTAGACCGACGTGAGGTTGACCCGCTGCACGCGCTCCCAGGCGTCGAGGCCGGTGTCGAGGATGGAGTCGTCGTCGGGTGGGCTGATGCCCGCGTTGTTGCAGCAGACGTCGATCCGCCCGAAGCGGGCGGCCACCTCGCCGTACAGCGCCTCCACCTCGTCGGAGGACGTGACGTCGGCCCGCACGAACATGCCGTCGAGGGCCCCCGCCACCTCGCCTCCTGCCCCCTCGTCGAGGTCGACGACCGCCACCTTGGCTCCCTCCGCGGCGAGGCGCTCGCACATGGCGCGGCCGATGCCGCCGGCGCCACCGGTGACGACGGCGACCCGGTCGACCAGTCGCCGGGCGTAGGCGGTTGTCTCGCTCATGTCTCTCCTCCGTGCCGGCGACGCCGCGCCGCTACTCCGAGCTGATGAAGACGTTCTTCAGGTCGCTGAACGCCTCGAGGGCATCGGGACCGAGCTCCCGACCGATCCCGGACTGCTTGACCCCACCGAAGGGCGTCCAATAACGCACCGACGAGTGGGAGTTGACCGACAGTGTCCCCGTCTCGACGGCGCGCGCCACCCGCAGGGCCCGGCCGACGTCACGCGTCCAGAGCGAACCGGACAGCCCGTAGGGGGTGTCGTTGGCCAGGCGGACGGCGTCGTCCTCGTCCTCGAAGGGGATGACGACGACCACCGGTCCGAAGATCTCCTCGGTCGCGGCACGATCCGCCGGGTTGACCGGGGCCAGCACGGTCGGGGCGAACCAGTTGCCTGGGCCTTCGGGGCACGTGCCCCGCACCGCCACCGGAGCGCCGTCGGGCACGAACGACGCCACCGTGGCCAGGTGGCCCTCGGAGATGAGCGGGCCCATTTCGGTCGCCTCGAGCGTCGGGTCACCGACGTTCACCCTGGTGACCGCGGGCTCGAGCAGCGCCATGAAGCGCTCGTAGACGGAGCGCTCGACGAGGATGCGCGAGCGGGCACAGCAGTCCTGGCCTGCGTTGTCGAACACGCCGGAGGGGGCCCGGGTGGCCGCCAGCTCGAGGTCTGCGTCGCCGAAGACGATGTTGGCGCTCTTGCCGCCGAGCTCGAGGGTGACCCGCTTGACCTGCTCCGCACAGCCCGCCATGATCTGGCGCCCCACCTCGGTCGAGCCGGTGAAGCACACCTTGCGCACGGCGGGATGGGCCACGAAGCGGGCGCCGACCACGCTGCCCTTCCCGGGCAGGATCTGGAGCACCCCCTCGGGGAGCCCCGCCTCGAGCGCCAGCTCGCCGAGGCGCAACGCGCTGAGCGGCGTCAGTTCGGCCGGCTTGACCACGACGGTATTGCCGGCCGCCAGCGCGGGGGCCAGGCCCCAGCCGGCGATGGCCATGGGGAAGTTCCAGGGCACGATCACGCCCACCACCCCGAGCGGCTCGTAGAAGGTGACGTCGATGCCGCCGGGCACCGGGATCTGGCGGCCGCTCTGGCGCTCGGGGGCGGCGGCGTAGTACTCGAGCACGTCGCGCACGTTGCCCGCCTCCCAACGGGCGTTCCCGATCACGTGGCCGGCGTTGGCCACCTCGAGCGCGGCCAGCTCCTCGCGGTGGGCGTCCACCGCGGCGGCGAAGCGTCGCAGCAGGCGGCCCCGGTCGCCGGGCGCCACGGCCCGCCAGGCGCCGAAGGAGGCGGCGGCGCGCTCGATGGCGGCGTCGGTCTCCGCCGCCGCCAGCCCCTCGACCTTGGTGATGACTCCGCCCGTGGCGGGGTTGCGCACGTCCACGCACTGATCTTTGCCGATGGAGGAGCGCCCGCCCCAACCGGGGCGCCCCGCGTGGGAGGGGCGCCGGTACAGTGCGGGGCCGTGCCCGCGCCCGACGCCTCCACCCAATTCAATCTCGCCAAGGCCTTCGACACTCTGGTCGAGACGCTGGCCGCGCGGGAATGCATCGTGTGGCGCGACCGCCGTTTGACCTACACGGACCTCTCCGACCGCTCGCGCCGGTTGGCCTCCTACCTGCACGGGCGCGGCCTGGCCGTGCGGCGCGAGCGCGCCGGGCTCCAAGGCTGGGAGTCGGGCCAGGACCACGTCGCCCTGGCGCTCTATAACGGCAACGAGTATCTCGAGGGGATGCTCGGCTCGTACCGGGCCCGCCTCGCCCCCTTCAACGTCAACTACCGCTACGTGGGCGAGGAGCTGCGCTACCTCCTCGACGACGCCCAGCCCCGCGCCATGGTCCTGCACTCGTCGCTCGCCCCGACCATCGCCGAGGTGCTGCCCACCCTGGCGTCGCCTCCCGAGGTGCTGCTCCAGGTCGAGGACGCATCGGGTCACCCCCTCCTCCCCGGGGCGGTGTGGTACGAGGAGGCGCTGGCCGCGTCGTCGGCCGACGGCCCACCCGTCGATCCGTCCCCCGACGACCTCTACATCCTCTACACGGGGGGCACGACCGGCATGCCCAAGGGCGTGCTGTGGCGCCAGCACGACATCTTCATGGCCGCCATGGGCGGGCGCAAGGTGGGCACCTGGGAGATCGTCACCAGCTACCAGGGCCTCGCCGAGCGTCTGGACCCCGACTACGCGTACCGGTTCATGATCCTGCCGCCGCTCATGCACGGCGCCGCGCAGTGGGCGGCCTTCATGCTCATGGCCCAGGGAGCGACGCTCGTCTTCCCGGACCAGACCCGCCACGTGGACCCCGACGACGTGTGGCGCACGGTTGAGCGCGAGAAGGTCAACTCCGTCACCATCGTGGGCGACGCCGTCCTGCGCCCGCTGTTGGTCCAGCTCGACAAGGCGACCTACGACCTCTCGTCGTTCTTCGCCGTCGGCAACGGCGGTGCGCCACTCACCCCGGCCGTGCGGGCCATGGTGGCCGAGCGTCTCCCCAACGTCGTCATCTCCGACTCGGCCGGTTCGTCCGAGACCGGGGCGCAGATGTACGCGACGTCCCTGGACGCCGTGGAACCGGGGTCGTTCCTGCCCGGTCCGGGCACCGTCGTGGTGGACGAGGCGATGACGCACGTGCTGGCGCCGGGGCACCGGGACAACGGGTGGCTAGCCCAGACCGGGAGCGTGCCGTTGGGGTATCTCGGCGACGCCGCCAAGACGGTCCGCACCTTCCCGGTGATCGACGGCGTCCGCTATTCCATCCCGGGCGACCGGGCCCGCCTCCTGGCCGAGGGGCAGATCGAGCTGCTGGGTCGCGACTCGGTGACCGTCAACTCGGGCGGCGAGAAGATCTTCGTCGAGGAGGTCGAGCGGGCCATCGCCGGGCACCCGGCCGTGGCCGACGTCGTCGTCACCGGCCGCCCGTCGGAGCGCTGGGGCTCCGAGGTCGTGGCGGTGGTGCAACTGGCCGAGGGACCCCCCGCTTCGGCCGACTCGGCGTCGATCGTCGAGCACGCCGCAGCCCATATCGCCCGCTACAAGCTGCCCAAGGAGGTCGTGTTCGTGGAGCGGATCCAGCGTTCGCCCTCGGGGAAGGCGGACTACCGCTGGGCGGCCGAGACGGCGGTCAAGGCGGGGCAGGGGGTGTAGGCGACGTCGGCCTCGGCGGGACCCGGGAGCGGGCGGGCGCGGGCGTCGGGTCCGCTGATCGTGACAGAGCGTCTGGTGTTGCGACCGTTCACCGCGATGGACCGGGCGCCCTTCGCGGAGCTGAATGCACACCCCCTCGTGGTCGAGTCCCTCGGTTCGTCGCCCACCCGGGCGCAGAGCGACGCCATGGTGGACGCCATCCACGAGGAGATGCAGCGCGAGGGGTGGGGTTTGTGGGCGGTCGAGGTCGTCGGCGGGGCGCCCTTCGTCGGCATGGTGGGGCTGCACCGGGTGCCGACTACCCTGCCCTGCGCGCCGGCCGTCGAGGTGGCGTGGCGGCTCCATCCTGACCACTGGGGTTGCGGCTACGCCACGGAAGCCGCCACCGCCTCGCTGGCCTATGGCTTCGGCGAGGCGGGCCTGGAGCGGATCGTCGCCATCACCACGTCGCGCAATGGCCGCTCACAGGCGGTCATGAACCGCATCGAGATGATGCGTGACGCAGACGCCGACTTCGACCATCCGAGCTTCCCCGAGGGCAGCCCGCTGCGGCGCCACGTGCTCTACCGGGCCGCCGCGTCACACCATCGTGCGAGCGTGGTCCGATGAGCGCGGCCGACGCCGTCCGACGTTGCGAATGGGCGCAGAGCGACGAGATGATCGCCTACCACGACACCGAGTGGGGCGTGCCGGTACACGACGACCCAACCCATTTCGAGTTCCTGGTGCTGGAGGGGGCGCAGGCCGGCCTGAGCTGGGCCACCATCCTCAAGCGGCGAGCCGGCTACCGCCGCGCCTTCGCCGGCTTTGACGCGGCCAAGGTGGCGCGCTTCACGCCGGCCCGGGTGGAGAAGCTCCTCACCGATCCCGGGATCATCCGCAACCGGGCCAAGGTCGAGGCGACGGTGCGCAACGCCCGCGCCTTTCTGGCAATCCAGGAGGAGTTCGGGTCCTTCGACGCCTTCGTCTGGAGCTTCGTGGGCGGTCGACCCATCGTGAACTCGTGGCGCCGCACCGCCCAGATCCCCGCCCTCACCCCGACCTCCGAAGCACTGAGCGGAGACCTCCGCCGGCGCGGCTTCGGCTTCGTCGGCCCGACCGTCTGCTACGCCCACCTCCAGGCCACCGGGCTGGTCAACGACCACCTGGTGCGCTGCTTCCGCTACGCGGAGCTCACGGGGGCCGGAGCCTCGAGACGTGTGCCCCGGCGCGGGTCATGAAGGGCGGGCCATGACGGGCGGGCCATGACGGGCGCCTCGGGTGCGGGCGCGCCGGGCGGACCGGGCGGCGCGCTCACACCCAGCCTCGAAGCGTTTCGATCATGCCGACCGGATCGGGACCGACGGGCGACACGTTGAGGTGGGTGACGCCGACCTCGGCCAACGCCGCCACCCGCTCCTTGATGTAGGACTCGGGCCCGCACAGCGACGTGGCCTCGAGCAGTTCGGCCGGCACGAGGGCGGCCGCCTCCTCCTTCTTGCCCGCCAGGTAGAGGTCCTGGATCTCGGCGGCCTCCTTCTCGTAGCCGTAGCGGCAGGCGAGGGCGTTGTAGAAGTTCTTGCCCTTGGCGCCCATGCCGCCGATGTACAGCGCCGCCGCGCCACGGCCGAGGTCGCGGACGGAGGCCACCTTGGACTCCTCGCCGATGGCGAGCAGGCCGCCCGCGGCGATCTGCAGCGCAGCGAGCGAGGGGTCCCGCTTGGCCGCGCCGGCGGCGAGCGAGGGACCGAAGACCTCCTTGGCCTTGCCGGGCACGAAGAAGATCGGGAGCCAGCCCTCGGCGACCTCGGCGGCCAGGGCGACGTTCTTCTCGCCGAGCGCGGCGACCCAGATCGGGATGCGGGAACGCACCGGGTGGTTGATGAGCTTCAGCGGCTTGCCGAGCCCCGTGCCCTCGTCGGGCGGGAGCGGGATGTGGTACGCCGCGCCGTCGTGGGTGAGCGGCGCTTGGCGGGCCCACACGTCGCGGCAGATCTCGATGATCTCGCGGGTGCGGGTCAGCGGGCGGTCGTAGGGCACGCCGTGGAATCCCTCGATCACCTGCGGACCCGACGCCCCGAGCCCCAGCTGGCAACGGCCGCCCGAGATCGCATCGATGCCGGCGGCCGTCATGGCGATCAGCGTGGGCGTGCGGCTGTAGATGGGCAGGATGGCAGAGCCGATGTCCACCCGCTCGGTCTTGGCGGCCAGGTAGCCCATGAAGCTCGGGGCGTCGTAGCTGTACGCCTCGGCCACCCAGACCACGTCGAGCCCGACCTTCTCGAGCTCGCTCGCCCGTTGGGCGGACTCCTTGAATCCACCGGCGTAGCTCAACGTCATGGACAGCTTCACGCGGTCTCCTCTTCTTCCGTTCTCACATCTTTTTCCTTCGTTCTCACGTCTTTCCTCCTCGGTTTCCTTCACTGCGGCCCACCTGGTCTCCGGTCGGTGTCGCGTCGCCGCAGGCCACTCGTCGTCCCCCGCCCGCCGGGCAGCAAACGGAGAGCGGACGGAGAGCAAAAGAGTATCCTCAATCTGCCCGGCGGCCGTCGCCCCGTAGCATCGCAGCCGTGACAGCGCGGCGCGTCGACTTCGTCCTCTTTGACCTCGGTGGGGTGCTCGTCGATCCCGGCGGCGTCGGGCGCATGCGGGAGCTGAGCGGCATCGACAGCGACGAGGAGCTCTGGACGCGCTGGCTGACCTGCCCCTGGGTGCGCGCCTTCGAGGCCGGCCGGTGCACCCCCGCGGAGTTCGCCGCCGGCGTGGTGGACGACTGGGGGCTGCCCCTGGGGCCCACTGCCTTCCTCGCGGAGTTCGCCGGGTGGCCCGGGACCCCGTACCCGGGGGCGCTCGAGCTCGTCGCCGCGGTGCGGACGGAGGTGCCCGTCGGCTACCTCTCGAACACGAACCGGCTGCAGTGGGACGCGAATTACGCGGCATCGCCGATCAGCGAGGCGTTCGAGCTCCGCTTCCTCTCCTTCGAGCTGGGTCTGGTCAAACCGGACCCCGAGATCTTCGAGTGCGTTGCCGAACGACTGCCTGCCCCGCCCGGCCGCGTGCTCTTCCTCGACGACAACGCCGCCAACGTCGACGTGGCGGCGGAGACCGGTTTCATCGGCCGCCACGTGCGCGGTGTCGAGGCGGCGCGGCACATCTTGGTCTCGGAGGGCGTCATCGCCGGCTGAGGCGAGGCCGTGGGCTCTGCGCAACCGGCGCAACCGGCGCAACCGGCGCAACCGGCGCAACCGGCGCCGGATGGTTGCGTATGCCAACATGCTCGCCCATGGTTGCCAACGGCCCGATGCTGCGTCTCCTGCCGCGCCTCAGCGACGACGTGGCCTTCTACTGGACCTCGGGCGCCGACGGGGTCTTGCGGCTGCTGCGCTGCAACTCCTGCGGGTTTTTCAACCATCCACCCGGGCCGGTCTGCCGCCGCTGCCTGTCGCGCGACCTGGCGCCCCAGGCGGTCAGCGGCCGCGGCCATGTCGAGACGTTCACGGTCAACTACCAACAGTGGATCCCGGGCAGCGACGCTTACATCATCGCCTGGGTGTCGATCGACGAGCAGCCCGACATCCGTTTGACCACCAACCTGGTGGACGTGGAGCCCGAGGACGTGCACATCGGCCTACCGGTGCGCGTCGTCTTCGAACATGTCGAGGACGTCTGGTTCCCGCTCTTCACGCCTGACAACCCGGGAGACGCGTCGTGAGCACCGGGGGCGAGGAACCGCTGGAGCGACGGGCCATCATCTCGGGGATCGGACAGTCCGCGGTGGGCCGCCGGCTCGGCCGGTCGGACATCGATCTCACCGTGGAGGCGGCGCTGGAGGCCATCGCCGACGCCGGGCTCACGCGGGAGGACATCGACGGGCTCGCGACGTATCCGGGCATGGGGGCGGGCACGGCCGGGTTCGGTGGCCCGACGACGCCCGCGGTCCAAGACGCGATGGGCCTGTCCCTCAACTGGCACGACGGCGGCGGCGAGGGCCCCGGCCAGATGCGCGCCGTGATGGCAGCCGCTCTGGCGGTGGCCGCCGGCCTCGCCCGCCACGTCCTGGTCTACCGCACCGTCACCGAGGGCTCGGCCCAGGGCACGGGAGGTCGCCCGGGCATCGGTGGCTCGGGTGGGGGCACGGGCGCAGTCCCCCGCTTCGGCGACTTCATGCAGTGGTCGCTGCCCTTCGGAGCGGTGTCGGCCGCCAACTGGCTGGCCGAGGTCGCCCAGCGGCGCATGTACGAGTTCGAGCTGACCCGCGAGCAGCTGGGGCAGATCGCTCTGAACGGTCGTCGCAACGCCATCCTGAACCCGAAGGCGATCTACACCGACCCCATGTCGATGGAGGACTACCTCGCGGCGCGCATGATCACCACGCCGCTGTGCCTCTTCGACTGCGACGCGCCCTGCGACGGTTCGACGGTGGTCATCGTCTCACACCGAGACTTCGCCGACGACTTGGACCATCCCGCCGTGCAGATCAACGCCCTCGGCACGGCGCTGCGGGGACGTCCGAGCTGGGACCAATTCGACGACATGACGACGATGGCCGCGCGTGACGCCGCCGCCAGCATGTGGGAGCGCACCGAGCTGACACCGGGTGACGTCGACACGGCCCAGCTCTACGACGGCTTCTCGGTGCTCACCATCGTGTGGCTCGAGGCACTGGGGTTCTGCGGCCGGGGCGAAAGCGGGCCCTTCATTGAGGGTGGCGCCAACATCGCCCGCGACGGACTCGTGCCGCTCAACACGGCGGGCGGCCAGCTCTCGGGCGGCCGCTTGCACGGGTTCGGGTTGATCCACGAGGCCTGCGTCCAGCTGCGTGGCGAAGGAGGCCCGCGCCAGGTCGTCCGGCCGGGGGGCCGGGTTCCCGAGGTGGCAGCAGTGGCGAACGGTGGCGGCCCCATCGCCGGGACCATGCTGCTCACGCGCGGCGTGCACTGAGGGCTGGCGGCGGGCCGGCCTCGGGGCGTGCTCAGCCGGGCTTGGTCCCGGCCAGGTGGTGCGCGGCGCGAGCGGCCAGGGCGACGAGCGTCAGCGTCGGCCCGTAACCGCTCGAGGTGACGAACACCGAGGAGTCGGCGACGACCACGTTGTCGAGCGAGTGCACCCTCCCCCACCGGTCGACCACCGACGTGTCGGGGTCGTCGCCCATACGGGCCGTGCCGATGACGTGGCGGCTCTCGGGGACGGGCGTGGCGCCGATGCCGTGGTACGAGACCCCGGGCGACGAGGTGTGCAAGACCCACTCGGCGCCCATCTCCTCGAGGACCGACTGCAGGATCTTGCCGTGGTACTTCGACGCCGACAGCTCGTGATGGCCGGGCTGGTACGTGACGCGCGCCACCGGAAAACCGCGCGCATCGCGCACGGACGGGCTGAGGTCCACGGTGTTGGTGGCATAGGGAAGGTCCTCCCCCTGCATGATGAAGGCCCACATCCGCTCGCGCAGGTTCGACTCGCGCATGGCTTGGGCGTGGGCCCGGCCCCAGGGTGAGTGACGCGCCTCCATGATCGGCAGGCCGCCGCCGCTGTGCTCGACCATGCCGCCGCGGAACCAGGGCAGCCCGGCCTCGGCGGCGGCCGCACGCGAGCGCTCGTCCTGCACCATGGCGTCGTCGTGCACGTGGGTGACCGCCCGGCCCTTGTGTGGGTGCAGCCGCAACTGGGGGAAGTGCCCGACGACGATCGTCTGAAAGTGCGTCATCAGATGACGGCCCAGCACAGGGTGCTCCAACCCCGAGAGGAGGAGGATACGGGGTGTCTCGATGGCGCCGCCGGCCACGATCACCAGCTCGGCCTCCATCGTGTGCGTCGCGCCCTCGGGTCCGAGGTACTCGACCCCGGTCGCCCGGCGCCCCTGCGTCACAATGCGGCTCACGTAGGTCTCGGCCATGAGCTCGGCGCGGCCGGTCGCCATCGCCTTGGTCAAGAGCGCAACCGGGTCGCCCTTGGCGTGGATCGGGCAGCCGAAGAAGGCGCAGTAGCCGCAGTTGTTGCAGGCGGGACGCCCGTCGTAGGCGATGCTGTTCGCCGCGGTCGGCGCCTCGTAGGGATGCAGTCCGATCCTCTCCGCAGCGGCCGACGACAGCACGGCGCCGTACATCGGCGCGCCCGGCGGCATCGGGTAAGGGCCCGACCGCCAGGCGGCGAACGGGTTGGCCCCCTCCCGGCCGGCCACGCCGATGGCTCGCTCCACCTCGGCGTAGTACGGCTCGAGCTCGTCGTAGTCGACGGGCCAGTCGTCCAGCGCCGCCCCCTCCTGCGGTCCATAGGTGGAGAAGAGCCGGAAGTCCTCCTCCCGGAAGCGTGGCACCTTTCCGTCGGCGTGCGTCCCGCCGCCCCCCACCGTCGTGGGGATCGAGTTGACCTCGCCGACATGGGTGTGCTCGCCCTCGTCCGCCGAACGGCGAAAGGCACGCGGCTCGACGAGAGGGTCGGGCCCGAGGAAGTAACGCGAGATGAACTTGATCTCGTCGTTGGAGTAGTCGCCGGCGGGCCGGGACGAGTCATCGAGGTCGAGCAGATGGTTGCGTCCCTTCTCCATGATCACCACCGTCCAGCCGGCGCGGGTCAGCACTTCGGCCGCGGTCGCGCCGCCGGGTCCCGACCCGATGATGAGCGCGTCGGCCCCGGCGCTCACGGCTGCGACACCTCGGCGTCGCTGTAGCCGCGCGGCTGCACGTCGCCCTCGTAGTCGATGGAGGCCCACCCGACGCAGTCGCGGTTGCCCCCGTACTCGGGTGCGCCGTACATGCCCTCGCAACAGTGCTCCCACAGGAGGTGGCAGAAGTCCTCGTCGGCCCGGACTCGACGTCGCTGTTCGCTCCCGTCGACCTCGGTGAAGTCGTCGCCCAACGCGGCGAGCCCCTCGCGGTAGCGCTGTTGCAACCCCTTGACCGGCCCGTTGAACTCCCGTTCGGGCAGCCCCTGCGACCCCTCGATCCGCGTGCGCCAGGCCAGCTCGTCCAGTGGGGCCAACGGGATGAACCGGGCGAACCCGGCCACGCCGCCCTTGCGCCCCGACGTCGGGCCACCGGCCCAGATGCGCGGCGTTTCAAAGGTGAACGCGCCCAGGAAGGTGTCGATGTAGTCGGCGACACCCGCCTCCTCGGCTCCGGGTGCGCCCTGGTCGGAGGGGAGCATCTGCGCGCAGGCGGCCCGCAGAGTCGCGTATTCCACCTCGCTCAGCCAGACGGGCACCGGGCCAACGTAGCCTGCAGTGTCCCCCCACGCCCACGCCACCGGTGCCGCGAGCGACTACGTCTTGAAGGCGCAGCCGTCCCAATAAGAGACGAGCCGGCGCCGCAGGGTCCCGCGCAGTTCGATGGTGAGGACGTGTGGGCCGGTCTCGGGGTCCCCGCGGTAGCGCACCGTGAGATCGCCCGCCGCGACGCGGCGGTAGTTCGCCGCGTCCTCGGGCTGGTCGGTCGTCGTGTCCAAGAGCGTGATCGGCCCCGAACAGCAGCGGTGCGCGTGAGAGCGGACATAGACGACGCCGCCGTGCGCGGCGGCGAAGTCCCTCGCCTTCTCGGAGACGACGACGTCCATCTCGGTCATCGTAGGTCGCGGCGCGACGTGCAAGGCGCCGCTGGGTGGAACGCGCCGCGGGCTCAGTCGGCGCCGGGTTCGTCCGCGGGTCCGGACCCGGCTTCGGTCTCACCACGTCCGGGGTGCGGGAGTGCACCGACACGATGGGCGATCCACAAGAGGGCCCGCTCCCCCTCGTCCAGGGCTTCGGCGACCAGGTTTCCCGTCTCGCTGGCTCCGAGGTCGACGAGGCGGCACCAATTGGTCAGCAGTCGGAAACCGGGTCCCCGGTAGTGCCGCCCCGCCAACTGCAGCGGGACGGCGGGCAGCCGGAGCGCCCAGGCCACCAGGCCCCCGGCGACCTCGGGGAAGGCCACGCGCGGCGGGACGATCCTGTCGTCGTGGCCGGTCACGACGTCGACCATGTTCTCGAGCGCCTCCGATCCCGGCTCGAAGGAGCGGGAGTGCGCCTCCACCGGGGGGTGGTCCGGCGCGTTGGTGCTCATCTGGGTTCCCCCGAACGTCGGCGCGCTGGGAGGAGCCCCGAAGACGCCGGGTTCGGCGATGGCGTCTCCCGGCGCCTGCTCGGAGAAGAAATGGGCCTGGTCGAGATGGAGTTGGCGGAGATCGTCGACGGTCATGCCCGGGCTTCCGACGACGACGACGTCGGTGACGTGGAGGTCGCAGTCGGCGAGCGCCGCGCCCGTCACGATCGATCCGAAACCGTGCGCGACCACCGTGAGCGTCTGCTCGGGGTCAAGTGAGAGCCAGTCGACGAACGCGGTGAGGTCGGCGGCGGCAGTGACCAGATCGTCGCTGCATTCGATGGACCCCGCCGCCGCCTCGAGAACATCGGGCGGGTTGTCGTAGCCCTTCCACAGCACGACGGCGGTGGACGGATCGCCCTGGTAGAGGTTCCAAGCCGCCGGTATCCAGTCGTCGGCGAGGTTCGTGCCGTCGCCCACGCCCGGCACCACCACCGCGACATGCGGGGCGGTCTCGATGTCACCGAAGAGCACGGCGTAGTGCTGGAGCTGAGGACGGTACAGGAGGATCTGCCCGCCACTGTCGACGAGCATCTGCAGCACGATGACCCGGTCGGTGTCGCCGTCGACGGCTGCGCTGGCGAGATCCATCTTCACCGCGGCAAGGTTGCTCGCGGCCCGCCGGGTGAGGAATTCCCTTCCGCGCATGCACCACGTTATGTCCCACGCACCAGACGCGTGGGTGACCTCGGTATTCTCTCGGCATGGGTGCGTGGCTCGCCATCCTCGCCGCGGTGCTGTTCGCATTCGGCACCGTGCTGCAGCAGAAGGGCGCACTCACCACCGCCGCCGGCGCGGACGACCCGCGATTCTTGGTCCAGATCCTGCACCGCCCGGTCTGGTTGGTCGGTACGGCGTTGCAAAGCTCGGGCTGGGTCCTCCAGGCGATGGCGCTGGACCGGGCGTCCCTCGTCGTCGTGCAGTCACTGACTGCCCTCAGCCTGGTGATCGCGCTCCCCATCGGCGCGATGCTGACCGATCAACACATCGGGCGACGCGAGTTGATCGGCGCGACGCTGACCCTGCTCGGGATCGTGTTCTTCGTGTCCGCGGGACAACCCCAAGGCGGCACGTCACACCCGAGCGCGGCGACCTGGTGGTCCGCCTGCCTGATCACCGCTGCGCTCGTCATGGTCCTCTTCGGGGTGGGCCGGCGCTTCACGGACGCGGCGAGGGCTCTGACCTTCGGCGCCGCGGCGGGTCTCGGCTACGGTCTGCAGGCCGCCGTGACGAAGACCTTCGTCACCGAGCTCGGTGGCGGGGTCCTCGGAGTATTGGGCAGTTGGTCGGTGTACGTCCTCATCCTCTCGGCCCTGAGCGGATTCGCACTCCAGCAGTCGGCGCTCAAGACCGGTGTCCTGGCCCCCGCCATGGCATCGAGCAACTCCGTGACCCTCTTCTCCAGCGTGGTCCTCGGCGTCACCGTGTACGGAGAGACTCTCTCGAAGAGCGGGTCCTCCCACACGGGGTCAACCGTCGCAGGCCTGCTCGTGGCGATCGTGGGCATCGCTCTCCTCGCCGGTTCGGAGGCGCCCCAGGAGGCGGCCCCGCGCACCCCCGATCCCTCCCCGGCCGCATGACGTCCCTTCGGAAGCGCCAGCCGCCGCCCGGCCTCGACGCCAACCGCTCCCGTTCGAGGTCGTGAGGCTGCGCTCCTGTGCACATCCTGGCGACGACGGACGTGGCCGGCACGTGGTGGGAATATCTCGTGCTCTTCGTGGCGGTGGCGGCCTCGTGGGCGGGAGTGCCGGTCATCGGCGCGAGTGCCCTGGGGCTGGCCGGCGTCGCGGCCAGTCAGGGGAAACTCGACCTGACGGTGGTGTTGGTGGTGTCGACCGCGGCGGGCGAGGTGGGCGGGCTCATCGGCTACGCCATCGGGAACCGCTGGGGTCGCGAGCTGCTGGAGCGGCCGGGCCGGCACCAGGCCGGGAGACAACGCATGGAGGTGCGCGGCGAACAGGCCTACGCACGTTGGGGTCGCGTGGCGGTGTTCTTCACACCGGCGATCGTCTCGGGCACCGCCAAGATGCACCACGGGCAGTTCGCCCTGTGGAACCTCCTGGCGTCGTTCGCCTTCTCGGTGTCGGTGGCCGCCAGCTCGTACGGGTTGGTCAAGATCTTCACGGGCCACCACTCGGTGCTCGACGTCGGCACCCTCCTCGTCGGACTGCTGGTGGGCACGCTGCTGACCGTCCGCTTCGTCCGCCATCGCGGTCGCGCTGCCCCACGGCGGGCGCCGCGCTGAGCCTGCTGACGCCAGCGCGTTGTCAGCGGGGCAGGCCCAAGATCCTCCCCGCGATGATTTCGCGTTGCACTTGGGACGTCCCGCCCGCGATCCCAGCGGCCTTGCTCCACAGCCATTGGCGCGCCCATGGCCCCGCCTCGGCGGATGAGGGGTCGCGCCCGGTCACCATGAGCGCGGCATCGGACAAGCCTTGGGTCATGGCCGTCCACGTCAGCTTGATCCAGCTCGACTCCGGACCGGGCTCCTCGCCCCGCCCGAGGCGGGTCAGCGTGCGCAGGTTGTGCAGTCGGAGCACGCCGAGGTCGATGTAGACCCGGGCCAGCGCGTCGGCGACCACGGGATCGTCGAGAGCGCCGTTGCGTCGAGCCTGCTCGTAGAGCCGAGCCAGATAGGTCTCATGGACGACCTGCTCTTTGAAGGGGAAGTTCGTCCCGCGTTCGTGGGCCAGCGTTGAGCCGGCGACGGTCCAGCCCTGGCCCTCCGTGCCGACCACCTGGTCCGCCGGAACGAAGACGTCGGTGAGGAAGACCTCGTTGAATTCGGCATCGCCGGTCATCTGCACGAGCGGGCGCACGTCGACACCGGGATCCGACATGTCGACGACGAGCGCGGTGATGCCCTGCTGGGGCCGCGGTTCGTCCGGATCGGTGCGCGCCAGGCACAAGCCCCACGAGGCGAACTGGGCGTAGGACGTCCACACCTTGCGGCCGGTCACGAGGTAGCCCCCGTCCGTCGGCACGGCGCGCGTCGAGAGCGAGGCCAGGTCACTCCCGGCATCGGGCTCGCTGAAGAGCTGGCACCAGATCTCGGCGGCGGAGAGGATCGGTGGCAGGTAGCGCCGGCGCTGCTCCTCGGTGCCGTGTGCCAGCAGGGTGGGGCCGACCAAGTTGATCCCGACCCGGTTCAACGGCTGCGGAGCCTGCGCGCGGGCGTACTCGCTCTGGTACAGCGCGACCTGGACGGGTGTGGCACTCCGCCCTCCGTAGGCGTCCGGCCAGTGGACACCCACCCAGCGGTCGGCGGCCAGGGTGGCCTGCCAGGCCCGGCCCCAGGCGACCTCCTCGGCCAGGTCGACGAAGGCGGGCGGACGATGTTCGTGGCTGGCCAGCCAATCCCGGAACGAGGCGGCGAACTCCTCGTCCTCCTGGCTCAGCGAGAGGTCCACCGCGCTCCCGTCGACGAGCTCGACATCGCCGCCACGTTAGTGGGGCCCGGTATGGTGCCGTGCCGTGACCGACCGCCTTCGGCCGACCTGGACGCCGAGGCTGGCCCGTGCCTATCGCCGGCCGGGCGGCCCCTGGGACGTGCCGACGCTCGACGCGCTCATCGCCGCCCGCGGCGGCGAGATCGTCGACGGTGACACCAGGCTCGCCGCCGCCCAGGCGGACGCGCTCGTGGCGGCCGTCGCGGGCGGACTCAGAGAACGCGGCGTCGCGAGAGGCGACGCGGTGGCGTGGCAGGTCCCCAACAGCCTCGCCGCCGCCATCCTCCCCCGGGCCTGCTGGCGCATCGGGGCGGTGGCCGCGCCGGTGCTGCATACCTTCGGCGCGGCGGATGTCGAGGGGGCGCTCGGGCAGATCGACCCCGCACTCGTCCTGGAGCTCGAGCCCGCCACGATCTCCGACCCGGCCGCGCTGGTCGACGCCGTCGGCGGTGCGCCCGTCGCCGCCGGCACCGGCCCGGGCCGGCCCTCCGACGTGGCTCTCGTCCTGTTCACCTCCGGCTCGACGGGGACGCCGAAGGCCGTGCTGCACACGCAGCGCGGCCTGAGCTGGAAGGCGACGCTGATGGCGCGCGTGCACGGCCTCGGCTCGTCGGATGCGGTGCTCATGCCGGCGCCGATGGCGCACATCTCCGGTTTGCTCAACGGCGTGCTGGTGCCGGGCGCGGCCGGCATGCGCTCGGTCCTCGTGCGCCGCTTCGATCCCGAGCACGCCCTCGCCCTGGTGGCGAGCGAGCGGATCTCGTTCCTCGCCGGGCCGCCCACCTTCTTCATCGCCATGGGACGCGTGCTGGCGGAAGGCCCGGCGGTCGACGTGTCGTCGGTCCGGCTCGTCTCGAGCGGGGGCGCATCCGTCACGCCGGCCTTCGTCGAGGACACCGCGCGCGCCTTCGACTGCCGAGTGAAGCGCACCTACGGCTCCACCGAGGCGCCGACCGTGACCACCAGCACCGACGACGACCTCTTCGAGAAGGCCCGCGACACCGACGGGCGCGCCGTGGGCGAGGTCGAGCTCCGGGTCTCCGACCCGGTGACCGGGGCGCCGCGGCGGAGCGCCACGGCCGGCGAGCTCTGGGTGCGCGGGCCGGAGATGTTCGCCGGTTACGCCGACGAGGGCCAGACCGCTGCGGTCATCGCTCGGGGGGGATGGTTCCGCACCGGGGACCTGGCGACCGTCGACGCCGACGGCTGGGTCCGCATCGTCGGGCGGCTCAGGGACGTGATCATCCGGGGCGGCGAGAACATCTCGGCCTCCGAGGTGGAGGCGGCCCTGGAGGCGCACCCGGCGATCCGCCACGCCGTGGCCGTCGGGTATCCGGACCCGCTCATGGGCGAGCGGGTCGCCGCTTTCGTCGAGTCCACGGCACCGTTCGACCTTGAAGAGTGCCGGCGTTGGTTCGCCCGCCGCGGCATAGCGGTCTTCAAGACGCCCGAGAAGGTCGAACGGCTCGAGCAGCTGCCGCAGCTGGGGTCGGGCAAGGCGGACCGCGCCGAGTTGCGCCGCCGGGCTGCCGCAACCTGACCTCCGGTGCAGCGCGCCGGCGGCGGGAGGGAGGTCAGGACAGGGCTTGGCCCGCGTCGAGCCGCTCACGCAGGATGGCCGCGATGCGGTCGCGGTGGAACGCGGCGTCGCCGTAGCTCACCTGGTCGAGCTGAGCCCGCTTCACGTAGAGGTGCATGTCGTGCTCCCAGGTGAAGCCGATGCCGCCGTGCACCTGCAGTCCGGCTGCCATGACCCGGCGCGACGCATCCGAGCACCAGGCTTTGGCCATGCTCGCCGCCAGCGAGCGGTCCGGATCGCCGGCCGCGGCGCACCAGGCGGCGTAGTACACGGTGGACCGCATCCCCTCGACGTCGACCAACGCGTCGGCCAGCATGTGCTTGACGGCCTGGAAGGAGCCGATGGGCTTTCCGAATTGCACGCGCTCCTTCGCATAGTCGACCGTCATCGACAGGACGCGATCGGCCGCTCCGAGCATCTCCGCTCCCGCGAGGGTCGCAGCGCGGTCCAACAAGAGCTCGGCGGCGCCGGCGCCACCGAGGTGCAGCGCCGGCGTCTGGTCGAACGAGAGGATGCCCAGCTCGCGCGTGCGGTCCATGGCGGCGAGCGGCGCCGGCCGTCCCTCGCGCCGCAGGTCGACCCCGTAGACGTCGTCGTCCGCGACGACCACTGCCACGTCGGCCGAGGGGGCGAAGGCGGTCGGCGGCGTCTCGCCGCTGAGGCGGACCCAGCCCTTCGACCCCGGCGCGGCGGTCATCCCAGCCGCCGCCGGCGCCAGGGCGACACAACCGACGGCTGCACCCTGAGCGAGGGCCTCCCGCCAGTGTTTGGTGCCGGTGTCGGCCCTCGCTTCGGCGCCGCTCAGGGCCCCGAGGGCCAGCACCGAGGGCAGGAACGGCGCCGCCACCAGACGGCGTCCGATCTCCTCGCACAGCACGGCCACCTCCACTGTGCCGAGTCCCAAGCCGCCTTCTTCCTCGGGGACCTCGATGGCCAGCCATCCTTGGTCCGCCATCGCCGACCACGCCGAGGGGTCGTAGCCGTGCGGCACGTCCGGCCCGGGCGCCCCAGCGTCCGGCTGCACCTCGCCTGCTCCCGGGAGCGTGCCCACCACCGCCCCGGTGCCGACCCGAGCTCGGAGCGCGTCGTGTCCGGCCATCCCATCGAGCAGCGTGGCCGCCGCGCCGCGCAGCGCCTGCTGATCCGTCGAGAGGTCGAAGTCCACGGCGGCGCAGTCTACGGTCGACCTGACCGGGGTCTCGTCGATCGCGGCGGCTGTGCCATGCTGCGGCCGATGGATCTGCATCCCACGGCCGAGCAGGAATCGCTGCGCGCCACGTTCCGCGCCTGGCTGATGGAGCATCTCCCGTGGCCCTACGGGGTCGGACTGCCGCCCCGCTTCGACGACCTGGCGGCGGTGGTTGCGTTCGGGCGGCAGTGGCAGGCCGACCTGGCCGCGGACCGCTGGGTCGGCATCACCTGGCCGGAGGAGTACGGCGGGCGTGGCCTCGGGGCCCTCGAGAATTACGTCGTGATCGAGGAACTGGCACGGGCGCGGGCGCCCGAACTGGTTGGTCGCATCGGCATCAACCTGGTCGGGCCCACCCTGTTGGCCTACGGCACGGGCGAGCAGAAGGAGCGCTTTCTTCCTCGGATCCTGTCGGCGGCCGAGCTGTGGTGCCAGCTCTTCAGCGAGCCTGATGCGGGGAGTGACCTGGCGTCGCTGACCACACGCGCCGTCCCGGCCGAGGGCGGGTACCGGGTCAACGGCCGCAAGGTCTGGACGTCGTACGCCCAGTTCGCCGACTGGGGGCTCTGCCTCACCCGCACCGACCCGGCGGCGCCCAAACGCCAGCAGGGCATCACCGCGCTCATCGTCGACATGCACACCGAGGGCGTCCACGTCCACCCGCTGGTGCAGTCGACCGGGGAGGCCGAGTTCAACGAGGTCGAGCTCGACGACGTCTTCGTCCCGGCCGGCCGGCGAGTCGGCCAAGAAGGCGAGGGCTGGACCGTCGCCGGCTCGACGCTGGCCCACGAGCGCGGGATCAACCCCCGCCAGCTCGTGATCCACACCCAGCTCATGGAGGAACTGCTCCGCTTGGCCCGGGACAACGGCAGCTTCGACGACTGGCGCCTGCGCCAGCAACTGGCGCAGGCGGCTACCGAGGTCCGCCTCTTCCAGCTGCACAACTGGCGCTCGCTCACCCGCCTGTCCAAAGGCGAGGCGCCCGGCCCGGAGGGCTCCGCCCTCAAGCTGTATTGGAGCGAGATGTCCAAGCGGCTTCACCAGACCGCGCTCGACGTGCTGGGACCGGCGTCGCCCCTCTGGGAGGGAGCGCCGGGAAACCCCGCCGACGGCGCGTGGCAGCGTTCGTGGCTGTATTACCAGGCGTCCTCCATCTTTGCCGGCACCAACGAGATCCAGCGGACACTGGTGGGTGAGCGTGTCCTCGGGCTCCCGAGGGGCTGAGCGCCCCCGGGGCGGCGCAGCGCGACAGGATGGACGACGCTGGGAGGATGGGCGACATGGCAGAGGGTTTCGAGACGGTCCGCTACGAGAGCGACGGTGCGGTGGCCACGGTCACCATGAACCGGCCGGAGGTGGCCAACGCGCAGAGTTCGACGCTCATCGACGAGATCGACGCCGCGTTCGACCTCGCCGACGCCGACGACGCGGTGCGGGTCGTCATCCTGGCGGGCGCCGGCAAGCATTTCTCCTCGGGTCACGACCTCAAGGCGCTGGTCAGCGGGGATGGCTCCGACCCCTGGGTGGCGCTGCGCGACACCCCCGAGGGCAAGTTCCAGCACGAGAAGACGATGTACTTCGACCGCTGTCTGCGCATCCATGACTTCCGCAAGCCGACGATCGCCGCCGTCCAGGGCAGCTGCGTCGCCGCGGGCCTCATGCTGGCCGCCATGTGCGACCTCATCGTCGCCGCCGACGACGCCGTCTTCTCCAACCCGGTGCTCCGGCTGACCGGCGCCGGCGTGGAGCTCCTGGTGGAACCGTGGGAGCTCGGGATCCGCAAGGCCAAGGAGTTCTTGCTGACCGGCGACACCATCGACGCCCAGGAAGCCTGGCGCCTCGGGCTCGTCAACCGCGTCGTCCCCCGGGCCGAGCTGGCGGCCAAGACGCGCGAGCTCGCCGACCGCATCGCCCTCGTCCCGCCCGTGACGGCCCAAACGGTCAAGGACACGCTCAACCACACCGGGACGCTGATGGGAAAGCGCGATGCGCTCAAGTACCACTTCATGGCGCACCACTGGGTCCACAACTCGGCCACGGCGCTCGATGCGCTCGCGGCACGGAAAGCCAAGGGTTCGATGCGGGAGGTCATGGCCGAACGGGACGAGGGCCACCCGGACCCGGACGCATGAACGAGCGGGCGCGCGGGCCCCTCGCGGGCATCCGGGTGATCGACGTCGGCACGCGTATCTCTGCGCCCTTCTGCGCGGGACTCCTGGGAGAGCTCGGAGCCGACGTGATCAAGGTCGAGCTGCCCGGCGAGGGCGACTTCATGCGCAGTATGGGGCCGTTCGTGCCCGTCGGCGACGGGCCCGGTTACTCGCTGTCGTGGGCGATCGAGGGCCGGGGACGGCGGGGCGTCACCTGCGACCTGCGCCAGCCAGAAGGGAAGGACCTCTTCAAGCGGCTCGTGGCGGCGGCCGACGTCCTCTGCGAGAACTTCCGGCCCGGCACCATGGAACGCTGGGGCCTCGGTCCCGCCGACCTGCCCGACGATCTCGTCTACGTGCGCATCAGTGTCTTCGGGCAAAGCGGGCCGTACGCCCCCCGCCCCGGTCTCGACCGTCTGGGCATCGCGTTCGGCGGGCTCTTGCACCTCACGGGCGACCCGGACCGGCCGCCGGTACGGCCGGGCGTGACCGTCTCGGACTACCTCACCGGTGCGTTCGCCGCGTTCGCCGCCGTGGCGTCGCTCTACGGACGCGACGCTACCCGAGGGGAGCGCGGCGCTGGGAGCGGAACCGGCGAGGTCATCGACGCACCGTTGTACGGGTCCATCCTGCGCATCCTCGAGTGGACGCTGGCCGGCTACGACCGGCTGGGCATCGTGCGCCAACGCGAGGGCAACCGCCTCTCGCACTCGGCTCCCCTCGACAACTACCCGACGTCCGACGGCTTCTTCGTGTGCATCGTCGCCGGTTCCGACGCCAACTTCTCGCGGCTGTGCGCCGCCATGGGCCGGCCCGACCTCGCACACGACCCACGCTTCGCCACGCTGGCCGAGCGCGCGGCGCGCGGCGACGAGATCAACGGGATCGTGGGCGAGTGGACCTTGGGAATGACCGCCGAGGAGATCACGGCTCGCTGTGTCGCACACGACGTGCCAATCGGCACTGCCTACAGCGCGGCCGACATCTTCGCCGACCCGCACATGCGCGCCCGGGGGGATCTCGTCTCGGTGGACGATCCGGTCATCGGGCCGGTGCGCCAACAGGCACCGTTCCCCCGGCTGGCGAAGAACCCGACTCCGGTGCCCACCGGCGCTCCTCGGTTGGGCGAGCACAACCACGAGGTGTGGTGCGACCTGGTGGGGCTGACCGACGACGAGCTGGCTGACCTCACGGCGCGGGGCGTGGTCTGAGCGGCGTCGCCCGCGGGGCCCGCGGGGCCTGCGGGGCCTGCGCGGCGAGACGCCGAGACGGGACCGAGGAGGGCACGGCCGGGGCGAAGGTCACCCACCGGGACGATCGGTCAGGGGCTACCCGAATGTGCTGACCACGCGCCCGAGGTACGACGCGCCGCCGAAGGTGAAGACCCCGCCGTCCGCCGCCGCCATCCAGTAGCCGTCGGTGGCGTTGTCCGGCGCCATGCCGACCACCGGTGCGGCCAGGGCCAGGCTGCCGGTGGAGCCCTCGAAGGGCGCCTGCCCGAAGGTGAAGATGCCACCGTCGGCGGCCACGAAGCGATAGCCCTGTCCGTTGGGCGACGCCTCCATCCCGACGATGGGGGCGTTGAGACGGATGCTTCCCGTGCTCCCGAGGAAGCGTGCGTTGAAGCTGAAGATGCCGCCGTCCGAAGCGACCTCCCAGTAGCCGCCCGTCGCCGGGTCGGCCGCGATGCCCACGATGGGCTTGTTGAGCGGCCTGCCGCCCATGGAACCGTAGAACGCTGCGTCGCCGAAGCTGAAGATGCCGCCGTCGGCGGCCGCCATCCAGTAGCCCTTGCCGTCGGGAGTGGAGGCCATGCCGACGATCGGCTGGTTGAGCCGCAGCGAGCCGGTCGACCCGTAGAAGCCTGCGTCGCCGAAGCTGAAGATGCCGCCGTCGGAGCCCACCAGCCAATAGCCGCCGCCGTCGGGCGTGGACACCATTGCGACGATGGGCGAGTTGAGCGCACCCGTGAGCGACCCGTAGTTCTGCGCCGAGCCGAACGCGGCGACCGTACCGTCGGCCTCGACTTCCCAATACCCCGTGCCGTTGCTCAGCGGCGCGATGTCGACCGTTCTCGACCCCGATTGGACCGCCCCCGACACCTGCCCCCAGGACAGCGTCACGTCGCTCGGTGGCGCGCACGAACTGACCAAGATGGCGGCGATGGAGCCGCCGGAGTACCCGGTGGGTGCGAACGCCGCACCCATGGAGAGGATCGGCGGCCCGCTGGGGCAGTTCGCGAACGGGTGCAGGATGATGTCGCGGTGGCCCCAGCACTCCGACAGTGACGTGAGGCTGCAGGCCGAGTTGGTCGTCGAGGAACCGCCCCAGCCGTCGTCGTACATCCAGTAGTAGTCGGCCTCGAGCACCGACGTCAGACCCCCGGCCCAGATGGAGCCACCGAAGGTGATCGGCGCGCCGCCCGTTACCGAGGACGGGAACGTCGGGTCCGACCCCGAGTTCGCCCCGCCCTGGGCGTAGGCATTGAGTTGCGCCGTCATGTAGTCGATCGGCGGCAGGCCCCGGTCGATGCGCTCCTCGTTCACCACCGTGAACACCTGCTCGGGGAGGGGCTGGCGAGCAAGTGCAGACTCGGAGAGGTCCATGGCGCCGACACCCTCCTGGGCGCGCGCATCGTTGATCGAGGTGAGCCAGTCGGAGTTGTCCGGCGCGACGTTCGCGGGGGGGTTTGCCGGCGGCAGGATCCCGGTGGCCGAGGCCGACGTGCTCGGCAGCCCGGCCGCGATGGAGCTCACGATCATGATGACGACCGGCAACAGAAGCGTCGCGATACGACGACGGGCATGGTGATGCACGTTGTCTTTCCCCCTCTGGACTCCTCTTCCGAGGGCCAGTATGGGGAAGCAACGTCATCAATTGAATGGGACCTTTTGCCTATATACACCGCGCTCGTGCTGGCAGATGGCCAGAAAGGCCCAGCATCTGCACCGGTTGTCTGCGTGGTGTCACAAACCGTGTTGTGCGTCCGTTGTGCAAATGCGCACAGGAGAATTGTGACTGCGGTGATGTCCGAGCTGCCGTGTCCGCCGGCGTTCACGTGGTCAGGCGGGTGTGCACGGTCCCGCTCCCCCACACCGAGCGGCGGCCAGGCCAACCGCGGTCTCGTCGGCCGGGGTGTCGAACTGCTCAGAACCGAGGGTCAGCCCCTCGTCGGTGACGAAGGCAGGAGCGACCGCCGAGCCTCATCCTCGGGGCAGGCCGAGGACCCGCTCGGCCACGATGTTGCGCTGGATCTCCGACGTGCCGCCGGCGATGGTGTTGGAGAACGAACGCAGATATTGCACGGCCCAGGTCCCGTCGTAGAACGCGTTCACGGCGCTCAATTCCACCGGGTCGTTCCCGTGATGGCTCAGGTCCCATTCGGTCAACCGGTTCAGCCCAGGCCCGTCGAGGTCGAGACCCTCGAGCCCCAGAGCCTCGGCGGCCACCCGATCGGCCCACTGCTCGGTCTCGCTGCCGAAGAGCTTGAGCACCAGGTGCTCGGGGGGCATCTCGCCCCGCGTCGCCTTGGCGAACCCTCGATAGCCGAGGCAGCGCATAGCCGCCACGTCGGTGGCGAGGCGGCCGATGGCCTCGGCGAGCCGGTGGTCGTCCCCGAGCTTTCCGCCGTGGGCATCGGGTCGCTGGGCCACCCGGAGCAGGCCCTTGAGCGCGCGGTCCAATCGGGAGACGTTCATGATCCAGAGCATCCCCCGCTCGTGACGCAGCGACCCCTGGCTGACCGTCCAGCCGTTGTTGAGCTCGCCGAGCAGGTTCTCCTCGGGCACCGCGACGTCGGTGAAGAACACTTCGTTGAAGTCGACGTGGTGCGGGTCGGTGAGCTCCGGCAGGGGACGGCACGTGATGCCGGGCGACCGCATGTCGATGATGAGGACGCTGATGCCGCGGTGCTTGGGCACCTCGGGGTCGGTGCGCACGTAGCACAGGCAGTAGTCGGACTCGTGGGCGCCCGAGGTCCACACCTTCTGTCCGTTGACCACGAAGTGGCCGTCCCGCTTCTCGGCCCTGGTGCTCAGCGACGCCAGGTCGCTGCCGGCATTCGGCTCGCTCATGCCGACGCACCAGGCGATCTCGCCCTTCAGCGTCGGGAGGACGAAGCGCTCCTTTTGCTGCTCGGTCCCGTATTCGACGATGGAGGCGGCGCAGATGGAGAGGCCTTGCGGGTTGGACGAGCGCGGCACCATGCGCTCGGTGATCACCTCGAAATAAGCCATCTGCTCCTCGGGCGTGGCATTGCGGCCGCCGAGCTCCGGTGGCCAGCCGGGCACGAGATAACCCGCCTCGAACATCTCGCGCTGGAACGTCCGGGCCCAACCCGGAAGGTGCGACGAGCTCCGGCGCGGTTCGGCCTCTATGGCGTCCTTGGAGGGCAGGTGCTCGTCCAGCCAGGCCTCGAACTCCCGGCGGAAGCGGGCAATCGTGTCGTCAGGGGCGAGGCGCACGGGCAACTATGACACGAGCGTCAATTGGCGAGCGTGTCATCGTCGTCATCCTCCTGGAAGGCCGCCGCGCCCTGCTTGCAGCCGCGCCGGGCGGCGGGCAGCGCCTGGATTCGCCGGCACGGGAATCGGGGCGAGGGCTCACGGCCGGGCAATCAGACCGGCGCCGCCGCTTCAGGCGCCCGGCTCGGGGTCACGGGGCTGGCCGAGGATGCGTTCGGCAATGACGTTGCGCTGGACCTCGCTCGTGCCGCCGGCGATGGTGAGGCAACGCGTCGAGAGGAAACCCTCCTCCCAGCGTTGCGCCTTGCCGTCGAGCACCGCGCCGTCGGCACCGTAGAGGGCCATCCCCATCTCCTGCACCCGCTGTTCGTGCTCGACGCCGAGCAACTTGCGGATGCTGGACCCGCTGCCGGGATCGACCCCGGAGAGCGTGCGCAGCGTGGCGCGCTGACCGAGGAGCGCCACCGACTGGGCCTCGGCGATGAGATGGCCCAGCCGCGCCTCCAGGCTCGGTGGGCAGGGCCGGCCGCGTTCGGCGCGCCGGGCGACCGTCCGGATCAGCGACTCCACGCCGTTGCCGAACGAGGCGCCCGACGACATGGAGACGCGCTCGTTGGCCAGGGTGGTCCGTGCGATCCGCCAGCCGTCACCGGGGACGCCCACGACCGCGTCGTCGGGGACGAACACGTCGTTGAAGAAGACCTCGTTGAACATGGCGGCGCCGGTGAGCTCGCGCAGCGGTCTGATGTCGATGCCAGCGGCGCGCATGTCCACGATGTAGTACGTGATGCCGGCGTGCTTGGGCGCATCGGGGTCCGAGCGGGCCAGGCAGATGCCGAAGTCGGCCGTCTGCGCCAGCGACGTCCACACCTTCTGCCCGTTGAGGATCCAGCCGCCCTCGACGCGTTCCGCCCTGGTGCTCAGCGCGGCGAGGTCGGACCCTGCGCCGGGTTCGCTGAAGAGCTGACACCAACTGAGCTGTCCGAGCAGTGTGGGCCCGACCCAGCGCTGCTGTTGCGCCTCGGTCCCGTACGCGATGAGGGTCGGCAGCGCCCACGCCCCCACGGCCAGATGCGGGCGGACGATGACGGCGGCGGACAGCTCTTCGTCGATGACGAGCTGCTCGAGGGACGAGGCGTCCCGCCCCCACGGCGAGGGCCAGTGCGGCATGATCAGCCCCGCTGCGGCCAGGGCGGCGCGCCGGTCGGGCTCCGGGGCGGCGGCGACCCGGGCCACGACGGCGCGGATGTCGGCGCGCACCCACTCGGCCTCCGGCGGGAGGTCGGCGGCGAGGTTGCGCCGGGCGCCGGCGGCCGCGAGCACGGCGACTTCGTGTTCGAGCGCGCCGACGTCACCGGCTGCGGCGAGCTGCAGGTTGGCCATGGCGCGCTTGAGGTAGAGATGCGCGTCGTGCTCCCAGGTGAACCCGATGCCGCCGAGGATCTGGATGCACTGCTTGGCGCAATGGGTGGCCGCCTCCAGCCCGATCGCACCCGCGATACGCGCGCTGAGGTCCCGCCCACGCTCGTCCGGGGGCTCCTCGCTCCACGCCGCGGCGGCATCCCAGGCCGCCGCCGCGCTCTGCTCCACCACCACCAGCATGTCGGCCAACGCGTGCTTGACCGCCTGGAATTGACCGATGGGCCGGCCGAACTGGACCCGGACCTTGGCGTACTCCGAGGCCGTCTCGAGGCACCAGCGCGCGATCCCCGCGCTCTCCGCCGCGACGAGGGCGAGGAGCAGTCCCTGCGCCTCGCCGCCGGGCCCGCCGGGCCCGCCGGGCGACGCGAAGTGGTGGGATGCGTCGACGGTGACCCCGGGGCCCAGGTCCAGGCGGCCGAGGTGGCGCGTGCCGTCCAGGGCTGGCAGCGGCTCGACCGCAACGGTGTCGCCGGCGAGTTCGCGGTCGACGAGGCACCACAGCGTCGCGCCCCCCTCGAGAGGGGCGGGCACCAGCATGAGTCGCGCCGTCGGCAGTCCGAGCACGGGGCGCGCCGAGCCGGTGAGCCGTACGGCCCTGTCGTTTGTTTTCTCCGCGCGCACCTCGTCGCCGTGCAGCGCGACGGCCGCGGTGATCGTGCCGTCGGCCAATCCGGGCAACAGCTCGGCCCGGAGCGCCTCGTCCGCGCCGGCGGAAATCACGCTGGACACGAACACCGTCGGCAGGAGTGGACCTGGCACGAGCGCGTGCCCCAGCTCCTCGAGCACCACGGCCAGCTCGGCGAGGGTGAATCCCTGGCCGCCGTACACCTCGGGCAGGTGGAGCCCGAGCCACCCCTGGGCGGCCAGCTTCTCCCACACCGCCGGCAGGTCCGCCGATGCCGACTCGGCCGCGGCACGGGGCACGTCCGGCGGGCAGTGCGTCTGGGCCCACCGCTGCACGGTGAGACGCAGGGACTCGTGGTCCTCGGTGACGGCGATCGGCACTAGGTTCCCTCCTCGTGCGGCACCTCGGTGCCGTTGCGCCACAGGGTGATGGCGCCCACGGGGCACCCTTGCGCCGCGATCTTCAGCCGCTCCTCGTCGGTGGCGGCCGGGTCGACGACGACCGCGTGGCCGTCATCGCTCAACTCGAAGGTGTCCGGGGCCCAAAAGACGCAATTGCCGGACCCCATGCAGCGGTCCCAGTCGATCCGCACCTCGAGCGGCTCGCCCATCTTCACGCCGCTCGCAAGACGAGCGCGCTCGTGGGCACGCTCTCGCCCGAGGTGACGAGACGGGTCCGTGCCCCCGCCCCGATCGTCTTGGCCAGGGTCACTTCGTCGGTCGTCTGCATCGTGAACAAGGAGAGGCCCTCGACCTCGCGCTGCCCGATAGCGACGATGGCCGCTGCATCGCGCCGCGGGTTGGCTCTGCCGCCCATGGGCGAGAACCTACCTCCCGGCGGCAAACACCACGGGCAGGGAGAGGGGGAGCGGAAGGCCATCCCCTCGATGTGCGGCGGCTCCGCATCGAGGTCCAGCGTGAAGGGACCGAGGCGGTCGAAGAGGGCATTGATCGCCACGCGCGACTCCATGCGGGCGAGGTGCATGCCCAGGCAAACGTGGACGCCGAAACCGAAACCGACGTGTTGGCGCTGGGCGCGGAACAGGTCGTAGCGGTCCGGGTCGCTGTACTTGCGCTCGTCCCGGTTGGCCGCGCCGATCATGAGCGCGATGTCGGCACCCGCGTCGATCTTCACACCGGCCAGCTCGGTGTCGCGCGCCGCCCGCCGCAGGATCACCGTCACCGGTGGCTCCCAACGCAGCACCTCCTCGAAGGCCTGGGGGTACAAGGAGCGGTCCCCGTAGAGCGCGTCGAACTGGGACCGGTCGTGGAGCAGGGCGAACAACAGGCTGCCCGAGGCCCGGTACGTGGTCTCCACCCCGGCCGGCAGGAGCAGGCGAAGGAACGAGAAGATCTCCTCGTCGTTCAGTCGCTCCCCGTCGACCTCCGCCCGGACCAGGTCGCTGATGAGGTCGTCGCCCGGGCTCGCTCGCCGCTCCGCCATGACGTCCGCGAAGTAGTCGCGCAGCGCCGCCGACGCCGCGAGGCCTCGCTCCCAGTTGGCGGCGACGCTGGTGAGCTCGAACGCCCAACGTTGGAATCTCGGGTAGTCCGAGCGCGGCAGGCCGAGGATGCGGGCGATGACTTGCACGGGGTAGTTGAAGGTGACGGAGCGCACCAGATCCGACCGGCCGATCTCGAGGAACGAGTCGATCAGCTCGTTCACGACGACGGCAACGAGCTGTTCCTCCCAGCGTTCCAGCATCTTGGAGCGGAAGCTCGATGCAACGAGGGCCCGGACGATCCGGTGCTCGGGCTCGTCCATCTGCAGGATGGTGCGCCCCATCACCACCTCGGTCACGTCGGCGTAGACGGCCGAGGAGTACGTGTCGTTGTCACGCAGCACCTGCACGACTTCGTCAAAGCCGAACACGGTGACCGGGGGCGGCTTGGTGGGATCGGCGATCTCCGCGCCCTCGCCGATGTCGATGGGACCCGTGTGCACCGGCGACTGACGCCGCAACTCGTGCAGCATCGGATAGGGGTCGCGGATGCTCCCGCCCACCACGTCCTTCAGCTCGAAGGGGTCGAAGGGTTCGAAGGGGTCGAAGGGGTCGAAGGGTTCGAAGGGTTCGAAGGGTTCGAAGGGTTCGAAGGGTACCTCGGTGGAATCCCCCGCCGAATCAAGCCCTGGCATGTCGCCCACTCACCCCCTAGATTTAGGGTGTCGCATCGGATCGGTCTCTGACGCCGGTGTCATAGTACGCAAACGAGCGTTGGGGCGTCGAGGCGTCCGCGTGCAGCGGGCGGGAGGAAAGGGCCAGGAGGGGGATTCAGGCGAACCCGGGATTCCCTCCCGGATCGAGCGGCGGAGAAATGGGATCGACCATGACGATCGACCACGCCAAGCTGGGTGCGCGTCACCCCGATCCGGACGCGGCGGGCGCCTCGGGAGGAGTATCCCCGACGCGGCGGCGCATCCTGCAGATCGCCCTGACGCTGATGGCCCAGCGGGGCGTCGACGGCACGAGCATGCGCGACCTCGCCTCGGCCGCCGGCCTCAACGTGGCATCGCTCTACCACTACTTCCCCTCCAAACGTGACCTTCTCGAGGCGGTCCTCGTCGAGCAGGGTTTTCTCCCGATGGCGGTGCCCGGATCGGATCGGGACGGCCGGGGCGACGGCGACGTGGCGCGGCCGGACACCTCGAGCCTGGAACAGCTCTTGGCCGACGTCCTCGTCTCCATGTTCGAGGTCAAGGACTTCGTCCGGCTCATGGTGGGCGAATCCATGCGGGACGAGTCGACCGCCCGGGCCATTGGGCTCGACCTCTTCCGCTCGTTCCACACCATCATCGAGGACTGGGTCCGTACGCACCGGCCCGACCTGGACGAGCGGTCGGGCGCCGCCGCGGTGTCGCGGCTCCTGAGCGCCATGGTGGTCGGCATCTTCGTCGAACACGCCGCCGGGGTCCTCTCCGACGACGAGGCCGATCCCACCGCCCTTTCCCTGCTGCGGGCCAAGGAGGCGGCGCAGATCGTCGGAACCCCGGATTAGGTGGTCTCGGTCCAGGCCCCGTCGGGTCGATCGACGCCCGCTGGGCGGTCAGATCCTCCACGAGGGGCTGAGGTGAAGTGCCGGTAGTCAGACTGGCCGCGTCGGTGAGCGCGCCTCCTCGCTGTGGGTTTCGGTGTTCGGGTTCTGGTTCTTGTTCTGGTTCGGGTTCCGTTGTCGGGATACGGCTTCGGGCATCGGTGCAAGATCGTCGAAGCAGCCGCACATCAAGGCCTGGCTGAGGCAGGCGGGACACTGCTCCAGATCGCAACCATGGTGGTGGACACCGCCGCGCGGTGTGCCGCAGTCTCCGCATCGGTAGGCCGGCTCTCCGATGCGGTATCCCCTCTCCTCGCCCCAGCGAATGGGTTGGTATTCGACACCGCCGATGTTCAGCGACACGTCACCGCAACTCGTCCCGTCCGTCATCTCCCTCCCACAGAACGTGCATCGTGCCAACAGCAGTGACCTCCTCTGCTCCTTCCACTTCTGGATCGAGGCTCTCTCCTCCTCGTCGCTTCTGCCTCTCGTAGCTTCTGTGGGAGAACGGTCGCGGTGGCACGACGAAGGGGCGCGATTCGTCAGCTGAGCAATCGCTGGAGTTCGGTCACCGACAATGCTCCTGCTGCCCGGATCTGTCACACCCCCATGCTTGGATGTTGCCCAGTATGGGTTCGTCTGAAGTTGTGACCGTCGAGCAGGGCTTGGTGGAGGCGATTGACGCGCTCGCCACGACGGACGTCGGCAGCCTGGCCGACGCCGAGTCGATCAAGATGCTCGAGCGGGAACTGTCCCGTCTGGAAGCAGTGGTGACCAAGGCCGTCGCGGCCTTTGACGCGTCCGGGGACTGGGCCAACGACGGGGCGAAGGGAGCCGCGCCCTGGGTCGCCATCTCCTGTCGGCTGCCACGGGCTGCCGCTCGTCGCCAAGTGCGACGTGGTCGGGTGCTGCGCCACCTCCCTGAGCTAGCCGCGGCCTGGGAAAGGGGCCAGGTGTGCGCCGCGCACCTCGACCTCGTCGCCGCCGTCCGCCGGAAGGGTACCGAAGAGGCGCTCTCGCGTGACGAAGGACTCTTGGTGCGCCAGGCGAAATCGTTGCGATTCGAGCAATTCGCCCGCGCCGTGGCGTATTGGGACCAGCTGGCGGACCCCGACGGCACCGAGGAGGTGGCCGAAGCCCGCCGGGCCCGCCGTGACGTCTACCTCGAAGCCAGTATCGACGGCATGTTCTTGGGCAAGATGACCCTCGACCCGATCGCTGGCGCCATCGTGGCGGGCGAACTCGGCCGCATCGAACAAGAGTTCTTCGAGGCCGACTGGGCCCGCGCCAAGTCCGCGCACGGCGAGAAGGCGAGTGTCGCGGACCTCTGGCGAACGCCCGCCCAGCGCAGGGCCGATGCCCTCGTCGAGATGGCCTCACGGTCGGCGCTGGTCCCCCCGGAGGGACGCCGGCCGGCGCCGCTCTTCAGCGTCCTGGTCGACTGGCCCACGATGAGCGGCCGGATCTGCGAATTGGCACAGGGGATCGTCGTCACTCCGGGTTCGTTGGTCCCGTGGTTGGGCCTGGGCGACTTCGAGAGAGCCGTGATGGGGCCCAAGGGTCGAGTAGATGTCAGTGCCACCTCGAGGCTCTTCTCAGGGGCCACCCGCCGGGCGATCGAGATGCGCGACCGTTGGTGCGTCCACCCCTTCTGCGACGTCGAAGGGCACCGCTGCGAAGTCGACCACGTGGTGCCCTGGGCCGCAGGCGGACTGACCACACAGGAGAACGGACGCCTCCTCTGTGGCCACCACAACCGCCTACGCAACCGAGAACGACCGCCGCCCGACGGGTAGGCAGCCGTGAGGGTGCTCCCGCCCGACGAAAAAGGGTGAGCACCGCTCCGGGCGATCGTTCCTCGAGCGACGGTCGAGAGCGGAAGCGGGCCGGCCTTCCTACCTCTTCCGATCCGTGATGGTCCGATCCGTGATGGGCGCCAATCGTACCCGGCCACCCACCGTGCCGAACGAGCCCACGGGGCGCGCACGGACCAGAAACACGACGCGAACGGAGGAACGACAGGTCGGAATTAGAAGGACGCAATAAAGCAATAAAGAGGAAAGAGGTATCGACCGCGTCGGATCGCCGCGGCGGTGGCGGCATGTGCCCTGGTGGTGCGGGCCGCTGGCGCGGCAGTTGCCCTGGTCAGCACAGGCTCCTCGGGCGTGACCGCCGCCGCGCCGCACCTTGTCCAAAACGAAGCGACAAACACCAGGACGACCACGAGGACGACCACGAGGACGACGGCGACGGCGCCTGGCGTCGCGGCGCTGGCCACCGCGCCCCCCGGCACCACGCTCGTTGCCACCACCGACGGAGCCATCCCGGGCTACTCCGCCCCGGGCGCCCCGTCGGACAGGATCGTGCCGGGGACCTGGTCCGGCTACAAGTCCATCCTTCCGGTGATCGCCGCCCGGGCCGGCTGGCTCGAGGTCCGCCTGGCCCAGCGGCCCAATGGCTCAACGACCTGGGTCCAGCAGACGCGACGTGACGCTCGGGTCAACGCCCTACGCCATCGTGGTCGACCTCGCCACCATGCACCTGACGGTGTATCAGCAGGGCACGCCGATCATGGACTTCCCCGCCGGCATCGGCGCGCCCGACGACCCGACGCCACCCGGTGAGTACTTCATCGCCATGACGGTGCCACCGCCGAGCCCGGCCTACGGTGCGTTCGTGCTGGCGACCTCCGACCACTCCGACTCCATCACCGACTGGGAGGGCTCCGGGGACGCGGTGATCGGCATCCACGGGCCGATCACCTCCTATGACGACTCGCTGATCGGCACGACCGGCGGCGCCATGTCGCACGGCTGCATCCGGCTACACGACGCCGACCTGGCCCAGCTCTCGGTCATCCCTCCGGGGACCCCACTCGAGATCGTCGACTGAGCGACCGAGCGGTCGCCGGTCCGGTGTGGTGCACCGGGGCTCAGGGTCCCGGCCGGCTCCCGGTTTGGGCCGTGCTCTCAGGCCAGTTCGTAGTCAGCCAGATCGGGCTCGAGCGTGCGTGCCCAGTAGGAGTGCAGGTCGAAGGGCCAGTTCTGGGTCACGCGCCCGTGTGCGTTCCGGTACCAGGTCGGCACGTTCGCCACTCCCCACACCATCCGGGCGTTGCCGTCTTCCATCTCGCGTCCGTAGTGCTCGTGCACGTCGCGCCGGCACGACATCGTCCGGTGGCCGTCGCGCAGCAAGCACCCGATCGCCTCGACGGCGTAGCGCACCTGGCACTCCACCATCACCAAGATGCTGCCGTTAATGACCAGGTTGGTGTTCGGCCCGTAGAGCATGAAGAAATTGGGGAAGCCGGGCACCGTGATGCCGAGGTAGGCGCCGGCGTCGCCGCCCCACTCCTCGTTGAGCTCCACGCCCGCCGATCCGATGACTCGCATGGGCGCCACGAAGTCCGACGCACTGAACCCGGTCCCGTAGATCACCACGTCCGCCGGGTGTTCCTGGCCGTCGGCGGTCCGCACCCCGCGCGGTGTGATCTCAGCGATCGGCGTCGTCACGAGGTCGACGTCGTCGCGGCTGAGCGCCGCCGCCCACCGCCCGTCGTCGCGCAGGGCGCGTTTGGCGAAGGGCGGGAAATGGGGCACCATCTTCTCGAAGAGCTCGTCGTCGTCCACCTGGGTGCGCAGGACGTCGATCAACATCGAGCGCACGAAGTCGTTGGCCGCGCTCACGGACTCGGTGTGCTCGTCCCAGCCCGGATCGACGCGGGCGGCGCCCAACAGCCCCTCGTGCAGGAGCCAGAATTGCGACAGGCGCTCCCAGCGCCCGTAGTTGGGCAGGAGCTCCAGCAGTTCGTGGTACTCGGGGGGGAAGTCATCCTCGTAATTCTCCGTCGGCATCAACCAAGGCGGGGTGCGTTGGTACACATCGAGGTGACCGACCTTCCCCGCCAGGCGGGGCACGAACTGGGCGGCGCTGGCCCCCGTCCCGATCACCGCCACGCGGCGTCCGACCAGCTCGACGGACTCGTCCCACGCCGCCGAGTGAAAGGACGGACCGGCGAAGGTGTCGCGGCCCTTCAGGGCAGGGAAAGAGGGACGGTTCAACTGCCCGACGGCACAGACGATCCCGTCGACCACGTCGACCACGTCGGTCCGTTCGGCGCCGTCACCGGCGCGCACCGTCAAGGTCCATTCCCCCGAGTCGTCGTCGAACCGCGCCTCCGTCACCTCCGACGAAAACCGAATGCACTCGCTCAGCCCAAGCTCCTTGCACGTCCGCCGGAGGTAGGACAGTAGATCCGGCTGCGCCGAGAAGCGCGAGACCCAGTCGTTGGTCTGGGCGAACGAGAAGCTGTAGAGCTGGTTTGGCACGTCGACCCGGCATCCCGGGTAGACGTTCTCCTGCCACGTGCCTCCGACGTCGGCGTTCTTCTCGTACACCGTGACGTCGACGCCGGCCTGGCGCAGCCGGTGCGCCGCCGCCAGGCCAGAGGCGCCCGCGCCGATCACGGCGCAGCGGAAGCGACCGCCGACCTCGTCCAGATGCCACGACGGCCGCCTGGGGTCGGTCCCCGCGAGGGCCAGCTCCTCCTTCAAGAAGTGCTCCCACTGCTCGCTGGCGTCCGCACCCACGAGGAAGGCGAGGATCCGCCGCAACGCCTCCTCGGTCAGCCCATGCTCGGGGGCGCCCGCCTGCTGGTCCGCTCGCAGGATGTCTGCGGCCAGGCGCCGGGCCGACTCCAGCTGCTGGGGGGCGAGGCCGCGTCCGGGGACGAGGAGCTGGCTTTGATCGGGCGCGAACTCCCCGCGCAACAAGGACAGGTCGCCCGTCCGGTGCGCCACCGCGCACAAGAGGGCGTGCACGTCGGCCGCGGCGAACGCCGCCTCGATCCGCGCCGCGTCGGTCACCACCGACGCCCTATCTCCCCATGTGCTTGGCGAGGTCCGCGATCTGGCTGTTGACCTCGACGGTGCGGGGCAGTTTGTCCATGGCCGCCGCCAGGGATTCGGCGGTCCAGCGGTCGTCGGTCTCCACCGATTCGGCGATGGACCAGCCGGCATAGATCCCGACCGACCCCCCGTACACGCTGAAGACCTGGCCGTTAAAGGGGCAGGACTCCGACGCCAGCACGGCCACGAGCGGCGAGACGTTCTCGGGATCGAACACGTGCTGCTGCATCGACTCGCCCATCCCAGGGGTCTGCATCGTGAGGCGGGTCCGGGCGACGGGAGCGATGCAGTTGGCTCGTACCCCGTAGCGATTGAGCTCCATGGCGTTGACCACTGTCATGGCGGCGATGCCCGCCTTGGCGGCCGAGTAATTCGTCTGGCCGACGTTGCCGTGCAACCCCGCGCCCGAGCTGGTGTTCACGATGGCGCGGTCGGTGACCGTGCCGCCCTTGGCGGCCTCCCGCCACACCTCGGCGGCGTGCCTGGTCACGTTGAAGGTCCCCTTCAAGTGCACGGCGATCACGTCGTCGAACTCCTGCTCACTCATGGACACGAGCATGCGGTCGCGCAGGATCCCTGCGTTGTTGACCACGACGTGCAGGTCGCCGTAGCTGGAGACGGCTTGTGCGACGAGCGCCTTGGCCCCGGCGAAGGAGCTCACGCTGTCCGTGTTGGCGACGGCCTGGCCCCCGGCGGCCGTGATCTCGTCGACGACCGACTGCGCCGCCGAGACGTCGGAGCCCGAACCGTCGACGGCCCCCCCGAGGTCGTTAACCACCACCTTGGCGCCGAGCGAGGCGAACAGGAGCGCGTGTTCACGGCCGATGCCCCGGCCCGCCCCGGTGATGACCGCCACTCTGCCCTGCAACATGGTTCAGCCGTCCTCTCAGTTCTCGCTCGTGACCGCCGCCGGCGGGCGGTGGCTCCGACGAGACGATTACAACGGCGCCCCAGTCTGTCAAACCGGTGGCGCGGCCGGCGCGGCAGGCGCGGCCGGCGCGGCCGGCGCGGCCGGCGCGGCCGTCACCTCGGCCAGGCGTCGTTCCAGGTAGCGGCGCTCGGCGTCCGTGCCCGCCAGGTCGTGAGCCTTCCGGTAGGCGTTCGCCGCCTCCGCTCGGCGCCCGAGACGTCGCAACATGTCCCCGCGCGCCGCCGGGAGCAGGTGGTACTCGCGCAGTTCTCCGTCCGGTGCGATCCTCTCCAGCAGGGCCAGCCCCGCCTCGGGACCTTCGGACAGGGAGACGGCCACGGCTCGGTTCAGCTCGATGACGGCCGACGGCGTCATCGCGAAGAGACGGTCGTAGAGCGCGGCGATCCCGGCCCAGTCCGGCTCGGCCTCGTGGCGGACGTGGCAGGCCGCGATGGCCGCCTGGATCTGGAAGGGACCGGGATGGTCGAGTCGCGCCGCGGCCTCCAAGAGCTGCTCTCCCTCGGCGATGGCACCGGCATCCCACAGCGCACGGTCCTGCTGCGTCAACACGACAAGATCGCCCGCCGCGTCGACCCGCGCCGCGCTGCGGGCGTCGTGGAGCAGCATGAGAGCGAGCAAACCCAGCGCCTCGGGCTCGTCGGGCATGAAGTCGCACAGGACACGACCCAGACGGATCGCCTCGGCCGTCAGGCCGCGGCGAACCAGGTCGGACCCCGCCGTGGCCGAGTACCCCTCGTTGAAGAGGAGGTAGAGCACCGCCAGCACCGCAGCCGTCCGGTCCACCATCTGGTGGGCCGGTGGCACGGCGAACGGGATGCCGGCGTGACGGATCTTCCGCTTGGCGCGCACGAGCCGCTGCGCCATGGTCGCCTCCGGAACGAGAAAGGCCCGGGCGATCTCCGACGTCGTCATGCCGGCCAGCGTGCGCAGGGTGAGCGCCACCTGCGCCTCGAAGGACAGCGCGGGGTGGCAGCAGGTGAACATCAGGCGCAGGCGGTCGTCGGGCACCTCTTCCTCCTCCCCCGACTCCCCCGACGCCCCCGACGCCCCCGACGCCTTCGACTCCTCCGCCGACTCCGCATGGCCGGGCTCGAGCAGGGCGACCTCCAATTCCTTGGACGCGCCCGTGCTGGCGCGCCGGGCCCGGTCGACGGCGCGGTTGCGGGCCACCGTCGTGAGCCAGGCGCCGGGGCGGCGCGGGATGCCGTCGCGCGGCCAGCGTTCCAGCGCGGCGGCGAAGGCATCCTGCGCGCATTCCTCGGCGAGATCCCAGTCGCCGCTCAGCCGGACCAGGGTCGCGACGACCCGGCCCCACTCGGCGTGGAACGCCGCGGCGACCGCCGCCTCAACCTCGGCGGTCACATCTCCCAGATCGGCCTCACTTCAACCGACCCGTCCCTGGCCCCGGGGATCAGGGCCGCGACCTCGATCGCCTCGTCGAGGTCTTTGCACTCGACGAGGAAGTAGCCGGCCAGCTGCTCCTTGGTCTCGGCAAAGGGGCCGTCGGTGGCGAGGACCTCACCGTTGCGCACGCGCACCGTGGTGGCGTCGCTGGTCAGGCGGAGACGATTGCCGCCGCGCAGCACGCCGCGCTCCGTCATCTCCTTGGCGAAGGCCTCGTACTCGGGGCTTATCTCGTGCCCCGCGTCTTCTGGCGTCTGCGAGCCTTTCCGCTCGTCGACGGCGATCATCAATAGATACTGCATCGGTACTCCATCTCCTTGTTCTCCTTGGGGTTCTCCTTGGGCTTCCTCAGCAATGGTTCGCTCCTACGACGATCGGGTGTCGGCCAGATCGACACCCGGGCCAGAAAATCTTGGCTGACCTCGTCGCCCTACGCTGCACGGCCATGGCGACGGCCACCGCGGACGAGCCGGACCTGCTGGAGCTCGAGGTCGGCTCCATCGCTGCGGGCGGTGGCTGTGTGGCCCGGGCACCGGACGGCAGGGTCGTCTTCGTCCGCCACAGCCTTCCCGGCGAACGGCTCAGAGCGCGCGTCACCGCTCGCACGACGTCCTACCTGCGGGCGGACGCCGTCGAGATCCTGGCGCCCTCCCCCGACCGGGTCGTCCCCCCGTGCCCGCACGCCGGGCCGGGACGCTGCGGCGGGTGCGACTTCCAGCACGTCGAGCTGGGCGCGCAGCGCAAGCTGAAGGCGTTCCTGATCGCCGAGCAGTTGGCCCGGCTGGCCGGAGTGGAGCGCCCGGTCGAGGTCGAGCCGGTCCCCGGCGACAGCGACGGGCTCCGTTGGCGCAGCCGGGTGCGCCTGGCCGTGGACAGGAGCGGCGCGGTCGGGTTCCGCCGGCACCGCTCCCACCAACTCGAACTCGTCGACGACTGCCCCATCGCCGGCGCTGCCGTCTCCGAGACGGGGGCGTTTGCCACCCGGTGGCCCGGCGTCGCGCGGCTCGAGGTCACGACGGGGACCGAGCCGGGCGAGGCGGTGGTCTCGGTCACGCCACGGGGGCGGGTCGAGCCGCGGCTCCCCGACCTCGGCACCGGCGTGGTCGTCCGGGGCCAGGTCCGTCGGCCGCCCGGCGCCGTGCACGCCGTCGTCGCAGGACGCCGCTACCGGATCACGACGGGGGTGTTCTGGCAGGTCCACACGGGCGCTGCCGCCGCGCTGCTCGCGGCCGTGCTCGCCCTCGCCGGCGACTGCCGTGGAGCGTCCGTCCTCGACCTCTACGCCGGGGCCGGACTCTTCTCCGTCCCGCTGGCCGAGGCGGTGGGCCCGACGGGATCGGTCCTCGCGGTCGAGCGGGACGCCCGGGCCTGCGCCGACGCGCGGTACAACGGCACCCTCTTCCCGCAGCTCCGCGTGACCCAGGATACCGTGACGCCCGAGCTCGTGGCGTCCGCCGTCGGGCGTCCCGACATCGTCGTCGTGGATCCTGCCCGCGAGGGCGCCGGCATCGGCGTCATGCGGGCGCTCGCTGGCCACCGGACGAGCCTGCGCACACTGATCTACGTGTCGTGCGACCCGGCCTCGTTCGGGCGGGACGTACGGGTCCTCCTCGATGAGGGCTGGCGCCTCGGCCCGCTGCGTGCCTTCGACATCTTCCCCATGACCGAGCACGTCGAGCTGGTGGCGGCCCTGGAGCCCCCGACCGCCCGCCGGCTCGACGCGCGCGCCGGCGCACCCGACGCGCGCGCCGGCGCACCCGACGCGCGCTAGCCGTGCCCGCCGAGCTCGTGCTCGATGTGCCCGACCGACTCGAACTGCAGGGTCGAGTGGGCCACGTCGAAGTGTCCCGACAGGCAGTCCTGCAGATGGTCGAGGACTCGGCCGGCCTCCCCCGTGGTGAAGCACTCCTCGGTGACCACGATGTGCGCCGTGAGGATGGGCAGCGACGATGTGAGCGTCCATGCGTGCAGGTCGTGCACCGAGGTGACCTCGGGTAGCTCCAGTAGATGGCGACGGACCTCTTCGAGGTCGATGTCCTCCGGGGCGGCCTCTAGCAAGATCCGCAGCGCCGGCCGCAACAGCGCCACCGCCGCCTGCACCATGAGGAGGACGACCACCAACGAGGCGACGGAGTCAGCCCGGTCGAAGCCCCACACGACGATGACCACGCCTGCGATCAGCGTGCCGGCGAACCCGTAGACGTCGGTCAGGATGTGGCGGTAGGCCCCCTCGACGTTCAGTGACTGGCGGTTCGCCCTCGCCATGGTGAGCGTTGCGGCGAGGTTGACGGCCACCCCGACCGCGGCGACGACGATCAGGACCGCTCCGTCCACGTGCGAGGGGTGCACCAGCCGGCTCACGGCGTCGGAGGTCACCAGCCCCGAGACGACCAGGAGCGCCACGCCGTTGGCCGCGGCGGCCAGGATCTCGGCCCGCTTCATGCCGTAGGTGTGCGAACGCGTCTCCGGGCGGGCGGCGAGGCGGATGGCCACGAGGGAGCCGGTGATGGCGCCGACGTCCACCAACATGTGGCCGGCGTCGGCCAGGAGGACCACCGAGTTCGAGGCCACGGCCGCGCCCACCTCGAAGACCATGAACGTGATCAGCAAGGCGAGGGCCAGCTTCAGGGCGCGCCGGTCACCCGCCACCGAGTCCCCGCCCGGCCCGTGATGGTGGTCGTGGTGGCCGCGGTGGCCGGCGCCCGTCTCAGCCATGGGCGGTCACGTGGTCGGCGTGGGTCAGCACCTCTTCGACCAGCCGCCGGACGTGGGCGTCGTCGAGCACGTAGAAGATCCGCGTCCCCTCCCGCCGGCTCCGGACCAGGCGGGCGAGGCGGAGCTTGGCCAGGTGCTGTGAGACGGCGGCCGGCTGGGCGCCCACGATGTCGGCCAGCTCGTTGACCGAGTGCTCACCCTCCAGCAGGGCCCAGATCACCCGCAGGCGCGTCTCGTCGCCCAGCAGCTTGAGCATCCCGACGGCGGAACGGAACTCTTCGACGGCAGGGCTCTCAACTACCTGCGTAGACACGCAGATAGTTTATACCCCGAGGAACCCGGCAAAAACAGATGCCCGGGACTCGTGCCCGCCTGGGTTGGGGTCGCCCCGGTGGCTCAGTGCCCCGTGAAGACGGACAGCGGCGGTGCGGTCACGTTGCAGGGCTGGCTGACCGAGCCGGGCGGGATCGCGGCCTCCATGACCGCCTTCATGATCGGGCCGGCCACCGATGCGCCGTCCGACGAGATGTTCTGCTGCGGCACGACCACGGCGACAGCGATCTGGGGGTTGTTGGCCGGCGCGAAGCCGATCATCCAGTCGTGGTTGACCCCCTGCGCCGCGCCCGTCTGCGCCGTCCCCGTCTTGACGGCAGCGCACAGGTAGGACGGGAACCCCACGCCCGATGCGGTGCCGTTGGCGACCACGCCCTGCATGAGGGAGGTCACCGCCTGCGCCGCCTGCGCCGATGCCGCATGGGACAGGACCGACGGCGTGTAGCTCTGGACCAGCGCCCCCTGCGAGTCCCGGATGGACGACATGAAATGGGGGGTCATGAGAACCCCGCCGTTGGCGATGCCGGCCGCCACCATCGCGTTCTGCAACGCGGTGTCCTGCACGCCGTACTGCCCGATGGAGGTATAGGCCTGGAACGCCTGGGAGTTCGCCGGCAAGTTCACCAGCGGCGAGGCGACGACACCGCCGACGGGCTGTTGCGTGTCGCTCGGCAGGTCGATCGGCGGCACGGAGTTGATGCCGAAGAGCTCGGCCTGTTGGCGCAGTGTCGCCACGCCCTCTTGCACTCCGAGCTCGCCGTAGCCCGGGTCACACGAGAACGGCAGCATCTGGGTCATGGTCCCGCCGCAGGGGCCACTCTCGTCGCACAGCGCCTTGTTCGAGTCCGGGAAGGTCTGACAGGCCTGGACCGGATAGTTGAACCCCGCCAGGGCGGGCTTGAGGTTGTAGGCCGCGGTGGACGTCACCACTTTCATGGTGGAGCCGGGGAAGAAGACTTCGCCGGTGGCGATCGGGCGGAGCGGGTAGTAGCCCTCGTGGTCCTTCTGGACGTAGCTGAAGTGCGCCAGCTGCTCTTCCGATAGCGACGTGCTCACGAGCGTGTTCGGGTCGTAGGTCGGATTGGAGACCATGGCCAGGACCGCGCCCGTCTTGGGGTCGAGCACGACGACAGCCCCGTCCTTGTTGGCCCCGGGTGGCAGCGTCGTCAAGGCCTGCCAGGCGGCGTTCTGCAGGCTCGGTTCCACGGTCAGGGTCACGTTGTCGGTGGTCAACGGCTGCTTCTCCCGGAAGAGCAGCTGGCTCAGCGTCTGAGGTGCCGCTTGGTGCCGGCCGAGATAGGAGTCGTACTCCTCCTCGATGCCTGACGTCCCGTAGTAGAGGGCCGAGTCGTATCCAGTGATGCCGGCGTAGAGCGGGCCCTGCGGGTACTCGCGGACGTAGTCGTAGCCGTAGTCGGTACCTGTTCGTCCCCGCCGGAGTGGGGACCGACTTCGCCAGCACCGTGCCGTCCGAGGCGTAGATCGTCCCGCGCGGGTTGTCGAAGCGCAGGACGGCGACGCGTGGGTTGTAGGGGGAGGTCTGCAGTTGCTTGGCCTTCACCAGCTGGATGTTCACCAGCTGTGCCACCACGAGGCCGAGGCAGGCCACCATGATGATGCCGAGCCACCGGATTCGTCGCCCCATCAGGCCGGCAGCCGTTTCGTGGACGACCCGATCACGGTCAGCATGGTAGGCGGCGGGGCACCGAAAAGGGCTTCATGGGCAGCGGCGCGGGCGCCCGTGCGCCGCACCTGCGGACACCCCCATAGACCGAGAACGCGGGCCGGTGCTCGGTTCCCCGCGGTGCTTTCGGCGAGCCGCCGGCGGGGATCGCCCCTGTCCTGGACCGATGCGCCGAGCGTTCAAGGCGGACCGCCGCGGTGCCGATGGAGTGCCTGTGGGGCGTCCGTTCCTTCCCGCCCGCCCGCCGGCCCTCCGGCGCGGTTGCTCGCTGGCGCGCCGGTGACGGGCGGCCGCGGGCCGCACCAGACGTGAACCAGACGTGAGAGGAGTGACGTGATCCGTCGAGTGCCGAGGCTCTTCCTTTCGAGTTCCGTGACGGCTGCCGCCACCACCGCCCTGCTTCTGACCACCATCATCCAGGCGGCACCGGTCGCCCAGGCCGCGGAGGTCCCCCATGCCGCGGGCTTCACGGCGACGCAGATGTGGAACGTGCAGCTGGACGATCCCGGCAATCCGATCGCGCTGTCCTCGCCCAACGTCGCCACCCTGGGCGACGGGCAACGGGCCGTCGTGGTCGGCGACCGGGCAGGGTACGTGTACGCCTACCACCTCGACGGCGGTTCACCGGTCCCCGGCTGGCCCTACTACGCCGGCGCGCCGGTGGACTCCTCCCCGTCGGTGGCGCCCATCAACGCCAACGGGCAGGACACCGTCTACGTGGGCGACGGGAACGCGAGCACTCCGGCGACGGGCGGGTACCAGGCCATCACTCCGAGCGGGGGCGACCAGTGGTTCGTCCAGGAGACCAACCCAGCGACCGACCCCACCGTCCATTCCGCCGTCTCGGCGTCGCTCACCGTCGACGCCTACGCCGGCGCCTACGGGGTCGAAGCCGGCTCACTCGGGCAGAACACCGACGCCCTGGCCGCCAACAACGGGGCCATGCTCGCCGGCTTCCCGTGGTTCTCCGCCGACTCGGTGTTCTCGACGGCGGCGGTGGCGGACCTCTACAGCGACAACAACAACGAGATCGTCAGCGGCGGTGACTCCAGCGCGGGCTTTGCCTACGGCGAATCGTACGCCAACGGCGGCCACATCCGCATCATGTCGAGCGCGGGCAACTACGCGACGGGGAACCCAGGCGGCGGCCTCATCTGCCAGTACAACACGACGCAGAACATCGACCGCTCGTCGCCCGCCGTCGGCCAGTTCCTCGCCGGCGGCGGCGTCGGCATCGCGATCGGCGACGGCAGTTACTACTCGGGCGCCTCCGACTCGGACAAGATCTTCGCCCTCAACACATCCTGCGGCCTGGCCTGGAGCGACACGCTCAACGGGGTGACCGCCGACTCGCCCGCCCTGGCCGACGTCACCGGCAACGGACAGCTCGACGTGGTGGAAGGGACACAGATAGGAGGCCCCACAGGCACCGCAGGCACCATCTACGTGCTGAACGGCACCAACGGTGCCGCCATCTGGTCGGCGTCGACCACGGGGGCGGTGATCGGCTCGCCCGTGACGGCCGACCTCACGGGCGGGGGCTACCAGGACGTCATCGTCCCGACCTCCGACGGCATCGACGTCTTCGACGGACGTTCGGGCGCGAGAGTCACGACGCTCGCCCTCGGCGACGCCTTCCAGAGCTCGCCGCTCGTGACCGACGACCCCGACGGGCACATCGGCATCACCGGCGCGGGGTACACCGATGTCGGCTCCCTGGTCGGCGTGATCGTGCACTGGGAGATCGACGACACCAACGGCTCGGGTTCGAGCGTCTACGAGAGTGGCGCCTGGCCGCAATTCCACCACGACCCGCAGCTCACGGGCGACGCCGGCACACCGGACCCGCCACCCATCGAGGTGCCGTGCAACGCTCCGTCTGGTGGACCCGACGGGTACCTCTTGTCGGCGTCGGACGGCGGCGTGTTCGACTACGGCAACATCCCCTTCTGCGGGTCGACCGGCAGCATTCACCTCAACCGGCCGGTGGTTGCCTCGGCGCTGACCAAGGATGGCGGCGGCTACTGGGAAGTGGCGTCCGACGGCGGCATCTTCAACTTCGGCGACGCCGGCTTCGACGGGTCCATGGGCGGGAAGCCGCTCAACGCACCGATCGTCGGCATGGCCGCCACCCCGGACGGTGGCGGGTACTGGGAAGTGGCGTCCGACGGCGGTATCTTCTCCTTCGGCGACGCCAGCTTCTACGGCAGCACGGGGGCAATCCACCTCAACAAGCCCATCGTCGGCATGGCCGCCACGCACGACGGCAAGGGGTACTGGCTCGTGGCGTCCGACGGCGGCATCTTCAGCTACGGCGATGCCTCCTTCCACGGCTCCATGGGCGGCGCGCCGCTCAACTCACCCGTGGTCGGCGTGGCCGATGACGCGCAGACGGGCGGGTATTGGGAGGTGGCGTCCGACGGCGGCATCTTCTCGTTCGACGCGCCCTTCTACGGTTCCACCGGAAGCCTGCACCTCAACGCCCCCATCGTCGGCATGGCGGCCAACTCCGACGGCTCGGGCTACCGATTCGTGGCGTCCGACGGTGGGATCTTCTCGTACAACGCCCCGTTCTTCGGGTCGATGGGCGGCAAGCCGCTCAACAAACCGGTCGTCGCCATCGCAGCGAGCTGAGGTCGGCGCGAGCTCGCTGCGGCGCGGCACAGTATCGTGACGTCATCTCGAGCTCGCTGGATCGGGGGATGCGCGTGAAGGGCACTGACCACGGCGATGGCACGGGCGGCCCGGTAGTCACGCGACGGCAGGAGCGCGTGCTCATCATCTCCATGGAGCGCCACGCCAAGCGGAATGCCATCGACCGGACGATGGCCGACGCCCTCGACGACGCCTTGAACGACCTCGACGACGACGAGGGGCTCTGGGCGGGGGTCCTGACCGGCACCACCGAAGTGTTCAGTGCCGGGAGCGATCTGACCGCGGGCGGTGACTACGTCACCAGCCGTGGCGGCGAGTACGGCATCATCCGGCGCCGGCGCCGCAAGCCGCTGATCGCCGCCGTCGAGGGTCCGGCCCTCGGCGGGGGTCTCGAGATCGTCCTGGCCTGCGACCTCGTCGTGGCGGCGCGCACCGCGCGGTTTGGCCTGCCCGAGGTGGGCATCGGCGTGGTGCCGACGTGCGCCGGGCTGTTCCGTGCCCCGCGGGCGTTGCCACTCAACCTTGCCCGCCAGCTCATCCTCACCGGCCGGCCCATCGAAGCACCGCGTGCCTATGAGGTGGGATTGGTCAACGTCCTCACCGATCAGGGGAAGGCTCTCGAAGAGGCTGAGGCTCTGGCGCAGCAGATCTGCGCCAACTCGCCCGTCTCGGTACAGGCCTGCCTTGCCGCCGTCAACGACATCGTCGCGTCCGACGACGCACTCGGTTGGGAACAGACCCAGCGCGCGTTGACGACCGCGGCCCACTCGGCCGACGCACGCGAGGGGGTCGCCTCGTTCCTCGAGAAACGGCCCCCGGTCTGGAGCGGTCGCTGATCGGTCGATGAGGCTCGAAGACGAGCGGGATCGCGCGCGATGGGTGAAGGGCAGCTGGCTTCGGGGGAGCCAGTCAGGCAACCGCCCGCCGGCGCATCTCTCGCCGCTCGGCATCGGTCGTGCCGCCCCACAAGCCGACGATCGACTCGTCCGCCAGGGCGAAATCGAGGCACTCCTGGCGGACCGGACAGCCGGCGCACTGCCGCCGGGTCGCGCCGTAGGCGCCCCCCGTGGACTTGACGAACCCGCTCGCGCCTGATCCTCGGCAGGCTGCGTCACGGTGCCACTCTGGCCGGTGCAAGATGTCCTCGAGCACCACCGGGATGTGCCCGGCGTGCGGTTGCATCAGCCATTCAAGAAGGCGCTCGTCGACCGCGCGTCGAGTCTCACGTTGTGGCTGTACGAAGTATGTCGTCGGTTGTCTACGCATGATGATGGATCGTCGAAGCGGAGCGGAGCGTGTCAACGCGCGGATCCCAGATTGCGTTTGCCCGCCCCGTCACTACGGAGATTCTGGCGATCGCTTCCGCTGCCCTCTAGAGCCGATCGGATCGAAGTGGCGCAACGTTCCGACAACACTGCGGACCCCGCATCGCTGCCAATGGTCAGCGTCGCCGCTCAAGCTTGTGGCGCCGCATTCGGTGTCGCTCCTCCCCCGATGGGTAAGGACCTCGCCGCATCGTCACCGGACGTCGGATGCAGCGAGACCTGGCTTGGCGAGCCGCCGGGGGAACCAGCGAGGCGTCGTCAGGAAACTCGTTTGCGACTCGGTGCTCGCCGGAAGCGGATGGCCCGCTCCGGGGTACGCGCGGCCGTTCCTCGCCGCGCCACGGGCAGGCGTCGCAGGGGCGGGGGGTTGGCGGAACTCCCCCGCCCCCGGGAGCTGTTGTACGACCACGTCCTTCATGAAGGTAGAGCCATCCGAACCCACTGCGCACAACGCATCGACAACTCGGTCGGAGTTCGTACTCCGGTGGGCTCCGACCCGAGAGTGCTCACCAGGACGCGACCACCGCCGCGGGACCGCGCCCCGCCGCCGGGACACAGCCGCTCGCCCCCCACGGCTCGGTCATCTCGTCTGCCGCGGGCGGATGGCGCCCGTCGGGCCGCGCCTGGCGGGTCCGGATCGCACGAGGTCGGAACGAGACGTCGGTCTGAACCGGGCTTCTCGATCGCCGTGCCGCTCGGGTGGCGGGCGTCGAGAACGTGGTGCAGCCGCTTCGCTGGAGCCGGCCGTCAGTTCCGGCCCTTCGTTGCCGCACAGACGAAGCAACTCGAGCATCACCGAGCGTTCTGTGGGTCCGCCGAGGCGTTGCTCGTACCTTCCGGTATCTTTTCCCGGAGCGTGCCGGCGCCTGAGGCCTCGCCGCCGTGACGAGGAGCGACAACGGCCCGCCAACTTCCATCCCCGAGCTCTGACGCTGAACCGGCGACCCCATTCGGGTCGGGACCACGTCTCGGCCGATTGACCTATGTCATCACGGTCTCTCGTCGCCATCTGCTTCCGGCGCAGATGTGTATCGAGACATTTCGCCGAGTGAGTTCGACCCCCATCCTCGTCGTCGGCAATCTCGCGCCAGAAGAAGTAAGACTCGTCCGATCTCTGGGAGCTCACTACATCGACGAACGAGAGATCGATGTCTCGGGACGCCTCCCAACATTTCGTTGGGATCAAAAGTACCGAGAAGTCGGATGGTACCGCCAGATGTTCTTTCGGTTGAGCGTCGATCGTTATGTCGACACCGATCAGGCGGTCATTCTCGACAGCGAGGTCTTCGCATTCGAGAACTGGGATGAATCGCGTCTCTACGACCCCGCGACCGGCGCTCCCCGCTGTTTCTACTGGATTCCCGCCATCCGCAAGCCGGAGTGGGACTACCGGATGTACCGGGGTGCCGCGTACCTCCTCCAAGGATTCGGATTCGAGGATGTCCTCGAGTACGCCGGCTCCGACGAGTACCGGCGACACATCTCGGGCGTCGTCCTCTTCTCCGTGGCCAACGTGCGCGAACTCTGGCGCCGCCTAGAGGCGGACACCGATCTCGTCCGAAACATCGATCAACTCTTCAACCATGAGGCGGACCTGGCGTTCAGCGACCACGATCTCTACGGCATTGCCTGCGAGCGAGGCCTATTCGACAACGTCGTGCCCACCGTCATGCACGACAACTTGCTTGGCTGGTACGACGCTCACGACGACGTCCGCTTCGAGCGTTTTCGCGAGGGAGCGATGTGGAGCATGGCCAGCACTACGTCGATTTCCCGACGCTGGGCACCTATTGAGGCTTCATGGAGACCACGGCAGACTCGCTCATGGCGAGACTGCCGTCACTGCCGCCCTCCCGCCCCGAGGGGCAGGACGAGACACGGGGCGCCGAAGATGGGGTCGTCTCGCTCGTTCGCCGTCTTCCCGAGATCTACCAGCCGATCTACGGCCACCCGGAGATCCATGCCGCACGGTCCGCCGACGATCACCGGATCGACGTACTGAGGAGGGTCGTCGAGCAAATCTCGTCGCATTTCGACCGATCCCTTCGGATACTCGATCTCGGATCTGCGCAGGGCTACACGGCCTTTCGGCTTGCCGAACTCGGCCATGGCGTCACGGGAATCGACGTCGTGCCAACGAACGTCGCGCTGGCCAGAGCGATTCAAGAGAGACTCACCGACCTCAACGTGGAGTTTCTCGAAGGAGACATCGCAGAATGTCCCACCCTGGTCGACCTCGACGGCTACGACCTCGTGGTGGCGTTTTCCGTTCTCCAACACATCGCGCATCGGGGCGGCCACGACGCTGCGGTCGAGCTTGTCGCTGTGCTGTCCCAGAAGATTTCCCACGCGGTGTTCGAGATGGCCCTGGCGGCCGAGCCGGTCTACTGGGCAGAGTCACTGCCGGAAGATCCGCGTGTCACCCTGGCCCCCTATGCCTTCATTCGAGAAGTAGGTCGCGTGGGGACACACCTGTCCGAAGTGCGACGGCCCATCCTGTTTGCCAGCCAGAGCCACGTGCTCGCCGCGGGCAACTTGCACGAGATCGAGTCCTGGACGGAAGAGCCGCACACCGAGGAACGTGGCGCGCTCCGCAGCCTGCGACGATATCGCTTCCTTCCGTCCGGCGTCGAAAAGATAGCCGCTCGATTCGCAGACGAGGCAGACGAAGACCTCCTCTCGCAGCTCCGGCAAGAGTTACGTCGCGAAGCCCACGTGCTGCAAGCCCTGACCGGCGCCGGGATGGAGGCACCGGAGGTGATCGAGTTCGTCGATGGGGCCGATGAATCCATCATCGTCCGTTCGTCATACCCAGGCGTTCTGTTGAGTGAGATCGTCGATTCACTCGATGAGGACGCTCGGTCCGTGATCACCGGCCAGGTGCTCGAGACCTTGGCCGAGTTGGAAGCTCACGGCCTGTACCACGCAGACCTTCGCTTGTGGAATGTCGTGTGGGACCCACACAAGGAAACGGCTCATCTCGTCGATCACGGCGCCATCAGTCCGGTGCCCGAAGACATGAAGTGGCCCAACGACGCTTACTACTCGTTCTTGGTCTGGCTCGTGTCGTTGTGGGGTTTCTTCCCAGACCAGACCGGTTTCCAGATCCCGCGCGCCGGCGGCATCGACCGTGCCGAATTGTCCCCCCGCATCGCCTCCCTCATCTCGGCCTTGATGACGCACCCGCGGGACGGATCGGTGTTTCGGGATCTGTCGGCCCGCTGGGCGCAGCCTTCGACCGAGTCGGCCCCAACGGCGTGGCCGGCGACGCCGGTCGCGTGGGCCTGGCTCTCGGCGATCGAGCAACATGGCCAGAGAACCCGAGCCGCACTGGCGTCAGAATGCACCGCGGTTTCATCGGAGCGGGACAGGGTGATCGCAGAGCGCGATGCCTTGATCGCAGAGCGCGCTGCCTTGGGCTCGGAATGCGATGACCTGCGGTCGACGCGCCGGGCCATGGCCTCCGAACGCGAGATTCTGACGTCGGATTGCGTCAGACTTCGATCTGCCTGTGATCGCCTGCGTTCAGAGCGGGAGGCAGTCGAATCACGCCGGGAGGCCACCGAGGCCGAGCTCTCACGGGTGCTGGGCACATGGAGTTGGCGCCTCACTTGACCACTGCGCCGTCTGCGCTCGGGGCTCCGGAAGAGCACCCACCCCTAGCGCCCGGCGCCCGAGGAGCGCCTCGAGGAGAGGCCGACGGGCAGCGGTCGCCCGGCCCCTCCTGCGGTCGAACGTCGGCGCGAGCAGGGCGCCGGATCCAACCCACCTCCGCCACGGGAGTCCCGCGCTGGCGGGACGGCATCCAGGACCCCCTGTTGCTACGTATTGGCTATTGCAATAGCCTCGCAGTTAGCTCCGCTGCGAGACCCTCGCCCCCTGGAGGCACCGTCAATGGCCATCGCAACCGTGCCATCTCGGATCTCGAAGATCCGCCACTGCCTCACCGCCGCGGAGTGGCTCAAGGTCGGCGGCATGGCGCTTACCGTCATCGGTCTGAATGTGCTCGGCTGGGGAATGCTGGTCGTAGCGCTTCGAGGTCATTATCACATCTCGAAGACGGAGGTTTTCGGATTCGGGACCGGAGTCTTGGCCTACACCCTCGGGATGCGCCACGCCTTTGACGCCGACCATATCGCCGCAATCGACAACACGACCCGCAAGCTGATTCAAGACGGGAAGCGGCCCCTGAGCGTGGGGTACTTCTTCTCGCTCGGCCACTCGACCATCGTCTTCGTTCTCGCCGTTTTGTTGAATTTCGGCATCCGTGCGCTCAACGGCGCCGTCAAAAATGATCGTTCCGGCTTGCACCACTGGACCGGGATCATCGGGACGACCGTCTCGGGAACGTTCCTCTGTCTAATCGGCCTTTTGAACCTCGTCGTGCTCATGTCGATCATCAAGGTGAGCAAGGAGATGCGCCAGGGCCGTTACGACGACGGGGAGCTGGAACGCCAGCTTGACAACCGGGGGCTGATGAACCGCTTTCTCGGCGGCTACGCAACGCGCATCGACACCCCATGGAAGATCTACCCAGTCGGGGTGCTCTTCGGCCTGGGTTTTGACACGGCCACTGAAGTTGCCCTCTTGGTGCTCGCAGGGTCCGCTGTTGTCGGCGGCCTGCCGTTCTACGCGGTGATCTCGCTCCCGATCCTCTTCGCGGCCGGCATGTGCCTCTTCGACGCCATCGACGGTTGTTTCATGAACTTTGCCTACGACTGGGCTTTTGCCAAGCCGATCCGCAAGATCTATTACAACCTGACGATCACCGGGTTGTCCGTGTTCATCGCCCTTTTCATCGGCACCATCGAGATCCTTGGCCTCATCGCTCAGGAAACACATCTCAGCGGTGGCTTCTGGGGCTTCATGCAGAATTTCAACATCAATCGGGCCGGGTTCATCATCGTGGGTGTGTTCGTCGTGACGTGGATCGTTGCCCTCGCCGTTTGGCATTTCGGGAAGATCGAACGGAAATGGGAGAGTCAGATCGCGGACGCCCATGCTGCCCTCGCCAAGACAGAATCTGGCTGAAGGTCGCACCGCCTCTCGGGGACCATGCGGTGTGGAGGGTCAGACGAGGTCCAACGTGGCGAGCTCCCTCACCGCGGTGCACGAGCGGCACGCCATGGCGAGGAACATGGCATCCGACTGCTCGGTGCGCACTGCGCCGGCGTGGATGCATCCGATCACCGCGATCATCGGGCCTTGCAATTGTCCGAGGCGATGGTCCTCCCAACATTGGTCCGCGCCGAAATGTCCATTCCCCGACTGACCAAAGGAGCGTGGTACTCACGGACCAGCTGTTTCTCGCTTGGCCTATCAGAAGATGAAGTGGGCAGCACTCACCTACGTCCGCCGCCCGCTCAGGTCGGCCTCTTGAGGTTCCTCTCTGCAGGTTCACGAAGCTAGACGTCGTCATCCCAGAATCTCCTCGGCGACGGCGAGTGCCTCGTCAATGGGGATGGCGAACCCCCGGGCAACGTTGGCGGCAAACGCCGTATCGACTCCCACTACTCGACCGTCACTGTCAACCAGGGGACCTCCAGAGTCACCCGGAAGCAGTTCGGCGTCCGTCTCGATGAGTCCGTCGAGCGGCTGAGTCGATCCCACGACGTCGTTGTGCTCGATGATGTCGTGGTGAAGGGCAGTCACCGACCCTCCGGCATAACTTGGCGTACCCCCCGCGCCGTTGGCGTTTCCGATTGCGACGACACCTTCACCCAGCACGACGGAGGCCGAGTCACCCAACTCGGTTGTTGCAAGCCCACTGGCTCCGTCGAGTTGCAACACCGCCACGTCTGCTGCCTGGTCGCTACCCACGAGATCGGCGCCATACGTCTGTCCGTTGCCCGCGTCGGTCGCCGAAACGTTCGTCGCATCACTCACAACGTGGTCGTTCGTGAGAATCTCGCCGGAGGACGTCAACACGATGCCGGTTCCTAACGCCTCGATACCTCCCGGCGTGGAAGCTTCGATGATGACGAGGGTCGGGTCGACATCCTGGGCGATGAGGCTCGAGTTCGAAGGGGCTCCCGCAGCGACAGTATTGACCTGCTCTCCTGAATGATCTCCGAAAGCACTGGGTTGGGGGACGGAAGGCGGATTGGTCGAGGCAATCGGGACGGTGATGAGCCGAGACACATGTTGTGGAGTGCCGGTCGACGTGGTCGTCGTTGGCATGGTGGACGGTGGGACCGACCAGGCCATCGGCTGACTTGCGGGAGTGGAGTCGCTTTGTTGTGCTGCGGCGGCCCGGGGACGAGATCCCGCGTGCGAGTCCCCGCTTCTTCGGCCCTCGGAGCCGGGCAGGGTCGCGGGAAAGACTGCGACGCACACAATTACAGCCAGAACAACTCCGAGGGCCTGCACACCTGGATGAACCGCCACCCAACGCAGAGGTCGACGCGGTCGGTGCGATTGGCCGTCACGACCACTGACAAGGCTTCGGGCGTGCGGCCCGGTGGAAGCAGGATCCGTCGACAACGGGGGGCCTGATGGATTTCCTTATGCGGCTCGCGAGCGATGAGAGAAGATCATCTCGCTCCCATCACGGTTGGTGAAGGGAGCGCCGCTTCCGGTTGAAAAGAAATTCGGCCCTCCATTGCGCGGTGCTCGTGCCGAATCATCTCACCCACCCGCCGTGAGCGGACCGCAGAGTCTGGGCGTGATCGGATTTCGGCATTGTGCCCGAGGGTAAGCGAGAACGGTTTGGGGGATCAATCGTGACTCGTAGCGTTCGACTCGTGATCACGCAATGGTCACTCGAGACCGCCGCGGCGCTTCTCGCCGGTCGTCGACCAATGGTTCACCGAGGGCCCTGACCATTGAATGAAGAGGCTTGTTCCCTGCATGACTACGCCGTTTGCCCCGCCAAAGCGACCCGAGAGGGGGTACGTCGGTGGGAGCACCTCGAGAGGCTTCCACGAGCTCCGGAGCGGTCGGACCTCTAGCATGGCCGTCCATGGCGGTGACGTGCGTGTGCTGCTCTACCTCAGTCGATTGGTGGGTGAGGTTGCGCTCACACCCTGACCTGCCGATCTGCCACAACTGCTTATCCGGATTGAACGGCCAGCGCAGCGGTCAACTCCAACTCATGACCGGAACGTGGTTGGTCGCGGGGTTCGAGCCCATCTTCAGGGTTGCCAATGTGGCTCGCTCGGTCACGTGGTTCGAGCGTTTAGGGTTCGAGGTGTCGTTCCACGACGATACCTATGCCTTCGCTCACCGGGATCAGGACCTCACGATCCACCTGGCGCAAGCCGCCGGAAACGAGCTCCCGGGGCACGGTGCTCTTTACATCCACTGTCAGGACGCCGACCGAGTAGCTGAGGAGTGGAGACAAGCAGGGGTCGAGGTGGAAGGCCCGCAGGACGAGGACTCTGGCAAGCGAGAGGGTTCCATCGTCGACCCCGATGGCAACGTCATTCGATTCGGTGCGCCTCTTCGCTGAAGCCGTCGGCGCCACGGCGCGTGTTCGGCAGACCCACGACTTGGTGAGCCATCTCCGATCTGGCTGCCCTCGGTGTCGGACACATGGCGCGGCGGGCCCGAGCACCTCCTGTCGAAGCGGGCGGCCGCCTCGTCCGACAGCTGCAACAGGTGGAATCCAATGCTGACGACAACCGAGATCGACCACTACCGCACCTTCGGATTCGTCGTGCTTCGCGGCATGCTTGGCCGGGAGCGGACGACCATGCTTCGAGCCGAGGTTGACGCCGCCATCCGCGACGCGTATGCGGCGAGCGACGACGAGCGGGTGCTCGACGGGATCAGCGGTCACTACCTGCCGATGGCCTCGCGCCTCACACCGGTGAGCGCGTCGTTGATCTGCGACGACTCGCTGCTCATGGACACCGCCCAGGCGCTGCTCGATGGTCCGGTCATCCCCGAGCGTCCCGAGGGGATGTTGTACTTCGCCGAGGCGGGCTGGCACTGCGACGACGGTATCGGCGTGGCCGGCGTGAAGTTCGCCGCCTACTTCGACACACTGGGTGCCGCCAACGGCGCACTGCAGTTCGTTCCCGGCTTCCACTACCCTGAGCAGACCGCTCGCTTGGTCGACTTTCGGAAGCGACACCTGCAGCCACGCCCCGACGCAGACCCAGCCGGGGACCGTCCCTCGCTCCCCGGCTCGGTGGCCGACTCGGCACCGGGGGACGTCATCGCCTTCGACCTGCACGCGTGGCACGCTCGCCTCCTGGGGGCGGGACCGTCTGGGCTGGACCGTCGTCTATCAGCGCTGCCCCCGCACAGAGGCCGAGCACGAGCGGACCTTGCTTTCCATGAATGACAGCTTCGAGCAGAAATTTCGGGGCTTCGATCGTGACCGCTATCCCATTTGGCGTGACTGGCTCGCCGCCGCCTCTGTCCACCCCCGTCGCAGGCCCGCCATAGACCGGATGAGGGCGGCCGGCGTCTTGGACCTGCCGGGTGCGGAACTCGGATGGTGATCCCCGGGGCGTCGGCGAGTGTCATGCTGCGCCAATTGCTGCTGAAGGTGCGCCCTCAAGGGAGCCTGACACCTTCAGGCACTTCGGTTCACCCGGTATCTGGCATGACGTGCTCGCTGGGGTCACACCATCAGTCTTGTTGGACGCCCCTGTTCCACCACGCGGCATTTGTCCCCGCCTCGTGCACGAGCCACGTGAAGTGGTGCTTCGCCGACCGACGCAAGAGTGGCAGGGTGGCGAAGCCCACGAGGGCCCATTTTCGGTCGCGCGGAGAGATCTCGCCCATGATCGACAGCACGGATGCAACGAACCAGACACGCAGGATCGTGTTGTACGCGGGAAGCCTCGATGCCCGGATGCCCTCTGCCTCCGTCAGGGTCGGTATCCCGATCTTGTTGCGTCGCCGCGGCCAGAGGAGGAAATGCACCACGACACCTCCGAGCGCCGCACCGGACCACAGAGCGAGCAACTTGTCCCAGCGTCGGCCGCCTCTCGCGGCCAATGCGACCCAGACCGGAATCTGAGTTCCCCACAGAGCACCGGCGCCCCGGAGGCCCAGTTCGGGCTGCAAGACAAGCCCGACGCCCTGGGACAACTCGAAGCCGTGATGAGCAGCGGTGCCGGCGGCCGCGAGTACCGTCCACGGGCGCTGCAGATGCCCAACGGCTCTTGCTTCTACCACGACGTCGCTGGAGACTCGTCGCCGCGAACCCGATCAGGGTGGCAGCCTGACAGTTGAGGTGGTGCCAACGCAGGAGGAAGCACGCAGGTGCCGCCTGTCCGGATCGGCTCAGGTCCGCGCCAGCGAGCACCACGACCGCCGAGGATATGGCGGCTGACGAGCTCAGTCGGCCGATCGACGTCGCCGGTCTTGTTGTTCGGAGCGGACGAGAATGGCGTCATCGATACTCACTTCTTCCGAACAACAGGCTCCGTTATAGGGGCCATGGCGAACTCGGGGTGGCCGGGGCAGGGGCCTGTCTGCGGGTTGCGGTGGATGCATTCCATCAGATCGTGAATCTCCAGCGCTGCGTGTTGGATCGCCACCGTGTCGTCATAGGTCTCCTGAGCCCGCTTGTCAGCGGCCTCCGCTTGCACGTTCTGGCCGACGATGATGATAGGCAACAGAACCAGCTGCAAGAACGTCTGTGCTATCCATGCAACGAGGGCGATCAGGCTCGCCTTTACCAGCCAAGCGGGGAACACATGAGCGAACACATTGAACGCGCTCAATACGGCCGGCAGGCTGAGTAGCGCCAGCACGCAGAACACATACGCCGACGTCATTGTGCCGACATTGGACGTGATGGTGACCGCCAGGCGCTTGTTGAATGCCTGGTACGGAGTGTCCGCTCGATGTTGGTCGGCGACCTTGACCGGGCCATATTGCTCGTGATGAGCGAGACGCTCACGGGTGTGGGATAAGTGGGCCATTTCTCCTCCTGATGCCAGGGGTCGGGTTTTCGTGATCAATCCTGTATTGCTTCACGATGGTCTCATACTCCAATCGAGTCACGGTGACGACCTCGCACCCGAGCGGATCGTGTGAGAGATCGCCGGGGCCCAAGTCGTTGTCGAAGAGGACCCTCACCCCCGGCGGGTGATCACGCTGAGCACACCAGATCCTGGGCACACCAGATCGCGGGGTGCGTGAGACAGGCTGGTACCGGAAGAGACGATGTCGTCGAGCGCGAGCGTGGGCCTGGCGGACATGCTCACCCGCCCCGACGCTCATCCATTCGAGCTCCCCGCCGAGGCCCGCCTATTCCTCGTCGCCGAGTTCAGGCTCCGCGGCGGATCGGACGGCGGCGGCGCTCACAATGGTTCTTCCACCGAAGTTCCGCCATCGCTCTGGACTCCACAGGAGTGTTGATCCCGACGGGCGTCACGGACTCGCGGTCCCTCTCGCAGTCCTCACAGACGACCATCCAACGACGGTCGGATCGCTGCACGATCTTGGCATGGTGGACCTTGCGCATCGTTCGACTCCTGACCGCCAATTGCTCCCTGGGGCCGAACCGAGCCACCGCCTTGGACTGGCTGCCAGGGCGGCGCAGAGCTCCAGCTGGTACGCGACAATCACGCGAACTGTCGGAACTGGACCCGGCCCGGTGGACCCGAGACCAACTCGCCCCGGTCACTCCTCCCCCTGCTTCATGGCCAGGACGAACTGCCGCTGGCGCATGGTCTTAGGCCCGGAACCTGCCGACGACTGACTGCGGCGCGTCGGGACGGCCCGTCGCGGCGACGCCAACCATCGCTCCATCGGTCGTTGTCTCCGAGCGTCGCGCCTCGGGCGCTTGATCTTTGCGTCGGAAGCCAGGCAAAGCTTTCGTCTCCATCGACTGCGCGACTCCCGAGACGCGAACTCCGGACACGTAATCCGAACGTGGATCAGTGACTGGTTAATCGGTCTCCTCGACGGGCTGGAGGACGCTGCACGTTCGGAACGGTCCTTTGGGCCCGAAGATATTGCTCCCGCATCAAGCGATCGCGACGCGGTGTTTCGCCGCGCGTCTCTGCGACCGCCGGTGTGCTCGGATGACCCAGATATTCGCTGCGGGGACCCAGTTGCGCTCCGGCCACGTGGGCCACCTGTCCCCGGCAGTGGTTCTCCGCCAGTCGCTCTGCGGTCAGCCGATCCGGCAGTGACATGCCGATCCCGATCGGGACCGCCGACACCCGGTCGTTGCGACACGCGATGCACTCGACCATCCACCGACCATCACGGAGGCCGATGACCTTGGGGCTGTGCGGGCTAGGCATGGGCCGACTCCCTTGCTCACTCCGGCAAAAAACAACGGACACACAACATAGCCCGGGTGGCGTCGATTGGCCAACGGCTGTTGCAGCGCGGCGGGTGGGACCCCCTCACTGGGGTCCCTGGGCACGCCGGGCCGGTTGAAGAGAGGATGAGGGTATGTCCCGTGAGCACGAGGCTCCCACCATGCTCCCCGGCCCAGGTGACGTCCATCCGGGCTTCACCGCTGATCCTGGACGGTGTTGGCGCATGGTCCACAGCAGACACCTGCGGGCGACGCATTGCCGAGTCGAACCCAGCTGCACGGGGCGCTGCTTCTCGCCCGAGGGTGACCGTTGGTGGGGGGTGTGGGCCTGCCCCGACCATCTCGAGGGACTCACGGGGCTGCGACAGTTCGGCGGCTGAATCAGCGCCCGGGCACCGCTTGCTCACCGCCAACACCCCGAGCAAAGGAGACAACACTGGGCGCGGCGGGACTCGACTCGACCGATCGGGCCTCCCGCGTCGATTCAGGTCCTGCCGGGACCGTTTGCACAAAGCAGTTCTCGGACCCGTCGAAACCGAGCGAGCATGGTTGTCCCTGGTCACCGCGCGGCATCGAGGGCGCGATCAAGGTTGACGGCAGCACTCATGAGCGCCAGATGCGTACATGCTTGTGGGAAATTCCCGCGCGCTTCGCCGTCGATTGAGATCTCCTCCGCAAACAGGACAGGGGCTTGGTGCGTCGCGAGCCCGATCCCACAGACCGACGCTTCACCAACGCGGTCCTGATTGAGACGGGGGTTCAGGTTCTTGGTGCAGCCGCCCCCGCACACGTGCAGCACGTGCGGTCGTTGGTCATCGATGTTCTCACACCAGAACAGCTTCGTCGTCTTGGCCGCGACGCCGCTCGTAGTTGCCCGTATCGACACTTCTGGGGTCTCTTAATCGGCGACACCATGTCTCGAATATTGATGCTGGCTTGGGTCGTTGTGGGAACAGTACAATCGCACTGACGGAAGGTTGCGGTCTGCCACGCTAGAGGGTACCTGCGGCGATTGACCCTTACTCCGTAGGGAAGCCACTTATCAGAACCCGAGAGGCTCATTCACCAAGATCGCGGTAATACGGCCGCCAGCGACCGCCTTGTTGATGATGAGCAGATTGTTCACACCGCTCCGAACGCCGTAGGCCTGCCGAGCTCTCTGGTCCTCAAGCGGAAAGCAGTACTCGGAGATGCGCCGGATCCCCGTGTCGAGATCGGGAACGATCTTTTGACCACCGATGATGAGTATGACGTGTCCCGCTCCAGAAACGATCGGACCGAGCTGGCTTCCGCTGGCGGAGGCGATCAGAAGTGATCCTTCCTTCGTGAGGGCGTGAACGCTACCAACGACCCAGTCGGGCGCGGCCGAGAGCTGGCGCATTTCGCGTCCCTGCATTTCGCGGTCCATCTGGTAGAGACGAGGGCGAAGCGGTTGATATAACCCTGAGCGCTCGATGTCTTCAGCGACGCCGATCATCTCGAGGGTGCGAGACGTGTTGTTGAAGACCTCAGCCCCAACGGGGAGGATGGCTCGCACCGCTTCTCTCGCCTCTTCGCCGGAGTCCAGGACCTTGGCCGTGATCCCATTTCGCTCGAGGGCATCAGCCACGGCACCGATCTGCTGCCTCGAAGCCAGCCCAGAGAACTCAACCCTTGCCTCGTTGCTTGGACCCTCGACCGACGCGCCGTTCGACAGATCCGTGCCGCGTTGGCTGCTCATCTCACTCACCCCCGAGTTCGGCGAGACGTTGGTGGACCAAGGAGACTGCCATCGATCCCTCGCCTATCGCAGCCGCGCAGCGTTTGATCGACCCGCTTCGGACGTCTCCAGCGGCGAACAACCCCGGAAGATTCGTTTCGAGCGGCAGTGGTTGGCGCGACAGCGGCCACCCGTCCAGCGCGGCCGCGGACGAGCTGAGTTCTGCGCCCGTACGCACGTAGCCCGCGCCGTCCAAAGCAAGTCCGGCCTGAGCTGCGCCTGCTGTGCGGGGCACGCCTCCTATGCATACGAACAGCACATCGGCCGGCAGTCGCGTCAAAGATCCCTCGGACGAGAGGACAAGTCCGTTGAGGTTGGTATCGGATTCCAAGCCGACCACTTCCGTGTTCGTGCGCACGTCGACGTTGCCCAGTTTGCTCACCTGACTAATCAGGTACTGCGACATCGACGCCTCAAGCGATGCGCCCCGTACCAGTAGGGTCACGTGCGCGGCGTAGCGCGAAAAACGTATGACCGCCTGGCCGGCCGAGTTCCCGCCGCCGATGATGGCCACCCGGCATCCACTGCAAGTCACGGCCTCACTCGGGCCGGCGCCGTAGTAGACACCCGAGCCGAGGAGTTCATCGATTCCCGGAACTTCAAGACGACGCCAGTCGACCCCGCCGGCCAGGAGCATGGCCCGTGACCGCACAGTTGTACCGTCAGAGAGCGAGGCCACGTAAGCCGGGCCGTCCCTGGTGACATCGGCAAGACGCCGGGCGAGAAGGATCTCTGCCCCGAATCTTCGCGCTTGTGCAGTTGCCCGTGTTGCTAACTCGCCTCCGCTTATCCCTTGTGGAAAGCCGAGATAGTTCTCGATCATGGAGGTGGTGCCCGCTTGTCCGCCCGGCGCCACTGACTCGATGGCCAGGGCACGTAAGCCTTCGGAGGCCGCGTAGACGGACGCCGCCAGCCCGGCAGGGCCGGCCCCGACAATCGCTAGGTCGTACTCCGACAACCTCGGAGCTGACACCATCCCCAGCCCGGCGGCCACACTTTCAACCGTGGCCGGCGCGAGCCGCATCCCACTTGGGAGGATACAGACAGGTAGCCGAGCCGGATCTGTCTCCTCAATAGGCAGCAACGCCTCGACGCGCTCCGCGTCGTCGACTTCGACCCACTCGTAAGGGACACCGTTGCGGCTGAGGAAATCACGGATTCCGTAGCCGATCGCCGACGCCCGGTGGCCGACCAGATGGACCTGGGGCGTGACTGGGCGCGCGTCGTAGTCGATCATCGACATGGTGCTCGACCTCCTTTCACGATTTCAGGCTCGCGCATTCCTTCCTGTGGACACGCCCTTCGTCCTTGGGGACACCCCTTTCCCCGGTGGGATACCCCGCGTCGGCCCAGATCAGTGGGGTTTCGCCCCAATGTCTGGTCCTTGTCGGCGGACCCGCCTCCCCCAGCCTCGGCGGCACTGAAACACAGTCCCTGCGTCCTCACTGCAGTTCGAGTATGAGCTTCTCGTGGACCTCAGCCTTCTCCAAGAGCCGATGAGCCTCAGCGGCTTCGGCCATGGGGAGGCGGCGCTGGCGACGGAGCACCAGTGCACCAGACGCAAGCAGCGCCATGGTCTGATCGACTGCTCCGGGAGCGCGGTCCGGTGTCGGCGCCGAGAGCACAACGCCTAACTCGGCAGCATGCTCATCGGCGAGAGTCATCACCCTTGCCGGTCCCCCCGCCAGGGAGATGGCATCTTTGAGCTCGCCTTTACCAGCGGCATCAAGCACCGCGTCCACCGACAGAGTGATCTCCCGGACTCGATCGGCCAGGCCAGCGCCGCAGCCGACAGGAACACCACCAAGCAGGCGTACAAGATCGTGGTCCCGCGGCGAGGCAGCGCCGATGACTGTGGCGCCCAGGGAAACGGCCAGCTGCGTGGCGATTACCCCGACCGAGCCCGCGGCACCGAGGACGAGCAATGTCTCGCCCTTGGCCACCCCGAGCTGCTTCAAGACGCCAACCGCGGCTTCCGCCGAAGCAGGCAAGGCAGCAGCATCACACCAGCTGACGTTTGGCGGCTTCGGCGTCCACGACGAGGCAAGGGCATACTCGCCGTAACCCCCGAGCTCGAGCAGGAGACTGGCGACTTGATCCCCCTCCCCTACTCTCGACACAGATGGTCCGACCGCATCGACGACACCGGCCACCTCGAATCCGAGAACCGCATCCGGCTCAAGCGGGAACACCCCCTCGAGGTCGCCACGTCGAAGCTTTGGATCGGTCGGACTCACCCCGGCGGCCTTGACCCGGATACGTACTTGGCCGGGGCCGGGTACGGGCATCGGCACATCCCGCCAGACCAAGACCTCCGGTGGTCCGTACGACGTGAGCACCACAGCCTTTGGCATCGACGATCTCCTCCAGGTGCAGGGTTTGCGCTGCTCGTGCGACCAGTCTGGTCGGCCAAAGCAGCGCACCTCTTGCGTGAGACGTCACCTACATTAGGTGATCTATCACCTAATGTCAACGCTAGGAACTCGCCATCGTTTTGAGCCTCTCTTTGCCTCGTGGCGCGAGGTAAAACAGCGGGCTCGGCCGACCGGCCATCCAAGTCAACGAAAGCGGATCGCTCCGGAGTTCCGGGATACGAGGGTCCCGCGGCTGATCACTCGTGATGGGGTGTCGGCCGTCTAAGCTGACGGTGATATGTCACCTAAGGGCCGGCCGGGCCGCGTACGAGCGGACAGTTGGCTGCGTCGTGACGAACTGCGTGCCTGGCTCGCCTTTATGCGGGTTCAGCAACGGCTTGGGTATGAGATGAACCGCCAGCTCCAGTCCGACAGCGACCTTTCACTTGCCGACTACGACGTTCTCAACGCCCTGAGCGGAGTGCCCAATCAGTGCATGCAGCTCGGCGCCTTAGCCGCCCAGATCGGCTGGGAGCGGAGCCGTCTGTCGCATCACGCCAGGCGAATGGAGAGCCGTGGTCTGATCCAGTGCAGCCTCGCGAGGCAGGATAGGCGGGCGACGGAAGTCAGGTTGAGTGCCAATGGCCGGCGAGCGATTGTCGGAGCCGCCCCCGGCCACGTCGACCTGGTCCGCCACCTGTTCTTTGGAGGACTGCCCAAAGAGATGCTGGCTCCATTGAGCGAGGCACTCGAGGCGATATACGACCACATCGTCGAGCACGGGACGCTTCCCGCCCCGACATCCGAACCGGAATGAGGACGGAGAGGCGCGAAGACCCCCACCACAGCGAGAGGGCGTCTGGACTTCGACTCGATCGCACGACGCACCGGGTACGGGCTCGGTTCCACCTTGGCATTTCGTCGCTCCGTGGGCCACGCCAGCCCAATCTCGGATTGGTCCCTGGTTTCAACGAGTCCCTGGTTCCAGCGCTGCGAACCGCTCCCCGATCATCGCTGGCCCGTGATCGACCTTGGATGATGGTTTCGACTCCCGCACGGTGGTCTTGGAGTGACATTGTCCGAACACTCCGCTCCGGTAAAAGACCAGCTCACGGCTACTCTTCCTGGCGGACTGATCGGCCTGGCTGCAGCGAACGCTGGCTTTCAAGTCGGAGCGGTGACCTCGAGTGCTTTGGCGGCCGCGACGCCGGATGTCGATTCGACGGGGGTGATTTCGTAGTAGTGGTGATAGCCGGCAACGGGCCGGCTGAACCAGAGGAGACCGCCATGAGCCAGTACTTGCTTGCCGTTCACCACGCCGGGACTGGTCCGGATCTGTCGCCGGAGGAGTTGCAGCAGTCGTTTCTCGACGTCGGCGCGTTCAACACCAAGTTGATGGACACCGAAGCGTTCGTCTTTGCCGGCGGCTTGCTACCGGTGGAGTCGGCGACGGTGGTGCGCCAAGCCGGAGATGAGATCCTCGTCACCGACGGACCGTACGCGGAAACCAAGGAGCACCTGGGTGGGTTCTGGGTCATCGAGGCGCCTCACCTCGACGCTGCCCTCGCCTGGGCTCGCCAAGCCACGGTCGCTTGTCGGCTGGCGGTGGAGATCCGCCCGTTCGGCCAACCGGAGATCCCAGCCGAGTGACCACTGACGTTGCAGCCGTCTTCCGCCGGGAGTACGGCCGGTGCGTCGCCAGCCTGATCCGCTTCCTCGGTGACATCGACGTCGCCGAGGAAGCGGTACAGGAGGCATTTGCCGTAGCCGTGGCGAAGTGGCCGGCCGAGGGTCAGCCGCCGAACCCCGGCGCCTGGATCGTGACCACCGCCCGGAATCGTGCCGTCGACCGGCTGCGCCGTGAGTCGATCCGCCATGAACGCCATGCACAAAGCCACGAACTCTATGGACGAGTCGTCATCGAGCCGCCTTCGCTTGAAGAGGAGCCTGTGACCGACGACCGACTGCGCCTGATCTTCACCTGCTGCCACCCTGCCCTCAACCGGCAGGCGCAGGTGGCGCTCACCCTTCGCCTGCTCGGCGGCCTTGAGACCCCAGAGATCGCCCGCGCCTTCCTCGTCCCCGAGCCGACCATGGCGCAGCGGATCGTTCGGGCCAAGCGCAAGATCAAAGGTGCCCGCATCCCCTACCGGGTACCGCTCGAGGCCGAGCTTCCCGATCGGCTCCAACCGGTCCTGGCCGTCATCTATCTGATCTTCAACGAGGGATACACCGCCACCACGGGAGATCTGATCCGCCTCGACCTCTGTGACGAAGCGGTCCGGCTGGCCCGCGTGCTCGCCCAGCTGATGCCCGACGAAGCGGAGGTGAACGGACTACTGGCGTTATTGCTCCTGCTGCACGCCCGTCGCGCCACCCGGGTTGCTGCTGACGGATCACTGGTCCGCCTCGCCGAGCAGGACCGGCGCCGGTGGGACGGCGATCTGATCGCCGAAGGCCAGGCCATCGTTGCAGCGTGCGTCCGGCGTAACCGTCCGGGGCCTTACCAAATCCAAGCTGCGATCAATGCGGTCCATTCGGTCGCTCCCACCATCGCCGAGACCGACTGGCACAGCATCCTGGTGCTGTACGACCAGCTCCAGGCCGTTGCACCGAATCCGATCGTCGTGCTGAACCGTGCTGTCGCCTTGGCCGAGGTGCGGGGTCCAGGTGCCGGGCTCGCCGTGCTCGACCACCTCGACCTCGGGACATACCACCTGTTCCACGCGGCCCGGGCCGACCTCTTGCAGCGGCTCGGACAGACCGGGGAGGCGGTCAGGGCGTACGAGGCCGCGCGAGCGACGGCCACCAACCCGTTCGAGCAAGCATTCCTCGAGTCCCAGCTCGCCATCCTGCTCTCGTCCACGCAGTGACGGCGGTCAGAAAATCTCCAGAAATTAGACTGTGCAAATTTCGTGGGCGCTGCGGACTCGAAGCCACGACCTCAGCGGTCTGAAGGTGAGGTCAGCACGGATTCTGACCTGGGGTCGGACCAAGGCGACCGATAGACAGCCACGACTACGGCGTCACACGACATCGGCCGTAGTCCCCCGTCAAAGCGTCTCGGGGCACGACTCGGGGCACGACTGAAGCGACCCACGTCAGCCTTCTGGGACTACAGTCCAACGTCGCCTGCCGCCTGAAATCTGTGAGGTGAGGAGTCGTATCTGATGTCAACGCTCGGTACGTCCCACGCCCTCGACCATGTCGTGTTAGTTCTCTTCGAGAACCGCTCCTTCGACAATGTCCTCGGACACCTCTACGGCCCCGAGGACGGCAAGACCTTCGAGGGAGTAATCGGCAAGAACCTAAGCAACCCTATCCCCAGCTGGGCCGAGCACGGCGCTGACCGCAAGGACGTTCCCTACACGGTCGCCACCGATATGGACTCGCCTAATCCGGACTCGGGCGAGGAGTACTTCCACACCAACACCCAGTTGTTCAACGTGATCGACGACCAGAACCGATTCAAGATAGGAGAGGCCGCCTCGGCGCCGTGGAATGCTCCGGCTCCGGGAGCGACCCCGACGATGGATGGGTTCGTGACCGACTACATCTCGACGTTCACCGGCGAGATCGGCCGCCAGCCCACTTACGACGAGTACGCCCACATCATGACTGGTTACACGCCAGAACAGCTCCCAGTGCTAAACGGTCTCGCCCAGGACTTTGGCGTCTTCGACCATTGGTTCTGCGAGGTCCCATCGCAGACGTTTATGAACCGTTCGTTCTGGACTGCGGCCACCTCGTCGGGTGCGGTCGTGAACAGTCCGCTCAGGAAATGGTTCACGGAGAACGACGCCGAGACGATTTTTGAACGGCTAGAAGCCCGGGGCAAGACTTGGAAGGTCTACGTCATGGAGCCAATGCCGCTGTCGTTCACGGGGTTGATCCACTTCCCCCGGTTGAAGGACCGTCTGGCCACCCATTTCGTACCCTTTGCCGAGTTCGAGAGGGACGCGGCAGCGGGCACTCTCCCGAACTTCTCGCTGATCGAGCCGAACATGATGGCCGGACACGGTGACTATCACCCGGCGATGGGCCGCGCGTTCTCAGACAAAGTGGACATTGAGGTCGACAGCCCATCCTCGACCCTCTCGGGCGAGGCGTTCTTGGAGCGGGTGTTCAACGCCTACCGCTCAGCCACCTCGGAGACCGGTGCCAACGTCTGGAACACCGCACTGTTGATCGGTTGGGACGAGCCCGGAGGCACCTACGATCACGTTCCTCCAGGACCGGTCCCGCCGCCTGACTCTTCGACACCCCCTGGCGAGTGCGGATTCACCTTCGAGCGCTCCGGGTACCGGGTACCCGCAGTCATCGTGTCGCCCTGGGTCGAACCGGGATCGGTGTACAACGAGGAGTACAGACACACGTCCTTGATCGCCACATTGCGCAAGACTTGGGGGCTCGGTGAGGCCTTCACCGGACGGGATGCCTCGGCCCGCACGTTCGATCACGTCTTTTCACTCGCCACCCCCCGTGACCCCAAGACCTGGGCAACCGTCAACTCGCTCCCCGTTCCTGCGTGGACCATGGACCCCGAGGTGGTGGGCAAGGGACTGGGCACCCTGGGCAAGGGCGTAGGCCCAGCCCTCATTGCCAAGGCCAGGGAGATGGAGGTGAAGCTCCCGGCTGAACTCAACGACCCTGGAACGGCGCTGACGCCCAGATTGGTCGTCGGCTTCCTCAGGGGCGTTGCCGGCCACTTCTTCCCGCTTCTGGCGGGTGACGATCACGCCGGTGCCGACAATTCAAGCATCCGGGAGATGTGATCCACCATGGCAGCCGGGTGGGGCGTCCCCATGATCAATCCGCTCGCCCGCCTCGAACACAACGTCATCGAGCGGATCTGGGCAGCGAACTGGGACATTCACTCCTCCAAGCGAATAGCGTCTGTCACGGAGGTGCTCGATGTCCTCAAAGGGGGATGTGCCCGGCACGGTTCAGACGTGGTTTTCGGAGGAGGGCTGGGGCGTGCTGGTCTCGCCAGAGGTTAATGGCACCGCCTTCGCTCATTTCTCCGTCGTGGACCTGCCGGGCTATGTAGACCTTCAGGACGGCCAGGCCGTCACGTTTCGGTACGTGACACCGGGTCAAGACGGATGCGATCACCGAGCAACTTACGTAAAGCCAAAGCCCTAGTGCGCAGAGGTACCACCAGGCCTACCCAGTCCCGGCAGCGAACGGGGGCAGTGAGCCGTGAGATGGTTTCCCCTACTATTGCTGGGACGTGGCTGGTCGCACTTTCGACCGGGTGACTTCGGCGCAGGCCTGGCACTGGCTCGACCTGCCTATCGCCACCGCGACGGCGGCCTGTGTGCTGCGGCCGGAGGGCAGGCTTGGTCTGATCTGGAACGCGGGTTGTCAGCCCGATCATCTGGCCGATGCTCGCGAGGAGGTGTACGCGAGTGTCGTGCCGCGCGGCGGCCACCGTCTGTTCCGGGGGTATGCGGCCAATCGGTCATTCGACGTGAAGACCGGCCTCGGCTCGGAGATCGACGCCGTCTTAGCGGTGCCCGACTTCGGTGCGCCGACAGAGACGTGGTTCCCATGGACGCGGCCTACCAGCAAGATGAGTGGCTGGACCCGCTTGTCTCACGGAGCGACCACGCCGCCCTCGAACCAGCGGTGCGAGACCGCCTGTTCGAAGCCATCGGCGCGGCCATCGACGATCAGGGCGGCTCGTTCGTCATGAACTTCGAGACCGTCCTGATCACCTCGACTCGGCTGGGGTGGCCCCGGGACCCGCGGTCAGGGGCACCATGACACTGTTCCGGCGTGACTGGGACACTCTGAGGCGCGGTCTGAGTCAGGAGCAGCCCAGGCGGCGGGCCGAAGGATCGGGGTTTAGGTTGTTTGACGGATATGCCTTCACGGTCAGCGGTTACATTCTGATGTGCCCCGATTTCATCATGTGAACCTCGGTGTTCCCGTCGGTGGGGCTGAGGCCGAGGAGACATTTCTGCTCGAAGTGCTGGGCTACCAGAGGGTGGCGCCACCCCCGGATCTGGCTGGACGCGCCCGCTGGTTCGAGGGAGAAGACGGCAAGCAAATCCACCTGAGTGAGGACCCCGACCACAGGCCGGCAGCCCGGGCTCACGTGGCCGTTGAGCTCGGGGACGGGCTGGACGAACTTGAGGACAGGCTAAAGCGGGCTGGCCAAGAGTACTCGACCTTCGATGGCAACGACATGCGGGTCGTGTTTTGCGCCGACCCGGCCGGCAATCGTTGGGAACTGCGCGGCAGCCTCCCGCCTGAAGAGCACCTCCGTGGCGGTGTGCAAACGCGGACCTGAGCCGAACAATGTCGGTGACGCGAAACCGGCAGCGTTCTGGGCCACCCCCACACTGGTTTGGAATCTTGGTCACTGCTTGAGCACAGCGACAAGGAGTTGCCGGGGCCGGTCCTCTTTACCCAATGGAAGCAGACCGAACTTAGCTACGTGATCGAGAAAGTCGGTATTCGTGAACCGATCCGAAGGGTGTACAAAGAGGTGCCGAGACAGCCAATCATGGTTGGCGACGTCATCGTCCTGCGAGAACAGCCGGCCCCCGACTTTAGAAACCTGGGGGTCACTTGTAGCCCGGCTATATGCCATCTGATGCCTCGGCGCCGTGCTACCTCTCGGTTCCCTCTGAAAAGACCCACATCGGGTACCCCTGTCGAAGTACGTCGAGATGCATCGCCCAGTCACGGTCCGTCAGCACCTCGATGTTGCTGAGGATCACGTTGCTGCCCGTGTCTGTAAAGCCCCACGAGAACCCCACAAGAGGCACGACACGTCGAGCCTTCAACTGAGCGACTTCGTCAAGCGGAGTGGTTGCCAGAAAGCTGTGGGCCACCCACTCAAGGGGTTCCCTGACCGAACGCGACGGAGCGTCGAAGAGGATCGGGCGCTGCCCGTACCAGCAGTATGGCGAAGGGGCGTCGCCGAAAAGCCCGAAGGGGTCCAGCTCGAATCGCACACCACCGGATTCGTTGTCCGTGGAGCGAACAACTTGCACCCATCCGAACATTGAGCGGTAGCCGCGCGCAGGGTAATCGACGGTTGCGGTGCAGACAGGAAAGCCTTCCGCGACCGACCACCAACATCCGTAGAACTCAGGATCGGTGTTCGGAATGCATTCGACGTGGACCATTCCGGCCTCACCACGCCAAGCAAACCCAGCGTCTAAGGGCTCGGCACCGGCACTCACGACGACATTCTTCTCGAACACCGCCTCGGAGCGCACGGCCCGGTATTGCCCATGCTCAGTCATCCGCCGAAGAAGGCGCAAGGCAGGGCCTCGCTCCGGACGGCCGAGCCCTTCCCCGCTCGTGCCGACTGTCCCAGCTTCCCGGCGAACGTGGGCAGTCTGGTCGTACTGTGCCTGGGGGGCAACCGTGGCCGATGAACGGGAGGGCAGGTGGAATCCAAGTGACAGCGCAAGAGATTGAACCAGGTCGAAGAGATGTTGTCGTCCCACCCGACTGGAACGACTTCTACAAAGAGACCCGCATTCCTGCCGCCGTATGGGCGGGTAACACGCTTCGGGTCTCAAGCCACGCTGGGGAGACACCGGACGACGTGTTCCCTAGTGACCCCGAAGAACAACTGAGAGGAGCCTTCCGCAACATCGCCTCCACTCTTGCCGAAGCAGGCGCCAGCTGGTCAGATGTTGTCGAAGTCAACTCGTACCATGTCGGCTTACGTAGCCACGCTGACTTCTTGCTACGCGTCGCCGCCGAGTTTCTGGACGCGCCCTATCCGGCCTGGACGCCGGTCGGCGTCACTGAACTTTGGCCCACTGATGCGGTTGTAGAAATCAGATGCGTCGCCGTAGTTGCCAATCGTGGTCAGTAGAGTGGTGCCGCTCCGGTCCCAGCCCATATGCGCTGCACGGTGACCCCCCGCACGGTGACGCCGCTACCCGGAGCATCGATCTGGGTCGGGTCTTCGGTGATCCTTAGCAATTTTCGAGGTCGCGAAAGATGGCTCGAGTGAGCTGTCCCATCTGCTTGAGCGGCAACTCCTCGGGCCTGAACCAGCCCACTTCGGAGGTCTCATCGTTGTCGGGGTGAGGAGTTCCGTCGATGACGGTAGCGTCGAAGACGCTCACAACATAAGCCGATTCGTCGCCGTTGGGGTATGTCACCCGATAATCAGGGCCTCCGAGGACTCCGAGGATTCTGCCCAACTTCACGTTGATTCCGGCTTCCTCCCGGCTCTCTCTAATGGCCGACTGACGTGGAGTTTCGTTTGGTTCAACCATTCCACCAATCGTCGCCCACTTACCGGTGTCGATGAGACGGACAAGAAGGAGACGACCTCCATCATCTCGGGGGAGGACGGATGTCGAGGGAAGCAGCAGTAGGGAGTGCCCGACCATCTTCCGCAGATCTCGAATATGTGGGGAGATCACTCAGCCAAAGTAGCGTCATCGCAGCAGCGACCCGGTCTCACGTATCCGGTGCGGTGGTGGGACCACCCCCTCCGAACAACCTGGCGGGGTAGCTGCGTGGCACAGGGCTCCACCGCGCGGGCCACTCAAGGCGACTGAGATGAGCTGCTTGGACAACAATGGTGACTAATGGATGTGCCTGAGACGAGATACGTCGCTGTCGGAGAAGCCGATGTGGCCTATCAGGTTTTCGGCAACGGTCCTTCCGACCTTCTCTATGCCGGTGGTATGGGGAGCCACATCGAGGTGTATTGGCAATGGCCGCCCTTCGCGGAACAAATGGGACGACTTTCTGCCTTCAGCAGGGTGATTCTCTTTGATCGCCGAGGTGCGGGCCTGTCTGACCCTGTTGCTCGCAACGCTATGCCGACGTGGGAGGACTGGGCTGAGGATATGGCCGCGGTTCTGGATGCAGCATGGTCCGATCGCGCTGCCGTTTTCGGATGGCTCGATGCCGGACCACCTGCGATGCTTTTCTCTGCGATGCACCCCGAGAGGGTCAGCGCCCTTGTCCTCGTGAACACGGCTGCCCGTACTCTTGTGGACACCGATTATCCGTTCGGATTGTCCGCCAAGACGATCGATGCATTGCGATCATTCGTCGCTTCTTCGTGGGGAACGACTGAGTTCGCATCCATCGGCACTCCCGGTTTTGCGAGGGATCCAGAATGGGTTCGATTGCTAGCCGCGGCTCAACGGGCTTCCATGACTCCCCGGACCGCCGCGGCCCAGTTCGACTATGTCGTACGCACAAGCGATGTTCGGTGGGCCCTCCCCCTCATCCAGGTTCCAACGTTGGTGCTCCATGCTCAGGAGAATCCGGTCGTTCCCATCGAACTCGGTCGATTTCTTGCCGACCACATTCCGAACACAAGCCTCGTGGAACTGCCAGGAGTTGACCTCGGTCCTTCCGCTCCTCGCAACCAGAAAGTCATTACCGACGAGGTCACTCGTTTCCTCACCGGTGAGCAACCGATTGCCGACATAGACCGAGTGCTCACCACAGTGCTCTTCACCGACATCGTGCAGTCGACCGATACAGCGGCGGCTCTCGGCGATAGGCATTGGCATGCCCTTTTGGACTCCCACGATCGCCTCGTACGGGAAGAGATCCGGCGTTTTCGAGGGACAGAGGTGAAGACGACGGGAGACGGCTTCTTGGTTTCCTTTGACGGTCCTGCGAGGGCGATCCGATGTTCAGAGTCGATTGTCAGTCGCTCAAGGGATCTTGGAGTTGAGCTTCGAATGGGACTTCATACCGGAGAGTGTGAAGTTCGAGGTCAGGATCTGGGGGGTCTTGCTGTCCACATAGCTGCCCGAGTGAGCGCGCTGGCTGGTCCCAGTGAGATCTTTGTTTCTGCCACGGTCAAAGACTTGGTCATAGGCTCCGGCATCGAGTTCGAGGATCGAGGAGATCACGAGCTCAAGGGCGTTCCCGGAGTGTGGAGGCTGTTCTCAGTAGTCGATTGAGGACACCCACTCCGTGCCGGATCGAAGATCCGCTCTGCACGTCCGCTCTCCGGTGGCAGAGGGCACGGTCACATGACCGAACCAATCTCGGCCATCGGCTCCCCAATCAAGAGGCAGAACATTGACCGCCATGCCCGACGCTCTGCCTCGTCCGATCAATCCGCCCGAGCGCTGCGAGGAATGTGGCTGGCAGGCGGCAAGCGTCACCTCTGACAACGCTGAAACCGCAGTGAGCGATCTCGGGCCTCAGTATCGGGCAGCGCTTACCCAGCTACTTCCCGCTGATCCTGACAACCTGCTTCGTCGACGACCGACCGCTTCTTCCTGGTCGGCTCTTGAACACGCCGCCCATGTTCGGGACGTGATCGCCCTCTGGAGCGGGGCTCTCCACAAGCTGCTCACCGAAGACCGGCCTGTGCTACCTCGCCCGGACGCGTCGATCGCCGACGAGGCGGCCGCGGCTGAGTACAACGCCCTTGATCCCAGCACCACAGCAGACGAGCTGGCCGCCAACGCGAACCGCATGGCACGGAAGGTCACCACCATCGACGCCGACCAGTGGGATCGGGTGATTGTCTTGGGCGACGAGGAGATCACGGCCATGGCAGTCGTCCGCAAGGTCGCCCACGAAGGGGCACACCACCTCCTAGACATCCATCGCTCACTCCACCCACGGCCATAGGGCCATCTCTCTGTCGATTAGGGGTTGTCACCTACCGTCGGGTCGGTGACATTCGCGAACGCCCAGATCGGAATTTTATGACAGTCGCGTCCGGCGACATCGACACTCGTTACGGGGCTTCCTTTTCGGTCGGGGATCCGCCCGAGACGCAGAGCCGCTGGGCTGCAAGAGCCGGGACGCTTTCGAAACAGACCGATTGTGTCCCAGAGGCAGCCGGATTGCCAGGTCCCGCCAGACTCAGCGGCTGGGTCGATGTACCGGTGGGAGTTTCGACGGTCGCAGAACTGACCGCGTCGCTCCCCGGCCACCACGCAAGGAAGAAGCCGTTTCCGCTAGTTGCCGTCACAGTTCCTCCCTTCGCCAACGAGAGTGTCACGCCGGTCACGTCGGTTCCTGTCCTTCCCACGAGCATTGTGTAGGGCTGGCCATCGCTTGCCAGGTAGACCTTGTCAGCAACGATCTTGCCTGGACTCACCGGCGTGCTCGATTGAGCAATCCATTGCACCGCGGCGTTTCCCGAAGCGGACACGCAGAGGACTTCATTATTCGTGCCGTCTCCGAACAAGGTGGTCGTGTAGGGACCCCGAACGTCACTCAACTCAGGCCGGAGGGATGCCGCATTGGCACCGGTGGGAACGAACCGAGGGTGCGCGAGCTGCGCCTGACAGTCGGACTCGGCGGCGCTGACCTGCCCCGTAGCCGGCGCCGTGGGGGAGGCCGACCAGCCGGCAAACGCAGACTGCTGGCCCCCACCAAGGAGGAGGAGGGCCGAGACCGTCGCCGCGACCCCGGTTGCTCCGGCAAGCGTCACCCGCTTCATTGGCCGATGGTGGCGCGGCACAAGAGCTTCAACGAGCGCCGATCGATGCGAGACAATCCACTCATCGGTCAGGGTGGGCACGGGCGCCGGCTGCAGATCGATCATGAGGACTCCTTTATTAGTGGGGTGTGTGCAAGATTTCCGAGGGACACCTGGAGCTTCGACCGGGCGCGCGAGAGCCGTGATTGCACGGTGCCGACGGGGATTTCGAGGGCGGCGGCCGCCTCCTGGTAGGACAGTTCGCTCCAGAGCACCAACATGACCACTTCCTGCTCTCCTTCTGAGAGAGCCGCAATGGCGTCGAGGGCGTCTTGGAGCGTGGCTTCGGTCACGAATCGAGCGACAGCCTGATCTTCCGCAGTGGGGGCGAGTGACGGAGCAGGGAGTCCGTCAAGGACCGCTTTGTACCTGCGCTGTCCCCGTCTTGTATTCCGAATGACGTTGTTCGCAACTCCCAGAAGCCACGGGAGCGCGCTGTCGGCATGGGCCAACGGCGCACGGCGCCGATGCCGCCAAGCCTCCAAAAAAGTGATGCTCGTGAGGTCTTCCGCCAGCGTCAGATCGGCTGTACGGCGGCGCAGAATGCGTAGACAGCCTGGGCATGGCGATCGAACAGGCGACCAAAGGCACTGGCCTCCGAGGGCTCAGTGGTCGACCCGGCGGTGGTCGCCTTGCGTAACCTCACACTCCATAGTGTCCGCACGAGGCGCATTTGTTCCGTCACTGACGGCCTGGCGCAGGCTGTCAGTGATCACCGGGTCGGGGTGCCACCGTTCGAAACCACCTCGGGTGGATAGTCCTGGAGCTAGAGGGCCCGGTCAGTAACCGGCATGCAATTCAGCGCGGTTTCACGGACAGATCCATGAGGTCCCCAACGCGAGCGAAGCAGCGGCACGCTGCACGATCGACCTCCGGCGGATGCGATGTGCGGATGTGACTGGCCACTCAGGCGTGAAAAGGGTTCCAGGACCGGTGAAGGGCGCTGTACTGTCTATGGCGTAGTTGGAGGGACTTCATGGGCGATCTGATCGACGAGCTCAGCAACGCTCGATCGGCTTACGCGCGCCGGGATTGGCGCGGGGCGTTCGACCTGTTGACGGCGGCCGAGAGGCGCTCGCCGCTCGCGCCGGAGGATGCCGAGCTGCTGGCAGAAGCGGCACGTTGGGCATGTGAGTACAGCGCAATGATCGACGCCTTGGAGCAGGCCGAGGCTCGCTACGAACGCGTTGGCAAACCAGGCCTCGCGGCGGGAGTCGCATTGTCGCTGTGCCGTGAACACTTCGTCCGCAACAGCCTTTCTGAGGCCGGAGGCTGGCTGGGTCGTGCCTCACGCCTGCTCGAGGACGAGCCCGAATGCTCTGCCCACGGCTACCTGCAATGGGCCCTCGGCCGAGCCGCATGGGCCGACGAAGATTCAGTGTCCGCCCTGGACCACGCCCGCGAGGCGAGCGCGATCGGCCGTCGGCTGAGCGACATCGATCTGGAAGCCTTCGGCCTGCACGACGAGGGGCATGTGCTGATCGCCCGGGGCGACGTCGATGCGGGTCGTGCCTTGGTCGATGAGGCTGCTGCCATGAGCGGTGCCGCCAGCAACCCCTACACCACCGGAATGGTCTATTGCGGCGCGATCTGGGCCTACCGCAACATGGCCGACTGGCGACGTGCCGGCGAGTGGACCGACGCATCGTTGCGATGGTGCGAGCGAGAATCGTTGAGTGGGTTTCCCGGTCTTTGTCGGTTCCATCGCGCTGAGGTCCGCCGTCTTCGCGGGGAGCTTGACAACGCCGAGCGAGACGCCCTCGATGCGATCGAAGAGTTGATCCCGGCCAACCTGATCGCGACCGGATGGGCCCTGACCGAGCTCGGTGAGATCCGCCGGCGAAGGGGTGATCAGTCAGGGGCCCGAGACGCCTTTCGACGTGCCCAGGAGCTGGGCGGACTGCCCCAGCCGGGACTGGCGCTGTTGCTGTTGGACGAAGGCAAGCCTGACGCTGCTCTCGCCAGCATTACCGACGCGTTGGCCCAGATGGTCGGCGTCCACCAAGAGGACCGCGCCTCGGTTCTACCCGCAGCGGTGACGATCGCCTTGGCAGCTGGTCAGATCGACCGCGCCCGTGATGCTTTGGCCGAGCTGGAATCATGGGGGAAGTCGTTCCACACCACAGCCGCCCTCGCCTCTGTCGCCGAAGCGCGCGGCCAGATCCAATTGGCCAATGGCGACGCAGAGGCCTCGATCCCCTCGCTGCGCGAGGCATGCCGGCTGTGGTGCGAGGTCGACGCGCCATTCGAAGCGGCTCGTGCTCGGTTGCTCATCGCCGGAGCGCTACGAGTTGGTGGCCATGAGTCCAACGCCACGGGGGAGCTCGAGGCGGCGCTGAGCGCGTTCGAACGTCTCGGCGCGCTCCGAGAGGCAGAGCGGGTGCGCTCGATGCTTCAACCGGCACGGCGGAGCCGGGCTACCCGCACCCTGATGTTCACCGACATTGTCGACTCGACCAGACTCGTCGAGGTCCTGGGTGATGACGCGTGGGGAAACCTGCTGGACTGGCATGACCGTATCCTGCGTCAGTGCTTTCAGGCAGCCAACGGTCGGGAGATCAACCACGAAGGAGATGGTTTCTTCGTATCGTTCGCTGATTCCCTTGACGCCGTCGAGTGCGCCATTGCGATCCAGCGCACCCTGGCCGATCACCGCCGTGAGCATGGCTTCGCTCCGCAGGTGCGCGTTGGTGTCCATGCCACCGAAGCGGTCGACCTCGGCAATGACTACTTGGGCAAGGGAGTCCACGAAGCTGCCCGTGTCGGTGCCGCCGCCGGCGCTGGAGAGATCCTTCTGACCGCAGCCGTCATCGAGTCGGTCACCGACCACTGCCACATTCGTAACCGCCGTGAACTCCATCTGAAGGGGCTCTCCGTCGCCCTCAACGTCGCGAGCGTTGAGTGGCAATAGGCATTTCCGAGCGCCGTGCGGCTACACCGTTGTCATCCGCCGGCTGTAGCCACCATTTCATCGGATCGGGCTGCGCGCTCTCTGAGGCCCCTGGTGAAGTTAAAGCGAGGGGAAACCACCTTCCTTCACCGCACGCCCGCGGAGGCCCCCTGGATTCCTTCTGAGGTCTCGACATTTGGTGGCGACACACTTGTGGGGGGCTGAAATCAAGGAACCCTCCGTGGGCCTTTTGTGCCGGGAGGCATGCGCCGATCCTCGATTCCAGAGCGACCTTTCCTCGGTGTCTCACCCCTGTCCCCTACCGAATCAGGCACCTTGGGGATAGTCCAGGGAGCCAAGGAAGTCCCGCTCGGTAACCGGGGCAGGGCGGCCTCCGTCAAAGCCGGAACCCACGTCGCTTACGTGATTGAAACACTCGGAGAGCGCCCAAAAGCACCCGACTAAGGTTCGCACTGGGCATGAGTGCCGAACCTGAAAACGCCGTGCAGGCCGAGAGCGGAGCCAGCCCACGGCTGGCGCTTCTGCTGGCAGCGGCGATGTTCGTCCTCGTCGTCGATACGTCGTTCATGAACGTGTCGATCTCCGCCGTGGTTAGGGACCTCCACACGACGGCGAGCGGCGTCCAGTCGGCGATCGCCCTGGAAGCTCTGGTCTCGGCTGCCTTCATCCTCATCAACTCGAAGATGGGCGATCTCATGGGCCGAAAGCGCGCCTACGTGATCGGCCTGCTCGCCTACGCCATTGGTGCGCTTGCAATGACGCTCACGCAGAACCTGACCACAGTCATCATCTTCTGGGCGATCATCGGAGGCCTCGGCGCCTCGCTCTTGTTGCCGGCCATGCAGTCGCTCATCCACGGCAACTTCACGGGGGCCGCCCAGAAGAAGGCCTATGCCCTGGTCGGTGCCTCAGCGGCGATCGCAGCTGCAGTTGGCCCGCTTCTCGGCGGATTCGTCACCACCTATCTCTCGTGGCGCGTCGGTTTCGGCCTTGAGGTCGTCATCATCTTGGTGGTGTTGTCCCAGATCCGCCTTGTCAAAGACGTGCCCTACACGGGACCCCGCAAGATCGACCTCGTCGGTGCGGTCCTCTCGGTCATCGGCATGGGTGGCGTGGTCCTCGGGATCTTGGTCTGGCAAGAGGGGGGCGGCTACGTCGGCCTCATCATTGCCATCGGCGCCGTGGCCTTGGCCGCGTTCGCTTACTGGCTCGTCAAGCGCAAGCGCCGTGGGAAGCCCACCCTGTTGGACCCTGACCTCTTCAAGCACTTGAACTTCCGCATCGGCATCTCCCAGCAGATGCTCCAGCAGATCACCCTCGGCGGCGCCATGATCGCCCTGCCCCTCTTCTTGCAGATGACGCTGGAGTACAACGCCATGCAGGCCGGACTGTCACTGGCACCCCTTTCGCTCTCCATGTTCGGGATGGCCCTCCTCGCCGGCCGCAAAGCGGGAAGGCGCCATCCCGCCAACATCGTGCTCACCGGTTTCGCCCTGAGCACAATCGGCATAGCTGCCATCATCCCCCTGGTGCCGAGAGTGGACTCGGGGTGGTACCTCGTGATCCCGCTCCTGATCGCAGGCTCGGGGCTCGGTCTACTGGTGTCCCAGCTCAACAACTTCACCCTCGCTCCCATCGCCGAGGAGCGGGTCAGCGAAGCCGCTGGGGTGAACTCCGCCGCCGGCTCGTTCGGCCTGTCGTTCGGCCTCGCGGTGGCCGGTGGCCTCTTGCTCTGGGTCCTAGCGCTGAGCTTCACCCACCTGACCTACTCGAGCACTGCGATTCCCGCGGCCCAACAGCAGCAGATCGCCGCCAAGATGGAGACCGACGCCGAGGTGATGAGCAACACCCAGCTCCAGCAGCAGATCTCCAGCGAGCCCCAGAACGTCCAGAATGCGATCCTTGCGATCAACACCGAGGCCAGGAACCGCTCCCTCCAGTTCGCGCTTCTGGTCCCCACCATCGCCGGACTTCTTGGCTTCGCCAACTCGTTTCGGATGCGACGCCTCCCAGACATCAAACCTGCGACACCTGTCGATGGTGTCGATTTCGGGTAGCCCATCCGGTATCCGTGGCTTGAGTCGACCACGATGAATCCAAGCCGGCCTACGGCTGGTACGGCGCCCCGGCGCCATCGCCTGAGCGGGATGATCGCGTTGTGACGGTGTTGTTGGAGTGCTCCGAGACGCCGGGTCTAGCGTGGAGTGGACGGGTATGTGAGGCGACGCTGTGGTCGAGAGGGGGCCGGGATGTCGGAACCTCGGCGTGGAGTGGGCCGTTCTCGGCGCACTTTGAGGCTGGTTGCCGCCGCTCTTGTCGTGAGCAGTGGGCTCGTTGTGCTCGGTGCAGTGGGTGCCGCGGGATCTTCGGACCCAAGCGTGGAGACCGCGTGCAGTGGAACCCTGAGCGGCTCCGCCTTCACCCTCACCGCCGACTGCGACACGACGGTACCGCTCACGATTCCAGACGGGGTCACCCTCAATGGCGCTGGGCACACCATCACCGCCCACGACGTCACCCCCGGGTCTTTCAACGGCGCAGTGTTGTCGAACGCTGGTACGTCGATGAACGTCGAAGACCTGAGGATCATGGGCACCGGGTTCACACAGACCCAGCCCCCGGGTTCTTGCGGGAGGGCGACGTTGAACGGCATTTGGTTCAACGGTGCGGGCGGCTCGGTGACCAACGTAACTGTCACGGGGATAACGGAGAGCAGCAATTGTCAAGTTGGACGGGCGATCGTGGCCAACGGAACTGTTGGTCAGACCCTCACGATCACCGACACCACCGTCAGCGACTACAACAAGGACGGGATGCACGCGTACGGGATGACCATGAACGTCTCGGGTAGCACGATCGGATCCCCCGCGTCCCTAAAGGGCGTCACCGGCCAGAACGGACTGGTGTACCAAGACGGTGCCACGGGCACGACCTCGGACAGCACCATCTACGGCAGCGGCTACGGCAGTGACCTGAACGCAAACACGGCTGTACTCCTGTTCGGGGCGACAAACGTCACCTTGACGGGCGACACGATCACGGGCGACGGAACCGACATCGGCGTGGCCGTGGCCTCCAACAGCACCGGCGCGATCGTCGACCGAAATCAGATCGGCCGGACCGCCCCCGACGTGCCCGACAATTTCGGCTTCGGAGTGGAGTTGGACCCCGGGTCGACCGCGACGGTGACCTGCAACACCTTCAGCGGCTGGAAGACCGACTTGTCAGGAGTGCCGCCGCAACCACCTTGCATCACGACCACTGAGTTGCCACCCGCCGAACTGAACACTCCCTATGTGGCCACCTTGGAGGCGGTTGGTGGAACACCGCCCTATACCTGGTCGATCGCGTCTGGTTCGCTGCCGCCCGGGCTGTCGCTCTCTTCGGACGGGACGATCACCGGCACTCCGACGCGCGACGGGAACGTTCACCTTCTCGCTCGAGGTTGTCGACTCATTGGGTGCCTCGGCACGGGTCACGCAGTCACTTGAAGTGACGGTCGAAACCAACGTACCGGGCTACTGGCTCGGTGCCGCCGACGGGGGCGTCTTTACCTTCGGCTCCGCGACGTTCCATGGATCGGCGGTTGGTCTGCACCCTGTTGCTCCCGTCGTTGGGATGGCCGCAAGCCCGACGGGTGGATACTGGCTGGTGGCGTCCGACGGTGGGGTGTTCTCCTTCGGCGCCCCATTCTTCGGCTCGCTGGCCGGTCAGCCCCTCAGCGCACCCATCGTGGGCATGGCCGCCACGCCGGAAGGTGACGGGTACTACCTCGTGGCCGCCGACGGCAGTGTGTTCCCATTCGGGGCCGCCGTATTCCGCGGTTCGATGCAGGGCGATCCTCTCAACGCACCGGTGGTCGGCATCGCGGTCACCGCGGACAATCAGGGCTACTACCTCGTGGCCGCCGACGGCGGAGTGTTCACCTTCGGCGATGCCCGGTTCCAAGGATCGATGGGCGCGCAGAGGATCAATCAGCCCGTTGTTGGCATGTCCCTCGACGCCTCCACATCGGGCTATTGGCTCGTTGCCGGCGACGGTGGGGTGTTCGCCTTCGACTCCCCGTTCTTCGGGTCCACGGGGGGACTCCGCCTCAATGCGCCCGTCGTCGGCCTGTCATCGAACGAGAGCGACTCGGGTTACTACCTCGTTGCTTCCGACGGGGGCGTCTTCTCCTTCGGATCCGCGCCGTTCCTCGGCTCGATGGGAGGGAAGCACCTCAATGCGGCTGTCGTCGGCTCGGCAGCCATCGGCTAGAAGAACGTCTGCTGTCCGGCACACCGGCCCGCGCATTAGAGGTGGCTCTGACTCTCCTGCGCCACCTAGGGGAAACCCTGCTGGGGTCTAGGAGGGCGCTTCTGGGGGCGGCTCGTGCACGGCGGCCTCCCAGACCTTGCCGGACAGGCGCACGGCCACCACTCGGGAGACGGCGATGCCCACGGCCATGGAGGTGGCCCAGATGAGGGCGGCGCCCCAGGTAACTTTGCGGTCCGCCGGTCCGCTAGGAGGCGGCTCGTGGCGCACCAGGCGCCAGGCCATGGTGAGCAGGCGCTGGGTCACGATGGCAGCCACGGCCACCGAAGCGGCGTTGACCAGCTTCCAGCCCAGGTTCTTCTGCTCGGGGCTGGCGTTGACGGGCTTGTGAGGCCTCCAGGTGTGGTGGTAGCGAGCCTCCATCTGCGTCTAATGATGCCCCCTGTACGGCCGGGGTTCAACTGGCGCCTCGGCTGAAGCCTCGGGTGAGATGGGTATGAACCGGCGGCACCGGCACGCCCCGGCGAAACCACTGAAATGTTCCCGTACGCCCAATAGACGGTGGAGACTCCTGCGTGGTCGATTCGGGTCACATCAGAGTGCGGCCATCTTCTCCGAGTCATACCCGTGGGCGATGAGTGCATAGATCACGAGCACGCCCAGACCCACATAGGTCAGCGACCAGATCGGGTAGTAGGGCATCCACCAGATGGCACTGATCGAAGCGATGGCGGCAAAGACGACGCCGACCCAGATTCCGATCTGTGACCGACTGAGGACGGCGAACGCACTGAGGATCAGGAGAATGCCCACCACCAGGTAGACCCAGCCGTAGGTCTTGAGGCTGGTGCCGAAGATGGCGTCCTCTAGGTGCTGGGGTAGTACGCCGTGGTAGCGGAAGGCCCAGATCGAGTCGAAGATGCGCATGACGCCAGCCACCCCCAAGACAATGGCGGCGAAGACAATCCAACCATGTCCCCGTTCATTCATCGCTCTCCCTCCCTTTGGATTGCGGCTCATACCTTCGAGACCGCTTGTCACCTCATCCCCTCCAAGTCGGAACGCTCTTCGCCGCAGACCATACGCCAGTCGGTCGTCCCTGACCCCCGTTTCGGCTGTATAACGCCGTCGCCCCTGGGGTGCAGTTCACCTTGTCGCCAGGATCTTGGCTTTTTGTGTCTCGAACTCGGCGTCGGTCAGGACTCCCTGGGACTTGAGGTCAGCCAGCTTGCTCAGTTGGGAGGCGACATCCCCTCCTGACGTTCCTGCGGTCTCCTTGACGTATTGGTCGAAGGCAGTCTTCTGCTGCGCAGCTTCTTGCAGCTTGCGCTCCTGCATCTTTCCACCCCCGGGCGATGAGGTAGACGAACACACCGAGGAACGGGAGGATGATCACGAAGATGACCCAGAGAGCCTTGATCCAGCCGTTGAGGTCCTGACTGCGGAAGATGTCGATGAAGACTGTGATCAGTATCCAGATCCAGATGAAGAAAAGGAAAAAGTAGAGCATTGACAGGAACACGCCGCCCAGGGGGTAGCTGTATGCAAGCATCCGATCCCTCCTGATCGTCAGAGATACCGCCTAGATGTCTACCTTCCGATCTGGTCAATTGCGAGAAACCTTGCGGAAAATTTGTGCGAGGAGATAAATCCTTAAGCCGGGATCTTGCTCGTGGATTGTCGGGATCTTCGCAGTGCCTAACAGCACCTCGTCTGGATTTTTCAAGAGGCGGCGCTTCTGCGGCTTGCTCCGAACGGAAGGATGAGGGGCGGGAGGGTGGTTCAGGCCGAAAGGATCTTCGCCTTCTGGGCGTCGAACTCAGCTTCCGTAAGGATCCCTTGAGACTTGAGTTCGGCAAGATCCTTGAGTTGCGCTACGGGGTCTGGCGCAGCTGCCGGTGCGGGCTGAGGGGCGTACTGCGGCGGCTGCTGTGCGTACTGCTGTTCTTCTTGTTGCGCCCAACGATTCTGTTGCCGGCGTGAGACACGGTTCGACACGGCTGTGGCCGTCCCGGCGATTGCTGCAGTGCGTGCGATACCTCTGAGGAGCGGCATGTCTTCATCCTTTCTCGGTCGATCAGTGCTTCGCCGATCAACCTTCGGCGGCGTCGAGCGCAGCAACAAGGTCGTCCTGGGGTATGTAGCCGGCGCAAACCAGTTCGGCTTCGCCACGACGCAGCGCCTGGAGAACGGCTGTCGCCCAGCGGTTCTCGAAGATCAAGATCCGCGAGCCGAAGAATCCGGTTCGATCACTCGACGCCGCCTCCGAGAGATCGCTCTCGGCCAACAAGCGCCCGCTCCGCCATCGGAGAGGTGCCACCCGTGGCGATTGGGGATAGGCAGAAAGGAACGGCAGCGACAGCGGATCGATATGCGGTCCTCTCGTCAGCGTGGGCACGTGCGATCGATGTCGGAGCGACAGTTGGTGTTGAGCGTCATCACACGTGGACTGCGGTGTGGAGTCCTCCAACGACAACTCGGCTGGTTTCTTGCACACCGCACTGAGCACAGTCTGGGTATGTCGCAACGTTTGATCAGGCGCGGCGTCGTGGCGAACTGGATTGAGGTAGACACAGAAAGTCTCGGCATCTGGGTCCACCTCTAGATTCCAGTACGGACGCCAATCCGTGGACACGGATCCATACGCGACCTGAATACCCTTCAGGATGCGACAGAACCGCATCCGGTCAGGATCAAAGATCCATGTGCTGTGGCACGATTCGACCGTTATGACATCCATGAGACGGAAGATGATGCCTGTCTCTGCTGAATCCGAACTGAGAGAGGGTTAGCAAAGTCATGAGGATCTCGTTGCAGTTCTGTGACTTGCCCGACGTGAGATCGCCATGACGGCCCGCCCAAACCGAGAGGGCTGACCCTATCGACTGGGGAAGCTCCTTCTCTCGTTGTGACCCATGCTCCGGCACGCCATGCCGAGGAGAGGACTCGGGGCACGACCAAATGGTCGTACGAGCTGTCAGGTGGTCCGAGACTACGTCGTCACTTCTCGCCCGCCATGGGCGGCCAGCCCGTAGATGACGAGGATGCCGACGAAGATGTACGTGGGGGACCACACACGGGGTGGAAGGCATCCACCAGATCGCACTGATGTCCATGATCGCTCCGGCGAAGAGATCATCGACAGTGAGCACCAGTCATTCTGAATCGAACTCCGAAGAACGAAGTGACGGTGTCCCCTTCGTGCGGGCCATAACCAGGAGGGACGCGGTGGCATAGGTGCCGGACTGCCACCCCGTCCCGATGCGTCCCGACGCATGGGGGCAGGTGTGGCAGATCGCCCACTGGAGTTGCTCCCTCAGCACCTGTCGACCCCAGCCCCTGAGCGTCGTCATCACGCCTCCGCCCGCACGGCACGGCGGGGTGTCCGCTGTCAGCTCCCGCTAGTTGCGGATCAGCCAGCTCGCTTAAGTTGGGTCGGGTGGGTAATCGGACTTGGATACTTACGCAGGCGACGGAGCACTTTCACGAGCACGGGTACGTCGTCCTTCCCGGATACCTGTGGGAGGACGACCTCGCGCCAGCGCAAGCCGAGCTCGAGCTGATGTTCCCGACCGCCGAGGAATACCACGTCGGGGCCGACCCGGCCCGTAACGCCCGCTTCACCGGCGGCGCCTTCGCCGGCATAGACCCGTTCCCGTACTCGAGCGTCGAGTGGTCCCTCCTCGGCCTGAGTCCACCGATCGCCGCCCTCGCCGAAGCGCTCCTCGGGACGGCGGCCATCCGCTTGTACGAGGCGCACAACTGGGCGAAGTACAGCGGCGCCACGGACTATGACCAGCAGCTGCACTGCGATTATCGGAACCACACGCCCCTAGTGCCGTCGGATGATCCGACCTTGGCCGAGGTCGAGATGTTCATCTATGTCCACGGAGTCCCCGAAGAACTCGGACCCACCCACGTGGTATCGCAACGCCACACCAGAAACCTCCCGATGTGGCCGCCGCGCATCACCCGGGAGGAGCACCCTGAGATCTACACCCATGAGGTCAGCACCGCCGGTCCGGCCGGAACCGTGCTCGCCTACAAGACGAGCACGTACCACCGGGGGACGGCAATGAGCGCGTCGGGTGGTGCGCGCTTCTCGGTCAAGGCCAGCTATCGCACCGTGAGTGACATCTGGTTCGACAAGATGAGCCTGACCGAGCGGCTAGGCGAATCTTGGTACCGATTCGTCGAGCAAGCCACACCTCGGCAGCTGGAGTTGGTGGGCTTTCCACCCCGCGGCCATCGCTACTGGACGTCCCGCACCTGGAGCGACGTATGCCATCGATACCCTGACGCCGACTTGTCGGCCTTCCGGCCCGTTGATTTCAATCATCCGTCATAGTAGGGGGGCGCGTATCCCAATGGTGCCAGTCATCCACGCCCAAGCCCGGCGAACTGGGCACCCCTGTGCCCTGCTCAATGTCGGCGCTCATGTGCCGGTCTCAGAGGCGCCCCTGGGGGGGTCTCGTAACCACCAATAGCAGACCCGCAAGAGCGATCACTGTGAATGAGGGAATGGCGAACGGTGCCAAGCGGGGTCCGAACCACAGCTCGAACATCGGTACGTCGTCCCCTGCCCGGCGCTGGAAGACACCCAAGGGGCACCCTTTGGCTACCAGGAGGGCGACACCTTCTCCAGCGAGTACGCCAGCCGATAGTTTCAGCCAAACTTCACGACGGCGAGATAGAGCGCAGAACCACACGTAACCGAGGCATCCAAGCTCGGCAATACCGATCGAGGTGTGTAGAAGAGGCGCGTCCGGGCTTGGCGACTGAGTGGGTGAGCGGGCTGGCTCATTAGGTGGAAAAGATAGGTGAGGTTCTTCATCAGACGCACGCCTATCCCACCCTCCCGAACTGGGCAGTGCGCTAACCCGGCAGCTGCAAGATGCTGGTGTCGTTGGGTACATTCCGACCTGTGCCGGGACATCATCCGGAGGTCGCCCGGCCACAAGAAGGGAACCCGGGATGCTTGCGAAGGTGGGTATCTGACGATCGACTCGATTGACCCGAATGGGCTTGCTCCGTTTTGGTGCGGATTGCTCGGCGTTCACGTTGAAACGACGATCGGTGATGGCGACTTCTTGATTTTGTCGCCGACGGAGGAGGGCCTCATGGTTGGCTTTCAGCGCGTGCCGGAGATGAAGGATGAGAAGAACCGAGTGCATCTCGATCTCGTCGTCGATGGTCTGGACGAGGCCACGGCCGAGGTCGAGAAGCTCGGAGGTCGATGGCTCGAGCCGGGCAACACCCGTGAACTCGAAGGTTTCCGGTGGCGCTGCATGGCGGACCCTGAAGGCAACGAGTTCGACTTGGATGTTCTGCCCGCCGATTCGTAGCCCGTCGTACGGAGGCCGGGTTGGTTAGCCAGAACCCGCCCGGTATCGGCTGCGTTTGTCGGATGGGTTCAATCGGAAGGTCAGGCGAACGACGATCAGGGTGCTCTTCTCAGCATGAATGTGATGGGCGGGCACTCTCCAGCTTGTGCCATGCCCGTCACCTTGAACCCGTGTCGCTCGTAGAAGGAGATGGTACGCGGATTGGGAGTTTCCAGGTGAGTGGGGAGATGGTCCGTGTCGGCGATCTCGACGAGGCAGTGTTCCATCAACTGGCCTCCTATCCCTGTTCCTGTAGGGCTGAGTCGACCCCGAACCACGGTAGGTACCAGTGCGGGTACATGGGATGGGCGGCATCCATTTGTTCGAGAACGACGAAAGTGTCACCGTGCTTATCCGACGAAACCGTCTCTGTGAGCACAGCACCGATGGCATCGTCGTCCGGCCCTGCGCCCGGGGGTAGCCAGAGGGCAACAGCGAAGTACTCGCCAAGACGCCACACGGTCTGTTCGTCGAATGCCCTACCGCCGAACGCGGCCAAGACTGGGGGAAGTGCGTCAGATACTCGGACAACTCGGGATAGAGCCAGCGCTCGACCGGGTCATCCGTGAATGCTGAGACCAGCGTTCGATAGACCCTGGCCTCCTCGGTCTTGGGTACAGGCGCAAATTGACAACCCACTCATGGTGTGCAGGCTATGACTCCCTCCGAACTCCGGCCCGCTCGCTAATTGAACCCGGTTACCGAGCGGGACCTCTATCGCCTCCAGGACTGCTCCCATGGCGGCGCTCAGCCACGCCCGCTCCCGGCGGTCTGAGACACCCACTTCAGACCCTCCCCGACCCGACATGTAGCGATGAAGGCGTACACTCGTAACCAGAGGTGCCGAACCGGAAGAAGGTTCCGTGAAGAGACTGGCGAAGTTGTCGTGGCGGGCTCGGGGTCGTGCTGGTGGTACTTGCATCGCCGAGGTTGATCGCCCGATCGGTGGCTATCGAATGGACCCGAAGTACCGGTCCAATCTTCTCGCGCTATCCGGACCCGAGGGATTACCCCCTACGGTGTCATGGATCTCCTTCGACGGGGACGCCTATTGGGTCCGGCTCTCAGCTGCCCAGGGCTGGCCGCGTTCGATTCGGGTGACCCAAAGCGATGTGGACGGTGCGAGGAATTAGAAACTCGGGCTGATCACATCGGTCATCTGCACCCAAGATCAGAACAGCAGCATCGCTGACGGGTCTCACTGAACCGATTGGCGTACTGGGCTACCCACCCTCCTCGCCGATTGGCCCAGGCGGTTGAGCGATGACTCGATGCGATCACTAGGTGGAATGCCATCATGATTAGGTGGCCCGGCTGCCCAATATCCTTTCTTGCGAAGGTTTGGAACTTCGCCGCTGGGACCCGGCCTTCGCTGAGCCGATGATCTTGGCGATTCGAGAGAGCTTTGCTGAGCTACAGCAATGGATGTCGTGGGCACAGAAGATGCCCTCCGTTGACGAGCTCCGTCAGGTCCTCATGCAGGGTCAGATGGACTTCGATGCGAACCTGGCTTGGGAATACACAGTCTTCGAGACACAAGCGGGAGAACTTGTCGCAGGCATCGGACTTCACCCGTCGGACCGCCCGGATTGCTTCAAGATTGGCTACTGGGTTCGTTCCGACTGGACCGGCCGAGGTATCGCAACCGCTACGACCGGCGCCCTAGTTGACGCTGCCTTCACGTACTTGGGAGAAGCGACTCAAATAGCCATTCGGATGGACCAAGCCAACCATCCCAGCGCCGCGATTCCGCGGAAACTTGGATTTACCCTCGACCACGAGGAGGATCGTGAGGTTCTCGCGAAAGGACACACCGGGCGTGGCTTCGTGTGGATCCTTTGTCGTAACAGCTGAAGGCGACTCGCCCGGTCGCATAACCGATTGGCGAGGGGGCACCTCGGCCGCTTGGCCCTTCTAGGCTCGTCCAATGACCCTTGAGTGGGAGCAGACGATCGTCGAGGCGCGCGATCCCGGCACGCTAGGGAGTTGGTGGCGAGAGGCGCTCGGTTGGGTTGTAGTCAACGACGATCCTGATGAGTTCGAGATCCGACCGGCTGCGGATCGTCTCCCTGGACTCCTGTTCGTGCCGGTCCCAGAGCAGAAGACCTCCAAGAATCGGCTGCACCTCGACTTTCGCCCAGACGACCGAGACGCCGAGGTTGACCGACTACTCGCGCCGGAGCCACACGAGCGGACATTGGACAAGGGGAGCAGACGTGGACTGTGCTCCAGGACCCTGAGGGAAATGAGTTCTGCATACTCGGATCGCGAGTGCTCTGAGCCGGCGATAGGGGCAGCGTTGGAATCATGCGATCATTCACCCCGGTGAGATCCCGAAGCATGATGGTCCTAGCGGCGCTCGTGCCGTCGTGCATTGTCCTGGACACAACCACTTATGGCGCATCGCCTTCGCTTGCATCATCAGGCACTCAAACGGCAGGTCTGCCGATTGCTGGGAGCCTTGGATCGGATTGGAGCACCTTGCTTCCACCACGATCGATTGCCAGTACCAACCGATGTCTATCGGCGACGGCTGTGGGAACGTGCACTCGGGTATCAGGAGCGAGATTTGAGGCGGTCTATGACTCGTCAAGTGATCTGGCAACGCTCTCAATCGCGCTGATCTCGCTTCCCAACGCTCCCGGGGATTTCCGTCGATTCAAGCAGGTCTACCTCAAGGGATGCTTGGAGGCGACCCGCTTACGAGGGAGTTCGGCACGATCGCATTACAGGCCTGTGCCCCAGTTGGTAACCAGCACGGGCGTAGGCATAGAGGCGAAGACCTCTGCCTTTGGGAGAGACACGTATGAGATTCTCTACTGCACTTGGAAGGGCTCCGTGTTGGCGGTTTTCTACTACAGGGGATATAAGCCGGATCTCGGAGCCGTTAGGGCTGCCGCTACGAGCTTTCGCCAGTGACGCAGTGCCGATAGGGGCGCATGCAACTGTGGCAAGCGCGGACGTGGCAGGGCGCCGGCCACCGCCTTCTAGTGCCCGGCCGCGCGCTCAGATCCGAAGTGCCAGCGTTCAAACACGAGTGATCACAACACGAGTAATCACGAGTAATCACGACGAGTAATCACAATCTCGTGTCTTTCTCGTGTCTCATCCGCCAACACGACATGCTGCATCGTTCCAATTGGAGCTCTGACCTGGGTATACAGAGTGGGCGCTGCGGTGTGTGGGCGCTGCGGTGTGTGGACCTTATGCCATTACCCCCCAAGATTTGCGCGACGCGCGTGACAAGGTGACGGTTCCTTCACGCCGCAGCCATGTACACCTCGGGAAAGCGATCGTCGTGGACGGCGAGCACCGCGGTCATGATGCGGTGGCCACGAGTGGTGGGTCGATAGAGCCGAGAGCGTGGCACCTTGGCGACCAGGCCGTGGCCTCGGAGCTTGGCAATGAGCCGTGAGACCGAGGCGCATCGTCGATGCGCCTCTTGAATGTTGCTTGGTGGTCGTGGGTAGAGCCGGGCCACCAGGTCGGTGTTGCGGAACCCGTTGATGGTGTTGCCCCCCGCCAACACGGCCCGGAACAAGGCCCGGTCGTCGGGGGTCAGTGGATTGAACCGTGCGTGATGGCGCCCGTTCTTGGTGGTACTGCGGCACAGGGCGTCCAGTGCGGCGACACCCTCGCCTTTCAATGGGGCTGCGGCCAGCGCGTCGAGGTAGCGGTGGTTCGAACCGATCCCCACCTGGTAGTAGCGCCAGACGTTGGCCACCCCCTTTCCCATGGTGGTCCACCGCCGCTCGCTCTGGCCCGCTTCGTCAGTGAAGACCCGCAGGACTCGGAACTCACGCGGATTATTGATGGTCGTCTCGACCCGCAGGACCGAGACCTTGTCGTAGACCTTGACCCAGTTGCGGGCCAGGCGGTGCTTGACTCGCCATCCCTCCTGCCGGCCCTTGGTGTCGGTGGTCACCTCGGCCTGGAGGTTGGCATGGAGCTTTCGGCCCAAGAACCGCAGGACGTCGGTCGAGGACATGTTCAAGGTGGCGTGGTGGATCAGGTCGGGCAGTACCTGGGTCAGGGAACGGCGGTCGCTGAACATGACGTCGGTGGCGACCTCTGCCTGGTCGAGACACCAGTAGTAGCTCCGGAACCCGGCCGCGGCAATGTCGGGCAAATGGATGTTCACCCGCTTCGCCAAGGCGTCGAGCAGCCGGGGCCAGGCCCGGTGAGCGAAGTGCTCGCACAGCTCGCTGGCCGTCTCGAGGTCCTCGATGGCCAACAGGGCGTTGTCGGCTCGGACGTAGCCGATTGAGCGCGGCATCGAGCTGGCGGGCCAGCCACTCCCGACCGTTGACGTAGACCTGGATGCCGAAGGGGAGCCAGCTCTGGAGCTTGACGTGCATGAAGCCCAGCTCGGGGTCGATGAAGTACCAGTAGTGCTGGACGCACTTGCGCTGGGCGGAGACCACGTCGAGCCGATGGGTTTCGTAGTTCTTGGTGACCTTGAACGATCCACAGGGCTCGACCGCTCTCAGTATGCACACGAGGCCCTCGGTGATCCCGTCGTGCTCCGCGATCGATCGTGCGAGGTCCTCTTTGGACTGGCCGGTATGAGTGGTGGTCGTCCTCTCCAGGTAGATGCATGGCCGCCCGGCCTCCTCCGCGCTGTGCTGAGCGTGCTGACTCAAGGCATCGGTCGTGGTCTTGGCCCACTCGCCGAACTGGGTGAGAGGAACCCCTTGGTTCCACAAGAACGCCTGGACGCCACCGGGGTGGTAGAGGCGCAGGAAGTGGCCCTTGAAGATCATCCGGTCGAACATGGCCAGGCTCCCGGTGATGCGGCTCCGATGTACATCTTCGAATGCGCCCATCTCGACCTCCCTGAGGACAGCGATCCGACCAGACGAATTGTGTCGAGCGGACCACAGGGCTTCCACCGAGACGGCTACGCCATGAGCACGGCCGACCCGAGCGCACAGGGCCGGCTTTGCCGGCCCGGCACCGGCTCGATCGACACCTCACGACGACTCCCCGCAGCATTCGGCCGCAAGCGATCGTACGAGGTCAAGTGGACGCGACGCCCCTTTGGTTGCGGCCGGAGGCTGCGCTAAGGGACGGCTTTCAAACCCTCCCCGAGATGCTCGAATATGTGGTTCTACTGGGAGAACATGTCGCTCCCCCACCCAGACGGACGACCTCGAAGGGCGCGAAGCGGTCCTTCAATCCTCCCGAATCGGGCGATCGGGAAGAAAAGGGACGGCTTTCAAACCCTGTGCAGCGGCGGCTGTCTCGAGGTGTTGTCGATGAACTTGCGCACCTCTCGAGGAGGGGGCGTCGATCGATG
>CAWITA010000032.1:0-6480 GCA_963838835.1 uncultured Acidimicrobiaceae bacterium
CGCGACGCGCCACTAGGCATCGTCTAAATGTTCACCGCGATGAACATTTCTGACCTGGTCAAAAACTGCCCACCCGTGGGCAGTTTCAAGTCTCGAGGGGTGCCTCTTGAAACGAGCTACAAGGGCGGCGGGTTTCTCGGGTCGCCCTGTGGCGCACGCCTAAACCGGACGTGGCCGTAGGGGTCCCTGTAGGAGAGCCACCCCGGGTGCTTGTCGGCGTAGTCGAGCAGTTCGTCCCGGGTCATCGGCCCCTGAACGGGGCTGCTGGCGGAGCTCCCACCTTCGATGCCAGAATCCTGTCCGGTGAACCGGAAGACTCAGAGCACCGTTATGGCCTCAGCCATTGCCCTCATCATCGCTGCAGCTGTTGGTTCTGCGTGGCGGATCGCGGAGGCAGTTTGGCATGTCGAAAAGAAGGCTCGAAATGGCCATTCAGGCGAATCGGACCAGTCAGTCGTGGCCCAGGTCATTCCTGCGGAAGGCGACGACGCCCCTGGTTGAGGGTCAGTTCGAGCGTAAGGTACGCGGGTGCCCTCGGATCGCACGCCAGGAGGTCGCCCAGGCCCAAGAGACACGCCGGCGCCTACGGCCCGCTGTGGTCCATCCTGAAGTGACGGCCGAGCAGATCCGCCTGCGGGTCTACCGGGTGCTGTTCGGGCCCAAGACGCGGCGCTGTTCGCCCGGCGGCTTCGCACTCCCGGCCAATGTGAAGGTGGCGCCGTACATCTGGCTGCTCGTCAGCCCCGAGGTCCACACGCAGTTCGGCGGCGACGACTGGGGCCAGGCCGGCGGGAACGCGACCAGGCCGGCGCTGATGGCCGCCGCCACGGCGAGCGGGTCCTACAACATCTACTACGGCCAGGTCCCCATCGCGGACGCCAACTACGCCGACGACGTCTACAGCAGTCCATCAGGCGCCAACTACACCCCGCTCAACTAGGAGGTCCCACCGTGCCGCTCACCGCCGCACAGCTCACCACCCTCAAAGCTGACGCCGCCGCCGCGCTCGCCGCAGCGAAGGCTGACGCCACCGCCGCGAACGCTGCCGTGACCGCCGCTCAGGCTGTCGTCACCGAAGTGGGCACCCTCGTCGCCGATACCGTGACGCCGCCACCACCCCCTCCGCCACCTCCTCCACCGGTCCACCACCGCCAGGGCGACGAGTCCGAGCGAGTGCACCGTGTCGTGGTCCGGCGTCTCGCCCACCGAGCTGTCGCGCGCGATGGAATGGCGTCTGGGTACGGACCGTGGAATACCGGGCCATTGGTGAACCAGCCAACGTCGGGCAGCTTCCCCTTCGAGCAGCTCGATCCCGGCAGCACGTACACCTACACGCTGACGTACGCCGGCGGCAAGACCCTGACCGTGACCCTGTTGCAGCCGCCGCCCGTCCCGCCGCCGCCGCCTCCCCCGACCGGGGCGGCCGGGTTCGGTCAACCATTGATGGCTGCTCCCGTCGGCACGCTCGGTCAGTACACGGCGGCACAGCTCATCCTCCACGACGTGTTCCTCGGCCCCGGTCTCGACATCACCAAGTGGAGCACGAACTTCGGTGGGTCAACGTGGCTCGGGTCCGACCTCGGTGCTCTCCCTGCGGGATACCGGCGACGTCGTCGAGCTGGAACGGCAGGGCGACCTGACCCCAAGGCCTGCCGTCCTCAAGGCGCAGGCTGGCCAGTAGGTCGAGCGCAGCGGTCACTGGTCGGCCTCTGTGAGCGCCGTGGAGGCGCGAGACGTGCGGGCCTCGATCAGGAGCCGTCCCTCGGCCTTGAGCGCCTCTAAGGCGTCCTCACCGCCGCTCACCGACGAGAACGAGTCGAGCAGCCTGGCGAAGGACTGCGCGCTCAGTCCCAGCTCGGCGCGCAGCGACTGGGCGCGTGAGTGCAGGCGCTCGGCGAACAGCGCCGCGGCGCGTGGCACCGCTGTGGTTGGGCCGGACCAGTGTCGAATGTCGGGCGGGCGGACCGCAAGCGCACGAGGACCGGGAGAGCATTCGGACGCCTGTGTGACGACTGTGTTCACGATTTGCTCGACCAGCAATCGGCTGGTGTGGGTTTACACGTCCCTCGGAGGACCGGGCTGCACGATGACGCCTGGGCAAGGGTCGCCTGAGGGTTTCACCGTGTGCCGCCAAAGTGATGCCGAAGTGTCCCACCGTCCCGGCGTAGGGAGACACCCTCAGGACGATTTACCGACGCGTGTTATGGGACACCTGCAGCTCTCAGAGCGGTCGTTCGGAGTGGCTGACGAAAGACTCAATCAGTCCGCCTCCGCCGACGCAGATACGGACGTTCTGTATTTGTCACTCGTAGTATTTGCCACTTGGCCGCCGGCGCTGACGTCGATGCGTACGCGACTGATTCTCCTGTCGTGCATCGCTGTTCGCGTCTCGTTGCGGCAGTGGTTTCAGCCCGGTTGAGGGCCTGGCCACCCAGCGCCATGTTGTTCGGCCCAGTGGCCTGCTGTCGAAGCAAGCGGTGTCTACGGCCCGCCGCAGTTGCGGCAGTAGCCCTGGAAGAGCACTTCTCGGTTGACGATCCGATAGCCGAAGCGGTCCGAGCGTGGCAACTCGAGCGCGTCCAGTCCTTGCGGATGCACGTCGCGTAGGTCACCGCATTTGAGGCACACGAGGTGGTGATGACCGTCCTTGGTGTTGGGGTCGTAGCGGGTAGGGCCACCACCCGCGTCCACCTGCTGAACCTCGCCCATCGAAACCAGCTCGTTGAGGGTGTTGTACACCGTCGCCAGGCTCACCTCTGGGAGACGTCCCCGTGCCCGCTCGAGCACCTCTTCCGCTGTGAGGTGGACGTGGTCACCCCCCATCGCCTCGGCTATGACCCGCCGCTGGGGCGTCAAGCGCCAGCCCACCGCCCGCAGGCGGTCGAGAAGCGGCGTCGAGGTCATGGGTCCATGTATACCAGGCAAAAATATCCTCTAAGAATCAATCCAAAATAACCCTTGAATCGTTCTAGGTACAGACTTAAGGTGACTCGCGAGTCGTGAACCACGACGACAGCACGCCGAGGGGCCCGAGCCCCAATCGGGGCCAGGGAGGGCGCCAAGAACCATGAGCGACGAGGACGAGGCGGGCTCTGACAAGGTGACCGCGTGCACGCCGCGCGTTCGAGGAGATCGACGCCCAGGTCTTCCCGGGGCCAGGGCGTGGGGCCACGCCATCGGAGGCGGCCGCGAGCGATCGATGGGGAGGGCCGTCGGCCGCCACGGTGGAGGCGTACCGCCGCATGTTCGACGTCGTGGTGAAGCACCAGCGCGCCCACAGTGAACCTCGAGCCGGCATGAGTGCAGGCCACAGACCACGCCGGACGCCAGAACCCGCATCAGGTGGCGCCCCGACACCGGCCCGACGGTCGAGGAGGCCAACGTCGTCGACTGGGGTGCCGTCCCTAAGTGGCGCGGCAAGCGATCTCGTGCGATAGCCGAGCGTATGACCCCGGCTGAGCGGCGCAGCCGTGGCGTCAAGAGAGCCACGTCGTGTGCAACCGGCCATCAGATGTAAACAGAAACATGCCAACACCCGTTAGATGAAAACATGCAAACACTGAGACAGGAGAACCGACATGTCTGACAGCGGCAGCGAAAGCGAGAGCGAGAGCCCAGCCATCCCCTCCCCGATTCCCACGCAGCATCGGCCCATGTCGAACCGGGACTGGTGGCCGAATCAGCTGGATCTCTCGATTCTGCACCAGCACTCGCCCCTGTCCAATCCGATGGGTGAGGGCTTCAACTACAAAGAGGAGTTCAAGACCCTCGACCTCGAAGCGCTCAAGCAGGACATCTTCAAGGTGATGACGACGTCGCAGGAATGGTGGCCGGCCGACTACGGCCACTACGGGCCGCTCTTCATCCGGATGACCTGGCACGCCGCCGGCACGTACCGCATCGCCGATGGCCGGGGCGGTGGCGGCGAGGGCGCTCAGCGCTTCGCCCCCTTGAACAGTTGGCCGGACAACGCGAACCTCGACAAGGCGCGCCGGTTGCTGTGGCCGGTCAAGCAGAAGTACGGCCGGAAGATCTCCTGGGCCGACCTGATCATCTTCGCCGGCAACTGTGCCTACGAATCGATGGGGTTCAAGACGTTCGGCTTCGGGTTCGGGCGACCCGACATCTGGGAGCCCGACGAGATCTTCTGGGGCCCTGAGGACACCTGGCTTGGAGACGAACGCCACGGCGGCGACGGGGAAATCCAGGGGCCCTTCGGCGCCGATCATATGGGCCTGATCTACGTGAATCCGCAAGGGCCGGGCGGCAACCCGGATCCGCTCGCCGCGGCGAGTTACATCCGAGAGACCTTCCGCCGCATGGCCATGAACGACGAGGAGACGCTTGCGCTCATCGTCGGCGGCCACACGTTCGGCAAGGCCCATGGCGCAGTCGGTGAGGAGTACGCCGGTCCCGAACCCGAGGGTGCATCCCTCGAGGAGCAGGGCTTTGGCTGGCGGAACACCTTCGGCAGTGGCAAGGGCGCCGATACGCTCACCAGCGGGCTGGAGGGCGCCTGGACCAACGAGCCGACGAAGTGGGACAACGGGTTCCTGGACAACCTGTTCAAGTACGACTGGGAGCTCACCGAGAGCCCCGCCGGTGCGAAGCAGTGGAAGCCCAAGAATCCCGAGGCGCAGGGCACCGTGCCCGATGCCCATGATCCGTCGAAGCGGCACGCTCCGATGATGCTGACGACGGACCTCTCGCTGAAGCTGGATCCGATCTACGGGCCGATCGCCAAGCGCTTCCACGAGAACCCGGACCAGCTGGCCGACGCGTTCGCCAGGGCGTGGTACAAGCTGTTGCACCGCGACATGGGACCCGTCTCGCGCTACCTCGGCCCGTGGGTTCCGGAGCCGCAGCTGTGGCAGGACCCCGTCCCCGCGGTCGATCACGAGCTGATCGGAGATGAGGACATCGCTGCCCTCAAGGGCAGGATCCTCGCTTCGGGACTGTCCGTCTCCCAGCTGGTCTCCACCGCTTGGGCGTCGGCGGCTACCTTCCGCGGCACCGACAAGCGGGGCGGGGCCAACGGGGCACGGATTCGCCTCGCGCCGCAGAAGGACTGGGAGGTCAACGACCCGACCGAACTGGCCAAGGTGCTGCAGACCCTCGAGCAGGTCCAGCAGGACTTCAACAGCTCGCAGTCCGGCGGGAAGAAGGTCTCGCTGGCTGACGTGATCGTCCTGGGCGGGTGCGCGGCCGTCGAGCAAGCGGCGAAGAACGCCGGCCACGACATCACGGTCCCGTTCGCGCCGGGGCGCACGGACGCCTCGCAGGAGCAGACCGACGTGGAGTCGTTCGCCGTGCTCGAACCGATCTTCGACGGGTTCCGCAACTACCTCCGAGCCGGAGAGAAGCTGCCGGCGGAGGAGCTGCTGGTCGAGCGGGCGTTCATGCTGAACCTGACCGCTCCCGAGATGGCGGTCCTCGTCGGCGGCATGCGGGCCCTGAACGCCAACTTCGGGCAATCCCGACACGGCGTCTTCACCGACCGGCCCGAGACCCTGACCAATGACTTCTTCGCGAATCTGCTCGACATGAGCACGGAGTGGAAGGCATCCGTCTCGGCTGAGAACGTGTTCGAGGGTCGCGATCGAGCCACGGGCGAGATCAAGTGGACCGCCACGGCCGTCGACCTCGTCTTCGGTTCCAACTCCCAGCTCCGAGCCATTTCGGAGGTCTACGCATGTGACGACTCGAAGGAGAAGTTCGTGCGTGACTTCGTGGCGGCGTGGGACAAGGTCATGAACCTCGATCGCTTCGACCTCGCCTGATCGACGTCCGCGGTCAGATGACCTGGTTCGGGGTGAACCGGTTTACTTGATCGTCGCCGACGTGATCTGCTCACGCGTGTAACCCCCAACACTGACGTGGTCATGGGTTTCCTTGCGAAGAGACGCTACTGCCACGGTCCAGTGGATTCCATCAACGCCATAACGTCCGAGCGCATGTTTAGCGACCCCTCGAATCGCTGCGCCAGAGTCGGCGATTTGCGCTCGGATAGTTGTCCCATAACGTGCGCGTCATTGCGAGCCGAGGGGGTGCCCCCAGGGTGCCGTTCGGGGCGACCCCTATTCCGGTAGCGGCTCTCCGAACTCCCGGCGGACAGCTCCATCACCGCCTCGCGGCGCTGTCGCTCGAACCGGGCGACGCAAGTCGGGAGCCTCGGCCGCGGTCAGCGCCACGTGCCCGGCGGTCGGTACGACCTGTGCCGCCTCGCGTTCTGAAAGTGCACCAAGCGCTCCACCGGTCGCGGCTCGCCCTCCTTCACCACCTCGACGGGAGGCTCCGAGGGCGGTGTGTACGCATGGCGCTCAACGGGGGCGTCGCGGCAGGTGGCCCTCGGGCACCGACAGCGTCATGGTGGAGGGCACCAGGGCCACGTCGGCCTCCGAGACGGCGAGCTGCAGGGCCATGCACAGATCGTCGTGCCCGGCGCGTTCGGGGACCTCGATCTTGACGGTGCCGCCGTCT
>CAWITA010000033.1:0-66780 GCA_963838835.1 uncultured Acidimicrobiaceae bacterium
CCTCTCAGCGACGGGTCATTCCGCGTACCCCGACGATGGACCCGACCGGGCGGCCCGAATCATCCTCGCCATTCTTCTTAGTAAGAGATCCGCCAAGTCATCGTCACATCGTTTGCGAGACGGTTTTGGGTCCACCTACCACGGGTACAGCATTGCAGCAGAAGAAAGGGGGCTCACATGATTGGAGCTGGAGGACTCGTTGTCAGCATCATCGTGTTTGCAGTGGGGGCCGTTCTGGATTGGGCAGTCACGGAGCCCTATCAACACGGCGTCAATCTCAACAAGGTGGGCTGGATATTGATGATCGTCGGCGTCGTCGGCGCTGTGTTGTCGGTCATCGTCATGGTTGCTGCCAATACTCGTCGGCGGCGGAGCGTCGTGGACGATGGCCAGGGGAACGTAGTTCGTCGAGTCGATTCGACGTACTAGGAAGGAAGTCTCCGAACGAATCGGGGGCTTTGGTGAGTAGGAGGTTAAGTAAATGGTATTGATTCTTGCATTGCTGCTTGTCTTGATCCTCTTTGGAGCCGGTTTTGCCGTGCATCTCTTGTGGATTGCGGCGGCGGTCTTTCTCGTCCTATGGCTCGTCGGATTCGCCATGGGTCGAGGTGAGAGTGCTGGCACGCACCGGTTCTATCGGTGGTAGCGCAGCTCTTATAAGCGGACCTGCCCGAATCCAGTCAACCTACGAAGCGACCCCCTTCGGGGGGTCGCTTCGCGTCCTGGCACCGTCGAGCCCCTCTGATTACGCCTGCCCCCGTTCGCCATCGGGACAGTGGTACACAATGTTGCCCAGCGTTAGCAGGTGCTATGTATGAGCGCTGCCACTCGTCGATTACCCGCCGCCAGATCGTTGTATTTCGAGATGGCAACCGACGTTCCAGCAGAGTCCGTAGGATCCGCCGGAGGACCCCATCCTGTGCGATGACGAGCACGGATTTCGCGGTCATCACTGGGCCAACCGTACCGGGCAATCACTCCCAGCCCGATTATCCCAGTAGGCCGGGACGGTGGGACACCTGTCACCACAGTGACAGTCCGGGCCTGATCCCAAACTCTCAGACGCTCGGCTCCTCCCAGGAGTGCTCATTGCCTTCGCTAGGAGTGATCCACAACATCGTCACTCCGCGGGGAGCGTTGTTGGAGTGCCAATGGCCCTTGGAACAATCGCCAGATGGCCTGCCGAAAGTGTCCATACTGAACGACTGTCCTCCTCTAGCACTGTAAGTTCCGATTCGCCAGCCAAGATGAAGAGAAGCTCGTCGCCTTGGTCGTGGTACTCCCAAGGTGGTCGCCCTTTGAAGGCGGCGACACCACCCCTGCATCCGTGGAACGAAAAGTTCCCGATCCGACTCTCCGGTTCTCGGTCCAGACTCGCAAGGTCGAATTGGATCATCTTGGCAACCGATTCGTGATCAAGGTTGTGCACCGTCACCATTGGCCACCTCTCAGTCTTCAGCTCGACCTCTCGGAACGACAATCACCTCTGCCAATTATCGCTGACGGTGCCTCTGTACATTGCCGCCGGAGGAGTCGCTGGTTTCGGGTTTCGTCCTGACAGAGCCCTCCTAAGTGGCTTAGGGTTCTGCGACAGATCGGCGGGCTATGGGAATCAACCGATTCAGAGGTGTCCAGACCTACGATTGATTCGTGAATCGGCTTGGCGGCATCGATGACACGATCTGGCTTCGACCCCAGTCGGCCCTGACGAGTCCGTCCCGTAGCCGTCTGAATCGAATCACGCTCGGAATCTTGGTGGCGATAATCGTCGTGGGAGTTGGCCTGGCGACGATTGCCTTTTTCAGTGCAAAGGACTACGGCACGCCCGCTTTTTGGAGCCTGCCGAGGCACATTGGCTACTGCGGCAGGGAGTACTACGACCAAGGCGTCCAAACGGGGAATCCCCGGCTATTCACGGCGCAGAACGGCGCAGTGGGGGCCCAGTGGACGTTTCTGTCTTGGACCTTCGGGGGAGACTCCATCTATGCCGCTGTGGCGCCGCAGCATGCGCCAGACGACACCGTTTGCACCATGGAGCTTTACATTCCCATCACCGGGTCGAAGTGGGAGACGTACGTCCTGAGTGGAGGTCCGTAGGCCGCACTTCGCCAAGATGCTCAAGGAATCAAGTGACAGTGCAGGGGGTAGCCGGACACTCATTGTGCCCGGAAGATCAGAGGCCACGACTGAAAGCTGTCAAAAGACCAGAGTCCCTGATCACCGGATATGTGCACCTCACCCGAGCGAACTTGGCTTTGTCCGTCTTCACCCCAAGTACCCGCCGAGGACATACTGAGTGATATGCGGGTAACGACGTACTCCGATCCGGAGGTATTTCTCGTTCAGGCCGAGCCGTTGCTGCGGTCTGACCCCTTCAGCCCAAACGTCATCGCAACCGTCACGACCCGTATTGCCTCGGGGGCGGTTCCAGGCGGTCCAGACCATCTGTGGGTCACCATCGAGAGGAACGATGCTGAGGTCGTTGGTCTGGCCATGCACACGCCGCCCCACAACATGTTCGTTTCGCGCATGCCAGAAGAGGCGGCCCTCGTTCTTGCTCGGGAGATGGCTGACAGCGGTAGGAATCTTCCCGGTGTCAATGGCGCCATTGCCTCGACCAGAGTCTTCGCCCGAGCCTGGGAGCAGAGTACGGGCCGTTCCTCGACGCTGGCCAGGGAAACGAGGATGTACCGACTCGTCGAGCTGCGCTGGCCCGAAGCGGTGCCGGGTCAGGCTCATCGGGCGGAGACCTCGCGTGACCTCGGCCTGGTCACCGAATGGTTCGCTGCATTCCATGACGAGGCTCAGTCCCACGCTCCCGTCGATGACTGGGCCGCCATGGCACAACGTCGAATGGATGCTGGAGACCTCCATCTGTGGCACGCGGAGGGAGTGCCAGTCGCTCTCGCAGGGGTCACTGGGGCAGTAGCTGGTGTGGCGCGAGTGGGACCCGTGTACACGCCAGATAGGTGGCGGGGCAATGGGTACGGCAGCAGCGTAACGGCGGCGGCCACCTCAGCCGCTCTCGGGGCGGGTGCAGAGAATGTTGTGCTCTACACCGACCTGGCTAATCCGATCTCGAACTCGATCTACCAGAGGATTGGCTATCGGTCCGACCACGACGCGGAAGAGAGAACCTTCAGCAACTAGACGGGTTGGCTGGCCGAGTGGACCCGTCGGGAGGTCTCCCCCACCACACCGGGAAGGTGGCGCTTTTACGGCAGTCGCCGTGCCCGTATGACCAAAGTCACCGGCACCGATTCTCCGAATTCGGCAAACTCCTCGAGGCTGAAGCCCGACCGGACAATGGCGTTGAGATAAGTCGACAACATGCGGTGGTTGGCGCCGACTCGTCCCCGGACGCCAGCTCCTTTCGTAGTCCACCAACCCTCATGTGAATAGCCGAGATCGGGGGACCAACTCGGAAGGCCGCTGAACGAGCCCTCCGGTCCGCCGGGATAGCAAGGGTGGAAGACCGAAAGGCTGAGCCAGCCGCCAGGGCGCAGGACAGCGGCTGCGACTGACATTGCGCCATCGAGGTCGTCGATGTCCATGAGCGCCATGTTGGACAACACCCCGTCAAAGGCCCGACCATCCCACCACTGGTTGCCGGTGGCATCGGCACGGATGTAGGTCACGCCGAGCGGACTGTCCACTTCGATCCCTTTAGCGTGTGCGAGCATCTCCGAGGAGAGGTCGACGCCCACGACCGAAGCTCCGAGACGGGCCAGCTGCCGGCAGGCCACCCCGTATCCGCAACCCTGGTCAAGGATCCGTTGACCGACAACGTCGTCCGGCAGAAGCGCGTTCGGCCGCTCCTCCCAGCGTCGCGTGAACTCGACGTACCAATCAGCGATGGAGTCGTACCGAGCCGGCGACGTGGCCATGACCAAGGCTAGACAAAAGCCTGCGTGCCTCGGGTCGCTGCTGTTTCTCGCGATCTCGCTGTCTCCCTGCTGGACCTGCTGCCCCGGTTTCCCGGTAACGCCGGGAAGGGGTGCCACTGTGTGCAGGCACTTCGGGGCTCTAGGGCAGCACGATCTTGTTTGGTGGCTCATACCCACCGTCCTGAATGCACGAAGGTCGCTCCGACCCGAAAGCGCAGGCGGTGAGGCGGACTCCGGAACGAGCCGAGCGTGATGGCAGCTGTCCTGGCACAATGCGCTGGTGCCTCAGAACGTGTTTGTCGGTCCGATTGCTGAGTTCTACGACGCGACGTCGACCGAGATGTACAACCCGGCGGTACTCGACCCCGCGGTCGACTTCCTGGCTGACCTCAATGAAAAGGTCGGTGGGGGTCGTGTCCTTGAGTTAGGGATCGGCACCGGAAGGGTTGGGCTGCCGCTAAGCCAACGCGGAGTCGACCTGCACGGCATCGAGATCTCGGCCGACATGGTCGCCCAGCTCAGAGCCAAGCCGGGAGCCGATCGTGTCGGGGTGACCGTGGGCGACTTCGCCACGGCCAAGGTGGAGGGCACTTTTACGTTGGCCTTCCTGGTCTTCAACACCATCTCGAACTTGTTGACACAGGATGAGCAGGTCGAATGTTTCAAGAACGTGGCCGAACACCTCGAAGAGGGTGGGTGTTTCGTGGTTGAACTGTGGATCCCCGAACTGCAAAAACTCGTCCCCGGCGAGCACATCCGCGCTTTCACGGCGACCTCCGAACGCCTGGGATTCGACGAGTATGAGGTGGCCGCACAGAGGGTCACTTCCCACCATTACTGGCTGAACGGTGATCGGGTCGCCTCGTTCTCCTCGCACCACCGTTACTTGTGGCCGTCCGAACTCGACCTGATGGCCCGCCTAGCCGGCATGACGTTGCGGGAGCGCTGGGGCGACTGGGATCGCCAAGCCTTTACGAGCGAGAGTGGCAAGCACATTTCCGTTTGGGAGCGGACGGCCTAGAGACCCAAGGGCTCCGCAGCAGACCAGCCGAGCCGTACGAGCAATCGAGAAGAAGCGTAAGTGACCGTCCCCGTCAATTGTCGCCGGTTTAGAGCCCTGATCTGACGGCCCATGAGAAGCTTGGTTGATGCGACGGTGGGAGCTCTGGAGGGGAGATGGCTTTAAAGACCTCTTCCCCGCAACCAGCGAAAAGAGCCGTGTCATGGCTCGGGCGGGTGCGGTCAAGGTATGGGAAACAGAGGCCTCAAGCTCAAACGAGGTGCTGCAGAAACGGAACGACCACCTGGGATACGGCTCTTACGTGCCCATGCTGCAAGACGATGGCACGCCCTACCCGGAGGACGAAGACGACGACCTTCTGAGAGAGCAACAGGGTGAGTCATTCGACGCTCCGTGGCCGGGATGGTGTCCGGTGGTAGACGTAACGGTGCACTCCCAGGTCATCCAGATCTGGACGAGGTCGTCCGCACCACAGGCTTGAGTTTGTCTGTCCTGCCTGCGGGCAGACCCATGTTTGGAAGTTCGACGGCTAACGCTGGGCCTGCCCCCATCCGCCGATCTGAGCGTGGTTATGCGAGGCATGGGTCACGGACCCCTGCGGCACGCCTGCAGGGACAACCTCCTCGGCAAACACCCTCAGCGCTGCCCATTGACATCGTCGGCGGGAGGTGCAATCCTACAACCATATGGTTGTAGGAACTCTTAAGCGCGAGAAAAAGACCGACCGGTTGTTTTTCGCGCTCAGCGATGCAACACGGCGCGACATCGTCACGAAGACTCTCGACCGTGAGCGCTCCGTCAGCGAGCTCGGCCGGCTGTATCCGATCAGCCTCACCGCGGTGCAGAAGCACGTCGAAGTCCTAGTCAACGCCGGTCTGGTCTCAAAGCACCGGAGCGGACGGGAACAACTTGTGCGCGGCGAGGTCTACCAACTTCGCCGCGCGCACGAGCTTCTCGACGAACTCGAAACGGTGTGGCGGGCCCGCCTCGAACGCTTCGAAGGCGTCCTCAACGAAACCACTGGGAAGGAAAGCGAATGACCGTTTGGAATGTCGACAAGAACGCAGAGGCCAAGACGATGGTCATCACTGCGGAGTTCAAGACGTCCATCACCAACGTGTGGCAGTTGTGGGCCGACCCTCGCCTACTCGAGCGGTGGTGGGGTCCGCCAGAATTCCCGGCCACCTTCGAGCATCACGACCTCATGCCGGGCGGCACGATCACCTACTCCATGTCCGGACCCGACGGCGGCGAAAGGTTCGACGGCACCTGGAACGTGATCGAGGTCGACGCACCTACCAGGCTCGTGGTCGAAGACGCCATCGTCGAATATGACGGAACGCCAAGCGACGGCCATTCCATGACTCGCATGGAGATCGACATCGAAGCGGTGGGCGACACGACGCGGATGATCCTCACGACGCATTTCGACTCGCTCGAAGGTATGGATCAAGCGATCGCCACGGGCGTAGCCGAAGGCATGAAGGTGTGCATGTCCCAGATCGACGCCCTGCTCGTCGAGGTCGCCACCTAGGGGGCGGGACAGCGGGTGGAATCACTGATCCATGAGTGGTCGCTGAGAACCCTGAAGGCGTTCAAGTCTCCACCACTGAATCCTTCTCCGGCGACCCTGTCAACGCTGACCGCCAAGCGATGCAGAATATGCTCGATTCTTCACTTTCCGCTTGGCTTGGCCACATGAGGTGAAAAGTGAGGCAGTGTAGCCGTGCGCGGCTTTGCGCCCGCCCTGTACGAGTCTCTACTGAGTGATGTAGGGGTACCCCATAGCGCCTGTGCCCTCAAGGGCACAGGCGGACGGTGGCACACTGTGCCGTTGGCTTTGTGGGACGTCGATCCGTGGGTTCCGCATACTTGAACACTGGTGACGTGGCACGGATGTAGGGTCGGACAACGGACCTTCGCACATGCCCAAGAGCCAGTAGCGCCGAAGGGGCCCGAGCTTCCCGAGGACCGGATGCTGGTCTCGTTCGACATTGACTGCGGGTATCTACAGCGCCGCGGGGCATGCCGAGGCCGCTCAGGACGCCAACGAGGCCCGAACTGTACTGTCCGCATCCACGTCGGCGGCGACCGCGTGCCCCTCGATGTGGCCCGAACTCAAGATGTCGTCGATACGTTCCTTAGGGACTGCCTGGGCAAAGAGGAAGCCTTGCGCTCGGTGGCACTCGGCCTCCTGCATCGCCTGCAGCTGATCGGGGTGCTCGATGCCCTCGGCGATGACGTCGAGACCGAGCGCCCCGCCGAGCCGGATCAGCGTGTGCACGAGCGCAGCGCTCTGCACTGAGGTCGTCACCGTCGACATAAACGAGCGATCAATCTTCAGCACGTCCACCGGGAACTGGCGGAGGTAGCTGAGGGAGGAGAAGCCGGTACCGAAGTCGTCGATGGCCAGCCGCACGCCGATTGCCTTGAGCTGCTGCAAGCGCCGAACCGTCGCGTTGGCATCCACCATGAGCACCGACTCGGTAATCTCGAGCACCAGGCCATCGGGATCGAGTTCGCTGGAGCGAAGCGCGTCGCGGACGTCGTCGACAAAACGGTCGGTAGCCAGCTGGACCGCGGAGACGTTGACCGACACTGTGACGGAGGGGTTGGTGCGACGCCAGGTCGCCGCGTCGTCGCACGCCCGGTTTAGCACCCATCGGCCGATCTCGTCGATCACGCCGGTCTCCTCGGCCAGGGGGATGAAACGGTCGGGAGAGACCCACCCGAGGTCAGGGTGGCGCCATCGGAGGAGCGCCTCGACCCCCTGGAGCTGGAGATCACCGAGGTCGACCACGGGCTGGTAGTGCAGCTCGAACTGATCGTTGCGCAGCGCGGCGTGGAGATCGATGGCCATCTCGAGCCGTTCTGTGACCGCCGACTGCATCTCGGGGAGGAAGACGGCGGCACAGTTCTTACCCCGCGCCTTGGCCTGGTACAGCGCCACGTCAGCGTTGCGGAGCAGGTCGGCGGCCTCCTCGGTCTCGCCGAGGGCTATCCCGATCGAGGCGGTCACGGTCACGTTGCGCCCACCGAGGTGGAACGGTGTCGTCCGAATGACCTCGAGGAGGTTCTCGGCAACGATCTCGGCGCCATGCGCCAAGGACGGGCCACCGAGTAGGACGACGAACTCGTCACCGCCGATCCTGCCCACCGAATCTGCTTCGCGCAGCGCTGTGTAGAGCCGGGTCGCGACTGCCTGGAGTAGCTCGTCGCCGACCATGTGACCCAGGGAGTCGTTGACCTCTTTGAAGTTGTCGATGTCCAAAAACAGCGCCGCCATTGGGGTACTGGCTCGGCGAGCCTGGGCCAATAGGAGCGCGGCGCGGTCTAGCAGGAAGGCGCGGTTGGGCAGCCCCGTGAGGGCGTCGTGCAGCGCCTGATGCCGCAGCTGGTCCTCCAAGCGGCGCCGCTCTGAGACGTCCTGGGCCATCACGAGGACGCAGTCGCGCCCGTTGAAGTTCAGGCGGTGTGACGCAATGTCGACGTCGATCAGCGACCCGGCCTTCGTGCGGTGACGCCAGGTGCCCGAATGCTCCAAATCCTCGCGTCCCTCCGCGAGATGGGCAGCCAGGATGGTGGCGTCCTCGTGGAGCCGGATCTGCTCGATGGTCATAGACAGGAACTCGTCGCGGTTGTAACCGTAGTGAGCCAGGGCAGCCTCGTTGACCTCGACGAAGTGCAACGTGTCGCCGTCGTAGACCCACATGGGGTGGGGATGATGCGCGAAGAGCATGCGGAAGTCCTCCTGGGACTTGCGCAGCGCCAGCTCGGCTCGCTTGCGATGGGTGATGTCGTGGGCGAATGCGTGGAATCGGACTCCCTCGGGATCTCGGGTCCGCCAAATGGCGAGGTCGATGGGGAACCGATGTCCATCGCGGTGCTGTGCTTCGATCTCAAAGTGCCGGCCAAGCAACGGCGCTTCGTCGGTCGTAGCGAGCTCGGCCAGGCCACGGCGGTTGGCGTCGCTGTCGCGCGCGTCTTCGGGGATGATCAGGTCCTCGCCGGTCCGTCCGATCGCCTCGGCGCGCTTCCAGCCGAATATCTCCTCGGCCTGGGAGTTCCAGTCAATGACCATCCCGCTGTCGTCGAATTCCAGGTAGGCGTCATTGGCTGTCTCGAGGGTCGTGCGCAGCCTCTCCTCGGAGCGCCGGACGAATCCCTGCGCCTCGGCTAGGTGCTCGGCGCTGACACCCAACAGTCCGATCACGAAAAGACAGGCGAGGGCCGACAGCGCCGCTAAGCCGTACTCGTCGGGCCCCTGTAGGAAGCTGGGCGCCAACCCCAGGCTGATGGTCAGCTCGCCGACGGCTAGCCCTGCGGCCACCCACGCCGCGATCACCCGCCAAGAGAATCCCGAAGCCACCGTCAGGTTGTCCCGAGCGATGAACACGTACCCCAAAGCCAACGCTGGCCCCCATCCGGTGAGGTACATGAGCACGGTGGCCACCGCGACCTGCACGGCGATGCGGATCTGCAGACGTCCCCGCGACGGTGCGGCCGAGTAGACCAGGTGGGTAGTCCACGAGAGGACGTAGCCCAGGCCCAGAGCAACGACCAGCAACCACAGCGGTTGTTTAGCAACGACGTGGAACCGCTCCAGCCACCACATGGCCAGCGCGGTGGCGAACACGATGGCGAGGACGAAACGCGTCATGGGCAACGCCCACTCGGCTCGGACGCGGGCGCGAATGCTCGAGTCGTTCGGCAACGGGACCTCGCTCATCAGATGGATGTCGGCAGTCCGAGCGACAGCCAAAACTCCCGGAGCATGGGTGCACGGAAACATTGTTGACGATTTGTCCGTCCCCGAGACCCGAGCCGGCACTGTACGGGGCACGTTGGGGGCAATGCCGCCAGCCTTGCCCCCCTGCGCTACACCAATCTGAGTGATCGCGATGGCGAGCGCCTCGTCACCGCTAGAGCGAAAGCAGAACGTTCACGCCGTGTATTCGCCTCCCCACCGGTCGTCGCAAGGTGCACAATGTACACAAGGTGCGACTGTGCGCCAAGTAGCGACAGCGACGGCGAGCAGCCACAGCGGCGGGGCGGCGGCCGCGCAGCGCTCGGCGAGTCCCAGCAGGGCTCCGTGGCTTTCGAGCGCATACCACGCGGCGAGGCCAAGCGAGACTCCCGCCGCTGCGATACTCGGAGTACGCGTCAACAGCAGCGCAGGATGTCGTCTATGCGAAGCGAACACCGGCCACGTACAGCAGGTCAGTGCCGCCGCGATGACGGCGAGTTCATGTGGGAGCGAGTATCCACGATGCGGCTGCCGGAACAGCGCGATCAACAGCACCGCCACACCTCCAAATGCGAGCAGGACGCGGCCAACACGTCCTGCGGGCTGCAGTCCGAGTGCGGCGAGCAGATAGCAGAAGCCCACACCCGCGAGAGCTGAAGTCATCACCCACGAGTCGGTCGCTCCCTGCCCTGCAAGTTCGCTGATGGTGTCGCGAACCGGGTTGTACGAAGCCGGCTGAATCGCTGCGGCTACGAAAAAGCCGCCAATGAGCAGCACCGGGGCCGCGCCGGCCGCCGCTACCACCCACCAGCGGATCGCCTTCACCGACGAATCCTACGTGCCGGACTGCCTTGCAGAACCGATGAGGACAGGGGGCACCTCGCTCTGTGATGTCGGCTGCCCGTTATGGGTCCCATCGCATGAACCAGATCCGCGGGCCGTCGTCAGGAGCGTGGGCGTCATCGATCACGCGAAAGCCGTATCTCCCATAGATGGCCACGTTGCGTTCCGTGCCTGTCGAGAGGAAAGCCCCCATGCCTTCAGACCGAGCCCGTGCTTGACCCTCGCGGATCAAGGCTCCTCCGAATCCTCGGCCTTGGAATCTTGGATCGACCGCGATCGAGTCCAGCTGCCGAGGGGGGCACTGGGACTTCGTTTCTCGACCCAGCGCCAAAACTCGTCGTACCGACGTCCTCCGTCATCTGTCAGTGCATGAATCCCAGATTGGTTCCAAGGATGGTCGTCCCACGATTCAAACCTGTCGGGTGGGATCCACACAGAGGCTCCGCTCGTGTTGTCCGCTTCCCATACAAGTTCCAGGTGTAGCGCTACCTCGAGAAAGAGAGCGAAGCAACGCGTGAAGCACTCAACCCGGTCCATGGTCTCACCCATGGGCCAACACATCATGGGCTCGTCAGCAAAGGCACGGCCGAAGACCGATGCAAGCGCATGGAGCCGATCAGTTCCGGCCGGCGCTACTGCTATCGGGTCCACTGCGACGCGAGTGTAACGAGCGACCTAAGACTGCGCCCCTGCTACTCGCCCGGTCCCGGCGGCAATGTACGGGGACATTACCATGTCGAGCATTCGATCAAGGGGCTGTGTGGGCTGGCCCGCCCGGTGGCACTGCCTTCTCGATCTCCAGCCAACTCTTCCGGCGCATCGGACCGAACGTGCCCCAGATGTCAACAGGAGGCAGTCCACGCGCCTCTCGTTCCTATTCGACAATGGCCACGACGAAATCGCTCTTGGCTCGGCTGTAGCCGTGCGGGTCGCCGTAGGTTCGGCTCGCCAGGGTGCGTTTCAGGGCCACATACTGCGATGCAGCCAGCGGGTCGCGTCACATGCGATCTCGGAAGAGAATCTCGTTGCGCAACGAGGCCGTGCCACGGGCCACGATGTGCAGGTTGTGGGTCGTCGCCGAGGATCCTCCGGAAAACGGAAGGCGGTCCATGAATTCAGCCGATCGGTCCAGGTATCCCAATGGCTCGATTAACGGCACCAGAGGTGCTGAGTTGAGCTCCACCTGGTCGACTTCGGCCAACATGTCAATGATGGGCTTGGCCGCGAGGCCCAGGTTCGAGGTGCTCCCGATGTGCTCGATGCCCACCAGGAGTCCCCCGCTACTTCGAGCAGTCAAATCGACTCTGGATGGAATACCAGCGACCACGTCCGATCGTATTCGGCCAGGACCACAGTGTGAGCGCCCTTCGTAGTGCTCGAGCTGCGGTTCGAGAAGTCATCTTTCACCGCCGAGGACTGTAAAGAACGGTCGCGACGCCGAGATCAGCTAGCTGTCCCGGATGTGCCGAAACGTCCCACCGTCCCGATTTGAACTGGGACACCCACGGCGTCCGGTTTCGCCGCCTGTGGGAGCGATCAAGTTAACCCTCGACGTGGAAGAGCCTCCAACTCCCCGGGACGACCCTCAGCTCGCGTTCGCCATGATCAACGAACTCGATGCCCGATCCCGCTACCAACGGCGGCACGGCACCAGAAACGAGGACCTCACCGGAACCGGCCAGGGTCGACACCCGCGCACCGATGTGAACGGCCATCCCGGCAACGTCGTCGCCCCGGGCCTCGATCTCGCCAGTGTGGATCCCGGCGCGCACATCGATGCCGAAACCCTTCAGGGTTTCTCGGATGGCCAGGGCGCACTCGATGGCCCGACCGGGACTGTCAAAGGTGGCCACGAAACCGTCTCCGACGGTCTTTACCTCTCGGCCCCGGAAGCGTTCGATTTGGGTACGCACGCTCTGGTCGTGACGGTCCAACAGGTCCCGCCAGCGTTCGTCCCCGAACTGAGCGGCCTTGTTGGTAGAACCAACGATGTCCGTGAACAACACTGTGGCCAGAACTCGCTCTGTTCCTGAGCCACCCCGGACACCGGTGGCGAACTCCTCGACCTCGTCGAGCATCGGGCTGGTGTCTCCCACCCAGTAGAGGGCGTCGGGCCCCCGTAGTTCGACCAACTTGGCTCCGGCGATGTGTTCGGCCAGGTAGCGACCATGGCCGACGCCGAAGATGGTGTCGGTTCGCTGCAGGATCAAGGTGGGTGCCCTGAACTCGGGCAGGAGATGGCGAACATCGGCTTCAAGGCGCGTGCACCGTGACCCCGATGGAATCGCGATTTTCACCGGTAGGGTCAAGCGCATGCCCGACGCTATCGATGCTCTCCGTTCCTCAGTCGACCGGCTGGCCGATCTTGTGCACTCGCTCGATGACACCGTTCTCGTCCGACAGGCCTACCCGAAAGAGTGGACTATCGCCGATGTGATGTCGCATCTCGGATCCGGCGCAGTCATCGCCCGCCAGGGCCTTCAAGCTTCGCTCGACAATGTCCAGCCGCCTGACGACTCTAACCAACGGGTCTGGGACGAATGGAACGCGAAGTCGCCCCGGGCAAAAGCCAATGACGCGGTGGCGGCCGATGCCGCGATGATGTCCGCCCTTGAGGAAGCCCATCCAGATGACCGGGCGCGGTTCAAGCTCGCTATGGGACCGCTTGAGCTGGACTGGGATGCCTTTCTTGGGATGCGACTGAACGAGCACCTCATCCACGAATGGGATATCGCCGTCACCCTGGACCCGACCGTCGCCTTGGCCGCCGATGGAACAGACGTGGTCGTGGACAATCTCGAGCTTATTGCCAGGTTCACGTCCAGGCCCAAAGGCGACCCACGCACAATCATGACGAGTACGACCCAACCGGAACGCTTGTTCGTAGTGACGATCGAACCAAGTCAGGTCGGATTCGCCTCAACGCAGCCCGAAGGCAAACCCGATCTCTCTATGCCGGCAGAGTCGTTGATCCGCCTGGTCTATGGCCGGCTCGACCCTAACCACACCCCAACCTCAGTGGTCGGCGAACGCACTCTGCTTGAGCAGCTACGAACTGTGTTCCCCGGGCCATAAGGCCTGGGCGCTCAGCCATGAGTTCAGATTATGGAAACGCAACTTAGGGTTAGCGACTGAGATCACTTCTTCACGGGTCAAATGTTCGCACAGAGGCTGCCCCAGTCGTGCCTGCTGGAGTGTGACACCCTCCCGGCGGTCTGGGATGGTCAAGTCCGACGCTGGGATAGAAGTCTTAAGCGTGGCCGATCAGCTCGCACGCCAAGCCAGCCGCGGCCGCCTTGCCGCCTCCATTCTTTGGCACGTATTCCGCTCGGCGACACATCGAATGCGATGCATGCACCGATCTGATCCACAGCGTCGTCGCTTGGGTCGAAATACGTCATTCGGTTGTCCCGGAGGCTGTCTCTCTGGGCGTGAATGGTTTTGGACCACTTATTGCAGAGATCCTCCCAATCCCGCGCCCAGAAGTCGATGCCCTCGTCCCGATTCGCCGCTTCGACCTCCTCGAACACGCCGCCCAGGACCTCCGCCACCTGGCGAAAGTTTGCCTCGGTCCATCCCGCTGAACGATCCGATTCCGACATGGGTCCCTCGAAATGAGCGATGGCCATCGCCAGCATGCTCGACAGCTGGTCGAGACCGTCGCGGAAGCCCCGGGTTGGGGGCCATTCTCCCAACAGTGGTGGTTCCTCATACTGAGGACCCGATGGCACGGACGCGCCACGATCCTCGTAGTAGCTCGCGATGACCGCGTCGTTCTTTGAGCGGTCTCGCGCCAACTTGTCGTAGACCTGCCCGGGAACGGGAAGTCCCCACCTTCGGTGCTCGTCGAGGTGCTCGAACATCTCCCCGGTCGAGAAGCATGCAACCTCGCGCCCTCTGTTGAGCACACAGCGGAAGCAATACAGAGCCCTGCGAATATTGTTCCGCCTTACCGTGTAGTTGCCGTCCTCCTCCCTCCATCGGGTCGCGTAGGTCGTCCGAACGTCTTCGTCCCAATAACGCAAGTCTTCGTAGCAGCGATCGGACACCCGATGCCCGGCGGCGCGGTGGCTTCGAGATGGGCCACCATTTCGTCGAGCGACTCGGTCTCGGTCCGTCCGCGATCGCTCAGGCGGCATCCCGGACAGACGAACCGCCAGACTCTGGGGTCGAGCTCGGCCACGACTTCGGGCCGTCGGGATTCCAGGTCCCCGTTCAGGAACGACACGACTTTGAACTTTAGAGTGCGCCGAGATCCGGCGAGCAATGTTCGGGGGCAGTCGGTCCGAACGGCCCTGGTCGCCCGGGAGCGCATTACCTGCCAAACCCCATTGCCAGATGGGGGTTCTGGGAGGAAGATGGCTGCGCAGTTGTACAAGAAAGATGGCTGCGCAGTCGTACAAGGAGGTCTGAGCTATGGCAAAGGGAGCGTTGATCACTACATGGGGCTCTTCGGCTCGCGGCCGCGAGATAAAGGGTCTCGAAGTGTTCTCCGAGGCTCTGACCTACTTCGACAATCTGGCAAAGCAGGGGCGGATCCAGGGAGTCAGGACCTATGTCGCCAACACAGGGGACATGTCCGAACTGGCCGGCATGCTGATCGTCGAGGGAGAACTGAGCGAGCTCCAGGCCGTTCAGTTGGAGCCCGATTACCAAAAGCTCACCGCTAAGGCTGAGAACATCGTGGACCATTTCACGATCATCCTGATGACGGGCGGATCTCCTGACGACATCGCCGAGGCGATTGGCTCGGCGACGGAGACGCTCGGCGAGCTCGGCATCGCCTAACGCAGGGGGTTGCGGCTAGCGGAGACCGCCAGAGGTGTGCCTCCTTCCCGGGCGATACGGGGGCACCCTCAACCGAAAAGGTGCCCGCGCGTTATGGGGCACTGGCCCTTTGATAACCGTGTCGGGTAGCAACGTCGTCCCCGCACGAAGTGAATAGATGGTGTACCGTCCCAATCCGGGGCCCCGACGACGGGGGTCCACGTCATTGACGACGCCTTGGCACGACGCCGCCAAGGAAGGACGACGTCATGGAAATCGAACCTCGTTGACGATGTAGGGGCGACGCCGGCAACCAGCCGGGCCGCACCTGGCTGGGAGCGGTACGCGTGGGCTGGCGGGGATCCTCTTCGTTCTCGCCGTACTGGTGGAGTCCGCGATCGGGCTCGGAGTCGGCATCAACCAGAACGACTCGGCCGCGAAGATCGCGAACACGCTCGCCGATCACAAAAACCGGCTGGTGGTGGTCGAGGGCTTCTGCGTCGTCTACGCCGCCATGTTTCCGATCTACCTATGGAAGCTGTACGACCGTTTCCTGCACACGGATGCCGAGGGCTCGGGTGCCCTCGGCTCCTTGCTGCTGGTCGGTGGCGTGCTGTTTGTCGCCCTTCACGCGCTCAGCGACATCGGGATCTACGGCGTGCTCGACGGGAAGCTCGCGACGTTCGGTGCGCAACACGACCACAGTGTCTCCTACACGCTGTACCTGTTGACCTACGCCGTGGACAGCGTCGCGGACGTCTTCGGCAGTCTCTTCGCGTTCGCTGCTGGGGTGCTCGTGTTCAGGAGTGGCGTCTTGCCGCGGTGGCTTGGGTGGGTCTCGATCCTCGCCGCGCCCCTGCTCTTTCTGCAGGCCTTCGGCCTCGGGGGCGTGATCGCATCGTTTGGACTGGTCCTCGACCTGATCGGATTCGTGTTGCTCCTCGTCTTCGTCCTGATCAGCAGCGTCGTCTCGCTCAGGAGCGAGAGATCGGTTGGCGCCGCCGCTCAAGTCGAGTAGAGCCCCGTGGGCTGACTGAAGGCGCCGGGCGAGTGGGTTGACAATGTTCTGGGACACTCGTCGACCCGCTGTCGTTTCCGAAAATGAAACCTCGCTCAGTTCTTTCTATCCGGCGGCCCGTGTTGGAAGGTTTCGTTGCAGGCCGTCGAGGATCAGGTCGAGCCCGAACTCGAACTCGGCGGCAGGAACAGCCGACCCACCGCGACGAGCCGGTGGTCCGGCGTGGGCGCTTCCGGTCTCGACAGGCTAAATTTGGGACTTCTGGCCCTTTCGAAGGTGACGCAACCTCGAAAAGGATTTTGTGACTGGCGTTCCGAATTTCGTTGAAGCACAGGTAGGGTGGCTATGCACAATAAGAGCCGCGGTCCTCAACGATGAGCGATAAGGCCACGCTCGCTGACGTAGCGAGATCACTGTTTGCGGAGCCAACGGTCGCGCTCACATTGCAACGAATCGTCGACTTAGCGGCCGAGACAGTAGATGGATGTGACGGAGCTGGTTTGCTACTCGTCGGCAAGCGCGAGATTGTGGCTGGAGCATGGTCCAACGAGCTTGCGCGCAAGATCGAAGCCATGGAATATGAGATCGGTGAAGGTCCATGCCTAGACAGCGATCTGGGAAGTCTCCAGGTTTGAATCGTCTGACCTTCGCGAGCAGTCATCGCTCTGGCCCACGTTTGCGGCGCGCGCTATTGAGGCTGGCGTTGAGAGCATGCTCGCATTTCGACTGTTTGTCTCTGACGAGACCCTCGGTGCACTCGACTTGTACGGCAGTCGCCGGGGCGCGTTCGATGAAGCCGCTCGCGCCTTCGGAACCGTCTTTGCGGCACACGCGGCGTTGGCACTCGCTGGCGAGCAGGTCCACGAACACGATCTTGAAGTCGCAGATGGCTTGCGTCAGGCGCTGCTCACCCGCGATGTCATCGGACAGGCGAAGGGGATCCTTATGGTCAAACGACGCATTGACGCTGACAGCGCGTTCGATCTATTCCGCGCGTCGTCCCAAGATCAGAATGCGAAGTTGCGAGTGGTTGCCGAGCACGTCGTCGACACAGGGACTCTTCCCGAACGATGATTTGACCAGTCCGCTTGTCGCAAGCGACCGATCACCCTGATCCGAGCGGCTCCTGAGTTGGGAGCCTGGACACTCACTGCGTCAAGGTGCTACCGTTCGGATCGACGGTTGAGCAGACTGCCGCCACCAACGAAGACGAACCCGTTGGAGGCCGCAGTGAACCGACCGAAGCACCCCAGTCCAGTTGACGAGCGATGTCTTTCGGCGCCTTACAGGGGTGATCTGCGATTCCGCGGGGGTGATCCCCCCACAAGGCACGCTCCTGACCTTTTCTTCAGTCTGACTTCATTTCCTCAGACCCTGGATCGTCACGCCCTGGCGAACGCGCAGGGAAGGGCCGCCCGTGGGACGAGCGCGAATCGCACTCGCGGCCGACGACTCCGCCGGTCCCGGTCGTTACCGTCCGTGTTGCGGGATCCACCGCGTTTTCCGCAGGACCGAGGGAAGGCATCGTCATGAAGGCAAAGCGGATCTACACCCCCAGTCGGATCGTTGCCCTGGTGGTCATCGGGGTAATGTTGTTCGGCCTGACGTACATCGGGTTCGCACCCGGCGACGCCGCGGTCTCGGTCCCGCAGGGGGCGCACGCCGGCCAGCTGACCATGCACCCGTGCACCTATTCCACCGAGAAAGGTGCGATACCGCGCCGACTGCGGCACGTTCGTCGTGCCCGAGAACCGAGCAGACCCCCGGTCGCGCCTGATCGCGCTGCCGGTGACCCGGATCCTGGCTCGCTCATCGCACCCGTTGGCGCCAATCTTCTACCTCAACGGCGGCCCTGGCATTACCAACATGACGTTTCCCCAAGCGAGCCGCCTGACCGCCCAGCACGATGTCGTCATGGTCGGCTACCGCGGCGTCGACGGCTCTTCGGTGCTGAACTGTCCCGAGGTGACGGCGGCGCTGGAGAACTCCGCAGACTACCTCGGCAAAGCGTCGCTGAGCGCGTACTCCCAGGCCTTCGCCTCGTGCGCGCAGCGGCTTGAGCGAAGCGGCGTTGACCTCGCCGGCTACACGCTGGCGGAGCAGGCCGACGACATCGAGGCCGCTCGCGTCGCGCTCGGCTACAAGCGCATCGACCTGCTCAGCGAGAGCGCCGGGACCCGTCTCGGGATGATCTACCAGTGGCGGTACCCGAACAGTGTCGACCGCTCGGTGATGGTCGGGGTCAACCCGCCCGGGAACTACATTTACAGCGGAGCCGAGATCGATCAGGGGATCGAGCGTTACTCGGCGCTGTGCGCGAAGCAGCCTGCCTGCCGCGCCCGCACCGCCAACCTCGCCGCGAGCATGAAGCACACGGCGGCACGACATGCCGAGCAGTTGGTTCTCCCTGCCGATCAAGCGGGGCAACGTCCTGGTCGGGACGTTCCTCGGGCTCACGGAGGCGACCTCGGTGGATGCGCCACTGTCCGGGCCGAATACCCTCGACTCGTGGATCTCCGCCGCGCAGGGCGATCCGAGCGGCCTGTGGCTGCTATCGTGGCTGTCCGAACTCACCCTCCCCACGTCGTTCGTCTGGGGCGAGTTTGCAAGCATCGGGATGGCCGACGCGCAGCCCGTCGAGCGCTACTTCAGCTCCGGCGCGGACCGGGGCTCGATCATCGGCAATCCCCTCGGGGAGTTCTTGTGGGGGGCAGGAGGCATGGCTCACGCCTGGCCGGCCAACCCGGGTGAGAACCAGTACACCAGCGTGCAGAACTCGAACGTCCCGACGCTGCTCATCGGCGGGACGCTCGACTTCGAGACGCCGGCCCAGAACGCCACGAAGGAGCTGCTGCCGCACCTTTCCAACGGGCATCAGGTCATCTTGTCCGGGCTCGGGCACGTGGACGACTTCTTTTCCTACGAGCCGAGCGCCAGCACGCAGCTGCTGACCACGTTCTACGCCACCGGCCAGGTCGACACGTCCCGCTACACCCCGAACGTGGTCAGCTTCACCTCTGTTGGCAACTCGCAGGCATCGATTGCCAAGGACATCCTTGGGGCAATGGTCGGCGTCGCCTTGTTGGCAGTGATCTGGCTCGTGGTGTTGGCGATCCGGATCCGCCGCCGAGGCGGTACCGGCCGCAAGACGGGCGCATGGATCCGTTCGGCCGGTCCGATCGTGTTCGGACTCGGCGGATGGTTCCTCGGCGAACTGTTGGTACTGCGGTTCTGGCTCTGGCCGAGCCGGGCCGCTCGACGACCAGCTGCTGGCAGGGGTCTCGATCGCGGTGCCGATCTGGCTCGGGGTCTACGCCGGCTGGGTCCGCACCGACACGCCGAAGGCGATGCGGGCCAAGGGCATCGGTGCCGCGGGTGTCGGTGCGGTGGTCGGAGCCGCATTCGGTTTCCACGCGACCAGCGGGCAGATAGCGTTGATCACGACGATCATCGGTGCGGCGGTCGTGTCGAACCTGAGCCTGCTCGTGCTCGACATCTGGACCGAGCGGGCCGCCTCCCGGGGAACGGCCGCTCCGGCGGTGGATCCGTCGGAGACGGAGCACCTGGAGCCGGCCCTGCACTGATCGCCCGAACCGTGTGATGGCGAGTGAACGGATCGAGTAGGGCGGCCCCGAGATTCCCCCATCCGAGCGGAGCGACGCCCCGAATAACGCGCCGAACACGCCGGTTTGCCTGTCCCAGTCGTGCTGCGTCCTCAAGGGGTCAACGCAACAGCCTCGGCGAACGCCTGAGATGGTGGCATCCAACCGAGGGTTTGTCGAGGCCTTCCGTTGAGTGAGCGTGCAATGGCATTGAGCTGCTGCTGTGAGTACAGCGAGAGGTCCGTGTGCTTGGGCAGGTATTGGCGCAACAGCCCATTTGTGTTTTCGTTGGTGCCGTGTTGCCAGGGACTCTTGGGATCACAGAAGTACACCTGGACACCAGTCTCGACGGTGAAGCGCACGTGCTCGGCCATCTCTTTGCCCTGGTCCCATGTGAGCGTGCGGCGCAGATTGGCGGGCAGGGTGGCGATGCGCTTGGCCAGGGCGATCCGCACGGCTTCGGCGCCGTGTCCGTTGGGCAGCTTGCACAACATGACGTAGCGGCTGTGACGCTCGACCAACGTGGCGATGGCAGTCATCTTCTTGCCGATGATGAGATCTCCCTCCCAGTGGCCGGGCACCGCCCTGTCGGCCACTTCGGCTGGGCGCTCTGAGATCATGACCATGTCTTTGAGCTTGCCCTGCCCGACGTAGCCGCCCTTGTGTGTAGGCCTTGGCTCGTCGCATGGCTCGACTACTTCGCAGGCATTCGTGGAGCTCTTTGCGCAGCGCACCCTTTCCTTGGACGAAGAGTGACTGGTAGATGGTTCGTGGGACACCTGCATCTCCGGGTTGTAGGGATGGGTATCAGCCAACCACGACGAGATCTGTTCGGGCGACCAGTTGTCCTCGAGCTTGGCTTCGACGGCCCGGCGTAGGCGAGGGCAGCGGGCCAGCTTGGTGGTCTTTGGTCGTAACGCCCGCCGGTCGGCCGCCCGATCGGCGGGCAGGGCCCGATAGCCCCGACGGCCTCCATTGGCGTTGACCTCCCGGCACACCGTCGAAGGCGCTCGACCTAGCTCTGACCGCGATGGCCCGGATGGACCACCCAGCGGCCATACTGTGGGAGATCTCCTGCTCGGCCAATGACAGCCGCAGCTCGGAGCGTTCTCGTGGCGTCGGGCGCTTCCCGCCGGCATCGGCAATGAACTTGCGCAATGAGACGTTCTGCCTGCCCAGGTGTCGGGCGATGCGTTTGACCGGCACCCCGGCTTCGCGGATGTCCCAGATGGTCTGCTTCTCAGCCTCGCTGAACCGCCTCACCGCTCAACCTCCTGCTCGACGACATCACTGTTCGCCGATCAGGCTGGTGTTGCAACGACCGCTTGAGCACACAGGCGCCGTTAGGGGGCAGTGCAAACGATCTGGATTCTCGTCTAGAGTCCACCCCGCCCACAGCCAATCCGCACCCCCCCATGCCCCAGCCCCGTCCCCGGTGGCGCCCTGCACCCCGCCCTGCGCGGCGCTTCTGGACCACGCTGGCGCCCAGGCCCCTCTCTCCCAACCAAATGTCGAGGTTCGGCACCCGTGTCCCAGTTTGGCTCCGGTAGCTATGCGACACCATCGCGGCGACTCCTTGCCTTGCCGGTGGGCTGGGCCATGGCCCCGAACTCCTTGGACTTGTCGTGGCGAGCTCGGTGCGTCCGGACGAGCTGGCCCTGGATCGTGATCTGCACCGTATCGCCGACCACCCGGACGCCCGCTTCTTGACCCTTGAACCGGTTGCCGACCCGGTAACCGGTGCCGGCGAAGCTGACCGCCCCGGAGTTGTCGACGCTGCGCAGAACCTCGACGCCAATGGTGGGAGGGGCTGGCCGGGTGGCCTTGGGTCGACCCTCGAAGCGAGCGTCGTCGTCATCGAGATGCCGCTTGGCGTGAGTAGCGACGAGCACGCCGTTGTGGGTGACATGGAGCAGGCCGTCGGTGTTCTGCACCTCGACTGCACAACCGCTCAGGTGTTTGCCCACGTGATAGCGGAAGGTGAGCACGCTGATCCGACCGCCGGCGTCGACCACCCGCCGAACGTTTCGAGCGGGCGGTGGCAGAGGTTCTTCGGGGTCTCGTCACCGTCGATGACCTCGAAGGGTGCTCGTGGGTTAGAGGCGAGCTCGAATCGCTTGATCGGTGGCACGTCACCGATGCTTTGGTGCTCTCGTTCGGTGTTATAGCCGTGCACCCACTGGTCGAGGGCCTGCCTGAGTGGCCTCGATGGTGTCGAAGGTATGCAGATCGAAGAACTCCTTGCGCATGGTGCGATGCAGACGTTCGATCTTGCCGGTGGTCGTCGGTGAATAGGGGGCGGTCAGGATGTGTCTGACCCCGTTGTTGTGACAGATGCGGTCGAAGAGGACCTTGGTGGACTTGCCCGACGCTTTGGCGGTGAAGACGCGACCGTTGTCCGTGAGGATCGACTCGGGGATCCCATGGCGGGAGAAACCCTCGACCAGGGCGTCGCACACCGGCCGGGCCGTGGCTCGGACGACCAGCTTGGCGATCACGCAGAAGCGGGAGTGATCGTCGATGCCGGTGACGGCAGAGAGCCGGGTCCCGTCAGCGAGGTAGATCCGCCCGACGACGTCCATCTGCCACAGCTCCATCGAGCGGGACCGTTCCCAGCGCTTGTAGTCCTCACGCCGGCGGCGTCGGGCCTGGGGCTCGATGAGCTTCTGGCGGACCAGGCAGCGATAGATGGCTGAGCGCGACGGGACGTCGTCGAACTCCTTGCGCAGCTTCGACAGGATCGTTCGTGGCCCCCAGCAGGATGGGCGGTGCGCATCGAGATGATGCGGGCTTCGATGACAGGCGAGATCTGGTGCGGACAGCGGTCGGGCTTGGAGCTCTTCTCGGCCAGTGCCCCGATCCCGTCGTTGGCATAGCGAACGAAGCCAGCGATGCAAGCGTCCTGCGGTCCACCCCGTGGCGGGCGGCCACGTCGGTCACAGTGGCGCCGGTGTCGAGCACCTCTCGAACAGCGAGATAGCGCTGCTCAAGCATCGAAAGCTCCACCAATGCCATGACCGCCTCCTGGGCTCGGGTGACACCAAGCCAAGGGCAAACGAGGCAGTCGGGGCAATGGAGTGAGTGGGACACAGGTACCGGAGCCAGTGTCGCCCAGGAGCCGGAGCCGGGCCGAAAGTGGGACACGGGTGCCGGAGCCAGAGTGAGACAGACCTACCGAACTCTCACAATGTCTCGCGACATCACACAGTGGGCGCTGAGGGACTCGAACCCCCGGCCTGCTGGTTGTAAGCCAGCTGCTCTAACCAACTGAGCTAAGCGCCCGAGAAAACCAACTCTACCTGCTCTTTTTCTCATATTCGTTCCGCCATCGGCTCGGCACAACGCTGCCAGAGCAGATGGTTGCCTCGGTCTGAGGGGGCCATGGCGCGGCACCTGGGTGACCAGCGAGATCGGAACCGTCGGAATTCCTCTTCACTTCCCCGACGCCCTTGAGGTGAGCGGTCCGGCCACGGAGTGACCAAGTCGTGAGAGTGCCCGCCGACCACTCAGCTTGCCGGGGTGGCGGTGGGAGCTTGAGGTTCCTGGCTCTTTCGACCTCCGCTCACGCCACACCACCCTGAAAACGGCGCCACGAACCACTACTGCTCCGATCGCCAATCGACCTCTCGTGGTGGCGACCGAACGTCGTGCTCCCCTTGGAGCACGGCTTCGGTCTTGGAACAGTGATCGGATTGGTCCTCGGGGCAGTGGCGGTCCCTGCCCTCATCGGATGGCAAGTGTCGAGGATTACCCGTTCCGATTACCCGACGTTCCGTGCTATCGAGCGCTTGCCCTCATCATCCCGGTCTACGCCTTGTTCTTTACGACGGTCTACTTCCTGACGAACCACGCCAATAGCGCGACCTGAAGTTCGTTCAGCAGACGATCCAGATGATGCTCGATCTGGGCATCGGCGGACTTGTAGCCCGGTCATCCAGTTACAGAGGTGAGTGCTCCGAACGGTCGAAGGATGAGGCTCCACCGATTGGAGGATGCGGTCGCAACCTTCCGTTCAGGCCGCTCCCGCATCGAGGGAGTGGTCCAGGGTCAGCTGGCCCGTGTGGGCGTCGAGGTCGAACAGCTCGCCGTAGCGACCCCAGTCGACCGCGATGCGGAGCTGCTCGCGCGCCTCGTCCTCGGTGAAGCCACGGCGGAGCAGGTCGAGGAAGAAGCTCTCGCCCAGGGTGCCGTCCTTGGTGGTCGTCAGCGCGTTGTAGATGGCGCGCACCAGGGGCGCGCGCTCGCGGGCCCGCCGGGCGAAGATCTGCTTCGACTCGTGGATGTCGGCCGCGACGAACACCTGGCCGTCCTCGCTGATCTGAAGGTCGGCGTCCTCCACCTCGGCCAGGCCGAGGAGCTGGGCAGCGTCGACCAGCGGGAGCAGGTCGTCCACCTCGAAGGTCAGCTCGCTCGCCAGCTCCGGGAGGTCCTCTCTGCCGCCTCGGGCCGCCACGATCTCGAGCAGGCCCGCCATACCGCCGACGGTCGCCGCCGGGAGGGGCGTGTCCACCGGAGAGCCCTCTCCCGGCGAGGCAACCGTCCACACGTGCGAGGGCGCCCTGGAGTCCCGGCCGGTCATGAAGCCGTAGATCTCGTCGACGAGGGCCTCGAACGCCGGGTCGTGGCGGTCCCGCGGCTGGGGGAGCCCCACCGGGATCTCCGCCCGGATGCGGCCCGGGTTGGCGCCCAGGACGAAGATCCGATCGGCCAGGATCACCGCTTCCTCGATGTTGTGCGTCACGATCAGCATCGCCTTGGTGGGGAAGTCGGATTGCGTCCACAGCCGGAGGAGCTCCGCCCGCAGGTTCTGCGACGTGAGGACGTCGAGCGCCGAGAAGGGCTCGTCCATGAGCAGCGCGTCAGGCTCGACCACCAGAGCCCGCGCGAAGCCGACCCGCTGGCGCATCCCGCCCGACAGCTCCTTGGGGTAGGCCGATTCGAACCCGTCGAGACCGATGCGTGTCGATGGCACGCTCGGCCCGTTCTCGCCGCTCCCCGGGGGGCACGCCCCTGGCCTCGAGTCCCAGCTCCACGTTCTGTCGCACGGTGAGCCACGGCAGCAGCGCGAAGCTCTGGAAGACCATCGAGACACCGTGGCAGGCGCCGTTGAGGACCTCACCCCGATAGGAGATCGTTCCCTCGGTCGGTTCGATCAGGCCGGCGATGCACCGCAGCAGCGTGCTCTTCCCCGAGCCCGAGCGACCCAGCAGGGCCACGATCTCGCCCTCGTCGAGGTCGAGCGTGATGTCCTCCAGCACCGGGAGCGGGCTCCCGTCGGGAGACGTGAACGTCTTGAAGACGTGCGAGACCTCGATGATCGTCCGCGCCCCGCCGGAGCGCCCCTCCGCTGCTCGCGCGGGCGGTGTCACAGGCCCTCACTCTGGTACCCACGGCCAGTCTGCGGTCAACGTGACCCTCCTCACAGCGAGAACCTGGTCTCGGCCAGGCGGTACAACCGTCGCCAGAAGAGCCGGTTGACGGTGACGACGAAGGCGCTCATGACGATGCCACCACCGATGAGCAGCGCGAACTTTCCCTGGCTCGAGGCCGTCGAGATGTAGTTGCCGAGCCCGTAGGCGTTGAGCGTCTGGTGATGCCACGCCACGAGTTCCGCGACGATGGACGCGTTCCAGGCCCCGCCGGCCGCCGTGATCCCACCGGTGACGTAGGCCGGGAAGATGGCGGGCAGGATGACCTGCCGCCAGCGCTGCCGCCGGGTGAGCCGCATGACGGTCATCATCTCTCGCATGTCGTTGGGGATCGCGCTCGCCCCGGCGATCACGTTGAACAGGATGTACCACTGGGCTCCCAGCATCATGAGGAGGATGGCGCCGTAGTCCAGCGAGACGCCGAGGCTCAGGAAGATGGCGGTGATGAACGGGAACAGCAGGATGGCCGGGAAGCTGGCGAGCACCTGCACGATGGGCTGGGCGTAGCGGGAGAGGCGGGGGCTCATGCCGATCTTCACTCCCACCGGCACCCAGATGATCGTCGAGATGACGAGGAGGACGACCACCCGGGCGAAGGTGGCGAACCCCAGCGCGATGAGCGACGGAAACCGCGAGAAACCAAGATGGGCGTTGAGGTAGAGGATCCCGCTGACGGCCACGACCCCCGACGCGGCGACGATGACGGACCAGAAGATGAGGTCGCCGAGACGCCGCCGGCGCTCGTCCTGGTGCAGGGGGTACTCCGCCAGGCCGAAGGGACGCGTGACCCGGTCCAGGAGCCGGCCGATGGGCCGGCTGAGCCGGGCCAACGCGTGGGGGATCGCCGACCGGCGCAGGACGTCGAGCACGATGCTCTTGGGCTTCTCGGAGGACTCCGACGTCTCCATGCGGAACCGCTCCGCCCAGGCCACAAGCGGACGGAAGACGAAGAAGTTGGTGCCGACGACCAGGATGACCATGGTGACGATGGCGATGGTCACCTTGGTGTACGAGCCCGCGGCCGCGGCGGCGCCCATGTAGCTCCCGATGCCGGGAAGGCTCTCGGTGAGGCCCTTGCCCCCGATGAACACGGTGACGGCTTCGGAGGCGGTGAGGAAGAACCACCCGCCGCCCATCGACATCATCATGTTCCAGACCAGCCCGATCATGGAGCTCGGGACGTCGAGCTTCCAGAACCGCTGCCACTTGGTGAGGCGGTACATACGGGCCGCCTCGTCCAGCTCGGTGGGCTGGGAGATCAGGGAGTGGTAGAAGCTGAACGTCATGTTCCACGCCTGCGACGTGAAGATCACGAAGATGGATGCCGCCTCGAGGCCGAGCAGGTTGTTGGGGAACAGCTTGATGAAGAAGGTCAGTGCCACCGGCAGGAAGACGAGGATGGGGATCGACTGCAGGACGTCGAGGATCGGAACGAGCACCTTCTCGGCCCGGCGCAGGCGCGCCGCCGCCGTGCCGTAGACCAACGTGAACACCGTCGAGAGGAACAACGCGATGAACATCCGAAGCAGCGAGCGGGCCGCGTAGTACGGGACGTTCGAGATGCTCGTGTTGAGCTTGACGACAGTCCGGCCCGGGGCGAAGTTGACCGCCATCGCCTGTCCCAGCTTCACGACGACGTAGAGGAGCGCAATGATGGCCACGGCCAGCAGCAGGTCGTAGAGGTTCAGCCCCCGGCCGCGCAGCGCCTCGCGTACGGGAAGGCCCCGGCGTGTGGAGGCGGGGCTCACAGGTGCCCCCCGGGGGAGCCGGCCAGGGGCGCGCCAGGCCGTGGTCGTCGGTGCGTTGCGTGGCTCAAGATCGTGCTCCCACCGGGCCGTACGAGTTGGGGCCCGCTCAGCGTACGGTGCCGGCTGGCCCCGTGCACCCCTCAGCGCAGCTGTTCGGCGAAGACCGTGCTCCAGGGTCGGACGAGGGCGCGCAGCGTCGCGCAGCCCTCCTCTCCGAGGACGTCATAGGGCGCGGCCGCAAGTGCGTCGGTGCCGTGCTCGATGGCACGGCGCTGGGCACCGCCCCACTCGGTGTAAGCGGAGCGGGTCGCCTCGCTCGAGCCAGCCCCGCCGCGCGCAGCGCCTCGACCGCGGCGTCCCATGCCTCCTGCGGCCAGCCCCGGGTCGAGCGCAGCAGTTGCGCCGGCACGTCGCCGGCAGCCGCGTGGGTGACCAGCGCCTCGATGCCGGACAGCCCGTGCACCACGAGGAGCGCGATGTGGCCGTCGCCCCGGTACTCACGCAGGATGGATTGGGCGTGCCACAGGACCAGGTGCGGTTCGGCCGGCCACGCCACGTCGGCGTGCGCCGCGGCCAGCGGCCTCCCCTCGGCCCGGCGGCCCGCCTCCTCCGCCGCCCTGCGCGCCAGGTCGGCGGCGCGGCGCATCTCCGCGGAGGCCAGCACCTCGTCGCCCAGCAGCCGCCGGCAGGCCGCGTCGACGGCGGCGAAGCGGGCGGTCACCAGCGCTGCAGGCGCAGCGATGGCCCACGACGAGGGAATGGCAGCCCGTACCAGTTCGGGGTTGAAGTTGAAGAAGGTCGAGACCACCACGTCCGCCTGTACCGCCCCCATGGGCGCCGCCCGCGACGCGAAGTAGCCGGCCCGGCCCGTGATGCCGAGACGCTCGTACGCCTCCGCCGCCTCGCGCACGAAGTACACCATGCCGTGCAGCGGCTCGAGCGTGCGCCAGGTCTTGCGCGCCCGCAGCGCTCCGTCGGCCATGGGGTCGGTCACAGTCGCGTCTCGTCGCCGAGACGGTCGGCCAGCGCGCCGGTCGCCGCCACGATCGGCCGCCGGGTCGACGCATCGCGTACCACCAGGTCCCGACCCTCGCGCTCTCCCTCCGCCGCGCCCGCCTCGCGGCAGATCAGCAGGCCGGCGAGATAGTCCCACCCGTACAGCGTGCTTCGCCCGGCCACCAGGTACGCGTCCAGCACGCCCTCGGCGACCGCGCAGCACTCGAGCGAGGCGGCGCCGAGTGCCCGGTATTGGGCCCAGCCCGGGTAGCAGCCGGGGAAGCCCGAGATCCCCACGATGGCGTGTCCGAGGTCCTCGCAGCCCGACGGCCCGATGCGGCCCCCGTCCTTCTCCGCTCCGCCACCGCGCACGGCCGCGTAGCGGTCCCCCGTCGCCTGGTTGACCACGACACCCACCCGCGGCCCTGCGGCATCGAGCACGCAGATGCTCGTGGCGTAGAAGGGCACGCCCCGGTGCGCGTTGGTGGAGCCGTCGACGGGGTCGATCACCGCCAGCAGCCCGGAGGACGTGTCGCCGGTCACGCCCGACTCCTCGGAGAGCACGGCGAGGCCCGCGCCGTGCAAGACGGGCAGTGCCGCGCCGTCGGCCGCCAGGTCGAGCCGGTACTGGCCCGGTTTGCCCCCCGTCGGCCCCCAGTCCTCGAGCGTGTCCAACGCGTCGCGCACGGCTGCGACGGCGTCGTCGAGCACCTCGAGCAGGCGGGCGTCATCCACGGGAGACCGAACCCTACCGGCCGTCGACACCTCGGCCCGCCCGCCGGGCGCGCCGGCCCGATCCCAGTAGGCTCCCCCTGTTGTGGCTGCCATAGACGTCGCCGGCTACGTCGCCGACCTGAAGGACCACTCCGTCGACCACGGGTTCCACGTGCACGACGAGCGGCACTTCGTCGAGACCTACTCCCTGCGCCAGGTCTGGGAGGTCGACCTGCACCCCGAGGAGGGCTGTGGCGGCCCGCTCGACCTCCACCTCGCCCTCGACGTCGACCCCCGCGTCCTCCTCTCCTTCGAGGACGCCGTCGTGCTGCTCTCCGAGGACGAGGAGCCGCCCGACGAGTACCACTTCCCGCTGACCTTCACCTGGGCGCTGCCGCCCCTGCCGAGCGGGCCCGACCTCCTCCGCCTGGCCATCGACCTGGCCGGCGTCGGTGGCATCGAGCTCCCGCTCGAGGTCTCGGCCATCGACTCCTTCGCCAACGCCACCGACGGCTCGGAGCGGCGGTTGAGCATCGTGGCCCGGTATCCGGTGTCGCTGGCCCGTGTCCTCAGCGGCGAGGAGCTGCTCTGCGACGTCTTCGACCGGGCCCTCGCCGTCAGCCGCTTCCTGCTCGAGTCAGCCGAACGCTGGCTCGATTGACCGTGCGGCGGACCCGCCGTCCCGGTGCAGGTCGGGTCGCCGCGGTGGCGCTCACCGTCGGCGGCTCCGTCGTCGGGCTGAGCGCCTGCGGCAACGGTGGCGGCCAGGCCCTGGCCCAACAGGCGTGCGTGCACGTGCACCGCTCGGTCTCGGAGTACCTCCGCTCGACCCGCGCCGGCACGCCCCCCGCCACCGTGGCGCAGCTCCAGAAGGAGGCCGATCAGGAGCTGCGGGCCGCGCTCCCACTGGCGGCCCAGGCCAACTCCGACGACGGTTCGTGGAACGGGTTGATGACCACGATCTCGGAGATCGCCGTCGTCGATGAGGGCCACCTCGTCCCCGCGCTGCGGGCGCAGTGCGTCGTGGCCGACACAAACCCCAACGTCAATCCGCAGAACCCCGGCAACAGCGGCAACGGCGGGACGACCCCGCAGAACGTCAACCCCAAACCGGCGTCACCCGCCGGCTGACGGCACCGCCACGCCGCTGGCCGCCTGCGCCCTCCCGGCCGCCACGATCGGCGGCATGATCTTGGGCGCCAGGAACTGGCCCCCGGCATTGGTGAAATGGACGCCGTCGTTGCGCCGGATCACGACGCCGTCGACCGTGCTGGTGTACTTGCCCCCCGGGCACGCCGCCGCGTTGAGGTCGACCACCGAGTCGGTGAGCGGGTGCTCGGCCGCCACCTCCCGCACCAGCTTGTTGTAGACGGCCAGGCGCGCCGGGTTGTCCTCCGGCCAGGGTGCGCCGTCCGGTTGTTCGCCTGAGTCGGTACACGGTGCGGTCAAGAACACCATCCGGGCACCCGTCGACGTGACCAGTTTCGACGCCGCGTTGAGCTGCCGCTTCACGTAGGCGGCGTACGTCGGGTTGAAGATGTTGGTCCAGGTGCCCTGGTACTCGCGGTCGACCACCTCCCAGCGCCCGGCCAGGAGCACGACGACGTTCGGCTTGACCGACGTCGATGGCGCGCCAGCCACTGGTACGGCCAGGGCTGGGCGTCGGGCGCCTCGCCCGCCTCGAGCGGGGACCCGTTGCACGCGGACGGCGTGACGTCGCGGGTCCCCATGAGCTCGACCTCGGGCCCGTCGACGACGCCGCAGCCGAGGATGCCCTTGTCGGCGAGGACGTAGCCGTACTTGTCCTGCTCCGACGTGTAGGACAGACCGAGTCCGAGGGTGAGCGCCACCGAATCGCCGAAGAGCAACACGCGCACCGGTTGCGCCGACGGCGGGGCCCCCGGTGCCGTGGTCGTGGTCGTGGTGCGGCCCGTGGTGCCGATGCCGGACGGGAAGGCCGTGCTGGCCACGGCCGTCGTGCCGGTTGTCGCGGCGACCACCGCGACGAGCACCACACCGACGCCGACGGGAACCGCCACCCATGCCTTCCACTGCCGGACGAAGGTCCCCATACGGATGGGGCGCTCGACGAGGTGGAAGGACGCCACCGACACCGCGAACGTGACGAGCACGCGCACGGCGAAGAGCTCGTAGCCGAGCAGGCCGGTCCGGGCGTGGTCGAGCCAGATGAAGATCGGCCAGTGCCAGATGTAGAGCCCGTAGGAGATGCGCCCGACGTAGCGCACCGGCGTCAGCGACAGGAGACGCGGCACGATGCTGCGCGGCGCCGCCACGGCGGACAGGATCACGCCGGAGACCGCGAGGCCGATGAGGAAGAACCCTCCCGAGTAGGGGAACGAGGAGGTCGAGGTCGTCAGCACCCAGATCGTCACGGCGGCCGACGGCGCCGACGACGCCGATCGCACCGCAGAGCGCCCGCCCGGTGCCGCCCGCGGGCTGCCACAGCTCCCCCTTGGCCAAGCGGCCGTCCTCGTGACTGCGCTGCGTGAGCAGGACGAGCCCGACGGCGAGGGCGCACCCGATGAACAGGCACTGGGACCGGGTGTCGGTGCCCAGGTAGGCCCGGTTCGTGTTGGCACCGCCGTCGTAGAGCACGTACATCCAGGTCGCTGACGCGACGGCGGCGGCACAGCAGAGCGCGAAGAGGACCCGCAAGTTGCGCGTCACGTGCAGGATGCCCAGCACGACCAGCGGCCAGATCACGTAGAACTGCTCCTCGACCGCAAGCGACCAGGTGTGCAGGAGGGGCGAGGAGGCCGCCGTCTCGTTGAAGTAGTTCGAGTTGACCAGAATGAAGTGCCAATTGCTCACGTAGAGCAGGGTGGCCAGCGCGTCGAGCCGGAGCGCCCCGTACGTGCCCTTGGGGACGATCACCGAGGCCAGGAAGGCGACGAAGAGCAGCATCAAGAACAACGCGGGCAGCAGGCGGCGGGCACGACGGGCCCAGAACGCCCCCAGCTTGATGGTCAGGGACTGGCGCCACTCGCCCACGAGGAGCGAGGTGATGAGGAAGCCCGACAGGACGAAGAAGGCGTCGACTCCCATGAACCCGCCGTCCATGTGCGGGATCCCGCCGTGGAACATCATCACGGCCACGACCGCGCAGGCGCGGACCCCGTCGAGCGCCGGAAGGTAGGCCAGACGAGTGTGCGAGATCGCGCTCTCGTCGTCCTGCATCGGGCCCATCCCTCCTGGTTCCGCTGACGCCGGCACCACCCTGGGTGTCCGCGGTCCGCGCCATTCTCTCAGAGTCCGCCTGCCACCTCAGTCCGCCTGCCACCTCGGGGCACCGGCGACTCGCTACCCTGAGGCCTCCTGAGCCCGACCCGACCCCTTGCCGCTCCCCTCCCCCGCCGCGGCGCCCCGATGCGCCGCCGGCGCTTCGTGACGTTTCTCCTCGTCATTGCCGCTGTTGGGCGCCGGGTCCGCCGCAGTGGCCTACCTCGACCGGGGTGCGGGCCTCAGCCCGATGCGGGCCCGCATCGTCGCCGTCGCCGAGGCGCAGGTGGGGTACCGCACCGACCCCTCCGACACCTATTGCAACAAGTTCAGCGCCTACTGGAACGCCGGCATCGACGACTGCGGCAACGACAATCTCGATGAGGAGTGGTGCGCGGACTTCGCGGCCTGGGTGTGGAAGGAGGCCGGCGCCCTGGTCGACTACCAGCTGGCACCGGGGTATCTCAACTCCGACTCGGCGAGCTTCTACGTGTGGGGGATGGACCACGGCACTTGGCACCCGGTGGGCTCCGGCTACTCGCCGCAGCCGGGTGACGTCGCCGTCTACGGGCTCGACACGACGGCGGTCACTGCGGTGCACGTGGCCGTCGTCACGGCGGCAACCGGTGATCCCTCGGCTCCGGACGTCGTCAACGGCGACGGCGACCGCACCGGCTACAGCGTGGTCGAGCTTGGTGACCACCAGGCCGACGCGGACGTGAAGGGGCATGGCGCGCCCCTGTCCGGCTACGTCTCGCCGTCGTCACCGGCCGCGCCGTCGACGCAGTCCTGACCCGCCCCGGACCTGTCCGGCGGCCGCTCCTCAGTCCCCCGGCGTGTACCCGGCCGGCAGGGTGATGGACTTCAACTCCAGGAAGGTCTCCAGCCCCTCGGGGCCGAACTCCCGGCCGACGCCCGACTCCTTGAAGCCGCCGAACGGTGAGGAGAAGTCCAAGGGTGCCTGGGAATTGAGCATGTAGGTGCCGGTGCGCACCCGGCGGGCCACCTCGAGCCCGCGGTCGTTGTCCGCCGTCCACACCGAGCCGCACAGCCCGTAATTCGAGTCGTTGGCGATCTCGACCGCGTTCTCGTCACCGTCGTAGGGGATCACGACGAGCACCGGGCCGAAGATCTCCTCTTGGGCGATCTTCATCTTGTTGTCCACGTCGGAGAACACGGTTGGCTCGACGTACCAGCCCTTCGAGAACTCGGTCCCCGACGGGCGCCCGCCGCCGAGCGCCACCGTGGCGCCCTCTTCGCGGCCGCTGTCGAGATACCCCTCGATCCGGCTCCGCTGCCGCTCGGCCACCACCGGGCCGACCTCGGTGGCGGGGTCGAGGGGGTCGCCGACCTTGAGGGCGGCCGCCCCCGACACCACGGCGTCGACGACCTCGGCGTAGCGCGAGCGCGGCGCCAGGATCCGGGTCTGCGCGAGGCAGGCCTGCCCGTTGTTCATGATGGCGTTCGGCATCAGCGTGGGGATGGTCGTCGGCAGATCGGCGTCGTCGAGGATGATGGCGGCCGACTTACCACCCAGCTCGAGGGTGCACCGCTTCAGGCGCTCGCCGCACAGGCCGCCGATGCGCTTACCCCCCACCGCCGAGCCGGTGAAGGAGATCTTGTCCACGCCCGGGTGGGTCACCAGGTGCTCGCCCACCTCGCGCCCGGCCGGCACAACGGAGAGCACGCCCTTGGGCAGCCCCGCCTCGGCGAAGATCTCGGCCAGCCGGAACACGTCGAGGGGCGTCTCGGGTGCCGGCTTGAAGACGACCGTGCAGCCGGCGGCCAGCGAGGGTGCCAGCTTGGCGGCGGCGATGAAGAGCGGTACGTTCCACGGGGCGATGGCGCCGACGACACCGACGGGCTCCCTGGTCACCAGTACCTGCGGGTTCAGCAGGCCGGCACGCACATCGTCGAAGGCGTACGACGTGGCCAGGTCGGCGTAGTAGCTGAAGACCATGGACGGCGCGAGAACCTGGCCCATCGTCGAGAAGGTGATGGGCGAGCCCATCTCCCGCGTGATGATCTCCGCCATGTCGCCCATCTCCGCGGTCACCTGCGCCGCGACGGCGGAGAGGATGGCGGCCCGTTCGGCCGGCGCCATGCCGCGGCCACGGGCCGTGGTCGAACGCCGTTCGGGCCGCCGCGACGGCCTTGTCGATGTCAGCTTCGGTGCCGTCGGGCACCCGGGCAATGACCTCCTCGGTCACCGGCGAGACCACGCCGATGGTGTCGGTGCCCTCCGGGGCCACCCAGTCGCCGCCGATGAACAAGCGGTCGTAGTCCCGAATCGCCATGCGTCCTCCCCAAGGTTGAGGGGGCGGGCGCCCCCGCCGCCGGATGCGCCGTGCGGCGTCCCAAGGCTAGCTGTGCCCGCCCACGCCGGGACAGTCGTGCCGCGCCTCAGCCCGTCTCGTCGCGTTCGTTCGATGTGGGCCACGACGCCGCCGTCGTTCTCCACCCAGCCCCTTCCGGCGGCGTACGCGACCATGCCGGCCAGGCCCTCGTCCCACTCGTCGTTGGCGGCGGGCCCGGCCAGCGCCGCGAAGGGCGACCGGGGTCGACCACCACGTGCTCGCCGTCCGGCCGGAGCCGCCCGATCCCGGACTGGTCCACCAGCGCCTCGAGGTCGCCCACGCCATCGACCGCCACCGAGAAGCGGGTGAAGTCGTCGGGGTCGCGCAGGTGCACCCTGGCCTCGGTCAGGTCCATCACGATCAGCACGGGGCGACGCTACTGCCCCATCCCGGCCCCGAACCGACGCCCAACCGCCCTCGCCCACCCGCTCGGGCGCTGCCGTCACTAGAGTTCGGCCCCGTGCCCGACCTCAGCCAGCGCGACCCCCACGAAGTGGCCGCCACCCTCTCACGCTGGCTGGCCACCAAGTCCGACGACGGGTCCGCCCCCGAGGTCTTCGACGTCCAGGCGCCCGCCGCCAACGGCTTCTCCAACGAGACGATCCTCTGCCGGACCCGCTCGGCGGGCGGGGAGGAGCGGCGCCTCGTGGTCCGGGTGGCGCCGACCAAGCACCTCCTCTTCTTGGACGCCAAGTTCTCCACCCAGTACCGGGCGATGCGGGCGCTGGCCGACGGTGGCTCCACGGTCCCGTTACCCCGGCTCGGACCCTACGAGGAAGATCCGCAATACCTCGGGGTCCCGTTCTTCACCATGGACCACGTCGAGGGACTGGTGCCCTCCGACAACATCCCCTACACCCTGGGGGGCTGGGTCATGGAAGCGACTCCCGAGGAGCAGGAGCGCATGTGGTGGAGCGGAATCGACGCGCTGGCGGCGGTGCACCGCACCGACTGGCGGTCCCTCGGCATGGACTGGCTCGGCAGCCCGGCCCGCGGCCGGCCCGGACTCGAGCAGCAGATGTCCTACTACCGGGACTTCCTCGACTGGGCCACGCAGGGGGAGAAGGTGCCGGTGATCGAGTCGACCTGGCAGTGGCTCGTGAGGCACCAGCCGGCCGAGGAGGACGACGTCGTCATCAGCTGGGGCGACAGCCGCATCGGCAACATCATCTGGGACGACTTTCGCGCCGCGGCGGTGCTCGACTGGGAGATGGCCTCCTTGGCCCAGCCCGAGCTCGACCTGGGCTGGTGGCTCTACTTCGACCGCCAGTTCGCCGAGGGCCTGGGTGTCGACCGCCCGGCCGGATTCGGGTCCCACGAGGACACCGTCGAGCACTACTCCGAGCTCATGGGCAGACCCATGAAGGACATCTTCTTCTACGAGGTGTTCTCGGGCTTCCGCTTCGCCATCGTCATGTACCGACTGGCGGGCCTCGCGTTCGAGGGCAACATGATGGATCAGGACAGCGGCATGGCGACGGACAACATCGCGACCCAGCTGCTGGCCAAGATGCTCGACCTGGACCCGCCCGTCTGACCGTCAATCGTCGATCGGGTCCCCCGACGGGCCTACCGCGACACCGCCCTCCCGGAGCCGCTGACCCAGCCAGTCTGCGCCGTGCTCGCCCTGCATGGCCTCCTGCCAGCCCTCGAGGATGCGGTGCAGGTCGTCCACAGAGTCGAGCTTGGCGATCACGTGCACCGTCATCTTGTCCTCATACCCTGGGGGCGCCGAGACGTGCAGGCCGCCGAAGGGGTCCTCGGTGACGTGCGGCGCGGGTTCCCGCAGGACGTAGAGCTCCCCGGTGTCCTCCACGTAGTTCAGCTCGTGCCGCACCCCGTCCTTGTCCAGCCACTCGGTGCCCAGCTCGAGCTCGGCGGAGGCCCGGCGGCGGGGGTCGGCTTCGTAGAACTCGTCGATGTCCATCGGCGGCACACTATCGCCGACCTGGGCCGTCGCCCTTTCCGGCGGGTACGCCGACCTCTCCCGCCGTGGTGGGAGCGATCGGGGGAGAGACGTTCGCCACCGTTGCGCCATGGCCACCACCGCGTCGAGGCAACGAGTCGCCCTCATCGACCAGATGACCGCCGAGTGGCAGTCGATCGGCCGCTCCCACGTCGCCGTCCGTGCCCTCGTGGAGGTCGGTCGCCGCGACCCGGACCTGTCGCTCCTGGTGCTCGGTCCCGACGGCGGGCCGCCACCGTGCCCGACCCCGTGCGACCTCGTCGACCACATGAGGCGGGCCTCGGGCCGGGTCCAGCGGGAGGAGGCGGCCCGCCTCGTCAGGGTGCTGCTTCGGGAGGCGGACGCCGACCCCTTCATCTGCCGGATGCTCGTGCAGGTCCTGCTCCCTGGGCTGGTCGTGGTGGCTGGGAAGCTGCAGTGGGGACGCGGCGGCGAGTGGCGCGACGGCGAGGAGTTCTTCGCCGAGCTCTTGTCGACCACGTGGCTCGTCCTGAGGGAATGGTCGGGACAGGACCGCCCCTACGCCGCGCTCGATCTGCTCTCCGCCATCCGCTGCCGCCTGCGGCGCCAGCTCCTCCGCTCGAAGGAGCTGGGCGGGCGGTCCATGCCCTTTGGCCCCGACGCGGCGGATGAGGGATCCGCACACACCGAGACGGACCTCGAGGTGCTGGCGCGGCTCCTCATCGAGCTGCACCGCGACGGCATGCGTCCCGAGGAGGTCCAGGTCCTCTACGCGCACCACGTCCTCGGCTATTCGATGGCCGAGCTGGCCGCCCTGACCGGACGCGATCGCCGCGCCCTCTACGCCCGACGGGACAGGGGCCAACGGCGCCTGTGCGCCTGACCGCGGGGAGCAGCGGGAGTGGGGCGTGCGTATGGTGTGCCGGTGGCTGGTGGAAGGCCCGACACCACGGAGGGTTTGCGCTCGCGGGTGGCTCGGGGCCGCCCCAACTGGTGGGTGATCCTGGCGGTGTCGTTGGCGCTGATGGCACTCCTCGTCGCGACCGCCGGGAACGGGCCGCGGGCAAAACGACACGGTGGGACGCTGGCGAGCGCACCGACCAGTCACCCCCGTCGACCGGCCGGCTCCGCTGACGCCGGCGCACCCTCGAACGCCTACGCGTTGCGGACGACCACAACGACGACCACCACGACGACGTTGCCCTCCGGAGCGAGGCCGTTCGGGGTCGCGTCCGGCACCTCCTTGCTGTCCACCCGCACGCTCGGCGCCACGGTGACCGCGCCGCCTGCCGCGGTCCCGGTCGTCACCACGACGGTGCCGCCGACGACCACGACGACGAGCGTCAGCGCGTCGGTGCCGGCCGACCGGACGCAGACGCAGGGCTATATCGACCCGCCGCTGCAGACCTCCAACTCGTACGGGTTCACGGGGACCGGAGCCATGGAGATCTCGGCTGTGTGGTCGGGCTCCACCTATCTGACCATGGAGGTCAGTTGCCCCAACGCACGTCAGAGCGTCGGCGGGACCTCCGCCATGGCGGCCTCCCTCCCCGACGCGGGCGGGAGCTGCCTGGCCACCGTGAGCGAGCCGTCTTCGGAATCCACGGCACTGACCTACACGATCACGATCGGTCCTGCCAATGGATAAGGGCGGCGAACGAACGCGTCCGCGCACCATCCTCGACGTCGTCGGCGCTGCCGTCGCCGCACTTCTGGCCTTCACCGCCGTGCCGAGCGTGCTCATCGTCGTGGTCGGCAACCCGTTGTCGGGCGGCCTCGGGTACGCGTGGCGTCCCCAACCGCGCGATGCACTCTGCGTCCTGGCAGTGGCGGCGTGGGTGGCCTGGGCCGCGTGCTGTACCCAACTGGTGCGCGCCGTCGTGGTCCACATCCGGCGCGGGGAGGTCGAGCGCGCTGGGCGGCACCTCCGTCGTGGACCGGGTGGCGGCGCGCATCGCCGTCGGGGTGCTCGCGCTCACCAGCATGGGCGCATCCCTGGCACTCTCGTCGAGTGCGGGTGCCAGCGCGCCGGCGGGGGGCGAGACGCCCGGCATCGTCACACGCCACCCGGGCGTGGCGGCGACCACGCCCTACCGGCAGTCCGCGGCGGCCGACTACGTCGTCCAGCCCGGGGACACGCTGTGGAGCATCGCGAACGATTACCTGGCCGACGGGGCGCAGTGGACGGCGCTGGCGGCACTCAACGTCGGCCGGGACATGTCCGGCGGCTTGCGCTTCGTCGATCCAGATCACGTCGAGGTGGGCTGGTCCCTGCTCCTTCCCGCCGATGCGCGTGGGGCCCACGAGGTACCCGGACGCCGCTTGACGGCCAGTTCGCCCCGGGCCCCGACGGAACACTTGCCAGAACTTGTTGCCCTCGGCATGGGCTCGCTCGTCTGTGCGGCGCTCGCCCGTCGCGTCCGAAGGCGCCGGCGGGGCCGCCCGTTCACCGGAGACCTCGTCCTCGGAGGTCCGCCGTCAGACGCAGCCGTGGATCTAGCGACACTCCTGCACCGCTTCGACGGCATACCGGCCCTGGCGTCGTTCGAAGCCGCCAACCGCCTGTTGGCTCGTTCGCTGCAGGGCCGGACAGGCCCCACGGTCCGTGCCATCTGCGTGTCCCCCTCGGGCGTCTCCTTCTGGCTGACCAGGCCGCAGGCGGACGCGCCCGAGGGATTCGCGCCGGTCGGCGACGGCGCGGCATGGCACGTGGACCACGCCACACTCGACGGCCAGGATCCCTTCTTCCCCTACTGTCCCATCGTCCTTCCCATCGGGGAAGACGAAGCGGGCACGTGGCTGGTCCCGCTCGGACCGGGCGACGTGCTGCCGCTCCTCGGAGAGTCGGCAGCATCACTCTGGCGGGCGGCGCGGGCGGCCGTGGGCGCGTGGGCATGGGTCGACACGATTCTGGTGACCGAGGACCCCGACGACCCGCAGCTCCTATCCGAAGTGGGTGCGGATCCCTCTGTCGCCCGGCACCTTCTCTTCTTCGGAGATCCGGCCTCCCTCCCGCCGGAGGCGTCGCGGCGAACTGCCGTCGTCACTACCGCTGCGGTCGGCGCCAGTGATCTGACGATCCTGGTCGACCGTCACGGGGCCACCCTCCACCCGATCGGTCGGGTGGTGCGTCCCCATCTCCATTCGGCCGAGACGGCTCAGCAGCTCGAGGAGCTGCTGACGTCCCCCGCTGCGCCCTGGCTCCCAATCCGAGGGCGCTGTCGTGCCGGTGCGCGCACCCCGACCCTCCTCTCCCGCGTCCGCCGGCTTCCTGACCCGGGGACCCGTTGAAGTGCGGCTCCTGACCATGACGCCGCGGTTGGAGGGGCTCAACGAGGAGTTGCCCCCTAACCGTGCCCGCCGGGCGGTCGAGCTCGTCGCCTACCTGGCCCTGCACCACCCCGACGTCATCACGAGCGACCGGCTGCGGACACGGGTGCTCGGGTCCTCCGACTCGGATGCCGCGTCCAAGACCCTTTTCAACACCGCGTACGCGGCCCGGCGGGCGATGGGGGTCGACGAGCACGGCGAGCTCCTCTTTCCCGTAGGCACCCGCAACGGCCTCTACCAGGTCTCGCACCTGGTGACGGTCGACGTGCACCGGGCGATCGCCCTGGCCGAGGAGGGGAAGGCACGGGGTGAAGGAGACCTGGCCATCGCCTACCTCCGCGCCGCGCTCGAGCTGGTCGAGGGCGAGCCGCTGGCCAACGCGCTGTCGGGGTACTCGTGGTGGGAAGCCGAGGGGCACGGCGGGCGCGTCACAGCCGTGCTCGTCGACGCGGCCTGCACCCTCGCCGCGCTGGCGTCCGATACCGGTCGCTTCGATCTTGCGCGCTGGGGCCTGGAGCGGGCACGCCTGGTCGAGCCCTACAGCGAAGCACTCTCCCGGGCCGCCATGGAGTTGGCGGCGGCTGAGGGCGACGCGGACCAGCTCCGCCTCGAATGGCGCGAGTGCCAGCGAAGGGTCGATGCCCTCGATCCCGGCGGCTCGCCCTCGCCGCGCACCGAGTCGCTCTACGGTGAGCTCAGCCGACGCTTCCTCGTGGAGGCGGTGAACCCGGATGCGGAGCGGCCGCGCTACGCGTCGGCCACCAACGACTGAACCCCGGCCGCCGCTCCGTACGCCCGCACAACATCTTCGAGGCGCGCCACCCGGCTACCCTTCACGAGGAGCGTGTCTCCCGGCCCGACCGTCTGCATGAGCGCAACGGCGTCGTCTGCGCCGAGCACCTGGGCCGAGCCGTAGAGGTCGGTCTGGTAGCCCACGACCTCGATCCCCAGCTCCTCGGCGACACGCGCCGTGCGCTGGTGTTCCGCCTCGGTCTCGGCGCCGAGCTCGGCCATGACGCCGAGCAGCGCGACCTTCCTTGGGGCGCCCAACGCCGCGAGCGAGCGCAGCGCCGCCTCGGTCGACGCCGGGTTGGCGTTGTAGCAGTCCACGACGAGGACGGGGCCGCCCGGGACGTGATGCACCTCCATGCGGAGCACGGAGCCGGTGATCGATGCGAGGGCGGAGACCACGCCGTCGAACGGGACTCCGCACCACAGTGCCGCCGCCGCCGCCGCGAGCGCATTGGGGACCTGTTGGACCCCGTGCAGGGCGAGCCGGACGTCGCCCTTCCCCCACGGTGTCGTGAGCCGGAAACTCGGTCGCAGCTCGCCGTCGAGCGCGACCCCCTCGGCACGCACCTCCGCGTCGCCCTCCACGGCATAGCCCACCACGGGGCACGGGCTGCGCTCGGCCATGGCGGCAACGCGGCGATCGTCGAAGTTCAAGACGGCGACGCCGGAGGCGGGCAATGCGGTGACGAGCTCGCCCTTCGCCCGCGCCACCCCGTCAAGGCCGCCGAAGTACTCGATGTGGGCCGGCGCGACGCTGGTCACGATCCCGACCACCGGGCGGGCCACTTCGGCCAGACGGCTGATGTGCCCGGTCTCACGGGCACCCATCTCGAGGACGACCCACTGTGCGTCGTCGGGTGCATTGAGGAGCGTCAGCGGGAGGCCCAACTCGTTGTTGAAGGAGCGCTCGCTCGCCGACGTCCTGAATGACGACGCCAGGCAGCCCTGCACGAGATCCTTCGTCGTCGTCTTGCCCACCGAACCGGTGATCCCGACGATGCCGCCGGCGTCGATGCGATCGCGCGCCATCCGCCCCAGGCGCATCAGTGCGGCTGCGGTGTCGGGGACGGTGATCGCGGTGGCCCCTCGTGGTTCGCGTGCGCAGAGATAGGCGGGCGCCCCGGCTTCGAGGGCAGCGCGAATGAACTCGTGCCCGTCGCGCTCGGCCACGATCGGCACGTAGAGCTGTCCGCGCACCAAGGTCCTCGAGTCGATGCTGGCACCGTCGACGTCGACGTCGGGCCCGACCAGCTCCCCGCCGAGCTGGGCGGCGAGTTCAGAGGTAGAGAATCGCACGCATGCCCTCGCGGCCGATTGTAGCCTCGGTCGATGCCTGATCAGGGAGTGTTGGCCGTCGTCTACGGGGGCCCGTCGGCGGAGCACGAGGTGTCATGCATCTCGGCGCGCCGCATCGTGCGCACTGCGCTGGACGCCGGGTTCGTGGTGAAGGCGATCGGGCTCACCCACGACAAACGGTTCGTCGACGCCCGACGGGTCCTCGCCGATATCGACGAGTTCGACGCGCTGGCCTCCCCCGACGAGCTGGTCCACCATCATCCCGACACCGCGCTGGCACACCTCGACGACGCTTTGCCACCGGGCGCCGTCGTGTTCCCCGTGCTCCACGGCCCCTTCGGCGAGGACGGCGTGATCCAGGGGCACCTCGAGACGCTGCAGATCCCCTACGTCGGAGCCGGCGTGCTCTCCTCCGCCATCTGCATGGACAAGGGGATCGCCAAGGCCGTGTTGCACGACCACGGTCTCCCGGTCGCGGCGTGGCGGGTGGTGGCCCGCTCCGCGTGGTCGGCCGAGGTGATGGAAGAGGCGATGGCGGCGCTCGGCCTGCCCGTCTTCGTGAAGCCGGCCAACCTCGGGTCGTCCATCGGTGTGGCCAAGGTCTGCGACGCGGCGGGTCTGGGCGACGCGGTGCTCTCGGCGTTCGAGTTCGACGATCACGTGATCCTCGAGGAGTTCATCCGCGGCCGCGAGCTCGAACTCGCGCTCATCGGCAACGAAGACGTCCGTGTATCGCTCGCCGGCGAGATCATCGCCAGCCGGGAGTTCTACGACTACGACGACAAATACGTGCTGGGAACGGCCGAAACCGTCGCGCCCACCGACCTCACGGAGACCCAGCTCGCCCACGCCCAGCGCTTGGCGTCGGCCGCCTACCGGGCCCTGCGGGTGGAAGGGCTGGCGCGTGTCGACCTCTTCCTGGCCGATGACGACGAGATCGTGGTCAACGAGGTCAACACCATGCCGGGCTTCACCCCCATCTCCATGTTCCCCATGCTCTGGGAGGCCCAGGGCCTGGCTTTCAGGACGGTCCTCGAGGAGCTGGTGGCCCTGGCCCGGGCCCGGCACGCCCGGCGGCGGATGCTCCGGACCCATCGGGTGGTCGCGGAGCCTTAGCGATCCGGAGCGCGCCGGCCCGGGCCGGGTGGCGGGCGGCGGGCGGCGGCCAGATCCCATTAGCCGGCGCCGACCACGACCACCTCGCACTCCCGATCCGGCTCGGCCATCTGCCTGCTCCTCCACCCCCGGTGGGCGCCCCCGGCCCCGGTCGGCCACGATAGGCGCAGGTCCGACGGGTGCTGCGAGCACCCCTTCTGTACCGTGCGGAGTGTGGCCATGACGTTCGAGGGCTTGGAGCGCGACACCTGGGAGGCCCTTCCGGGCGCCAGCCGCCTCACGATGGCCCAGCGCGAGGCCATCGAATCGGAGGATCCGCTGCTCTGCGTCGTGGCCGGGGCCGGGGCGGGCAAGACCAGGGTGCTGACCCTGCGGGTGGCGCGCCGTGTGCGCGAGGGCACCATCGAGCCCGACCGCACCCTGGTCACGACGTTCAGCCGCAAGGCGGCCGAGGAGCTGCGCACCCGCCTGTACTCGCTGGGCGTCTCGGGGGTGAAGGCGGGAACGTTCCACCGCACGGCGCTCGGACTCCTGCGCGAGCACCGCGAGCTGCGGGGACGACCGCTGCCCCAGCTGCTGCCGGACCGCCGACGCCTGCTGGCCGACGTGACGACCGGCGACCCCCGCCGGACCCGGGCCCTCGACGCCGAGATCGGCTGGGCCAAGGCGCGCCTCGTCCCGCCCGAGCGCTACGAGACCGAGGCGCGGCGCCACCGCCGACGCAGCGGCGTGAGCACCGAACAGGTGGCGGACGCCTACGCCCGCTACGAGGCGGAACGGGCCCGCCGGCGGCTGCTCGACTTCGACGACCTGATCGTCGCCTGCGCCGATGCGTTGGCCGGCGACAGCGAGTTCGCCGACTCCATCCGCTGGCGCACCCGGCACCTCTTCGTCGACGAGATGCAGGACGTGAACCCGGCCCAGTTCCGCCTGCTGACCGCCATGCTGGCCGACGAGCCCGACCTCTTCGTGGTGGGCGACCCCAACCAGTCGGTCTACGGCTTCAACGGGGCCGATCCGAGCCTGCTCGACCGGCTGCCCGAGATCCTCCCGGGCACCAAGGTGATCCGCCTTGACGAGAACCATCGCTGCACGCCGCAGGTGGTGGCGGTGGCGACCGCGGTCTTGCGCGAGGGCGGCACCTTCGGCAGGGCCGACGAGGTGGTGTCGCCACGCACGACGCGCGTCGACGGGCCGGTGCCGAAGGTCGTGTCGCACGCCAGCAACGACGACGAGGCGGTCTGGGCGGCGCAACGGGCGAAGCTGTCGCGCACGCCGGGGCGATCCTGGTCGAGCATCGCCGTGCTGACACGCACCAACGCGCAGCTGGAAACGGTGCAGGCGGCCATGGACGCGGCGCGGGTGCCGAGCATGATCGCCGGGGCGGACCTCGGGCCGGCCTCGGATCTGCGCGCCGACAGCGCCCGGAGGGGCCAGGACCGCGACGAGGAGGAGGTCGCCCCCTGGGAGGACCGGGCCGACCGGGACCGCGTGGTGCTCACGACCTTCCACCGCGCCAAGGGACTGCAGTGGCCGACGGTCATCGTGCTGGGGCTCGGCGCCGCGCTCATGCCCATCGCCTCGGCCCGGACGCCCGCCGCCATCGACGAGGAGCGGCGCCTCCTCTACGTGGCGCTGACCCGCTCCGAGGAGGAGCTGTGGTGCAGCTGGTTCGAGCGCTCTGCCGACGAGGTGGCCCGGGGCGGTCCCGCCCGCGGGCCGAGCCCGTGGCTGGCGCCCATCGAGCGGACGATCGCACAGCTCGAGAAGGAGGCGGCCCCGACGGCGGCGGCGGAAGTCTCGGCGCGGGTGGCCGAGCTGCGGGCCCGTCTGGCCGGGGGCGCGGAGGGGGCCGACACGGGCGAGTAGGGCCGGTAAGGTCGGTCAGCCCGATCGATCCGAGGTGGGGGTGGCGCGTCACATGTCGGAGCTCCTGGAGCAGCTGCGCAAGGCCGTCGGCGAGCACCACGTCGTCGCCGGCGACTCCATCCACACGGACTACACCCACGACGAGGCGCTCACCACGGTGCCCGTGGTCCCCCTGGCCCTGGTGCTCCCCGGTTCGACCGACGAGGTGTGCGAGGTCCTGAAGCTGGCGAGCGAGCACGAGGTGCCGGTGGTCGCCCGCGGCAGCGGGACCGGCCTCTCGGGGGCCGCCGTCCCCGTCGCGCGACGGCATCCTGCTGGCCTTCGACCGTATGAAGCGGATCCGCGAGATCGACACCGAGAACCAGGTCGCCGTCGTGGAGCCGGGCGTGACCCTCGAGCAGCTCAATGGCGAGCTCGCAGCGCTCGGACTCATCTACCCGGTCTCTCCCGGAGAGCAGAGCGGCTCACTCGGCGGGAACGTGGCGACCAACGCCGGCGGCATGCGCGCCGTTCGCTACGGGGTGACTCGCCATCACGTCCTGGGGCTCGAGGTGGTGCTGGCCGACGGCACCGTGCTGCGCACCGGGGGCAAGTTCGTCAAGTGCTCGAGCGGTTACGACCTCACCCAGCTGCTCATCGGCTCGGAAGGCACCCTGGCCATCACGACCGAGGTCACGGTGAAGGTCCAGCCCCGCTTCACCGCGTCCTCCACCGTCCTGGCCCCCTTCGCCACGCTGGCCGAGGTGGCGCGGGCCGTGCCCCACATCGTCAACAGCGGCATCAACCCCTCCATCCTCGAGTACGTCGACGTCATGGTGATGGGTGGCATCACCCAGGCGGCGGGACTCGACCTCGGCGTCCCCGACGAGGTGAAGGCGGCCACCCTGGCCTACCTCGTGGTCGTCCTCGAGGGCATGGAGCCCGAGCCGGGTGGCCGAGGACGTGGAACGCCTCGGGACGCTGCTCGACGAGCTGGGGGCGCTCGACGTCTACGTGCTGCCCGCCGACTTCGGGGGCCCAGCTCATCGCCGCCCGGGAGCGGGCGTTCTTCGTGGGCAAGGCGGCGGGCTGCGACGATCTCATCGACGCCGTGATCCCGCGGGCGACCATCCCCGACTACCTGGCCCAGGTCGCGGTGCTGGCGCAGGAGCACGGCGCCTTCGTCACCGGCTGCGGGCACATCGGTGACGGCAACGTCCACATCTCGGTCTTCCAGCCCGACGACGAACGGCGGCACGCCCTCATGCACGCCAGCTTCGAGCTGGCGCTGGCCGCCGGCGGCGCCATCTCGGGCGAGCACGGCATCGGTACGGCGAAGCTGCCCTATTTCCTCGAGATGCAGGACCCGGTGTCGCTGGACCTCATGCGCTCGATCAAGACGGGCCTTCGACCCCCAGGGGATTCTCGGGCCGGACCGGCTGCTCGGCGTGTCGCCGTCGGGAGGGTCCGCGTGAACGGTGCCCGCGCCCTCCTCTCGACGCTCGTCGATGCCGGCGTCGACGTGTGCTTCGCCAACCCCGGGACCTCCGAGATGCACTTCGTCGCCGCACTCGACGACGTGCCCGCCCTGCGCGGGGTCCTGTGCCTCTTCGAGGGCGTGGTCACGGGCGCGGCCGACGGCTACGGCCGGGTGGCGGGGCGGCCGGCGGCGACGCTGCTCCACCTCGGCCCGGGGCTCGGCAACGGGCTCGCCAACCTCCACAACGCACGGCGCGCCCGCACGCCGATCGTGAACATCGTGGGTGACCACGCGACGTACCACGCCCGCTACGACGCACCGCTCCAGTCGGACATCGCGTCGATCGCCGGGGCGGTCTCGGGGTGGTACCGCTCAACGGTCCGGGCCGACGACGTGGCGAGCGACGCGGCCGACGCGGTGGCGGCCGCCTTGGGGCCGCCGGGCCGCGTCGCCACGCTGGTGCTGCCGGCGGACGCGTCGTGGTCGGAGTCGGGCACCGGTCCCTGCCCGCCGCGGCCGCGTGGCCGGCCGTCCGTGGTCCCGTCCGACACCGTCGAGGAGGTGGCCAAGGCGCTGCGGTCCGGCGAGAAGGCGGCGCTGTTCCTCGGCGGGGCCGCACTGCGGGCCGACGGCCTGCGGGCCGCCAGCCGGGTGGCGACGACGACCGGTGCCGCGCTGTTGGGCGAGACCTTCCCGGCCAACCTGGAGCGGGGGGCGGGCGTCCCGGCGGTCGAGCGCTTGGCCTACCTGGCCGAGATGGCCCAGGCCCAGCTCGACGGCGTGCGCCAGCTCGTGCTGGTCGACGCCCCGTCCCCCGTCTCGTTCTTCGCCTATCCCGACAAGGCGAGCGACCTCGTCCCGGCGGGCTGCACCGTGCACACGCTGGTGCGACCCGGCGAGGATGCGGCGGCCGCGTTGGACGCCCTGGCGGAGGTCGTGGGGGCTCGGGACGACGCCGGGTTGCCGGCGCCCTCGGGCCGGCCCGAGCGGCCAACGGGCCATCTCAGCCCGGAGTCGCTGGCCGCCGCGGTGGGCGCCACGCTGCCGGAGGGCGCCATCGTGGTGGACGAGGGCAACACGTCGGGTCTCTTCGTCTCGGCGGCGACGGCGGGGGCGCCGCGGCATGACTGGCTGACGCTCACCGGGGGCGCCATCGGCATCGGCCTCCCCATGGCCACCGGTGCGGCCGTGGCCGCACCGGACCGCCCGGTGCTGTGCCTGGAGGCGGACGGGAGCGCCATGTACACGCCGCAGGCGCTGTGGACCCAGGCCCGCGAGGGGCTCAACGTGACCACGGTCGTCCTCTCCAACCGCAGCTACGCGATCTTGAACATGGAGCTGCACCGGGTGGGCGCCGGTGGCGGCGGCCCGCTCGCGCGCCGCCTGCTCGACCTGACGGACCCCGACCTCGACTTCTGCGATCTGGCCCGCGGCATGGGGGTGCCGGCACGGCGGGTGGACGACGCCGAAGACCTGGCGACGGCGCTCGAGGCCGGGTTCGCCGAGCCGGGGCCGACGCTCATCGAGGTGTCGCTCTAGACCCCCTGTTGCGGCGGTGGTGGGTCCAAACAACAACGCACGCACAACGACCTCAATGCGCCGACAACAAAGAGGCTCGTCGAGACCGAATAGTGACCAACGGATCTATAGCGCTGGGTATGGGTTTGTCAGCATGCTTGCGAAACGGGTGTTCTCCGCGGAGATCACCCTCGGGGACGGATGACCGTGGAGGAGGAAGCAGATGCAGATGGGGATGGACACCCCACTCTCGGACGCTCGCTCAATCGATGCGGCGCTCGAGCGGCTGCGCCACGACCTCTTCGGCACCCCCGCTCTCGACGTCTCCGAGGAGCCCGACGACGGCCCCGATGCCATCGACTACGCGTCGCTCGAGCTCGAGGTCGAGCGGATGCGCAAGCGCCTGGCGATCTGGGACATCTTCATGACCTACATGCGCGACGGCGCCCGCAGTTGGCCCGACGTGCAGCAGTCGCTGACCCCCGAGGACTTCGACAAGATCGTCAACATCTGCGACGGCGTGCCGTTGCGCGACCTCCTGTTGGACCTGCGGTAAGGACGGTCGCCAGGGCAACCCGACCACCGACCAGTTCGACGCGCGCTTGGCCGAGCAGCACTGCTGCTCTTGGCGACGGCCCAGCGTGCGGCGAACACCGACGTAAGGCGCTTGGCCGAGCAGCAGCGCGGGCTGCTGCTCTTGGCGACGGCCAAGCGCCGCGACGATCGGCACGCTGGTGAGCCCGGTGGCGCCGTCCGCCCCGTTTGACCCCCGGCTCGGCCACCTGCCCTATCCGACGCCGCGCCCGGCGGCGGGGGTCACCCCTTGAGCAGGAGGACGTGGTAGACGACGAAGGCCGGCCACACCAGGGACTTCAAGAAGGCGAGCACCACGAGCCAGACGGTGCCCGAGTGGAAGTGGATGTAGTACACCAGCGCTCCGACGAAGCCCAGGAACCAGATCCCTCCGGCTGCGCCGTTCTTGGCGGCGGGCTTGCTCTTCACGCTGGTGCCGGTGTCGGTCATGGGCTGCGCACCTCCGTCTGTGGGGGGATGGTTCGGGTTGGCCGGCACGAACGGCGCGACGGCCGCCTCATTGCCTCCCCGACTGGCGCTCGATCTCCCGTCTGATCTCGTGCTCCGAGATGGGCTTGTGGCCGTAGACGGACCAGGCCCGTCCGGCCACGACCAACGCGATCGCGACGAGGGGATAGATGATCCAGTAGTTCCAGACGTCGTGGATCCCCGAGCTCTGGCTGAAACCCTGCGACGGCCAGCCACCGGCGTTGTGGTACTCGGAAGTGGCCCAGATGGCGATCAGGATGAGGGTGCCGACGGCGGCCACCACCAACTCCGTGTGGAAGTGCCTCCGGCGCTCGATCTGCTTGATCGCTCGCTGTCGCTCGGCGTCCTCTCCCACCGGTGGGAGACCGTCGACGCCCGACGGCTCGTTGTTCACGTTCATGTCACCTCCCGGCGTCATGTCTGATGGTTCCGGCGGTGACCCGCCGATCGGACCGCCGCGGACGGTTGTCGCCCGTCCCCCATCGGGTTCCCTCGGCGCTCCGTCTTTCGTGCGCGTCGTCATGTTCATCACCCCTTCCTGCAGGGTGCCACGTCCACCGCGAGGGACTAGAGCCGAAGGTCCCTTGTCAGGCCGCCGATCGCTCACATATCGGCGAAGTCCACCACGACGGGCGCATGATCCGACGGCTTTTGACCCTTGCGGGCGTCGCGGTCGCGAAAGGCGCCGACGGCGCGCGTGGCCAGGTCGTCGCTCACCAAGACCAGATCGATGCGCATGCCGCGGCCCTGGTGGAAGTCGCCCGCCCGGTAGTCCCACCACGTGAAGGTGCCGGGCTCGTTGAAGCGTCGAAAGACGTCGTCGAGACCCCAGGCCTCGACCTCGCGCAGCGCGGCGCGCTCAGGCTCGCTCACGTGCGTCGCGCCGACGAACGCAGCGGGATCCCAGACGTCGCCGTCGTCCGGCGCGACGTTGAAGTCGCCGCAGATCGCGACCGACGAGCCGGGCGGGCACATCTGGTCGAGCGTCGCCCGCAGGCGGGCCAACCACGCCAGCTTGACCGCGTAGAACTCGTTGTCGAGCGCGCGGCCGTTGGGGACGTAGACCGAGAACACGCGGGCACCGCCACACACGGCCGACATGATGCGACGCCCGTGCGTCGTCGTCGGACGTGCCGAAGCCGCGGGTGACGCTGTCGAGCCCGATCCTGCTGATGATGGCGACGCCGTTCCAGCGGCCGTCGCCGTAGTGGGCGGACTCGTAGCCGAGCTCCGCGAACGCCTTCTCCGGGAACTTGTCGTCGGCCTGCTTGGTCTCCTGCATGCAGAGCACATCGGGCTGCTGCGACTCGATCCACTCTGTCACCCGGGGCATGCGGGCCGTGAGCGAGTTCACGTTCCAGGTGGCCAGGCGCATCAGCTCGCGCCCCCGTCGACGATGACGAAGAGCAGCTCGGCCTCGCAGGCGGTGCGGTCGCCCACCGAAGCGATCCCGTGACCCTTTCCGGCCCGGGCCGACAGGCGGTCCATGGTGACCTCGAGCTCGAGCCGGTCGCCCGGAACGACCTGGCGACGGAACCGAGCACGCTCGATCCCCCCGAACAGGGGCAGCTTGCCCGCGTAGCGCGGATCGAGCAGGACCGCGACGCCACCGAGTTGCGCCAGTGACTCCACCATCAGCACCCCCGGAAGCGTCGGGCGACCCGGGAAGTGCCCGGCGAAGAAGTCCTCATCACCCGTCAGCTGCCAATGGCCTCGCGCCGAGACCCCGGGTTCGACCGCGGTCACCTCGCGTGACGAAGAGGAACGGCGGTCGATGTGGCAGGACGTCGGCCGGCCGGGGAAGCGCCGTCATCGGAGTGTACCGGTCCTCATCGGGCACGCGCCTTGGCACCCTTCTTGGCCGCCGGCGCCTTCTTGGTCTTCGTCGTCTTCGTCGCCGCCGCCTTCTTGGCCGGTGCGGTCGTCTTCTTGGTCACCTTCTTCGTCGGCGCGGCCTTCTTCGCCGCAGCCTTCTTCGCCCGCGGCGCGCGCCCTTCGTGGCCGTCGCCCTCTTCGCCGCGGCGGCGCTGCCCCGGTTGCGCCGCGCTTCTTCGCAGGACGTCGGGAGCGCGAGCTCGGCCACGCGCCGCGGCGGGTCCAAGCCGGCGAGGACGAACGGACGCACCTCACCCTTCTTGAGCACCTGGCGCGCCCTGGTCGGGGGCGGCGTGCCCATGGCGGTCAGCGGGATGTAGCAGTGCAGCACCCCCCCGCCGGGCAGCGACACGTCGACCATGGCGCCGTGCGAGGTGAAGGAGACCACCTCACCCTCGACGGTGCTCCCGATGGGGAAGGCGGCCACGAAGTTGATGAAGGCCAGCGGCTCGTTGACCGCCGGCGGCGGGGTGGCCCCTTCTTCTTGGCACCCCCAGCCTGTTGGGGGCCCTGTTGCTCGGCCTCGGCGTGGGTCGTGGCCACCGCCTGCTCCCCCACCGGGACGTCCTTCTTCGCCTTGGCGCTCTTCTGTGGTGCCTCCTTCTTCGCCGCCTGCTTCTTGGCCGAGTCCCTCGACTTCCGCGGCTTGGGCGGGTGCAGCGCCTCCTCGACGGCCTCGTCGATGGCGCTGGAGAACACGGGGTCGACCTTGGCCCGACCCGGGGGCGGCGTGGTGGGCGTGATCGGCCAGGACGTGTCGACGGAGGGCGTCGTCACCCTCGCCGCCTTCCTGGCCTTGGTCCCCTTCTTCGCCGCCTTCTTGGCCGCCCGGGCCAGCTCCGCGGCCTTGGCCGGCGCGGACTCGGGGTCCTTCTTGGCCTTGGCCTCCGCCGTGGCGGCGCGGCTCTTGGGCCCCCGGATGGGCAGCCGCGGCGTGAAGATCCATCCCACGCCGGGGACCGGCTTGCCGCCGATCAGCCGTCCCTCGTCGAAGAGCCAGGGGTGCTCCCCGTGGAACTCCTGGAAGGAGTCGTTGGACAGGACGATGGCGCCCGTCCGCTCCGCGATCCGCAACACGAACGCGTCCCCCCGGCCGATGGCGCCCGCCGGCGGGGAGATGATCTCCCCGTTGAGCATGGCCTCGCGCACCTCCTCGCGCTCGGCCTCGGAGACGCGGTGCTCGAAGGTCGCGTCGACGACCACGATGATGCTCGAGCCGGGGTCCTCGGCGGCGTACGCGCGGACGGCCTCGTCGAGCTGCTTCAGACTCGGGGAGGTTCGTCCTTCGGTGGCCAGGTTCGACCCGTCCACCACGACGTGATGCGGTTCAGCCAATGGCACGTCGCAAGAGATCGGCCTGCTCCAACTGATGCAGGGCGGCGCTTCCGATGGCGGGGCTGGCCGACTCGGGGCGGCTCACGTGGCGGAGTCGCAGGCGTTCGGGCAGGCAGGCGTGGAGCCGGGCATGGACGAAGGACCAGGCACCCATGTTCTCGGGTTCCTCCTGGAGCCACACCACCTCCGTCGGCATCGCGGTAGCGCTCGAAGATGCCGGTGAGCAGGTGCTCGGGCCAGGGGTAGAGCTGCTCCACCCACACGAGCGCGACCCGAGCCGCCTCTTCGGGTGCGAGCTCGGCCCGACGCTGGTGCGCCTCGTGACCGATCTTCCCGCTGGCCAGCACGATGCGGCGGACCGTCGAGGGGTCCTCGATCGAGTCGTCGTCGATCACGTGCCGGAACGAGCCGGTCTCGAGCTCGGCGAGCGTGGAGCGTGACGCGTGCGCCCGCAACATCGACTTGGGCGTCACGACGACGAGGGGACGCTTCGGGCTCATCAAGGCCTGGGAGCGCAACAGGTGGAAGTACTGGGCCGAGGTCGAGGGGACGGTGACCCGGATGTTGCCGCGGGCGCACAGGGAGAGGAAGCGCTCGATCCGCGCCGACGAGTGCTCGGGGCCCTGCCCCTCGTACCCGTGCGGCAGCAGCAGGACGAGTCCGGCGTGCTGTCCCCACTTGACCTCGGCCGCCACCAGGAAGTTGTCGATGATGATCTGGGCCCCGTTGACGAAGTCGCCGAACTGCGCCTCCCAGGCCACCAGGGCCTCGGGGGCCTCGACGGAGTAGCCGTACTCGAAGCCGACGGCGGCGTACTCGGAGAGCAGCGAGTCGCGGACGGTGAAGTTGCCCATCTCCCCCGGCGGCTCGAGCGCCCCGGCCCCGATGCGTCGCAGCCCGTCGCGGATGTGGGCCAGCGGGACGTACTCCTCGCCGTTGGCGTAGTCCACCAGGACCGCGTGGCGGTGGCTGAAGGTGCCGCGGCGGGTGTCCTGGCCGGTGAGGCGCACGTTGACGCCCTCGTACATCAGCGAGCCGATGGCGAGCGCCTCGGCCAGCGCCCAGTCGACCTGCCCACTCGCGACGAGCTCGTCGCGTTGGGCGAACTGGCGCTCGAGCTTCGGGTGGATGGTGAAACCCTCGGGCACCGAGCGCACGACGGACGAGAGCGCCTGCAGGACCTCGGGGGCCACGCCGGTCTCGGGCGACGGCGTGTCCGCCGGACCGTCGTCCGGTACCGGCAGCTCGGTCGGGGTGAGCGAGGGCTCCGCGCGCACCTCGTCGAGCACGGCCTGCAGCTTGGCGTTGAAGTCGTCGAGCGCGGCCTCGGCCTCTTCCAGCGTGATGTCGCCCCGGCGCACCAGGGTCTCGGTGTAGAGCTTGCGCACCGAGCGCTTGGCCTCGATCCGCTGGTACATCAGGGGCTGGGTGTAGCTGGGGTCGTCGCCCTCGTTGTGCCCGTGCTTGCGATAGCAGACCAGGTCGATGACGACGTCCTTGTGGAAGGTCTGGCGGAAGGCGAAGGCGAGCCGGGCCGCCCGCACGCAGGCCTCGGGGTCGTCACCGTTCACGTGGAAGATCGGCGCCTGGACCATCTTCGCCACGTCGGTCGGGTACACCGACGTGCGGGCGGACGCCGGCGCCGTGGTGAAGCCCAGCTGGTTGTTGATCACCAGGTGCACGGTGCCACCGGTGCGATAGCCCGACAGCCCCGACAGGTTGAGCGTCTCGGCCACGACCCCTTGCCCGGCGAACGCAGCATCGCCGTGGACGAGGACGGACATGCAGGGGAAGCCGTACGCACCCTCTGCCGCCGCAGCGGGCGTGCCGTCGGTGGGCGGCGAGAGCCGGTCCTGCTTCGCCCGGGTCATGCCCTCGACGACGGGGTCGACCGCCTCGAGGTGCGACGGGTTCGAGGCCAGGGTGACGGGCAGCTCCTCGCCGGCGCTCCCGTGGAACACGCCCCGGGCTCCCTTGTGGTACTTCACGTCGCCCGAGCCCTGGACCGACTCGGGATCGAGGTTGCCCTCGAACTCCTCGAAGATCTCCCGGTAGGACTTGCCCACGATGTTGGCCAGCACGTTGAGCCGGCCGCGATGCGCCATTCCCATGACGACCTCGGCCACACCGGAGCCGGCGGCGGCGTCGAGCAGCGCGTCGAGCAGCACGATGGCCGACTCGGCGCCCTCGAGTCCGAACCGCTTCTGCCCCACGTAGCGGGTGTGGAGGAAGCGTTCGAAGACCTCGGCCGCGTTGAGGCGGTCGAGGATGTGGCGCTGCTCCTCGAGGTTGAGCGTGGTCGGCTGGCCCTCGACGTGCTGCTGGATCCAGCGCTTCTGCTCGGGATCCTGGATGTGCATGTACTCGATGCCCAGGGTCCGGCAGTAGGCGTCGCGCAGCACGTGGAGGATCTCGTCGAGGGTCGCGACGTCGCGCCCGGCCAGGCCGTCGGCGACGAACGGGCGGGGCAGGTCCCAGATGGTGAGGCCGTAGGTCAGCGGGTCGAGCTCGGGGTGGATGTGCGGCGGCTCGGCGTCGAGGGGGTCGAGGTGCGCGATGAGGTGGCCCCGCACCCGGTACATGTTGATCAGCGTCCCCACGTGGACCTGCTTGACCAGGCGCAGGTGCTCGCCCTCCTCGCTGCCGTCGGTGGCGTTGTTGTCCACCCGCCAGCGCACGGGCTCGTAGGGCACGCCCATGGACTCGAACAGGTCGTCGTAGAAGCCGTCGGTTCCGGTCAAGAGGGCGGCCACCCGGGCCAGGAACAGGCCCGACTCCGCCCCCTGGATGATGCGGTGGTCGTACGTCGAGGTGAGCGTGACCACCTTGCCCAGGCCCAGCTGGGCGACCACCCGCGGATCGGCCGCCTCGAACCCGGCCGGGTATCCGAGCGCCCCGACCCCGATGATGGCGCCCTGGCCCGGCATCAGGCGGGGCACCGACTGCACGGTCCCGAGCGTCCCGGGGTTGGTCAGCGACACGGTGGCCCCGGCGAAGTCGTCGGGCGCGATCTTGTTGGTGGCGATCTTGCGGATGAGATCCTCGTAGGCCAGCACGAACGAGCGGAAGTCCAGCGTGTCCGCGTCCTTGATGACCGGCACGAGCAGGGTGCGGCTGCCGTCGCTCTTCTCCTGGTCGACGGCGAGCCCGAGCCCGACGTGCTTGTGGTGGACGACCCCGGGCTTGCCCGTCCCGTCGGCGTCGGCCACGAAGGCCGAGTTGAGGGCCGGCACGTCGTGCAGGGCGCGGACGACGGCGTACCCGATGATGTGCGTGAAGCTGACCTTGGCCCCGGTCGTCCGCGCCAGCTGGTTGTTGAGGATGAGCCGGTTGACCTCGAGGAGGCGGGCCGGGACGGTGCGCACGCTGGTGGCCGTGGGCACGGCCAGGCTGGCCTCCATGTTGGCCACGATCCGGGAGGCGGCCCCGCGCAGCGGGGTGGCCTCCTCGCTGCACCGCCCCGGTGGTGCGGGCGGCAACCGGAGCGGCGGCCGGCGCGGCCGCTGCAGCCGGGACGGTGGACCTCGGCGGCCGGGCCTGGGGCTGGGGTGGCGGGGCCGGGACCGGGGCGGGGCGGTAGTCGGCGAAGAACTCCCGCCAGCTCTCGCTGACCGAGCCCGGGTCGGCCAGGAAGCGGTCGTACATGTCGTCGACCAGCCATGCGTTCGGGCCGAAGGAGCCTCCCGCTCCACCGAACTGGGTCATGGGTCAACCCTACCGGCGGTGGTCGGGTTCTTGGGGCAGGCGAGTAGCGTCTGGCCTGCCCATGAGCTATCCGGCCGCACTCCACGTGACGTCGCGGCCCGCCGCCGCACCCGGTGCCGCGACCGTGGTGTTCGTGCACGGGTCGCTCGACCGGGGGGACAGCTTCCGGCGGGTCATGCGCCGCCTGCCCGAGCTCGAGGACCCTGACCTACGACCGCCGGGGCTACCAGGGCTCGCGGGGCGGCGGGATCGTCGACCTCGGTGGCCACATCGACGATCTCCTCTCAATTGCCGAGGAGGCGAGGTCCGACGCCGAGGGCCCCGTCGTCGCCGTCGGCCACAGCCTGGGGGGCGACGTCGTCATCGGGGCGGCGCTGGCGGCTCCCCGGGCGCTTCGACGCCGTCGGGGCCTTCGAGCCGCCCATGCCCTGGCTCGGCTTCCGCCGCGACCGGGACGAAGCGGTCCGTCCCTGGCCCCCCGTGTCCGACGATCCCGGAGAGGAGGCCGAACGGTTCTTCTCCCGGATGGTCGAGCCCGGGGGCCTGGTCGCGACTGACCGAGGAGGGCCGAGCAGCGCGGCGGGCCGACGGCCCGGCCCTGATCGCCGACCTGCGCAGCTTCCGCCGGGAGGCCCCACCCTTCGACGTGACCGCGCTGCGGCGTCCCCGCCGTGTTCGGGATGGGCGGATCCGCCACGCAGCCGCACCATCGCCGCAGCGTGCACTGGCTCGGCGCCAACGTCCCCGGCGCGGTCGTCTACGAGATCGAGGGCGCCCAGCACGGGGCGCACCTGTCGCACCCGGACCACTTCGCCGCAATGGCGCGCCTGGTGGTGGAGCGGGCGGGCGGTCGAGCGGAGCCGGAGCTGCAGCGTTTGAGAGTGAGGCGTATTAAGCGGACGAGAACGGCAGCCCGCCGTCCGCCACCGCGCATCGGTCCCACGGTGCTTCAGGCGGCGCGACAGCATCTCGTCGTACTCGACACCCTTGCCCTCGCTCTTCATGCCGGTGACGAGCGGGGAGTTGGAGAGGAACACCGCGCCCATGAACATCACCAGGAGCGAGAGGGCCTCGAGCGGCCCGTAGGCGCCCGACGTCCGCAGGGTGTCGCCGTAGAGGGCGATGCCGAGACAGATGCTGACCAGCGGGTCGACCAGGACCAGGGTCGACTGCGAGGCGGCCAGAGGCCCGGCGTGGAAGGCGTTCTGCGTCAGGAAGAGGCCGAGCAGGCCGAACGCGATCGACGCCGTAGGTCTGCCAGTGCTCGAACATGCGTGACCCAGTCGTTCGCCACGTAGTCGCTCACCACCTTGATGAGGGCGGCGGTGAACGCGAAGGAGATGGCCGCGGCGCGTGCCGAACATCGCGGCCTTCCACCAGCGCGGGCCCCAGCGGGTGGCGACCACGGCGAGGACGATCAGGAAGGTGGCGCTGCCGCCGACGACGATCCAACCCAGGTTGGTGGGCACTTCGTCCCCTCCACCCGGGGCGGCGAACAAGAGGAACCCCGAGAGACCGAAGGCGATGGCCGAGGCCCCGATCCACTCGCGCGCCGAGATGGAGAAGCGGAAGTACGTGCCGAGGATGGCCACGAGGAACAGCAGCTCCATGGTCAGGATCGGCTGGACGACCGAGAGCCGCCCGATGTGCAGCGCGAAGGACTGCAAGAGGAAGGAGCAGATCATGAAGCCGAAGCCCAGGAGCCAGACGCCCCGGCGGATGGCGTGGGCCATCAGGCTGAGGCGCATGGTCGATTCCTCGGGGGCGTCCTCGACGCCCATGCGCTGGAACACGCTGGTCAGCGCATTGGAAAGTGCCGCGGCTACTGCGAGGACATAGACCATCGGGCTCTTCGCGAAATGTTAGCGGCCGATCGTCACGGACTCACGCAGTGGGCTCTCAGCTGGCCCCCAGCTTTGGCTCCGTGCGTCCAGAGGCCCTTGCACGCAGGAATCGTGTGCAAGTTGGTCCTGCGCACCGGATCGGGACCCTCCTCGGCGCGTTCGAGCAGAAAATCTCGAGAGGATGACCGAAACCAATGTGGCAATTGGGTTACGTTTGCGAACATCTTCCGCCATCGTGATTGGAGGAAGGACGGGGGATCGGCCGTCACCGGGAGGGCCGACAGACAAGGGAGTGCTATGGGACTGAAGGGGATTCTCAGCGGGAACCCGATGCGACTCGGCAGGACACTGGCTCTGGGTGTGATCACCCTGACGACGATGTCCCTGATGCTCATCGGGACCGCGGGCAACGCCGGCGCCAGCTCCATCCCCACGGGGGGGACCAAGGTCAGCGGCGGCACGGTGCGCTGGGCGGAGCCTCCGGGCACCCCGCCGACCTACATCTTCCCGTTCATGAGCGCATCGGAGAGCAGCGTCGACAACATCAGCCAGTTCCAGTACCTGATGTACCGCCCGCTGTACATGTTCGGGTTCCCCGGGAACAACAACACCACGCTCAACCCCAAGCTCTCGTTGGCCGGTACCCCGACGTACGGCAACAACGACACGACGGCCACCGTCGCCCTGAAGAACTACAAGTGGTCCGACGGTGAGACCGTCACGGCGAGCGACGTCGTGTTCTTCATGAACATGCTGCACGCAGAGACGGCCAACTGGTACGACTACGTGCCCGGGCTCTTCCCCGACAACATCAAGGACGTGGTGGCGACCAGCCCGAGCGAGGTCACGTTCACCTTCAACAAGTCGTACGACCCGACGTGGATGACGTACAACGAGTTCTCGCAGATCACGCCCTTCCCGCTGGCCTGGGACATCACGGCGACCGGCGCAGCCAACGGCTCGGGCGGCTGCTCGTCGGGCGCGTACGGCGCGTCCTCGACCGATGCGGCGTGCACGAAGGTCTACAACTTCCTGTCCGGCCAGGCCGCCAACATCTCGAGCTACTCGTCGACCCCGATCTGGGCGGTCGTCGACGGGCCGTACACGATCGCCGGGTCCAAGGGTGGGTCCTTCAGCAGCTCCGGCCAGGTCACCATGGTGCCGAACCCGGCCTACAGCGGCCCCCAGAAGGCCACGGTCACGGTGCAGCAGCTGCCCTTCACGACCGACAACGCCGAGTTCAACGCACTGCTCGGTGGCAACCTCGACATCGGGTACCTCCCCCAACAGGACGTCACGCAGACCACGACGAACGCGACCAATCCCGGTCCGAACAACCCGCGGCTGACGAACTTCTACCTCACGCCGTGGGTCCTCTACGGCTTCAACTACGCCGTGCTGAAGTTCGACTCGACCGGTGACAACGGCAATGCCGGAGCCATCTACAAGCAGCTCTACTTCCGCCAGGCCATGCAGAGCATGGTCGACCAGCCGGCCATGATCAGCAAGTTCCTCAAGGGCTACGGCGTCCCGACCTACGGGCCGGTGCCGGTGCTGCCCGAAGAACGACCTGGTCGACTCGTTCGAGCAGTCGAACCCCTATCCGTACAACCCGTCACACGCCAAGAGCCTCCTCACCTCCCACGGGTGGAAGGTCGTGCCCAACGGCGTCGACACCTGCGTGAAGCCGGGGACGGGCCCCAGCAACTGCGGAGCCGGCATCCCCCAGGGCGCACAGCTCAACTTCACCATGGTCTACGCCAGCGGGACGCAGTGGCAGCAGCAGGTGATCACGGTGGAGCAGTCGGCCTGGTCGTCCATCGGCATCAAGACCGCCCTGGTCGGCAACGCCTTCCCGACCGTCATCCAGGACTACGCCCCACCGTGCGTGTCCGGGACCCCCTGCACGGTCGAGGAAGGCTGGTGGGGCGGCGGCTGGGAGTACAGCCCGGACTACTACCCCTCGGGTGAGACCCTCTTCTCGACGGGAGCGGGCAGCAACGCGGGCAACTACTCGAGCGCCAAGGCCGACACCCTGATCACGGCCACCAACACCACGACGACCAACCTGGACGCCTACCAGGACTACATCGCCAAGCAGCTGCCGGTGATCTGGGAGCCCAACGCCGACTACGAGCTCAGCGAGGTGAGGAACACGCTCCGGGGTGTCGCTCCCCAGAACCCCTTCGCCAACCTCTTCCCCGAGTACTGGTACTACGTGAAGTCATAGCCGGGCCATCCGACGAGGACAACGGCCGGTCACGGATCGAAGTGAGCACGCGCAACGTGCCTAGCATCGGTCCGTGACCGGTTTCCTCGTCCGGCGGCTTCTCCAGGCCGTCGTCGTGATCATCGGGGTGATCGCCTTCATGTTCGTCCTCATCCACCTGATCCCGGGCGGGGAGGCACGGGCGGTGCTCGGCCCGAAGGCCCAACCGGTGGCGATCGCACAGTTCGACAAGGAGAACGGGCTCGATCTCCCGCTGTGGGACCAGTTCCTCCACTACCTCTGGAACCTGTCGCACTTCAACCTGGGCCGTTCCTACACGCTGAACCAGTCCGTCGGCGCGCTCATCGGCGAGGCGCTCCCGAAGACTCTCATCCTGGTGGGCCTGGCCACCCTGCTCGCCCTCGTCGTGGCGATCCCCCTGGGCGTGTACCAGGTCGTGCGGCGCAACAAGCCCGAGGACTACATCATCACCGGCCTGTCGTTCATCCTCTACGCCGTGCCGGCCTTCCTGCTGGGCACGCTGCTCATCCTGTGGTTCGCGGTCTACCTCCCGATCTTCCCGACCGAGGCCCCCCAGAGCACGTCCATCATCGGCATCCTCTCCGATCCACGCGCGCTCGTCCTGCCGGTCTTCACCCTGGCCGCCATCAGCATCGCCTCCTTCAGCCGTTACATGCGGTCGTCCATGATGGAGACCATGACCGAGGACTTCGTGCGGACGGCACGCGCCAAGGGCGCGGGGCCACGACGGGTCCTCTACGTCCACGCGCTGCGCAACGCGATCATCCCGATCGTCACCCTGCTGGGGCTCTCCCTCGGGACCATCGTGAGCGGCGCCGTGATCACCGAGAGCGTCTTCAACTACCCGGGCATGGGCCTCCTCGCCGTCAATTCGGCCTTCAAGGAGGACATCCCGACCCTGCTCGGCGTCACCTTCGTCGTGACCATTGCCACCATCTGCGGCAACCTCCTGGCGGACATCCTCTACGCGGTCGTCGATCCGAGGATCCGGTATGCAAAATCCTGAGGACCTCGTTCGCACCACGCAACAGGAGGTGGTCGGCCGGGAGATCGTCGGTGAGACCGGACCGCTGGAGGATCTCGACGTCCTGAGCGAAGAGCTCGGCGAGGGTGCCGCCGTCGCCCCGAGCGGCGGGGAGGTCGTCAGCCACGGCGGCCTGGGACGACGGATCTTCTCGGTCTTCATCGAGAACAAGCTGGCCGTGGTCGGCGTGATCGTGATCGTTTTCTTCCTGCTCTTCTGCTACGTCGGGCCGTTCTTCTACCACACCAACCAGACCAGCGCCTCGGAGGCCCTCTTCGCCCCCGACAACGCTCCGCCCGGCAACGGGCACCCGCTCGGCACCGACAGCAGCGGCTTCGACATCCTCGGTCGGCTGATGTACGGCGGTCAGATCTCCCTGCTCGTCGGGTTCGCCGCCGCGGCCATCGCCAGCGTCTTCGGGGCCCTCTACGGGGCGATCTCGGGGTTCTTCGGGTCGTGGCTCGACCCCGTCATGATGCGCATCGTGGACGCCTTCCTCTCCATTCCCGTCCTCTTCTTGGCCATCGTCCTGGCCACCGTCTTCCGCCCCTCCCTCACCGTGTTCATCTTCGTCATCGCCTTCGTCTCGTGGTTGATCCCGGCCCGGCTCATCCGTGGGCAGGCCCTGTCGCTGCGCATACGCGAATACGTGCAGGCCGTCAAGGTCATGGGCGGGAGCCGGACCCGGATCGTCCTCCGCCACATCATCCCCAACAGCATCGGGACGATCATCGTGAACGCCACCTTCAACATCGCCGACGCCATCCTGCTCCTGGCCGCCCTCGGCTTCATCGGCCTCGGCGTGCCACCGCCGCAGACCGACTGGGGCTCCATGCTGTCCAACGGGGTCAACTACGCCCTCGACGGCTACTGGTGGGAGATCTACCCGGCCGGCCTGTGCATCGTGCTCGTCGTCGTCGCCTTCAACTTCATCGGGGACGCGCTCCGTGACGCGCTGGAGGTCCGCCTGCAGCAGCGCTGAGCGCGCCACGGCCTCGGGACACCTCAGGCGGGGCCGGCGGCCGTGGGCACCAGCTCCGCCGCGGCGGGCCCGATGGGCGTCTGCAGCGGGAAGTGACAGGCGGCGAGGTGGCCCTCGCCGAAGGGCCGCAGGGGCGGCTCCTCCTCGGCGCAGACCTCCTGGGCGAAGGGGCAACGCGTGCGGAACCGGCATCCCGAGGGCGGGTCGAGCGGCGACGGGAGCTCTCCGTGGATGTGGCGTCCTCGGTGCTCCCTCTGGGTGGGGTCGGCCACCGGGATCGTGTCGATCAGCGCCTTCGTGTAGGGGTGCGCCGTGCGCGCGTAGATGTCGCGGGCGGGGCCGATCTCGACGAGCTTGCCCAGGTACATGACGCCGATCCGGTCCGCCATGTACTTGACGATGGCCAGGTCGTGCGAAATGAACAGGTACGTGAGGCCGTGCCGCTCCTGCAGCTCCTTCAACAGGTTCAGGATCTGCGCTTGAATCGAGACGTCGAGGGCCGAGACCGGCTCGTCGGCCACGATCAGCTTGGGCTCGAGCGCCAGGGCCCGGGCCAGCCCGATGCGCTGCCGCTGTCCCCCGGAGAACTCGTGCGGGTACAGCTCGGCCGAACGCGCCGGCAGGCCCACCTCGTCGAGCATCCGCATGACGTGCCGGCGCTGCTCGTCGCGGGTGCCGATGCGTTGCACGGTGAGGGGCTCCCGGAGGATGGATCCGACGCGCATCCGAGGATCGAGCGAGGCGTAGGGATCCTGGAACATCATCTGCATGTCGCGCCGCCTCCGGCGTAACGCCTCCCCCGAGAGCCCGACGATGTCCTCGTCCCCGAAGCGCAACGCGCCCGATGTCGGGGACTCGAGCGCCACCACCATGCGGCCGATCGTCGTCTTGCCACAACCGGACTCGCCGACGAGGCCGAAGGTCTCGCCGCTGCGAATCGTGAGGGACACGTCCGAGACGGCCTTGACCGTCCCCAACTTGCGCTGCACCAGGGCCCCCGACGTGACGGCGAATTCCTTGACGACGTGGTCGACCTCGACCAGCACGGGGGCGCGGTCGAGCGAGTCCGCACGGACCTGCTGGCGGGCCAGCGCCACCTCGTCCACCTTGACGTTCAGGTCCGCCGCCTTGGCCACCGCTTCGGGACGGTTGGCGATGGTCACCGGGTCGACGCCGACCTGGTGGAAGCAGCGAGCGACGTGGTGCTGCTCGCTGTCCTCGGCCTGCAGCAGCTCGGGCTCGCTCTCCCGGCAATCGGGCTGGGCATACCGGCAGCGGGCCGCGAAGCGACAGTGATCGATCGGCTTGGACAGATCCGGCGGCAACCCGGAGATGCTGACCAGCCGCACCGACGGATCCTGGTCCAGCTTGGCCACCGAGGCGAGGAGCGCCTCGGAGTAGGGGTGACGCATGCGGGTGAAGAGCTCGGTGGTCGGGGCACCCTCGGCGATCCGCCCGGCGTACATGACGAGCACGCGGTCGGCCCGCTCGGCGATCACCCCCATGTCGTGCGTGATCAGGATGACCGACATGTCCAGGTCCTGGCGCAGGCGGTCGAGGAGGTCGAGGATCTGGGCCTGAATCGTGACATCGAGCGCCGTCGTGGGCTCGTCGGCTATCAGGAGCTTCGGGGTGCAGACAAGGGCCATGGCGATCATCACCCGCTGGCGCAGTCCCCCGGAGAGCTCGTGGGCGTAGGCGTCGAGCCGCCCGGACGGGTTCGGCATCTCCACCATCCTCAGGACCTCGAGCGCCCGGCTGCGGCCCTCCTTCTTGGAGGCGCCCTGGTGGAGCCGGACGCTCTCGGCGATCTGGTCGCCGATGGTCATCGTCGGGTTGAGCGAGGTCAGCGGGTCCTGGAACACCATCCCCACCTGGTTGCCCCGGATCTTGCACATCTCCTTCTCGCCCAGCGGCGCCAGGTCCTGACCGAGGAGCTTGATGGAGCCACCCACGACATGCCCCACGTTGGGGAGGAGCTTCATGATCGAAAGGCCGATGGTCGTCTTGCCACAGCCCGATTCGCCGACCACGCCGACGCACTCACCGCCGTCGACGTGGAACGACACGTCGTCCACGGCGACGACGTTGGCACTCTTGAGGCGGAACTCGGTTCGAAGTCCCTCGACTTCGAGGACCGGAGTCACCGGGCGAGCGCGGGGTCGCGCCTCGCTCGTTTCGCCGAACCTCGGTGCACGGGGAGCAACGCTAACCCGAAACGACCCCCGACGAGGGTCAACAGAATCCGAAGAGCTGCCCCTGGCGCGTCCCCCGCAGCTGCCCACACCAGGGAAGGTCGTCGACGAAGGCCCAGCTCCGACGGTGGATGGCGGAGGGCCCGTACCCGCGCAGCGCCGTCTGGTGCACGGGCGAGGGGTACCCCTTGTTCCGCTCGAACTCGTACGCCGGGAAGTGCTCGGCCTCCTGGCGCATGAGCCGGTCCCGCACGACCTTGGCCAGCACGGACGCGGCGGCCACCGAGGCACACTTGGCATCCCCGTCGACGATGGGGTGCACGAGGCCCGGGAAGGGGTCGTCGGGATGGCGCAGGAGGTCGACCGGGCCGTCGACGAGGAGCGCGTCAGGGGCCTTTCCGAGGCCATCGAGGGCTCGGCGCGCCGCCACCCGCAACGCCTCGGTCATGCCCCATGCGTCGCACTCGGCCGGGGTGGCGTGCCCGACCGACCACGCCTCGCACCACTTGCCGACCGCGTCGAAGATCTCCTCCCGGCGCACTTCGCTGAGCATCTTGGAGTCTCGCAACCAGCGGGGCATGGAGCGGTGCTGCACCCGCGGGCGTACGACGGCCACGCCGACGGTGAGCGGCCCGGCCCATGAGCCGCGCCCGACCTCGTCGAGGCCGGCCACCGACTCGTAGCCCTGGGCGCGCAGGCGGCGCTCCTGCTTCAGGTCGGGGGTGCAGACCGTCACGGGATCGTCACCGGGCGCGTCTCATACCATGTGGGCGTGAGCGACGACGGGGGGGAGGCACCGGATCCGAACGCGCGGACCCCGCTTGCCCCGGGGACAAAGGTCGACGTGCGCAACCGCTACCAAGGCACGTGGGTGCGCGGCTTCGAGATCGCGGAGGTCACCGACGAGGGGTACCGCATCCGCCGCATGTCGGACGGGAGCACGTTGGGCGAGCTTTTCTCCCGGGACGACGTCCGCCGGGAGCGGACGCGCCAGGGCTTCTGGTGGCACTGAGGGGTCAGCCCTTTCCGGCCTTCAGCACGCCGTCGATGTACTCGTCGATCGGGATCGCCGACAGCGTCAGCGTCTTGAGCGTCCCCCGGGACCCCAGGACCAGCGCCACCCGGGCCATGGTGGTCTCGTCGGGCGCGTCGAGGACGGTGCAGAAGTCGTACTGGCCCAGCAGCGCCCATTGCGCCACCACGCGCACCCCCATGGCCTCGACCTCCGCATTGACCGCCTTGAGGCGGTCCGGGTTCTCGGTCAGTGTCGCCGCCCCGTCGGGCCCCACCGTGGAGAGCATGAGGAACGTGGCCATCGCCTCACGCTACCGCAGGTGCGAGGGCTCACCAGGGTCCCGGCCGCGCGCCGACCAGGCCCCTCAGCGCAGCTCGCCCCGCACGATCTTGCCCAGCGCGTTGCGGGGCAGCGCATCGACCAAGCGCACTTCGCGTGGGCACTTGAACGGGGCGAGCTCGGCGGCGGCCAGCTCGTGGAGCGAGGCCAGGTCGGGATCGCCCACGACGTAGGCCACGACGGTCTCGCCCCATTCCGCCGAGGGCAGCCCGACCACCGCCACCTCTTCCACGCCGGGGTGACGGGACAGGACCGCCTCGACCTCCGCCGGGTACACGTTGTGGCCGCCGGTGATGATCAGCTCGGTGCGGCGACCCCTGACCGTGACGTACCCGTCGCCCGATACCGACACCAGGTCGCCGGTGGCGAACCATTCCCCGGGAGCGAACGCGTCGCGACGCCAGTAGCCACGGCACACCGACGCACCCCGCACGTGCAACTCACCCACGCCCTGCTCGTCGGCGGCCTCCACGGCCGCTTCCACACCCGGCAGGGGCACGCCGACCGAGCCGGGACGACGTTCGCCCACGAGGGGATTCGACAGGGTCAGAAGCGTCTCGGTCATGCCGTAGCGCTCCAGGACGGCGACGCCGTCGGCGGAAAGGCGGTGCCACAGGTCGGCCGCAAGTGGTGCCGAGCCGGAGACGCAGAGGCGAAGCGTGGCGAGCTCACGCGACCTCCCCGACGCGGCGAGCCGGTGGTACATGGTCGGGACGCCGAAGAACATCGTGCTCCCGGGCGCAGCCCCGAGGACCGCCGACTCGTCGAAACGGTCGAACACGACGGCGGACGCGCCGGCGGCCAGAGTGCCGAACAGCCCGGCGCACAGCCCGTGCACGTGGAAGAGGGGGAGGCACAGGACGAGGCGGTCGGCGGGCTCCCAGTCCCAGGCGGAGAGCAACGACGAGATGCCGGCCAGGAGCGATGCGTGCGTGTGGACGGCACCCTTGGGTTTCCCAGTGGTGCCCGACGTGTAGACGATGAGCGCGTCGTCCCTGGGCTCGAGCTCAGGCAAGGTGCCGGACCGGTCGGGACCACTCTCGCGGAGGAGCTCGTCAATGCGCAACGCTGTGACGCCGGGCCCGAACACGTGATCACGGTCGTGGTCACAGACGGCAAGGGTCGGTGCGGCGTCGCCGATCACGTGGGCCACCTCGGGAGCGCGGGCCGACGGGCTGAGCGGCACGAGCACCGCCCCGGCCCGCAGCACGGCCAGCAGCGCCTGCACGGACTCGAGCGTCGCGCGGGCGCTCCACAGGACCCGGTCGCCCGCACCGACGCCGTGGCCCGAGAGGGCCGACGCCAGCTGCGCGGTGCGTCGCTCGAGCGCGGCACCGTCGACCGTCCGTGTCCGGTCCCACCCGTCCACGAGAACGGGCTGGCCGGGGCGCGTGGCCCACCGCCCGGCCCACACCGCGGGAAGCGTCCGCCCCGGTGCCGGGGCGGAGAAGCCGGCCACCGTCCCGGCGGTACGAGT
>CAWITA010000034.1:0-89687 GCA_963838835.1 uncultured Acidimicrobiaceae bacterium
CGAGGGGTAGTAGTCCGGGCTGTACTCCCAGCCGCCGCCCCACCAGCCTTCCTCGACCGTGCAGGGGGATCCGGTCGTGCACGGTGGGGCGTAGTCCTGGATGACGGTCGGGAAGGCGTTGCCCACCACGGCGGTCTTAATGCCGATGGACGACCAGGCCGACTGCTCCACCGTGATCACCTGCTCCTGCCACTGCGTCCCGCTGGGGTAGACCATGGTGAAGTTGAGCTGCGCGCCCTGGGGGATGCCGGCTCCGCAGTCGCTCGGTCCCGTCCCCGGCTTCACGCAGGTGTCGACGCCGTTGGGCACCACCTTCCACCCGTGGGAGCTGAGGAGGCTCTTGGCGTGTGACGGGTTGTACGGGTAGGGGTTCGACTGCTCGTAGGAGTCGACCAGGTCGTTCTTCGGCAGCACCGGCACCGGCCCGTAGGTCGGCACGCCGTAGCCCTTGAGGAATTTGGTGATCATGGCCGGCTGGTCGACCATGCTCTGCATGGCCTGGCGGACGTAGAGCTGCTTGTAGATGGCTCCGGCGTTGCCGTTGTCGCCGGTCGACTCGAACTTCAGCACGGCGTAGTTGAAGCCGTAGAGGACCCACGGCGTGAGGTAGAAGTTCGTCAGCCGCGGGTTGTTCGGCCCGGGATTGGTCGCGTTCGTCGTGGTCTGCGTGACGTCCTGTTGGGGCAGGTACCCGATGTCGAGGTTGCCACCGAGCAGTGCGTTGAACTCGGCGTTGTCGGTGGTGAAGGGCAGCTGCTGCACCGTGACCGTGGCCTTCTGGGGGCCGCTGTAGGCCGGGTTCGGCACCAGGGTGACCTGGCCGGAGCTGCTGAAGGACCCACCCTTGGACCCGGCGATCGTGTACGGCCCGTCGACCACGGCCCAGATCGGCGTCGACGAGTAGCTGGAGATGTTGGCGGCCTGGCCGGACAGGTAGTTGTAGACCTTCGTGCACGCCGCGTCGGTCGAGGACGCGCCGTACGCGCCCGACGAGCAGCCGCCCGAGCCGTTGGCGGCGCCGGTCGCTGTGATGTCCCAGGCCAGCGGGAAGGGCGTGATCTGCGAGAACTCGTTGTACGTCATCCAGGTCGGGTCGTAGGACTTGTTGAAGGTGAACGTGACCTCGCTCGGGCTGGTCGCCACCACGTCCTTGATGTTGTCGGGGAAGAGCCCGGGCACATAGTCGTACCAGTTGGCCGTCTCGGCGTGCAGCATGTTCATGAAGAACAAGACGTCGCTCGCCGTGACGGTCTCACCGTCGGACCACTTGTAGTTCTTCAGGGCGACGGTGGCCGTCGTGTCGTTGTTGCTGTACGTCGGGCTCGCGGCCAACGAGAGCTTGGGGTTGAGTGTCGTGTTGTTGTTCCCGGGGAACCCGAACATGTACAGCGGGCGGTACATCAGGTACTGGAACTGGGCGATGTTGGAGACGCTGCTCTCCGATGCGCTCATGAACGGGAAGATGTAGGTCGGCGGGGTGCTCGGAATCTCCGCCCAGCGCACCGTGCCACCGCTCACCTTGGTCCCGCCCGTCGGGATGGAGCTGGCGCCGGCGCTGCCGGCGGTCCCGATGAGCATGAGGGACATCGTGGTCAGGGTGATCACACCCAGAGCCAATGTCCTGACGAGCCGCGTCGGGTTCCCGTTGAGATACCCCTTGAGTCCCATAGCACTCCCTTGTCCGTCGGCCGCCCCGGTGACAGCCGATAACCCCGCGCTTCCCACATTCGCAATGTCGGAAGTTGTTCGCAAACGTAACCCAATTGCCACATTGGTTTTGGTCATACTCTCGAGAATTTCCGCTCGAACGCGCCGAGGAGAGGTCCGATCCGCCGTGCAGCAGCAACGTGCACACAATTCCTGCGTGCATGGCTGTACAGACGCATGGTGGCAAAGCTGGGGGCCAGCTGTGAGCCGACTGCGTGATCCATGACGGTCGGCCGCTAACATTTCGCGAGGAGCCCCGATGGTCTATGTCCTCGCAGTAGCCGCGGCCTTGTGCAACGCGCTGACCAGCGTGTTCCAGCGCATGGGCGTCGAGGATGCCCCCGAGGAAACGACCATGCGCCTCAGCCTGATGGCCCATGCCATCCGCCGTGGCGTCTGGCTCATGGGCTTTGGCTTCATGGTCCTCTCCTTCCTCCTGCAGTCTTTCGCGCTGCACATCGGACGCCTATCGGTCGTCCAGCCGATCCTGACCATGGAGTTGCTGTTCCTGGTGGCCATCCTCGGCACGTACTTCCGCTTCTCCATCTCGGCGCGTGAGTGGATCGGGGCGGCGGCCATCGCCTTCGGTCTCTCGGGGTTCCTCCTGTTCGCCGCCCCGGGCGGTGGAGACGCGGTGCCCACCAACTTGGGTTGGATCGTCGTGGGCGGCAGCGCCACCGCCCTCATCGTCCTTGCCGTGGTCGCCACACGCTGGGGCCCACGCTGGTGGAAGGCCGCGATGTTCGGGAGTGCTGCGGCCATCTCCTACGCCTTCACCGCCGCCCTCATCAAGGTGGTGAGCGACTACGTGGCCAACGACTGGGTCACGTTGTTCGAGCACTGGCAGACCTATGGGGTCATCGTGTTCGGCCTCCTGGGCCTCTTCTTGACACAGAACGCGTTCCACGCCGGGCCGCTCGCCGCCTCCCAGTCCACCCTCGTCCTGGTCGACCCCTTGGTCAGCATCTGTCTCGGCATTGCCCTCTTCGGCGACACCTTGCGGACGTCCGGTGCCTACGGGCCGCTCGAGGCCCTTTCGCTCCTGGTGATGTTCATGGGCGCGGTGTTCCTCTCCAATTCCCCGCTCATCACCGGCATGAAGAGCGAGGGCAAGGGGGTGGAGTACGACGAGATGTTGTCGCGCCGCCTGAAGCACCCCCGAGCCGATGCGGTGGCGTCCGCCTGACCGGTCATTGACCTTCTTCTAGGTGGTCTTCTTCGTCGACCGTTCCACCACCAGGCGCGCCAGGCCGGCGAAGTGGTCCGGATGCGACAGATGCGCCCCGTGCTGTGCGCCCGCGATCTCGTAGACGACTGCGCCCCGGACGTTGGCGCCGAGCCATTGCACGCTGCGGCGATGGTGCGGCTGCGTGGCGGAACCGCCCCTACCGAAGACCGCCGGGATGCCCAGCGCAGTCACGTCGAAGGGTGGGGCCTCGCGACGGAAACTGCGCAGGTCGGCGATCAGCGCCGGGCCGTCGGCCCGGCGGGATGCTCGGCCCTCCTCGCTGAGGCGTGACCAGGCCCCCGGGCTCACCATCCGGGAAAAGAACCGCTCGGCTTCCTCCCCGGGGTCGTCGGACACGGAAGGCCAGGGACGGGACGTTGCGTCGCGGTCGCGGCGGAACCCGAGCCAGGGCATGGGCGGCTCGAAGGCGCCGACGGCGTCGAACGCCCGGGGCGCCGCCAGCGCCGCCCCGATGACAACATCGCCCCCCAGGCTGTGGCCGAGGGCGACGACGGGGCCGTCGGCGCCGATCCTTGCCTCCTCTGCAATTAAGAGGAGATCGTCGATGTGGCCGCCGAGGTCGACGATCCCGCCGCCCCGCGAGCGCTGGTAACCCCGACGGTCGTAGGTCAGGGTCACGAGCTCGGGCAGGCGGCGCATGACCCGCCGGAAGCTGTCCCCGCGGTCGAGCGACCCGTGCACGAACACCACCGTCGCGGCACCAGCGGCAGGCGCCGGCCGCGCTGTCACGTGGAGTGCGGCCGGATAGCTCATGGGCAGGCAAGACGCTACTCGCCTGCCCCAAGAACCCGACCTCCGCCGGTAGGGTTGACTCATGACCCAGTTCGGTGGCGCCGGAGGCTCATTCGGCCCGAACGCATGGCTGGTCGACGACATGTACGACCGCTTCCTGGCCGACCCGAGCTCGGTCAGCGAGAGCTGGCGGGAGTTCTTCGCCGACTACCGCCCGGCGCCGGTCCCGGCTCCGCCGCCCCAGAGCCAAGCGCTGTCCCGGTCCGCCGCCACAGTCGCTCCACCAGCTCCGGCTGCGCCGGCAGCTCCGGCTGCGCCGGCAGCTCCGGCTGCGCCGGCAGCTCCGGCTGCGTCCGCCGCCGCCCCGGTTGCCGCTCGCACCACCCCGGCGGTGAACGAAGAGGCCACTCCGCTGCGCGGGGCCGCCTCTCGGATCGTGGCCAACATGGAGGCCAGTTTGACCGTGCCCACCGCGACCAGCGTGCGCACCGTCCCGGCCCGTCTCCTCGAGGTCAACCGGCTCATCCTCAACAACCAGTTGGCGCGGACGACCGGGGCCAAGGTCAGCTTCACGCACATCATCGGCTACGCCGTCGTCCGCGCCCTGCATGACGTGCCGGCCCTCAATTCGGCCTTCGTGGCCGACGCCGACGGGACGGGCAAGCCCGGAGTCGTGCACCACAAGCACGTCGGGCTCGGACTTGCCGTCGACCAGGAGAAGAGCGACGGCAGCCGCACCCTGCTCGTGCCGGTCATCAAGGACGCGGACACGCTGGACTTCCGCTCGTTCGTGCTGGCCTACGAGGATCTCATCCGCAAGATCGCGACGAACAAGATCGCGCCCGACGACTTCGCCGGGGCCACCGTGTCGCTCACCAACCCCGGGACGCTCGGCACCGTGCAGTCGGTGCCCCGCTTGATGCCGGGCCAGGGCGCCATCATCGGGGTCGGCGCGCTCGGCTACCCGGCCGGCTTCGAGGCGGCCGATCCGCGGATCGTCGCCCAACTCGGCCTGGGCAAGGTGGTCACGCTCACCTCCACCTACGACCACCGCATTATCCAGGGGGCCGAGTCGGGCCTGTTCCTGGCCCGGGTGGCCGCACTCTTGACCGGCACCGACGGCTTCTACGACGACTTGTTCGAGTCCATGGGCGTGCCCTACGAACCCGTGCGCTGGCGGGTGGACAACAACGCCACTGACGGCACCGAGGAGGGCGAGCACCTGCGCCTGATCAAGCAGGTGCACGTGGGGACGCTGATCAACATGTACCGGGTGCGCGGCCACCTCATCGCACACCTCGACCCGCTCGACGCCGAGCCGCCGCACATCCACCCCGAGCTCGACCCGCTGACCTACGGCCTCACCATCTGGGACCTGCCCCGCCAGTTCGTCGCCGACGGCCTGGCGGGGCGCGACGTCGCCACCCTCGACGAGATCCTCCATGTGTTGCGCGACGCCTACTGCCGGACCCTAGGCATCGAGTACATGCACATCCAGGACCCCGAGCAGAAGCGTTGGATCCAGCAGCACGTCGAGGGCCAGCCGACCACGCTCAACCTCGAGGAGCAGCGCCACATCCTCGACCGTCTCAACGCGGCCGAGGTCTTCGAGCGGTTCCTCCACACGCGCTACGTGGGGCAGAAGCGGTTCGGCCTCGAGGGCTCCGAATCAGCCATCGTTCTGCTCGACGCGTTGCTGGACTCCGCGGCCGGCTCCGGCGTGGCCGAGGTCGTCATGGGAATGGCGCACCGCGGCCGGCTCAACGTGTTGGCCAACATCGTCGGGAAGTCCTACAGGGAGATCTTCGAAGAGTTCGAGGGCAACCTCGACCCCGAGTCGGTCCAGGGCTCGGGCGACGTGAAGTACCACAAGGGGGCCCGGGGCGTGTTCCACGGGAGCGCCGGCGAGGAGCTGCCGATCACCCTGGCCTCGAACCCGTCGCACCTTGAGGCGGTCGACCCCGTCGTCGAGGGCATGACGCGGGCGAAGCAGGACCGGCTCTCGCCACCCACCGACGGCACCCCCGCGGCGGCGGCGGAGGGTGCGTACGGCTTCCCCTGCATGTCCGTCCTCGTCCACGGCGACGCCGCCTTCGCCGGGCAGGGGGTCGTGGCCGAGACGCTCAACCTGTCCGGGCTGTCGGGCTACCGCACCGGCGGCACCGTGCACCTGGTGATCAACAACCAGCTGGGCTTCACCACGGCCCCGGCGTCCGCGCGCACGTCCGTGTACCCGACCGACGTAGCGAAGATGGTCCAGGCGCCCATCTTCCACGTGAACGGTGACGACCCCGAGGCCTGCGTGCGAGCGGCGCGGCTCGCCTTCGCCTTCCGGCAGACCTTCCACAAGGACGTCGTCATCGACCTGGTGGTCTACCGCAAGCACGGGCACAACGAGGGTGACGACCCCAGCTACACCCAGCCGCTGATGTACCAGCGGATAGAGGCGAAGCGCTCTGTGCGCAAGCTCTACACCGAGACTCTGGTCCGCCGCGGCGACATCACCCTCGAAGAGGCCGAGGCCGCGCTCGACGACTTCAACGCCAAGTTGCAGGACGTGCTCGACGAGGTGCGCGCCGAGCCCTCGCTCGCCCCGACCGAGTTGCCGGCGCCGGAAGTCGGTCCCAAAGACGCCCTGTCCCCGGAGACCGGCGTGGCACCCGACGTCTTGCACGCGCTCTCGTCCGTCGTGCGCTCGGTGCCCGAGGGTTTCACCATCCACCCGAAGCTCGAGCGCCAGTTCGCCCAACGCGACGAGCTCGTCGCGAGCGGGGAGGTCGACTGGGCGTTGGCCGAGGCGCTCGCCATCGGCTCGCTGATGTACGAGGGCGTCAACGTGCGCCTCACCGGCCAGGACACCCGGCGCGGCACCTTCAGCCACCGCCACGCCGTCCTGGTTGACTACGCCAACGGCGAGGAGTACGTCCCGCTCTCGCATATTCGCGACGGGCTGCGGCGCATCGGGGCGGGATCGCTCGAGCCACCGGGGGAGATGGGCAACTTCACCGTGCGCGACTCGCTGCTCTCGGAATACGCCGCCCTCGGCTTCGAGTACGGGTATTCGGTCGAGGCTCCCGAGGCCCTGGTGGCATGGGAGGCGCAGTTCGGCGACTTCGTCAACGGCGCCGAGATCATCATCGACAATTTCTTGGTCGCAGCAGAGGTCAAGTGGGGACAGCACGCGGGACTCGTCCTACTGCTGCCGCACGGGTACGAGGGTCAGGGCCCCGAGCACTCGTCGGCGCGGATCGAGCGGTTCCTCTCACTGGGCGCCCGCGGCAACATGCGGGTCACCGTGCCTTCGACCTCGGCCCAGTACTTCCACCTCCTACGCTCCCAGGCCGTGATCAGCCCGAAGCGTCCCCTCGTGGTGGTGACGCCCAAGTCCATGTTGCGGGCGCACGCGTCGCGTTCGCCGCTCGCGGAGCTCGAGGCCGGCTCGTTCCGGCACGTGATCGACGACGACTCCATTGAGAACCCCTCGACCGTCCGCCGCATCGTGCTGGCCAGCGGGAAGATCGGCCACGAGGCGCACCAGTACCGGGCCAACCTCGCGCCGGAGGAGGCGGCTCGGGTCGCCCTCGTCTGGGTAGAGCAGCTCTACCCTTGGCCCGAGCAGCTGCTTACCGGCATCTTCGAGCGCTACGACGAGGCGACGGAGGTGGTGTGGCTCCAGGAGGAGCCCGAGAACATGGGCGCCTGGTCCTTCGTCCACGCCCGGCTCCACGCGTGCCTGCCCACGCGCCTGCGGCTCCGCCACGTGAGCCGACCCGAGTCCTCCAGCCCTGCCATCGGAAGTGCCGCCCTGCATCAGTTGGAGCAGGCTGATCTCTTGCGACGCGCCATTGGCTGAACCGCATCACGTCGTGGTGGATGGGTCCAACCTGGCCACCGAAGGACGAACCTCCCCCAGTCTGAAGCAGCTCGACGAGGCTGTCCGCGCGTACGCCGCGGAGGACCCGGGCTCGAGCATCATCGTGGTCGTCGACGCGACCTTCGAGCACCGGGTCTCCGAGGCCGAGCGCGACGAAGTGCGCGAGGCCATGCTTAATGGGGAAATCATCTCCCCGCCGGCGGGCGCCATCGGCCGGGGAGACGCGTTCGTGCTGCGGATCGCGGAGCGGACCGGCGCCATCGTGCTCTCCAACGACTCCTTCCAGGAGTTCCACGGGGAGCACCCTTGGCTCTTCGACGATGGGCGGCTGATCGGCGGGAAGCCGGTCCCGGGCGTGGGATGGATCTTCACGCCCCGGCTGCCCATCCGGGGGCCGAAGAGCCGCGCCGCCACCGCGGAGGCCCAGGCGGCCAAGAAAGACCCCGAGTCGGCGCCGGCCAAAGCCGCGGAGCTGGCCCGGGCGGCCAAGAAGGCGGCGAAGAAGGCGACCAAGGCCAAGAAGGCGGCGAGGGTCAAGGCGCCCTCCGTCGACACGTCCTGGCCGATCACACCCGCCACGCCGCCGCCGGGTCGGGCCAAGGTCGATCCTGTGTTCTCCAGCGCCATCGACGAGGCCGTCGAGGAGGCACTGCACCCTCCGAAGGCCCAGAAGTCGAGGGACTCGGCCAAGAAACAGGCGCCCAAGAAGGCGGCACCGCAGAAGAGCGCCAAGGCCAAGAAGGACGCCCCGGCGGGGACGCAGGCGGAGGTCAACACCCACGACAAGGCTGAGCAACGGAGCGCTTCACAGGGTGGCGGCGCCAAGCCGAAGGGTTCGACCCCGCCGCCGGCGGTGAACGAGCCGCTGGCCTTCATCAACTTCGTGGCCGCCTTCCCGGTCGGGAGCATCGTCGAAGGTGAGGTGGTCTCGTTCACGTCGCACGGCGCCATGGTCGACGTGTCCATGCCCGGCGGGGGAGTGCTGCACTGCTACATCCCGCTGACCGCCATGGGCACCCCGCCCCCGACGAAAGCGCGGCAGGTGCTCAAGAAGGGTGAGATGCGTCCCTTCGTCCTCGCCGGCTTGGATCCGCCGCGTCGGGTGGCCGAGTTGGCCGTCCCGACGCTCCCGGTGCGTGCGAAGGAGCGCGCCGACACCGAGTCGGCGCCGGCCGCGAAGAGGGCCACGACCACGAAGAGCGCGGCACCGGCGAAGAAGGCCACGGCGAAGAAGGCCACGGCGAAGAAGGCCACGGCGAAGAAGGCTTCGGGGAAGAAGGCAGCGGCGCCGGCGAAGAAGGCGAGCAAGAAGGCGACCGCACCGGCCAAGAAGGCAGCCGCGACGAAAGCAACGAAGGCCAAGAAGGCGCAGGCGACCAAGAAGACTGCCAAAGGGCGGGCCCGATGAAGACCGGTGCGCTCTCGTGACCGCGCTGCCTCAGCCGGCCGACGTGCTGCCGCACCGACCACCGTTCCTCTTCGTCACGGAACTGAGCGCGGTCGAACCCGGGGTCTCGGCGCGAGGCCATTGGCAGCTCACGGGTGATGAGGACTTCTTCGCCGGGCACTTTCCGGGTCGTCCGACGCTCCCCGGAGTCTTGATGGTGGAGTCGCTCGCGCAACTCGGTGGCATCGCGGTTCTGCTCGATCCGCGCTATGCGGGCAGGCTCCCCCTGTTCGGGGGGATCGAGCGCGCCCGTTTCCGTCGCCAGGTCGTCCCGGGGGAGCGGCTCGAGCTCGAGGTCACCATGGACCGCCTCTCCGCCCGGGCCGGGAAGGGCCATGGGACCGCTTCAGTGGGGGAGCACACCGCCTGCGAGGCGGAGCTGCTGTTCGTCATCGTCGACGGAGGAACGAGCTGATGCGCCTGGCTACCTGGAACGTAAACTCCCTCACCGCCCGCATGCCCCGGGTGACCGACTGGGTCGAGTCGCAACAGCCCGACGTGCTCTGCATGCAAGAGACCAAGCAGGCCGACGACAAGTTTCCCGAGAAGGCGTTCGCAGAGCTCGGCTACGAGTCCGCCCACTACGGCGACGGTCGCTGGAACGGCGTGGCCATCATCAGCAGGGTCGGGCTCGCGAGCATCACCCGCGGCTTCGGCACGTCAGACGACGACCACGGCCGTCGCATCGTGTCAGCCGTGTGTGGCGGCACCCGCGTGTTCTCGGTCTACGTCCCCAACGGCCGCGCACTCGACAACGAGTTCTACGCCGTGAAGCTGGCGTGGTTGGCCCGCCTGCGGTCCACCCTCGACCAGATGTGCCCGCCCGGTTCCTCGGTTGCGGTGTGTGGCGACTTCAACGTGGCGCCCGACGATGGCGACGTGTGGGACCCGGCTGCTTTCGTCGGCGCGACGCATGTGAGCGAGCCTGAGCGTGCAGCTCTACTTGAGGTTGAGGGTTGGGGCCTCGACGACGTCTTCCGGCACTTCAACGACCCCGGCACCTTCACGTGGTGGGACTACCGGGCGGGGGACTTCCACGAGGGTCGTGGCCTGCGCATCGATCTGGTCTTGGTGAGCCACGACCTGACCGCCCGCGCCACCGGCGCTTTTCGCGACCGGGACGCCCGCAAGGGTCAGAAGCCTTCCGACCACGCGCCCGTCGTGGTGGACTTCGCCGACTGAGCAACCTCGGCTCGATTTCGTGCGCTGGCGACGACAACGAGGATGAATTGATCAGAAGTTGAGCAGTGCGGAACGGGTCGGATGCACACACCAATGCGGTGGTTCGTGCCCCAAGAAGCGCTCGGATATCACGGTTGGGCTGGACTTTTTCGCTGACCCGACGCGCGCCGTGGGCTCAGCGTGTCATGGTCGTCGAGTCTCCTCCCCACAGCACAACGCCTTCTCTCAACAGGGACTTTGCGGATAAGTTAACTACGTCACTGTTGGACGAGGTCCGGCCGTGGCGGGCGGAGGCGGTCCGCTCACAGGAGCGTGAATCTTGGCGAAGTGGCGAATTGGCGCAGCTGCACATTCCGGCAGCGATCAACGGGTGTTGCCGCGCGCCTGTGCGACAGCGGGGCGTGTGTCTCGTGCGCGCCGCCAGGCTGATCACACTGTACGGCGATCGAACGAATCGAACGCCGGATTCACGCTCATAGAACTGGTCATCGTGACGGCGGTCCTGCCCATCGTCATCGGCGCCCTCGCGGTAGGCATCATCTCAGTCTTCTCGTTGCAGTCCAGCGTTTCGAATCGTCTGACCGATTCGGGTGACGCGGCAGGTGATCTCCATCGACTTCGACAGGGACGTCCAGAGCGCGATCTTGCTGACGACAAGCAGCAATCCACCAAGTCCAGGTCAATGTGGGACGGGTTTTGCGATCTTGGGACTGCAGCTCGGAAATTCCACAGAAGTCACCTACGCCGCAGCACAAAACGGAAACTCCTACACCCTGTCGAGAAACCTCTGCACAGTAAGCGGCGGGGCCACCACCCTCCAGAGTTCAGTCGTGGTCGGACGGGACCTGCCGGCATCCATACTCAGTGCGACTCCTCCGACCACCAGCAACGTGGCGACATTTCCGGTGTCAATCCCGCAGTGTCTACAGACTCCTACTCCACAGATAGCCGCCTGCGACGCCATCGGACCCAGTTTCGCCTATCAGACGAATTGGGTCAGCGCTCTCGGCATCACGGCAGTCAATTTCAGTACCGGACCGAACGGGGAACCCGGGAGCAAGTACTCGTACCAACTCACAGCGGTCCCGAATGCGGCCGTTGGCACGGCGAGTCCGCCACCGCTGACACCAGGCGTTGGAGGTGGCTTCGCCGTACCCGGCACCGGCACATACTCGAAGACCCTTTTCTTCGTGAGTTTCGCCAACTGGAACACGCAGACCAAGGCGAGTGGCGTCAGTTGTACCGGGACGGCGCTGCCCGTGGCGGCACCGATCGCCAACAGCCCCGACACCCTGTCCTTTTGCCTGAACGTCAGCGCAACCGGAAGCAATGGTAAGACAATCACGGGTGTTACATCGGGGCCAGGGACAGCCTGCGGCGTGGCGGCCAATGTCGGCTACAACGACATCGCCGCGGTGGCGTTGCCCACCTACACCTGCCCCCCGGGCAGCGAGGCTTTTCTTGGCAACAACGGTTTCTACACCGGCGTACAGGGCGACCCCGCTCTCTACACACAGGCAGAGGGGTCGACCGCTGTCCTGACGTTCACGAACATCCAAGTTGTGAGCGCAGCCGGCCTGCCGGCCACCGGCTGGAACCTGGTGACCGGCGACGCGGAGTCGACCGACGGCGGTGAAAGTTTGACATGGCAGTCTACTCCCTCATCGTCGGTCTTCACCCTGATTCCGAACAGCGTGAATTCCTCCACGGGCGCGGTCATCTCGGACATTGGCAACGCCTGTAACGGAGCGCCGCCCACGAACCTGGGAACGCTGACCGGACTTGGTACGACGAAGGTCGAGTGCACCGCGTCCTACTCCCGGGACAAGACGGGCACGCCCATGCTCGAGGTAACAACACCTCAATCGCTGACCATGACCCTGGTGGGCACCGGCCTTCAGGCCGTCTTCCTCGGGATCCTCCTGTCATGAGACGGTCGAAGCCCGTGGAACAGAGCAAAGGTCCGAAGGGCCCGCGACCTTCTCAAGATCGGCGACGATCGGAGGCCGGCGACACTCTCGTCGAGATCCTGATCGCACTTTCCATCATCGGGATAGCGGCCACTGCGATCCTCCTCGCGTTCGCCACCACCATTTCCGGGTCGGGCGCTCACCGCAACGAGGTCACCCTCGACACTATGTTGAGGACGGCGTCAACCGAAGTCTCGGCTGCCATTGAGCAGCAGTCGACCGCAACCTTCTCGAGCTGCGCGGGAGCGTACGTTTACCACACACCTGGCTCCATTCCCCTGCCGAATCCTGCCTACTCGGCCTACATCTCGGCGGTCCAGTACGAGAGCGCAAACCCGGCCGCCAGCGGAGACACCTACGCCCTGTCTGCTCCGCAGGCGCCGAGCACGACGTGCCCGACGGGATCCACGCCCAACCCGTACGCCGATTCGCCGCAGATGCTCACGATCTCGGTCACGTACACCGGCCAAGGCGGAGGAACCCCCTCAACGATCCAGACCGTCGTTGACGATCCGAATTCACCTCCGAGCGCAACGTCGTGCACCTCTCCCTACCAATTGGTCTTTTTGGAACAACCAACCGACGGCCCCAACGGCTCTGCGGGGAGCGTGGGATCGGCGCTCTACCCGCCCGCAATCGTACAAATCGAGGACAAGAACGGTAACCCTTGCCAGAACGACTTCGCCACGGTCAAGCTGAGCATCACGGCCGGCACTGGGGCGAGTGGTGCGAGCTTGCAAAATTGCACGCCTTCGTCACAGTACGGGGAGACGATCTACGCGGGCTGCGAGATCAACGAGCCCAATCAGCCGGGGGACGGCTACACGCTTACGGCGACCGACGCCGTTGATGGTCTCTCGGTGACCTCCAACCCCTTCGACGTCAGTGCCGGTGCCGCGGCCCAGCTCGTTTTCACGACGGAACCAGGCAATGGGACCGGCGGAAGCGCGTTTGGGCAGCCGGTCGTGTGGATCGAGGACTCGCAGGGAGATCTCCTGACCAATGACACCAGCCCAGTGACGCTGGCCATCCAAACGAACCCCGGAGGCGGCACCCTGTCTGGCTGCAGCGAGACCACCGACGGAGGCATCGCGACGTTCACAGGCTGCACCATCAACAAGGTCGGGACCGGCTACACCCTCGCGGCGACCGACGCGGTCGACAACCTGACGACACCGTCGGTGAGCAAACCGTTCAACATCACACCGGGTCAGCCGGTCGCGCTCACGTTCACCAATTCACCCGGGACGACTGTGGCAGGGGACCCGTTTGGGTCCCAACCCGTGGTCACACTGTTGGACGCAGGCGGCAACACCGCGAGCGTCGCGCCCGGCAGCACCGACACAGTGGGACTGGCGATCGGCACCAACGCCGGGGGCAGCGGAACTGCCCTGTCGGGCTGCACCGAGACGACGACGGCGGGCGTCGCCATCTTCGCCGGTTGCTCCATCAATAACCCCGGAAACGGCTACACGCTGGTGGCGACCGACACCACCGAGCCAACGAAAGTCCTGCCGGCGACCAGCAATGCGTTCAATATCGTGACTCCGACACTGACCTCGTTCAAGGTCGCTCCTGCAACCACGACCCCGACGGCCGGCACAGCCTTCAATGTCACGATCACGGCCCTCGACCAGTCCGGCTACACCTTTACTGGCTTCACGGGGACGCAAAACATCACCTTCAGCGGCCCGGCGAACGCGCCCAACGGCACCGCGCCGACCTACCCCGGTTCGGTTACCTTCACTGGCGGCGTGGGCACGGCCTCCGTCACCCTGGTGGACGCCCAGACCACCACGCTGACGGCTGCTCAAGGCTTGGTCACCGGCACCTCGGGCAACATCACCGTGAGCAGCACCGGCACGGTCACCAAGTTCTCGCTCTCGACCCCGGCGCCGACGGCCGGGTCGCCCTTCACCGAGACCATCACCGCCGTCGACACCTACGGCAACACGGTGACCGGCTACACCGGGACCAAGACCATGACCTTTAGCGGTCCGGCGAGCTCGCCCAACGGCACCGCCCCGACCTACCCAACTCACCTGACCTTCACGGCCGGGTCGGCCACCGCGACCATCACCTTGACCGACGTCCAGACCACGACGCTCACCGCCTCGACTACCACCGGCGGCACCGTCAGCGGCACCTCGGCCAGCTTCACGGTCGCCCCGGGAGCCGCCTCGACGTTCACCGTGTCGAACCCGAGCCCCCAGGTGGCGGGCACGGCGTTCAACGTCACGATCACCGCCGTCGACGCCGATGGCAACACGGCCACGGGCTACACCGGGACCAAGACGATGACCTGGAGCGGCCCGGCGAACTCGCCCAACGGCACCGCCCCGACCTACCCGGCCACGCTCAGTTTTGCCGCCGGATCGGCCACGGCCTCGGTGACCCTGGTCGACGCCCAGACCACGACGCTCACCGCCAGCTCCACCACGACGGGCACGGTCAGCGGCACCTCGGGCAACATCGTGGTGAACGGGACCGGCACGGTCACCAAGTTCTCGCTCTCGACCCCGGCGCCGACGGCCGGGTCGCCCTTCACCGAGACCATCACCGCCGTCGACACCTACGGCAACACGGTGACCGGCTACACCGGGACCAAGACCATGACCTTTAGCGGTCCGGCGAGCTCGCCCAACGGCACCGCCTCGACCTACCCGGCGGCGCTCACCTTCACGACCGGGTCGGCCACCGCGACCATCACGCTCACCGACGTCCAGACCACGACGCTCACCGCCACGACTACCACCGGCGGCACCGTCAGCGGCACCTCGGCCAGCTTCACGGTGGCCCCGGGGGTCGCAATCAAGTTCACCGTGGCGAACCCGAGCCCCCAGGTGGCAGGCACGGCGTTCAACGTGACGATCACCGCCGTCGACGCCGATGGCAACACGGCCACGGGCTACACCGGGACCAAGACGATGACCTGGAGCGGCCCGGCGAACTCGCCCAACGGCACCGCCCCGACCTACCCGGCCACGCTCAGTTTCGCCGCCGGATCGGCCACGGCCTCGGTCACCTTGGTCGACGTCCAGACCACGACGCTCACCGCCAGCTCCACCACGACGGGCACGGTCAGCGGCACCTCGGGCAACATCGTGGTCGGTCCGGGCTCCCCGCACAGCCTTACGGTGGCCAACCCAGGTCCCCAGGTGGCGGGCACGCCCTTCAACGTGACCATCACCGCTGTCGATGCCGACGGCAATACGGCACCCACCTACACCGGATCTCAGACCATCACGTTCTCGGGTCCGTCGAACGCGCCCAACGGAACCGCCCCGACCTACCCGGCCAACGTCACCTTCACCGGAGGCGTGGGCACGGCCTCGATCACGTTGGTCGACGCCCAGACCACGACGTTGTCAGCCGCACAGGGCCTTCTTGTCCCCGTGCCGTCTCCTAGCTTCGTGGTCAGCAGCACCGGCACGGTCACCAAGTTCTCGCTCTCGACCCCGGCGCCGACGGCCGGGTCGCCCTTCACCGAGACCATCACCGCCGTCGACACCTACGGCAACACGGTGACCGGCTACACCGGGACCAAGACCATGACCTTTAGCGGTCCGGCGAGCTCGCCCAACGGCACCGCCCCGACCTACCCGGCGGCGCTCACCTTCACGACCGGGTCGGCCACCGCGACCATCACGCTCACCGACGTCCAGACCACGACGCTCACCGCCACGACTACCACCGGCGGCACCGTCAGCGGCACCTCGGCCAGCTTCACGGTGGCCCCGGGGGTCGCAATCAAGTTCACCGTGGCGAACCCGAGCCCCCAGGTGGCAGGCACGGCGTTCAACGTGACGATCACCGCCGTCGACGCCGATGGCAACACGGCCACGGGCTACACCGGGACCAAGACGATGACCTGGAGCGGCCCGGCGAACTCGCCCAACGGCACCGCCCCGACCTACCCGGCCACGCTCAGTTTCGCCGCCGGATCGGCCACGGCCTCGGTCACCTTGGTCGACGTCCAGACCACGACGCTCACCGCCAGCTCCACCACGACGGGCACGGTCAGCGGCACCTCGGGCAACATCGTGGTCGGTCCGGGCTCCCCGCACAGCCTTACGGTGGCCAACCCAGGTCCCCAGGTGGCGGGCACGCCCTTCAACGTGACCATCACCGCTGTCGATGCCGACGGCAATACGGCACCCACCTACACCGGATCTCAGACCATCACGTTCTCGGGTCCGTCGAACGCGCCCAACGGAACCGCCCCGACCTACCCGGCCAACGTCACCTTCACCGGAGGCGTGGGCACGGCCTCGATCACGTTGGTCGACGCCCAGACCACGACGTTGTCAGCCGCACAGGGCCTTCTTGTCCCCGTGCCGTCTCCTAGCTTCGTGGTCAGCAGCACCGGCACGGTCACCAAGTTCTCGCTCTCGACCCCGGCGCCGACGGCCGGGTCGCCCTTCACCGAGACCATCACCGCCGTCGACACCTACGGCAACACGGTGACCGGCTACACCGGGACCAAGACCATGACCTTTAGCGGTCCGGCGAGCTCGCCCAACGGCACCGCCCCGACCTACCCGGCCACGCTCAGTTTTGCCGCCGGATCGGCCACGGCCTCGGTGACCCTGGTCGACGTCCAGACCACGACGCTCACCGCCTCGACTACCACCGGCGGCACCGTCAGCGGCACCTCGGCCAGCTTCACGGTCGGCCCGGGAGCCGCCTCGACGTTCACCGTGTCGAACCCGAGCCCCCAGGTGGCGGGCACGGCGTTCAACGTCACGATCACCGCCGTCGACGCCGATGGCAACACGGCCACGGGCTACACCGGGACCAAGACGATGACCTGGAGCGGCCCGGCGAACTCGCCCAACGGCACCGCCCCGACCTACCCGGCCACGCTCAGTTTCGCCGCCGGATCGGCCACGGCCTCGGTGACCCTGGTCGACGCCCAGACCACGACGCTCACCGCCAGCTCCACCACGACGGGCACGGTCAGCGGCACCTCGGGCAACATCGTGGTGAACGGGACCGGCACGGTCACCAAGTTCTCGCTCTCGACCCCGGCGCCGACGGCCGGGTCGCCCTTCACCGAGACCATCACCGCCGTCGACACCTACGGCAACACGGTGACCGGCTACACCGGGACCAAGACCATGACCTTTAGCGGTCCGGCGAGCTCGCCCAACGGCACCGCCCCGACCTACCCGGCGGCGCTCACCTTCACGACCGGGTCGGCCACCGCGACCATCACGCTCACCGACGTCCAGACCACGACGCTCACCGCCACGACTACCACCGGCGGCACCGTCAGCGGCACCTCGGCCAGCTTCACGGTGGCCCCGGGGGTCGCAATCAAGTTCACCGTGGCGAACCCGAGCCCCCAGGTGGCAGGCACGGCGTTCAACGTGACGATCACCGCCGTCGACGCCGATGGCAACACGGCCTCCACCTACACCGGGACCCAGACCATGACCTTCTCCGGCCCGGCGAACTCGCCCAACGGCACCGCCCCGACCTACCCCGGTTCGGTCACCTTCACCGCCGGCGTGGGCACGGCCTCGATCAAGCTGGTCGACGTCCAGACCACCACATTGACCGCCGCACAGGGCTCGATCACCGGCACCTCGGGCAACATCGTGGTCGGCCCGGGAGCCGCCTCGACGTTCACCGTGTCGAACCCGAGCCCCCAGGTGGCGGGCACGGCGTTCAACGTGACCATCACCGCCTTCGACGCCGATGGCAACACGGCCACGGGCTACACCGGGACTAAGACGATGACCTTCAGCGGCCCGGCGAACTCGCCCAACGGCACCGCCCCGACCTACCCGGCCACGCTCACCTTCACGGCCGGGTCGGCCACGGCCTCGATCAAGCTGGTCGACGCCCAGACCACGACGCTCACCGCCAGCTCCACCACGACGGGCACGGTCAGCGGCACCTCCGGCAACATCGTGGTGAACGGGACCGGCACGGTCACCAAGTTCTCGCTCTCGACCCCGGCGCCCACGGCCGGGTCGCCCTTCACCGAGACCATCACCGCCGTCGACACCTACGGCAACACGGTGACCGGCTACACCGGGACCAAGACCATGACCTTTAGCGGTCCGGCGAGCTCGCCCAACGGCACCGCCCCGACCTACCCGGCGGCGCTCACCTTCACGACCGGGTCGGCCACCGCGACCATCACGCTCGACCGACGCCCAGACCACGACCCTCACCGCCTCGACTACCACCGGCGGCACCGTCAGCGGCACCTCGGCCAGCTTCACAGTGAGCACAGGAACCGCTACGTCGATTGCCGCAACCTCTGGCTCGGGGCAGTCAGTCCGTCACAACCGAGCGTTTCCGAATCCTCTCGTCGCAACCGTGACCGACGCTTATGGGAACGACGTCTCAGGGGTGTCGGTCACATTCAGCGCGCCAACCACGGGTGCCTCGCTCACCTTTGCCGGTAGCGGTACCACCTATGTGACGACGACCACTGCGACCGGCGTGGCCACGTCCGCGCCCATGACCGCCAACGGCACCGCGGGGGCTAATTACGTCGTGACAGCTTCGATTACCGGCACTGGTACAGAGACGACTTACACGGAGACCAACACATGATCGTCAGTGTCAGACGTTGGCTGAAGCGCGAAGCCTCATGCGTCGCGTCGCGCCGCCGCGACGAAGCCGGTGCCTCCCTTGTGCTGGCTCTGCTGTTCCTCGTGGTGATCGGCCTGATCGTGGGTGGCTTGGCGTCGTGGACCGCCAACGATCTCTCTGATGCGGTGGTGTTCCAGAATGCCCGGTCCGCGGAATTCGCCCTCAACAGCGCGACGCAGTTGGCGGTCCAGAACATCCGGTACGTGCCCCTGATCAGTTCGAACTCTGTTTTAGGGACCGACGAGACCTTGAACGCCAGCCCCCCTGAATACTGTTGGGATCCTGGCCCTGCTGGCCCGGGCGGGAATGCTGGCACGGAACTCACCACCCAAGGCGACACCGTCGCGGTCTGGTGCAGCACGCAATGGAATCCCGCATCGACCGCGACGCGCAAGGTGACCATCGACGCGTGCCTTATTTCCCCAAGCGTGTCGATCACCACCTCGAATTGGCAAGGTCTGTCGACCGGCTGTGCACAAAGCCCGAACCTCCAGACGGTGGTGTCGTTCGACGACTACCAGTCCAATCTGAGCTCTACGAGCCCTTGTACGTCGACGTGTGGAACAGGTATGACGATCGACAGTTCGAGCGCGGGTCCGACGAACCCGACCGTGACGGGACTCTCGACCGCACCCGTGACGTCACCGCCTAGTGGACTGGTGACAGGTGGGACAGCTTTAACGATTACAGGGTCGGGCTTCGTCAACGGTTTGACGACGGTATTCCTCGTTGACCCGTTGGTAGCCAATCTGGTCATCACGATCCCGTCCAGCAGTGTGACGTTCAATTCCTCGACTTCGATCTCGGTCACGACGCCTGGCGTGACCACCTCAGCGAACTACGACGTCGCGGTCTCGACACCCAACGGCAACAGCCTCGACGGCCCCCAGTTCGCATACCAGCCGGTAATTCCGACGATCAGTAGCATGACGCCGACTACTGGATCTGCCAACGGCGGAACCGCGCTGACCATCGACGGGACGGGCTTCCTTGCCAACGGCAACGGTGACCTCACGAAGGTGACTTTCACGGACACCGCGAACTCGGCCATCACGGCGACGGCACCGGACCTGTCCGTCAATTCGACGGGCACCGTCATCACCGCCACGACACCGTCAATCACGACTGAAGCGACCTACTACGTCACAGTGACAACCACACCTGGCGGCACCACCGCGCAAAGCGCAAACTTCGAATTCACCTTCCAGCCGTACTACCCGGTGGCTGACTCCATCACTCCGGCGTCGGGTAGCAGCGGGACTGTGACCGTCACCGGCTTGGGGTTTCTGAGTGGGGGAACGACGGTCACCCTCATCCCGACAGCCGGTGGAAACGGTTTCAGCCTGACCAACGTCTCGGTGTCGTCATCGACGAACTTGACCGCGCAAATTCCAACAGGCGAGCCCGTTGCAACGTACTACGTCTCAATCACCACGACATGGAACGGGACGCAATACCAGAGTTGTAACTCCAACGGAAGCGGCGGTATACCGAGCTGCTCGTCAGAGGGAGCTCCCACTTACCAGTACTGAGAGCACCTCGATAATGCCCAGCACGTCTCGTACAATCAACCGCGCTTTCTTGGGCGGTCTCACCTCTATCGTCCTAGCTCTTGGACTGACGGCGTGTGCCGTATCTAGCGGCAACGACGGCAGTCTGGCTGGGACAAGCGGCGCTTCGAGTCGCTGCCTTGGTACGTACACATTCCGGAGCTCCGATCAGCATGTGAATCTCCCCGGCCTTCCCAATCTGGCCGACAACTCCATGAACTCCACCGTGACGCCTACCCCCGTCAACGCTACCGGGTGCGCGAGCACCGACCCGAATGTCAGGTCTTGCATCTACGTCGCGGCCGACCAACTGCGAGTCGTCGTCCGGAATGGACATGTGACAATCAGTAATCCGACCGGTCACCCGCTGCTCGCAACTGGTCGCGCGAAAGGCGACGAGCTTGACCTCATTTGGATGACCTACGGCGTTGGTTCTCGCTCCGTCGTATTCGACTTTCGATGCGGAGAAGTCGTGCGCTAACGCGTAGCGAGTTTCTCGCATTTTCGTTGTCGTGCGTCAGCACCACCAACACGCTTCAGATGTGAGATTGGCCTCGATGCCGGCCCCGGCTCCGTGAAAAGCCTGGCTCGTCGAGAGATCCATCCGGCAGTCTCAGTCCCCGATGATGGAGGGCGGTACTGTCCCCCCGTGTCCACCATGCGAGCTAGACCGTGCTCGGCAAGGAGGCACATCCGCCCCCTCGTGGTCACGCCCCCAGTCGTGGTGAACTCAAAACGGGCGTAACCCTGCCCCCAGGGCGCAGCTGCTTTCCACACCATCGCTTTGCCCCTGCGCTCCCCGGGTTGAGCACGAAATTGTTCACAAGTTGAACATCAAGATCCATGCACCGCGTGCCGACATTAACGGTGATTCCTTCGCTCTGGACCAGCGGAGATCCCGGTTCGGCGGGACCTCCCGACCTGGGGCGTTGGAGCGAATCACCCTGGCTGAAGGGTCAGACACGGGCCGCCTAGGCGGAGGCGGTCTGTTCACGGGAGTGTGAGTTTTGGCGAAACGGCATATTGGCGAGGCTGCACGGTCGGGAACCGGCCAACGCGGGTTGCGTCGCGCCTTCGCGCCTGTCATGCGGCGTGCCCGCGTGGCACGCCCCGACCGTGCCACCAGGCCCCAGGCGGACGCGTCGAACGCGGGGTTCACACTCATCGAGCTGGTGATCGTGACGGCGATCATGCCAATGGTGATCGGTGCCCTCGCGGTGGGCATTCTCTCGGTTTTCAATCTGCAGTCGAGTGTGTCGAATCGCCTCACTGACTCCGCCGACGCGCAGGTGGTCTCGGTCAATTACCAGAACGACGTCGAAGGCGCGGCATACATCACCACAGCCAGTGCCCCGGTGAGCGTGCCGGGTTCTCCGGCGAACACGCCAGCGCCCTGCGGATCGGGCCACCAGATTCTGGGTCTGGAGCTCGGCAACGGGACTGTGATCTCGTACACCGTGAGCCAAGCCTCGAGCGGAACCGCTTACGACCTCTATCGGAACGTCTGCAGTGGCGGAAACGCCCCCAGCTCGACCGTCGTTTCGCGTGACAGCCCTGCCTCGATGCTCAACCCGGCCACTCCGCCGGTGACGGTCACGTGCACCAACCCGGCGACGTCGACGACCTGCAACCTTGTGGCACCGAGCAATGCGCCCGCCTACTCGCTGGGCTGGCAACCGACACTCGGGGTCACCGGGGTCACCTTCAAGACAACGGAAAAGCAGAGCAACTACAGCTACCAACTGGTTGCTGTGCCGACAGCAGCAGCAAGCTCTACGCAGCTGGCTCAAGTCTCGAGCTCGTCGACAGGATGTGGCTTTGCCCTGCCTTCCACCGGTACGTACGCGGGCACCCTGTGTTTCGTGAACTTCGCACCGTGGAACACCCAGACAGCCGCGAAGAACATCACGTGTAACGCGGCAGGCGCTGGGTTCTCGACGCCGATAGCCATGTCGGCCGCCCTCGCCAACACTCCCTTCACCCTCGACTTCTGCGTCAGCGTGAGCGCCACCACCAGCGGAGGACAGGCCATCACCGGTCAAACGTCGGCAGGCTCAGCTTGCGGAGTCGCCGCCAGGAACGGCTATGACGACATCACCGCGGTCCCGCTGCCAACGTATACATGTCCTCCCGGTAGTGAGGCGTTCCTGGGCAACAACGGCTTCTATACGGGTGTGCCCGGCGATCCGGCGCTCTACACGGTGGACCAGGGTTCAACCGCGACCGTTGCCATCACGAACATCCAGTTGTTGAGCTCGAACGGTGTTGCCACGGGCTGGCAGCTGGCAACGGGTGACGCCGAGTCGACTGACGCGGGTGAATCGATCACGTGGACGTCCAACCAGAACCTAAACCTCATTCCAAATAGCCCGACGTCGCCGGTGGGCAACGCGTGCATGAGCACCGGATCGTACGCCCCCCCGAGCTACAACACGAACTACCTGACCGGAATCGGCACCAAGACGGTCGAATGCTCGGCCACCGCGAGCTTCGACAAAACGGGCATGGCCATGCTTGCGGCCAGTACACCTTCGTCGCTCACGGTCACCATGGTCGGCGGGGGGCTTCAGGCCATGTTCATGGGAGTTCTGCTGCCATGAGGCGCCGGCGAGCTGACGTTGATCGTTTGACCGGGCCGCCCCAGAACGAGGACAGGCGCCGCTCGGAGGCAGGCGACACCCTGGTCGAGATCCTGATCGCCCTCGCGGTGATCGGCATCGCGGCGACGGCTCTCCTCCTCGCCTTTGCCACGTCCATCTCGGGCTCGGGAGAGCACCGCAACCTGGCGACCTTCGACACCATGCTGAGGACGGCGTCCGCGGAGGCCTCCTCACTCATTCAGCAGCAGTCACTCGCGGACTTCACCAGCTGTTCGGGGGCGTACCTGGTGAACCAGCAGGGCATCCCTCTCCCGAACGCCGCAGCCCCCGCGGCCAACCCCTACTCCGCCAGCATCACCGGTGTGCAGTACTGGAATTCCGCCGCCAACCCGCCCGCTTTCACCACATTGCCCTGGACTCCCACCACCACGTGCCCGCCCGGAGTGACCGGAGGAGGTCCCCAGCTACTCACGGTGACGGTCTCGTTCCACGGCGGCAGCGGTAACACGAGCTCCTCCCTGACGACCGCGGTCGACAACCCCATTCCTCCGCCGCCCGCATCGAGTTGCGTCGGCGGCGCCACCCAATTGGTTTGGGTGTCGCAACCCGGCAACGGAAGTGCCGGATCGGCGCTCTACCCAGCACCGACATTGGTGCTCGAAAACTCGACCGGCTGCATCGAGCAGACCGATGCCTCCAGCGTCACCCTCAGCGTCGCGTCGGGTCCGGGCACGCTGACGAACTGCGTGCCCAATCTGCTCTACGGCGAGACTACGTTCCAGGATTGCACGCTCGGCACCCCCGGGACCTACACGCTGGGCGCAACCGATGCCACCGATGGCATCACGAAGCCCGTATTGAGCAACTCCTTCGTCATTTCCCAGGGTGCTCCCGCCAAACTGGTCTTCTCCACGCAACCCGGAAACGGGACCGGTGGGTCTCCGCTCAGTACGCAGCCCGTCGTGTCCATCGAGGACGCGAACGGCAACCTCGTTCCGGGCGACAGCAGCATGGTCACGCTGGCGATCGGGACGAACCCGGGTGGCGGGACTCTCTCTGGATGCACCGGTACTTCGAACGGGAATGGCATCGTCTCCTTCGCCGGGTGCAAGATCGACAAAATTGGGACCGGGTACACCCTGACCGCGACCGACGCCGCGGACAACCTGACGACAGCGTCGGCCCCGAGTAATCCGTTCAACATCACGCCCGGCCCGGCGTACCAGCTCGCATTCACGACGTCGCCAGGGACAAGCGTGGCTCAGGACCCGTTCGGGACCCAGCCCGCCGTCACCCTGCTGGATGCGGGGGGCAACGTCGCCACTGGAAGCACCGATGCCGTCAAACTGGCAATCGGCAACAACCCAGGCGCGGGCACTCTCTCCGGTTGCTCAGAGACGACGAGCGCCGGAGTGGCCAACTTCAGCGGTTGCTCCATCAATAATCCTGGAACCGGCTACACGCTCGTAGCGACCGACACGACCAACCCTGCGGTGCTGTCCTCAACGAGCGGCGCGTTCAATGTCGTGGCACAGGCGCTGACCTCGTTCCAGGTCTCTAACCCGGGAACCCAGACGGCCGGGCACCAGTTCAGCGTGACGATCACGGCCGAAGACCAGGCTGGGTTCAAGTTCACCGGCTACACGGGCGCCCAGACGCTCACATTCACCGGCCCGTTGAGCTCACCCAATCCTGTGACCGCCCCCGTCTACCCCTCTGGTGGCACGGTCACCTTCTCGGGTGGCACGGGTACGGCATTGGTCACCCTCTACAACGCCTCGAACACGACCAACCTGACGGTCGCCCAGGGTGGAGCGACCGGCAGCACGGGCAACTTCATCGTGCACCCGGCCGGCGCCTCGAGCTTCACCGTGACCGGTTACCCCAGCCCGACCACGGCCGGGGCGTCCCACAACGTGACGGTCACCGCCTATGACACCTATGGCAACGTGGCCACCGCCTACGCCGGCACCGTCCACTTCACGAGCAGCGACGCCCAGGCCACGCTGCCGGCCAACGCCACCCTCACCAACGGGACCGGCACCTTCTCGGCCACGCTCAAGACGGCGGGGACCCAGTCGATCACGGCCACCGACACGGTGACGAGCTCCATCACCGGCAGTCAAAGCGGCATCACGGTGCACCCGGCCGGTGCCTCGAGCTTCACCGTCGCCGGCTTCACCAGCCCGACCACGGCCGGCGCGTCCCACAACGTGACGGTCACCGCCTATGACACCTATGGCAACGTGGCCACCGCCTACGCCGGCACCGTCCACTTCACCAGCAGCGACGCCCAGGCCACGCTGCCGGCCAACGCCACTCTCACCAACGGGACCGGGACCTTCTCGGCCACGCTCAAGACGGCGGGGACCCAGTCGATCACCGCCACCGACACGGTGACGAGCACGATCAACGGTTCGCAGTCCGGCATCACGGTGAACCCGGCCGGCGCGAGCAAGCTGGGCTTCGTCCAGCAGCCCACCACGACGCAGGCCGGAGGTGTCATCACCCCGTCGGTGACCGTCCAGGTCCAAGACACCTATGGCAACGCGGTGGCCGACTCGGGGGCGACGGTGACCATGAGCGTCAACACCGGACCCGGGTCCTTCACCGGTGGTTCGACGACGAGTGCCACGACGAGCGCAGCCGGGCTGGCCACGTTCAACAACCTGGTCCTCGACACCTCGGGCAGCTACACGCTCCAGGCGGCCTCGAGCCCCCTCACCTCGGTCACCTCGAACTCCGTGACGGTGAACCCGGCCCCGGCGACCCACTTCACCGTGACCGGTTACCCCAGCCCGACCACGGCCGGCGCGTCCCACAACGTCACGGTCACCGCCTATGACACCTATGGCAACGTGGCCACCGCCTACGCCGGCACCGTCCACTTCACCAGCAGCGACGCCCAGGCCACGCTGCCGGCCAACGCCACCCTCACCAACGGGACCGGCACCTTCTCGGCCACGCTCAAGACGGCGGGGACCCAGTCGATCACGCGCCACCGACACGGTGACGAGCACGATCAACGGTTCGCAGTCGCGGCATCACGGTGAACCCGGCCGGCGCGAGCAAGCTGGGCTTCGTCCAGCAGCCCACCACGACGCAGGCCGGAGGTGTCATCACCCCGTCGGTGACCGTCCAGGTCCAAGACACCTACGGCAACGCGGTGGCCGACTCGGGGGCGACGGTGACCATGAGCGTCAACACCGGACCCGGGTCCTTCACCGGTGGTTCGACGACGAGTGCCACGACGAGCGCAGCCGGGCTGGCCACGTTCAACAACCTGGTCCTCGACACCTCGGGCAGCTACACGCTCCAGGCGGCCTCGAGCCCCCTGTTCGGCACGTCGGGCAGCTTCACCGTGAACCCGGCCCCGGCGACCCACTTCACCGTGACCGGTTACCCCAGCCCGACCACGGCCGGGGCGTCCCACAACGTCACGGTCACCGCCTATGACACCTATGGCAACGTGGCCACCGCCTACAGCCGGCACCGTCCACTTCACGAGCAGCGACGCCCAGGCCACGCTGCCGGCCAACGCCACCCTCACCAACGGGACCGGCACCTTCTCGGCCACGCTCAAGACGGCGGGGACCCAGTCGATCACCGCCACCGACACGGTGACGAGCACGATCAACGGCATCGCAGCGGGCATCACGGTGAACCCGGCCGGCGCCTCGAGCTTCACCGTCGCCGGTTACCCCAGCCCGACCACGGCCGGAGGGGCCCACAACTTCACGGTCACCGCCTATGACGCCTACGGCAACGTGGCCACCGGCTACGCCGGCACCGTCCACTTCACCAGCAGCGACGCCCAGGCCACGCTGCCGGCCAACGCCACCCTCACCAACGGGACCGGCACCTTCTCGGCCACGCTCAAGACGGTCGGGACCCAGTCGATCACGGCCACCGACACGGTGACGAGCACCATCACCGGCGCCCAGTCCATCTCGGTCCTCTCGTCGACGGCGACCCACTTGACCGTCAGCGGCTTCACCAGCCCGACCACGGCCGGCGCGCCCCACAACGTCACCGTGACCGCCTACGACGCCTACGGCAACGTGGCCACCGGCTACACGGGCACCGTCCACTTCACGAGCAGCGACGCCCAGGCCACCTTGCCCGCCAACTACACCTTCACCAGCGGCGTCAGCGCGGACAACGGGGTCCACACCTTCACCAACGGGGCCACGCTCGCGACGGCGGGGACCCAGTCGATCACCGCCACCGACACGGTGACCAGCTCCATCACCGGCGTCCAAAGCGGCATCACCGTGCACCCGGCCGGCGCCTCGAGCTTCACCGTGACCGGTTACCCCAGCCCGACCACGGCCGGGGCGTCCCACAACGTGACGGTCACCGCCTATGACACCTACGGCAACGTGGCCACCGCCTACAGCCGGCACCGTCCACTTCACGAGCAGCGACGCCCAGGCCACGCTGCCGGCCAACGCCACCCTCACCAACGGGACCGGCACCTTCTCGGCCACGCTCAAGACGGCGGGGACCCAGTCGATCACCGCCACCGACACGGTGACGAGCTCCATCACCGGTGTCGCAGTCCGGCATCACGGTGAACCCGGCCGGCGCCTCGAGCTTCAACGTCACCGGCTTCACCAGCCCGACCACGGCCGGCGGGGCCCACAACTTCACGGTCACCGCCGACGACGCCTACGGCAACGTGGCCACCGGCTACGCCGGCACCGTCCACTTCACGAGCAGCGACGCCCAGGCCACGCTGCCGGCCAACGCCACCCTCACCAACGGGACCGGCACCTTCTCGGCCACGCTCGAGACGGCGGGGACCCAGTCGATCACGGCCACCGACACGGTGACGAGCTCCATCACCGGCAGTCAAACCGGCATCACGGTGAACCCGTCGACGGCGACCCACTTGACCGTCGGCGGCTTACCCCAACCCGACCACGGCCGGGGCGTCCCACAACGTGACGGTGACCGCCGACGACGCCTACGGCAACGTGGCCACCGGCTACGCCGGCACCGTCCACTTCACGAGCAGCGACGCCCAGGCCACGCTGCCGGCCAACGCCACCCTCACCAATGGGACCGGCACCTTCTCGGCCACGCTCAAGACGGCGGGGACCCAGTCGATCACGGCCACCGACACGGTGACGAGCTCCATCACCGGCAGTCAAAGCGGCATCACGGTGCACCCGGCCGGCGCCTCGAGCTTCACCGTCGCCGGCTTCACCAGCCCGACCACGGCCGGCGCGTCCCACAACGTGACGGTCACCGCCTATGACACCTATGGCAACGTGGCCACCGCCTACGCCGGCACCGTCCACTTCACGAGCAGCGACGCCCAGGCCACGCTGCCGGCCAACGCCACTCTCACCAACGGGACCGGCACCTTCTCGGCCACGCTCAAGACGGCGGGGACCCAGTCGATCACCGCCACCGACACGGTGACGAGCACGATCAACGGTTCGCAGTCCGGCATCACGGTGAACCCGGCCGGCGCGAGCAAGCTGGGCTTCGTCCAGCAGCCCACCACGACGCAGGCCGGAGGTGTCATCACCCCGTCGGTGACCGTCCAGGTCCAAGACACCTATGGCAACGCGGTGGCCGACTCGGGGGCGACGGTGACCATGAGCGTCAACACCGGACCCGGGTCCTTCACCGGTGGTTCGACGACGAGTGCCACGACGAGCGCAGCCGGGCTGGCCACGTTCAACAACCTGGTCCTCGACACCTCGGGCAGCTACACGCTCCAGGCGGCCTCGAGCCCCCTCACCTCGGTCACCTCGAACTCCGTGACGGTGAACCCGGCCCCGGCGACCCACTTCACCGTGACCGGTTACCCCAGCCCGACCACGGCCGGGGCGTCCCACAACGTCACGGTCACCGCCTATGACACCTATGGCAACGTGGCCACCGCCTACGCCGGCACCGTCCACTTCACCAGCAGCGACGCCCAGGCCACGCTGCCGGCCAACGCCACCCTCACCAACGGGACCGGCACCTTCTCGGCCACGCTCAAGACGGCGGGGACCCAGTCGATCACCGCCACCGACACGGTGACGAGCACGATCAACGGTTCGCAGTCCGGCATCACCGTGAACCCGGCCGGCGCCTCGAGCTTCACCGTCGCCGGTTACCCCAGCCCGACCACGGCCGGAGGGGCCCACAACGTCACGGTCACCGCCTATGACGCCTACGGCAACGTGGCCACCGGCTACGCCGGCACCGTCCACTTCACGAGCAGCGACGCCCAGGCCACGCTGCCGGCCAACGCCACCCTCACCAACGGGACCGGCACCTTCTCGGCCACGCTCAAGACGGCCGGGACCCAGTCGATCACGGCCACCGACACGGTGACGAGCACCATCACCGGCGCCCAGTCCATCTCGGTCCTCTCGTCGACGGCGACCCACTTGACCGTCAGCGGCTTCACCAGCCCGACCACGGCCGGCGCGCCCCATACCGTCACCGTGACCGCCTACGACGCCTACGGCAACGTGGCCACCGGCTACACGGGCACCGTCCACTTCACGAGCAGCGACGCCCAGGCCACCTTGCCCGCCAACTACACCTTCACCAGCGGCGTCAGCGCGGACAACGGGGTCCACACCTTCACCAACGGGGCCACGCTCGCGACGGCGGGGACCCAGTCGATCACCGCCACCGACACGGTGACCAGCTCCATCACCGGCGTCCAAAGCGGCATCACGGTGCACCCGGCCGGCGCCTCGAGCTTCACCGTGACCGGTTACCCCAGCCCGACCACGGCCGGGGCGTCCCACAACGTGACGGTCACCGCCTATGACACCTACGGCAACGTGGCCACCGCCTACGCCGGCACCGTCCACTTCACGAGCAGCGACGCCCAGGCCACGCTGCCGGCCAACGCCACCCTCACCAACGGGACCGGCACCTTCTCGGCCACGCTCAAGACGGCGGGGACCCAGTCGATCACCGCCACCGACACGGTGACGAGCTCCATCACCGGTTCGCAGTCCGGCATCACGGTGAACCCGGCCGGTGCCTCGAGCTTCAACGTCGCCGGTTTCACCAGCCCGACCACGGCCGGAGGGGCCCACAACTTCACGGTCACCGCCGACGACGCCTACGGCAACGTGGCCACCGGCTACGCCGGCACCGTCCACTTCACGAGCAGCGACGCCCAGGCCACGCTGCCGGCCAACGCCACCCTCACCAACGGGACCGGCACCTTCTCGGCCACGCTCGCGACGGCGGGGACCCAGTCGATCACGGCCACCGACACGGTGACGAGCTCCATCACCGGCAGTCAAACCGGCATCACGGTGAACCCGGGGGCAGTCGCGGGCATCGGCTTGACCAATATCACCAACCAGCCGATCCCGGCCCTGACCTGCACCGGTGCCGTCGGCAGCATCACCTGCACGTCGACGGGTGAAGGCAACCTCAACGGCAGCGGCAACGCCTCGGCTCGGACGGCGACGGCCAACATCGAGTTGCAGGACGAGTACGGCAACGCAGTCACCAACACTGGGGCCAGCATCTCCATCGCCCTGTCGGTCGGTACAACGGCCGGCACGGTCAATGGGGGAACGACGGCAACGTTGACGATACCGAATGGTTCGTCGAAGTCGTCGACCCAGTTCACCTTGGTTCGTACCAGCGGCTCGAATAAGACCGCCACCATGACCGCCTCGGTAAGCGGGACCACCGAGCTCACCGTCACACTGTCGAGTTGATGATGCGGAGTCCGATGCCTTACACAGACATGCAATCCGCCAAGGCGAGGGTGCCGAGGCCGAGGCGGCCCGGTAAGAGCCTGCCTCCGTCGGGTCGGGACACGGTGGCCGTCCGTTGGCAGGAGCAAGGCCGCGACGAGGCGGGAGCCGTCCTCGTCCTGGCCCTCCTCTTCCTCGTGGTGATCGGACTGATCGTGGGCGGGTTGGCGTCGTGGACAGCGAACAGCCTTACCGACACCCTCACATTCCAACAGTCCCGTTCCGCCCAGTACGCCCTCACCAGTGCGTCCCAGGTGGCAATCCAGAACATGCGGTACACCCCGCTCCTGTTCACGGCAGGTCCGCCTCAGTCGTTCCAGACGCTTAACGCCAACCCGCCGTCGTATTGCTGGGGATCGAGCGGGGATCCCACCTATGGCGGGTCCACGTTTGCCACCCAGGGCAACCCGAACGTGAACGTGTACTGCAGCACGGTGTGGAATCCGACCAGCTCCGCGACGCGGGTCGTGACGATTTCTGCCTGCCTCGAGAGCGCTCTACCGCAGAATCCCTCCACTGCCCCGGGGGTGTGTGCCGCCAATCCAGGTCTCCAGACGATCGTGACCTTCGATGACTACTCCGCGAACACCCCGGTGGTCAGCGCCGCGATTTGCAGCGCGACCTGCGGAAACGGAATGACGATCGACAGTTCGACGTTCCACCTGGTGGCGCCGACGGTCACCGCGCTTTCGACCGTCCAAGGGCCCGTCACCGGAGGGACCGCATTGACCGTGACCGGATCTGGCTTCGTGAGCGGCTCGACCACGGTGAACTTCGTCTCGACGAATGCCTCCCAGAACCTGATTGTTCCTGCGGGGACCGTTGTCGCGGACGGCGTGACGGTCAGCGGCTCGCCGAACATCGCAAGTGCGACGGCGAACTTCACACAGTCCGACATCGGCCAACCGATCTCCGGCGCTGGGATCCCGGCTGGCACGAACATCCTCTCCGTGACGAGCGCAACGGCAGCGGTCATGTCGAACAACGCGACTGCGAGCGCGAGCGGCGTCACGCTCACGCTCCCGGTCACCGTGAACTCCGCCACGTCGCTCTCGCTGACGACACCCGCGGTGACCACAGCCACCAGTTACTACGTCATCGTGACCACTCCCAACGGCTCGAACACGGGCGGCCCTTCGTTCGCCTATCAGCCGGTTGTGCCAACGGTCAGCGGCGTCACTATCCCGAGCGGACTCACACCACCGTCGGGTTCGGCCGCAGGCGGCACGTCGATCACCGTCACCGGAACGGGTTTCCTCAGCAACCTCCACGGCAACTCATCGACCGTCAACTTCGTGGACGTCGCGAACCCAGCCGTCACCTTTCAAGCGCCCAGTCAGTCGGTGTCGGTGAACGCAAGCGGCACCGTGCTCACGGCAGTCACGCCCGGCATCACGTCGACGGACACGAACTTCTACGTCACTGTCACGACGGCACCGGGCGGGACGAGCGCCCAACAGGCATCCGTCGTGTTCACATTCCAGCCGCTCTACCCCGTTGTCTCCGGCATCACTCCGACGTCCGGTTCCCTCAACAGCACCACCGCGGTGACCATCACGGGCATCGGGTTCGTGAGCGGTGCAACCACGGTCCAACTCATTCCCCAGTCGGGTTTCGGCACGACGGTCAACATCCCTGCCACGAATGTCTCCGTTTCGTCCTCGACGACCCTCACCACGACCATTCCGGCGATCGGCGGCACGGCTCAGCAGTACTACGTTCAGGTGACGACGACGACGGGCGGCGCAAGCGGCACCAGCGGAGCTCCCGTCTTCACCAATTAGCCCGTCTTCACCAATTGGTCGATCAATCTCAACGAGCGTCGAACAATCTCATCTCGAAGATGTGACCGCGGCTGCTGCCGCAACTGCCTGAGGCCGACGCAGCTCGCCACCACATCGAACGGGATGTCGCGGCGCTCGCCGGCATGTACGCACCCCTCGGGTGAGCGGCCCTGTCGGCCTGCCATGCTCCCCTCGAACGGCGTCGCTTCGGGCCCACCGCCGCGACGGCCCAGGTCGCCGAGCCGGGGGGCTCGAGGGAGAAGGTGCCACCAGGTTCGCCAACGTACCGATCATCGCGGCGCTTGGCCGTCGCCAAGAGCAGCAGCCCATGCTGCTGCTCGGCCAAGCGCCTTACGTGGTGTCCTTGGAACGCGTGGCCGTCGCCAAGAGCAGCAGCCCACGCTGCTGCTCGGCCAAGCGCCGTCGAACTGTTCGGTGGTCGGGTTGCCCTGGCGACCGTCCTTACCTGAGGTCCAAGAGGAGGTCGCGCAACGGCATGCCGTCGCAGATGGAAACGATCTTGTCGAAGTCCTCTGGCGTCAGCGACTGCTGCACCTCAGGCCAACTCCGGGCGCCGTCGCGCATGTAGGTCATGAAGATGTCCCAGATCGCCAGGCGCTTGCGCATCCGCTCGACTTCGAACTCGAGCGACGCGTAGTCGATGGCATCGGGGCCGTCGTCGGGCACCTCGGAGACTTCGAGAGCAGGGGTGCCGAAGAGGTCGTGGCGCAGCCGCTCGAGCGCCGCGTCAATCGAGCGGGCGTCCGAGAGTGGGGTGTCCATCCCCATCACCATGCGCTTCCTCCTCCATGGTCATCCGTCCCCGCGGGTGATCATCTGTGCGAGCACCACCCGTTTCAAAAGCATGCTGACAAATCCCCACCGGGCGCTATAGATCCGTTTGTCACTAATCGGCCTGGACGGCCCGCTTTGTTGTCGACACATTGAGTTCGTTGTGAGTTCGTTGTGAATTGCACACCGCACGGACTGCAAACGGGTGCCTAGAGCGGGACCTCGATCAGCGTCGGACCCGACTCGGCGAACCCCGCGTCGAGCGCCCTCGTGAGTTCCTCTGCGTTCTCCACCCGACGCGCCGGCACTCCCATGCCGCGCGCGAGGCCGCAGAAGTCGAGTTCTGGATCGGTCAGGTCGAGCAATCGGCGCGACAACGGGCCACCACCGTCTGCGCCCACCCGGTGCAGCTCCATGTTCAAGATCGCGTAGCTGCGATTGGACAGGACGACCGTGGTGACATTGAGCGCTTCGCGGGCTTGGGTCCAAAGCGCCTGCAGCGTGTACATCGCACTTCCGTCCGCCTCGAGGCAGAGCACCGGCCGGTCCGGTGCGGCCACGGCCGCGCCGGTGGCCATGGGAAGGCCGATCCCGATGGCGCCCCCCGTAAGCGTCAGCCAGTCATGCCGCGGCGCCCCGGCCGTCGCAGCCGAGACGAAGAGACCCGACGTGTTGCCCTCGTCCACCACGATGGTGCCCTCGGGCAGCGTGGCGCCCACCGCGGCGGCCAGTGACTCCGTGCTCAGTCCACCGGTGGGCCGCTCGGGCCGGACCGAGGGCGCCGGCACTCCGGCGTCCTCGCGGGCCCCGACGACCTCCGCCAGACTCTCCAGCGCGCTCGCCGCATCCTCGCCGGGTCGTACCAGGGTGTGCACGGTGCAGCCGGCAGGGACGAGGTCGCTCGCCTTGCCGGGATAGGCAAAGAACGAAACGGGGGATTTGGCGTCGACCAGCACCAGCTGGCGCACCCCATCGAGCTGGGCCTGGGCCATCTCGGCGAGGTAGGCCAACCGTTCGACCGCCGGGATGCCCGCCCCCCGCTCCAGGTTGGCCGGGAATGTCTCACCGAGGAGCGCGGCATCGGTCGTTGCGGCCACCCGACTGGCGGCGTGCAGGCCGTCGGCCCGCAGCGCGGCCCCGCCGAGTAACAGGGCCGCCTTCTCGCCCGAGCGCAGCGCCTTGGCCACCTCTTCGACGGTGTCGGACGGGACCACGGAGGGCCGGCCCCGCGGCCGCGGCGGGCAGGGGCCGGAGCGCGACTCCGACCACGATGCGTCCGCGGGCAACACCAGCGTGGCCACGCGGCCCGGCGGCCCCAGCGCGGCGGCGACCGCGTCGACCGCGTCGCCCGCCACGTCGTCGGCGCGGGCCGTCGAGCGGTACCACCCCGAGACTGCGCCGGCGATCGATGCGATGTCGGATTGGAGAGGTGCGTCGTAGCGAGCGTGGTACGTCGCGTGGTCACCCACGATGTTCACGATCGGCGTGCGAGCGCGCCGCGCGTTGTGCAAGTTGGCCAAGCCATTGCCGAGTCCCGGCCCGAGGTGGAGCAGCGTGGCCGCCGGCTGCGCTGCGACGCGCCCGTAGCCGTCGGCCGCGCCGGTGACCACTCCTTCGAAGAGACACAGGACCCCGCGCATGGCGGGGACGTCGTCGAGTGCGGCGACGAAGTGCATCTCGGAGGTCCCGGGGTTGGCGAAGCACACGTCGACGCCGGCATCGACGAGCGTCGAGAGGAGGGCGCGGGCGCCGTTCACTCGGACTCTCCCGAACGCACGACGCCGAGGACCCGGTCTGGCCCGAGAATCCCCTGCGGGTCGAAGACGCGCTTGATCGAGCGCATCAGCTCGAGTGACACCGGGTCCTGCATCTCGATGAAGTAGGGCAGCTTCGCTGTCCCGATCCCGTGTTCGCCCGAGATGGCGCCGCCGGCGGCCAGGGCCAGCTCGAAGCTGGCGTGCATGAGCGCGTGCCGTCGCTCGTCGTCGGGCTGGAAGACCGAGATGTGGACATTGCCGTCCCCGATGTGCCCGCAGCCGGTGACCAGCGCGCCGTGCTCCTGGGCCAGAACGGCGACCTGGGCCAGGTAGTCGGGGATGGTCGCCCGGGGGATCACCGCGTCGATGAGGTCGTCGCAGCCGGCCGCCTTGCCCACGAAGAAGGCCCGCTCCCGTGCCGTAATGAGCTGGGAGCCCGACGCGGCCGGGAGAACGTAGACGTCGAGCGCCCCCAGCTCGTCGAGCAGCGTGCCCAACCGCTGGACGTCCTCTTCCACCCGGTCGGCCTCCATGCCTTCCAGCACGACGACGAGGTAGGCGAGCGTGCGCGCTCTGACGTCCTCGGGGACGCCGAGGTCGAGGCCGGCCGCTTTGGTGATACCGCCCATCACCATGACGTCCACGTACTCGAGGATGGAGGGGTCGATGCCGCTGTGCACGATGTGCGGCACGGCCCGCGCCACCTCGGCCAGGGTTGCGAAGGGGGCCAGGACGGTGGACGAAGCGCTGAAGCGGGGCTGGACCTTCACCGTGACCTCGGTGGTGATGGCGAGGGTGCCCTCGGAGCCGATGAGCAGTTGGGTGAGGTCGTAGCCGCTCGAGCACTTGACGAACTTGCCCCCCGTGCGCAGCACAGTGCCATCGGCCAGCACAACCTCGAGGCCAAGGACGTGGTGGCGGGTCACGCCGTAGCGGACGGCGCGCATGCCGCCGGCGTTGGTGGCCACGTTCCCGCCGAGCGAGCCGCTCTGCTCGCCTGGGGAGACCGGGTAAATGAGGCCGAGCGGTGCGAGCGCGCCGTTGAGCTGCTCGAGCGTCACGCCGGGCTCCACGACGGCGACCTGGTTCTCGGTGTCGATCTCGCGGATGCGCTTCATGCGGTCGAAGGCCAGCAGGATGCCGTCGGCTACCGGGACCGCCGCCCCGGAGAGGCCGGTGCCGCTGCCGCGGGCGACCACGGGCACCGCGTGTTCGCTCGCGAGCTTCAAGACCTCGGAGACCTCGTCGGTCGATCCCGGCAGCACGACGGCGAGGGGGACCACGGGCACCGTGGTGAGCGCCTCGTCGTGGGTGTAGTCCGCGTGGATTGACTCGCCGGCGACGACATGGTTTTCGCCGACCGCCTTGCGCAGCTGTTCCATGAGTTCCGACATCGGACGGGCCACCCCCACCTCGGGTCGATCGAGCAGGACGACCTTACCGGTCGCGGCTCGTGGGATCCCCGAGGCCACCTCGCCCCCTCGCGGCCTGGCTAGGACGGGCCGGGTCCGGTGGCTTCCGCCGCCTCGGCGAGCCGGGCCCGCAGCTCGGCGACCCGGACCGAGACCTCCGCCGCCGCCGTCGGCGCCGCCTCCTTCTCGAGCTGTGCGATCGTCCGCTCGATGGGCGCCAGCCACGGGCTCGGCCCCTGCGCCGGGCCGCGCCGCCCCGCCTCGTCGGCGGAGGACTCGAACCAGCTGCACCACAGCTCTTCTTCGGAACGAGTCAACGCGACGTAGAGGAGTCGCCGCTCCTCGTCGATGGCCGCGGGCGTCTGGGCCGACGCAATGGGCATCAGCCCGGCGCCGAGCCCGAGCACGATGACGGTCGGCCACTGCAGGCCCTTGGCGCGGTGGAAGGTGGTGAGCACCACACGGTCGCGGTCCGCTGGGTCCGCCCACGCGGTCAGTTCCTCGTCGTCGCGATCCTGACCCCGCCGCCCGCCCTCGGAGCGCAGGTCCGACGCCGGGCCCAGGTCCGCGCCGGCGATCATGCTCGGCACCCGCGCCCCGTCCATGGTCGCCTGCACCTTGGCCAGCTGCGCGTTGGTGCGCGTCAGCACGGCGATGCTCGACCACCGCCGCCCCGGCGCGCGCGACAGCTTCGCCCGTTGCGCCACCCAGGCCGCCTCGTCGTCGTCGGTGGCGTGCGAGACCACCTTCGGCACCGGCCCGTCGACGCGCGTCGTGCGGGGCGCCACCACCTCCTCGGCCGTGCCGAAGGCGCCGCCCTCTCGCAGCACCGCCGTCGCCACTGCCACCACCTGCGGCGTGCAGCGGTGGTTCTCGTCCAGGCGGATCACCTTGGTGCCCCGGAGGAGGTCGGGCAGCCGGTCGAGCAGGGTCGGATCGGCCCCGTTGAAGCCGTAGACCGATTGGTTGGGGTCGCCCACGACGAAGAGGTCGGGCTCGTCGGCCAGCATGGCGGTCAGTAAGCGGAACTGGGCCGGGTTCACGTCCTGCATCTCGTCGACGAAGAGGTGCCGGGTGCGCCAGCGGATGGAGTCGGCAAACTCGCGGTCGCCCGCCAAGGCGTCGGCGCAGGCGACGATCAGGTCGTCGAAGTCGAGCAGACGTCGCCGCGCCCGCTCCGCCTCGTAGCGCGGCGTACGCGTCGGCAACTTGTCCGGCGCTCATCCCGCTGCGGCGGCGCTGGCGCCGCGACTCGGATTCGTAGCGCTCGGGCGACACGAGGCGTGCCTTGGCCCAGCCGATCTCGCCGTCGAGGGCCCGGGTTCGGCGCGGGTCGCCGGTCATCACGTCAGCCAGCAGGCGTCGGCGGTCCGGCAGGAGTTGCGGTAGCGGGCGCCCCCGCAGTTCGCGGTGCTCGCGCAAGAGGCCGAGCGCCGTGCGGTGGAAGGTGCCCGCCTTCACCCCCGAGACGCCCAGCGAGTACAGGCGGGTGCGCAGCTCGTCGGCCGCCTTGCGGCTGAACGTGGTGACCAGGGTGCGATCGGGCTCGATGGTGGCCTCGCGTACCCGCCGCGCCACCCGCAAGGTCAGGACCCGCGTCTTGCCGGCCCCGGCCCCGGCCACGACGCAGAGCAGTGGTTCGTCCGACTCGATGGCTTCGCGCTGGGTCGGCGTGAGGCGATTGGCTCCAGGCAGGGCCTCCCAGGTGTCGCGCTCCAAGCCCTCGAACGTCATGACCACACTCCGCACGGTACAGAAGGGGTGCGCGCAGCACCCGCCGGACCTGCGCCTATCGTGGCCGACCGAGGCCGCGGGCGCCCATCGTGGGGGAGGAGCAGGCAGATGGCCCAGCTGGAGCGGGAGTGCGAGGTCGTCGTGGTCGGCGCCGGGTACTCGGGCCTGGCCGCCGCTCGTCTCCTGGCCCGGGCGGGTGTCGAGGTGCTGGTGCTCGACGCCCGCCACCGGGTCGGCGGGCGCTCCTTCACCGACGTGACGGCGGCCGGGTTCACCATCGACCGCGGCGGCCAGTGGATCGGCCCCACGCAAGAGCATCTGGCCGCGCTCGCCGCCGAATTGGGTGTCGCCACTTTCCCCACCTACACCACCGGGCAGGGCGTGGAGCTGCGCGACGGAAAGCGGGAGCTCTACGTCGGCCTGATCCCGACTTCGGACCCGCACGGTGCCGCCGACGGCATCGCCTGCATGCTCGACCTCGACCTCGCCGCCTTCGAGGTTCCCCTGCAGACACCGTGGGACGCCCCAGGCGCCGCCGGCCTCGATGCGCAGACGCTCGCCACCTGGCTCGACACCCACCTCGAGTCGCCCTCCGCCCGCGCCATCCTGGAGGTGGCCGTCAAGGCCATCTTCGGCACCGGCTCCGGCGAGCTCTCGCTCCTGTTCACCCTCTTCTATCTGCACGCCGGGGGCGGGCTCACGAACCTCGCCCGCACGACCGGCGGCGCGCAAGAGGGGCGTTTCGCCGGCGGCTCGCAGCAGCTGGCCGAGGGCATGGCGGCCGAGCTGGGGCAGCGCGTCGTGCTGGGCGCGCCCGTCGAGACGGTCGCCCACGGCAACGACCATGTGACCCTGGGGGCGCGGCTCGTCGCACCCGAAGCCGACCCAGCAGACCCAGCCGCCGCCCATCGGCCGCTGCGGGTGCGCGCCCGGCGCGCCGTCTTCGCCATGTCGCCAACGCTCTGCGCGCGCCTCACCTACACTCCGGCGCTGCCAGGGCGGCGGGACCAGCTCTGCCAGCGCATGCCCATGGGCGCGGTGACCAAGGTCCATGTGTTCTACGACGAGCCCTTCTGGCGTGACGAAGGGCTCAACGGTCAGATCGTCGCTCCCGGCGGGGTCATGGAGAGCACGTTCGACAACTCGCCCGAGGACGGCTGGCACGGCGCCATCGTCGGCTTCATTGCCGGCGACGACTGCCGGCGCATGGAGGCCGCCGGGCCCGAGGCCCGCCGAAGCGCCATCCTGGCCGACCTCGAGCGTGCCTTCGGTCCGCGGGCACGCGCGCCGGTCGAGATCGTCGAGCAGCACTGGCCGGCCGAGCCTTTCACCCGCGGCGGTCCGGTCGCCGTGGGCGTCCCTGGCGCGCTCACGGCCCTGGGGCCGGCGCTGCGCGAGCCGGTGGGCCGTCTGCACTGGGCGGGTACGGAGACGGCGACGCAGTGGTGCGGCTACCTCGACGGCGCGCTCTCGGCCGGCATGCGCGCCGCCGACGAGGTGCTGCACGCGCTGAACGGGGAGCCCGTTGGCGTCGACTGAGGAGCTCCTCGAGGCATACGCCGAATGGCGCAGCCGCAGCAATGCCAACTCCCGCCTGACCAAGATGGTGCAGGGCTGGGACCGCGTCATCCACTTCACCACGACCGATACCGCGCAGGGCTACACGATGCGCGTGGTGGACCAGCAGCTCTCCGAGCTCGCGGTCGGCCACGAAGATCGGCCCGACGTCGTGGTGACCGGGAGCAGCGAGGACTTCTGCGACATGTTCTGGGGAGACCTCAACCCTTCGGAGAAGTACATGTCGGGTGAGATCACGTTGTTGGGCTCCCAGCAGGATGTCATGCGGATCGACGCCATCTCTCTGGTGGCCTTCCTCGACAGCTGAACCACCCACGACTGTGACCGACAGCGCCCTCGCGTCCCGGGCCACGCTGCGCCGTGCGCTGGGCCTGCGCACCGTCGTCGCCACGTCGACCGGACTTGCCTTCGCCGCGCTGGAGTACCTGGCGGCCGCGGGCCTGGTGGCCTATGTGGGAGGCGACTCCGCCTACATCCCCATCATCGTCGCCGGAGTCCTCGCCTTGGTGGCCTACGGCTTCTTCGGCGAGCTGAACGGGATGTTCCCGACCGCCGCCGCCATCCGGCTCTACATGAAACGGGCCATGGACGACCGCGCCGCGCTGACCATCACCTTTACCTACATGACGACGATCGTGCTCGTGATCGCCGCCGACGCCTTCATCGTCGGGAGTGCGCTGGCCCACGCGTTCGGCGAGCCGGCATGGGTCGCCTCCCTGTGGATCGTCGGGCTGCTCGCAGTCGCCGTGGTGACCAACCTGCGCGGCATCACCGTGGCCGGCCTCCTCCAGGACCTGGCCACTTCCGTCGTCGTGGTAGCCACGCTCGTCGTCGGCCTCCTGGCCCTGGTGCACAGCGGCCACGGCCTCCATACCCCGTTCCAGCCTCTCCGCGGCCACAGCCCCGGTGACTTCTTGGAGGCGGTCGCGCTCGGGGTGTTCCTCTACAGCGCGTTCGAGTGGGTGACGACGAGCGCCGAGGAGGTCCGGAAGCCGGCTTCGATCAACCGCGGCATGCTGATCGCCATCGCCATCCTCTGCGTCGTCTGCTCGGTGGCGACCGTCGCCATGAGCCACACCCTGACCCACAACGAGCTCACGTCCTCCTACCCGCAGCTCTACCTCGGCATCGCGGCCATCGGGCACTCGGGGTTGTGGGTGATGGCAGCCGTCACCGCGGTGACGGCCCTCAACACCTTCAACGGCGGGTTCATCACGGCGTCGCGCTTCATCTACGGCACCGCCCGCGAGGGTTCGCTGCCCCGCCAACTCGCGCGTCTGAACGACCGCGCCGTGCCGTGGGTGCCCGTCGTGGTGCTCGGCGCGGTCTCCGCCGTGGTTGCGCTGATCGTCGCGGTCACCCACGCCTGGCAGGTCCTCGTCGCGGTGGGGGCGGCGCTCGAGGCGATGATCTACGGCGTGGCGGGCGTGTGCGCCCTGCGGTTGCGCAGACGCCAGCCCGACACCCCACGCCCGTTCCGGGTGCGCGGCCTGGCCGTCCTCGGTCCGCTCGGCATCGTGGTGTTCGGCCTGCTGGCGCTCACGGCGTCGTTCTCGGTGCAGGATCGCTTCAATCCCGCTCCGTTCGTGATCATCATCGTGGCCGCGGCATCGAGCGCGTTCTACGTCCTGCGGGTCCTGCCCGGCATCAAGAACCGAGAAGCGGCGCGCCGGGCCGCTCGGCCCCGTCGGCGCCCGCTTGGATGATCCGCAAAGACCATCGACACTACGCCGGCGAAGCAAGCCGCCGAGCTGCCCCGAGTTGTCCCGGAGTTGTGTGTAGTTGGATTCCAATGGCTCTACTGGGCTCCGACCGTCCACCGTCAGAGTTCTTGACATGGTGCGGCGGCGGGTGCGGCGGAAGGCCGCCCGGTAGACGTGCCAGACGACGGTCACGGACCCGTCAACCCCTCGGACCGGGAAAGGGCCCCCGGTTGGTATGGGGTCGCGGGCAATCCCAACCACCAGTCCTACTGGACGGGCGCCGGATGGTCCGGTCAGAGGCGATGGAGTGCCGGGGTCGGTTGGCACGACCTGAGCGTGCCCGTCGGTGACCCTGAACCAGGAACGCCAGACGGACACCGGCCGTCCACGCGGAGAGGGGTTGGCCTGGGCATCCTTGGGAAGCCCTGGATCCTCACGACCGTTGGCCTGATTCTCATCGCGATCGGCTGGGGAGGCGGTCACATCGCGCGCACCCAGAACAATCTGCCCGGACTGGTCGTGAACGCTCGTGCGTCGGGGATGGTCGCCACCGCCACCGGTGACGGCAACGCCCAGCCATCCGAGGTGCTACCCGGGGCCTACGGGCTCTCCGGCCTCGGAAAATCCGCGGCGGTCTTTCCGACAACGCCGACGATCTTCCTCCCCCCCTTGGCTCTGACCAACTTTGGCATCGAGACGGGTACAGAGGCGGCCTACTGGAAGGTGTGGTGGAGCGCGTCAAGACAGGTCAAGGAAGTGGTCTCGCTGCAACAGGACACCTACTCCTCATCGGCGGAGACTGAGTTGCACGATCTGATCGGACAGATCGGCAACACCGCAAACTTCAACACCGCCTCAATCCGGTTCACTCGGTTCACGTCGTTCGAGCTACCCGGCATACCGGGCGCAACCGGCTACCTGTGGGAGGGGACCGAGCACCCGTCAAACGTCCCTCTGCCCATTGAGTTTCGTTTTGCCATGTTCGATCGGAACTCGGTCGTGGCATTGGTCTCGATGACCGCCTACAGGCGAACGACGGACCTCAACGCATTTCTGGCCTTCGCCTATTCGGAGTACGCCAGCATGTCCGCGCAGCCTGACATCGCAGCCGAGGTTGCTCTCTTCGTGGTGGTCGGCCTCTGCGGCTTCGGGCTGGTGACCTTGGGTATCGTCCTCGAGGTGCGGAACCGCCGCAAGCGCGCAAAAGACGCGCCGGGACTGCCACAGTGGGCCGCCCCCCGATCTCCTCAGGGCGCGCCGACCGCGCCGCAAGCTGGGCAGCTCGTGTAAATCGAAGGACCGGCCCGGCCCGGCCCGGGGCGATGGCGATGGCGATGGCGAGATGGCTGCCAAGATCGTCGGACGGTGAAGTCGGCGGAGTCCGTTTCGGGCTGCATCACCGGGCCTCGCCGCGCGGCTGGGTGATACGGGGGACGCTAGGGGTCCGGGACCACCCGGTGGGTCCGGAGCATCCGCCGCCGGGCGTGCCGGGCTCGGGCCAGGGCGACCAATTCCTCGAGGACCGTCTGGAATGCCAGGCCGTCGGCCTCCCAGAGCATGGGGAACATGGAGATGGGAGTGAAGCCCGGCATCGTGTTGACCTCGTTGACCACGATCTCGTCGTCATCGGCCAGGAACAGGTCGACACGCGCCAGTCCTTCCACTCGTAAGGCCCGGTAGGCGGCGGACGCCACGCGCTGGGCGTGGGCCAGCTGCGTGTCCGTGAGGTCGGTTGGTGCGACGATCTCGGCGGCCCCCAGTACGTATTTGTCGTCGTAGTCGTAGAACTCCCGGCTCGCGATGATCTCGCCGGCGAGCGACACACGGACCTCTTCGTTGCCCATGAGCGCGAGCTCGAGCTCGCGGCCCCGAACGAACTCCTCGAGGATCACGTGGTCGTCGAACTCGAAGGCCGAGAGCACCGCGTCGCCCAGAGCCGCGGCGTCGAAAACCTTGGCGACGCCGATCGACGACCCGAGGTTGGCCGGTTTCACGAAGACCGGCAGGCCGAGCGCCGCCACCGCCTCCTCCCTCACCTGGGCCGACCACGCGGGGCGGGCCGCCACTCGCCACGCTGCGACCGGGAGCCCGTGGTCGTGCAACACCGCCTTGGCGATCCCCTTGTCCATGCAGATGGCGGAGGAGAGCACGCCGGCCCCGACGTAGGGCACCTGCAGCGACTCGAGGTGTCCCTGGATCACGCCGTCCTCACCGAAAGGCCCGTGGAGCACGGGGAACACGACGGCGCCTGGTGGGAGCGCGTCGACGAGATGCGCGAGCGCAGTGCCAGGATGATGCCGGACGAGATCGTCGGGGGAGGCCAGCGCGTCGACGTCGTCGATGTCGGCGAGGACCTGTTCGGCGTCGACGAACTGCTTGTCGTGGGTGAGCCCGATCACCTTCACCGCGAACCCGGCCTCGAGCGCGGCTGCGTACGATGCGGCGCGCCGAGATGCACGAGATCTCGTGCTCTGCCGACGGCCCCCCGTAGACGACGGCCAACACTCCCGGACCAGGCATCGACCGAGGCTACAATCGGTCCCGAGGGCATGCGTGCGATTCTCTACATCTGAACTCGCCGTCCAGCTCGGTGGGGAGTTGGTCGGCCCCGACGTCTGCGTCGAGGGTGCGAGCATCGACACGAGGACCTTGGTGCCCGGACAGCTCTATGTGCCCATCGTGGCCGAGCGCGACGGGCACGAGTTCATTCCCGCCGCCATCGAGGCCGGCGCACCCGCCTATCTGTGCGGCCGGGAACCACGCGGCGCAACGGCGATCATCGTCCCCGACACCGCCGCCGCATTGATGCGCCTGGGGCGGGTCGCACGCGATCGCGTCGATGGCGGCGTCGTCGGGATCACCGGATCGGTGGGCAAGACGACCACGAAGGATCTCGTGCGCGGCTGCCTGGCGTCGTCCTTCCGGGTGTCGGCCAGCGAGCGCTCCTTCAACAACGAGCTGGGCCTGCCACTGACCCTCCTCAACGCACCCGACGATGCCCAGTGGGTCGTCGTCGAGATGGGTGCCCGTGGCACTGGGCACGTCAGCCGTTTGGCCGAGGTGGCGCGCCCGGTCGTCGGGATCGTGACCAGCGTCGCCATGGCCCACGTGGAGTACTTCGGCGACCTCGACGGGGTGGCGCGGGCGAAGGGCGAGCTGGTGACGGCGTTGCCCGCCTCGGGCGTCGCGGTCCTCAACTTCGACGATCCCCGTGTGGCCGCCATGGCCTCGCGCAGCCCGTGCCCGGTCGTGGGCTACGCCGTGGACTCCGACGCCGAGGTGCGTGCCGACGCCGAGGTGCGTGCGAACGCGGAGGTGCGTGCCGAAGGGGTCTCGCTCGACGGCGAACTGCGACCGAGATTTTGGCTCACGACACCGTGGGGCAAGGGCGACGTCGAGCTCGCCCTGCGCGGAGTCCAGCAGGTCCCGAACGCGCTCGCAGCAGCGGCGGCGGCGCTGTGGTGTGGCGTCCCCTTCGACGGCGTCGTGTCAGCCCTCGCGTCCGTGATCGGGGCCCCGCTCCGCATGGAGGTGCATCACGTCCCGGGCGGCGGTCCCGTTCTCCTCGTGGACTGCTACAACGCCAACCCGGCGTCGACCGAGGCCGCGCTGCGCTCGCTGGCCGCGCTCGGCGCCGGAAGGAAGGTCGCGCTGCTGGGGCTCATGGCCGAGCTTGGCGGCGAGACCGAGGCAGAACACCGGTACATCGCGCGACTCGCCGAAGGGCTCGGGATCGAGGTCGTGGGCTACCAGACCGACCTCTACGGCTCCGCCCAGGTGCTCGGGACCGATGACGCCGTGGCGTGCATGCAGACGGTCGGACCCGGGGGCGCACTCCTCGTGAAGGGCAGCCGGGTGGCGCGTCTCGAGGACGTGGCGCGCGCCTACGGCGCGGCGACCGGCGTTCAGTCGTTGGCTGCCGATGCGTAGCGCGGCCGCCGCGCATCGAGCTGTGGCTCCGTCACGCGGACGCGTCGGCTGAGCTCGCCGTAGAGCGACTCGGTCTGCGGCGAGGGCGAACTGCCGGGATCGAGGGCGTCGACCCTTCGCTGGCATTCGCGCCATTCGAAGCGGAGCCGGTCCGTGTCGCCCTCGGCCGCCGCCACCTGCATGGCGGCCCGGGAGAGGGTCTCGCTGTAGGGCTCCACCAGGCGCGCCCGTTCCAGGCCCCAGCGCGCCAGATCGAAGTGACCGGTCGCGGACGCCAGCGCGGCGAGAGTGCAGGCGGCGTCGACGAGCCGGGCGGCGATGTGACCGAGGTGCCCTTCGGTTTCCCACCACGCGTACCCGGACAGTGCGTTGGCCAGCGGCTCGCCCTCGACCAGGTCGAGCGCGGCGCGCAGGTACGCGATGGCCAGATCACCTTCACCCTGTGCCTTGCCCTCGGCGGCCAGGGCGATCGCTCGGCGCACGTCGACCGTCACCAAGGGCGAGACCTGGTACAGGCCGTTGCGTGTGCCCGCGGGAAAGAGGAGCTCGCCGTGCCCGTCGACGCCCATCGCGCGCCGGGCTGCGTACGCCGTGTTGAACAGCGTCTTGGACGCGGCGTCGGTGTCGGTCGACCCGAGCACGCGCGTGCGCAGCCGGTCGCTCGTAATGACGTCGGGGTGGTGCAGGGCCAGGTAGGCAACCAGTTCGACCGCCCGGCGGGTCCGATTCGGGGGCAACGCCGCATTGAGCCCATCCAACCGCGGCGTCATGGTGAGGAGCCGCACCTCCACAGGGCCCGGCGCGAGGGCCGCGGGAGACACAGCGGAGGGGCGCTGAGTTGCGCTCGGCGGCACGGCGGCTGCGCCCACGAGTTGCGGGGCGGGCGCAGGGGGAGACGTCAGCAGTTCCTCGATCTGCCGAGACGTCTCGGCCGACTGGAGATGGGGACGCACGACGCGGCCCATCGGGTGCAAGGTGGCGCCGTGACGGTCAACCAGGATCGTCAGGTCGCTGGCGGCGACCGCAGTCGCGGTGACGACGGCAGCGCGCCGTGCTGCCGTCGGTGGCAGCGACGCCGGGTCCCCGAAGAAGAGAAGGTGGCGAGCGACCGAAGGATCCGCCGCCACGTCGGACAGGAGCTGTGGGTCGTCCGGTTCTTCGGTCACCAGAACGGTGTCGGCCCACGCCCACGCGCCCAGCGCTGCCCGCGCCGCCCGCCACAACGACGCGGCCGACTCACCGAGGAGCGGCAGCACGTCGCCCGGACCGAGCGGGACCAGCCAGGTGCCCGCCCCGTCGTCCCCGACGGGGAGGACGACGGGGCAGTAGGGCGAGAAGGGCTCCTGGCCGTCGAGCGTGGCGTGATCCACGTGCCAGGCCGCGCCCTCACTCACCGGGACGAACCCCTCGGGCGCATCCCGGTGCAGTGGCCGAGTGAGCCAGAACGAGACGCCCGAGGAGGACACGCAGATGGCGCGGATCGAGGGGCCGGCACGGCCCTGCAGCGAGCGAGCCAACAGGCAGTTGGCGGCTTCGAACGACGCCAAAGCCGGGACGCCTTCGAAGCGGTGCAGGAGGGTCGCCGTATCCACGACTGCCTCGGACAACGGACCCCTGACGTCCAGGTCTCCGGTGAACTGGCTGCCCCGCCGGTGCCTCCTGGCACGCCGGGCGAGCGCCGCACACGCGAGCGAGCCCATGCCGAGGGCGACGAGTTCGGGCAGGTGGCTCGTCAGAGCCGGGGTCGGACCGACCGGCGGGCGTCCGGGCGGCTCGCGGGCCTGCCGCGCGTCCGCGGGGAGGAGCAGGGACCAGCCCGCCTCGATGTGATCGGGATCGACGAGCCGCGAGCCCCCGGGCATGTCCCGGCCCAGGTTGAGTGCCGCGAGCGCCGTCCACTCCGCCCCGTCGGCCAGACGATCGTCCGCGATGCTCCAGAGCGTGTCCCCGGGCTGGACGGCATGGGTCGCCGCCGCGGACGGCAGTCGAAGCCTGGCCGGCACCGTGCCGACGTGCCGCGCGACGGCCCCTGACATGACGACGCCTGACCCCGCGCCCGCCGGGGGCGCACTGGCGCCCGCACCCGACGAGAGCGCGAGGGGTGCGCCCATGCTGCTCAGCGCAAGCACCCCGAGGGCAATCCGTGCCGCCACCCGGTCCACCACAGAGGTGCCGCCCAGCGCCGTGATCTCGCCCCGCTTGACGTGAGCCACCACGGCGCGTACCAGCTGGGCACAGCACGCGGCCCAGGCCAACCAGGCGGCGAGCGCCAGGACGCAGAGTACGTCGCGCGGCGCGGGCCGCCATGCGTGCCCGAGCCCGCCCGCCAGAGGGTTGCCGACGGCGACGACGAGCACGGCCGGGACGGCGGTGAAGGCCAGAAGGGCGGCGACGGCGGCGCCGACAACGTCGAGGATCGCGTGCAGACTCCTGCGTCCGCCGCTCCTATCCACCGGCAGGTCCGATCGTGATCGTATATGTCAGCGACGCGGATTCCGACGACGGCTCGTTCACCGTCGCCCGGCAACTTCCCTCCGCGCCGGGGAGGGTGGCCGCCATGGCGGACGTCCCGCCGACGCTCTGACTCCCACTGGGGCAACTGACCTCCATGGTCAGATACGTCGTGCCCGACCACAGCACGGAGATCTCCATCGTTCCGGTGCCGGTGAACCCGAAGGAATTGGAGGTCTGCAGCGGCGGGTCGAGATAGCCCTGCGTCTGCGTCCTTTCCGCCGGTACCGACGCGCTGGCGCTCGTCGTGGTCGTCGTCGGCACCGTGGTCGTGGTGACGACGGGAGTCGTGGCAGGCGCGGTCGCTGTGGCGCTCAGCGTGCGCGTCGAGAGCAAGGAGGCGCCGGAGACGGCCCCGGCCGGGGTGCCTGTGGAGGGTGTGGTCGTCGTGGTCGTCGTGGGCGTCGTGGTCGTCGTGGTCGTCGGCACGGTCGTCCTCGGGGGCTCGCCCGCGTCAGCGGCACCGGCCGGTCGTCCGGAGTGACTGGTCGGTGCACTGGCCAGCGCCCGACCATGTCGGTTCGCCCGCGGGGGGCCGCCGGCGGTCGCGACGAGGAGTGCCATGAGAGCCAGCGAGACCGCCAGGATCACCCACCAGTTAGGGCGGCCCCGAGTCACCGGCGAGCGCGTACCCTTGGTGGCGTCGGTCCCTGCACCAACCACCGGCACACCATACGCAGGCCCCACTCCCGCCGCGCTCGGTGCTCAGGCGCACAGACGCCGCTGGCCCCGGTCCCGGCGGGCGTAGAGGGCACGGCGATCTCGGCCGGTCAGGGTGGCCAGCTCGGCCATGGAGTAGCCCAGGACGTGGTGCGCGTAGAGGACCTGGACCTCCTCTCGACGCATGCCTTCGCGGTGCAGCTCGATGAGCAGGCGAGCCAGTTCCTCGAGGTCCGTCCCGGTGCGGGCGGGTCCCTCGTCGGCCTCTTCGGGGCCGAACGGCGCGGACCTCTCGCCAAGCTCCTTCGAGCGGAAGAGCTGGCGTCGCAGGCGGCAGCGGATGGCGGAGAGCAGATCGAGCGCGGCGTAGGGGCGGTCCTGCCCCGACCATTCCCGCAGCACCAGCCACGTCGTGGACAAGAGCTCGGCAAAGAACTCCTCGCCGTCCCGCCACTCGCCGCCGCGTCCCCACTGCAGCTTCCCGGCGACCACGACGAGCCCCGGGAGCAGCACCTGCACGAGCATCCGGCAGATGAAGGGGTCGGCGTCCGCCTCCCGAAGCAGGATCCTGACCCAGCGGGCCGCCTCCTCCCGCTGGACCCGGCCCGAGGCGCGCCGCATGCGCTCGAGGAGGTCGCAGGGGGTGGGGCAGGACGGCGGGTCGGCGCCGGTCCCCAGCACCAGGAGCGACAGGCCCGGGTCGCGGCGGGCGGCTTCCCGCAAGGCCAGAACAGCGACACGGGACCGGCCGATCGACAGCCACTCGGCGGTCATCTGGTCGATGAGAGCGACACGTTGTTCCGACGCGGTGGAGCGCATGGCGTCACGGTGACGAACGTCGCTCCCCCGACCGCTCCCACCGCACCGGAAGGGGTCGGCGCACCCACCGGAAGGGGCGATGGCCCAGGTGGGCGGTAGTGTGCCGCCGATGGACATCGACGAGTTCTACGAAGCCGACCCCCGCCGGCGCGCCTCCGCCGAGCTCGAGCTGGGCACCGAGTGGCTGGACAGGGACGGGGTGCGGCACGAGCTGAACTACGTCGAGGACACCGGCGAGCTCTACGTGCTGCGGGAACCCGTGGCGCACGTCACCGAGGACCCTTTCGGCGGCATGCACGTCTCGGCGCCCCCGGGGTACGAGGACAGGATGACGGTGCACGTGATCGCCAAGGTCGGCTCGGTGGGCGACCTGCACCGCATCCTCGACGGCTGGCAGGAGGCCATGCAGGGCAAGAACGGCGCCGACTGGCTGGGCCAGCGGCTCCGGGAGTCCGGCGTCGCGGTTGGGCCGTCCGGGGACCCGATCGCCGATTAGCCGATCGAGCAGAGGCCGATCGCCGATGAGGCGATCGCGTGCTCGCCCATCGCCGACCTGCCGGTCGCCGATCAGACCGGTGGGTCGAGCTCGAGTAACTTCGCCAGCAACTGGGTCGCGATGTTGTCGGTCGCCATGCCGCTCTCCTCGTCCATCATGTTGCCGGGGAAGGCGAGCTTCGAGAGCCGGTACATGACGACGGCGAAGCGGAAGCCGGAGAACACCTCATAGAAGAAGATGTCCTTCATCGGCCTTCCCATCAGCTCGGAGTAGCGCTCGACCGTCTCCTCGTGCGACCCGAATCCCGCTGGTCGGTCGACGCCCAGGCCCTCGGCGAACTGGCGGTCGAAGTAGAGCCACCAGCCCAGGTCGAGCTCGGGCTGGGCCAGTGAGGCCATCTCCCAGTCGATGACTGCCGCCGCACGGAAGTCGTCCCAGATGATGTTGCCGATGCGGCTGTCACCCCAACTGATGACTACGTCGCCCACCTCGGGCGGCCGGTGCTCGACCAGCCAGCGCCAGGTCGACTCGATCACGGGCACCTGCTCCCCTTCGGTGGCCCAGTCGAGGAAGTCTCGGTAGTACGAGAGCTGCTGCTCGAGCCCGGGCTTGCCCCGGGCGGGGTTCCCGAGCCAGTCCAGGCCGAGGGCGCGCCAGTCGGTCCGGTGCACCGCCGCCAGCGCGTCGATCCCGCTCCACCACATGCGCTCCTGCTCCTCGGGTGTCGCTTCCATCACCCAGCCCCCGAGGGTGTAGGGGATGTTGTCCGAGGGGACCAGCCCCTCGACGTGGTCCATGGTGAAGAAGGGGACGCCGAGGTACTGCGGGTCTTCCTCGTAGGGGCCGAGTTTCGGCAGCGGGACCGCCGAGCCGCCGTCGGCGAGGGCCCGCATCGCCCGGTACTGGGTCGAGAACTCGGCGTCCAAGAAGAGAAGGTGTTTGGTCGGGGCCACCCGGACCACGAGGCGCCGCTCGACCCCGGCGGCCGAACGGGTCCGGCACAGGATCGTCTCGTTGGAGAACCCGTTGGCGGCGGGGGCCTGGACGTCGAAGACCTCGGGGGCGGACCCGTCGTCGGACTTGGTGGCCAGCCAGCGCGAGAGGGCGGCGGCCACCTCGAGAGGGTCACGCTGGCTGAGGTCGGGCACAGGGCCGAACTCTAGTGACGGCGCCCGAGCGGTTGGGCGAGAGCGGCACAGATTGGCTCGGGGCCGCGCGCTGGCGGGGCCCGCCGCGACCCCGGAGTGGGACGAGGGCTTCTCCGGCACGGGCGCGTACGCCGCCGGAAAGGGCTGGGTGGAGGCTGACGGCGGCGTCGTGGCCCATGTCGAGCGACGCGACGAGACGGGCTGAGGCCCGGTACGACGTGTCCCGGACGGGTGGGCCGCAGCTAGCCTTGGAGCGCCGCCCGGCGCGTCCGGCGGCGGGGGCACCAGCCCTCTGAGCCTTCGGGAGGGACGCATGGCGATTCGGGACTACGACCGCTTGTTCATCGGCGGCGACTGGGTGGCCCCGGAGGGCACCGACACCATCGGCGTGGTCTCGCCGGTGACCGAGGAGGTCATCGCCCGGGTGCCCGACGGCACCGAGGCCGACATCGACAAGGCCGTGGCGGCGGCGCGTACCGGCGTTCGACCACGGGCCCTGGCCGCGCCTGGCGCCGGCCGAGAGGGCCGAGATCCTCCGCGCGGTGGCGGCGCAGGTCACGGCGGAGATGGGCGACATGGCCGAGATCATCACGCGGGAGATGGGCTCGCCCATCACCTTCTCGGGCATGGGCCAGGTGCTGGCGCCCACGATGATCTTCAATTACTACGCCGACCTTGCGGCGACCTACGCCTTCGACGAGGTGCGCGCCGGGCTGTTGAACCCGCAGGTGCTCGTCGCCAAGGAGCCCGTGGGCGTGGTGGGCGCCATCGCCCCGTGGAACGTGCCGCTCTTCATCGCCGCCGCCAAGCTGGCGCCGTCGCTGATTGCCGGGTGCACCGTCGTGTACAAGCCGGCGCCCGAGACACCCCTCGACGCGTTCCGGCTGGCCGAGATCTTCACCGAGGCGGGACTGCCCAAGGGCGTGCTGTCCGTGGTGCCGGCCGGTCGCGCCGTCTCCGAGCACCTGGTGACCCATCCGGGCGTGGACAAGATCTCGTTCACCGGCTCGGGGGTCGGCGGCAAGCGCATCGGCGGGCTGTGCGGCGAGCGGCTCAAGCGTTGCACGCTCGAGCTGGGCGGCAAGTCGGCCGCCATCATCTTGGACGACGCCGACCTGGCGACGACGATCCCGACGCTGCTGCCCAACTCGATCATGAACAACGGGCAGGCCTGCATCGCGCAGACGCGTATCCTCGCGCCGCGGGCCCGCTACGCCGAGGTCGTCGACGCCGTCGTCTCCGGGGTCGCCGCCATGCACGTGGGCGACCCCATGGACCCGGCCACCGAGGTTGGCCCGGTGGTGGCCGAGCGGCAGCGCAGCCGGATCGAGGGGTATCTCGACAGCGGGCGCGAAGAGGGAGCGACCGTCGCGCTGGGCGGTGGCCGGCCCTCAGGGTCGGACTTCGCCAAGGGTTGGTACGTCGAGCCGACCGTGTTCTCCGACGTCGACAACAAGATGAGGATCGCCCAAGAGGAGATCTTCGGCCCGGTCCTGGTGGTGATCCCCTACGACGGCGACGACAACGCGGTCGAAATCGCCAACGACTCGAGCTACGGGCTCTGCGGCTCCGTCTGGACGGCGGACAACGACCGCGGGCTCGGCGTGGCCCGGCGGGTGCGCACCGGCACCTACATGCTCAACTCGTTCTCGCCCATCGACTTCTCCACGCCCTTCGGCGGTTACAAGGAGTCGGGCGTCGGGCGTGAGTTCGGTCCGGAGGGCCTGGAGAGCTTCTTGGAGATGAAGTCGATCGGGCTCCCGGCCGGGTACACGCCGGGAGGCTGAGGTCCAGACGGGGGGCTCCGGCGGGCGGCGGGCGAGGAGCCGGTCGTGAGCACGGCGGAGGTGGGCCGGACGCCCGAGGGCGCCCCGGCCGCGGGCTCCACGGGCATGGGCGACGCGCGGTCGGCACCAGGGGTGGGGGCGCCCCGGCGCATGCTGGTCACCAACTGGCCCATGTGGGTCATCGGGTTCACCCTCTTCATCGACGGGATGGACCAGTACATCGTCCGGGGGAGCAGCGACCAGATCAAGGCGGCCTTCGGGGTGGGCGACACCGCCATCGGGCTGCTCTTCTCGGCCTTCATCCTCGTCAACGGGATCGTGACCATGCCGGCCGGTTACCTGGCCGACCGCTGGAACCGGACCCGGGCGATGGCGGTGACCATCGTGTTGTGGTCGATCATCAGTGCCCTGGGCGGCCTGGTGCCGACCACCGCCTTCGGTCTCTTGGTGGTGATCCGGGCGTCGCTCGGCTTCGGGCAGGCGGTCACCGACCCGTCGGGCAGCAGCGTCGTCGCCGACTACTACGGGACGGAGCGCCGCGGCCGGGCCTTCTCCGTGCAGCAGTGTCTGAGCTACGTCGGGTTGGGCATGGGCCTGGCCATCGGCGGCGCCATTGGGCCGCTCTTCGACGGCCACGGCTGGCGTCTCGCCTTCTTCGTCTCGCTGTTCCCCGGCCTCTTGGTGGCCTACCTCTGCTGGCGGCTCCCCGAGCCCAGCCGCGGGACGGCGGACCGCGCCCACGTGACACACAGCGAGGCAGATGGAGTTGGCCGAAGGCGGGCCGCCGCTGTTCCCGCAAGGTTTCGGCCACTTCCTCGGCGACATGGTGGACGGGTTGCGCAGGGACGTGGGGACCATCTTGCGGATCCCCACCATGCGCTACGCGCTGGTGGGCGTGTCGACCGTCGGCTTCGTGGTCACGGCGGTCGCCACCTGGATGCCCAACTTCTACCAGAACCAGCTGCACCTGACGCAGCAGGGAGCGAACGGAGCATTCGGCGCGTTGGCCATCCTGGGCGGGATCCCGGGAACGATACTCGGTGGGCGCATCGCGGACCGCTGGGTGGACCGCTTCCTGGGAGCCCGGGTGGTGATCCCCGCTGTCTGCATCGTCATCAGTGCTGCGCTTTTCATGATCTCGTTCATCCCGATGGCGTTCGCGCTGGTGTTCGTCGTGCAGTTGGCCGGATTCCTCGCCGCCACCGCCTGCGTCCCGGCGCTGCGGGCCGGCTTGTCGGACGCGGCGCCCGCCCACGTGCGCGGGGCGGGGTTCGGGGCCTTCAACCTCGCGTCAGTCGTGTTCGGCTCAGCGGCGGCGCCACTCGTCACCTCCGCCATCGCCGGGCAGTTCGACGACAACTACCGCACGGCCTTCCTTCTCATCTTGCCCATCGCCTTCCTCGGCGCCGGCTGCCTGCTGCTGGCGCGCACCCACATCGAGCGCGATGCCGCCAGGGTCTTCGAGGCGGTTGTCACGGCCCTGGCGGCCCAGGAGGCCGAGGAGGCGGCCTGGAACGCCGGCGCGGGGCCTAGTCGGGCCGAGGCGGGTCAGGACGTCGACGAGGACACCGCCGCCGGAGAGGACGGGGAGACGTAGCCCGAGAGGAGCGCACCGTTGCCTTTCACGTCGGCGTCGGCCTGGTGGGTACCGACCTCGACCACGCTGTAACCGGTGCGGTCGCCGTCGCCGTTGACGACGTCCGGTGCGTCGTCGTTGCCGGTGGCTGCCGTGACGACCGCCACGTGCACCGCGGTGAGGGCCGCGGTGTCGAGCCCGTAGACCGCCACGTCGCCCGGCCGCGGCTGGTAGCCCGGAGCCCACCGGGTGCCAGGTGCCGTGGTCCATCCCCCACACGTAGAAGCTCGCCGAGTCGGAGTTGAGATAGCCCGGCGCCAACTGGTAGTCGACCTGGGCGCCGGCCTCCTTCCAAACCCAGGCCGCGAAGTCCGCGCACCACTCCTCGTCGAGGTTCTCGTTGCCACAGTCGTCGATGCCGGCGTTCCAATAGGCGCTGAACTTGTTGCAATAGGTGTCGGCGGGGTCGGTGCGGTATCCCACCTGACCCTCGGCGATGGCGACGATCCGGGCCCGCAGCGGGCTGAGGCCCGGGCCCCGCTCGAGGTAGGCCACCGCGGCGGTGCCGGCGCCCAACAGAGCGATGACCAGGAGAAACGTCACGAAGCGACGGCGGCGCACCGGGGCGCGGCCGCGGCGCGGGAGGGGAACGGCCAGGGGTCGGGTCGGGCTCAGGAGGCTTCAGGGTAGCGAGCCGGCGCTGCGCTGAGGTGGCGGGCGGATTCTGAGACAATGGCGGGTCGGCCGACACGCAGGCGGCGGTGCCGACGCGAGCGCAACCAGGAGGGATGGGCCCGATGCAGGACGACGAGAGCGCGATCTCGCACACTCGTCTCGCCTACCTCCCGGCGCTCGACGGGGTCCGCGCCTGCGCGGTCCTGGCCGTGATGATGTTCCACGGGGGGATCCCCCACATGGACGGCGGGTTCATGGGAGTCGACGCCTTCTTCGTGTTGTCGGGGTTCCTCATCACCTCGCTCCTGGTGGGCGAGTGGCGCCAGACCCTGACCATCAAGCTCGGGGCGTTCTGGGCCCGACGCGCGCGCCGCCTGTTGCCCGCCCTGTTCCTGATGCTGCTCTTCGTCGCCTTCTTTGCCTCGGTGATCGTCCCCAAGGGGACCTACGGGGCGCTCCGGCTCGACGCGCTCGCCACTCTGCTGTACGTGAGCAATTGGCACTTCATTCTGGTCAACTCGAACTACTTCAACGAGACGGCGGCCTCCTCGCCCCTCCTGCACACTTGGTCGCTCGCCGTCGAGGAACAGTTCTACGTGATCTGGCCGCTCGTGGTGCTCGGCATCCTGCACTTCACGCGGAACCTGCGGGTGCTGTTCGCGCTGTGCTGTGCCGCAGCGATCGCGTCGGCGACCTGGATGTACGTACTCTACGACGGCGGCCTGAACACGAACCGGGCCTACCTGGGCACCGACACCCGCTCCCAGTGCCTGTTCATCGGGTGCGCCCTCGCCGTCGGGCTCGTCATCGCGACGCAGCGCAGCCACGAGGACGGCCGCCTGGCCAAGGGAGAGCTCTGGCAGCCGGCGGGCGACACGGGCAAGGCGCTCTGCGGTGCTGATCGGCGTGGTCGGCGCCATCGGCGCCGTCGCGCTCTGGGTGCTCACCACGTCGACCTCGTCGTTCCCCTACTCGGGCGGGTTCTTCCTCATCGGCCTCGCGGTCGCCGGCGTCATCCTGGCCGCCGTCGCGGCACCACGCAGCATCGTGCCGCGCCTTTTGTCGCTGACGCCGGTGCGCTACGTCGGGCGGATCTCCTACGGCCTCTACATCTGGCACTGGCCGATCTTCATCTGGCTCGACCACGCCCGCACCGGGCTCTACGGCTACGAGCTCTTCGCCGTGCGCGTCCTCGTCACCTTCGCGGTCTCGGTGGCGTCCTTCCACCTCGTCGAGCGTCCCATCCGCATGGGGACCTTCGTCCGGCAGTGGAAGGCATGGGTGGCGGTGCCCGTCGGCGTCGGCGTCGTGCTGGTCGCGGTGGTCGCCGCCACCACCGGCACGTCGGCCGTGGCCAGCACCACGATCCCGGCCGCTATCGGTACGACGGGAATCAGCACCACCACGACCACGACGACGGCATCGGGTGCTCCGGCGCCGGCGCAACCGGTACGGGTGTTGCTCTTCGGCGATTCGGTGGCGTTGACCCTCGGACTGGGCCTGTCGTACACGTCGGAACAGGACAAGTACGGCTACGTCCTCGCCGACAAGGGGATCCTCGGCTGTGGCGTCGTGGACGGGCCCGAAGTCGAGCTCATGGGCGACGCTCGACACCACGCCGTCCGCCTGCAACGGGTCACCGCTCGTGCCCGGTGAGGCGCCAAACGACCAGCCCTGGCCGGACCAGTGGCTGGCCGCCATCGACGCGGACAAGCCGAACGTCGTCGTGCTCCTGGCGGGGCGCTGGGAGGTGGTCGACCGCGAGTACCACGGCACCTGGACCAACATCTTGAGCCCGACCTATGCCGCGTACGTGAAGGAGCAGCTCGACTCGGCCTCGAATCTGGTGACGTCGACGGGCGCCCGCATGGTGTTCCTGACCGCGCCCTGTACCGACTCGGGCGAACAACCCGACGGCGCACCCTGGCCGGAGGACAACCCGGCGCGCCTGGCGGTCTACAACAAGCTGGTGCGGGAGGTGGCGGCCGAGCACCCGCAGACCGATTCGGTGGTCGATCTCAACGCCGCGGCGTGCCCCAAGGGCAAGTACGCCAGCACGGTGGACGGCGTCGTGCTCCGGCGCAACGACGGCGTCCACTTCACCAACGCCGGAGGAGAATTCCTGGCGCCCAAGATCATGCCGCCCATCGTGGCGGCCGGGAGGGCACAAGCGGCCAGCGGCGTCGCGGTGCCGTCAGCCGGCGGGTGAGGCCGGGTTGGGGTTCACGTTCTGCGGGGTGGTCGCGCCGACGCCGCTGTTCCCGGGGCTCTGCGGATTGACGTTGGGATTCGTGTCGGCCACGACGCACTGCGCCCGTCAGCGCGGGGACGAGGTGCCCTTCGTCGACGACGGAGATCTCCGAGATCGTGGTCATCAGCGAGTTCCACGAGCCGTCGTCGGAATTCGCCTGAGCCGCCAGAGGGAGCGCGGCCCGCAGCTCCTGATCGGCCTCCGCCTGGAGCTGCGCCGCGGCGGCGGGGGACATGCCGGCGCGGGTCGAGCGGAGGTACTCCGAAACGGAGCGGTGGACGTGCACACACGCCTGTTGGGCCAGGGCTTGACCGCCGCCGTTGGCGCAGGCGCTCAGTGCGACGACCGAGCCGGCGATCGTGAACGCCACCGCGGCGACGCGACCTGCACCGGGGCGGCGGGTCCGCCCCACCTCAACCGAGCCAGCGTTCGGCGGACTCGAGGAGGAAGCGGCTGACCGCGAGGGCGCGATCGAAGACGTCGCAGAGCAGCTCCTCGCCGCTGAGGACGCGGGCCAGCGACACCGGATGCCGGGCCACGATGCTCAACCGTCGCTCCGAGCCGTCGGTGGCGTTGGCGAAGGAGTCGATGGCCGAGACCTCGAGCGGGAGCTCGATGCCGCCGACGCCGGCGAGGTCGATGGCCAGGCGGAGCAGGTCGGGCCCGCTCGGCAGGGGCGGGAGCGCCCAGGTGAAGGTCAGCGGGAAGTGGTACTCGTCGGGCGGCTCCTCGTCCTCGGAGAGCAACACGACGGCGTCCTCGAAGGAGAGGAGGACGCGGGGGTCGACGTCGAGGGCGAGATGGAGGTCCAGCGGGCCGCCACAGCCCTCCTCGGGATGCAGGTCGACCTCCCAGACCTGGCGCAACGAGTAGGTCTCGACGAAGTGCCGCTCGTCGTGCACGTGGAACCCGTGGTCGACGGAGTGGTCCTTCAGGTCGGCGACGTAGCCGGCGACGTCTATGGCAGCCACAACCGAGTCAGCCTACTGGGATCCGACCGGCGGCCAGCCAAGCGGGCCGACGTGACCGCGGCCGATAGGGTTCGTCTCCCGTGGATGACGCCCGCCTTCTCGAGGTGCTCGACGACGCCGTGCTGGCCGTGCGTGACGCGCTCGACCGACTGGAGGACTGGGGGCCGACGGGGGACAAGGCGGGTCAGTACCGGCTCGACCTGGCGGCCGACGGCGCGGCGCTGCTCGTCCTGCACGGCGCGGGCCTGGCGGTGCTCTCCGAGGAGTCGGGCATGACCGGTGATGGGTCCGGCGGGCTGTTGGCGGTCCTCGACCCCGTCGACGGCTCCACCAACGCGCACCGGGGCGTGCCCTTCTACGCCACGAGCATCTGCGTGCTCGACGCCGCAGGGCCACGGGTGGGCGTCGTGGTCAACCAGGCGACGGGGGAGCGGTACGCCGCCGTGCGGGGCGGCGGCGCGGAAAAGGACGGCGTCCGCATCGCGCCGTCGGGCTGCGAGGAACTCGGACTCGCCATCGTGGGTATCTCGGGTTTTCCCGGCCGCTACCCGGGATGGGCCCAGTATCGGGCGCTCGGCGCGGCCTCGCTCGAGTGTTGCGCGGTCGCCGAGGGCATGCTGGACGCCTACCTGGTGGCCGGGCGAAGCACGCTGTACGGGTGGGACTATCTCGCCGGCCTGTTGCTCTGCCGCGAGGCGGGCGCGGCGGAGGGAGAACGCGAGGGCCGGGACCTGGTGGTGCGCGACGCGTCGACGCGGCGACCGATCGTGGCGGCGACCGGCCCTCTGGCCCACCGTCTCGGAGAGGAGACGCGACTATGAACGACGCCGGGCCCGACGGAGCCCTGCGGGCGCGCAAGACCTGGCGCACGCTCGAGCCGCTCCACGGCATGGTGTACTTCGTGCCCGAGGCGGCGGAGGCGTACGAGCGTCTCGGTATCACGGGGCGGGCCGGCTACTTCGCGTCGCGGGCGGCACCCATGGGTGCGGTGCAGGCGGACGTGGTGGTCTCGACGTTCTTCAACTTCAACCCCGAACTCGTGCACGCGGCGATTCCCTCGTCATGGGCCATCGCGGCGCCCGCAGCGCTCGTGACCGCCCGCTTCGGTGCCGTCGACGTGGCCTGCCGGCGGCTGCTGGGCGACGACGTGCTGGCGTCCGCGGAGATGCGCCGCGCCGCCGACCTGGCGCGCCGGGTGGCGGAGGAGGCGAGCCGTCGGACCGAGGGGAGGCCGTTGGCCGCGGCGCACGCCGACGTGGCCTGGCCGGCCGAAGCGCACCTCGTGCTGTGGCACGCCCAGTCCATTCTGCGTGAGTACCGCGGTGACGGCCACATCGCGCTCCTCGTCGTGCACGGCCTGTCCGGCCTCGAGGCGTTGGTCACCCACGCAGCGGCCGGCGACGTGCCGGCGCAGCTGTTGCGCTCGACCCGGGGTTGGTCCCAAGAGGCGTGGGATGCGGCGGTCGATGCGTTGCGCGGGCGGGGCTGGCTCGAGCGCGGCGACCAGCTCCGTTTGAGCGAGTGGGGCGGGGCCCAGCGCCGGACCATCGAGGACCGCACCGACGCACTCGCGGCCCCGCCCTACGACGCCCTCGGAGAGGAGGACTGCGCGACGCTACGCGCGCTCGTCCGACCCTGGAGCACGGTCTTCGCCGAACAGCTGCGCTGAGGGTGCAAGCGGCGGGCCTGCACCGTACGCTGAGCGGGCCCGACTCGTAGGGCCCGGTGGGAGCACAATCTTGAGCCACGTAACGCACGGACGACCATGGCCTGGCGCGCCCCCGGCCGGTTGCCGCGGGGGCCCCCGATGAGCCCCGCCTCGACCCGCCGCGGCCTTCCCGTACGCGAGGCGCTCCGTGGCCGAGGGTTGAACCTCTACGACCTGCTGCTCGCCGTGGCGATCATCGCGCTCCTCTACGTCGTGGTGAAGCTGGGCCAGGCGATGGCGGTCAACTACGCCCCGGGCCGGACGTTTGTCAAGCTGAACACGAGCATCTCGAACGTCCCGTACTACGCGGCTCGCTCGCTCCTCCGGATGTTCATCGCGTTGTTCCTCTCAACGGTCTTCACGCTGGTCTACGGCACCGCGGCGGCACGCCTGCGCCGGGCCGAGAAGGTGCTCGTCCCGATCCTCGACGTCCTGCAGTCGATCCCCATCCTGGTCTTCCTGCCCGTGGCACTGACCTTCTTCATCAAGTTGTTCCCCAACAACCTGCTCGGCCTCGAGGCGGCGTCCATCTTCGTGATTTTCACCTCGCAGGCGTGGAACATGACGTTCAGCTTCTATCACTCCCTCATCGCCCAGCCCACCGAGTTGGACGAGGCGGCCCGCATGTACCGCCTCACCAAGTGGCAGCGGTTCTGGAAGCTCGACGTCCCGAGCTCCATGATCGGGCTGGTCTGGAACATGATGATGTCGATGGGCGGCGGCTGGTTCTTCCTCACCGCGTCCGAAGCTGTCACCGTGTTCATCGGGGGCAAGGGCCTCACCGAGAGCCTCCCGGGGATCGGGAGCTACATGGGCGCCGCTGCGGCCGCGGGCTCCTACACCAAGGTGACGATTGCCATCGTCACCTTGGTGATCCTGGTCGTGGGTACCAACTTCTTCGTCTTCCGCCCGCTGGTCGCCTGGGCGGAGCGGTTCCGCTTGGAGACGTCGGAATCGGCCGAGAAGCCCAAGAGCGTCGTGCTCGACGTGCTGCGCCGTTCGGCGATCCCCCACGCGCTGGCCCGGCTCACCCGGCCCATCGGTCGTTTCCTGGACCGGGTCACCCGTCCGTTCGGCCTCGCCGAGTACCCCCTGCACCAGGACGAGCGCCGGCGCCGACTCGGTGATCTCATCTTCTGGACCGTCATCGTCGCCGCGTCGGGCGTGGTGGCCGTGACCGGGATCGTCTATCTCAACGCGCATCTCGGATTCTCACGCTTCCCGTCGCTCATCGCACTGGGGTTCGCCACCTTCGCCCGGGTCGTCGTCCTCCTCGTCATCTCCACGATCATCTGGGTGCCGGTGGGAGTGAAGATCGGGATGAGTCCCCGCCTCTCCCGGTACGCCCAGCCCATCGTGCAGGTGCTCGCCAGCTTCCCGGCCATCGTGCTCTTCCCGTTCATCACCGCCATCTTCCTGGGCCTCGGCGTGCCCTTGGATTACGGCGCCATCCTCCTCATGATGCTCGGAGCCCAGTGGTACATCCTGTTCAACGTGATCGCCGGGGCGAGCGCAATCCCCAACGACATGCGCGAGATGATGACCGTGATGCAGCTCACCCGGCGGCAGCGCTGGCAGCGGGTCATCCTGCCCGCCATCTTCCCGGCCTACGTCACCGGTGGGATCACGGCGGCTGGCGGAGCATGGAACGCGTCCATCGTCGCGGAGCTCGTGGCGTGGCACCACCAGACCCTCGACGCGTATGGGCTCGGCAATTACATCTCGACGGCCTCGATCGAGGGGAAGTTCGCGCTGTTGATCGGCGGCGGCATCGTCATGAGCGTGTTCGTGGTGACCGTCAACCGGCTCTTCTGGCGACGCCTCTACCGCCTGGCCGAGAGCAGATTCTCGCTGTGAGGTCCGTCACGTTGACCGCGACGGGGCGCAGGGACCAGAGTGAGGGCCTGTGACACTGTCCACGGGCCGGCGAGACGGCAGTGCCAACGGAGAGCGGGCGATCATTCAGGTGTCGCACCTCTTCAAGACGTTCACGTCGCCGGACGGGAGCCCGCTCCCGGTGCTCGAGGACATCACGCTGAACCTCGACGAGGGCGAGATCGTGGCACTGCTGGGCCGTTCGGGCTCGGGGAAGAGCACGCTGCTCCGCTGTATCGCCGGTCTCATCGAGCCCACCGCGGGGGAGATCTCCTACCGGGGCGAGATCCTCAATGGTGCCTGCCACGGGGTCTCGATGGTGTTCCAGAGTTTCGCGCTGCTGCCGTGGCTCACGGTGCGCCAGAACGTGGAGCTGGGACTCGAAGCGAGGGGGGTGCCCCCCGCGGAGCGGCTCGACCGGGCCGAGCGCGCCATCGACACCATCGGCCTCGACGGGTTCGAATCGGCCTACCCCAAGGAATTGTCCGGTGGGATGCGCCAACGGGTCGGTTTCGCGCGGGCGCTCGTGGTCGAGCCCGACGCGCTGCTCATGGACGAGCCCTTCTCGGCGCTCGATGTCCTGACGGCGCAGAACCTGCGGGCCGAGCTTCTCCGGTTGTGGACGCAGTCGAACTTCCCGACCAAGGCGATGCTGATCGTGACGCACAACATTGAGGAGGCGGTGATCCTGGCCGACCGGATCTTCGTCCTCGGCGCCAACCCCGGCCGCATCCGGGCGGAGATCCCGGTGAAATTCCCTCAGCCCCGGGATCGACACGACCCGGCATTCGAGGCGCTCGTCGACGAGATCTACGGCTTCATGACCGGTGGGGACTCCAGGGCGCCCTCGCACGTGTGGACGGTGGCCTCGCCGGGGGAGGGATCCCCGGTCGACACGCCCCTCCCGGCGGCGACGGTCGGAGGCATGGCGGGCCTGCTCGAGATCCTGGCGGCCCGAGGCGGCCGGGAGGATCTCCCAGAGCTGGCCAGCGACCTGACCTTCGAGGTGGACGATCTGCTTCCGCTGGTCGACGCGGCCCAGCTGCTCGGCCTGGCCGGGGTGGAGGACGCCGACCTTCAGATCAGCGACGACGGCCAGGTGTTCGTGGCGGCCGACATCCACGAGTCGAAGCAGATCTTTGCGCGGCGGGCGCGCGAGCGCGCGCCCCTGGTGCGCGCCATCTACAACGCGCTGATGACCACCAAGGACGGCACCTTGGGCGAGAGCTTCTTCCTCGACCTGCTCCGCCGTGGCTTTACCGAGGACGAGGCGCGCGAGCAGCTCCGTATCGCGGTCGACTGGGGCCGCTACGGCGAGCTGTTCGACCTCGATGCCCACACGGGCCAGCTCACCTTGGACCACTCCCTCAATACTGGAGCGGCCTGAACGGCGGTTCGTTTGTTGCCGCCGCACGCTCGCCCGCCCGGTTGCAGAGGGCTAGCGTGGGACGCCCTCTTACGAGGGGACTTCATGAGAGATCGCACGGGCGCTTAGCTCAGTTGGTTAGAGCAGCTGGCTTACAACCAGCAGGCCGGGGGTTCGAGTCCCTCAGCGCCCACTATTCCAACTAGACACCAAGGAAGGCAGGGAGGACAGAAGCGGCCGGAAGCCGGACAAGGGAGGGAGGGCGACCCCACAGGGAGCCCGACCGACCGGCTTGGGGAAGGGCGGGCGTGATTGCCGGGATGCAAGCCGGACACGCGTCAGCGATAGAGCTGCGCCACTAGGGCTGACGACAAGCGGAGCACCCTGGGGATGCGAGCGCTCCGCAGTCGGCCCGAGAGCCGTGCACGGAGGCGGGCGACCCCACGTGGAGCCCGAACGACCAGGTCCGTGCGGGACGTCGATCCGATCAGGATCTCGGCCTCGGCGATCTGCAACCAGACCAGCGTCTGTGCCCTCCGACACACAACGGGTGTCTCCATCGACACGGTCACCGGAGTCGGTCCGCACAGAGGCTGGTCTGGTTTGCGGCTCAGGCGGCGGATCTTGCGTCCAGGTGCGCCAGTGCCCGCCGCCGTGGCGACAGGCACTGGCACGGTCAACTTCGTCCGGACTTACTTAGTAGCTGTGGCTCCGAGTAAGGCGGCGGATCTTGCGGATCTTGCGGATGCGGTTCTTCATGGTCGTTCCTCTCTTTTGCTCACACCGACCGTTTGTCGGTGTAGTTGCCAGCATGAGCGGATCCGACGGCTCTGTCTGTCCCGTCCGACACACAACGGGTGTCCCCGTCGACACGGTCGCGGTGGAGTCGTTCGGCACGGACGAATGGTCTTGTTTTTGGATTGCGGTGTGCACCGCACGGTTGTCCCCTCGGGCGTACGCCTCCAAGAGCAACGTGGCCGCACGATGGACCCCAAACCGGAATCGACGACCCTGCACAGTCTCCAGACTGCTGGAGTCTTGGAAGCTGTCGATCTCGGTCATCGGGCCGAACCACACGGCGAACCGGCCAGTTCCGAGAATCGCCAGCGCCGCTGACAACCTCCTGAGCAACAATCCGCTGGACCTGCAAAAATCCCGTCGACGACCAAGGACCAACCGATGGCCGACGACGGGTTCATTTCTTACAGCCACGCAGCCGATGTAAGGCTCGCTCCCGCCCTCGAACGGGGCCTGCAGACAATCCAGACCGTCCCCGCGTCGGAGGGTGTCCGTGTCTGACGCCTTCATCAGCTATTCACATCGTGACCGGGATTTCGCGGTTCGCCTCCAACGGGCTCTCAAGGATTCCGGCAAAGCGATCTGGGTGGATGAGTCTGGCATCCCCTCGGGTGCCAGCTGGGCCGAGGACCTCAAGGGGGCAATCGAGGATGCCGACAGCTTTGTGTTTGTCATCAGCCCGAACTCGGTCGCATCCGAGGAGTGCAAGCGGGAACTCTCCTACGCAGCGCAACTCCACAAGCGGATCATTCCCCTCAACCTCAGTCCTACCCCATTAGACGATCTCCCTGAGACACTCAAGGCCGTCCAGTTCGTACCACCAAGGGGTTTGTTCGAAAATGACCCCGACCCCAAGTCCGAAAACACCTTCGAGAACTCGCTACCCCTCCTGATCACCACCATTGATACCGACTTAGACGCAACACGTGAGCACACTGAGTGGGCCAAGAAGGCGCTCGAGTGGGACAAGCACACGCGGGATCGCAGTTTCTTGCTGTCCGGCAGTGAGCTTGACGCGGCTGAGCAATGGCTTGTTCGGAGGACAGACAAAGGCCCCGAGCCGACGGACCTTCAAAAGTCGTACCTACTGGCCAGCCGCCAAGGTGCCACTCGCCGTCAGCGTCGGTTACTGGCTGGGGTAAGTATCGCACTCGTGATAGCCCTCGTGCTCGGAGGGCTGGCACTTGTAGCGCGAAGTGAAGCCATCGCTCAGCGAAACAATGCCATCAAGCAATCACACCTCTCCCAGTCCGAAGACATGGCAGCCGAGGCTACGAATCTGCTCTCAACTGATGCTCCCCTCGGAATGCTTGTCAGTCTGCAAGCCTACAAACGCGCTCCCTACGCTTCAAGCTCGAAACGCACTCATCCAAGCCGCCGAACAACCCTTAAACGCCACCCTGTCCGAGGGCAGCTCGGTCTTAAGCGTGGCCTTCAGCCCGAACGGCCAGACCCTCGCGGTCGGGGACTTAGGCGGTGACGTCGGGCTGTGGAGCACGGCCAGCGGGGAGAAGACGGCCACCCTGTCCGAGGGCAGCGAGGTCTTGGGCGTCGCCTTCAGCCCGAACGGCCAGACCCTCGCGGTCGGGGACTTACGCGGTGACGTCGGGCTGTGGAGCACCGCTAGCGAGAAGAGGACGGCGACCTTGTCCGAGGGCTTCGGAGTCTCTACCGTCGCGTTCAGCCCGAACGGCCAGACGCTCGCGGTCGGGGACTTACGAGGTGACGTCGGGCTGTGGAGCACGGCCAGCGGGGAGAAGACGGCCACCCTCTCTGAGCGCGGCCAGGTCTCAAGCGTCGCCTTCAGCCCGAACGGCCAGACCCTCGCGGTCGGGGACTACGGCGGTGACGTCGGGCTATGGAGCACGACCAGCGGGGAGAGGACTGCCACCCTGTCCGAGGGCAGCTCGGTCAATAGCGTCGCCTTCAGCCCGAACGGCCAGACCCTCGCGGTCGGGGACTTAGGCGGTGACGTCGGGCTGTGGAGCACGACCAGCGGGGAGAGGACGGCCACCCTGTCCGAGGGCAGCCCGGTCGGCAGCGTCGCCTTCAGCCCGAACGGCCAGACCCTCGCGGTCGGGGACCACGGCGGTGAGGTCGCTCTGTGGAGCACGTCCAGCGGGGAGAGGACTGCCACCCTGCCCGAGGGCAGCGAGGTCGATAGTGTCGCCTTCAGCCCGGACGGCCAGACTCTCGCGGTCGGGGACTACGGCGGTGAGGTCGCTCTGTGGAGCACGGCCAACGGGGAGAAGACGGCCACGCTGTCCGAGGGTAGCGAGGTCTCAAGCGTCGCCTTCAGCCCGAACGGCCAGACCCTCGCGGTTGGGGACCAGGGCGGTGACGTCGGGCTGTGGAGCACGGCCAGCGGGGAGAAGACGGCCATCTTGTCCGAGGGTAGCTCGGTCGATAGTGTCGCATTCAGCCCGAACGGCCAGACCCTCGCGGTCGGGGACCAGGGCGGTGACGTCGGGCTGTGGAGCACGGTCAGCGGGGAGAGGACGGCCACGCTGTCCGAGGGCAGCGAGGTCTCAAGCGTCGCCTTCAGCCCGAACGGCCAGACCCTCGCAGTCGGGGACTTAGGCGGTCCCGTCGGGCTGTGGAGCATGGTCACCGGGAAGAATACGGCCAAGCTGTCCCAGGACGGCTCGGTCAATAGCGTCGCCTTCAGCCCGAACGGCCAGACCCTCGCGGTCGCGGACTTAGGCTTCGATAACGTCGGACCGCAGGGAGCGCAGGGAGACGAGGTTACTCTGTGGCGCACGGCCAGCGCGGAGAAGACGGCCAACCTATCGGAGGGCAGCAAGGTCGATAGCGTCGCCTTCAGCCCGAACGGCGAGACGCTCGCGGTCGGGGACTACGGCGGTGACGTCGGGCTGTGGAGCACGGTCAGCGGGAAGAAAACGGCCACCCTGTCCGAGGGCAGCGAGGTCTATAGCGTCGCCTTCAGCCCGAACGGCCAGACCCTCGCGGTTGGGGACTTAGGCGGTGACGTCGGGCTGTGGAGCACGGTTAGCGGGAAGAAGACGACCACCCTGTTCGAGGGCAGCCCGGCCGGCAGTGTCGCCTTCAGCCCGAACGGCCAGACCCTCGCGGTCGGTGAATCCATTGGTGTCGTAGAGCTCCTTCGACAGGGCTTTTGGGACTGGAACTTCAATTCGTTCTTGCATCTTCTCTGCGGTGAGATGAGAAAGAACATGACACAGGCCCAATGGTTGGCAAACGTACCTAACCAGCCTTACCAGAAAACCTGCCCCGCCTACTCGGTGCCTCGGCCCGGTCGAAACCCGGCAGGACTTGAGCTGCATCAGGTCAAACCGCCTCGTCAGGGCGTACTTGGCTCCGGAGGCGCGGCGGGTTAGCGGCGCTTGAGCGGCCTCAATCTCCTGACCTACCGGTTTGACCCATCGCACGCGACCTTGAATCACCCCCGTTGACACGCAACAAGGCCAGCGCGACGCCATACACGGTTTCTGGAGGATCATGCCGCGTTCCTCGGGCGCGTTGGACAACAGACCAGCACAAAGAAGCGGCAATGAAGTGGCTGACCAAACCCTCCGGTTTCTCCGCCTCTCGATCTCCAGGTCAGATGCGGAAGGAAAGCACCCTCCGCCGACGCCGACCTCGCCTGGTCGTCGTCACGTTGCTCGCCGTGATGGGAGCTTCCTTGGCGCCCGAGCTGGTCCTCGGGCCCGGCGTCGGCGCTTCCGAGCGCCCGAGTACCACGCATCCAAGAGTCCACGTCTTTCCGAATTTCAATCCCAAGCTGCCACCGGCGACTTCGGGTTGCCACGGTGCAACAGCCTTGCCCGGGGGAGGTGAGAAGTTGCCGCTGACGATCAGTAGCGGGGAGGGGGGCAGGCTGCGGCGACGGTCAATGTGTGCGTGGACGGAAACGGCCCATTCCCCTTCCTACTCGACTCTGGTGCTGGCCAGACGATCATCGATGCCGGGCTGACCCATCGGCTCCACCTGGCTACGATCGGCCGGGCTCAGGGCACCGGGCAAGGGGGGTGTATCGACCATCTCTCAGTTGTGACGGTCGACTCGTGGTCGGTCGATGGTCTCTCGCTGGCCCCTCAGTCCTTTTCGGCGGACACAGAGCCGGGCCAGGGAGGAAAGGGGGAGCCCGTCGGTTTGCTCGGAAACGACGTCCTGTCGCGCTTCGGAGCCGTGCGTATCGACTTCGACGCCGGTGCGCTCGTGCTCCCTGGGCCCGAAGGTGCTCCCTTGAACACGTCGGCGTTCACCGGACCCAGGGGTCCGGTCCCCACCGAGTTGACCAAGGGCCAAGGCGTGGTCGTCCCGGCCGAAGCCGTGACCGGTCAGGTCAACGACTACCTGAGTGTGCCCGTCCGCTTCGGCGATCAGCCGTCGAACTGGTTCGTCGTGGACACAGGGACGGCGCGCACGGAGCTGGACCCGTGGGTCAGCAAAGAGGGGTCCCTCAGAGCCACGGACCTGGCGGACCGTTATGACACGGTGTGTTCGGTCCTCACGTCGCCAATCGTGCGGAGCGGTTCGTGGTCCACGTCCGGCCTGGCGCTTCGCCCGCAATTGCTGGACTCAACGAACACCGGTTACAGCATGTACGCGGGTATCCTCGGCGCCGACACCCTGGCGCATGAGAAATGGATCGTGCTCGACTACACCGGGGGTCTGGTCGTTCTCGGATGACGACCGAGCGACGGCCATGAGGCGGTGGTCAGCACCATCAAGGGTCGGGAGTGCTTGACCTCGACGGAGCAACCCCCGATCGGCCCCATCTTCCCGTATCCCGCGTTCGATCTATCAGGATTCGGCGCTCGCGGGGGACAGGGTAGACAGCGGCACCCCTCTCGGCACTCTCGACTACTGGGATTTCGCGTCCTCGCACACATCCAAGCGGTCGCCTGTCAACTGGCGGGCCGCAATCTCACCGAACAGGAGTGGCAGGAATACATGTCGTGGGGGGCCCCCGCCGCGCCACGTGCCCGAAGTACCCACGTCCTGAACGCCGGCACAGCCGTATTCTTCCGCAGGCACGCGGATCAGGTGTGACGTGTTTCTGTCCCACGCACTGACAGCGGTTCAGCGTCGATCGTGGCGACTTTCGGAACATGCGATACTCGGTCCGATGCTGTCGCACTTGCTGGACATGCTCGACGACGACGAGCCGCGGGACGTCCTCGCGGCCGCGAGAAGACGCCGGTTCAAGCGCAACGAAGTGGTGTTCCACGATGGTGACCCCGGCGACACGTTGCACCTGATCGTCGACGGACACTTTGCGATCCGTATCACGACTCCGCTGGGCGACCAGGCCATGATCCGGGTGTTCGGCCCCGCCGACTACTTCGGCGAGCTGGCGATGCTCTCGCCGGGCCCGCGCCGCGGGAGCGCGATCTCGCTCGACGGGGCTGAGGCCCTGAGCCTGCATCGTGAGGACTTCCAAAGACTGCGAGAAACGCGGCCGAAGGTCAATGAGGCACTGACGGGTGCGCTGGTCGCAGAGGTGCGTCGCCTGTCGGAGGCACTGATCGAGGCGCTCTACGTCCCCGTCGAACGTCGCGTGTGGCTCCGCCTGATCAGCCTCGTGGAGCTCTTCGGAGGAGGTCCCTCCGTCGCGATCCCTATCACGCAGGACGACATCGCCCAGCTCGCGGGCACGACCCGGCCAACTGCGAATCGGGTGCTGCGGGCCGGCGAGGAACAAGGCGTGCTCCAGTTGGCACGGGGACGCATCGAGGTGCACGATCTGGCCGCACTGCGACGACTTGCTCGCTGAGCTCAGCCGCGCCGGCGTAGCCGGTACATCGGGATCGTTTCGAAATCCTTTGCCGTCGTCACACGCCCGACATATTCGGTGGCGAAGGGAATATCAGGTTCGAGGGAGAGCAGGGCAGCGAACGCGTCTGTGACGTAGATCTCCCCCTCCGGTGTCCGCGGCTCGATCCGAGCGGCGCGGGTGAGTTCGCGTCCCCAATATGTCGGTTTATGAGTGACCGGGTCGACGATGGCCAACACCGGGCCGGCGTGTCCGCCGATACGGAGTTCGAGGTCCGCCGGGAGTCCGATCGCCGCCAGGTCGATGCGGGTGAGTGCCTCGTGAAGTCCGAGCGCGCACTCGGCCGCTTCGGTCACGTCGGTGAGCACGGCGGCGATGGCGTCGCCCCACGAGTTGCGCCATAGGACGGTCGTGCCGTGGTCATCGAACACGGCTCCTAACCTTGCGAGAACGTCATTGACGAAGAGGGGGAACTGCTCGTCTCGCAAGCGGGAGAACCCGTGGAAGTCGGCGAACAGGATGGCGCCGATCTGGCGGGTCGCCGACTCAGGTATCGCCACCTCCGGAGAGTCCTCCGGCGGGCGCAGCGCGATGACCTGAGTCGGGTGACCGCTGGATTTCCAGACGGCGACGTCGTGGGCAGTGCCGGCGAGGACTACGCTTTCTGCCTGGTCCCAGATCGCCAGCTGCTCGGCCGGGGCATCGAGGAACGCGGCGCGGTTGAGGGCGTGGCCCATGGCGATGCGGCCGGCGTAACCGTAGAGCTCGTCGTCGCCCATGAAGGATGAATCCGAGGCGTGAGCAACCGACTCGGCGCGAACGAGGCACGACCGAAACCGATCAACCCACCCCGGCCCCGCCGGCTTGACGGAGGTCAACTCGAACTCGGTGGTGTCAAAGGGCAGCACGACCTGGAGGGGGACGCCTTGGTCGAGGAGGGCCTCGGCGATCAGGATGTCCGCCCCCGACGCCAGCGAGCCGTAGGCGAACCCGATCCGATGCTCAGTGACAAAGGAGCGGACCTCAGCGTCCACGCGCGCCTCGAGATCGGGGGGAAAGCGTCCGGAGACGCCGGTGGGATCGATGCGGTGCCCGCAATAGTGGAGAATCGTCGGAGGCCGGAGTTCGTCCAACACCGCCAGGTCCGTCGATGTGGCTTCACAGACCAGCTTGAGCTGGCGGCGGGTCACCGCGACCGCGGCGAGATCGTCTCCCGCTACGGCGACGGCGCGGGTCAGGGCTCGCCTGGCCGCCTCGACATCACCGAGGATCAGCGCGGCCTCCGCCTCGGTGGCATCACGCCAATAGTCGTCGGACTCGGTCTCCCGTTCCGCGGCCACCAGTTGGCGCGCCTGCTCGGCAAGTACGCGAGCCCTCTCGAGGTCACCGGCCAGCAGCCGGAACGTGGCCGCGTTGATGCAGGTGTAGAAGCGGCCGTAGCGGTCAGCAATCGCCTCGTAGAGGTCGGCGGCCTGTCGTAGCTTGGCTACGCGATCATCACCTCGAGCCGCCAACGCATCCTCCTTGGCGAGTCGGGCAACCAGGGCGGCGGCGTCCTCGCGGAGCCAGATCGGCACATCGGTCGTGGCGTCGATCTTGGCCAGCAACTCCGTCGCCGCGGCACCTGCCCGTTCGGCGGCTCCGGCCCGTGCCAGCGCCAGGGCGGCCACGAACCCGGCCTCCAGGCTCTCGGGATCGGCCTCCATGGCCGAGACCGCCGCGTCGTAGGCCATCAAGACGTCGCCCTGCGCCAGTGCGGCACGGGCAGTAGCGAGGACTTCGTCCGGCACTGGGCGCACCGTAGCGCGCGCTCGGTTCGCACGGCCGAGACCGCTTCACCCACCGTGTCGACGAGAACACACGCTGTGTGTCCCACGGCACAGACCTCTCGGTCGTTCTCCTTCAGGCTCTTCTCATGGGTTTGAACTGGAACGGAGGATCTCAAATGAGAACTGCTCAATCACAGACGACGGGAAACGAGGGGATCCCGTGGACCGCCAAGCACAGGTCGTTGCTTCTGACCGTGGCGGCGCTGGCCTTCCTGACCGCCGTGGGGGTCGTCTCGCAGGAATGGCCGGCTGCGCCCAAGGCCACGTGGGTGGAGACGTCGAGCCGACCGGTACCGGCCCCTCTGCGGGCTGCGGGAGCTCATGAGGGAGCCCGATACCGACTCATCACCCGCCTCGGCAGGCTTTCTATCCTTCGCGGTCCCGAAGTCCGCAGCCACCCGACCGGCCACGCCGAGCAACACATCCGGGACCTCTGCGCCGTCAGCACCCAGGTCTTCTTCGTCGGGAGCCCGATCGGCGAGTCGTCCGCGGCCGGGTGGAATCGCGGGTTCACATCGACGTTGCCCTGCACGAGCATCGAGCGGAGCTGTGGAGCGAACGGGACGATCCTGGTGAGCTCGCCCAACGGCATCCACATCTGCCCGGACGGAACCCCGTTGAGCCCAGACGTCACCGGAACGTGCGACGGGTATTCGACCGGATCGTTCCGGTTCGTACGTACCATGGTGGCCGCGATCACGCAGTGCCCACAACCGGCGCCGGCATTGTTGGTGTAGACCGTTTGGTGACTTCGTCTCTCAGCAGTCACGCCAGGCAGTTCCCCCTCTGCCGTGTCCGCCTTCCTACCCGGCCCACTCGTCTCACATTTCGCAAGCCGGTCGGTCGGGGAGCCCGACCGACCGGCTTGGAGAAGGGCGGAACGAATTGGCCGAGGCGCAAGCCGGACTGGCAGCGAGGAGCTGCGAGCGGTCCGCAGCCGGCCCGGAAACCGTGCACGGAGGCGGGCGACCCCACGTGGAGCCCGAACGACCAGGTCCGTGCGGGACGTCGATCCGATCGGGATCTCGGCCTCCGCGATCTGCAACCAGACCAGCGTCTGTGCGGACCGACTCCGGTGACCGTGTCGACGGGGACACCCGTTGTGTGTCGGACGGCACAGACCCGGACGTCGGTCCCGCTCATACTGGCGATAGCACCGACAAAGGATCGGTGAGGAAAGAGAGGAAACCGAAATGAAGAACCTCATCCGCAAGATCCACCGCATGCCCCGCAGCTGGGGCTGAGAGGAGTCCGAAATGCCGAGGACTTGGTGTGTCAAGAGCGAGCCAACTGAACAGACTGAAGAGCGGTCCGACGAGGCCGAGGAGCGGTCCGACGAGATAGCGGAATGCTTCGTACGCAGCTGGAGCTGACAGCCCGAGGAAATGCAACAGCACAGGAGATGGCGCAGGCTCGTCAGGGCCTGCGCCATTCTCGCATCCCACAGACGCAGTTTCTTCCTGTGACCGCTTGACCTAGTCGCTGTCGTCCTGATTCTGCTCGTGGTCCCGCCGGAACGTCGAAATGGCGCCTGCGAGGGGCAGAGAAATGAGCAGCGTCGCCACCACCTGGCACAGGGCGGCAAGCAGGTAGGGGGCGCGGAGCCCCCATTCGTTGGCGACCACGCCGCCGACAAGCGCCCCGAGGGGGAACCCTCCATAGCCGAGGGTGCGAAACACGTTGCCCACTCTTCCGCGCAGTTCGGCTGGGATGGCCGCTTGGCGCAAGACGAACATAGCCACCATGCCGGACGCGACGCCGACGGATTCGACGATGAAGCCGAGCGCGGCCACCACCGGCACCGTTGTCGCCCAAATCAGCAGATAGGCGACTCCGATCACGAGTCCGGCTCCGATGATCAGCTTGGTCGGCCCGAACCGCTCGTCGAGCCGTCCGGCGATAGCCCCCCCGAACACGTCGCCGATCGAGGTCACGGCGACGAAGAGGCCGAAGGTCCCGCTTGAGAGGTGCAAGACCTTGGTGGCGAAGAGGACCAAGATGGGTAGGCCATGCCCTGGAAAACGGCGAACACGAGCACCGTGAGCGCGATGAGCCGGAGCATCGGCTGTCCGGTGAGCCACGCCAGGCCCTCGCGGACCTCGCCGAGCAGCTTGGTCCCCCCTTCATGAACCGCTTCCCGGTTGGCTACGGCTAGGGGGAACGCACCCACCAAGAGCACCGCGGCCACCACGAAGCTGACGCCATCGAGGATGAAGGGGAGGGCTGCTGCGGCCGCGAAGAGCACGCCGCCGAGGGCGGGCCCCACGAAGAACTCCCCGGCCGACTCCACCACATAGAGACGGCTGTTCGCCTCGGCCAGATCGTCGGTCGCCACCAAGGAGGGCAGGGCGGACTGCACGGAGGCGGCGAACCCGGTGTCGAAAGTCCCCAGACCGAAGGCCACCAGGTAGACGAAGGCCAAGCGCTCGCCACCGACTGCGATGGCCAGCGCGAACAGACCGAGGAGCACGGCCCGGGCCACCTGGGCGACGACCGCCGTCTTGCGTGGCCCGTGGCGGTCGGCCAGAGCGCCGCCGAGCAGTCCGAAGAGCAACCACGGGAGCCGGGAGGCGACGACCACCCCCGAGATGAGCACTGCGTTGTGGGTGATGGTGGTCGCCAGCAGCGGGAGGGCGACATAGACGAGGCCGTCGCCAACAGTGGAGACGGCCTGGGCCGACCACAAGAGACTGAAGCGTCGCCCGAGGCCCCGCGGCGAGTCCTCGGCCGCCCCGGGATTCACGCCGGAAGTATTGGCGCAATAGGGGCATCGGTCAACGGGGGATGCCCGCCGCTAAGTTCCCAGACCTGGAGGCCACGTCTCCGCAACCTTCAGCGCTGTCTCGACCGTTCCTCATCCCGGACGACGCACCGTGCTTGCCCGACGTTCACCTTGGAGCACAGGGCCTGGCAGCACCCGGCGATCGCTCCACGATCGATGCGAGCGCCATCCAATACATTGGGTGTGGCGTGGTCTTGCCGGTCCGATACGACGAGGCCGTAGCCTTTGTGCATCCGGTTGCAGCCATGATCTGGCTGAGAGGAACCCCCTGGAGTCCTGGCTGAATCCGACGCCGAAAATCCTCCGGTTCTGCGATTGCGTCGGGGGTTCTCCCGCTTCCATTGCTCCTGTGCGGACCGGGCCACGGAGATCCCACTCCGCCTTCGCCGCCTCATTTCCGCGGACTGACCTGGCTGCTTATCCCAACATGTTGAACACCGGAGGTGGCGGGGACGAGCAAGCGCACCTCCACAATCGACGTATCTTGCGAAACTCGCGACCGTTGGCGCCGAAGTGTCGGCCCGCACCGCCGCAGACCGACGGCCCTTTTGGGCGGCATCCGCTTTGCGAGCCTTGACGACTGCCGCAGCCGCCTTCGGCTTGCGACCCGTGAGGGGCGTGCGGGCTTCCCACTTTCCGGCCACGACTCGACCGATCTCGTGAGCAACTTGTTCCGCGTACGGAGCGACTGAGCGACCCCACACGGGCAACGTTGCCGCTAGGCGCTGGGCGAGAGCCGGACCGATCTTGACCGAGCCGTCGGTCCGTCCACGAAGTCCTTGCGGCTGAAGGTTGCCTCGGCCAGGAGATCCAGGGCGAACCGATCGACTTCGGGTCGAAGGGGTTCCATGAGATCGAACACAAGGGAGTCTCGCCCAACCGCGTCAAGATGAATTATCCCGAAACCCGGATCGAGACCCACTGCGACGCAAGCTAATCGTGCCTCAATCGCCGCCATTTTGAGGAGGTAGTTGAGGACGGCGTTGGTCGGCCGGTCTGCCTTGCGATTGGTGTTCCCTTTTGAGCTGAGCAACGATCGACGCCCGTCGTAGGAGCACCAGTGTGGCGCCACCCGCTTGGTGTCTGCTTTGGTGAAGCGGGGGATCGCTGCGGGATTGTCCAACCATGCGCCGAAGTACCAGCCAGCGGCAGTGGCTTCTAACTGTCGAACTTCTTCGAGGGTAGAGCAACCGTCGAGGCAATCGGCGATGTCCCGAAGATCCTCGGCCACGTCCTCTCGTCCGAGCCGGGTCGCAGCGGCGCCGGCCTGGCCCAGGACCTTCGGTGTGATGAGCCCAATGGCGACCGAGAGAGATCTGCTTTGGGGTCGAAACTCAGGACAATGTGACAAGTTTCACGCGGCCAACCCGAGTCGGGCGATGGCGACGTGTTCTGTGACGGCGTGATCGATGGTAGCGAGGGCGCGGCGAAGCTCCGGTGATGCTGGAGGAACGTCGGCGGCACAGAGCAAGGGCCTCAGGACGCGGTCGTGGACTTTGGTGAAGAAGACGGCGGTTCGGATCCCTTCGGGTGTCACCACATAGGTGTTGGTATGCGGCACTCGTTCGATCAAGCCATGGAGCCGGAGACGACGCAGGTCATAGGTCATCTGGTGCACGCCGTAGTCGTTGCCGAGGAGTCCGGCCACCAGCCCGCGAAGGCTCTTGTTGGAAAAACCGGTGACGGCGTGGACGACACAGCACAAGGCGCCGGCCAGGGCCATGGCGCGTGGATCCCCGAAGCGCAAGGCTCCGGTTCTTTGGCCCTCCCTGTTGTAGGGCTGGTGGATGCGCTCAAAGAGCGCAGTGCCGATGGCACAGCCCTGGCCGGCACGTTCGATCATAAGCACCCGATGGTTGACCTGACGGGCCTTGTCGATCAGCTCGGGCAGATGACAGAGCCGAGCGAGAAGTCCCAGGTCCGAAGGCTTGTTGATGACGGTCTCGATGCGATAAGCCCTCCCTTCTTTCAAGTACTGCTTGACCCGGCTGTGCTTGTAGCGGAAGTCCATCTTCACCTCGGTCCCCGGGCAGAAGACCCTCGTCGAGAAGGGCTCCTTGGTGGTCTTGCGCACCTGGCGGGCGAAAACGACGGCCACTTCTTGAGGACGCCCGATCGAGACGTTGTCAGCGACCAGGGCCTCGAAGAACCCCCGGGCCCGGCGCGGGTCGTCAAAGACAAGGGTTCTCGACATTTCGACCTGGCGCATGGAGAGCTCCCACCAATAGCCAGCCGCCCGGTCCACCTCGCTGAAGGGATTCGGGATCTGGGTGATCCAGCGGTCGAAGAAGCTCTGAATGTCGTCGGGTCCGAAGGCGTCGCAGATGGCCTGGAGGCGTCGGGGCTTGGTGCAGGTGGCAAAGCCGTTGGCCAGCTCGGTGAAGTTGAGACGACCCCGGCGAGCCTGGCGCTTGGCCCACTCGTGACCGTTGACCCAGACCTTGGCCGGATAGGGGAAGTAGGTGCAGATCTTGATGAAGCCGAGCCCAAACTCGCGGTCGTGGATGTAGAAGTAGAAGATCCCGACCCGGCGCTCGGTCTTGTTCCAGTCGAACCAGATGCCTCCGCCGCCACCGGTCTTCTTGGTCGGGCTGAAGACCCACTGATACTCCTGGGCAGCCACGATGGCCACTACCCCGAAGCGCCGCTCGTGCTCAGCCGCCTCAAGATAGGGGTGGACATGGTCGAGCTTGCGGTCGTCCCAGCGGGTGCGATCGGGCTTCTTGAGGTGCAGGATCGGGATGTCGTGCTCGTCGGCGAAGTGGCTCACCTCGCGGCGGAACTTGTTACCGATCTTTTGGATGATGGCCGGTGAGGCGATGGGCTGACCCAGATGGTCCTCACAGAAGCGCTTCACCTGTCCACCGACCTGGAGATTCGGGATGTAGGCGTTGAGGTAGAGCCGGTCGACGCACTCGATGTCGAGAACCACATGAGCTTCGAGCACGTCGTTGATATTCACCACGCTGGCCATCCGCATAGTGTGCGCGCCCGAGGGACGGCTGTGCCGGCCCGACCGGCTCAGCTCACGATGGGTCGCGCCGGGGGGTGGCCGGGAGGGGGGCCTGACCCCCTCCCGCTAATGCCGTGACCACAAAGGTTCGCGCGCTTGGGGAGTGAGCAGGGCGGCGGCCGGACGTAACGGCAGACATCGGGGGCAATCCCAGAGCGCTGGACTGGCCGGATCGCGCTGATGGCGGCACTCGAGTCCCAAACAGGGCGTGTGGATCCGCCGGCTCGGCCAGATGGCATTGCAAATAGCAGGGGACGGCGCGGCGCTATGCGGCGCGGGCTTTGGGTTGGCCCCAGCGCCGCTGTGCTTCGCCGCGCAGCGCGGCCCGGTGCTTGCGTTCGAGGGCGAGGATCTCGGGATCGGTGGTGTGAGCGTTGCGCCAGCGGATGTAGTTGCGAATGGCCTTGGCCATTTCGGCATGGCTCTGGTGGTCCGAGTTGGCGATGGCGAACTCGCGCAGCGGCCCGAAGTGGGCCTCGATGGGGTTGGCCCACGAGCCATAGGTGGGCGTGAAGGCCAACTCGACGGCGTTCTCCGCGCACCACGCTCGGATCATCGGACCCCGGTGGTGGTTCAAGTTGTCCAAGATCACGTAGATCATCTGGCCGTCGGGCACGCTGGCCCGGATGGCCTTGAGGGCGCGCAGGGTCGGGCGGGCACCTTTCTTGGGCTCGATGCGGCCATAGAGGCGGTCCGCGCCCACCGAGTACCACGCGAAGAGCTGTCGGGTCCCGTGCGGCTTGTGGTAGTTGGCCCGCAGGCGCTGTGGCCTCGACATCTGCGCCCAACACGACCCACCCTCGGGCTTGACGGCGAGTGGTCCGAACTCGTCGAAGGCGAAGGTGCGCTCACGCTCTTCTTCGAGGAGGTACTCGATGCGGGCCAGTTTCTGCTCGCGGAGCGGATCGGGTGACTCCTTCCAGGTCTTGGTGCGCTGGAAGGTGATCTTCGCCTCGGCGAGGATCTGGCGGAGCCGCTCGCGCGAGATTTTCACGTTGCGCCCCTTCTTGGCGGCGAGGTAGCGGGCCAGCTTGCGGACGCTCCAGCGGGTGAAGGGCTGGCCCAGGCTGCGCGGACGCTTGGTGGCCGTCTTGATGATCAGCTGGCGTTCCTCAGTCGTTATCCGGCGGGGACGGCCACCCGCCCACTGAGGGTCCAAGGCGCCCATCCCCTTGTCGTTGAAGGAATGGATCATCTCGCGCACACGGTCGGGGCTGGTCTGGACCAGCCGGGCGATCGCCGCCACGTCGTTGCCGCCCGCCGAGGCGAGCACGACGAGGGCGCGGCGCCACTTGACGATCGACTTGTCGGTCTTTCCGCCGCCCCGGCGCACGATCCGCTGGAGCTGCCTGCCCTCCTCGTCAGAGAGCCGGCGCACTTTCACTGGAGTAGCCATGGGGCCAGTTTGCGCGACCCGTCAGTTCAGGTGGTGGACGCGCCCCCGAGGTTGGTGGTCAGGGCACTAGCTCCTCCGATGCCGTCGCCTGGGCTCTGCGTAGGCGAGCGTCGGATTGTCCGTACGCCCCAGGTGCTAGTACGACATCACCCTCCGGGTCGACGACGACAAGAGCGACTCCAATGGCTCGACACCATTCGATGGAATCGAGTGTCAGCATGCCTGAACCAGCCCCCACCACCAGTCGCTTGAGACCGCCTCCGGCTCTGGGCCAAGTGCGGACCCGGCGGTTCCATCCCACTCCGTCCTCCACTCTCAGTTGTCCGTTTCGGACGCAGACACGGACTCCTTCGCCGATTGCAACAGCCACGGAGGGCTTCCCCGATGGTTTGGCAAATCCCGCCTCAAGTCCGCCAATAATGTCCTCAACCAGGTCCGCTTCAAGCGTAGGACCTTCTCGGATTACACGGACGAACGTCTCCGTGTCATGCCGACTTTCGGCATGCCTATCCTGCTTGGTGCTCATGGGACCACCTCCCGTGGGTCGGCCCTGGGGGTGTTAGCGCACCGCCCAGGGCACTTCTCTTCTTGCTACGTCATGTAGTCGACAGAAGTCATCTGGGTCAGCTCTGCGGCCCTCGTCTTGGCATCTTTGATGACGATCACGCTGGCAGCTTCGGGATGGGAATCCAGCCACCCTCGTATATGAGCCAGTAGATCGTCAGCCTCTTCCTTGGGGAGACGAGCGAATGCGGCCAACCCTCCGGCACCAATGCACGGCCGCCACTGTTCGGGCAGCTCGGCTGCGACTTCGGTCAACGCGTTTAAGTGTGGGATTTGTTCGCGACAGAAGTCAGCCGATTCAGACAGCTGCTTCCGCTCGGATCGGCTGGGCAGGAAAATCAAAACGGCAGGGGCCAGGAGGGCGAGCCCAAGTTCATAAGAGACGCCGACTTGGCGAAGCTTCTTGCCCACCTGGGCAAGCGCTCGGTTCGTCGGACCTTGACCAGCTGTCCCAGTGAGCTCGGTGAATCTGCTGAGTTCCAGCGTGTACTCGATCATTGATCGAGACACATCCGAGGCCCAAGCCAGATCTTCACGAGATGATTCTCTTACCCTCCGCCACAGCGCCACGAGGGCGAGATTTGAGAGTGCATCGTGAATGCGCGAGATTCCTTCATTCTGTTGTTGGCGGCCCTGAGGGCCATCGCCGACTTTCATCCCCTTGCCTTCCTGCTCGACCAGGCCGAGGGGTCCCGGCGGTGTGCGGTGCCGGGCTGTGAGGCCGCCGCCCGGCCCAGGTCCCGTACGTGCTTGGAGCGACACCGCAAGGCACTCTCGCGACTGGCGGGAGGGGGTGCCGGTTGAGCCTCACCAGCCCGTGTGGAGGTGGAAAAAGGCGGAGAATCTAGGAAGCGACGGCGAGTTCAGATAGTTTCGCTCGATTTCGGAAATAGCGCACGGGCTGAGCGAAGAGGTGGATGACGATCGGCACGAAGGGCAACAGGAGATAAGCCGCCAGGATCTTGTAGCCAACGCCACCGTGCCAAAGGATGAGGAAGAGCCCGCCGAAGAGACCCCACCACGCTGCGAACCCGAGGACGATCAGGGTCAGCCCGAAGACGAGGCTTGTCGCCGCGTAGGCAGCCAGCCCGCGGCTGGCCGGCTGTCGGCGGAGAGTCACCACCAGGGCCAGCCGAGCGTCACGCTGAAGGGTCGGTCGGTCGAGTGCGTCGGCGAGGAACCAGTAGCCGTCGAGCTCGAGGAGGGGCACCGCGTTGATGATGATGTTGAGGTAGCCCAGCACGGCGAACTCGCGCAGCACGACCGCCCACGTGGCGTCCCCGCCGCCCATGGCGATGATCGACGCGGCCCCACAGACGACCAGGTCAGTCAGGATGCCCGCGGACGCCTGGAGCATGCGGGTGCGCCGCGGGAGGAAGAGTGCCTGGGAGGCGTCGACGTAGAAGGTGAGCGACCCCCAGTAGAAGCCGATCCCCACCATGCCGACGTGCCGTCGGTTCCGCGCCATCACTAGGGCATGCCCGGTCTCGTGGGGTCCGACCGAAGCCAGGCCGAGGACCCGCAGCGCCACCACGGCGAGGACGGGGGTGGCGGTCGAGACGGTCAGTTGGCGTCCGGCCACGATCTGGATCACGAAGAGCACGAGGCCGCTGAGGGCGACCGCGCCGAAGACGAACGCGGCCGGAACCGAGAACACGACGTCCCCGAAGAGTCGATTGAATGCTTGGACCACGTGGTCAAAGCCGGCGAACTCGACGCCGTGGAGGGTCACGGCCGCCCGGGCGCTGCTCGCCTGCGGGGCCCCGACCAAATAGCCCTCGTCCCAGAGGTCACCAACCAGCTCGTTGACCGGTCCGCCCGCGATCGACTCGATCTCAGCTTCGGTGTGGGTGCCGTCCATGAGATCGAGCAGCGCGTACTCGTCGGGCTCGAGGTGGAGCATCGAACCACCGCCGGGAGGGGCGACGACCCCGTAGGAGCCGAAGTCGCGCCGCTCGACCCCCGCCGCCAGGGCTGGCTTGTCGGGAGCCGCCATGGGTTCGCTCCTTGTCTCGCTGGGCGCGACAGTACCCGCCACCCAGGTGGCGGGTACTGACATCACACCCAGTTGCGGCCGCGCGGCTCAGCCGGGGGATCTTGCGGATACGGCTGATGCGGGTCATTTCGGCTCTCCTCTCAGCTCCAGCTGCGTGGCGCGAACTGGGACACTTACAAACGGGGTCCCGTCAGATCCGGCGTGGCAGCTTCGGCAATGTCGCCGAGCTAGTCGAGGCGGCCGAAGACTACATCGCACTTCATAATGAGGACCTCATGGTTTTCATTTGGACCAAAACGGATCGGTTGGCCCTCGAGATCGTGCTCCAATCGCGCGCTATTTTGAGTGTGACGGCGCTAGGACTGTTTTCCCGGCACCGCGTCTGGAAATTGACGCCGAAATGCCAAGACGGTGTATCCCTTCAGGGTTGAACTTTCAATCGCTCGAACTGAGGCGCTGCGAGGCAGATTCAAAATAGGGCCGAGCTCGCCGACGTAGTTGCCGGCACCAACTTCGGCCAGGTGCTCCTCGGTGCCATCGGCCCTAATGCGGAACACATCCAAGCGACCCGATTCGATGAAATATATCAACTCGCCGCGTTCACCTTGTTGGAACAACACTTGACCCGCCCCGAGAGTTACATCTTCTGGCGCCCGATCAGCATTAGCGAAGTGCGGAACCAATTCGACGACCCTGTCTGCAATCTGGGTCACGCGATGGTCATGTGTGGCGACTACGACAATGCGTCCGGGAACAGCCAATTCCCGCAGAAGTTTGAGTACGCCTTCGACCTGAATGTGATCAAGGTGTGCCGTCGGTTCGTCAGCCACGACGAGCGGAGGGTTCTGCACGAGTGCTCTGGCAATCGCGACTCGCTGCTGCTGGCCACCTGAGAGCTGGGGCGGTCGATGGTGGGCACGTTCAGCCAGACCGACTCGATCAAGCAACGCATCGGCGCGCACGCGGGCCTGTGCCCGGCTGACGCCGGCTAGACGGAGGGGCACCATCACATTGGATCTCGCCGAAAGACTTGGAATCAGATTGAACGCCTGAAAGACGACGCCCACGGTCCGCTGGCGGTACAACGCGAGTTCCGCACCCTTCAATTCGTTCACCGTCTGACCGGAGAAAACGACTCGACCCGATTCCGGAGTCAGTAGTGCAGCCATGCATGAGATGAGCGTGGTTTTGCCACAACCAGACGGTCCGAGTAGGACCACGAGCTCTCCGTCAGTTGCATTGAAGTTCAAGCCGTCCAGTGGCCTCACCATGTAGCCACTGGACTCAAACTCGACGGTCAGCTCATTGATACCCAGGTTCGCTGTCATCCGAACGCTGCGGCCGGGTCCGCACTCACGACGCGACGCAATGCGGTGAGACTGGCGAGAGCGCCGACGACAATCGCAATTATGGGTAGCGTTGCATAAGCACGCAATTGTATGTCCACTGGCTGATCGAACAGGAACGTCAACGCGTTGGCGATGGACTCTGCCAGCAATGTGGCAACGAGCGTTACAAGTATCGCCTCAAGTAAGAGGCTGCCAAACAACGCCAACGACGATGCACCAAGTGCCTTGAGGACGGCAAAGTCCTGCTGGCGTTCAAGAGCCGCGACATAGAGAAGTGCTCCGACAATGATCGCGGCCAGGGCCCACATCAACCAACGCATGTTGTCAATCGAGGAGACCGCACTCTGCATCTGGGCCAGGGTCGTGGCCGACACCTGCTCGGATGTGTACTTGGTGAGGCCCGCAGGAAGAACGGTGGGTGAGCCCCGGGACACGACCGCCGTTATGAGAGGTTGTCCATGGACCACGATTGCCTGTGCGCTTTTCAACGAGGCGTAGATCATAGCGGTGCCGCCCAAGAGCGTGCGGTCAGTGACAGTCCCAACGACACGGAGGTCACGCCCACCCAATACCAGCGTCGAGCCAATGGCGACGTCCAATTGATCGTCAACGACAACTTGATTTGGCCCATTCAAACCACGCCCCTCGGTGGCCGTGGGGTCTCCGAGTTTCCCTGGAACGACGCCCACCAAATTGACAGTCAGTTGCTTGGCGCCATCGTGCGCCACCTGAAAGGGGATCAAGAGCACGGGCGATGCGTCATAGACACCCGATTCATGGGCAATCGCCTGGGACCTACTCTCCGGGAACGCTGCAAAAGCCGTGATCCGACCACCCGCTGCTTTCGATAGGACCCATGTATTGGCACCAAAACCGCCGACAGTCTGGGAGACCTCGGTACTGAAGCCCGATGCGAGCCCGGACAAGAGCAGGGCCAGGGCAAGGACCAGCATGACTCCGATAATCGCGATCAAGAACTGTCGGAAGCGAAACAGCAGGTCGCCGAATGTCACCACAAGCACAGTCGCCGCTCCTATTCCACCGCTCGACCCAGATCCCCAACCTACCTCTGAGTCTTCCAAACGATCATTACGGGCGAAGACTCAGTTGCTCCTCCGATTGCGACCTTCTTGCGACGGTGATCTGCCCCGCTGGTTCATGGGCCAGTCCAAGCATTGCCAGCACTATCCCTCGGCATCTCTGGCAGTGGTCGGGAGCACCCCAATGGTGAGGTCAGAAAGGACGGTGTCCCCAAGTTTGGGCGGGTAGCCCCGGGACATTGCTGCCCCGGGGCCCCCTCAGAACCCGGCGTGCGGCTTTCACCGCACCGGGCTCAAGCAGACACCCGATGGATCAGGGACAGGCAGAAACCGGCTTCTCCATGTCAACGGCGGCACGCGACCTCCGTTGACAGTCGGCGTGAACAAGACGGAGTGCTGCGGATTCGTCCAGCATGCCGTCCCCCGCTTCGGTGGTGATCGCTTGTTTGCGAACCGCCTTGCGGGTCACCCTGACCCACTGCTCCAATTCGTCGGGACTTTGTGGTTCAAGGTCAGCGAACAGAAGGAGTTCATCGCAAAGTAGACAGCGTCCACGCTGAGTCTTCAGCAGACCCAAGCTGACACCATCCAGTGGCGGTGTAATCCGCTGTCGGCGCTTGGCCCAGTAGTCGGCCAGGTCAGGATCGTCCAGAGACGCCGTTCCTGACACCAACTGGTGCCGGACGATGCTGGTCCAAGAGAACCTGAGCAGGTAGGCGCCGCTCTTGCGGTCACCGAAGACCCACTGATCCTGCCTGGATTTGTTGAACTGACCGAAGTACCGGTTCACAACCCAGTGCTTCGATTTGTTCGAGTGGCCGTACTTCGCCCACTTGTAGGTGAGCGACCACAAGTACCTGTCCAGTTTGGCGAAGGCCTCACTGGACACCACCCCCCGGTAGTAGGCCGACCACCCCCGAATGATCGGGTTCAGCCGTCTGATCACCGCCTCAGCGTTGGAGCCTCGCAAGGCCAACATCTCAGCGGCGAGCCGTTTCCGGTGCCGTTGCACGGCCGCTTTGGATGGCTTGATCAGCAGCTTTCCCCGATAGCGGCGGATGTTGAACCCGAGAAAGTCACAGCCCTCATCGAGGTGGACAACTCGTGTCTTCTCCTCGTTAAAGGCCAGACCTCTCGGCGCCAGCCATGTGGCCAACCGTGCTTTGACCTCATTGGCCTGCTCACGGCTGACACACAATGCAATCAGATCGTCTGCGTATCTGACCACCACGGGGCTGCCCGCAACCGTCATCCCGGCATGTACACCGGAAGGAATGTAACGGACCCCTGCGGCCTCCTCCATCCCGTGCAAGGCCACGTTCAGTAGCAACGGAGAGACGACTCCTCCTTGAGGAGTTCCCTCTTCGCTCGGGGCGAAGTGACCTTCTTCGACTACGCCTGCCTTCAACCACTGCCCGATCAATTCCCGAGCGGGGAACATGCCGAGTTGGGCCAGGAGGTGCGGATGGTCGATCCGGTCAAATGCCGCCGCCAGGTCAGCGTCGAGCACCCAACACCGTCGGGCGAACTTGCCGCTCGCGGTGTTGAAGATGCAAGAGATTGCGTCGTGGCAGCCTCGGCCCGGCCGGAATCCATAGGATCTCGGCTCGAACCGTGCCTCCCATTCCGGCTCCAGTGCGTTGACGACCTGGGCTTGTTTCACCCTGTCGGCGACCACCGGTATCCCAAGTGGGCGCTGCTTCCCGTTGGCCTTTGCTATGTAGACCCGCTTGACGGGTTTGGGTTTCCACGAGTCGCCGCGGCCTTGCACCAAGTCCGACAGCATGGCCTTTCCCGGTGCGGTGACCACCACGATGTTGTCGACGCCCGCCGTCTTGCGGCCAGCATTGCGCTCGGTCACCCGCCGCACGCTCAAGAGCGCATTGGCACGAGACCGAAGCATCAGCTTCTGCAAATTGCGGACCTTATTCAGGTCCCCAGCCCTTGATGCCGTGAAGATCCGTTGTCGCAGACGCCGTACGTCGTCTTCAACTCGCTGCCAATCAATCGACAGCCAATCGAGGTCGTCGCCCTCAGGTCCGTTCATCACGGCAGTGCGCCGTGATGTCCAACTTGCCCATCGGTTCTGATGTCGTCGGTCATCGTTCTCTTCACAGGTCCACCTGACCCGCGTCAGCCCCCTTTCGGGTCCGGGCATGCGCCCGGTGTCCGGCCAGTTCTGCGGGACGAATCCAACGGAGGTGCTGGAGATCACGTCCGGTTTCCTGTTGCCTTTCGGCTGCCGGCCTTCGCTTCTCGGGTCATCCTCTTCCCGCTGGGGGATTGGGCCTCCCTTGCGGTTGGCTTACCGGTTCGTGTGTCCAGGGACCGGACCCCATCGGGATTCCACGTTCCGCACGTATGAGATGCGTCCGGGTTGGGTGCCCTCTCGACCCCGGGGACGGCGGTGCTCGCACAACCAGCCTTCAATCACCGGTCGCCGCCTGCCACATTGCAACGGCAAAGTCCCTTCACCTCGGTCACACATCCATCATCCGAGATTCACCTTCACGAGGCATCACTGAGGGTTCACTGCATTCACCCGTCCGGTCTTCCCCTCGCCTGTGGCCCCCGGATGGCAACGGGTGCCCTTGGGTTTGTACCCGGGTGCTTCAGACCTCGCCGTTACCAGCGACGCAGGCCCGGGCGGGGACAGGTCTTAAGCACTGACCTGGGACTACGCAGTCGACATTCTGTCGACCCCCCTTTCTGCGAGTCCGCTCATGGCGTGCGACCTCGTGTCGCACTTGAAGTGAGGTGGTGGTCCCCCTCCTGAGTCCTGCCGTGAGGTAGGTGTTCAGGAGACCAATCCAAGAACCACCCAGAAAGGGGACCACCAATGAAGAAGAAACTACCCGTCGTGACTGTCGCGCGGGTGGACGAGGCAGATCGCCTCGCTGGCCTGCCGCTCGAGGCGACTGTCGCCCTGGCCGAGGTGGCCGGAGCGCTCAAGGACGGTCTCCTGGCATTCGCGTCGGCCACCGGGCTCGTCGTGATGCGACAGATGATGGAGGCCGAACTGACCCAAGCGATCGGCGAGAAGCACGCCAAGATCGAGGCCCAAGAGCGTGTCGGGAACTGGCACGGCAACGCGGAGGGTTCGGTCGTGCTCGGGGGGCGCCAGGTCAAGACCGAGCGCCCGCGGGGACGCAGCAGCGCCGGGGAGGAGATCGGGCTCGACACCTGGAAGGCGTTCAGCTCGGCCGATCTGCTCAACTCCCTCGTCGTCGAGCGCATGCTGGCCGGGGTGGCCACCCGACGCCACGGCGACGTGGCCGAGCCGATCGGAGCCGAGCTCGAGGAGCGCTCGAAGTCCATGTCCAAGTCGGCCATCTCGAGGCGCTTCGTGGCGGCGACGATCAAGGCCATGGGCGAGCTGATGGCTCGGAACCTCTCGGACCTCGACGTGGCCGTGCTCATGATCGACGGGCTCGACGTGGCTGGCTCGTGTGCCGTGGTTGCCCTGGTCATCACCACCGACGGCACCAAGGTCCCGGTCGGACTCTGGCTGGGCGACACCGAGAACAAGACGGTCGTCACCGCCCTGTTGGCCGACCTCGTCGCCCGGGGCCTCGACGTCTCCTCCGGCGTGCTCTGCGTCATCGACGGCGCCAAAGCGCTGGCCGCGGGCATCAAAAAGGTCTTCGGTTCGAAGGCCGTCGTCCAGCGCTGCACGCTGCATTATGTGGAGCGTCCGATTATGTGGACTTCTGCGGGAAGGTCCTGGCAGTGGCGGCGCGCGGCGTGAACTTGTCCACATAATCAAGCGGTCCTGATCGGGCAAGGCTTCCCCTCCTATCCAGTTCGGAGAGGAGGCAGTGATGTCCGATCCATCACGGGTCCAGGTGTCTGGCCCGCTCGTCGGTTACGTCGCCGGATTCCGGGAGGAGCTTGAGGCGAAGGGTTATCGGCCCAACGCCGTTGGCGATCAGCTGCATGTGCTCGCGCACGTGAGTCGATGGCTCGAAAGCAGGGGGCTCGGGCCGCGCGACCTGACGCCCGAGGTGGCCCAGGAGTTCCTGGTCGCCAGACGGGCAGCCGGATACACCTTGTGGCTTTCGGAGAAGGGTGTGGCACCGTTGCTCGCGCACTTGCGCGCGACGGGTGCCGCGCCAGTTCCCGAACCCCGGGGTCCAGTCACGCCAGCCGAGTTGATGGTTGCCGAGTTCCGTTCCTACCTGCTCGAAGAGCGCGGCCTGGCACCTGGGACCGTCGTCAGCGACGTGCACATCGCTCGACTGTTCCTCACCACTCGTCCGTCAAACGATCTCGGACTCGAACGGGTCATCCCGGCCGAGATCGTCGCCTTCGTGAGGGAGCACTGTGAACAGCGGTCGGCGGCCTATGTCACGGCCGGACTGCGTGCCTTCCTGCGCTTCTGCCACCTGACCGGTCGGATGCACCGACCGCTCGCCGACGCCGTCCCCAAGGTCGCCTCCTGGCGGCTTTCCACCCTCCCGAAGTCGCTCGACTCCGACACGGTCAAGGCACTTCTCGCAAGCTGCGACCGTCGGACGACCTATGGGCGACGTGCCTTCGCGGTGCTCATGCTTTTGGTCAGGCTGGGTCTGCGTTCGGGCGAGGTTGCCTCTTTACGCCTCGAGGACATCGACTGGCGCGCCGGTGAGCTGCTGATCCGTGGCAAGGGCTCCAAGCTCGAACGGCTTCCCCTGCCAGCTGACGTGGGCGAGGCCGTGGCGGCCTGGCTGCGTCGTGGCCGCCCCCGCTGTGCCACCCGGGAGGTCATCACGCGCGTGCGGGCACCGCACGGGGGGCTCAGCTCCGGAGGGGTCTCCCACATCGTCTGCGCCGCGTGCAAGCGGGCTGGCCTCCCCGAGGTCCATGCCCACCGACTGCGTCACACTGCAGCAACCGAGATGCTGCGCGCTGGCGCCGGTCTGAGCGAGATCGGCCAGGTACTCCGACACCAGAGCGTCCTCACCACAGCCATCTACGCCAAGGTCGACCGCACGGGGCTGCGCCAGCTCGCCACACCGTGGCCGATGGCAGAACGGATGGTGGAGCTATGACCGCGCTGGAGATGGCGCTTCAGGACTACCTGTCTCTGCGACGGTCGATGGGGTTCAAGCTCGAGCGCGCCGAGAAACTGCTCGCTCAGTTCGTCGATCACTGCACTGCGGTCGGAGCCGATGTCGTGACGACCGAGCTGGCGCTGGCCTGGGCCATCCTCCCAGAGGGGGCGAGTCGCAACTGGGTGTCCTACCGGCTCTCGGTTGTACGCGGCTATAGCCGGCACCTCGTCTTCATCGACGAGCGGACCGAGGTGGTCCCGACAAGTCTGGTGCCACACCGACCCTCCCGAGCGACCCCATACCTCTACACAGAAGACGAGGTCACACGGTTGATGGCAGCGGCGAGCTTCCTGCGCTCACCCATCCGCCGAACGACCTACGCGGCCGTGGTGGGGTTGCTGTGGACGACGGGCATGCGCGTCGGCGAGGCCTTCGGGCTCGACCGTGACGACGTCGATCTGGCCCAGGGGGTTCTCACCGTTCGCGGGGCCAAGTTCGACAAATCCCGCGAGCTGCCGCTGCACGAGACTACGTCAGAGGCACTCCGCGCCTACGCGAAGAGCCGTGACCGCTTGTGCCCGGTTGCGGTCACGCCCGCCTTCTTCGTCTCGGCGACGGGGACCCGAGTGCTCTACTGCAACTTCCACCTCGGGTTTTTGGAGATGGTGCATCAGGCTGACCTCGAGGCGCGCTCGGCGTCGTGTCGGCCCCGGCCCCATGACCTCAGACACAGCTTCGCCGTGCGCACGCTGATCAACTGGTATCGCGACGGTGTCGACGTCGAGGCACGACTGCCGCAGCTCTCGACCTACCTGGGCCACGTCCATCCGGCCAACACCTACTGGTACTTGTCAGGAGCCCCCGAGCTGCTCGGTCTGGCCGCCCAACGGCTCGAAGCCACGGAGGTCGGGCCATGAGTGCTCTGGCTCCC
>CAWITA010000035.1:0-199476 GCA_963838835.1 uncultured Acidimicrobiaceae bacterium
CAAGGTCATGGCCGCCGTCGGGGCGCCGGCCGGTTCGGTCGGCCCCGAGGAGCTCTCGACCGGGGTAGAGGGCGACGGCGATCCGCGACCTCCGATCGTCTGAGGGGATGGCCATGGCACAGAACCCAGTCGACAACCAACAGTTCGAGAGCTTCCCCGAACTGCATGAGACACCAGAGGAGGTCGCGTTCGAGCTGCGGGCCCAGAAGGAGCCCTCTGGACCGGCGGCCGGCTCCTGATCGGGATCTGGGCCTTCGCCTTCGCCGCGCTCGCCTTTGCCTATTTCTACCTGCGCTCGGCCAACAACGAGAGCCTCTGGCGGCCCAGGGGCATCACGGCGCCGACGGCGGCCGGCGCCGCCATCTTCGCCATCACCGTGGCCTGCGCCCTCCTGGTCCAGTTCGGCGAGCGGCGCTTTCGCGGGAACGAGACGCTGGACTGGCAGGTGGCGGGCTGGACGGCCGTCCTCGGAGGGCTCCTCGTCATCGGCCTCCAGATCTGGCAGCTGACCGATCTCCCGTTCTTCCCTGCTTCGAGCGGCTACGCCTCTTGCTTCATCGCCTGGGGTGCGATGAACATCGCCTTGGTGCTGGCGGGGACCTATTGGCTCGAGACCATCCTGGCCAGGGAGATCCGGCTGCGCCGCGCCATGGCCCAAGACGGGGGGGCGGCAGACTCGACCCTGCCCGTGGCCCGCCTCTTTCGGGTCAACCTGAACGGCTGCACCTACTTCTGGGGGTTCATCGCCGCTCGTCGCCACCTTCTTTTGGGTACTCTTCTATGTCATCTGAGCCGGGAGAGGTGAGCGCGTGATCACAGCATCCGACGTGGCCGGCACCCAGGCGTTGACGTTCGCCATCCCCCTCGGGGTCCTCTTCGTCGTGCTGCTCTGGGGCTTCTTCCAGCGCCGGCCGGTCGAGTGAGCGGAGGGGCTGCCAGCGGGCGGCCCCACGAGCGTGCCGCACCCTGGCGCGGCTGGTGCCTGCTGGCCGCTCTCGTCGTGTTCGTCGTGGCGCTCGTCCCGCCCCTCTTGGGCACCGCCCGGCACTCCGAATACGCCGAGACTCTCCAATTCTCCCTCCTGGCCATCGTCGTCCCCGCTCTGGTGGCGCTGGGAGCTCCGTGGCGACGGCTGAGGCTCGCGGCGGACGGGTCAGCTGATGCAGCGCCGTGGCTGATCGACCGGGTCGCCGACCGCCGGCGCCGTCACCGCGAGCTGCCCTGGTCACTGGCGTTCATCGCCGCCGACCTAATCGTGGCCGTGGCCTGGCACGTGCCGGGCGGGGTGGCCGTCGTGGCCCAGCACGGGTGGCCGGTGTTCCTCGAAGCCGTGACCCTCCTCGTCTTGGGGCTGGGGCTCTGGCTCGAACTGGTTGCTTCGCCGCCTTTGGTCCCGCGGTCGGGCTACCTGCGCCGTGCGGTATTGGCCGCATTGGTCATGTGGGCCTTCTGGATCATGGCCTACACCCTCGGCCTCTCCACTCACGACTTTTACGGCACGTTTCACCACGCCGGTGGGGGACTGAGCGCAGCAGCCGACCAACAGATCGCGTCGGCCGTGCTCTGGTTCGTCGCGGCCGTCGCCTTCGCCCCGGTCATCTTCTGGAACGCGTCTGCAGTGGCTGAAGACGGAAGAGGACCCCGACACCGAGCTGTTGGCGCTCACCAAGGCGGAGCGGCGACGGGGGACGCCGCCCACGAGGGGGAGCAGAGGCGGTGCCGCTCCGGCCTCCTGACGCTTAGCCGGTCGTCGTCCCCGAAACGACGGGAAGATCGACCGGCTGGAGTCGGGTGTCGAGGGTGTGGTCGGCGGCCTCCTCTTGTGACAGGGCGGTGGCTCGGTCCGCCGCGAGCTGACCCTCTTCCTTCGCGAGGTTGTGCACAACCGCCGTGTTGCCGGCATCGCTCATCAGTGTCTGCACGTCCTCAATCGCCCGCAAGGCATCCGACGTTGTCCAAAGCGTCGCCGTCGCGATCAACTGACCGAGGTCCTTGCCGGCCGCCGTTCCCGGCACCTGGATATTGGTGGTCAAATCGTAGATGTTCTCGCTTGTGAAGGAACACGCCGTCTGATCGTCAGTCAACAGGCCCGGGGTGGGGGCCCGGTCAGCGGGTGTCAGCTCGTGCGCAGCCTGGAGGTTCCAGATCCCGATCGCCTGGTGAATGGCCAGGGCGCACGGCGCGAGATCGGTGTTCACCTCGCTCATGACACTCCGCTCGGCGCTGATGTCGTCGGCTCTTGAGGTGCTGACGGGCAGGTCGGAGAGGATCGTGATCAGGAGAATCACGCAGACGACCAGCGCGATGAGCAGCCCGCGGTGGCGTTGCCAGAGAGGGGCCGCCTTGGCCGGCGGCGTCGTCTCGCTCATTGACCGAGCAGTCTCATGGCGTAGGTCGCGATCCCTTCACCCCACCGCGCGACGCTCGCGGCGGGCAGGCTGTAGGTCCCGGTCGTGCTCTCGTCGGCAAATGGCGTTGCACGGTAATGCAACTCGCCCTGGGCGTCGATAAAGTCCACGACGTCGTTGTGCGCCTCCAAGCCGGTTTTCTTGTCGACCGAGATGGAGATGCCGTATGCCCTCCAGACCCGGTTGAGCGTCACCAACGGGCCCGTGAGCATGCGCCAGTTTGGCAAAGCGCCGAGGCTGGTCAGGCTCAAGACGGGACCCTCCGCCGATTGGGCCAGAGCTGACGGATCCGTGTTGACCGTGAGGAACTCGACGTTCTGCGCCGCCGCTCCGAGGTCGGTATCGGCCTGCTCGATCTCGTTGGCCAAGACCGGACAAATGTCGTTGCATGGCGCGTTGAAAAACGTGAGGACCACCACGCGTGGAGGCTGGGCAGGCACGGTCGTCGCCTGGCCGTTCTGATCGCTCAGGGTGAACGCCGGCGCGGGTTTCGGCGTCGGGGTGCTCAAACCCATGAACGACTCGAGGGACGCGTTGATGGATCGATCGGGCGCCGGCGCCTGTGGTGTCGCGGCGGGCTCGGCCGTGACGGGGGGCCCGGGCGCGGTCGTCGGCACAGGGTTGAGCCCGGCCGAGGAGAACACGTGCTCCCCGAGCAGTCCGCCCAGGCTCAGGACCAGAACGACACCGAGCACCCAAAAGACAAACTTGGCCGGGACGCCCGGCGCGCCCTCGGCGAGTGCCGCCGCCCGGTCGATCTGAGGAGCCGGAGGTTCGACCCGCCCGTCAGCTGACTCGGAGCCAACTGGCGGGAGGTTGGCGCCTTCGGGTTCGCCCGACCGGTTCATTGATGGACACCGAGCCGGGTCAGCCATCGGTCCAACGACGCCACCGTCTGCGGACCCAGAGCCGCACCGACCACCTGTCCCGACGCGTTGAGGAAATAGCTCACCGGGAGCGCCTGGACCAGGTAGCGACTCGCCACCTTGGCCTGTGGGTCGACGACGACGGGATAGTGGGCGTGGGCTGCAGCCAGCAGTCTCATTGCGGCCGCGTTCGATGTCTCGTTGGAGTCGATTCCGATCACGGCCACCCACCTGCTCGTCGGCGCGAGCGACCTGGGCCATCGCGCCCAGTTCCGTCCGGCAATCTCGACACCACGAGGCGAAGAAATTCAGGATCACGGGTCTTCCCCGGAAGGCAAACAGCGACACCGGTTGACCTCCTTGGAGTTGCGGCAAGGAGAACTGGGGCGCGATCGCCCCGGGTTTCAAGACGGGCGGCGGCGCAACCTGGAGGGCGGACGACCCAACCGTTGCCGGATGCGCCGGACCCCGGACGACGACGAACACGACAAAGCCGATGAGGCACGCAGCAGCAAGCACAGCGATCCACTTGAACAGCCTGTCCGATGACCTCTTGTGGCGGTCCGCCGGCTGTCCCCCCGAATCCACGCTGGTCAGGCTAGCCAGTGAGGTCCTGTCCCTCGGGTCGGATCGGCTCCCCTGGCGTGTCCGCTGGCACCGGCCTGCGAAGACCGCTTAGGGCCTACCACTCCGCCTTTCTCTCGGTGGGATCGACCTCGGCCCTCTCTCGCTTCCGGGCGGCGCGCTCTACCGGATCCTCGTGGATGAGATGCCACCACGCGGCAACCGCGATCCCGGCCAGAACGGGCCATTCGAACGTGTAGAACCAACTGAGCCCATTACCGCCGAGCGCCCTTCTCGCCTGCCACCAGGTTGCCACTCCGCAAGCAGCGACGATCAGGAAGAACTCGAGGTGGAGCAGCAGCGCGCGGGGCGAAAGCCAACGATGCATGGCGCCCCGAATCGTAGGTCCTCGCCCCGGGTTTTGGGGGTGGGACTCGTTTGGCGACCGATCGTCGGATCAGAAGGCGTCCACAACCCTCATGCCATCGGTCCTCAGATCCCCGATTCGACCTGACCCTGCATTGGTTCCGCCGCGACGGGTGCCTCCGGCGCAGCGCCGGGACCCTCCGTCACGGCGGTCGTCCTGGGTTGGTGACGAGAGGCCCAGCCACCGACGAAGGCACCGCAGGCAACAAGAACGACGCCGGTCCCGATGCTGTAGCCGACCTCGTACTCCAGGATGTGCAGGTGCGTGCCGCCCACGAAATAGGTGGTTGCGTTGGAGATAACCGGCCAGGCGAGCGGACCCAGCACGAACCACCCCCCACAGACCATTAGCAACAGCCCGGCAGCCGCCAAGCTGAACCGCCCTCTCCCCACCGTCACGCCGCGCGATTCCGCCACGACGAACAGACCGAGGACCATCCCTGCGACGCCCGGAAGCAGGGCGAGAACTGCGTGGGGGAGATTCCATTGCCACGCCCCCGAACCGTCACCGCTGTAGTGGAACAGAGGGCCGACGAAGGGAACGATGCCCCCCCAGGACAGCGACCAGGCCGGCGACCCCGATCCCGGTGCGTCCGATGTGAGCGTGCGTCCGGGGCTGCTCCCGACGTCGCACCTCCCGACGTCCCAATTGGTCAGTCCCTGCAACGGTGGTGCTTGTAGACATTTCTCGACCTCCTCCCGTCGTGGCCGGAACAACCGGACAAAATACCCACGACACGGCGACAGAAAACCGGACGGGGGCGACCCGACGCGTCAACGTGGCGGGACAGCCTGCTCCCGTGCGTCCACCTCGTTGCCGTCGTGGAAACCGGTCGCGACGTACTGTTCTGGTCGCCGCTTCCCCTCGAGCGCGATCGAGGACAGCACCTTCTTGTCGGCGGCGGTCAGCGGGGGCTGCGTCACACTTCTCGGCCAGAGACGTCGGGCTCGCACCACATTGATCTCGGCCGCATAGACCGTCATCTCTGCGGCCAGGTACAGGAATCCGATCAGACCCAGCACCAGCGCGAACGCCCCGTACTCCTTGCTCGTGTTCCGCAACGAGTGCTCCACAAGAACACCGCCGAGATACTGGAGCACGGTCCATCCCGCACCCCCGACGATCGCCCCCGGCACCATGTCCTCCCACCGGATTTGCTTTGGCGTCAGCAATCTGAAAGCGACGAGGTACAGCGCAATATTGACCACGAGGGAAGACAGCGCGGCACCCACCGCCGCCCACTCCCCGTGGTGCCCAATGGTGACGAGCCCCGCCAACACCGTACTCACGAGGAGGAACAGCCCGAGGGTCACGGTCATACTGGCCGTCCGGCCCAGACGAGCCCAGAAGTTCGGGCGATTGACGGCCGGGATGTTCCAGATTTCGGCTTGCGCATATTGCGCCGTCTGGAGCGCGCCTTGCGATCCCCAAAGCACACCGACGATCCCCACTACCAGTGCAAGCACGTTCCGATCGTGAAGACCGTGAATGTTCGTGCTCAGCTTCGTTCCGACGATGGGGAATTGTGAAAAGGCCGAGTCCTCCACCCGATGGACGAGCGAATGGGGGTCACCTCCACCGAAGAATCCGACCAGCGTCACCAACAAGAGCAGCAGCGGAAACAGAGACAGAAACCCGTAGAAGGCGAGCAACGCGGACAACGACCCGCCCCGATCGTCGCCAAACTTCTTGATCACGCCGAACGCGAAGGCGAGGAGACGAACCCGCCGCTGGGCCTGGTCCGCCCTCCCGACGGTGCGTTCGAACACGTTCATAGAAGCAACCCTCGGAGAGTGCCGTGGGCTTTCGACATCGGCACATCTCCCCTCTCCAAAAGCCGGTCTATACCCCCTTGTGTGTCGGTCAACCGGTCTCGGTGGGTACGGTGTGGTCGGTGACTCCGAAGACCTCGCGCAAGGGTGCGGCAGCCAGAGACAAGCTCGACACCTACCGGGCCAAACGAAATCCTCGGAAGACCGCCGAGCCCATGGGTCGCCTTCGCTCCACCGACAATGGACGCCTGCGCTTCGTCATCCAAGAGCACCACGCGCGCAGCCTGCACTGGGACCTGCGGCTGGAGCGTGACGGCGTGCTGGTCTCGTGGGCGATGCCCAAAGGCCTCCCCGAATCTCCGGACGAGAACCGCCTCGCCGTGCACACCGAGGACCATCCCCTCGAGTACGCGACCTTCGAGGGTGACATCCCCCGAGGCGAATACGGAGGCGGGCGCATGACCATTTGGGACACCGGCTACTACGAAGCCGAGAAATGGTCCGAGAACGAGGTCAAGTTCGTACTCCACGGCTCAAAAGCCTCGGGCAGCTTCGTGCTCTTCCAAACGAAGGACCGAAACTGGATGATCCACCGGCACGGCCCCTCCACCCGCGCTGATCCCTTCCCGACGTCGATCAAGCCGATGCTGGCGGTGCCGGGTCGATTGCCGCAGGACGACGCCAACTGGGCGTTCGAGATCAAATGGGACGGAATCCGGGCCATCCTCTTCGTCGAAGGCGGCAGGGTCCGCGCGCAGAGCAGGAACGACCTCAACGTCAGCGCGTCGTTCCCCGAGTTGGCCGACATCGGAGATTTTCTGGGCATGACCACGTGCGTGCTCGACGGCGAGGTCGTCGCGCTGGGCGAGGACGGCCGTCCGAGCTTCTCGAGGCTGCAACAGCGTATGCACGTGGCGAACCAGCGGGAAGCTCGGCGGCGCGCCGCATCGCACCCGGTGAGCTTCGTGGCGTTCGACCTCCTGTACCTCGAAGGGCACTCACTGTTGGCGCTCCCCTACGACGAGCGGCGCGCCAGGCTCGAAGCGCTGCAGCTTTCCGGAGAGACCTTCACCACCACCGAGTCGTTCCGCGACGTCTCGGGGCAGGACATCCTGGCTGCGACGGTGCAGAACGGCCTCGAGGGCATCGTCGCCAAGCGACGGGACTCGCCGTACCGAGCCGGTCGGCGGCATCCCGACTGGCTCAAAGTCAAGTCCTTCCTCACCCAAGAGGTCGTCATCGGCGGGTGGACCGAGGGCCGGGGTGAACGCGAGGGAAGCCTCGGTGCGCTGCTGCTCGGTCTCCCCGACGGTCCCGGGCTGCGCTACGTCGGCAAGGTGGGGAGTGGTTTCAGCGCCAAGATGCGCCGCGACCTACTCGAAGACTTGCGTCCACTCGCAACGCGAGACAGTCCCTTCACGGCGCCGTTGCCGGCCGGCGAGGCGGCCACGGCACACTTCGTGCGGCCCGAGCTGGTCGGTGAGGTGGCCTTCGGTGAGTGGACGACCGCGAACCGGCTCCGACAAGCAACCTGGAGGGGCATCCGCGCGGACAAGGCGCCCAACGACGTCGTCGTCGAATGAGAGCAGGGCGTCCGAGGAGTTGGGGTAAGAATCAGGCCATGGTCAAGGACGCGCGGGCCGGCTAGTGGCTGCAGCCGAATCCTCCACGCGCACCGTCATCGACGGACGGGAATTGTCGGTCACCAACCTCGGCAAGGTGCTGTTCCCCCACGTCGGCTTCACCAAGGGCCAGCTCATCGACTACTACGTGCGAGTGGCCGGCGTGATGCTGCCGCATCTCCGGGAACGGCCGTTGACAATGAAGCGGTTCCCGGACGGGGTCGAGGGCAAGTCGTTCTTCGAGAAGCACATTCCTTCGCACGCCCCGGCTTGGGTGGGCTGCGTCGAGGTACCGTCCAACGACGGTCGGGACGTCATCCCTTACGCCATGGTCAACGACCTTCCGACGCTTGCCTGGGCCGCCAACCTCGGCACCGTCGAGCTCCACGTGCCGCTGTGGCACGTCGGCCGGCGTCGCAAGTTGCCCGCTCGCCCCGATTTCATGGTGTTCGATCTCGATCCCGGCGAGAGCACCACCATCGTCGAGTGTTGCGTCGTGGCGGGTTACGTGATGAAAGAGCTCGACAACGATGGATTGGAGCCTTTCGCCAAGACCAGCGGGTCCAAGGGTCTCCAGCTCTACGCCGCGGTGGGGCCGCGGACGACCTGGGACGGCGTGCGGGCTCACGCCTACGACATCGCCCGCAAGCTGGAATCGGAGCACCCTGAGCTCGTCGTCTCCAACATGCGCAAGTCGCTGCGCCGGGGTCGCGTGCTGATCGACTGGAGCCAGAACCACCCGGCCAAGACCACGGTCAGTGTGTACTCGGTGCGAGCCATGCCCACGCCGACCGTGTCGACGCCGGTGACGCCAGCCGAGATGGACCGGTGCGTCAAAGAGAAGGACCCCGGGCGCCTCCGATTCGAGACGCAGGACGTCTTGCGCCGGCTCGAGGCAAAGGGCGATCTGTTCGCGCCACTGGGTCTTCCCTGAACGCGGCGGTCCAGGCCCGAGCTCAGCGGGGGGTGTTGGCGCCGAGGCGCGCCAGAACCTCGTCGACGACATCCGTGGTCGAGGCGTCTCCACCCAAGTCGAACGTGCGAATCCCGTCGGCCGCCGCGCCGAGGGTTGCCTGGCGGATGGCGGTGGCCCGCCCCCCGATCGTGACATCGCCACGGGCGGCGTAGTCGAGGACGGCGGCGCAGGCCAACAACATCGCCATGGGGTTGGCGACATTCTTCCCCATCAGCGAGGGCGCCGTGCCGTGCGGAGCCTCCGCCATCGCCACCACGGGCCGCAGGTCCTCGCTGAGCGCGAGCAGGACGGACTCGGCGCCGGCGATGGAGCCGTACAGGGCCAACACGAGGTCGGAGAGGCAGTCGCCGTCACGGTTGAGGGCGGGGATCACCAGCGCGCTGGTGCCGGACTCCGTCAGCAGGCCGGCGTAGGCGGCGTCGATCAGCGTGGGGCGGTAGGGGATGCCCGAATACCGGGCCGCCGCGGCGTCCATCTCTTCCTTCAGCATCGCCTCGTAGACGGTCGACACGGTCCACTTCGGTCCGCCATAGACGCACGCACCCAGCTGCACCGCTGTGCGGAACGAGAACTCCGCGACGGATCGGCAGACCGCGCGCTCGATACGCTCGGTCCGCCACGCCTGCTCGCCCATGCCGCCCGGGTGGCCCGTCCGCCCCTCCTCCGCCCCATAGGCGTCGCCGACGGCCATCCGCACCACCACGATGGGGTGGACGACCGGCGCCAGGGGGGCGACGCCAGGGATGCGCCGTCCCGTGCGAACGATGACCGACCCGCCGACACCCTCGCGCAGGATGCGGTTGGGGCTACCGACGTCGCCTGTGCGTTCCGGGGTGATCGTGGCGGCCTTCAGCCCCAGCCCCGTCTCGCGCATCGCCGCCGCGGCCTCGCGAACCACCGCGTTGGCCGTGGCGCGGCGGTTCTCGAGCGACAGGTCGTAATGCACCAGCTCGAGGTCGAAACCGAGCACCTCGGGGTCGAGGACCCGCAGCGCCGCCTCGAGCAGCTCCTGGCCGGTCTCATCCCCGTCGCAGACGACGATCCGCGGGACCGGGGACATGTCGTCAGAGTCGCACGAAATACTCTGGGCGTGCCAGCGCGGTCGTCGCGCCGGTCTGGGGCCGACTTCTCGGGCCGGGCGTCAACCCCACGCAGCGCGCGTGAGCGGCATACCACTCGACCCGTCCGGTCGAGGTGTGACGCCAAGCACCTGGTGCACCGAGATCCCGCCGTCCTCGAATCCGTTGGCAGACGCCGCCATGTAGAGCCGCCAGACGCGGGCCCGTCGCACCCCGACTTCGGCCACCGCAGCGTCCCAGTGCTGCTCGAGGTTGCGCACCCAGGCATGGAGCGTCCGGGCGTAGTGCTCGCGCAGTGACTCGACGTCGCGGACCTCGAAACCCGCTTCCTCCATGGCGAGCACCACGCGACCGACGTCGATGAGCTCGCCGTCGGGAAAGACGTAACGCCCGATGAACGACCGCGGGCCGAGGCGCGATCCACCCACGCTCGAGATGGCGTGATTGAGCAGCCGTCCCTGCGGTGCCAGTAGCCGTCGCATGACGCCGAAGTACTCGGCACTGCGCGAAGAGCCGACGTGCTCGAACATCCCGACCGACGCAATGCCGTCAAAAGGCCCGTCACGGACATCCCGGTAGTCCTGTAACCGGATCTCGACCTTGCCCTCCAACCCGGCTGCGGCGACCCGTTCACGCGCCGCCTGCGCCTGCGCAGGGCTGAGCGTCACCCCGACCACGCGGGCCCCGTGCTGGCGCGCCGCGTGGAGCGCAAAGCTCCCCCAGCCGCACCCGACGTCGAGGATCCTCACCGAGGGCTGACCGGGGAGCCCGAGCTTGCGGCAGACGAGCTCATGCTTGGACTCTTGCGCGGCCTCGAGCGTTTCCGCTCCCGGAGCGAAGCGCGCGCAGGAGTAGGTCATGGAGGGACCGAGCACGAGGCCATAGAAGTCGTTGCTCACGTCGTAGTGATGACGCACCGCCTCGCTGTCGCGGTTCTTCGAATGGAGCCTGCCGCGGGGTGCTGCCTCCTCGGGCGGGGGCGGGAGCGGGCCGCCCCACGCGCCCAGCCGGTGGGCGGCATGCAGGGCACGGAGCGCGACGACGGTGCCGCCGCGACCGTGCCGCGGCGCCGCCGTGTGCAACAGCCGCAACGTCTCGCCTATGTCGCCCTCGAACCCCAGGTCCCCAACCACGAAGGCTCGGGCCAGCCCCAGCTCCCCCGGCGACCACAGCAGCCGGCGCACGGCGTCAGAGGACCGAACCTGCAGCACGGGACCGTCGGCGGGGCCGAGCCATGTCCCGTCCCAGAACTCCACGCGGACGGGCGCCGGGCCGCCGAAGTAGTGGCTGAGCAGTGGGGCCACTGCGGCGGCGACACCGCCGTTGCCCCGTTCGGCCTCGCCGCCACCGGGGTGACGCTGCATCTCCACCGGCGAGCGCGGGGAACTGGGCATGAGGTCGGATCGCATCCCTGCCTCCTCGGGTGCCTCCTCGGGAGCGCCACAATTTTAGGGTGTGTGGTCAGGGAGCGCTCGGGCGCGGCCGGTGCCCGCCGGGCGTTGCACTCCACGCGGCGGACCTGCGGTTAGAGATGGCTCCGACGTGGGCACAATTGGACGGCGAGGATCCAATGACGGACGGGCAGGCCGCCGAGACGCCTCCGGGCACGCCGGGTCGGCGTGCCCTGGGCGCGATGGAGAGCGCAGTGCGCCGCGCTCGCGAGACCCAGGGAAGCCCCCCGCCACCGCCACCGCCACCGGACCGCCACCGCCCTCGCCCCGGCTGACCCCACCGCGCCGGCCGCCGGACGCGGGCTCGACAGACCAGCGGCTCGCCCCGGAGCCCATGCCCCGACACCCCGAGCGCTGGTTGCTCGCTTCCGTCGTCGCCGCCTCGGTCCTCGTGGTGGCCGCCGCCATCGCCCTCGGCGTGTCGCTGAGCGGGAACCCCCGGCCGGCCGCGCCTTCCGGCTCGACGGCCGCGGCGCCGCACACCCATTCGGCGCCGCCAGCGAGCGCCGCCGGGACGAAGGGCCGCGGCACCTCGGGGGGCCCGTCCGGCAGCACCACCACGACCATGACCCCGTCGACGGCGACGCCCGCCGGGCCGGCTGGTGTGCCGGTGATCAGCTCCCTCGCTCCCGCCAGCGGAAGCGCCGGGGAGGGCGTTCAGATCACGGGCGCCAACTTCCTCAGCCCCAACGGCCAGATCGTCGCCACGTTCAACGGCCAGGTCGCGCCGACGCGCTGTCCGGCGGAGAACACCTGCAGCGTCACCGTCCCACCCCAGTCGGGCTCGTCCCCCGCGCAGGTGTCGATCACCACCGCCAGTGGCACCTCCAACGCCGTCACGTTCACGTATGGCTAGCTGTCGGTCGGCCAGAGGGACTCGGGCTCCCGCCCCATCGTCTCGGGCACGAACCAGAACAGTGCGGCCGCGGTTGCGGTAGGCAGGAACACAAGATACGCCGCGGAGGCAAACCGGTTGCCGACGTCGGCGACCGCGCCAAAGGCGATCAGGCCGCCGACCGCTCCGAGGACGCCCGCGACGACACACCATCCGGTGGCCGACGCGCGCACCGACGTCGGAAAGAGCTCCGCCAGCAGGGCGCCCGCGGCCGGAGCGAACAGCGAACCGCCACAGACCCCGAGGACGTACCCGACGAGGAGTGCCGGCCGTGAGCCCGAATAGGCCAGGGTGCCGCCCAACGCGATGGTGACCATGGCCGCCGAGCAGGTGGGCCGCCGGCCGACGTGGTCCGCCAGCCAACGCCCCGCCAGGAGTGCGGGCAGGCCCACCACGCCGGCGGCGGTGACCATGAGGGCGGTCACCCATCCCGCCTGGTGCACGACGTCCTGCGCGTAGAGGAACACGAAACTGTTCGCCGGACCCGTGATGACGGAAACCGCGAACGTGGCGAGGACCAGCACGACCAGCCTCCGGCGAAAGCGGGGCCCGACGGCGCCGAGGACGGGGGTCGGGTGGTCCGCCGCGGCCTCCGCCACCATGAACCGCTTCGGTTCTTCGACCCACCCACGCACCGCGAAGACGACGGCCAGTGGGATGACGGCCAGCGCAAAGATGCCTCGGAAACCCAGCGTGCCCGAGGCGAGGCTGTGCACAATGGCGGCGAGTCCCGCCCCCGCCGCGTACCCGGCCGCAACGAACGCGACGGCCGCCGCGCGGTTGGATGACCCCGTCTCCTCCGCGGCCATCACCCCGGCCAGGGCGTTGGTGGCGCTGAGCAGGGGGCGCCCGAAGGCGAAGATCGCCACGAACCACCAGTAGGAGGGACTCCCGGCCGCGGCGACCGTCAGCGCCAAACCGGTGATCGTCACGGTCAGGATGACGCGCCGGCGGCCGAGGCGATCGGCGATGCCGATGAGGGGCAGGCTCAGGAGCGAGGCGAGGCGGATGATCGCGAGGCCCACGCCGAGGCTCGTTCCCGACAAGCCGACCTTGTCGGCGATCGAATTGCCCGGGGCGACGTGTCCCAGTTGGGTGGACACGTCGCCGAGGGCGACGACAACGCCGAATTGCCCGAAACCCGCCGCGAACGCGGTGATCGCGATGGCGACCACAGCCCGATCCGTCCAGCGGTGGAGCCGGAGCCGGCGCACCGCATCGGGAACCGACTCGTCTGGAACGAGCGACGACATCGCCCCCAGGTCTAGCGGAGCGAGACGTCCCCGTCCGATGCCAACTTGGCCACGAACCAGTCGCGGGCCAGCTGGGCCACCAGTTCCAGCGCCCCGGGCTCCTCGAACAGGTGGGTGGCCCCCGGGACCAGGGTCAGTTGGCTCTCACAGCGTAGGTCGGCCAAGGCCCGGCGGTTCGCCTCCACGACGGTCTCGTCGCAACTGCCGACGATGAGCAACGTCGGAGCCACGACGGCGTCCAACAGCGGCGCTGCGAGGTCTGGGCGACCACCGCGCGACACGACCGCCGAGACGCCGCTACCGGGCTGGGCCGCCGCCCAGAGGGCCGCCGCCGCCCCCGTGCTCGCGCCGAAGAGGCCGACACCCATGGACGTCAGTTCGGGCAGGGTTCTCATCCACCGCGTCGCATCACCCAAGCGGTCGGCCAGCAATCGGATATCGAAGACGTAGGACTGGTCCGACTCCTCCTCGCTCGTCAGGAGGTCGACGAGCAGCGTCGCCAGGCCGGCGTGGTTGAGCACCCGCGCCACGTTCCGGTTTCGCGGGCTGCGACGGCTACTGCCGCTGCCGTGCGCGAAGACGACCGTGCCGCGGGGTGAGGGAGGGATGGTGACGCGTCCGGACAGCTCGACCTGGCCCGAGGGCACCCGGACTTCCTCGTCCCGCAGCGGAGGAAGGTTGCCCCGCGGATCCGCTCCTCGCGGGCGTCGTTGGCCCGTGGCGCTCCGGAGCAGCTCGACCACCTCGTCGTCCGATGTCTGCGAGAAGTCGCGGTACCACTCCCCCACCGCGTAGAAGGGTTCGGGCACCTCGACACAGAGGATCTCGTCGCAGACGTCGCGCAGCGCCGCGACCGCCTGGCGCGAGGCGACGGGCACCGCGATGACGATGCGAGCGGCACCGAGCGCCCGCGCCACTTGACCGGCGGCTCGCATCGTCGAGCCCGTGGCGATCCCGTCGTCGACGATGACGGCGCACCGCCCCACGAGGTCCACATGGGGACGCCCACCCCGGTACTGGCGCGCGCGTCGGTCCAACTCGGCCCGCTCGTGCGAGGCGACGGCATCGATGTCGAACGCATCCAGCGCAGAGGACTGCAGGACATCCTGGTTCACCACCAGCACTCCCCCTTCGCCGATCGCCCCCATCGCGAGTTCCGGCTGGAAAGGGACGCCGAGCTTCCTGACCACGATCACATCGAGCGGGGCATCGAGGCCTCGGGCGACCTCGAAGGCGACGGGGACGCCGCCGCGGGGCAACCCGAGGACGACGGTCTCTCCCGCACGGGGTTCGCCACGCCGTACCAGCTCGGCCAGGTGACGACCGGCCTCTCTCCGATCGCGAAATCGCATAGCCACCTCCTCGGCGCCTCCTCCAGTGTCTTCCTACACCCCTGATCGGGGCGCCAGGCGCCCCTGATCGGAGCACCAGGCAGATGGTCCCTGCGACGGCCCGGGAGAGGTGGCCTTCGCACCGGAGCCCCCGGAGCGGCTCTCCCTCTGTCACAAGGGGAGCGCCCGGCCCGGTGCTACGTTTCCGCAGGGAGTGGGACTGGGGTTCATCGGCTGATGGAGTCGCAGGCGGTCGACCCGACGCGCCGACCGCGGCGAACGTTTCGCAAGGACATCGAGGGGATGCGAGCGGTCGCCATTCTCGCCGTCGTGCTCTACCATGCCCACGTCGGTGCGGTGCCCGGCGGGTACGTCGGCGTCGACGTCTTCTTCGTGATCTCGGGCTACCTGATCACCGATCACCTGTGGCGCGAGGTGCGCGACACCAGAGGCTTGTCGTTCAGGGGTTTCTACGCGCGCCGCATCCGTCGCCTGCTACCGGCGTCGTTCCTCGTCCTCGCAGTCACGGCGGTCGCGTCGGCGGCCATCCTGCCTCCGCTTACTGCCCGTGGGGTCCTCAAGGACGGCGTGGCCTGCGCCCTCTACGTCGGCAACTACCGCTTTGCTTTCCTCCAGACGAACTACCTCACGGCGTCGATCGCACCGTCACCCTTCCAGCAGTACTGGTCGCTCGGCGTCGAAGAGCAGTTCTACCTGATCTGGCCCGCCGTGCTGCTGTTCGCATCGCTGGCCTGGGGCCGACGGCGGCACGTCCAGCCGTCGCGCGTCTCAGCAGCGATCGTCCTGGGGGCGATCGCCGTCAGCTCGTGCGCCTTCTCCATCTGGCTCACCCACGCGTCGGAGCCGTGGGCGTTCTTCTCGCTCCCGACGAGGGCGTGGGAGTTGGCGGTCGGTGGGCTCGTCGCGCTCGGCGCCCCGGTCATCGGGCGGATGCGGGGACGGCCGCTGCTGGGCTGGATCGGCCTCGGGCTCGTCCTGTGGTCTGTCGCGACCTACACCGCCAGCACGCCCTTCCCGGGCACCGCGGCGCTCGTGCCCGTCCTGGGTGCGGCGGCCGTTCTCGCAGCCGGCACGGGCACGACGCTTCGGCACGGCCCGGTGCAGATCCTCCGCCGCTCACCGCTGCAGGTCATCGGGCGCGTCTCGTATTCGTGGTACCTGTGGCACTGGCCGATGCTCATCCTCGCGCCCGTCGCCCTCGGGCACGCCCTGTCGCTCGCGCAGAACCTTGGGGTGGCGGCGCTGAGCTTCGTGGTGGCCGTGGCGACCTTCGTCCTGGTCGAGCGCCCGCTCCGCACGTCGACCTGGCTCACCACCCGGCCCCGGAGGACCCTCAGCCTGGGCGCCGCCCTCACGGTCGCTGCTGTCGGCGCCTGTGTCCTCTCGGTGCTCTCCTTGCCCAGCCTCGCCGGCACCGGTCGCGCCCCGGTGGCGGCTGCGGCGCTGCGCCAGTCGACCAAGGCACACGGGGCGGACTCGGCCACGCAGCAGAACCCCCTGCTCACCCAGCTCCGTGTCAGCACGGAAGCCATCAATCAGCAGGTGGCGCGCTCTCTCACGTTCGCGGACGTGCCCGCGAATCTCGAACCGAGCCTCCCCGACGCCAACGCGGACGAACCGCCCGTCTTCGTCGACGGATGCCTCGACAGCTACACCGATACGTCCTTGCAATCGTGCACCTTCGGCGACACCAGTTCGAATACCACCGTGGTGCTCTTCGGTGACTCCCATGCAGCCATGTGGTTCCCGGCCGTCGATCAGGCCGCCCAGCAGTTCGGCTGGAAGCTGATCACCTGGACCAAGGCCACCTGCCCCCCGTTCCCCCTGCCCATCTTCAGCCCGGTGCTCGGCCGCACCTTCACCGAGTGCGACGAGTGGCGGGCCGACGTCCTCGACCAGATCGCGGCCATCCGTCCGGCGCTCGTGATCCTGGGGGTCGCCCGTCACTACACCGACATCTACAACTTCACCCCCTACAGCCCGGTGTGGTTGTCGGGTCTCGGCCAGGAGGTCAGCGCCATCCGACAACTCGGCGCCCAGGTGATGGTCTTCGGCCCCATCCCGAAGCCGCCCTTCGACGTCCCGGGGTGCCTCTCGGCCCACCTGACCGACGCCACCGCCTGCACGGTGCCCCTCGCGGTCGGCATCAATGCCAGCGGCATGGCGGCGGAAAAGTCGGTCGTGACCCAGAACGGAGGCAGCTACGTGGACACCGTGCCCTGGTTCTGCACCGCGTCAACGTGTGCCGTCATGGTGGACAACCTCGTCGTCTACCGCGACGACAACCACTTGACCCAGACCTACGCGTCGTTCCTCACGCCGGTCATCGAGCCCGAGTTGAAGCTGGCGATGGCAGGCCCGCCCGTCGTGACCGCGCCGGCCAAGACCGGGCCGCCGCCCGCCGGGTCAGCGCGAAAATGACCAACGAGTGCTCGCCGCGGCGGCACGAGACGAGAGGAGCCCAGTGGGAGCCCCGGAACACCTCAACAGCCACCACCGGGACACGGTGGCACAGATCTTCCGGCACCCGACCAGCCACAACATCGAGTGGCACCTGGTCCTCTCCCTGCTGAACGCCCTGGGCACCGTCCACGAGACGCACAAGGGAAACATCTTGGTGACCGTGGCGGGCGAGACCGAGACCTTCGACCCGCGCCACAAGGACATCGATGCGCCCCAACTGGCCAACCTGCGCCGGCTCCTCCGGAGGACCGGATACGACCCGAAGGAGTTGTGGCAGTAGCTGCGGAAAACGGCTCCCACACCGGGGCCGGGCGGACCGGATCGGGCGCGCTGATCGACCTCAACGGTCGTGTTCGGCGCAGAGCCAGCCCCCGGCGTTCGGTCCTGGCGACGACGCCGGGCTCGCCGCGGCGGCGGCGTGGGAAGCAGCGACCGCGTCCCCCTGCCGCCGTCGAGCCATCGGAATTTCTCAGCTCATGCCCAGCATCGGGGCGTTGTGCTCTGTATTGTTCTTGAACCTGCAACAAAACTGCAATGCAATTACCCAATTGTGGGTAGTGACCAGACACCACACGCAGGTACAACGCAGGAGCAGGGGGTCCGCTTGACCGGGCGGCCCGGACAAAAGGAGACAATGTGCGACTCAGCAGGGCAGGCATGCTCGGGGGGCTCTCCCTCGCGGTGTCGTCGATGCTGGTCGGTGCGGTGTGCGGCGAGGCTTCGGCCTCGGTACGCGTCAGCCTGCCGTCCAACATCTCGACCACATCCTTTACCAACACCTTCACGATCATGAAGGCGTTCAAGCCGCTGGCCGCGGCCGGCAAGGGCAAGGTGGCAGCGATCCTGCCCGACACGGTGAGCTCGACCCGTTATGTCGAGTTCGACGCGCCGGACATCACGAAGGCTCTCACGACCGCGGGACTCAGTTCGTCCGACTTCGTCGTGCAGAACGCACTCGGCAGCGACGCCACGCAGCTGACCGATGCGCAGACCGACATCTCGAACGGTGCCACGGTCCTGCTGGTCGACCCGCTGGACTCCGGCGTGGGAGCACAGATCGAGAGCTACGCCAAGGCCCGCGGCGTCAAGGTGGTCGACTACGACCGCCTCACGCTCGGCGGGAGCCGCTCCTATTACGTCAGCTTCAACAACGTCACGGTGGGCAAGGTCATGGGGCAGGGACTGGTGAGCTGTGTCGCCGCCTGGCACGTCAAGAAGCCACAGGTCGTCGTCATGCACGGTGCGGTGACGGACAACAACGCGACGCTGTTCGCGCAGGGTTATGACGGCGTGCTCAACTCGTACTTCAAGTCCGGGAAATGGGTCGCCGTGGCGCACACGGCCGGCACGTGGGACCCCCCGACCGCCGAGACCGAGTTCCAGGCCGTCTACACGGCGCACCCCAACACCAACTCGGCGCTGATCCCCAACGACGAGACCGGAGCCCCGATCATCACGTACCTGCAATCGCTGCACGTCAAGCCGAAGACCTTCCCGACCACCGGGCAGGACGCCACGCTGACGGGACTGCAGAACGTGCTCTCGGGCTACCAGTGCGGCACGGTGTACAAGCCGATCTACCTCGAGGCGCAGGCGGCTGTCGCCCTCGCCCTGTACCTGCGGGCCGGCAAGACACCCCCCAAGTCCCTGGTGAACGGCAAGACCGAGGACACGACGGCGAGCGTCAGCGTCCCGTCGGTCCTCGAGACGCCCGAGTGGGTGACCACGAAGAACATGAACGCAACCATCATCAAGGACAACTTCGTGCCTGCGTCGCAGCTCTGCGCGGGTTCATACGCGAGCGACTGCACGGCGGCGGGCATCACGCCGTAAAAGCCGACGGTCGCCATTGCCGGTTGGGCGTTTCCCGACTGGGTAATGTCGACCCAGAGAGGTAATCCCAGGCAGACCCCCGCCCGGATGCCGGGCGGGGGTCTGTCAGTGGACGCCCTCCGCAGCAGTTCCAGCCGTCGTCCGCCACAGGGGGTTCCGACATGACCGAGGGTGCGCCGCTGCTGGAACTCCGGGGCGTGAGCAAGGTCTTTGGGGCCGTGCGGGCTCTGAGCAACGTCAACCTGACGGTCGGAGCCGGCAAGGTGACCGCCCTGGTCGGTGACAACGGGGCCGGGAAGTCGACCGCAATCAAGACCGTCTCGGGTTTGTGGGAACCCACCGACGGAGAGATCCTCTGGCAGGGCAAGCCTGTCCACCCGCACTCGCCCAACGACGCCGAGGCGCTCGGGATCACGACGATCTACCAGGACCTGGCGCTGTGCGACAACCTCGACATCGTGCAGAACATGTTCCTCGGTCACGAAAAGCTGCGATTCGGCTTACTCGACGAGGCCTCCATGGAGATCACGGCACGCCAGACCCTGGCCGAACTGCATGTCACTACCGTCCGCTCGATTCGCCAACCCGTCGCATCGCTCTCCGGGGGGCAGCGCCAATCGGTGGCGGTGGCGAAGGCGGTCATGTCGGAGGCGAAGCTGGTGATCATGGACGAGCCCACCGCCGCCCTCGGCGTGGCGCAGACCCACGAGGTGCTCGAACTCATCTTGCGCCTGTCCAGTCAGGGCACGGCTGTCTTGCTCATTTCGCACAACCTCACCGACGTCTTCGAAGTGGCCGACGAGATCGCCGTGCTCTTCCTCGGGCAGTTGGTCGTCCAAGGGCCAGCCGCGAGCTTCGACACCCAGGTCGTCGTCGAGTACATGACGACGGGCGAGTCCTCGCGGAATGTGGCCGCGACGGGATGACCGGACGATGACCGACACGATCGACGAGCCAGCGGCACCGAACGAGAGCCCGGCTGATCTCTCGGCCGCAGCCGCCGACAACACCCTCGATCAGCAAGCCCTCGTCGTCCTGGCCCCCGACGTCCTGGCGGACTCGCTCGGCGATTATCTCCGCGCGTGGTGGCGCCGCCTCCGCGGCGGTGAAAGCGGTGCGCTCCCGATCATCGCCGGCCTGATCGTCATCTTCATCTTCTTCGATATCCAGTCCAGTGCCTTCCTGACCGCCACCAACATCGTCAACCTGTTCATCCAGGCCGCCTTCATCATCCTGCTGGGCATGGCCGAGCTCTACGCCCTCATCCTCAGCGAGATCGACCTCTCCGTCGCCTTCGTCGGCGCGGTCGGTACCGCCATCGCACTGGCGCTCATGGGGGCACCCCAGAACTGGCCCTGGTGGGCGGCGATCATCGTCGGCCTGGCCGCGTGCGCTGTCATCGGCTTCTTCCAGGGGACGATCATCACCCGGCTCAGGATCCCGTCCTTCGTGGTGACGCTGGCCGGCCTGCTGGGCTGGCAGGGCGTCCTCATTTACGTCTTCGACGTCGACAAGGGCGCCGTCGGCGGCGTGATCTCGATCTCCAACTACGTCGTCGACGACCTCGTCAGCGGCAACATGACGCCGGTCGCCGGCTGGGCCCTGCTCGTCGGCGTCGTCGCCCTCTTCGGGGTGACCTCGGTCTTTCGTACGGCGCGACGCCGGTCCCAAGGGCTCAGCGCACCGCCACTGAGCATCACGATCCTCACCATTGCCGCCGTGGCCATCGCCGGGGCCGCCCTGGTCTACATCTGCAACCTGAACCGGGGCATCGCGGCGTCGCCGGTGCGCGGCGTCCCCTGGGCCGTGCCGTTCGTCGTGGTGATCCTCGTGGCGCAGACGTTCCTCCTGTCGCGGACGAAGCTCGGTCGCTACTTCTATGCCATCGGTGCCAGCCCCGAAGCCGCCCGGCGCGCCGGCATCAACGTCGCGATGGTCCGCACCATCGGGTTCATGCTCTGCAGCCTCACGGCCGGGTTGGCCGTCCTCGTCTACGCCTCGCGACTCGGCTCCTTCTCGGTCGGCTTCGACGGTGGCACGGAGGTCCTCTACGCGGTAGCCGCCGCGGTCATTGGCGGCGCCAGCCTGTTCGGCGGCTACGGCAAACCAATCCATCCGCTGCTGGGGGGCCTGGTCATTGCCACCCTGATCAACGGTCTCGCGCTCCTCAACATCAGCACGGCGGGCACCGACATAGCGACTGCCCTCGTCCTGCTCGTTGCGGTTGCGGTCGACGCGACGCTGCGGCGGCGCGGCCGTCCGGGCTCGATCTGAGCCCGACGCAGGCGTGGTGCCCGCCCGTGTGAGGTGGAGGGGGTGGGCGCAGGTCATCACGACGTGCGCCGTGCTCGCGCTGCTCTGTCTCGCGCCCGACACCGCCGCGCTCGCCGCGACGACCACCTCGACGACGGCGGTGTCGCCACCGGCCGGCCCTGCGTGGACGGTGTACCACGGCAGCGCCGAGGGAACCGGCGTCGCCTCGACGGTGTCCTCGGTCAACCTCGCCGCACCTGCGTGGACCTCGCCTGTCCTCGACGGCCAGCTCTACGGTGAACCGCTCGTCTCGGACGGTCGGGTCATCGTGGCCACCGAGACCGACACCGTTTACGCACTCTCGAGCGCCACGGGTTCGGTGGAGTGGTCCACGCACCTGGGCACGCCCGTGCCCTCCGGATCGCTCCCCTGCGGCGACATCTCCCCCACCGTCGGCATCACCGGGACGCCGGTGATCGACGCGACGCGCGCCGAGGTCTTCGTGGTGGCCGACGAGCTCGTCAACGGGGCCCCGGCGCACGAGCTGGTCGGGCTGGACGCGGCGACCGGCAAGACGGAGCTGAGCCAGGACGTCGACCCGGTCGGGGCCACCCCCGCCGACATCCTCCAGCGCACGGGCCTGACGCTCGATAGTGGCCGGGTCGTCTTCGGCTACGGGGGGAACTTCGGCGACTGTGCCTCCTACCACGGCTGGGTGGTATCCGTGCCCGAAACGGGCGGCACCCCCGCCGACTTCGCGGTCGACGCCGCCTCCGGGGACAGCCAGGGCGCCATCTGGATGGGCGGGGCGGCCCCGGTGGTGGACGCGGGTGGCAACGTCTGGGTCGAGGCCGGCAACGGTTCGGTGTACTCGTCGAGCCAACCCTACGACGACAGCGACTCGGTGCTCGAGCTCTCACCGTCGCTGACGCTGCTCCAGTACTTTGCCCCGTCGACCTGGGCCGCCAACAACGCACGCGACCTCGACATGTCCACCGCCCCTGCCCTCCTCGCCGACGGGGAAGTGGTGGCCGCGGGCAAGTCGCGGATCGTCTACCTGCTCAACGGCTCGAGCCTCGGCGGCATCGGGGGCCAGCAGGCGGACATCGGCGGCGCCTGCGGCGACGACATCGACGGCGGGGTCGCCGTGGTGGGCACGACCGTCTACCTGCCCTGCGCCAGGGGGACCATCGCGGTCCAGGCCTCGGCTTCGCCGCCGGCGCTCACCCTCTTGTGGAGCTCGTCGGTCGGTGGCGGCCCCCCGATCGTCGCGGCCGGGTTGGTCTGGACCATCGGCCAGGACGGCGTCCTCTACGGTCTCAATCCCACCACGGGAGCGGTGCAGGAGCAGGCGACGGTCGGCGTGCCGGCCAACCACTTTCCAACGCCGTCGGTGGGCGAGGGCCTCCTTCTGGCCCCCGCCGCAGACCGCGTGGTCGCCTTCTCGGCCCCGTCAGCCGCGGCGCCCACCACGACCACCAGCACGACGAGCGCTCCCACCACGACCGTTCCGCACGTCACCACGACGGCGCCGCCGGCGCACGGCGGCAGCAGCAGTCCCTGGGCGATCGTGGCCGTCGTCGTTGCGGTCGCTCTGGTCCTCGCCGGCGGCGTGATCTGGCTCCTGCGGCGGCGCGCCGCCGGCCCCCGTTCTCAGTGAGCGCTCAGCAATACTTCCAGCACCGTGCCGACCGCGGCCGCGACGAGGGAGATCGACACGATGACCGCGGTCACCTGGATCAACGGGCGGTGCAACGGGCGCCATTCGCCGACATCGTCGAAGGCATCGAGCCCGAACTCGTCTTCGCTGTCCGCCCAGCCGGGCTCTTGGTGCACGCGCTCGTCGAGCGGCCGCGGCTCTCTGGTCGCCAGGTACCCGATGAACGGTGCCAGGCCCTCGGGGAAGTGAGGCTGGGGCGGTCCTGGCAGATGGCCCTGCATCGCCTGTCACGTTAGCCCTGGGCACGGCGCCGCGAGCGGCCGACGGTCTACCCTCTCCGGCCATGGACGAGCCCCAGCAGATCGGCTTCACCGCAGCCGAATCCACACCCCGTTTCCCTCACGATCCCAAGCCCCCGTCCGGAGCGCCGAATGTGATCGTGATCGTGCTCGACGACACCGGCTTCGGGCATCTGGGCTCGTTCGGCTCGGACATCGGGACGCCGCACATGGACGTTCTGGCCACCGGGGGGGCGCCCTTCACCCGTTTCCACGTCACGTCTCTGTGCTCGCCGACGAGGGCATCCTTCTTCACGGGACGGAACCACCACGCGGTGGGGATGGGCTTTCTGGCCGACATCCCGCTCGGCTTCCCCGGCTACCAGGCCAGACTGCCGAAGAGCGCCGCTGCCCTCCCCCGCCTCCTGCGCGACGCGGGCTACTCCACACTGGCCGTCGGCAAGTGGCACCTCACCCCGCGCTGGCAGCGCTCGGCCGCCGGGCCCTTCGACAACTGGCCACTTGGCCTGGGGTTCGAGCGCTACTACGGCTTCTTGCAGGGCGACACCAACCACTGGACCCCGAACCTGGTCTGCGACAACCACTACATCGAGCCACCGCGGCGGCCCGAGGAGGGCTATCACCTGAGCGAGGACCTGGCCGACCAGGCCATCCGCATGGTCCAGGACCAGCAGTACGGCGCACCGGGGAAGCCCTACTTTCTGTACTTCGCCCTGGGCGCCATGCACGCCCCCCACCATGTCGCTCCCGAGTGGGTCGACCCGTACCGCGGCGTGTTCGACAAAGGATGGGATGCCTGGCGTGAAGAGGTGTTCGCGCGACAGGTCGCCTCCGGCATCGTGCCCGAAGGCACCGTGGCGACCGACCGCCCCGAATGGGTGCAGGCCTGGAACGACCTCTCGGCCGACGAGCGCCGCTTGCTGGCCCGTCAACAGGAGGTCTTCGCCGGCTTCCTGACGCATACCGACGCACAGATCGGGCGCGTGCTGTCGTCACTGGAGCGCCTCGGTGCGATGGACAACACCATGGTCCTGCTCTTCTCCGACAACGGTGCGAGTGCCGAGGGTGGCAAGATCGGCAGCTTCAACGAGCACAGGTTCACGGCGCACCTGCGCGAGTCCGTGGCCGACAATCTCGCCCACTACGACGACTGGGGCGGCTTCACCACCTACAACCACTACTCGTGGGCCTGGGCGTGGGCAGGCAACACACCGCACAAATTGTGGAAGCGCTACACCTGGTTGGGCGGGACCCGGACCCCCCTCATCGTGCACTGGGGCGAGCACGTCGCGCGGCCGGGCACCGCGCGGTCCCAGTTCGCGCACGCTATCGACCTGATGCCCACGATCATGGCCGCCGCCGGGCTCGATGTACCCGACGAGGTCGACGGCGTGGCCCAGCAGGTCGTCGACGGGGTCAGCCTGCTCTCCCTCCTCGAGGATCCCAGCGCAGCGGAGCTCCACCACACGCAGTACTTCGAGATGATGGGCTCGCGCTCGATCTACCACCAAGGATGGAAGGCGACCACCAACCACATCAGCACCGGCGTGCTCGACGAGGAGGAGCTGGCCATCGGGAGCCGTAACTTCGACGAGGACCGCTGGGAACTCTTCAACCTCTCGGATGACTTCTCGGAGGCGATCGACCGCGCCGATGACCAGCCCGAGCGGGCGCGCGAGCTGAGCGAGCTGTGGTCGGCCGAAGCGGAACGCAACAGCGTCCTTCCGATCTCCGACGGACTGGTCGACCGGCTGGCAGGGTTCATCCCGGCCGCCTGGCCGGCGGGCTCGTCCCGCACGTTCCTTCCGGGCGGCGGGCCGATCGCCGACGAGTCCGTGCCCCTCTTGTTTGGCGGGTTCCGGATGACGGCCGACGTCGATGCAGGCCCCGACGATGACGGCGTCGTGTTCGCCATCGGGGACTGGTTCGGGGGTTACGCGCTGTACCTGGTGGACGGGCGGGCCCACTTCACGTTCGCCCGCTCGGCCGACGCGCTCGAGTTGGCCGCGTCGACGTCCCTGGCGACCGGACGGCACCAGCTCGACGTGTCCTACACGCTCGGCGAGAGCGACGGGCCGGGCCGCGTGGTCCTCTCGGTGGACGGCGCGGCAGCCGACGAGGCAGCGGTGAAGGGCATGCTCCCCGTGGCGCTCCAGCACGGCGGCGCGGGCCTCCGGCTCGGGCGGGACAGCGGCTTCCCCGTGTCCGCCGCGCTACACACCTCCGGCTCCCTTCAGCGGTACGGTGCACCGAGTGCGCGTCGACACACCCGGTGCACCGGGATCGGACCCAGCGGACATTGTGCGGGCGGCCCTGCACGCTGACTGACGGCCGGACGGCCGGACGGCCGGGCGTGGCCCTCCGTCCGCGCCGTCGGACCCGGTCAGCCTTCCCCGTCGACCGCCTTTCTGGCGTGGGCCAGGTGCTCGCGGGCGTGGCGCGCCGCCACGGCGGCCAGGGCAGCGGTCGGGAGGGCCTGACCGCCGGCGGGGCCGAACGGCGCGGCACGATCGAGCTCTTCGTCACGGAGCGACCGAAGCAGGACCTCGAGACGGGCGCCGTTCTCTTCGAGGAGCGCAACGGTCTCGGCCTGGGTCACGCCCCGAGCGCGCAAAGCGTGCCGTGCGTTGGCCTCGTCGATCCCCTCGGCCGTGTCGGACACTCCGTCGCCATGCGCCATCTCGTCGAGCCAGCGCAAGGCCTGCGCATGGCCCTCGGCAATGTGGTGGACCACGACGCCCACCGTCCACTCCTCGCCCGGCACGGGCAGCACCCAGGCATCTTGGTCACAGGAGCAAGCAAACGCCGCGACCTCCGCATTGGCCGCCACGAAATCGTCCGCCAGCGCGCCAGACCGCTCACGTGCCATGGGCCACCCCCGCCAGCTCGCTGAGCTCCTCGCTGCGCCATGCACCCGGGGCGGCCCCCTCGGCCGCGGCGCGCACCGCGAGACGCTCCAGCAACGCGTTGACCGGGGTGGACACCCCGTGCAGCCCGCCGAGCAGCACGATCTCACCGTTCAAAAACTCGGCCTCGATGGAACCTGCCCCGCGCGCGAGGCTCTGCCAGCTGGACCCTCCCCGCCACTCGCCCGAGGAAGTGGGCGCTATCTGGAGGTGATCGGCGCGGCGCTCGCGGTCCTCCTCCGACGTCGCCACCTCGATCCCCGCCGCCGCGAGCACTTCCTTGCCCTCGCGCTGCGCTTCGCGGGCCAGCGGGCTGAAGCGTCCCTCCGGTCCGCACAGCGCCTCGACCGCATTGGCGAGGTTCATGAGGAGCTTGCGGTACTTCCAGCGCATGATGTCGGGGCGCCCTACCGACTGGAACGTCGTCGTCGCGATGGCGTCGGCGATCGCCTGCCCGCGCTCGTCCAGGCCAGAGGGGTAGCACCCCAGGTCGAGCAACCCCGAGACCGGGGACGAATGCACTTGGACGACGCCGGGACGCAGCTGCGTGGCAGGGCACATCACACACATGCCGTAGGCGGCGGGAAAGTGGCGCAGGACCCGGCGCTCGTTCTCGACCCCGTTCTGCATGCAGACGACCGGCACCGAGAGCGGTGCGACGCTCAACTGGCTGAGGACATGATCGGTGTGTTGGCCCTTCACGGCCAGCAGCACGACGGGATCGCCGTCTGCGTCCCCCGTCCACGAGACCCGCGCCGGTTCGCCGACGACGGGAATGGGCAGAGTGACGGTCTCCTCGGGGCTCTCGAGGACCAAGCCCGACTCGAGGGCGCGCCCATGGTCGCCCCGCGCCACCAGCGTCACGTCGTAGCCCTTCTGGAACAGTCGGGCCCCGACCGCTCCCCCGATGGCACCAGCCCCGACGACGACGAAGCGCATGGAGTGCACTCTGCCACGTGCCAAGCTCTGTCTGTGTCCCCGTTGAACCCGGTCGAGCGCGCGGCCGCCTTCGGCGGCACCGTCGCCGCGGCCCCATTGCGTCTGGTCGGCGGCCTGACGGCGCCGACCCGGGGGGACATGGCGCGCACCGTGCGGCGCGCCGTCGGGATCCGGGAGGAGCCGGCGCCGATCGCCACCGATCCCGACCTGGCCTACCTGCCGCCACAGGGCATGGCGAGGTTGGTCCACGCCGACCTGCCCACCATGCTCATCGGCGGCGTCAGCGCACTCTTGTTGCAGTCGCTGCACCCGCTCGCCATGGCGGGCGTGGCCGCGCACTCGAGCTACCGCGAGGACCCTCTCGGCCGGTTACGGCGAACGGCCGGTTTCGTCGCCGCCACGACCTTCGGGACCGTGCCGCAGGCGGAGGCCGCCATTGCCCAGGTGCGGCGGGTTCACCGCCGGGTCAAAGGAATCGCTCCCGACGGCAGGCCGTACGCGGCCGATGACCCCGACCTGGTGACGTTCATCCATGTGGCCGAGGTCTCGAGCTTCCTGGCCTCGTCCCAGCGGTACGGGCCTCGGCCGCTCACTCCGGAGCAGTGCGATCGCTACTACGAAGAGGTGGCGCCGGTGGCGCTGGCCCTCGGGGCCACGTGGGCGCCGCGCTCGTCCGACGAGGTGCAGAGCTACTTGCTGCGGGTGCGGCCCGAGCTCTACGCCGGGCCCCAAGCGAAGGAAGCCCGTGACTGGCTCCTGCGCGGCGTGGCCCGACGACCCAGCGAGCGTGCGGTGTTCTCCTTGGTGGTGGCGGCTGCCGTTGGCGTCCTGCCCGGTTGGGCGCGACGGGAGCTGGGGCTGTCCCTCGCCGGGCCGCTCGACCTGTTCGTGGACACTGCGGCCGTGACTCCGCTCGCGCGCGGGCTGACCGCCGCCCTGCGCTGGATGGTGACCCCGCCTGGCTGACGAGCTCAGGTGGCGACCGAGATCCCGCCGTCGACGACCACGACCTGGCCCGTCACGTAGGCGGCGCGCGCGAGCGCCAGGATCACCTCGGCCACGTCCTCGGGCCGGCCCGAGCGCTTGAGCGGAGCCATCTGGCTCACGGCCTCGCGCACGACGTCCCAGTCGGCGGTCCACGGCGTGTCGACGAGTCCGGGGGCAACGGCGTTGACGCGCACCTCGGGCCCCACCACCTTGGCCAGGAGCGCTGTCATGTGGTTGAGGGCCGCCTTGCTCGCCGCGTAAGGGACGGACGAGCCGGTCGGCCGCACCCCCGCCACCGAGGAGACGTTGACCACCGACCCTTGCGCGTCGCGCAGAGCGGGGAGCGCCGCCACCGTCATGGCCCAGGTCCCGAAAACGTTGACTTCGAAGATACGCCGCCACACGTCGACGGAGGCCGCCTGGACGTCGTGATGGGGGATGACGACAGTGGTCCCCGCGTTGTTCACCAGCGTGTCGAGGCGCCCCCAACGCTCGAGCGCGGCCGACACCAGGCGCTCCGGGACCTCCGGCTCCACGATGTCGCCCTGCACGTAGAGCGCGTCGGGCAGCGAGGCGGCGACGGCTTGACCGTCGGCGACCGACCGCGCCGAATTGACCAGAACGGCCGCACCGCCGGCCGCAAAGGCGCGGGCCGTGGCGGCCCCGATCCCGCTGGACGAGCCGGTGACCGCGACGACCTGGCCCTCGAGGGATACACCGTTCACGGCCGCTCCTCCCCGCAGCTCACCGGGGGGCGATGCCCCACTGAGCCGACCACTCCTGCCCGGAATGGAGGTCGATGACGTCTTTACCGGTGCGCAAGGCGTTGGGTGGGCACGTCATCGGCTCGATGGCGACGGCGCGTCGCCGACGCTGCACCTCGGGCAGGGTGTCGCCGGTGTACACCATCAGGTAGGGGAAACCGCGGTCTACCCACAGCGTGGCGCCCGTGGCGCCGCCGGGTGCATCGAGGGTGGCTCGGGCCTTGCCGTCCGCGTCCCGCTCCAAGGTGGTGAAGGCGGTGTCGAGCACCGCCGGTCCCACGAAGCGCGACGTGGTGAAGTCGCGCTCGCTGCCCTCGACCGGTGTGAGCGCGCCCGTCGGGAGCCCCCGGTCATCGAGGTCGAGGGTGTGGCGCGCGGGGAGGTGCAGGATCGCACCGTCGACCGGCTCGGGTCCCGCGGTCAGGTAGGGGTGGAAACCGAGGCCGAAGGGGATTGAACCCTGGTCGAGCGACTGCACCTTGGTCGTGACGGTCAGCCCCTCCCGGCCGACGTGGTACTCGAGCTCGAGCAGAAGAGAGAACGGATAGCCGGGCGAGGGATGGAGCTGCAACCGGAGGGAAAGCTGGTTCTGGTGCCGGGTCTGGAGGGTCCAGGGCATCCACCGCACGAGGCCGTGGATCGCGTTGCGTCGCTCCGGCTCGTCAAGGGCGGCCTGGGCCCGCACGCCGTTGAACTCGTAGCGTCCGTCTGCCAGCCGGTTCGGCCAAGGGGCGAGCACCTGGCCGCGGCCCGAGTGGGACCACTCGTCGGCGCCGAAGCCGTCGATCACCGGCGTCTCGCCGACCGCGTAGGCACGCAGCGTGGCGCCGACCTCGCACACGATGACCTCCTGGCGGCCGTGGCCGATGCGCCACTGCTGCCCCGTGGGGGAGGCGACGGAGATCCTGGGCGTGCGGGCCGGCATGGCGAGTGAATTGAAGCAGACCAGGACCTGGGCAGGGGCGACGAGCCCTCCGGGGGGCGGTAAAGCCTCGGTGACGGGGTGCCGAACGTCGTGTGACGCCCCCAGCCGGCGGGGGCGGCGGCCGGTAGCGTGGGCCTACGTGAGGATTCTCGTCACCAACGACGACGGGGTGGGGGCGCCAGGGCTGGCGGCGCTGACCCGGGCGCTGGTCGCTTGGGCGGACGGTTCGGCTTCCCACGATTCGGCCCGGCCGCACGAGATCATCGTTGTGGCGCCGAGCTCCAACTACAGCGGGGCCAGCGCCGCGGTGGGCTCGGTGACCGACCGGACCACCATCACGTACCAGCGTGCTGTCGTGGAGGGCGCAGCGTGCGTGGAGGCCTACGGGCTCGACGCTTCCCCGGCGCTCTCGGTGATCGCGGGCGCGCTCGGGGCGGTCGGGCCCAAGCCCGACCTGGTGCTGTCGGGCATCAATCACGGGGTGAACGTCGGCCGTTCCGTGCTTCACTCGGGCACCGTCGGCGCGGCGTTGACCGCCAGCCAACTCGGGATCAGCGCGCTGGCGGTATCCCTGCGGGTCGGCGGCGACCCCGACCCGTGGGAGTCGGCGGCCGACCTGGCGGTGGCCCTGATCCCGATGCTCGCCGCGGCGCCGGCGCGGACGGTGCTCAGCCTGAACGTCCCGCACCTGCCGTTGGCAGACATCCGCGGCGTGCGCTGGGCCCGGGTGAGCGGGGCCGGGCTGATCAAGTCTGCTCGTGGCTCCGGTGGGGGTTCGTGGGAGGCACCGAACCGGGAGGAGATCGAGGGCCCGGCGGCCGCCGAGGCGGCCCGGTCGATCATGGAGGGCGAGCCCGAGGAGAAGGGCGAGATCGTCCTCACCGTCGGCTCGCCCTTCCCCCACTCCGGCGACCTCGGCCTCGCCGACGCCGGAGCCGAGGACGCCACCCTCGTCGCCCAGGGGTATGCCGCCCTCACGGCCCTGCGCGGGCCGCGAGCCGAAGAGGACCCGGATCTGCTGGCTCAACTCGACGGCGAACTTGGTCCAGTGCTCTCTGGGGTCCCCTTCGGGCACTGACCTCGTCGGCCGACGGCCCCGCCGTGTGTAAGGCGCCGGACGTGGCTCGAGGAGCACACGTGGCGCGGGTCCTTGGCTCAGTCGTCCTCCCTGGGCCGCCGGCGCTGCCGCTTGGTCTCGGCACGTCGTCGCTTGGACTCCACCCGGCGCGCCTGCGAGCCCTTCGTTGGCCGGGTCGGCGTCCGAACCGGCTGCACCCGGAGGCCAGCGTCGAGCTTGGTGGCCAGGCTTTCCAGCGCGCGCTCCCGGTTGCGCGCCTGCGAGCGCGACTCCGAGGCGCTCGCCCGCACGACCGGGCCCAGGCGTTCCAAGAGGCGCGCCCGCTGCCGCGGGCCGAGCGTCGCCGAAGCCGCGACGTCGAACCACACCTCGACCCGGCTCAGCGTGCGGTTGGCGTGCTGGCCACCTGGGCCACCGGACGTGGTGGCGCGCCAGGAGATCTCCGAGAGCGGCAGGTCCAGCCCGCGGTGCACGTGGAGGGTCTCGTCCATGGCCACAGGACGAGCGTACGAGCACCCGGGTACGCTCCACGGGCATGGACTACCGACACCTCGGACGCTCAGGCATGGTCGTCTCGGCCCTCTCCTACGGCAACTGGATCACCCACGGCAGCCAGATCGAGGATGACGCCGCCGCCGCGTGCGTGACGGCCGCACTCGACGCGGGGATCACGACCTTCGACACGGCCGACGCCTACGCCATCGGGCGGGCAGAGTCGGTGCTGGGCCGGGCGCTCAAGGGTGTGCGGCGTGACTCCATCGAGATCTTCACCAAGGTCTACTGGCCCACGGGCCCCAACCCGAACAACCGCGGCTTGTCGCGCAAGCACATCGTGGAATCGCTGCATGCGTCGCTCGAGCGGCTGCAGACCGATCACCTCGACCTGCTGCAGGCCCACCGGTTCGACTACGAAGCCCCGCTGGAGGAGACGATGCGGGCCTTCGACGACCTCGTACGCCAAGGCAAGGTCCACTACGTGGGGGTCTCGGAGTGGACGGCGGGACAGATCGAGGATGCGCTCCGCCTGGCCGACGAGATGGGCTTCGACCGCATCGTCTCCAACCAACCCCAGTACTCGTTGATCTGGCGGGTGATCGAGGCCGAGATCGTTCCCCTCTGTCAGAAGGAGGGCGTCGGCCAGATCGTGTGGTCACCGCTCGCCCAGGGAGTCCTCACCGGCAAGTACCTCCCGGGCGCGTCCGGACCGCCGGAGGGCTCACGGGCCGTGGGTCCCGAGGGCGGCGAGATGGCCTGGCTGTTGCGCGACGAGGTGCTGGAGCCGGTCCAGGCCTACGCCGCACTGTGCCGTGAGGCCGGCTACACACCGGCGGCCGTGGCGCTGGCGTGGGTGTTGCAGAACCAGAACGTGAGCAGCGCCATCGTCGGGGCCAGCCGACCCGGGCAGATCGCGGAGAACGTCAAGGCACTCGACGTCGTGCTCGAGCCCGATTTCGTCGAGGCGATCGAGAAGGCGCTCGAACCCGCCACGCTCTTCGACCCGGCTTTCACCTTCAGCCCGGAGCGCCGGCCCTGAGCCCCGCGGAGCGCAAGGCAGCGTCAGCCCGCCGCGCCGAAGCGTGAGGTGAACGAGCGCACCTCGAGGCTGGCGTGGGTGCGCTGTTCCTCGAAGACCCGGGTATAGCCGGTGTGGGCGATGCGCCACCCCTCCTCCGTCCGCCGGTACCGGTCGTCGTAGAAGGCGGTCCCGGAGATCTCGACGTCGGCGGCCGGCACGATGACGCGGTCCTGCAGGTACCAGACGCCTGTGGCCGTGGTCTCGGAGGTGACGGTGATCTCGGGATGATGGCCGTGGTGCTCGGTGACGATGCCCGGGTCACCCAACACCCCCGTGAGCCACGCGACGATGGCCGCCCGCCCCTCGAGGACGGTCTTGCCGTCCTCGTAGGAGGCGGTCGCTTCCTCGGTCAACAGCGCCCCAAGGACATCGAATTGCTTGAGGTCCAGCGTGCGGAAATAGGCGTACTTGACGCGCCGGATGGCCTCCAGCTCGGCCGCCATGTCCATGTGGGCACCCCTTTCGGTCCAGGCCGCGATGGCCCCGGCCAGGGTAGTTTCCCTTGGACTTGGCGGGTGGCCTGGACCGGGACCAGCATCTCTGGCGTGCCCGACCAGAAACAACGCCAGCGCCTCGCTGCCTACGGCGTGTGCCGCGACGCCGAGGGACGACTGCTGTTGGCCCGCGCGTCGCCGGCCCTCAACATGCGAGGTCGCTGGTTCCTCCCCGGCGGCGGAGTGCAGCACGGCGAGAGCCCACCAGACTCGCTGCGCCGGGAGATCGAAGAGGAATCCGGGCTGACCGTCACGCTCGGACCCCTGCTCGACGTGCTCTCCGACGTGCGAGCGGTCCCCGACGGTACGAGCCTGCACACCGTCCGTCTGATCTACCGGGTCGACTCGTGGACGGGGACCCTGCGGCCCGAGGTCGGTGGGACCACCGATGCGGTCGGGTGGTTCACCCCTGAGGAGGTGCGGGAGATGCCCCTCGCCTTCTACGTCCAGACCGTCGTGGATCGCCGGCTGTGACCCCGGACAACGCGGCCGAGCCGCGGCATCACGTCGTGATCATCGGGTGCGGCTTCGGCGGTCTTTTCGCCGTCCGTGCGCTCAAGCGGGAACCCGTCCGGGTGACAATCATCGATCGCACCAACCACCATCTCTTCCAGCCTCTGCTCTACCAGGTGGCCACCGGCATCCTCTCCGAGGGTGAGATCGCCCCGGCAATCCGTGACGTTTTGCGGAAGTACAAGTGGCTGCGCGTCGTCTTGGCGGAGGTCGAGCACATCGACGTCGACGCCCATGTGGTTCACGCTGACGAGTTCGGCCGCCCGCTCACCATCGCCTACGACAGTCTGATCGTGGCCGGCGGCGCGACCAGTTCCTATTTCGGGCACGACGAGTTCCGCGCCGCGGCCTGGGGCATGAAGTCACTCGACGACGCCCTGGCCCTACGGGGCCAGATCTTCGGCACCTTCGAGCTGGCCGAGGCGGAGCCCGACGTGGTGGCCCGACGTCGCCTCATGACGTTCGTCGTCGTCGGGGGCGGCCCGACGGGTGTGGAGATGGCGGGACAGCTCAAGGAGCTCTCGCGGCGGGCGTTGCACAGGAATTACCGCGTGATCGACCCCCGGGACACCCGCGTGGTCCTGGTCGAAGGCGTCGACCGGCTCGTCGGGTCCATGGGGAAGCGCCTGTCACGCCTCACCGCGCGCGACCTCACCCGCATGGGCGTCGAGATCCACCTGAATTCCCTGGTGACCAACCTCGACGACAGCGGCGTCGAGATCACCAAAAAGGACGGCACGACAGAGCGGATCCCCGCCGCGACCAAGGTCTGGGCCGCCGGGACGCGCGGGTCGGGACTGGGGGCGACGGTGGCCGAGGCCGCCGGAGCGAAACTCGACAAGGCGGGACGGGTCCTGGTCGAACCCGATTGCTCCGTGCCGGGACACCCCGAAATCTTCGTCGTGGGGGACCTGATGGCGCTCGACAACCTGCCCGGCGTGGCCGAAGTGGCCATGCAGTCGGGTGCGCATGCCGCGCACACCATCGCGCGCCGACTGGAGGGGAAGCCGCCCAAGGCGTTCCGCTACCGCGACCTCGGGACGCTGGCCGTGATCTCCCGCTTCCGCGCCGTGGCGGAGGTCGGACCCCTGCGAGTCGGAGGATTCGTGGGATGGTTGCTCTGGCTCGTCGTCCACATCACGTTCCTCACCGGCTTCAAGAACCGTTTCGGCGCGTTGACTCGCTGGGTCGTCAGCTTCGTCGGGCGCGGCCGCTACGAACGGGCTCTGGTGGGTCGCTGGGTCGCCCGGGCGGAGCAGACCCGCAAACCCGCCTAAGTCCCCATGACCTGGCCGGTCACCATCAAGGGATGAAATGCTGGCGGGCGGCCGCCGGGTGTGGTCGCCGACGTTTCCCTGCAGCCGCGTGCGCGCCCTAAGTCTGGTGCGGGACCGTGGGGACCACCAAGTGTCGCTACGAGCACGAGCCGGAGATTCCGCTTTACACCGTGGTCCTCTCCCGGCGGCCTCCGACAACGTGGAGGTGAAGATGAAGCAGATCAGGGACAAGGTGGGCGGCCTCGACATCCACCGCGACAGTGTGGTCGCGTGCACCAGGGTCACGATGCCCGACCGCAGCATCGAGGTCGCCAAGGAGCGGTTCCCGACAACCCAAGAGGGCCTGGCCTCGCTCACGGGCTTCCTCGTCGACGCCGGGGTGAGCACGGTGGCCATGGAGGCGACGGGGATCTACTGGCGGGCGGTCTACTACGCCCCTCGAGGGCCTCTTCGAAGAGCTGTGGCTCTGTAACGCTCAGCACGTGAAGAACGTGCCGGGACGAAAGACGGACCTCTCCGATGCCGAATGGCTGGCTGACGTGGCCGCGCACGGGATGGCGCGCCCCTCCTTCGTGCCTCCGCCTGACATCAAGGAGGTGCGAGAGCTGACCAGGTACAGGAAGACCCAGATCGACGCCCGGGCCCACGAGATCAAGCGCCTGGAGAAGATCCTTCAAGACGCCGGCGTGAAGCTCACGTCGGTGGCGTCTTCGGTGTGGTCTGCGTCCTCTCGGGCGATGCTCGAGGCCATGATCGCCGGCGAGCGGGACCCAGTGGTGCTCGCCGACATGGCCAAGGGCAAGCTGCGCAACAAGATCGACCGGCTCGACGGTCGCCCTCGAAGGAAACTTCGGTCCGCACCACGCGCTGCTCTGCCGCCAGATCATTGACCACCTCGACTTCTTGGACCGCGCCATCGCCACGATCAGCACCGAGATCTGTGCCCGTCTCGTCCCTTTTGAGCCCCAGGTCGCCCTGCTCACCTCCATGCCGGGGATCTCGGCGATCACCGCCCAGGTCATCGTGGCCGAGACCGGGGCCGACAGGAGCCGGTTCTCTACGGCAGGACACCTGTGCGCCTGGGCGGGGGTGGCCCCGGCCAGCTACGAGTCGGCCGGCAAGAAGCGCCCGGCGGGCACGCGCAAGGGATCACCGTGGCTCAGGCGCACCCTGCTCGAAGCGGCCCGGGCGGCGGCGCGGACCAAGGGCAGCTACTACTCGGCCCTCTACGCCCGCATCGCCCGGCGGCGGGGGCCGAACAAGGCGGCGGTCGCCGTGGCCCACTCCATGCTCGAGACCGCCTGGCACCTGCTCAGCACAGGCGCCTTCTACCAAGACCCCGGTGCCGACTACTTCGAGCGCCGCCACGATCCTGTCGTCGAGGCAAAGCGGCTCCAGCGCAGGATCGAGGCTCTCGGGTTCGCCGTCAGCATCACCGAAAAGGCCGCATAGCCCAACCCGTCGACGTACTCAACCGTCGTCACACCGACAGGCGCCTCGTCTGGCGCGCCTACGATCCGCTACGGCCTTTGTATTTCACCGGAGGTTCCGACGGGACACACAAGCCAATCGGGGGAACCATGCCCATCAACGTGACGCCCATTCCGGGGCTGAACGACGACATCAACGACATCCGGCTCCGCACGGCTCGCATCGTCAACGAGAAGATCCTGCCGAACGAGCCCCTCCTCTGGCACGCCCGCGGCAGCAACGTGACCGACGCCGAGCGTGCGGAAGCCAGGGCGCTGCGGCACGACATCCAGGAGAAGGTCAAGGCCGAGGGTCTGTGGGCACCCCACCTCCCCCCGGAGTACGGCGGCATGGGCATCGACTTCATGGCCCACGCCTACATGAACGAGATCCTGGCCTACGCAGTGGGTGCGGCGTCGCTGTTCGGCGTGGTGGCACCCAACTCGGGCAACCAGACCATCCTGGTCAAGTACGGGACGGAGGAGCAGAAGAAGAAGTGGCTCCTCCCGCTCGTCGAGGGCACGATGCAGTCCGGCTTCTCCATGACCGAGCCGGAGAACGCCGGATCCGACCCGCGCTCCATTCAGACGACGGCCGTCCGCGAGGGCGACGAGTGGGTGATCAACGGTCACAAGTGGTTCACCTCCAACGGGCTGGCGGCGGACTTCTTCATCGTCATGTGCCGCGCCAAGGAGTCCAAGGACGACGAAGGGCCGGGGCGCATGGTCCAGATCATCGTGCCGACCTCCAACCCGGGCGTCATCATCGAGCGCGGCATCGGCATCTGGGGCAGTCCGAAGTCGGACCATTGCGAGGTGCGCTACGACCACGTCCGCGTGCCCCTGGAAAACCTGCTGGGCCAGGTCGGCGACGGACACCGGGCGGCCCAGGACCGGCTCGGCGCCGGGCGCATCTTCCACTGCATGAACTCGGTGGGCCAGATGTGGCGCGCCTTCGACCTGATGGTCGAACGCTTGCTGACCCGCGAGGTGCACGGCGGACTTCTCAAGGACAAGCAGTTCATGCAGGGCTTCGTGGCCGACAGCTATATGGATCTCCAGGCCGCCCGCCTCATGACCATTCACGCCGCGGAGAAGGTGGACAAGGGCGACCCCCAGGCCCGCACGGAAATCAGTGCCATCAAGGTGTTCGTGCCCGCGGCGTACAGCCGAGTGGTCGACCGGGCCATTCAGGTCTGGGGCGCCGCCGGGGTGACCAACGACCTGCCGCTCGCCCAGATGTACCTCGGCGCCCGCACCCTGCGACTGGCCGACGGCCCGGACGAGGTCCACCGCATCCTGATCGCCAAGAACGTCTTGCACCACTACGAGAACGGCAACAGTTGGGACTTCGCCGGGTGAGCGGACCGTGACCTGGGAGGCGGGACCGGGAGTCTCGGTCTTTGCCGACAAGCTCTTCAAGAACAAGGTGGCGGTCATCACGGGCGGCGGCACCGGACTCGGCCGCGAAGTCGCTCACGGTTTCGCGCGCCTGGGCGGCCACGCCGTCATCGCGGGTCGGACGCGGGAGCGGCTCGACGAGGTGGCGGCCTCCATCGGCTCCGGCGGGGGCAGCTGCCTGGCCGTGCCCACGAACATCCGCGAGCCCGACCAGGTGGAGGCGTTGCGCGCCGCCGTCTACGGGCACTTCGGCCGGGTCGACTTCCTGATCAACAACGCCGGCGGCCAGTTCCCCGCGCTGCCGAGCACGATCTCCGACAAGGGCTGGCGCGCCGTGGTGGACCTGAACCTGAACGGAACGTGGAACATGACGAGCCGATTCATGGGACCGATGACCGCGGCGGGCTTCGGCTCAATCGTCAACGTGGTGCACACCTTCTCGCTCGAGCGCGGGGCCCCGATGTTCGTCCACTCCGGCGCCGCCCGCGCCGGCGTAGTGAACATGGTCAAGACCCTGGCGCCCTACCTCATGCGGCGCGGCGTCACCATCAACGCCTTCGCGCCCGGCATCTTCTCGACGCCGGGCATGGTCGAGGCCGAGCTGGCCACCGTCGGGCGTACCGAGATCGGCTTCACCCACGAGATGGTGGCTGAGGGGACCACGATCCGCCTGGGCACCGTCGACGAGATGGCCGCCACCGTGCTGTTCCTGTGCTCCCCTGCCGCCCGCTACGTCTGCGGCGCCACGATCATCGCCGACGGGGCATCCATGCAGAGCAACTGGGTCAGTTTCTTCGAAGAGGGAGCCATGTAGGGCGGTGATCGCCGATCCCCGCGGCGACCGGCCGGAGGCTCACCCGACGCCGGCCCGGCCCGCCCGGACTCCTGGAGCGGCTTAGGCCTCGGAGCGCCAGCGCGCGTTCGCCTCCTCGAAGAGCCGGCGGGTCCGATCGAGGTCGCGGGGCCGCTCCTGATAGGAAACGAAGTCCCATTCCGAGCGCGCCACCGAGAAGAAGTCACCGCCGTACACGTGGAGGGCCACGGCGAACTCACGGCGGGTGTTGGCGACAGAGTGGACGACATCGTCGCCGAGCACGAGGACGTCGCCCGCCGGGAGCGCGCGTCCGCCGGAGGGCTCGAGCCCGCCGGGCACGCGCCGATAGAAGCTGTTGTCCTCCTGTCCGCCGTACATGCCGATCACGGCCCACATCCGGTGCTCGTGGGGGTTGAGCGCCATCCCGGGCGTCCAAGCCACGTGCAGGACGGTGAGATCGGCGTCGCGGTGGAGCGTGGTGATGCCGCCGGCATCCACCGGCCCGAGCGCCTTCTCCAGCGTCCGGGGGTCGGCGACCAGCTCGTCGAGGACGTCGCGCACGGCCAGCACGGGCGTCTGCTCGGCCAGGGCGCCTCGGCAACGGAGAACGATGTCGTCGACGGCGAGTGCCATGGGGTGATCCTAGGAGCGGCGCCCAGTCGCTCGTGCTCCCGGGATTCACGACCGATTCGATCTACGCTCGACGCAAATGGCTCGCCTTGGAAGACCACGGGGTCGTGTTCTGGCGCAGCACAGGAGTGCACCGCTGCCATGAGGGCACCCGGACCGCTCCTGGCGGCTGGTCGGGACGCCGACATCTTCGACTACGGACCTGGCTTGGTGCTGCGACGCTCCCGGGAGGGCCGTTCCATGACGAGCGAAGCGCGCGTCATGGAGTACGTGCGTGCGCAGGGCTACCCGGTCCCGGTCATCGACGAGATCAGCGACGACGGCCTGGACATCGTCATGGAGCGCATCGAGGGCCTCGACATGGTCGCCACGATGAGCAAGCGACCGTGGACGATTCCCCGCCAGGGGCGGGTGCTGGCGGAACTTCACGTCCAGCTGCACGGGCTCTCGGCGCCGGACTGGCTGCGCGAGGCGCCGGTCGGCCGGGGGGACCGCCTCGTTCACCTCGATCTGCATCCGCTCAACGTGATCATCGGCCCCCGCGGGCCCGCGGTGATCGACTGGGCGAATGCGTCTCGGGGCGACCCCGTCACCGACGTGGCGCTGGCCTGGGTCTTGATGGCCGCGGGATCGGTCCCGACCGGCTGGTTGATCGGCGCCGTCCTCGGCCGTGCCCGGTCCGCCCTGGTGAAGAACTTCCTCAGCTCGTTCGACCGAGACCTGCTCCGGCGAAGCCTGCGTGACGTCGTTGCCTGGAAGGTCGGGGACCCCCACATGTCGGCCGAGGAGCAAGCCGCGATGTGGCGTCTCGTCCATGAGGCGGAGCGCGGCGACGCCTGAGGGACCCGCCCCGGCGGGCCCCAGCCGTCAGCCGCCAACGATCAGCCGCCAAGGATCATCCAGCAGCGCGAGCCGTGCACACCCAGCCGAGGTCGTACGCGCGCACCTCGATGGAGCCGAAGCCCGCGGTCCGAAGGCGTGACTTCAGCTCCTCGGGGTCGATCGGGTTGTACGTGTCGCCCTCGTGAAACCGCGCGCTGCCCTCGGAATGGGTCCCGTCCGCTGCCACGAGACACCCTCCGCGTACGAGGACACGGGCCAGTTCGGCGAAGGCACGGTCCTGCTGTGAAGACGGGGCGATGTGGTGAAGCATGTGGAACGAGGCGGCCCCGGTGAACCGATCGGCCGGAAATTCCAACGCGGTCGCATCGCCGATGACCACGTTCACGTTCTCCTCGCTCATCCGCTCGGCCAATGACGTGGCCAGACCCTCATCGACCTCCACCGCGGTGAGATGAGCCGTCAACGTCCTCAGCACATCGGTGGTGAAGCCAGGCCCCGGCCCGATCTCGATCACCTCGTCACCGAGCTCCACCCCGCGCAGTGCGACCGGGAGGATGGTCTCTTGAACCATGGTGCGCCATTCGTCGCTGGCGCAGAACGACATGTGCCCCTCGTTCATGGCGCGTCCCGTGCTCAGGCGGGCGCTTGCACCCGGTACTCGTCCTTCCACCAGCGCGCCGCGCGCACCTCCTCGGGGTCGGTGCGAAGGTCGGGGTCCTGGCCCAGGTCCGCCGGCGTCGGGCCGACGCGATCGGCGATCGACCGCAGGGCACCCAGGTCGAAGCCGTAGCAGCGCGCCGCGGTCTCGCCCAGCAGCTTGCGGGCGTCCTCGACCGGGATGGCACCGAAGTCACCCCGCAGACGCTCCTGGGTATGGGGCCACGTGCCCTCGGGGTGCGGATAGTCGGTCCCCCACATCACGACGTCGCAGCCCAACACGTGGCGGCGCCGGATCTCCTCCTTGGACATGGTCGAGGCACCAATGAAGATGTTCTCCCCGAAGTAGTCCGACGGGAGCTTCGAGATCTTCCCCTTCAGCATGGCGGCCATCTTCTTCGTGGTGTGGCCGCCACCCATGTACTGGTCCCACTTCCACATCATGTCGGCGGCCCAGTAGGCGGCCGCCTCGGTCACGACGTACTTGAGAGCCGGGTAACGCTCGAAGACGCCCGAGAAGAGCAGGTGCCACATGGGACGGGCGGCCCACCACACCACCTCGGCCAGGTAGATACCGATGTTCTCGTTGTACTCATCCTGGGGCGCTTCGCCCGAGTGCGTGTGGACCGGGAACCCCGCCGCCTGGCATGCGGCCCACACGGGGTCGTAGTCGGGGTGGTTGTAGGGCACGAGGTCGTGCCACATGGTGGGCACCATGATCCCTCGGATGCCCGGCTGCTCGGCCAGCCACTCGATCTCCGCCACCGAACGGTCGACACCGTGCGTGATGGGCACGAGTGCGATGCCACCGTGGCGCGCGGGACTGCGGGCGCACATCTCGGCCAGGAAGCGGTTGTGGGCGCGTGCTCCCGCGAAGGCGAGCTCCGGATCGGCGATCGCCCCCGCCGAGAGTCCGGCCCCGAACGGTGGAGAGGCCATTCCGGTGATGGCGTCGGCGTCGGCGAACATCACCTCGGCCGTCACGCCGTCTGCGTCAAGCTCCTTGTCGCGTTGCTCGATGTCCCAGGCGCCGCGCAAACCCTCCTCGTTGTCGGTCTCCCATCCCATGATGTAGTCGTAATTCATCTGCAGCTGCTGGTCGCGGTTGGCCTGGCGCTCGGCCAAGTACTCGTCGAACTGGCGGTGGTACGCCGCGTCGAGGTAAGGCCGATACTCCTCGCAAGGCAAGCCGGCATGGGCGTCGGCCGAGATGATCGCGTAGCGCTCGCTCATCGCTTCGCCCCGAGTACCGAGAGGTCGTCGTAGCGCTGATGGATGTAGGGCTCGAGGCCGGCCCGGGGCACCGGCCCGATGATCCGGCCCACCTGGGTGGAGGACCGCTCCGTCCAATTGATGTCGACCACGCGGCGAACGACGAGGTCGGCCACGGGGTCGAGCGGGGCCTCCTTGAGAATGAGCGCTCCGTCGATTCCCTCGTGGACCCGGGTCCGTTCCGTCTTCTCTCCGTACACCAGCAGCGGATCCTGGTCGAGCAGGCCGGCCCCTTCGGGCGAGGGCGAGAGCTTGAACCAGAAGTCGGTCTTGGCCAACTCGTAGTTGTCGCGAGGGCCCGTGACGTGGCCGGTGATCTCGCAGACGACCGAGCCCATCCGCGCGATGCGGGCCGACACATCGTCGCCCTCGCGCGTCACATCGACCTCTGCGAGCTTCTTGGGCTCGCCGTTGATCTCCCGGCCACCAATGAGCGACTGCTCTGTCGTCATGGGCATGAAGATGGGGTACTCCCCGAGCCGGTCCTCGTGGCGCGCCTGCACGCCGATCCATCCTGCGCCGAACACGGGGAGCCCGGGCATCTCGACCCTCGTGATGGTGATGCGTACGAGGGGCTCGGGCCCCGTCACGAGCGGCGGCGGCAGCACCGCGGCCACGATCTCCGGATCGGTTTCGTAGACGGCGGTGACCGCCTGAGACCAGATGTCGGCCTTCTTGGCCTCGATCTCCCGGTTGACCTGATCGGCCCGGGCGCCGTACCTCACGGTTTGCATCTTTCCTCCCTTGTCACCACGCGCGCAGAATCTGCGTGGGGTCGAACGCGTTGCACGTCGTCTTGGTCGGCCAGTCCTCCGGCGCCAGCGGCTGCGCCACCTCGGCCACCAGCGGCCCGACCCGGTCGCCCACCGAGCGCAGCAGGCCGGCGTCGAACCCGTAAAAGGACGTCGCCGTCGACTCCACCATGGCCCGCACCTCGGGTTCGGGATACCCAGCGAACGCCACCCGCAACGCCTCGGTCGTGTAGGGGAAGGTTCCTTCGGAGTGCGGGTAGTCCGCCCCCCACATGACACGGTCGATGCCCAGGTCGCGACACAACGGTGCCTCGCTTGGACGCAAGAAGCTGGCGCCGATCCAGAAGTTGCGCGCGAAGTACTTCGAGGGGCTCATGGTCATCTTGGCTGCCGCGGCGCCGAAGAAGTTCGCCTCGGCCGCATTGGCCGTGGTCATGCGGCCGTAGAACCAGTCCAACGTCTGGAGCCCGCGGGGCAACCAGGCCACCCCCTGCTCGGTCACCGCGAAGCGGAGCGTGGGGTAACGCTCGAGGACGCCGGAGAAGATGAGGTGCCAGACGGAGCGGTGGCTGAACCAAGGGAGCTCGATCAGCATCATCGCCCGCGCCGACTCGTGTTCCCCGTAGTCGGGGAGTGCGCTGCCCCCGTGGATGTTGACGGGCACGTCGAGCTCGGCGCACACCCGCCAGAGAGGCTCGTAGTGGTCCTCCCACAGCGGAGGCAGGTGCGAGTTGGGCGGGATCGAGGGCAACAGGATGCCGCCGAAGGGGTTGAATGTTTCGGCGGCCCAGCGGATTTCGCCAACGGCATCGTCGATGTCGTTGGCGAACACTTGGACGATGCCGGCCCGGCGCCCCGGCGTCTTGGAACAGAAGTCGGCCAGCCAACGGTTGTGCGCCTGGACACCGGCCCAGCGACGCCCGTAGTCCTCCGGTGTGGGCGGCAGGGCCACCAGGTTGCCCTCGGCGAAGAAGGGCGGAACCGTGTTCGGGAACAGCACCTCCGCCGCGATGCCGTCGGACTCTGTCTCGGCCAGGCGTCGGTCACTGTCCCAGCTTCTGTACGCGATGGGCGCGAGGAGGTCGGCGAAGGGGTTCACGTACTCCGCCGCCCAGGAGTCGAACTCGTCGTGCCAGCGCCGGGCGAGGTACGGCCGGTAGTCCTGAATATCGCCACCGGCGTGGCCGTCCGCCGACACGACGGTGTAGCGGGCCGGGACCGATGCCGTCGCGGTCATCAGCTCAGCGCAGCCGGCGGGAGGCTTCCGGCCCCGATGGCGTCGGCCCTGCGGTGCAGCATCGCCGCGGACTCCTCGAGCCCGTGCCCGATGATGAAGTCACCCCTTTTCACACCCTGCAAACAGAAGCGGCCGAGCTCCAGCAGGTCCATCACCTCGACCGGGTGCCCCGCCGCCTCCAGCTGCGTCTTGAACTCCGCGAACGTGGTCCCCGGTGCCGGCGGCCTGGGCTTGGTCCGGGCCAACGCCTCAGGACGGTTGCGTTGCGCGGTCCACAGCCCCGTCTCGAGCAAGCCGCCCGACGGATAGAAGACAGCGGCCCGCACGCTGGCCTGGGCCGCAATGAGCTGGTGGGCCAGCGCCTCGGTGAGGCACGAGACCGCTGCCTTGCTCGAGGCATAGACCGACGCGTAGGCGACCGGTGCAATGCCCCCGTCCGTGCTCGAGGTGTTGACCACCACGCCGGGCTCACCCGACTCGATCATGCGGGGCACGAACGACTGCACGCCGTTGGCCACGCCGAAGACGTTGACCGAGAAGCACCAGATCCAGTCGTTGGCCTCCTGCTCCCAGGGCCGCCCTCCCCCGCCCGAGGTGACCCCGGCGTTGTTGAAAAGCAGATGGCACGCCCCCTCGCGGGCGAAGACGTCCGTCGCGAGCGCCTCCACCGACTCGGGCGCCGAGACGTCGGTCAGCACACCACGCACTGCGCCGGCATCGCCCAGCTCTTTCACCGCCACCTCCAGCACCGGTTCCTCGACGTCGGCGATGACGACGTGTGCCCCCTCCTCGAGGAGGGCCTCGGTGATGCCACGACCGATGCCCGCCGCTCCCCCGGTGACCACGGCAACCTTGCCGCTCAGATCGTCCAACCTGTTGCCCCCAGTTTCTGACGCCTCGTCAACCACCCACCCTAACTCTCGCCCGGCAAGTCGGTGGGTTGTGCGCCCACCCGACGGCCGTCGCGCGCAGTTCGCGTCTCTCGTTTCGATCAATTCGCTCGACGAGGGGTCCCACCAGGTCGAACGACACGGTCCGGTGCACCGTGTCAGAACAACCTGTGCGGTAGCGTCAACGTGGCAAATCGGAGCTGGGAGGTCACGACCGTGAAGCACCCGTCCAAGTGGCAGGGACTCTGCATCGGGGTGTTCGGTGTTGCGCTGGCGCTGGCCCCCATGAGTGCGGCGGGTGCCCACACCCACAAGGGGAAGCACCATTCGTCGGGGTCGTCGAAGGGATCGAACCCCAAAGCGGCGATGTGCCAGGACGTCAAGAACGAGCAGTCGGGCTCGAACTCCGTCGGCTCGAGCATCGAGAAGGCGATCGCCTCGGGCAACTTCGCCGCCGCCAAGCAGGCCATGCTGAGCACCTACGACGCCGATCTGGGCAACGTGCAGAAGGCGCTGGGCGTGATCAAGACGGCCCCGGCCAACGTCCAGGCGGCCTTCAAGAACCTGTTGACCTTCGTGCAGCAGATCCGGAACGACATCCAGAACGCATCGAGCGAACAAGGGCTCATCACCTCCTTCGCGTCCCTGGGCAAGAACACCCAGCTGCAGACGGACGGCGTGACCATTGCCAACTGGTACGCCTCGGTCTGCGGCGGGCCCCTCGTGACGACCTCGACGGCCGGCGTCTCGTAGCGGCTCCCGCCACCCGGGTCTGTGCCCGACACCCCACCGCGGCTGAGCGTCGAGCGGCCCGACGAGGCCGAGCCGCTCGACGAGATCACGATGGCGCGGGGTTGGCTACAGCATCTCCGTGACAGCGCCATCTTCAAGGTGCAGGGTCTCACCGGCGACCAGCTGCGCTGGTGCCCCGCCCCGACGGCCAATTCGCTCGGGGTGATCGTCGTCCACCTCGGGTACGCAGAGCGTCTCTGGTTCCGCGCCATCTTCGCCGGCGAACCCATGGACATGGGCTGGCGCTCCCGGATGTTCGAACTGCCCGACGGCTGGAGCGTCGACGACGTCGTCGCCTTCTACCGGGCCGAGACCGCGTCGGCCGACGTTGTCCTCGACCGGGCGTCGTCCTTCGACCTTCCCTCGGCGGGTGATCTTCGCCCGACGACGTTGCGCTGGGCCGTGTACCACCTCATCGAGGAGACGGCGCGCCATGTCGGCCATATGGACATCACCCGTGAGCTGCTCGATGGTCGCGTCGGTCGCTGAGCGGCCAGGCGTTCACGGTGACTGACTCAGCCTGCCCGCGTGCCCGAACGTCGGTCACGGTCCGTGCCGCGCCGCCCTGCACGCCCTGTTGCAGCAGTTGCGGCCCCTGGTCCAGCCACGCGGCCCTCGGGTCGGTCTGGACGTCGGCCCTCGGGTCGGTCTGGACATGATGCAGGCCTCAATGGGAGCCCCGGGGCCGGATTCCGACCTCGGGATCGACCTGACCGCGGATCCCGGTTCCTCGAACAGCTGGATGTGGTGCCGCTTCCGCGTCAGCTCTGTGTCTGCGGTGGAATTCCTGGGGCTGGCCCGAAGCTGACGGGGGTGATGGGATCACTAGCATGAGGTGGGCCACAAGTCGTGGGCTCGATCGCACATTGCGTTGTCAAGATCGGGGCGTGGGAGGTCGAAGGTACCGGCCATGGACGTGCATGCCGACGAAGCAGGGCTCAGGCCCGACCCGTCTGCCACGGCCACCTTCGAACGGCCGGTGACGAGCGGGCAACAACAGCAGTTGTTCTCGGACGCCTACCCCACGTATGCGGACACCGACAAGATCCCCGCCGTTGGTCGTCGCCGCAGCAGCGGCGACGACCGATCAAGGCCGAGCCGGGCACTCGGGGTGGCCGTCGTCATCGTTGCGTTGGCCGTCCTGGCCGGCGGGGCAGCGCTTGGGCTGGTGAAGGCCGGGGTCATCGGGAACGGAAGCGGAAGCGGAACCGGCACCGGCACCGCGTCGAGTCAGACACCACCGGCACACCACGCCACGGTCGCCGTGCCCACCACGCCCCTCGTGACACCGGTCTCCGCAGGAGCGGGCACCGCCAGCTACCGCGTCGACATCGCCGCCTACGCAGTGACGGTGGCCACGTCGACAGGCCGCTCCTGGGTGAGCATCGGGATCATCGGGCAGCCCCCGATCTACGCGGGGATCCTGGCACCTGGCACCACGCAGAAGGAGATCCTGCTCGGCCCGTCCGAGATTGATATCGGAGCCGGTGCGACCAAACTGATCGTGACGTCGGGTCACCGGTCGGTCACCCTGACCCCACCCTCGGCGCCCTTCAGCTACCAGCTCCTGCCGAAGGACTGACACCCCAGGACCAGAAAGGACGCGCCTGGCCATCAGAAGGACCACTCCGAGACGGTGGTGCGAACAAACGTCGACGAAGTTCTTGCCGAAAATGTACGGCTGGAACTGCAGCGCCCCGTCGAGAATCCAGACGAGGCCAAGGACGATCTGTACGACGCGCGTCGATGTGATGACAAGACCCGAATCCGGGCTCGACCAATTTGGGGTCGCCCACTGGTTCACTGGGTGGTCGGCGGTCGCCCATGCTGCTCCCGATTCATTTGTCATGAAGGCTCCTCGTCCGTTCTCCCAGAGCCGCGGCGACTCGACAAAGCGCCGTCGGTCGAGGAGTGGTCGGGTCCGCCTTGGAATGGACCCTGACCACCTCCGCCAGAGTGGCGAGAGTTTCGACTGCGGCAGAAGCGCGGCTCATGCGAGCCTCGGGGCTGCCTCAGGCGGCGTCCACACGATGTTGGGTTTCTCGAGGGCGAAGTCGATGGCACGTTGGACATCGTTCGGCACGAGCTGTCTCCGTCGGAGCAGCCGAGCCCAGCCGGTTGCGCCCGCGAATTACCCTGTGACCATGGAATCCGATCGCGTCCGTTCGACGCACCACCTGACTCCTGTGGCCGGAGCGGTCCCCTCGGTCACCGTGATCTTCAATTCCGCCGGCATCTCGGTGCATGCTCCGTGCGCTGCGGTGACCGGCCCGGGGTACCCGACATCGCCCGTGGCCCCTGGCGATCCCCGCACCTGATGCTCACCGCCCCTTCGGACGCCTCGGCGCCGACCGTGGCGGACGCTCCCTTGGCCACCTCCGAGCTGTCGCTCGATGGGATGCACTGCAACGCCTGCGCGACCCGCATCGAGCGGGCCCTGGCCAAACAGCCGGCCGTCCTCAGTGCCTCGGTCAATCTGGCCACGAACCGAGCCTTCGTCACGTACGACACCGCGGCGATCAGCCCGGCTGACCTGTGCGCCACGGTCGACGAAGTCGGCTACTCGGCCTCTGTGCTCGACCCGGAGGCCGACGGCTCGCCGAAGTCCGACGGCGACCACTGGGGTCTGAGGGCGGCCATCTCCTGGCCACTCGCCCTGGTGGCCTTGGGGGTGGCCCTCCTTGCCCCCGAGGATGCCCGAGCCGGCTGGATCGTGCTCAGCCTGGCCGTCATCGTGGAGTTCGCCGGCGGGTGGCCCTTCCTGCGCACGGCGGCCCGCCTCCTCCGTCACGGCGCGACGAGCATGGACACCCTGATCGCCGTCGGGACGCTGGCCGCCCTGGCCGTGAGCGCGGTGGAGGCCATCGCCCTGGGGGGCCGGCACGTGCACCTCGGAGGCAACGGCGCCTTCGCCGCCCGCCTGCACGGGGTGATGGCCCCCCTCATCGTGGCGATTGTGGTTACCGGGAGGGCCATTGAGGCGAGGGCTCGTGGGCGGGCGGCCACGGCGATGCGCTCGCTCATGGCACTGCGTCCTCCGACCGCCCGGGTGGTGAAGGCACTGGACGACGACGAGGGGACGCTGGTGCCCCCCGAGAGCGTCCCCGTGGGAGCGCTCGTCCGAGTGCGGCCGAACGAGGCCATCCCCTTGGACGGCGCAGTGGCCAGCGGATGGTCGGCGGTCGACGAGTCAATGCTCACCGGCGAGCCGCTGCCGGTCGACCATGGGGTGGGCAGCCAGGTGACCGGCGGCACCCGCAACGGGAGCGGCGTCCTGGTGGTGCGGGTTGACACGCTCGCGGCCGAGTCGGTGCTCTCCCGGCTGCAGCGCCTGGTCGAGGAGGCTCAGCGGGACAAGCCGCCCATCCAACAGCTGGCCGACCGAATCAGCTCGGTGTTCGTCCCGGTCGTGCTGCTGGTCGCGTTGGCAACTTTTGGTTCCTGGTGGCTGCTCGCCGGCAACTTCGGCGTGGCCGTCCTGAGCGGCGTGGCCGTGCTCCTCGTCGCCTGTCCGTGTGCGATGGGTCTGGCCGCTCCGGTGGCGATGATGGTCGGGACTGGTCGCGGGTCGGCCTTCGGCGTGCTCGTCCGTAGCGGTGACGCCCTCGAACGCCTGGCGCGGGCGGACACGGTTGTCTTTGACAAGACGGGGACGCTGACCGAGCGTTTCGCCACCGTCACCGGAGTGACCGTCGCGTCCGGTCACACGGCGGAGGAGGCCCTGGCCTTGGCAGCGGCGGTGGAGGCCGAGTCCGATCACCCGATCGCCGAGGCCATCCGCGATGCCGTGGGCACGGCTCCCGGGCGCTGGCGGGCCACCGCAATCGAGGTACTGGTTGGCCAAGGCGTGGCCGGCGCCGTGGACGGGAGGCGAGTGGTGGTGGGCCGCTGCGACGAGGCCGAGCTGCCGGCCCAGCTCGCTTCCGCCCGGGCGGACCATCAGCAACGCGGCGAAACGGTGGTGGCGGTGTCCGTGGCAGGCACCGTGGTCGCGGTGGTCGGGATCGCCACTCCTGTCCGGCCCGACGCGGCGCCGGCGGTGGCACATCTCCACCGGATGGGCCTCGAAACGGCCATCCTGAGCGGCGACGGCACGGCAGCGGTTGCCACAGTGGCGCGGGCCGTGGGTATCGACAGCGCCCGCGGCGCTCTGACGCCGGCCGGGAAGCTCGACGCCCTGCGGGACCTCCAGGACAGCCACCACCGGGTGGTGATGGTGGGCGACGGCGTGAACGATGCCCCCGCTCTGGCGGCAGCGGATGTGGGCTGTGCCATTGGGAGCGGCTCAGAGGCGGCGCTGGACAACAGCGACATCGCCCTGCTGGGCAGCGACCTGCGGGGCGTGCCGGCGGCGGTGGGTATCGCCGGTTCGACCTCGGCCGTCATCGTCCAGAACTTTGGATGGGCGATGGGCTACAACCTCTCCGCGATCCCCTTGGCCGCCGCCGGACTGTTGGACCCTCTCATCGCTGCCGTGGCCATGGGCCTTTCCAGCCTGATCGTCGTGCTCAACAGCCTGCGGCTGGTGCGACTGGGACGAAACGGGATCGACGCCATCGCTGTCCCTCGCCTACGCGGCCGACGGGCCTTCGTCTTGTCGGTCCTGATTCCGGTGGTGGCCTTTGCCAGCTTCACGGTGATTGCCGAAGCGGTGTCGCCCAGCCGAGGCCAACCTCTCCTGCCCGAGCTCTACAGCGTGACGACCGTCAACCTGCCCGACGGCCTTGGCGCCGAGGTGTATCTGGCCTCATCCGACGCCGGCGCGAACCAGTTCCACCTCCTCTACACCGGTCCGGGCACCGCTACCGGCACCGGGGTGTCGACTCCCCGCGTGCTGGCGATTCGCGCGGGTGGAGGGCCGCTCCCGTTGCGCATGATCCGGCTCAGCCCGAGCCACTACACCGCCTACGCCGTCTTCGACCCCGGGAACTGGCGTTTCACGATCCGAGGAAGGGTGGGCGGGCACCTCAGGACCTTCTCGGTCACCCGCGTGCTCAGCTGACGGAACGGATGTCCCGGCGGGTCGAATATTGCCTCACGGCCACCTCCGGCAGTTCGTGGGTGCTGGGCCGTGCCCGTCGCGTGCTCTGGCTCTCGAGTGAAGCGAACGACCGACCAGTGGGGCACCGGACTTGACGGTAACGTGGGGCCGTGAGGCTCCCTCGGTCGGCGCGCCTGTTGTGCTGCCTGGCCCTCGTCTCGGCCGCCCTGGTCACCGTCGGCTCGGGCGCGCTCACGGCCCCCGCCGGCTCGGCCACCTTTGTCGTCACCACGCTCAAGCTCAACCAGTCGACGCCCTACACGCCGAAGGCGCCGCCCGGTGGCGGCACCGACGACTACCACTGCACGGTGATGAACCCCCACGTCACCCAGAACTCGTACATCATCTCGAGCCAATTCTTCCCCGGCAGCCCGGAGGACCACCACGCCATCATCTTCTTGGTGCCCCCTGACCTGGCGGCCCAAGCCGAAGCGGACAATGTCGACAACCAAGGCTGGACTTGTTTCGGGGAGACGCCGATACCCAACACCGGCCTGGGCCAGATCTCGAACACGCCGTGGCTCAGCGCGTGGGCCCCGGGCCACGGCGCCGACAACCTGCCAAAGGGCACCGGCGTCTACCTCCCGGCGGGCAGCCTGGTGGTCATGCAGGTCCACTACAACATGCTCGTCGGGGACAAGCCGGTGACGAACCGCATGGTGCTGAACACCGTGCCGGCCAGCACGCCGCTGCTCCCACTCAAGCTCGACTTGATGCCCGCCCCACCCGACGTCCCCTGCCCGACCGGGGTCAGTGGGCCGTTGTGCAACCGCTCCGCCTCGCTGGCGAACCTGGGCCAGCGCTTCGGGCAGAGCGCCATCGACTTTGTCAACACCCTCGAGTCGATCTGCGGCCGCAACCCCCAGAACCCCCCGGAGGGGGACACCACATCGTGCGTCTGGCCCATCTACCGGTCCGGCTACATCGTGCGGGTGGGTGCCCACATGCACCTGACGGGCCGGACGTTCAAGATGGTGTTGAACCCGGGTACGCCCGAGGCCAAGACCATCCTGGACGTCCCCGACTACAACTTCCACTATCAAAAGGCGTACAACATCACTCCGGTGGCCGTGTCGCCCGGCGACAAGGTCCAGGTGACCTGCTCCTACGACCCCACGCTTGACCAGGAGCTGCCCAGCCTGCGCCAGGTCCCGCCCCACTTCATCACCTGGGGTGACGGCTCCTCCGACGAGATGTGCCTGGGTCTCATGTGGACCTCGGGTTCCCTCCCGAACCCGCACTACCCGGTCTGAACGCCCTCGGCGCGTGCGGCGGGATTACCCGCTTGCGCCGAATCCCTCTCAGTCGCCGGCCCAGCAGCCGAGGATCACGATGGCCACCGTGACCGCCACGTCACCAGCACCGGTGGGCGGCTTCCCGAATTGCGACGGGAGTCCGGCTACGTCCACCAGGAGCACCTTCCAGTCTTTGCGCACCACGACCGAACCGTCCCTCGTCTGGAACGCCCCCTGTCCGAGGTTCGGGAGGTTCCGCGTCACCCCGAGCTGGTGGCCGAGGGAATGGTAGAAGGAGAGCGTCTGCGGCCAGCTCGACAGCTCCTTGACCGAGAGAACGAAGTGCCCGTCGGGGTACGCATAAGGGCACGAGTATTGGTGGTCGACCCACGTCTTGCTCGTCACCGTGGCCGTCACGCCCAGCGCCTCGTTGATCTCAACCTGCGTCTTGGGCCGGCACACCATCGTGGCAATCCTCGAGGGGATGGGGCCAGCGGGCAGTGGTGACCTGGCGGCTGCATCCGGCACGGACGACCCGCATCCGGCCAGAGCGACCGCCAGTGCCGCCGCCGCCAACGCCCACCGGGCGCGACCCCAAGAGACGGTCTGAGAGCGCTGGGTGCGGAGCACGGTCCCGATCGTAAGGTCTCGGTTCGCCACCGGGACGGCAGGCGGCCCCGCCCCCGCCAGGGGATCGGTCGCTTGTTATCGTGAGCCGTCGTGTCGCCAGCCCTCGGCGGCCCGACGAGGAGGGTGCGCTTGTGGCTCGGAGGAGGCCGGAACAGGGCTCGCGTTCGGCAACGGGACGCCGAAGGGGTCGTGGCTTGCTGTTGGCCGCCTCGGTCCTGGGTGCGGTCGTGTTCGCCGGGTGCGGTTCTTCGGGCACCGGCGCCGCGTCCAACAGCACCAACGCTGGGTCGAGCACGTCGACGACTTCCGGTTCATCCTCGACCTCCAGCGTCACTCCGCCGGTCTATGAGGTCACCACGGGGACGGTGAAGGGCCTCGGCACAGTGCTGGTGGACGGGCAGGGTCTCACCCTCTACCTCTTCGTGCCCGACAAGCAGTCGGGCTCTTCCAGCTGCTACGGCGAGTGCGCCTCGGCCTGGCCACCGCTGTTGTTGCCCGACGGGGTGACCACCCCGGTCGCCGGCACCGGAATCAAGTCGTCGTTGCTGGGCACCACGCACCGCACTGACGGCACCGTCCAGGTCACCTACAACAAATGGCCGCTCTACACCTGGGCGGGTGATTCGGAGCCGGGACAGGCTTCCGGTCAGGGCCTGAACAATTCGGGTGGGCTGTGGTACGTGCTCTCGCCCGACGGCGCCACCATTACGACGAAGTCCTGACCGATCAAAGGGTGAGTCCGGAGATCACTGTGGGCCGGCTCGGTGGTCGCACCTCTCGCGCATCGCCTTCGGCCGAGAGCGGGTGGTTCCCGGAGAAATGTCGGAGGCGCGCGCTGTTCCAGACCACAAAGGTCGAGGACAGCGCCATCGCCGCCCCGGCGATGAGGGGGTTGAGAAACCCGCACGCGGCCAACGGGATTGCCGCCACGTTGTAGGCGAAGGCCCACGCAAGGTTCTCCCGGATCGTCCGCAACGTGGCGCGGGCCAGGGCGATGGCGATCGGCACGATCCGCAGGTCGTCGCGCAGCACGATCAGGTCGGCCGCGTTGATGGCCATGTCCGTGCCCGAGCCGACGGCAAGCCCGAGGTCAGCCGAAACCAACGCCGGGCCGTCGTTCACCCCGTCACCCACCATGGCGACCGATCGACCGTGGTCCTGTAGACCCCGAATCAGCTCCACTTTGTCGGCGGGGAGCGCCCCGGCGACGACGTCACTCACCCCGATCACGGCACCCGCGGCTTGGGCGGCAGCCTCGTTGTCACCGGTCAGAAGGATGCAGTGGAGCCCAAGTGCGTGCATTTCCTTCACGGCCGCGCCGGCCGACGCCCGCACGATGTCGGCCAGTGCTACAGCCCCGACGATGGCGCCGTCGCGACCGACGAAGACCACGGTCCGGCCGAGTGATTCCAACCGGGCGCAGCTGGCTGCCAGGTTTGGGGGCACGTCGCCGGCACTCGTGACGGAAAGCTCGGGTCGGCCCACGGTCACCTCGTGCCCGTCGACCGTCCCTCGAGCACCTAGACCTGGTCGCGCCCGGAAGTCCTCGACCGGAGCGAGCGAGCCAAGCCGCTGGCGTGCGGCGGCGGTGATGGCCCGGGCGATCAGATGCTCGGATCCTTGCTCGAGCGCACCGGCCCACCCGAGGAGCGTGAGCGGTTCGATGCCGGGTGCGGCTTCGACGTCGGTGACCGACAGGTTGCCGTAGGTGATCGTCCCGGTCTTGTCCAGCACCACCGTGTCGACCTGCCGCGAGGCCTCGATTCCCTGGTAACCCTTGAAGAAGATCCCGAGCCGAGCACCCTCCCCCGAGGCCACCATCAACGCTGCGGGTGTGGCCAGCCCCAGGGCACACGGGCAGGCGATGATGAGGACGGAGAGCGCGGCGTTGAAGGCCTGCTCAGCGGAACCGCCGACGGCGAGCCAGGCGGCCAACGTGACCACCGAGATCGTCAGCACCGCCGGGACGAAGACACCGGCGGCTCGGTCGGCCAGGCGTTGGACCTGAGCCTTTTGGTTCTGCGCCTCATCGACGAGTCGGACCATGTGGGCCAGCTGGGTGTCGCGTCCGACCTCGGTGGCCCGGACAACCACGTGACCGCCGACCAAGACGGTGCCTCCGACAACAGCGTCTCCGGGTCCGACGTCGACGGGCACTGGTTCTCCGGTCATGGAGCTGCGATCGATCGCCGAGTGCCCTCTCAGGACCTCACCATCCGTGGCAACGGTCTCGCCTGGGCGAACGACGAAGTGATCACCCACGACGAGCTCGCCGACGGGTCGCCGGTGCTCCTCGCCTCGTTCGTCGAGGACGGCGACATCCTTGGCTCCTACCGCGGCGAGCGATCGCAGTGCGTTTCCCGTGCGCCGCCGGGACAATGCTTCATAGAACCGCCCGGCGAGGAGGAACGTCGTCACCCCTACTGCGACGTCGATGTAGATCGCGCCACCCGTATGGTGCGTGAACAGGTACCCGATCGATCTCTGCACATGCCCGAAGCCCTCTCCGAACATCAGATAGAGGGACCAGGAGGTTGACGCGATGATCCCCAACGAGACCAGCGTGTCCATGGAGAACGTGCCGTGGCGGAGGTGTCGGATCGCAGAGCTGTAGAAGGGCCAGGCGCCCCACGTGAGCACCGGCGCCGACAGCGCAATGAGTACCCATTGCCAGCCGGCGAACCGGATCGTGGGCAAGAACCAGAAGGCCAGCGACAAGTCGCACAGGGGCATGAACAGGAGGCCGGCGACGACCAGGCGGCGACCGAGCGATCTCACTCGGCGGTCTGCATCGTCTTCGCGTTCTTCGACCGATGGCACATCGGGGACGGGCGCCGCGGCATACCCGACGGCCTCGATCTCGTTCACCAGAGCCTCGACCGGGGTTGGGGTGGTAAGACGGATGGTGGCGCGCTCGGCGGCATAATTCACTGAAGCCGCCACGCCCTCGAGGCCGTTCAGCTTGCGCTCGATGCGGGCGGCGCACGCGGCGCACGTCATCCCGCCGACGGCGAGGGTGATCTCAGTTTCTTCTTCCGCCACAAGGTCATCGGTGACGACGTCGCTCACCTCGGTTGGGGCCATCGCGAATTGCTTTCTAGCGTCGGGAGACGGGACCGCGTTTCAGGGTAGTACGGCCAACAGGTCGCGCCGCCCGGCAGCGGCAGACACTGACCGGATGGGCTGCCGCGGTCCGCTGCTCTCCTCGCTGGTGTTGCGCCGTGCCGGTGCCTGTATTGCTGCTGGCGGAAGCGTTGCCGTAGTCCGGAGAGCCCTTGGGAGGTCGGTCTAGCGCCGGCCCGAGACCAGGAGCCCTGTCGAGAGCACTACACCCCATAGGACGGCGATTCTCGATCCGCCGCCGAAATGGCCCCTGTGCCCTCGAGCGCCGGTGGCGGGTAGGCCAGGCTGGCGTACACGGTCGACCCGAACACGACCAACGTCAGAATGTGCACCGACGTGCACCACAGACAAATGGCGTCGATACGAAAGAGCTCTGCGTAAAAGAGGTAGAGGACCGTTCCGAGACCGATGGTCGCCCAACCCAGCCGAATCCATCGGATCGCCGCCTCCGGGCGCCGCCACATCGGAGGCATCTGAAGGATGAGCATCACGGCGAAGAAGATCAGCCCGAGCAGGGCCACCGGCACGCCGACGACCTCCGAGTACGAGCTGGTGGTCACCTTCAAGCAGTTGATCACGCCATTGTCCGAGCAGGCCAACGAGGTCGAGGACGTGAAGTGCTCGTAGGTGAGATAGCCGGACACACCCAGCCCGAGCACGCTTGCGACGGTCCCCACCACCCCGGGCCACCGAGGCACGTCATCGTCCACCTCGATCGCCTCGCTCACTGCCCCTGCTTCATCCACTGTCTGCCACGGAGCACACGTCGGCCGGCTGATCGTGGCTGAGCGAGCCGCAGATCGTCTTGATCAAAGCGCTGGCGCTGGCGTCGATGTCGGCCCCGATGGCAGTCGAGTTGTTGCCGACTTGCGCCGCCACCGCGGAGAAGGGCAGGTTCTGCAAGGGGCCGTAGGAGTACTGTGCGCCGACCAGCGCCTGCCTCCCCCCGAAGTCGAAGAAGGGGAATGTGCCACCACCGATGCTCTGCCACAGGTCCAACTGTGCCCTGGTCGGGACCTGCAGTGTGGCGTAGCCCGTGCCCGAAGGCTTGTTGGTGTAGACCTCGACCGGCGTGAACGCGAGGTACGGGCTTGAATACGTCGTGCCGTAGAACGTCAGGGTCGGGACGTTTCCTTCCAAGGTCGCTGAGTGGATGCGGCCGGGCGAGGGGCTGAACGTTCCGAACTTCGACAAGGCGATGTAGGCGGCCCACCGTTCGGCGGCACAATGCGGGCAGAACTCGGCGCCGATGAAAAGCAATTCGGCCTTGCCTGCGGAGGCGAGAGACTGGCCGCTGATGGGCTGCGGGGCGTTGAGAAGTCCGCTGGTCGGCGCCGCGTTCAACGTGGAGATCGGAACCGATGCCAACCTGGCGAGCGTGGCGGCCGGGATGGGGGTACCGGCGGGGGGTGACGCCACGTCAACGGTCGATCCCGATCCGCCCCCGCCCGCGACCTTGACGAGCACCAACACGGCGACGATGACAACGACGAGCGTAATCACGAGGATCCCGTAGGTACGGTTGCGCCCACGACGCGCCACCCGCGCCGCTTGCTGCTTGGCCGCTTGGCGTTCGGCAAACCTCTGATTGGCGGTGGACTTCTTTTGGGTCGTGGTCGGATTCTTGGTGGTAGTGGATCTCTCCTTCTGTCTCTGCGGCTGGGGCTTTCCCTTGTTGGATGTGGCTCCGCTTCGGGGGCGGTTGTTCGGCATGGCGGCACTCCGGTCTGGGATGGGCGATGAGGCAGCACGGTTGCGATCACGCGCTGCTGATGGCGTGAGCTGTGGGTTGCGGCAACTGACCTACGGATGGTGTCGGCGCGTTGGCGGCGGTGGTTTACGTGGGGATGAGATGCTGTGGCGGCCGGAGCAGTGGTGACCGAACGCCCGTCGGCAAGTTGGTGGAGCCCTTCCGCACCCGACGAAGGGCCCCGAGCAGGGCGAAAATGAGAATTCCAGCGGCGAGTGCGCAGGCCACAGCGACGGCGGGGACGGGTACCGAGGGTGGTGACCCCCGATTACATGACACAGCGGCGCATTCGCTGACCGAGGGCGTCGGTACCGGCGTCACCACGCTGGCGGCCTCGGCGGACGACGCCTGAGTCACCATGGAGCCAGGTACCAGGCAGCTCATGGTCACCGCGGCAACCGCAACCAGCAACCAGCGCCACATCGGGGCCATATGCCTAAGGCTAAGCCTCCCGGCGCCGTGGCGCGCGGGCGGGGGTCGTCCACCCACACCGGTGTGATCACCGACCGCTTGGCCGTGGCCCCTGGGTCATGGATCACTTGTGGCCAGCACCGGGCGCGAGCACGAGCACGTCTTGCCGTCGGTCAGCGCCAAAGTTGGCACCGCGACCTTGGCTGCCTTTGGAGGCCACTGACGGCCCGATGAACTCCACCAGCAGAAGGGCAGGTCGACGCGGTGCTGTCGGTCAGCCGGCCGGTCGTCGGTCTGCAACGGGGGAGGGGGAACGTGTTGGGAGTCATAGCGGCTGCAGCGGGGCTTGAACCTGTGCCGGCATGCGACACTCCGACTACCCCGAACCTGGCGCGATGCCCGACGCAGCGCCGGATCCCTCAGGCATCGCCCGCCCGGCAACGGACCTCGTCCGGGCAGTCGCGGACAACTGCGCACGGGCCAGCCTTAGTCTTCAGCCCGATGGCCAGTGGCGAGGGGTTAGACGGACGCAGAAGCCCTGCTCATGCGGAGCACCGGGGGCTGCCCCGGGCGAGCGAGCAGCGATTGGCCGAGCTCGGGCGACACCTTCCGCCGCCGAGCGAAGAAGAGCTCGAGATCATCGCCGCCGAGCGGTCCGCACGCATCAAGCGCCGGTTGGTGATCGGGACGGTGGCGGTGCTCGTCGTGGCGCTCGTCGCCGGAGCCGGAGTCCAGTGGTTCCGGCCGCTTCCCCAGCCCTCCATCGAGGGGGTGGCGGCGCCGATCCGCCTGGTCGGGGATGCCCCGGCCTTGCCCTGGCCGAGCAGCGGCGAGGCGGCCGTGGCGGTGGAGGGGGTCGGGAGCCTGGGAGAGGTTGGGTCCTCGCGCCCCGTCCCTGTGGCCGGATTGGCGAGGGTGCTGACGGCGTACGTCGTCTTGCGGGACCACCCGTTGGCCTCCGGAGCGGCCGGGCCGTCCATCACCGTGACACCGGCGACGGTCGCCGCCTCTCAAGCGGGAGCGGCGTTCGGGGAGTCGGAGGTCACGGTCACCCCGGGCGAGAACCTCACCGAGCTCCAGGCGCTCGAGGGACTGCTGGTGGACTCGGGCAACGACATGGCCACCCTCCTGGCCGATTGGGACGCGGGCAGCATCGGCGCGTTCGTGGCCAAGATGAACCTTTCTGCCCGTGCTCTTGGCCTTGGCTCCACCCACATCACCGACCCCAGCGGGACCGATGCGGCGACAATCAGCACGCCACTCGACCTGATCCGTCTGGGCGAAGCCGCGATGAGAGTGCCCGTGCTGCGCCAGATCGTGGACCTGGGTCAGGCGACCCTCCCGAAGGCCGGCCTCGACTACAACCTCGACTTCGATCTTGGTCTTGACGGAATCGTCGGCATCGAGACCGGGTCGGACGCCGCCGCCAACGGGTGCTACCTCTTCGCCGCGGAACGGAGTATCGGCGGCAACGTGGTCACGGTGATCGGTGCCGTGCTCGGCCAGACGGGGCCGACCGGTCCGAACAACGCCGCGGTAGACGCGGGAGATGCGCTGGTGAAGGCCGCGGAGTTCTCGCTCGGCACGCGCGCCTTGATTCCTGCCGGCCGCGTCGTCGGGAGGCTCACCGCGCCGTGGGGCGCGTCGACGCCTGTCACGGCAATGGCGCCGATGACGGTGCTGGGCTGGCCGGGACTCCCGGTTCCCGTCGCGGTGCATCTTCATGCGCTGGCGGCACCGGTGTCGGCCGACACTGCGGTGGGTGTGCTCCGGGTCCGGCAGGATGGCCACGCCACGCAGGTGGTGCTCCGGACAACGAGCCCCCTTCGCGGTCCCTCGATCTGGTGGCGCTTGACGCGCTGAGCGCACTCGCTCTCGCCCGGCGGCTCACCGACCTTCCTGACTCGCCGACAAGCCGGGCGCGGCGGGGCCGGCCGGAACCGGTCCGGCGGCACCGGCCCCGTCGGCCTTCCAAAGAGACGCTTATGCACGTCTGCGAATACCCATGCAGTCGGCGACGGGTCACGTGAGCACTTTCGGACCGTATACGGCGCGCGTATACGGCCACATAGGACCTTCTCGGCCCAGGGTCATGTGCATACATATGCACCATCGATGCATGAGCCCGAGACCGTGGCGCCAGGCCCCTTGCGCCGCATCCGCGACTTCCCCGCCGACGGCGAGCGCCTCACCGCGGACGAACCGGTGGGATGACGCAGCGCCGCGGGCAAGAGGTTGGCTGCCGACTTTGAGCCCAGGCTGTGCCAACGTCACCAATCGCGACTGCACATCACGAGCACCCGCTGGTCGACCCGCAGCTCCCGCACACGTAGCACGAGCCGGCCCGCTGCATGGTGTTGCCGCAGTTGTAGCAGAGCGGCGCGTCGCGCTGCTCCGCCCGGGCCAGTCGGCTGCGTCGCCGGTCGACGCCCGCCGGGCCGGCAACGGCGTCGGGCCGGGGCCCGTCGTCGACCAGGCCCGACCGAGGGCGTCGCCATCTCCTCCACGCCCGGGCAGCGTCGGCTGCGTCCGCTCCTGCGTCGAGAGGATGCCGAGCTCGCTGCGCTCCTCCACCGAGAGGTAGTCGAGCGCCAGCCGGCGGAAGATGTAGTCGATGAGGCTGGTGGCGATGCGCAGCTCGGGGTCGTCGGTGATGCCGGCCGGCTCGAACTTCATGTTGGCGAACTTGCGCACGAAGGTGGCCAGCGGCACGCCGTGCTGGAGCCCGAGGCTGATCGAGATGGAGAAGGCGTCCATGATCCCGGCCAGGGTCGACCCCTGCTTCGAGACCTTGATGAACACCTCGCCCGGCCGGCCGTCCTCGTACTCGCCGACCGTGACGTAGCCCTCGCAGTCGGCCACCCGGAACGCGAAGGTCTTCGACGTTGCGCTTGCGGGGCAGGCGCTCGCGCACCGCACCCACCACGACCGGGTCCGCCGCCCGCTGCCGCTCGTGCACCAGCGCCGCCTCGAGCTCGGCGATCCGGGCCGCCGAGCTCGCGGTCCTGGGCCTCGGCCTCCGAGCCGGCCGGCGCCGCGTCGCCGCCCTCGTGACCGCACCCTCCTTCTTGGTCGTCGACAGCGGCTGGGCCACCTTGCAGTTGTCGCGGTAGATGGCGACCGCCTTGATCCCCAGGCGCCAGGCGTCGATGTGCAGCTGCTCGACGTCCTCGACCGTCACGTCCTCGGGCATGTTGACCGTCTTGGAGATGGCGCCGCTGATGAAGGGCTGCACCGCCCCCATCATCCGGATGTGGCCCGAGTAGTGGATGGTGTTGTCGCCCATGGAGCAGGCGAACACCGCCAGGTGCTCGGGCGCCAGGTGCGGTGCCCCGACGATCGACTTGTGCTCGTCGATGTAGGCGACGATGTCGTCGACCTGCGCCGGCGCCGTAGCCCAGCTTGGCCAGCGCCCGGGGCACCGTCTGGTTGACGATCGACATCGTGCCGCCGCCCACCAGCTTCTTGGTCTTGACCAGCCCGAGGTCGGGCTCGACGCCGGTGGTGTCGCAGTCCATGAGCAGGCCGATGGTGCCGGTCGGCGCCAGCACGCTCGCCTGCGAGTTGCGCACGCCGTAGGCCTCGGCCAGCTCGACCGCCTGGTCCCAGGCCTCCTGGGCCGCCGAGAGCAGCTCGGGCGGCACGAGGTCCTCGTCGATGCGGGCCGCCTCGGCCTGGTGCATGCGCAGGACGTCGAGCATCGGCTCGGCGTTCTCGTGGAAGCCGGCGAAGGGACCCATGCGGGCCGCGGTCCGGGCCGAGGTGGCGTAGGCGTGCCCGGTCAGCAGGGCGGTGATGGCCGCCGCCCAGGCCCGCCCGGCGTCGGAGTCGTAGGGCAGGCCCTGCGCCATGAGCAGCGCGCCCAGGTTGGCGTAGCCGATGCCGAGCTGGCGGAAGCGCCGCGAGTGTCTCGCCGATCTTCTCGGTCGGGTAGTCGGCGTTGCCGACGATGATCTCCTGGCCGGTGAAGACGACCTCGACCGCGGCCTTGAAGCCCTCGACGTCGAACGGTCGTTCTCGTCGAGGAACGTCATCAGGTTGAGGACTGGCCAGATTGCAGGCCGAGTTGTCGAGGTGCATGTACTCGCAGCACGGGTTGCTCCCGTTGATCCGCCCGGTGTTCGGCGCCGTGTGCCAGCGGTTGATGGTGGTGTCGAACTGCAGGCCGGGGTCGGCGCACTCCCAGGCCGCGTGGGCGATCTGGCGGAACAGGTCGCGGGCCGGCACCGTCCGGATCGACCGAGCCGTCGGTCCGGGCGACCAGGTCCCAGTCGCGCCCGTCGATCACCGCCTCCATGAACTCGTCGGTCACCCGCACCGAGTTGTTGGCGTTCTGGTACTGGGTCGAGTGGCTGTCCGCGCCGTCGAGGTCCATGTCGAAGCCGGCGTCGCGCAGCACGCGGGCCTTGCGCTCCTCGATCGCCTTGCACCAGATGAAGTCCTCGATGTCGGGGTGGTCGGCGTCGAGGATGACCATCTTGGCGGCGCGGCGGGTCTTGCCGCCCGACTTGATGGTGCCGGCCGAGGCGTCGGCGCCGCGCATGAAGCTGACCGGGCCCGACGCCGTGCCGCCGCCCTTCAGCAGCTCGTGCGAGGAGCGGATGCGCGACAGGTTGACGCCGGCGCCCGAGCCACCCTTGAAGATGATCGCCCTCCTCGGTGTACCAGTTGAGGATCGAGTCCATCGTGTCCTCGACCGAGAGGATGAAGCACGCCGAGCCCTGCTGCGGCACGCCCTGGCACGCCGATGTTGAACCACACCGGCGAGTTGAACGCCGCCTTCTGGTGGATGATGAGGTGCTTGAGCTCGTGGTGGAAGACCTCGGCCTCCTCGTCGTCGACGAAGTAGCCGTCCTTGATCCCCCACGCGGTGATCGTGTCGACCACCCGGTCGGCCACCTGGCGCAGCGACCACTCGCGCTCGGCGGTGCCGAGCGTCCCCCGGAAGTACTTCTGGGCCAGGATGTTGGTGGCGTTCACGCTCCAGGACTCGGGCACCTCGACGCCCGAGCTGCTCGAAGGCCACCGTGCCGTCGCGGAAGTTGGTGATCCGGGCGTCGCGCCGCTCCCAGCGCACCTCGTCGTAGGGGTGCACGCCCTCGGTGGTGAAGTGGCGGCGGATGCCGATCTCGGCTCGCTGCGGGGCGATGGCCATGGTCGCTGAGGTCCTCCTCGTTGGCTCGGTCCTGGGGGTCTGCTGCTGTCCTGCTCTGCGTGCTCGTCGGCGCCGTCACACCGCGCCCGATTCCAGCGGAACGGTGTCTCACGGCGCGTCTCCCGATCCGGCGCCCGGGAAGGGCACGAGTCGCCAGACCACAATATATAGTGGTTGACCCTCCCCCGAGACACGAGATGCTGTGTCATTACAGCACTGTAGTTACGCCCTTGTCAACCAAATCCGTGCACCATCCGTGCAGGTCACGGGCTGCTCGCGATGGTTTGCCGCGGGAAGGTGCGCACGCGCCGCCCGGCCCCGGCGCCGAATTGCCGCGAACGGTTAGCGTCAGACCCCTCGTGGCCACGGTCGTCGCCATCGATGCCGGCACGACCGGCGTGCGCGCCCTCGTCGTCGACGAGCGAGGCCCGGGTGGCCGACCTCGCCTACCGCGAGCTCACCCAGCACTTCCCGCGTCCCGGCTGGGTCGAGCACGATCCCGGCGAGATCTGGGCGGCCGTGCGCGCCACGCTGGCCGAGGTCGGCGCCCGCCTGGCCGCCTCCGGCGACACCGTGGCGGCCATCGGCATCACCAACCAGCGCGAGACGGTGGTGGCCTTCGACCGCTCGACCGGGCAGCCCCTCCACCGGGCCATCGTCTGGCAGGACCGCCGCACCGCGGCCATCTGCGCCGAGCTGACGGAGGCCGGCCACCTCCCGCTGGTGCGCGCCACGACCGGCCTGGTGCTCGACCCCTACTTCAGCGCGACCAAGAGCGGCCTGGCTGCTGCGCTCGGGCGATCTCGGGCTCGCCGCCGACGACCCGAGGCTCTCCTTCTGCACCGTCGACACCTGGGTGCTGTGGAACCTGACCGGTGGCACCGGCGGCGGCGTCTACGCCACCGACGCGTCCAACGCCAGCCGCACCCTGCTCCTCGACACGGCGACCCTCGCCTGGTCCGACGAGCTGTGCGACCTCTTCGGCGTGCCCCAGCCGACCCTGCCCGAGGTGCGCCCGTCGGCCGGGCGCTTCGGCACCGCCGTGCTCGGCGACCTCGGCCCGGCGTCGGCGTGCTCGACGGCGTCCCCGTCTCGGGCGTGCTCGGCGACCAGCAGGCCGCGCTCTTCGGGCAGGCCTGCTTCGAGCCGGGCATGGTCAAGGTCACCTACGGCACCGGCAGCTTCGTGCTGGCCAACGCGGGACCCGAACGACCCGCCCGCGCCCGACGGCCTCACCGTCAGCTGCGCCTGGGACCTCGGCGACGCACGCCGACGGCGTGCCCGCCCGCGTGGCCTACGCCCTCGAGGGTTCGACGTTCGTGTCGGGCGCCGCCATCCAGTGGCTGCGCGACGGTCTCGGCATCATCGTCGTCGGTCGAGGAGATCGGCCCGCTGGCCTCGTCGGTCCCCGACAGCGGCGGGTCACCTTCGTGCCGGCCCTCACCGGCCTCGGCAGCCCCTGGTGGGACCCGCAGGCCCGCGGCCTCGTGACCGGCCTCACCCGTGGCGCCGGGCGCGCCGCAGCTGGCGCGCGCCTGCGTCGAGGCGATGGCCTTCCAGGTGCACGACATGACCGATGCCATGGCCGCCGCCTCGGCTCACCCACTGTCCGCGCTGCGGGCAGACGGGGGTGCCGCCACCATGGACCTCCTCCTCCAACTGCAGGCAGAGCAGAGCCGCATGCCCTGTCGCCCGGCCGCGCTCGCTCGAATCGACCGCCCTGGGCGCGGCGACGGTGGCCGGGCTCGCCGAAGGCGTGTGGTCGTCGGTGGGCGAGCTGGCCGCGCTGTGGGAACCCGCCGACACTTTCGAGCCGGAGCTGCCGTTCGAGCTGGTCGACGCGTTGTACGCCGGCTGGCGCCGCGTCGTGGAGAAGTCGATGGGATGGGCGCCGACCGAGCCGGCATAACGCCAGGCCCGGGGCGAGCATTCGGCCCCACTACCACGATCAGGCCCGAGCGGACACAATGGACGGGACCGCGCGACGCGGACGCTGCCGGGCGCTCGCGCCGCCTGAGTGCTGGGAGAGCAACGTGGCACCTCGCCATCCGCGGCTACGGGTCCTCGACCGCGTGTCCCGTCGCAAGCTGACCAGGTCGCTCGCGGTCGCGGTCGCCAGCCTCACGGTGGTCGGCGGGACCCTCGCCGTCTACGGCACGACCGATGTCGGCGTGGCGCCCGCCGCCGACACGGTGTTGAACTGCACGGACACCTGGACCGGCAACGGCGGCACGACCGACTGGGGCACCGCGGCCAACTGGAGCACCGGGGTACCCAACGACACCGGTGTCGACGCCTGCATCCCGGACGCCACGACGGTCGTCATCGCCGACGCCTCCTTCTCCGTCGGCGAGCTCACGGTGGCGCGGGGCAGCACGCTGGCCGTCGGCGGCTCCGACACCGGCGGCTCCGGATCGTCAAGCGCCAGCCTGTCGGTCTCGTCTGGCCTGGAGAACGACGGGACCCTGACCGCCGGGCCGTCGGGACCCGGCCTCTCGACGCTGTCCCTCAACGGTCCCATCACGAACGACGGTGTCCTCGAGGTGTCCGGCGGCGTCACCATCGGCAACGCCAACGTCTCGGATCTGATCAACACGGGCACCGTTGGTGTTGCACCGGGCGGCGTGCTCTACGTCGGCGGAGCTTCGACCCTGAGCAACGCGTCGCAAGGACTGCTTGCGTTCGGTATCGACGGGCCGCCGACGTCTCCGTCTGACTACGGCAGGATCACCAACGGGTCGCTCGTCCTCGATGGGACGGTGGCCCCCGAGCTCGACAACGGGTTCACTCCCCCCGCCGGCGCCGAATACTTCGTCGACGACGGGCCCTCGAGCGGCACCTTCGCCACCGTTCTCAGCGGTGCCCGGGTGGACTATTCCCACCCGGGGGAGCTTGGCCTCGTGGGCGGTGCCCCGGCGAACGCCACGGCGGTCACGGTCGCCAGCGCGGCTCCGACGTCGGTCTTCGGACAAGAGGTGCCGGTCACGGCCACGGTCACCTCCTCGTCGGGGACCAGCCCGACCGGCTGGGTCGCGTTCCGCGCCGGCGCCGTTCTGTTGGGCAGCGCCCCGGTGGTGACCGCGGCCGGGGTGAGTTCCGCCACCCTCGATACCTCGGACCTGCCCGTGGGATCCGACTCCGTCACCGCGGCATACGGCGGAGACCTCTTCGATGGCGCCGCCACCTCCCCCGTCCTCCGCCAAGTGGTGCACCCGGACTCGTCGAACCTCGCGCTCGAGCCCTCGCTCACCAACCCCGCTCCGGACCAGCCGGTCAGCTACACGGCGACGGTGTCGCCGGCCGCGCCGGGCGCCGGCGCCCCGGCCGGCACCGTCTCGTTGACCGACGACGGCATCCCCGTCGCCGGCTGCCAGTCGCTGACCCTCCCGTCGAGCGGCCCCTCGCAGGTCACCTGCAGCGAGACCTACGGATCCGATGCAACCCACGCCATCGTGGCCACCTACAGCGGGGACGCCGACTTTCTGACGGCGACGGCAGACGTCGACGAGACCGTGGCGCCGCTGCCGAGCACCACGTCGGTGACGGTCTCGTCGAGCAGTTTGACCTACGGCGAGGCCATCTCTTTTACGGCCACCGTGGAGCCGACCGCGGGGACCGAGGACCCCACGGGGAGCGTCACGTTCACCGACAACGGCGCGGCGCTCGGCACATCGATTCTGACCACGACGGGGGGGGTGACCACCACGAGCATGCTCACCACCACGCTGCCACTGGGCCGCAACGCCATCGCGGCCTCGTACGGCGGAGACGCCGACGTCGCAGCCAGCTCGTCGACAGCGGCGCCGGTGACCGTGAGCCAAGCGCCGACCGTCCTCGGCCTTGGGAGCTCGCTCGACCCCGCGCTCCCCGGGCAGCCCGTCACGTTCACCGCAAGCGTGTTCCCCGCGACCGGGTCCGGGGAGACCGGCACGGTCACCTTCTTCGCCGACGGCACAGCCCTCGGCAGCGCCAGCGTCTCGAACGGCCAGGCCGCCCTCATCGCCTCCTCCCTCCCGGTCGGGACCGACTCCATCACCGCCACCTACAGCGGGGACGTGTCCTTCGCCGGGAGCGCCACTCCGAGCCCCTGGTCCCAGGAGGTCGATCCACTTTCCGGGTGAGCCCGGCCGCTGCCGCGAAATAAAGCAAGGAGATCCTTGTTATATTTCGGGTAGGAGCGGACCCACCGCTCGGAAGGGTGGGGTGCCATGAGCGTGGCGATCGTGACAGGAGCATCTCGGGGTCTCGGGAAGGCACTGGCGGCGGGGCTGGCACGGCAGGGGTGGTCGCTCGTGGTCGACGGCCGCGACCGAACCACGCTCGATGCTGCGGCCGATCTCGCGCGCGCCCACGCTGCACCGGGCGGGCGCGTCGTCGCTTTGCGGGGCGACATCACCGACATCGAGCACCGACAGAACCTCGTCGGCGCCGCCTTCGACCTCGGTGGCCTCGACCTGGTGGTCAACAACGCAGGTACGCTCGGTGCGGCGCCGCTCCCGTCGCTGGCCGACTACCCCCTGGGTGATCTGCGCGTCGCCTTCGAAGTCAACGTCGTGGCGCCGCTCGGCCTCCTGCAAGAGGCCCTCCCGCTGCTGCTCGACGCTCCCCACCCCCGCGTGCTGAACGTGACATCGGATGCCGCCGTGGAGGCCTACGAGGGCTGGGGCGGCTACGGCGCCGGGAAGGCCGCGCTGGAGCATCTCGGTGCCGTGCTGGCGGTGGAGTTCCCCGCGTTGACCGTCTGGTCCGTCGACCCCGGCGATCTCCGCACCGCGATGCACCAGGCCGCGTTCCCCGGCGAGGACATCTCGGACCGGCCCGAGCCCGCCACCGTCGTGCCCGCCTTCGTCGATCTGATCGGGAGCGACCGCCCCAGCGGGCGCTACCGCGCCGCCGATCTGCTCGCTGCGGGAGCGGTGGCATGACCGCGCTGACGGCGCCGCTCCTCGATGACGCGCCCGCCACCCGTGCTCGCTTCCCCGAGCTGCATCCGCTCTCCTTCTCGTTGCCCCCGGAGCTCGAGGCGCCCTCGCCGGCCGAGAGCCGCGGCATGACCCGTGACTCGGTGCGCATGCTCGTGGCGACCAAGTCGGACGGGTCGCTGCTGCACTCGCACTTCTCCGAGCTGCCCCGCTTCCTCGACGAAGGCGACCTGGTGGTCATCAACACGTCGGCGACCCTGGCGGCCGAGCTCGACGGCACGGCGGCCGACGGAACGGACGTCCAGGTGCACCTGTCGACCCAACTGCCCGCCGGCCTGTGGACGGTGGAGGTCCGCCGAGACGGGCAGGCACACCTGGCCGCAGCCGCAGGCGATGTCGTCCGCTTGGCGGAGGGCGCCAAGGTCGCGCTCTTGGCCCCCTACTCCCCCGGTCCCGGCGGGGTCGGCGTCCGACTCTGGGTCTCCAGGATCGAGACGCCCGAAGGTCTGCACAACTTCTTGGCCCGCCACGGACGGCCCATCCGCTACGGCTACGTGCGCGCCAACTACCCCATCGCGGCCTATCAGAACGTGTACGCGACCGAGCCCGGATCGGCCGAGATGCCAAGCGCCGGACGCCCGTTCACGCCCGAGGTGCTGACGCGACTGGTCGCCAAGGGAGTCGGCGTGGTACCGGTCCTCTTGCACACCGGGGTCGCATCGCTCGAGGCCAGCGAACCGCCCTACGCCGAGTACTTCAGGGTCTCGCTGGCGACGGCGCATCGCATCAACGACACCCGCCGCTCCGGCGGGCGCGTGATCGCCATCGGCACGACGGTGGTGCGCGCGCTCGAGTCCGTGGTCGACGAGCATGGGCACGTGCACCCGAGCGAGGGATGGACCGAGACGGTCGTGTCACCCGACCGGCCCGTGCGCTCCATCGACGGGTTCCTCACCGGCTGGCACGAGCCGGAGGCGTCGCACCTGGCCATGCTCGAGGCGATCGCGGGGCGACCGCTCCTCGAGGCTTCCTACGCGGCGGCGCTGGCGGAGGGCTACCTCTGGCACGAGTTCGGCGACGTCCACCTCATCGTGCCGTGACCCCGGACCCCTCGACGCAAACCGAGACCTCCCGGGCGGACTCCCCACTGCAACAACTGCCGACGACACGGCGCGCCATCCTCAACTTGTTGAAGCGCCAGGGGCCGCTCGACGCGTCCGCCGTGGCCAAGGCACTCTCGCTCACGACCGCCGCCATCCGGCTGCAACTGAGCCGGCTCGAGGAGGACGGGCTCCTCGTGCATCGCGACGAGCCTGCCGCCGACACTCGGCGGGGACGGCCACGACACGTCTACGAGCTGACCTCGGCGGCCGAGGCCCTCTACCCGAAGCGCTACGGCGACCTGACGACGGAGCTCCTCGGCTACCTGGGCGGTCCGGACGCGACCCAGGTCGACGAGCTCTTCGAGGCCCGGCGCAGGCGGCGGGTCGCGGGCGCACTGCCACGGACCGCCAACCGCCCCTTCGACGAGCAGGTCGCCGCGCTGACCGCCATCTTGGACGAGGACGGCTACCTGGCCGAGGCCGAGCGGCTCCCGGACGGCAGTTGGCGGATCACGGAGCACAACTGCGCGATCCTCACCGTCGCCCACGGGTTCGGACAGGCCTGCACGAGCGAGCTCGCCTTCATTCGCGACGCCCTCCCCGGCGCGACGGTGCGTCGCGTGGCGCACCTGATGGACGGGGCGCACGTGTGCGCCTACGTCGTCAGCCCGCCGGCGTCGTAGAGTCTGCCTCCCGGATCTCGAGGACCGACGCTCCGTCGACCTCGTGGATCTCACTCTCCAACAGCTCAATCAGATGATGGCCGCCGATCTCGACGACGAACTCGTCGACGGCCTGGCCCTCCTCCCGCTCGAGGATGTTGATGGCCACGATGTCACCCCCGACGGCCCCGATCCGGCTGGCCACCAGGCCAAGGGCGCCGGGCCGGTCAGGGAGCGCGATCCGCACGACATAGCCGGGCATGCGAGAGACGTTAGGCGGTCAATGTGAACTGGCTGTTTCAGAACGCTTACGAATCGTCGGTCCAGCGGATTCTCTCAGGCAGCGGCCGCTCCCGGACGTGAGGGCACGTATTCGTCGATGTACTCGCGCTCCGACAGCCGGGCGATCTCACGCATCAACCGGTCGGTGAAGTCACGGCACTGCGTGTGGTCGTGGTTCTCGAGCGGGTCAGCCGGATTGGCGGGCGGGTCCATCTGCATCGGTGCGCCGAAGCGGATGGTCACCGTCTTGAAGGGTCGCATGAACTTGGAGTTGACCGGCTGCACCTCGACTGTCCCGATGACACCGACAGGGATGACGGGCACCCCGCACTCGCGCGACAGCCTGGTCACCCCGGTCCGCCCTTTGTGCACGTACTGGTCGAGCGTGCGGGTGCCTTCGGGGTACAGACCGAGGATGCGTCCCTTGCCCAAGACGTCGTTGCGGGCCGTCTCGAGCGCCCGCTCCGACGCACTCCCGCCGGTGCGACGGATCGGGATCTGGCCGGCGGCCCGGAAGAACCATGCCGTCTTCCACGAGTCGAAATACTCGGCCTTGGCGAGGAAGGTCACCCTGCGCCTCACCACCAAAGGTATGAAGAACGAGTCGCAAAAGGACTGGTGGTTCGCCGCCAGCACCGCCGGCCCGTGCCGGGGGATGTTGTCCCGCCCCTCCACCTTGACACGAAACAGAAGAAAGAAGATCGGGCTCAGAACGGCCTTGAGCACCCAGTACGTCACAAAGGAAAAGGTAGCCCTCAACGGCCGGTGCCGCACCGGACGGCGCGCTGTGCTGTACTGCGGGGCTGTACTGCGGGGCTGTACTGCGAGCCGATCATCCCGAATCCGGACACCGGAGGTGCGCTGTGACGAGTGAGACCCTGACCGCCGAGCCGTTCCTGTCCGGCCTGTTCTTTGGCGAATGCCCGCGTTGGCACGACGGCCGGCTGTGGTACTCCGATTTCTTCGACCACGCCGTGTATTCGGTGTCGCCCGACGGCGAGCGCCGGGTCGAGGTGGACTTCGACGGCGAGCCCGCTGGGCTCGGCTGGCTGCCCGACGGTCGTCTCCTGATCAACTCCAGGCTCGACCGCGCCATCGTGCGCCGCGAGCCGGACGGCACCATCGTGCGCCACGGCGACCTCACGCCTTGGGCGACGGGGAACGCCAACGACATGGTGGTGGCCTCCAACGGCCAGGCCTATGCCGGCAACTTCGGGTTCGACCTCGACGCCCTCTTCGAGGGCACGCTGGATCCGAGCGCGATCGCCCCGACCCCGCTCGTCCGGGTCGACCCCGACGGCACCAGCAGCGAGGCGGCGGCAGACATGCAGTTTCCCAACGGCACCGTCATCACCGAAGACGGCAAGACGCTGATCATCGCCGAGACATTCGGCGGCCGCCTCACGGCGTTCGACCGCGCGGAGGACGGGACGCTGACCAACCGGCGCGAGTGGGCCGCGCTGAGCGGCGTCGCGCCCGACGGCATCTGCTTGTGCGCCGACGGCTCGGTCTGGGTGTCCAACGCCATGGGGGCCGAGTGTGTGCGGGTGAGCGAGGGCGGGGAGATCCTCGAGCGCGTCGCCACAGCCCTGAACTGCTTTGCCTGCATGCTCGGCGGCGCAGACCGGCAGACGCTCTACCTGATCACCGCGGTGGACAGCCACCCGCCCCGGGCTCGGGCGGCACGCAACGGCGCCATCGAGAAGGTGCGGACGACCGTGCCTGGCACCGGACTTCCCTGAGGGCGGCGCCTCAGCCCAGTTTGGTCAGCGCGCTGCGCAGATGGCGCACGGCCTGGCCAATGCGCTGCTCGTTCTCGATCAGGGCGAACCTGACGTGCCCGTCGCCCCCGGGGCCAAAGCCCACTCCGGGCGAGGTGGCGACGTCCGCCTCGTTGACCAGGTACTTGGAGAACTCCAGCGACCCCATTTCCCGATAGGGCTCGGGGATGGGGGCCCACACGAACATCGTCCCTTTGGGCGGCTCCAGATGCCACCCGATCCGGTTGAGCCCCTCGCACAGCGTGTCGCGCCGAGACCGGTAGATCTGATTGATCTCCTTGGGATAGTCCGGCGCCTCGTTCATGGCCACAATGGCGGCGATCTGAATGGGCTGGAAGGTCCCGTAGTCGAGGTACGTCTTGAGCTTCGTCAGCGCCTGGACGATCTCGCGGTTGCCCACCACGAAGCCGACGCGCCAGCCGGCCATGGAGAACGACTTGGTCATGGTGTAGATCTCGACCGCGACGTCCGTCGCGCCGGGCACCTGGAGGATGGACGGGGGGTCGTACCCGTCAAAGCCAAGGTCCGCGTAAGCGAAGTCGTGCACCAGCACGACCTCGTGCTCTCGGGCAAACGTCACCAACCGCTCCATGAAGGACAGGTCGACGCAGGCGGTCGTCGGGTTGTGCGGGAACGAGAGCACGATGACGCGCGGCTTGGGCCAGGACTCCTCCCAGGCGTGCATCAGTCCGTCAAAGAACGCCTCACCGGGGTCGGTCGCGTCATCCGACGCCTCCGGGCCCTGCAGGGGTACCTGGCGCACGTCGGCACCGGCGAAGAGCGGACCCCAGATGTGGATCGGGTACGACGGCGACGGCACCAGCGCGGTATCCCCCGGAGCGACGAGGACCCACATGAGGTGCGAGAAACCCTCCTTGGCGCCGATGGTCGTCACCACCTCGGTCTCGGGGTCGAGCTCGACGGCGAACTTGCGCCGGTAGAGGTCGGTGATCGCGCTGCGGAGCTTGGGGATGCCCCGCGAGGCGGAGTAGCGGTGGTTACGCGGGTTGTGGGCGGCCTCGGCGAGCTTGCCCACGGCGACGTCGGGCGAGGGCAGGTCGGGGTTCCCGAAGCCGAGGTCGATCACGTCGCGGCCGGCTCGCCTCGCCGCCGCCTTCAGGTCGTTGATCGTGGCGAAGACGTAGGGCGGCAGCCCATTGATCCGGCGGAACTCCATCGGTGGAGTCTACGACCCGGCCGACGCCCCCACGGGCCCCCGGCCGGCACCGGCGGCGCGCGCGGCGGCAACCAGCTCCTCGACGGGGATCGGCCATCCGAACACCGCCCACGTCGCCCCGACGCCCTGCAGGGCCGCCATGGTCTCGGAGAGGGTCGGCCGCGCGCTGGGCGGCGGGCCGGCCCACGTCACCTCGATCGGATCGGGACCCGACGTCCGCTCCGCCACCAACGCCGGCTCGGCGTCCCACACGGTCAGCGCCGCGCCGACCGCACGAGCCTCGTCGACGCGCCCGGCCGTCCCGCCGGCGACCCAGACGGCGAGCCCCGCGTGGACCAGCGCGCCGGCCAGCTCCACCAGCTCCGCCCGACGCTCGGCCGCGGACGCAAAGGGGATCCCGTACGCACGGTTCTCGGCCGCGCTCAAGCGGTCGCCGGTGCCGAGCCCGGCGATCACCCGCCCCGGTGCCAGCCGCGCGAGCGCCGCGAACTGCGCGACCAACACGGCGTTGGGCACGAGGCCGACCCGGGCCACGAGGGTGCCGAGGAACGGTCCTGCCCGGCCGCCGGGGCGGGGGCGAGCCGCGTGGCCAGCGCGCCGAGGATGGGAAACGGCGCCAACGCCGGCCGGTGAGGCTGACCCATGGGCCAGATGTGGTCGTAGCAGAACACGCCGTCGACGCCGGCGGCCACCGCCTCTTCCGCCGCGCCGAAGGCCTCGTCGGGCGTGTCGCGGAAGGTCGGGAGGACGACGCCGGTCCGCATCACCACAAGCCGCCCCGGCGCGCGGCCAAGGCCGCGCCCACCGCCCCCGCCCGCTCCCCGAAGGTGGCGGGCACGATCACCGCCTGGGGGCGACGGTCGGCCCCCTCCAACAGCTGCGCGAACGTGGCGCGGGCGGCGTCGACGAGGAGATCTCCGGCCTGCACCACACCCCCGCCCAGCACGAAGCACTCCGGATCGAGGGCGGCGGCGAGGTTGGCCAGGCCGAAGCCGACCCACCAGCCGACCTCCTCGATGACCTGCCGTGCGGCGGGATCGCCCGCAGACGCCGCGGTAGAGACGTCTTCGCCGCGCACGCTCTCCGGATCGCCCCCGGCCAGCCTGACCACCTCGCCGAGCCGCCCCGCCAGCGCCGCCTCTCGGGCCAGGACGCCCAGTCCGGCCCCGGACGCGTAGCGCTCCCAGCAGCCGCGCCGGCCGCACGGGCACGGCGGCCCGGAAGGGTCCACCACCATGTGGCCGATCTCGCCGGCGAAGCCCGCGGCGCCGACCCGCACCCGCCCGTCGATCACGATGCCACCCCCGATGCCGGTGCCGAGGGTGATCATGACGACGTCGCCGTAGCCGCGGGCGGCACCCAGGCGGTGCTCGGAGAGCACCGCGAGGTTGGCGTCGTTCTCGATGATCACGGCGCGCCCCGGCAGTCGCTCGCCGATCAGCTCGGTCCAGTCCACCCCGTGGGCCTGGGGCAGGTTCGGGGCGAAGCAGAGCCGACCCGCGCGGTCCACCATTCCGGGAGCGCCGATGCCGACGGGCACGGCGGCGCTCGTCCCTAGCTCGTGATCGAGCGCGGCCACGACCTCTGCCACGGCCGCCGCGACATGGCTGCCCACGATCTCGTGTGGGCCGGTCGGCGTGGGGACCCGAGTTTCGGCGACGGCGGCGTGCGCCCGGTCGAGGGCGACGCCCAAGACCTTGGTCCCGCCGATGTCGATGCCGTAGGTCACGGCGGCCCCCTGGCCCCCGTCAGACGTCACGAGGTGGACTCGACCCGCGCCTTCAGCTCTCGCATCGCCGTCGCCATGATGCGGCTGGTCGCCCGCATCTTGATGAAACCGGGGATGGGCACGCGCAGTTCCGCCTCGACGTGGTAGGTGACGTCGGTGCCACCGTCACCGTTGGGCTCGAAGATGTAGCTCCCGTCCCACTTGGTGGTGATGTCACCCTGGGTGAGCGTCCACGACAGGACGCGCGGCGCCTCCGAGTATTCGTAGGCCAGGGTCATGCTGGTACTGCGGCCGAAGGCGGCCGCCCGCAGGGTCACCAGCTGCGGCCGGCCCTGGTCGTCGCGCTCTTTGACCTCGACCTCCTTGATGTCGGCCGCCCATTCGGGATACCGCTCGAGGTCGGCCACGACGGCGAAGCACCGCTCCGGCGATGCCGCCACCGACATGTGCTCTGTGGCTTGATCGGCCACGATGGGTGCGTCCTTCCTGTTCGGTCCTGCTCACGCAGCAGGGGGTCAGCCTGCCACTCCGGCCAGCGCCTCGGCCAGCGCCTCGGCCAGCCTAGAAGCGAGAACGTCGTTGTCGAAGAATTCCTGCACCCTCGAGCGGGCGGCCCGGCCCATCCTCCGACGTCGGGTCGGGTCGGCCAGCAGGCTGCGCAGCGCCTCGGCCACCGCTCCCGGATCGCCCGGGGACTCGACGACCAGGCCGGTGACCCCGTCGAGCACCGCCTCCGACGCCCCCCCGCTGTCCCCGGCGATCTGGGGGACCCCGGCGGCCGCCGCCTCAAGGAACACGATCCCGAAACCCTCCTGCTCGAGCCCCAGCCAGCGACTCCGGCAGGCCATGACGAAGACGTCGGCGCCACCGAGGAGGGCGGCGCGTTCCTCGTCGCTCACCGCACCGAGCATCCGGACCGTGGCCGGGCTCTGGTCGGCGAGGCGGCGGAGGCGCTCCAGTTCCCGTCCCTCGCCCCCGATCGCCACCACCAGGTCCGGATAGGAAAATGCCAGGCGGCCGGCGGCCTCGATCAGCACGTCCATGCCCTTGCGCGGCACCAACCGGCTGACGCTGACGACGAGGGCTCCGTGGGCGGGCAGCCCGAGCCGGGCGCGTGCGGCCCGCCTTTCCGCCGCCTTGAGCGGGACGATCGTGCCGGTATTGACCCCGGGTGGGATCACGACCGGGGGGACGATGCCACCCGGGGCGGCGCGCCGGCCTTCTGCCGCGGGGTAGCCGCCCGCCGACACGATGAGCTCGGCGCCACGCAGCACGCGGCCGAGCGCGGCCCGTGAACCCGGGATCCGGCCCGGCACGGTGACCTCCGCGCCGTGGAGGACGACGCCGTAGGGGACGCCGAGGCGCGGGCCCAGCAGACCGAGCGGGAGGACGGGGTCGAGCAGGACCATGTCGATCGCGTTGTCCGCCACGGACTTGCGTACCGCGGCGAGGGCCGCTGCGGTCGGAAAGAAGAGGGTGCGCGCCGGCACCCGCTCGATCTGGATCCCCCGCTCGGCCTGGGTGGCGTCGAACGCGGCGGCGCCGTCGTCCGACGATGCGGTCAGCACGACGTAGGAGGTCGGATCGAGTCGCTTCCAGAGCTCCCAGAGATAGTTCTGGATGCCGCCCACCTTGGGCGGGAAGTCGTTGGTCACGAGAAGGTGGCGCTTCACCGCTGGCATCCCGTGCGCCTGACGCGCCCGGACGACGTCCGGCGGCGGTCACCCCGCTCGCGTCTGGAAGCGCAGCGACGGCACGAGGCCGGCGCGCTCGAGCATCCGCATGGCGCGCGCCTCGTCGGCGTCGATGACCACGGCGTCATCAGGCTCCCTCTCGAGGAGGAAGGACACGACACAGTCGTCGCAGGCCTCGGTCTCTCGAAGCGTGCAGCGGTCGCAGTCGATGGTGAGCTCGCCGGCGGGCTCGATGTTGGTGTCCCTGGATGTCGGCATGACGATGACCCTCTCTGTTCGGGCCAAGCATGACGACGGGGTGTGACACGGCCGCCTCCCCCGACGCCGCCATTGCGCTACCCACCGCGCAGGGCGTCGAGCGCGGTGCACAGGGTCTGCTCGAGACCCCAGGCCACGCTTTCGGCCAGCACGGCGCGCGCGGTGACGACAGCCAGGAACGGGGGGCCGCCCACCCGGTAGTCCCGGAAGGCCGCTGAGCTCATCAAGACCTCGATGCCCAACGGGGCGACGCCCGCACCGGCCAGGTCGGCGACGGCGCCCGGGTCCTCCTCGGCGGGGTCCTTGGTCACCGCCACCAGGCGTGCTGCCCCGGCCAGCCCTGCGTGCAGCCCGGTCAGGCCCTCCCACAGGTCGCGGCAGCCGAGGCACCCCGCCGAGAGGAACAGGAGCAGAACCGGCTCGGCGGCGTGCTCCACATCGATCACACGCGCCAGGCCTTCGGGATTCACGCCCACGAGGTCGCGCGGGCGCGTCGTCGGGCGGTCGGTATAGGTCGGGATGGGGCGAAGCCGGCGCAGGATCTCTGCCGGCGGCTCGGTCACGGCACTTTCGACGGAGCGCCGGGCTCCTCGAGCTTCTCGTCTGCTGTTCCGATCTCGACGACGCTGCGCCCGTGTCCGCACCAGCGACACACCACCTCGTCCACGTGACGGGACAGCACCTCCTCGTCCTCGACGACGAGGTCACCCCCCACCGTGTAGTGGTGGAACGCTCTCGTCTGCTGCGAGGCGATCACATCGAAGCGAGTGAGGTTGCCGCAGCCGTCGCACCGGTATCGAGGGAGGCGCACCCGACCCACGGTAGTCGTCCCCCGACGCGGAACTTTCCCCGGCTCAGGCGGAGGCGAGCACCTCGCCGACCCGGGTGCTCGTCATCTTCACGCCCGGCGCGGGGGTGTCAGCCGGCGGCGTGCCGGCGTCGGCCTGCTCCCGGGTCTCGAAAACGCAGACGGACGTCCCGTGGCCGCTGTCGAGGCGGACCCAGTAGCCCGCCACGAAGCCGGGGGCCCGCTTGACCATGGTCAGACGTCCTCGAGCCCTTTCCGGGCTTCAGTGTCGTCGAGAATCTCCACTTCGACTACGACAGCATGCATCCGTTCCTCCGATCGTCGAGATCCCATCCGGGCGCTGCCAGTGTGTCAGCGACACGTCGTGGAAGCTCGAAGAACGAAGTTAGATGCGGTCCAGGAGCTCGCTCTTCTTGGCAGCGAACTCCTCCTCGGAGACGATGCCGCGTCGACGCAGGTCGTCCAGCTCGATGAGTCGGTCCCGGATCTCGAAGGGGAGCGCGCCCGGCGCGGGGGCGGGGGCGGGGGCGCCGGCGCTCTGAGCGGCGCCCTGAGCGGCACCCTGGCTCGGGGAAGGGCCCGGTCCTCCCACCCCGAAGGGGGGCGTGTCGTGCTCGTCACCGTGGTCGTCGCGTTCCGCGTGATGCGGCGCGGCGGGCGTCGGCCGGCAGCATGTCGTAGGGAACGGGCTCGCGCTGACCCCCGCCCACGATCTCGTTGATCTGCGAGTTGATGACGCGCTGGACGATCGCCGGTTTGCGCATGTACTCGAGCGTGAGCGAATCGTCCTCACCCTGCACGTCGATGACGAGGCTGCCCGTGCCGAGCAGGCGCTCGACCAGCGTCTGCCGGAGGTTGACCTCGGTGATGCGCTGCAGGCGCAACTGCACCGTGTCGCGACCCAAGATGCCCTGGCGGACCAAGATCCGGGTCGACGTGAGGGCGACGGTGTAAGACCGCCAGCGGACGTAGCGCCCCAGGAGCCACAGGCCGGGGATCACGACGACGATGATGATGGGGTAGTTCAGCCAGCTCGGGGGGTTGCGCCAGAGGACGACCAACACGATGATCGCCGCCCAGACCCCGACGGAGGTGAAGAGCGGGCCGAACAAGAAGATCCAGTGCGGGCGCAGCTCGGCGAGCAGCTCCTCGTCCTCGTTGAGGAATTTCCGAGGGAGGGCCATCGCGCCAGAGTACCGCCGGCCCCTTTCCCGCCCGGGTCATCGTCACGTCGTGGCGGCCGGGGCGTCGGCTTCGACGGGGCTCGCCGGGGCGGAGGTCGCGCGGGCCGACGACGGCCGAGTGCCACCCAACGGCGGCCCGCCGCGAAGAAGGGCGGTTACTTCTCGAGACTGTAAACGAAATTGTGGATAGTTTGGCGAAACGTCCCGCCGGCGGGCGTCGGACAGACGGCCCCGAGTTCTTGGATGGAGGACGGGCCGCCCGTCAGCTGCACACCTAGGGTGGGACCGTGCCGTATACCGAGGTGGAACCGGACGAGGTGAGGGCACGCCTCGCCCGTGGCGAGAACGTCTTCCTTCTCGACGTGCGCGAGCCGGACGAGGTGGCGGAATGGGCGTACCCCATCGGCGTGAACATCCCGCTCGGGCAGCTGGGAGAGCGCCTCGACGAGCTCCCGAAGAACGTCACGATCGTGGTCGCGTGCCACGTCGGAGGCCGCTCCGCCGCGGCGGCAAAGGCGCTCAGTGACGCCGGATGGACGGCCGAGAACCTCACCGGCGGCGCCGTCGCCTGGGCTGCGGGGGAAGACGACAGGTAGAGCGCGACGGGGAGAACTCGGGGTGGGCTCGGGGTGGGCTGTTCCGGGGGTGGGGCTGGTGGGGATCGAACCCACGACCGAAGGATTATGAGTCCTCTGCTCTGACCACTGAGCTACAGCCCCAGGGATGCTGGGCGATGTTAGCGACGGGGCGTCCGGACGATCGGGACCGTCGGACCCATCGGCACGGTTCGGGAGCGTGCGGCCTCGGAGCGCGTCGGGTTTGGCAACATACTGCGGTGGCCGCGCCAGGACGAAGGACGCGCCCGGTGCGCCGTCCGAGACTGCAGCGCTCGCCGTCGCGGTGGTCATCGGGGCCGGTGGCGCGTTGCTGCTGACACTCTTCGGCGGGACCGCGCCGCTGCCGGGCCATGCCGACACATCGGCGCGGCCTGCAGCCGCGCCCGCACTCGCTCAGGCGCGCACCACCTTCTGGGAAGAGTCGTGACGTCGATCTCGCAGATAGCTCCCACCCCCGAACTGACGGAGCCGTCCGGCGCCGAGGCATCGCCTTGGTCGTGGTTCGCGCCCTGGGTCGTCGTGACCCTGGCGGTCGCCTGGGGGCTGTGGGAGCTGCGGCCGGAATTGCGTGCGGTGCCCTACCTCGACGACAGCTCCCTGCACGAGCAGATGGTGCGGTTCGCCGCAACGCGGATCCGCCAGGGCCACTTGCCGCTGACGAGCTGGTTTCCTTCGCTCGGGCTCGGCTCGCCCCAGTTCCTGCACTACCAGAGCCTGCCCTCGATGCTGACCGGAGCGATCGGCACGCTCGTCGATCCGAACACCGCGTTCCGCTGGTCGTTGTACCTCCTGCTGGCGCTGTGGCCACTCGCGGTGTACTGGAGCGGACGGCTGTTCGGCCTCAGCCGCTGGACCGCGGCCAGCGCCGCGGCGGTGGCGCCCTTTCTGGCGTCGGCGGCGGGCATCGGTTACGAGACGAAGGCCTACGTCTGGGTCGGCTACGGCGTGTGGACCCAGCTGTGGGCGTCCTGGACCCTCCCGCTGGCGTGGGGCTTCACCTACCGGGCATTGTCCTCGCTGCGCGCCGCGCTGCCCGCCGTCTTCTTCATCATGCTGACGGTCGCGCTGCACTACGAGACCGGCTATCTGGCGTTCGTGCCCTTGGTCGTCTGGCCGTTCATCGTGCCCTCCGACCTGTGGCGCCGGCTGGGTCGCTCCCTCATCTTGGGCGGCGCCGCGCTGGCAGCCTCCGCGTGGGTCATCGTCCCACTGCTCGATCAGGCCCATTGGGCGGCGCGCAACCAGGTGCTCGAGGGCACCGGTCTCGAGAACGGCTACGGCGCCCGCCAGATCCTGTCCTGGCTCTTCTCGGGTCAGCTCTACGACGCTGGGCGCTGGCCCGTCGTCACCGTCATGGTCGGTGTCGGCATCGTCGTCTGCATCGGGCGGTGGCGGACCAGCCTGGCGGGACGCGCCGTGGTGAGCATCTGGGTGGTGACCCTCCTCATGACGTTCGGGAGGACCACGTTCGGGGCTCTCTACGATGTCCTGCCCGGCAGCAGCGACATCTTCATCCGGCGCTTCCAGATGGGTGTGCAGCTCTCGGGCATCTTGCTCGCCGGCATCGGCATCGTGGCGGCGGGGCGGCTCGTCCTCGACACCGTGTTGCACCTCTTCCCCGAGGAGCGCCGAGGATGGGCCTCGGAGCCGGTCGGTCGCGGGATCGTCGCGGGGCTGTGCCTCGTGGCGCTGCTGCTCGTGCTCGCGCCGGCCTGGAGCCAGCTGGACGCGTACGACGCGCACAACGCGACCAACATCGGGCTGCAGGCGGACGCCGACGCGCAGCAGGACCCCCAGATCGACGAGCTGCTCGCCTACGTCCGGGCCCACCCCCGCGGCCGCGTCTACGCCGGCCAGCCAACCAACTGGGGACAGGACTTCGTCGTGGGCGCAGTCCCCGTGTTCAAGTACCTCGAGAGCAAGGACGTCGACGAGGTCGGGTACACCCTCCGGACGGCGTCGCTCATGACGGATCCCGAGTACTACTTCGACGAGACCAACCCCGGCGATTACCCGCTCTTCGGCATCGGCTACATCATCACCCCCACCTCCATGGAGCCGCCCGTTCCCGCCGACAAGGTCCTCTGCTCGGCCACCTCCTGCCTGTGGGCGCTCCCCGACCCCGGCTATATCCACGTGTACGACACCACCGGCGTGCTCACCGCCACGCGGGGCGACGTGGGCTCGCAGAGCGTCCCCCTGCTGGACTCGCCGCTGCTCGGCGAGCAGCGGGACCTGACGGTGGGCTTCAACGGGCAAGCGGGGTCCGCCCCGACGGCAGACGCGGCCACGCTGCGGGGGCCGCCGGGCCACGTCGTCGTCGAGCACGCCGACCTGGCGAACGGCTCCGCCGGCGCCGTCGTGCGGACGAACCGGCGCGCCACCGTCGTCCTGAGCGCGTCCTACGATCCGGGGTGGCACGCCACCGTCGACGGCCACCCGGTACCGACCGTCATGGTCGCACCAGCCTTAGTGGGCGTCGTGGTCGGTCCCGGTGTCCACACGGTCGCCTTCAGCTACGGCGGCTACGGGTCCTACGGCGCACTCTTCGCGCTGGCCCTCGTCGTCTTGGCGGCGCTCGCCGTCGCGCCGCTCGCGTGGCGGCGACTGTGGAGGTCCACCGGCTCCCACATTTCGACGAGAATGCAGTGATGGCGACCACGACCAAACCGACCCCGCCGCCCGCCCCGGCCGAAGTGGTCGTCGCCTTCCTCTCCGCCCTGGCCGCGTTCGACGTCGACGGGGCCCTGGCGCTCGTGCACGACGACCTCGTCTACATGAACGTCTCCCTGCCCACGATCCGCGGGCGGGACCGCTTGGAGCGGTTGGCCCGACCGGTGCTGCGTCCAGGCCGCATCGGCTTCAACGTCCACCTCAACCACGTCGCGACCGAGGGCGACGTCGTGCTCACCGACAGGATCGACGAACTGAACCTTCGGCGCTTCGCGTCCCGGTTCTGGGTCTACGGACGCTTCGTCGTACGAGACGGCCGCATCGCCGTGTGGCGCGACTCGTTTGACTGGCTCGACGTCACGGTCGCCAACCTGCGCGGACTGGCCGGAATCGTGGTGCCCTCCCTCAACCGGCGCATGCCGGCGGGCGGGGAGCCCGGCTCGGAGGGCACCTACTGCAGGTAGCGCTCGACGGTGTCGGGTGAGCGCGGCTGAACCGAGTCGGGATCCTGGCCGGCGTTGCGCTTGGCTCGGCGCTGGCGCAGCATGTCCCACAGCTGGTCCAACGTGACTTCGAGCTGGCGCTTGCGCGCCAGCTCGTCGTCACTCAGGCCTTCGCCGACGTGCGCCTCTTCCAGGCGCTGCTCCTCCTCGGCGAGCCCGCTGATCCGCTCCACGATCTCCTTGTCGTCCATGTCCGCTCCGATCGACGCTCACCGCCAGTCTGCCTGGCCTCAGGCCGCGGCGCCCAACTCGGACCCGCCGCCGGCCGCCACGCTGGCTTCGGACAAGGCCGAAGCCAGCACGTCGTCGACGGTTGCGGCCAGGTGGAACGTCATGACGTCACGCACCTCCTCGGGGACGTCTTCGAGATCGGGGCCATTGCGCTCGGGCAGGACCACCTCGGTCAGCCCGGCCCGGTGGGCGGCCAGCACCTTCTGCTTGACCCCGCCGATGGGCAGGACACGACCCTGCAAGGTGACCTCGCCGGTCATCCCGACGACCGAGCGGACCGGCACGCCCCGCAACAGGCTGACGAGCGCGGTCGTCATCGTCACGCCGGCCGACGGGCCGTCCTTGGGGACGGCGCCGGCGGGCACGTGCACGTGGAACCGCTTGCCCGCGAAGGCGGACGGCTCGATCCCGAGCTCCCCGGCGTGCGAACGCACGTAGGACAGCGCGATCTCGGCCGACTCCTTCATGACGTCGCCCAGCTGGCCCGTGAGGGTGAGTCCCTCGGGCCCATCGGACACGCTCGCCTCGACGAAGAGGACGTCACCGCCCGCGCCCGTCACGGCGAGGCCGGTGACCACACCGGGCACGCTGGTGCGATCGGCCGCCTCGAAGAAGAAGTGCGCCCGTCCGAGCCAGCCGCGGACGTCGCCGGCGTCGACGACGACCGGGGCCGTGCGCTCGCCGGAAGCCAGCTTGGTGGCCACCTTGCGCAGCAACTTGCCGAGCTCGCGCTCGAGATTGCGCACGCCCGCCTCCCGCGTGTAGTCGGCCACGATGGCGCGCAGCGCCTCGTCGGTGATCTGGACCTCGTCCTCGCGCAGCGCCGCCCGGGTGAGCTGCCGCCCCACCAGGTGGTGCTTGGCGATGGAGACCTTCTCCGACTCCGTGTAGCCGTCAATCCGGATGAGCTCCATGCGGTCGAGCAGCGCCCCGGGGATGGTCTCGCTCACGTTCGCCGTGGCGATGAACAACACCCGCGAAAGGTCGAGGTCCACCTCGAGGTAGTGGTCGCGGAAGGTGTGGTTCTGCGCCGGGTCGAGCACCTCGAGCAACGCCGAGGAGGGATCGCCTCGGAAGTCGGTCCCGATCTTGTCGACCTCGTCGAGCACGATGACCGGGTTCATGGTGCCAGCCTCACGCAGGGCGCGCACCAGCCGGCCCGGCTGGGCCCCGACGTAGGTACGGCGGTGACCGCGGATCTCGGCCTCGTCGCGCACGCCACCGAGCGACACGCGGACGAACTTGCGGCCGAGCGCGTTGGCGACCGATTCACCGAGCGACGTCTTCCCGACACCCGGGGGCCCGACGAGGGCCAGGATGGCTCCAGAGCCGCGCCCGTCCACCGGCGTCAGGCCGCGCTCGGCCTGCAACTTGCGGACGGCCAGGTGCTCAAGGATGCGCTCCTTCACGTCCTCGAGCCCGTCGTGGTCGGCCTCCAAGATGCGCGATGCCTCCGCGATGTCGAGACGGTCCTCCGACTCGACGCCCCAGGGCACCTCGAGCACGGTGTCGAGCCACGTCCGGATCCAGCCCGTCTCCGGGCTCTGGTCACTGGTGCGCTCGAGCTTGTCGACCTCGCGCTCGACGGCCTTGCGCACGTGCTCAGGTAGGTCCCGGGACTCGAGCTTGGCCCGATAGTCGTCGGGATCGGCGTCGTCGCCGTCGCTGAGCTGGCCCAGCTCCTTGCGGATGGCGTCGAGCTGGCGGCGCAAGAGGAACTCGCGCTGGGTCTTCTCCATCCCCTCCTCGACGTCGGTCTTGATCTTCTCCCGCAGCGTGAGGTCGGCCAGGGTGTCACGCGCCCAGCCCAGGACGAGGCGCAGGCGCGCCTCCACGTCGAGCGTCTCGAGGACCTCGACCTTTTGCGTAAGCGAGAGGTCGGTCGAGTAACCCGACACGTCGGCCAGGCGGCTCGGCTCGGTGATCTCGCGCAATTGGGCCGCGATGCGGCCGGCGCCGCGGCTGTGCAGGATGTTCTCGAGCACGGCGCGGTATTCCCGTGCGAGCTCGACGGCGGCGGGCGTGGGCTCGGGGTCGCTCAGCGGCTCGACCTCCACCCAGAGGGCGTCGCCGGTGCCGGGCACGGCCGTGCCGATCACGGCGCGGCCGTCGCCCCGGATGGCCACGGCGGGCAGGCCGCCGGGCAGGTCACCTTCCTCCATCACCTCGGCGATGACCCCGACGCTCGCGAAGCGCCCTTCGATGTGGGGCACGAGCAGCAGGCGCCCGCCGGCGGAGCGGGCCGAATCGACGGCGGCGCGGGCCTCGGCGGACTCCAGCGCCATGGTGAAGACCATGCCGGGCAGCACCACCCCTGAAGTGAGGGGCAGCAATGGGAGTGTCACGTTCTCGTTGGTCATCGGGGGCTTCTTTCTCTGTCCTAAAAGATCCTCTGACTGGTCAACAATATGGGCCCTGAGGTGATTCCCAAGCGGGGAGGCCCTGGTCCAGAGCCCGCCAATGCACGTGAAGAGGCCCCCGTACTGGGCCTACGCTGGGCCTCGTGCAGTCTGTGCCCGGATCACCCGCTCCCGAGCCGGCCGGGGGGACGACGCTGGCCCCGGCGCGGCCGGCGCCCGATCTCGACGACGGGGACCACGACCGGATGGCCCACATCGTCCTCGAGGGCTACACCCCCAAGGACGGCGAGTTCGTCTCGACCGGGCCGAGCGTGGTCGAGGGCATGGTGAACCGGACGCCGGTCCGGGCCCTCTGCGGCAAGGAATGGGTGCCGGGCCGGGACCCTGCTCGCTATGGCCTGTGCCCGACCTGCAAGGAGATCGCAGAGTCGATGGGGTGGAAGATTCCGGCCTCCTGAGCACCCCGGCCCCTCCGTGCCGGCGTGCTCGTACCCCGCTACCGTGCGGCTCACAGATCGACGGTGGCGGGGGCCGCCCGAAGGGAGCACGTTGGCTGAGGTCAGCTTCGACGGAGCCACCAAGCGCTTCGCTGACACCACCGCGGTCGACCACCTCACGCTGCGGGTGCCCGACGGTGAGCTCCTGGTGCTGCTCGGGTCGTCCGGGTGCGGCAAGACGACGGCGCTGCGCCTGGTAGCCGGGCTCGAGGAGGTGAGCGAGGGCACCGTCTCCATCGGCGAGCGGGTCGTGAACGACGTCGACCCGAAGGATCGCGACGTGGCCATGGTGTTCCAGAGCTACGCGCTTTACCCTCACCTGACGGTGGCCAAGAACATCGAGTTCCCACTGCGCCAGCGCGGCGTCGACAAGGAGGAGCGGACGACCAAGGTCAAACGGGCCGCAGAGACCCTCGGACTCGGCACCCTGCTCGACCGCAAACCGGCTCAGCTCTCGGGCGGCCAGCGGCAACGGGTCGCGCTGGCCCGGGCCATCGTGCGCGAGCCCCTGGTGTTCCTGATGGACGAGCCGCTGTCGAACCTCGATGCAGCGTTGCGCGTGCAGACACGGGCCGACATCGTCGAGCTCCAGGCGCGCCTGTCCACCACCACCATCTACGTCACCCACGACCAGGTCGAGGCGATGACGATGGGGCATCGCATCGCCGTCATGAGCGAGGGAAAGCTCCAGCAGGTGGCCGCGCCCGAGGCCCTCTACGCGCGCCCGTCCAATGCGTTCGTCGCGCACTTCCTGGGGAGCCCCGGGATGAACCTGATCGAGGGGATGCTCGTCGAGAGCGCTGCGCCCGACGCCGAGGGTGGTGGCGACGACGGAGGTGGCATGTTGAGCGTCGCCTTCCCCGGAGCGTCCGTGCCGCTGCCCGCCGAGCTGGCAGACGCCGTCCGGGGGGCGGGCCCCGACGTCGTGCTCGGCCTGCGACCCGAATCCCTGCACCTCAGCCCCGACGGTGCCATCGCGGCCTCCGTCATCATCGTCGAGCTACTCGGCGCGGAGACCCACGTGATCTGCCACACCCAGAACGATGCCCGCATCATCGTGCGCCAGAGCGCGTCGGCCGCCAAGCCAGGGCTGGGCGAGGCGGTGCACATCGCCATCGACCCCGACCCGCGCGCCTACCACCTCTTCGACGCCACCACGGGCGAACGGCTGGGGGGACCACCGTGACGGCGGTGACCGGGACCGCCGGCCCGGCTCCAGGCGCCGCGCCGGAACCGGCCCGCCAAAACAGGCCGGCGGACGGCGCGACCCTGCGAGCGCGGCGGCGCCGGGAGGCGGGGCTCGCCTACCTGCTCCTCGTCCCGGCGCTGGTGCTTTTCGGGGCGTTCTCCTTCTATCCCTTCTTGCGCAACTTCAAGCTCATGCTCTACGAGACGCCACCGGTGCCCGGCCTGCCGGCGCATTACGTCGGGCTGCACCAGATCGTCCCCACCATCACCTCGACCCAGTTCACCCAGAGCCTCGTGACGACGATCATCTTCGTCGTCCTCGTGGTACCGATCAGCCTGATCCTGGGGCTGGCGCTCGCGGTTGGGGCGCACCGCAAGCTCAAGGGCATGGCCGCCTACCGCATGATCTTCTCGTCCACGGTGGTCAGTTCGGTCGCCGTGGCCGCCGTGGTCTTCGGCACCCTGCTCAACCCGGTGGTCGGCCTCTTGCCCTGGCTCGGCATCAACCCGAACCCGCCGGCGCTCGAGAGCACGACGTGGGCGCTGCCCTCGGTGGCGGTGATCACCATCTGGCAGTTCTTGGGCCTGTCCTTCATCATCATGTCGGCCGGTCTCCAGTCCGTGCCCGACGAGCTGCTCGAGGCGGCCCGCATCGACGGTGCCGGGGCCTGGACGAGGTTCTGGCGGATGACCGTGCCGCTCCTCTCCCCCACCATCTTCTTCGCCGTGGTGGTGAGCACGATCTACGCCTTCCAAGCGTTTGGGGCGGTGGACATCCTCATCGGAAACCAGAACGCCGTCCGCTTGCACACGAACGTCCTCATCTACAACATCGTCAACACGCTGCAGATCGACAACAATCCCGGAGCGGCCGCCATCATGGCCACCGTCCTGTTCTTGATCATGCTGGGTCTCACCCTCGTGCAGATGCGGCTCCTCGAACGGCGGGTGACCTATGCCCGCTGAGGTGCTGGAGATGGAGACCGCGCCCAGCGCCGAGACGCCAGAGGCGTCGCCGGGCAAGGCCGCGAGGAAGCCGCGCCGCGGGCTGCGGACCGTCGGCGCCTACATCGCACTGACGGCCGGTGCCATTGTGGTCCTGTTCCCGATCTACATCACGATCGTCAACTCGCTGCTGAAGCCGGACCAGCTGGTGCAACAGCCGCCCCCGCTGTTCCCGACAGACCCCCAGTGGCACAATTACAGCGCCGCCTGGAGCGCCGGTCAGATGTCCAAGTACATGGCCACTTCGGCGATCATGACCGTGATCATCGTGGTCGGGCAGCTCGTCACCTCCGTCCTCGCCGGCTACGCCTTCGCGTTCTTGCGCTTCCCCTTCAAACGCACCCTTTTCGTGATTTGCCTGGCCACACTCATGATCCCGCTCGAGGTCACGTTCATCACGAACCTCGACACGATCACCTCGCTGCACTGGTTCAACTCCTACGAAGGGCTGGCCATCCCGTTCCTGGCCACCGGGTTCGGCATCTTCCTGCTGCGCCAGGCCTTCTTGCAGATCCCGCGCGACCTGCAGGAGGCGGCCCAGCTCGACGGGTACGGGCACCTGCGCTTCATGACGCGGGTCGCGGTCCCCCTGGCCCGTCCGGCGCTGGCCGCATTGGGGGTCTTCTCCTTCCTGGCGGCGTGGAACCAGTACCTGTGGCCACTGGTCTCGACCGGCGGGGCGGCACCGCTCGACACCGTGCAGATCGGGCTGAAGCAACTCCTCGGCACCCAGGTGTCGCAGATCCCCGTCTCACTCGCGGGCGCCGTGATCGCCTTCGTTCCTCTGGTGATCCTGTTACTCATCTTCCAAAAACAGCTCGTCCGCAGCCTCACCGCGGGCGCGGTCAAATAACCGGGCCGCCTGCTCGCCGCGCCCTCCGGGTGCTAGGCAATTCGCATGCGTACCCCCCGCTTCCTCACACTCGCCGCCGCGGCCCTGGTGATGTCGTCGGCCACGGCCGCCACGGCCTCGGCGGTCGCGATCGGCACCGCCCCTGCGGCTGGGGCGGCCAGCCTGCCCAGCTGCAACCTCAAGGCGCTGGCCAACCACAAGGGTGTGGTCGACATCACCTTTTGGGAGTCGGCGTCGGAGGCCAATCTGACGACGCTGCAGTCGATCACCAACGCATTCAATTCCTCCCAGTCCAAGGTCCACGTCACCCTCGTCACCCAGGCCGGCTACGACGACACGTGGCAGAAGTACCTGGCGGGCCTCACCAACGGGCAGCTGCCCGACGCCGTCCAGCTCGAGGACCAGCGGACCCAGGCGGCGATCGACACCGACTCCTTCCTGCCGGTGCAGTCGTGCATCAACGCCGCCAAGTACTCGACGAGCGACTACCTGCCCCGCCCGCTCGCCTATTGGAAGGTGAACGGAGTGCAGTGGGCGCTCCCCTTCGCCGTCTCGGCGCCCATCCTCTACTACAACCAGAACGCCTTCACGAAGGCGGGCCTCAACCCGGCCGACCCGCCGACGACACTCCCACAGATGCTGACGGACGCCCAGAAACTCAAGGCGTCTGGGAGTGGCATGGGTCTCGTGTTGGACCCCTGGCACCTCGAAACCTGGCTGGCGTCGGCCAACCAGCTCTTCGTGAACAACAAGAACGGGCGCAGTGGGCGGGCCACCGCCGGCGTGTTCGACACCAAGACCGCCGTGTCCATCTTCAGCCAACTCGACCAGCTCGTGAAGTCGGGCGACGCCACCACCAACCCCTCGACCGGCCCAGACGAGTACGACAACCTGCTCGGGATCGGAAGCGGCAAGTACGGCATGACGGTCGAGACCTCCGCCGCGCTGGGCACGGTCACCCAGCTGTTGGCGGGCGGCCAGTACGCCAATGTCAAGCTCGGCATCGGCGCCTTCCCCGTCTACAGCACATCGGTGCAGGGGGGGATCGAACCGGGCGGTTCCGGCGTCTACATCTCGGACAAGGCGCCCGCCATCGACCAGGCGGCGTCGTGGCAGTACCTCTCCTACCTCTGCAACACGCAGAGCCAAGCCACCTGGGCCGCAGGCACCGGCTACATCCCGGTTCGAAAGTCCTCGACGCAGACGGCGACCGTCCAGCACTTGTGGGCGACCAACCCCGGGTACAAGGTGGCCTACAACGAAATCAACAACGGCCTGAAATTCCCCCGCAACGTCGGGCTCTGTCATCGGGCCCTACGAGGACGTGCGCACCGACGTCCTCAACGCGGAGATCTCCATGTTCACCGGGGGCGTGTCGCCGGCCAGTGCCGTCAAGAGCGCGGAGTCGAACGTCAACAACACCATCTCGAGCTACAACAGCCGGCTGGGCGCGTCCTAAGCGCGGCGCCCGCGCCCTGCCGCCAGGCGACGCCGATCGTTGACCACGCAACCGAACCACGCACAGACAGGCCGCGCGCGACGTGTCGACTCGACCGAAGGCCGTCTTGACGGGCCGAAAGTCACAAAGCGTTGGCAATAACCGCTACTGCGAGCCGCAGCCTGAGTATCCTCGATCGACGGAAGGTCACTCCGAAGTGCGCGGGAGCATGTTGGAGGAACAGGCATGGTCGTACAGGACTCCGAAAAGGTCGATCTCACCGCCTACCAGGTCCTGTTCGCACACAATCCTGAGGGCGTGCTCATCTCGACTCCTGACGGCCGCATCACCGCCGCCAACCCTGCCGCCTGCGCCCTCCTCGATCTGAGCGCCGACGAGATCTGCCGCCTCGGCCACGTCGGCGTCTTCGACCAGGAGGACCCTCGTTGGCCGCTCGCGGTCGCCGAGAGAGACCGCACCGGATCGTCGGTGGGTGTGGCGCGTGTGCGCCGCGGCGACGGGCGCTACATCGAGATCGAGACGACGGCGCGGGTCTTTCATAATGAGAGCGGTGCCGTCCAGATCTTGCACCTCTTGCACGACATCAGCCGCCGCGTGGCCGTCGAGCGCGAGATGGACGAGCTCAACGCCCGGCTGCTCGAGCTGGTCCGTGCTGACGAGCTGACCGGCTTTCACAACAGCCGCGGCCTGATCGCCTCGGGAACCCGGCTGCTCCAGGTCGCCGACCGCCAGGCGGTCGACATCCACATCCTCTATGTCGACGTGGGCAATGTGAAGGAGCTGAACGAGCGTCTGGGCCATCGGGCGGGCGATGCGGCGCTCCAAGCGGTTGCACGGGCGCTGTCGGTCACCTTCCGCAAGCACGACGTGCTCTCCCGCATCGGAGGCACGGAGTTCCTCGTGCTCGCGTTCAATTTGGCCGAGCACGAGAGCATGACCATCACGAGCCAGATCCGCCACCACCTGGCCGCGCCAGAGACGACGGCGTTCGTCGGCGCCGAGGTCGAGCTGGCCTTCGGCTGGTCCACGCGCCGGGCGGGCGACCCCGCGTCGCTCGAGGACCTGGTGGCACGCTCCGACTTGGCCATGCGCGAGGCGCGGCGGGCCTGGGACTCGCCCCGCCGACCACACCTCCCGCTGGCGCTCTAGGACCACCGCACGCTGCCCGCCCCGGCCTGACCCACCCCCGTCGCGGACGCCGAACACCCTGGCTGTTCAACTTTTGCCCAAATCCTATTAAACCGCGTGAATTTAGCGATCCGCGTGGATTAGGGTTAGTTCATGGATACCAAAGACCCACGTCCGCTCGCGTCCGCAAGCGCCGCCTCGCCGCGGCACCGCTCCCGCCCCAAGATCGCCGCCGTCGGCGCGCTCGCGCTTTCGGCCCTGGTGCTGACTGCGCTCCCCGCCGGCGCCCAGACCGGGGGCACCGTGAACTTGGTCGCGTACTCCACGCCCAAGCCCGCCTTCACCGTGCTCGCCACCGACTTCGCCAAGACGAAGACGGGGGCCGGCGTCACCGTCACGCCATCCTTCGGTCCGTCCGGCACGCAGGCCACCGCGGTGGCGGACGGGCTGCCGGCGGATCTCGTGAACTTCTCGCTCGCGCCCGACATGGACAAGCTGGTCAAGGCAGGCCTGGTTTCGTCTTCGTGGGACAGCGGACCGACCAAGGGCATGGTGACCGACTCCATCGTGTCGTTCGTCGTGCGCCCGGGGAATCCCAAGCACATCACCACCTGGGCCGACCTGGTCAAGTCGGGCGTGCAGGTCGTCACGCCCAACGTGTTCAGCTCGGGCAGCGCCAAATGGAACCTGATGGCGGCGTACGGCGCCGAGATACACCAGGGCAAGACCCCCGCCCAGGCCCAGACCTACCTGTCGGAGCTCCTGCACAACGCCGTGGCCCAGCCCTCGAGCGCCAGCGCCGCCCTGCAGACCTTCCTGTCGGGCCAGGGTGACGTGCTGCTCGACTACGAGGACGATGCCCTCTACGCCAAGTCCAAGGGCGAGCCGGTCGACGTCATCACCCCACCGCAGACCATCTTGATCCAGAACCCGATCGCCGTGACCAAGACGGCCAGCCCGGCCGCCAAGGCCTTCCTCACCTACCTGCTCTCCCCCGCCGGCCAGACCGTCTGGGGCCAGCAGGGCTACCGCCCGGTGCTGCCCTCGGTCGCGGCCAAGTTCAACTTCCCCAAGCCGAAGACGCTCTTCACCATCGACAGCCTGGGCGGTTGGACGGCGGTGAACACCAAGTTCTTCGACCCCCAGACGGGCATCGTGGCCAGGGTCGAACAGGGTCTCGGCGTCTCCACGGCCAGCGGGTAGGCGCCGATGACCGACGTCGGAGCCACCATCGCCGATCTGGGTCTCCCGGGCGGCGATGCGACCTCCACCGACCGTCGGCGAGCGGGCGGGCGCGGGCAACGTAATCCCCCCCTGGCCCCGTCGCCCGCCCTGGTCACGGCGGGCAGGCTCACGGCCCGCATCGGCGGCCCTGCGCTCGCCGTCACCTACCTGTCTCTCCTGGTCCTCCTGCCGCTCGCCGCGCTGGTCACCAACGCCTTCAGCGACGGCTGGGCCGACTTCTGGCGCGCGGTCACCCAGCCCGAGGCTCTCGCCGCGCTGGAGCTGAGCCTCGGTGCTGCCGCCGTCGTCGCCGTGTTCAACTCAATCGCTGGCCTGGTCATCGCCTTCGTGCTCGTCCGCGACGACTTTCGCGGCAAGGCTCTCGTGAGCGCGGTCATCGACCTGCCCTTCGCACTCCCGACCATCGTGGCCGGTCTCACGTTGCTCGCGCTCTACGGCCCCAACAGTCCCTTCCACGTCGACCTCGCCGACACCCGCCTCGGGATCGTCTCCGCCCTGGCCTTCGTGACGCTGCCCTTCTGCGTCCGCAGCGTCCAACCGGTGCTGGCCGAGCTCGATGCGGAATCGGAGGAGGCCGCGTCCTCCCTCGGCGCCACCAGCCGCCAGGTGCTCCGCCGCGTGACATTGCCCAGCCTTCTCCCGTCGGTCCTGGCCGGGGCCGGTCTCGCCTTCGCCCGCGCCGTCGGCGAGTTCGGCTCGGTGGTGCTGATCTCGGGCAACCTCCCGTTCAAGACGGAAGTCGCCTCCTCGTGGATCTTCGGCCTGGTGCAGAGCGACGACATCCAGGCGGCCAGTGCCGTGTCGATCGTCCTCGTGGCGATCGCGTTGCTGGTGCTCCTCGCAATCGGCTGGGCGCGCCGCCGCTTCAACATCTCGGACTCGGTGTGAGGGGCTCCCGTTGGCGCCTGCCGCTGCGCTTCGGCGTGCTCGGCTACCTCGCCTTCCTGGTGATCCTGCCCGTGTCCACGGTGTTCTACCGCGCCTTTCAGCACGGACTCGGCACGGCGTGGGATGCCCTCACCGCGCCGGCCGCTCTGCACGCACTGTGGCTGACGCTGCTCGTGGCGGCCATCGCCGTGCCGATGAACACGATCTTCGGGGTCGGTGTCTCGCTCATCCTCGCCCGCCATCGCTTCCCGGGGTCCTGGCTGCTCGATGCGCTGGTCGACATCCCGCTCGCCATCTCCCCGGTCGTCATCGGCCTCGGGCTGATCCTCGTCTACGGCAAGACCGGGTGGTTCGGCAACTGGTTGGCCGCCCACGGCATTACCGTCATTTTCTCGGTGCCCGGCATCGTGATGGCCTCCGCCGCCGTGTCCCTGCCCTACGTCGTGCGGTCGGTGCTGCCGGTCCTCCAGGAGATCGGCACCGAGCAAGAGCAGGCGGCCCGCACGCTCGGCGCCGGGCCCTTCACGGTGTTCCGTCGCATCACACTGCCCAACATCCGACGGGGCCTGACCTACGGCGTCACGCTGACCACCGCCCGCGTCCTCGGCGAGTTCGGCGCGGTGGTCATCGTCTCGGGCGCGATCGCCGGCAAGACCGAGACCCTCACCTTGTTCGTCTCGGACAGCATCGACAACCTGGATCCCCAGAGCGCCTACGTGGGGGCGGTGGCATTGTGCCTCTCTGCCCTCCTTGTGCTTACGATCTTGACCGTGACCGATCGTAAACGCGACGCCTGGCACGGCAAGGTGGCCGCATGAGCATCAACGTGCAGGGGATCTCGAAGAAGTTCGGCGACGCCGTGGCCCTCGACGACGTGTCGCTCGAAGTGCCGACGGGCTCGCTCACCGCCCTGCTGGGTCCGAGCGGCGGCGGCAAGTCGACGCTGCTGCGCATCATCGCCGGCCTCGACACGCCCGACGCCGGCACGGTGCGCATCGAGGGCGAGGACCTCACCGCGACGCCGGCCCGCAGCCGCGGGGTCGGGTTCTGCTTCCAGCACTACGCCCCGTTCCGCCACCTGACGGTCCGCCGCAACGTGGCCTTCGGGCTCGAGATCCGGCACCGCCCCAAGGCCGAGATCAGGGCCCGAGTGGACGAACTGCTCGAGCTGGTGGGCCTGACCCACCTGGGTGAGCGCTACCCGTCCCAGCTCTCGGGCGGCCAACGCCAGCGGATGGCGCTGGCCCGGGCCTTGGCCATCGAGCCGAAGGTGCTGCTGCTCGACGAACCTTTCGGGGCGCTCGACGCCCAGGTGCGCACCCAGCTGCGCCAATGGCTGCGCGACCTGCATCACACGCTGCAGGTGACCACGGTGCTCGTCACCCACGACCAGGAGGAGGCCATGGAAGTGGCCGACCGCCTGGCCATCATCAACCACGGCCGCCTCGAGCAGGTGGGCACGCCGGCGGACATGTACGACCACCCGGCCAACGAGTTCGTCCTCACCTTCTTGGGCCCGGCGACCCGGCTGGGCGGCCAGTGGGTCCGACCCCACGACCTGGTGGTGCACCGCAGCGAGGACGGCAAGCCGTCGCCGCACGCGGTCGAGGGAACGGTGACCCGGATCACCCATCTTGGCTTCGAGGTCAAGGTCGACGTGAGCCTCTCGGCCGGCGTCGACTGCTGGGTCCAACTGAGCCGCGGCACGGCCGCCGAGCTCGGCCTCGAAACCGGTGATCAGGTCTGGGTGGCCCGCGCCGATGCGTCGGTGCCCGACCGGTTCCCGATACTCACCGTGTGAACGGACCCCGCACCGGAGTGCCGCCTCGTCCGCGGTGATCCGGGCGGCGATGCCTATCGAGCGAAGGGTGGGGATCAGTAACGGGTTGACGATGATTCTCGGGCGCTTTGCCAGTGAGGTCGAAGGGCACAGACGCCGCGCCACCCTCGCCGACATGGAAGCAGCGGGAGCAGCGACCCCGACTGTCCCGTTCAATGACGTTGTCAATGCGGCAACAGGGAAGATCAGACCAAGCGATACTCCCAGCCCTCTTGCCACACGAACTCCTCTGACGCCAGGTCTCGCAGGTCACGACCCTCGATGAAGCGCTCGAGCGCCCATCGCGTTGCCACATGTCCGACGATCAGGACTCTCTGCTCATCCCATCGCGTCGGTAGGTCCGTGAAGACACGGCCAACACGATCGGTGGCGAGCGTCCAGCTTTCGCCCTGCGGATAGGGCATTTCGAGATAGGCGCGACGGTCGCCATGGACCTCGGGCGCTGGCGCCCCGTTCAGGAGTCCATAGTCACATTCTCTGAGTCGCCAATCCTTCAAGATGGGGACATGCGTACCCGAGAAGGCAATCTCGACGGTCTCGACTGCTCGAGCGAGATCAGACACGAAGACGGCCGCGACGCCGTCGTGACGACGGCGTCGACCAAGAGCAGCGGCATACTCCTTGCCGGCCGCTGAGAGCCGGCCGGGCAGCCATCCGGTGGCGACTCCCCTCTCGTTGTCCTCCGTCATGGCGTGTGTCTCGTAGACGATCTGGATGCCCATGGCGGCGGTCTAGCACGAGGCTCTTCGGCGCCCCCAGACACGTCCCTCTCCGGGGTCAAAGAGCACGCCGCCGATCGCCGCAACCCACACCGGGAACGTGGCGCCCTCGGGCTCAAGCAACATCATCAGGCTCCTCAGGAACCGCGTCAACGGGTACAGCCGAACCACACGGCGCGACGTGTCCGCACGTTGCCCCAGCCTGCCCAAGCGATGTGTCGCACGTGGGACGAACGATGTCGAGTCAGCTACGGACGGCCGATCATGGGGAGCATCCCGCGGGTTGGGGCACCGTGCAGAGCGACGGGGCGAGCTTCGCAGTCGGCGCGGAATCGTTGGTATGCGACAGCGGGACAGCAATGCCGCCGACGAGGTACATGGCGACGCCGAGTGCCACGCCGAGGCCGAAGAGGCGGAGACGCCTGATCGGTGTCACGCCGCATCCCCCGCGTCGCGACACGCGCCAACGTCACTGCACGCGACGGCGGAGCCACTCTGGTAGTAGTTCTCCCCGAGCCGCTCAGCCCGCATTCGATCGCGCCGCGGCATTCCGTTTCCGGTCAGGACGCCCGACACCCGGTCATGACGATCCTCGGGAGACTCGACCGCACGCTTGCCATCACGGGGGTCCACGATCTTCGGATTGTGAGGGCGCATGAGCGTCTCCCTGCTCACTCCAAAACAACGGAAAAACAACGGAAAAACAACCGACAAACAACCGACAAACAACCGACAAACAACCTAGCCTGGAGGTTCGCTGTAAGAAAGTGCGATCATCGCGTCTTCGACCCGCACATCGGGACACACGGTCGTCGGGCAATACAGCGTCGTTCGTGGCCGACGAGCTCGTGTTCCCGAAACCCCTGCCAGGACCTCTGTGGTCACGGCTTGCGAGAGGAATCCGGACCACACTTCTTGGGGCTGAGTTTCGGAGCGAGGTGCCCACCGGTCACCCGCTGTTCAAGACCCGGGTACGAGCGGCCGCATCTCGCCAGCAATGAGATGACGCCCCAAGGATGCGCGCATCGAGCGGCACCACACGACGACTCGGTTCGAGATCGACCCGGCCGTTCTCATCCTTGATCGAGTGTGCGCTGGCACGTCGACGACGGCGCCGGCGCGGTACGCATGTTTCGCAACACGACCACGACACCGCAGAGACGCGCAAGACGAGCGGACTCCCGTCCTATCGATAACCGAGGTCGCGCCGCGAGCTGGTCCGGGCAAGGCGGCAGCCGAGCGGCAGGTTGATCTCGCAACCCCGTTCTGTCGCTGCGAGCACGTGTCGGCCGCCGCACGACAGTGACCGAGACGGCTGGTCACCAACATGCTCCACGCCGATCCCAACGAGCGGCCTTTGGTCGGAGACTCAGGGGATACGGACGAGGGGTTGCACCTGTTTCGGGCCCAGGTTGAGTTAGGGTGGCCGGTGGCCGAAAGCACTGCCGTTATCAGCGTCGCTACCGATCCCGAGGCACCCGCCGATGAGGAAGCCTTGGATGTCAAGACGGTGTGGCAGCAGGTCGCCCTGGCTCTGTTCATCGCGATTCCGTTTGCAGCGCTGATCGTGGCCGTGCCAGTCCTTTGGGGTTGGGGTCTTGGATGGCGTGATGTTGTCATTGCAGCCGCGATGTACGTTTTCACCGGTCACGGTGTGACGATCGGATTCCACCGCTTCTTCACACATCGCGCCTTTCGCGCCAAGCGTTGGATGCAGGTGGTGCTAGCCATCGCGGGAAGCATGGCCATCCAAGGACCCCTGGTCCGCTGGGTAGCTGATCACCGTAAGCATCATCGGTTCTCCGACCACGAAGGCGACCCCCATTCACCCTGGCATTATGGGCGCAGCGTCACCGCCCTCGCCCGGGGCTTCTGGCATTCGCATCTCGGCTGGCTGTTCAACGACCAGACCTCTCAGCAGAAGTTCGCACCCGATCTCTGCAAAGACGGCGTTCTTTCTGGTATCTCGCGTACCTTCCCGCTGTGGGTAGCCCTGTCGATACTCATTCCCCCCGTTGTCGGCGGCCTTTGGGGTTGGTCGTGGCAGAGTGCTTTGTGGGCGTTTTTCTGGGGAAGCCTGGTGCGGGTCGCCGTGCTCCATCACGTGACCTTTGCCATCAATTCCGTGTGCCACATCACGGGACGGCGTCCGTTCAAGACAGCGGACGAGAGCCGCAACGTATGGTGGTTGGCGGTGCCGTCGTTGGGCGAGGCTTGGCATAATTTCCATCACGCTGCGCCAAGCTCGGCGCGCCACGGTGTCGGTCGATTCCAGATCGACAGCAGCGCCATGATCATCCGTGTCATGGAACGCCTTCATTGGGTGCAAAAAGTGCGCTGGCCTGATGCTGGCTTTGTGGCCAAGCGCCAAGTCAACGTTCTGACCTGAGCCCACGCTGACAATTGGCACGTTCCGTGACCAACGTCCCACTCGGCGGTGGTTGGTCGACGTCCCCCGCCGGCGGATGGCGACATCTTGACCCGGGTCGGACCGGCATGATGTGGCACCGCGGGTCAGGTGGCGCCCAAGGCGTCGACAATGAGTGTGGCAGCCGCAGGACACGCCTTTGTGAACCCAAAGAACGGACCGAAGTCACGGGTCGCAGTGAACCCGGGAAAGTAAAGACCCGCCATCGATGACTGCATGGACTCGTCGAGGACTGGAAAGCCGTCGACAAGCTCAATCTCGGAGACGACTGGTTTGAGGTAGGGCACCTTGGGCAGATCGGCCTTGTACCCCGTGGCAAAAAGGACAAGGTCCGCCGCAAGCCGGTCGCCGCCCGAAAGAGTGACGCCGATCGTTCCGTCGTTTTCGACCGTTGTCTCGACCACTTGTGTTCTCGGCCAGCGATGGAAACGGTTGTCCGCCAGGCGGGGTGTGAGCCACCACTCGAGCGTCAGGCGACCGACTTCCCAGAACTTCCGGGAGATTCTGTTCTGCTCGCCGGGCGGAAGGGTGCGCCACCAACCGGGAACCTTGAGGGTTGCGTCCACGTAGTCGTCAACGAATTTCCAGCTCACGCGCTCGAAGCGGGGGTAGTCGTGGCGATGAACGATGTCCACCCGTGCCGCGCCATGCTCGCCTATCAGCGCGGCCCATTCGTAGGCGCTTTGGCGGCCGCCGATGACGAGCACCCGTGCCCCGGCCAGATCCTCAAAGCGAGTGCGGTTGCAGGTGTGCACCGCGACGCCTCCGGGCAGCTTCTCGGCCCAGTCGGGGGACTGGGGGAAGTAGCAGAGGCCAGGAGCGGCCACGACACGGTCCGCTGCGATCTGGGCCCCGTCGTCGAGCGACGCCACGAACGAACCGTCCCGCCGGTCAAGCCGGGACACGAGCTGGTCCCGAACCGCAACACCCTTTTGGGCTTGGAACCACGAGGCGTAGGCCAGGAATACGTCGACAGGGACCGGGTCAAGATCGGCCGGAGAAAGCCGCCGATCCTCGACGAAAGCCTTGAAGGTGTGGATGCCCGACGCGTCAAGGTGCCAATCGGTCCCCGACCGCAGGAACATGCCGGCGGGCATATGGTCCGTCCAAAAGTTCAAGGGACGACCGACGACAACGGTGTCGATCCCGAACTCGAGCGCCCTGGCCGCGACCGCGAGGCCGTATGGCCCGGCGCCCACCACCAACAGCGAGGTCGTGTCCACAAGCCCCTCCTTTCGCCCAGAGCCCGCTCCAGCTTACGGTTGACTGATCGGCGCAGTCGGAGCTCGCCGTGATCGTTGTACCGCCCCGCACCGCAGCGGGAAACCGGCGGCCAGCCGCCTTGTCCTCGTTGTCGTCAAACGAGGAGGGCGCGAACACCGCCTCTCCCCCGGTTGCAGTCGGCCCGCCCGGCAACCTCGCGCGACGCGGAGATCGAAAACAGTCAGTTCCCCGACACCGAAAGTGAACGGACCATCCATCCTTTTGTTTCAGGCCGGATGAGGCATCCACGCGAGATGCCCGGACCCAGTCCTCACTGCGAGGCGAGAATGGCAGCCACCTCCGCAACCGGGTCGCGCACGACCGGACCCGTGGCCGTCACCTCCGCCCGGACGATGGTGCCGTTGAACGCGAACGGCGCCTCGTAGTCGCTTCCCACCGCAGGCCCCCATTCGTAGCCGCAGGTGAGCCCAATCATCACCTCGTTGAAGGCCACGGGGGTGAAGCGCTCCACCGCGCCGGTCCCGACCACCACGCCGTCTTGCACGAGCGTGGCCAGACCCCCGAGCGCCTCGTCTTTCTCGAAGCGGAAGGCCACCTCGTGGCGGCCCGAACTCAGTGCTGTGTCGGCCACGACCTCATAGAGACGCTGGCCGTGCAGGTTGTGCACGTAGCGCAGCCGGCCGTCGACGACATGGAGGGACCAGCCGCCGAGTGCGCACCCGAGCGCCAGCAGGGTGCCCGACGCAACGACGCCCTCGGGGACCTCGAGGGTGAGCTCCACGGCGTGGGAGCGGTTGCGCACGTCGACGGCCACCCACTCGGGCACCGGAGCGCCGCCCTGGAAGTAGCGATAGGTCCCTTGGGGGCGCCGGCGGTCGTGCTTGTGTGCGATGGCCTCGAGCACCCGGTTGTCGAGTGGGAGCACGTCGTTACGCCGCGCCTCCTCCCACCACAAGTCGACGAGCTCGGCGACCTTTTCGGGGAAATCGGCGGCGAGGTCACGTGACTCCGAGACGTCGTCGGCCACGTGATAGAGCTCCCAGACGTCGTCCTCCCAGGGTGCGTTCGACCGCAAACCGTCGTCGTAGATCGGACCGACCGGGTGGTACGTCACCGCCTTCCATCCGTCGTGGTAGATGGCACGTGAGCCGAGCATCTCGAAGTGCTGGGTGCGGTGCCGGCCAGCCTCCTCCTCTCCTCCATCGCCGAGCACGTAGGCGAAGCTGGTGCCGTCGAGGTGCGACTGGGCGATGCCATCGATGTCGAGTGGCGGCGCAAGGCCGACCAGCTCGAGCACCGTGGGCACGATGTCGATTGCATGCGCGTACTGCCGGCGTACGCCACCGCCTTCGGCGGCCTGCCGGCGGGCGGGCAGCCGGACGATGCAGGGATCGGCCACGCCGCCCTCGTGGACCTCGCGCTTCCATCGCTTGAACGGAGTGTTCCCCGCCATGGTCCATCCCCAAGGGTAGTTGTTGTGGCTGAGCGGCCCACCGATCTCGTCCAGCCGGTGGTACATCTCCCCCACGCCGACGCCCTCGAAGTTCGACAGACGGCCCTCGTTGATGGTCCCGTCCTTGCCGCCTTCGGAGCTCGCACCGTTGTCCGAGACGATGATCACCACGGTGTCGTCCGCGTCGCCCAGGTCCTCGATGAAGGCGAGCACCCGGCCGATCTGTTCGTCGGTGTAGGACAAGAAAGCGGCGAAGCACTCCATGAAGCGTTCGGCGAGGGTGCGCCGACGCTCGTCCAGGCTGTCCCAGGCCGGGACCCACGGTGGGCGCGGCGTGAGCGCGGTGCCCTCGGGAACGATGCCCGTAGCGAGCTGGCGGGCGAAGGTCTCCTCGCGCCAGGTGTCCCACCCCTTGGCGAAGCGGCCCTTGTAGCGCTCAATCCACTCGGCCGGCGCGTGGTGGGGCGAGTGGCAGGCCCCGGTGGCGAAGTACAAGAAGAACGGCAGCTGGTCGTCGACGGCGCGCAGGTCGCCCAGGTACTCGATGGCCCGGTCCGCCAGATCTGCGCTGAGGTGGTACCCCTCGTCGAGTGAACGCGGCGGGCGCACGGCGTGGTTGTCGTGGTAGAGCGCGGGCACGAACTGGTGGGTCTCACCGCCGTGGAAACCGTACCAGCGATCGAAGCCGCGCCCGAGAGGCCACGTCGCCCGCGAGTTCGCCATGTTGGTCTCGTCCTCGGGGCTCAGGTGCCACTTCCCCACCGCGTAGGTTGCGTAGCCGTTTGCCGCGCAGCATCTCGGATAGGAAGCCGTTCTCGCGGGGCGGTCGCCCCCAATAGCCCGGGAATCCGGTGGCCAGGTCGGCCACCCGACCCATACCGCTGCGATGGTGATTTCGCCCGGTCAACAAGCAGGCCCGCGTCGGGGAGCACAGGGCGGTGGTGTGGAAGTTGGTCAGTTGCACTCCCTCGGCGGCCACGGCGTCAATGGAGGGGGTCTCGATGTCGGACCCGTAGCAGCCGAGTTGGGCGAACCCGACGTCGTCAAGCACGATGAGCACCACGTTGGGCGCACCCTCGGGCGGGGCCGGCACGGGAGGCCACCACGGCTCCGAGTCGCGCCAGTCGTTGCCGATCTTTCCCTGGAATTCCATTCGTGCCACGCTCCGTATTCCCCGTTTGTCGGTGTCGAGACAGCTTGGCATTTCGGCTGATGCACACGCACATGGCGGCGCCATGAGGCCGGCCTTCCGGCTCAGCCTCGCCTCGGACGCCTGACCAGATCTCCGCCACAATTCGGGCACACCCCACCCATCTCGTGAGCGCAGCTCACGCAGAACGTGCATTCGTAGCTACAGATGGTGGCGGGTCCATTGTCACTCAAGCCTGTCTTGCAGCGTTCGCACTCTTGGCGCATTTCCAGCATGGTCGGTATCTGATCACAGAAGCTTCGACCCCTCGCAAACGGTCTTTTGGAGGAGGTCTCTCGTGCAGACCAGTTAGTCTGTGGGGTCCGCGATGGGCGCTACGAGTGGCGTTGCACAGCGCCCATAAGCTCTGCCTCGACAACCATCACGAAGGGGTTTCATCCATGGTTCTTATCGCAGCCCGGGAGATACCGGTACCCGACTCGGTCAGCAAAGAGGCGCAAGCCATCTTGGGAATGGGCCGGCTGGGGCCGCCCCCGAGGGATCTACCTGCACTGGACGACGTCGAGGGATGGAAGACATACGTCGCGGAGACAGACGGCTTCGTGCGTTCGATGGTCGGTGATGCGACCGAGGGCTTCGCCGGGAGAATCGATGTGCGAGACGTCGGTCCGTGCCCCCTCTATGTGGTGACCCCCGATGGAGTTACAGACGATGATCGCCGAGTGTTCTTCGACATTCACGGCGGCGCTTGGGTCCTCGGCGGCGGTGAGCTATGCAAGAGAACGACGATCGCCTCGGCCAATGCGATCCGAGCCCGCACGTGGTCGGTGGACTACCGGATGCCTCCTGACCACCCGTTCCCGACGCCTCTGGACGACTGCCTCTCGGCATACCGGATGCTTTTGGACGAGCGCCAGCCAAGCGAGATCATCGTGGGCGGGACATCTGCCGGGGGCAACCTCGCGGCGGCGCTGATCCTCAAGGCCCGCGATGAAGGACTTCCCCTTCCCGCAGCCGTCATCTTCAACACCGGTGCGTTCGACCTTACGGGTTCGGGCGACTCTTGGCGGGTCAACGACGGTCTCGATAACGTCCTGTCGGGCCCCGTCGAGCCGTGCACCGAGCTCTACGCGGGAGGCCATGACCGCCGAGATCCCTATATTTCACCGCTGTTCGGTGATCTCACCGGATTTCCTCCCGCGCTTTTTCTGACCGGCACGCGCGACCGGCTCCTCTCGGACAATGTACGAATGCACCGAGCGCTGCGAAAGGTGGGAACTGACGCCGAGCTCCACGTGTGGGAAGCGGCCGGTCACGGAGGCTTCCTTGGCATGGCGCCAGAGGACGCCGAGCGATTCGACGAGCTGCGGCGTTTTGCAGAGGCGTACCTCGGTTCAAGCCAACGTGGTAGATGATCAGAGAGCCAGAAGACCGCCACTGAACACCGGGTCGGCGGCCCACTCCGGACACGATCCATAGGGCGGAGTGGACCTTCGCCATTCGACCCCTAGGCCTTTGCCGGCGAGCACACTGGTTGTCCGACCTGGCCGCCTCAGTTCAGGCGAAGCGGCCCAGATCCAAGGAAAGGAACCTCTCACCCGGGTCGTCACGTCACCAGCGGGCTGCGGAAACTCGGACAAGGCCGCCGGCCATCTGGCATCGAAAACCGAGGTAACCGGATCCTTACCTGCTGTGAACCCGTGGCGGTTCAGTGCATCGAACAGCACTCAAAGGAGCTTGCCGCTCACGAGGCGACGATAGTTCAGGAATAGGGCCCCGACGGTTGTCCGTCGACGCGGCGCTCATCGCGGTCGGCGCGCAGCGCATCGACCTCTGCGAGGAGTGCGGAGACCATCCAAGCCGGCAGCTTCGTTCCCCGCATGTCCGCGCCTTGCAATGCTTGACGAATCCGCTGTTCACGATCAGGCGTCAGTCGTGGATGCTCCAACGTGAACGGCTCGCTGCCCCGATACGTCGCAGAACCGGGCTGTCGCGAATTGCAGTAGGTCTCGATCATCAACCGATATCGCTGGGCGATGACATCCACAGCCTCTCGTCGCTCGGTCCGTCCCGCGAGCAGGTCCTCCAAGGCGGAATCCCATATGGTGCGGCCAACTGCAAACCCGGCAAACCCCGGGAGTGGAGCAGCCACTTCCAGCCAATGCTCGACCTCTCCGATGGGAGCGTTTCGCCCGAGAACGATGCATTCGGCCGGGCAGTCCGTGTCGGCTGCGACGCTGCGCAGGACGACCTCTGCTCCCTCGGCGGAGTCATAACCTTCGAGTTTCCAGATGGTCGGACGAACCCCTCCTTGTCGCAGTGACTGAATCGCGGCGGCCGTCAGATTCGGCCGGGCCCGCAGGTCGAAATGAAGCTGGTCCTCGTACTCCGAAAGCTGTTCTCGTGTCGGGGGCACTAAGAGCTCGAAGAGCCACTGTCGACCCACATCGTCCCCCCACTGCGTGATTTCCCGCAGTCGACCGATCTGTGTTTGCTGGTCGTCCTGGTCATCGCCCGGGTTGAAGCGAACCAAGACCTTGAAGTAGTCCGGATCGAAGGCTTCAACGTGCTCCGGGAACCGTTCGCCGTACTCGAGCGCGAAGAGCTTGGTTCCGCTGCGCTCGATGGGCATCGCGAGCACGAAACCGTCTGCCTTGGCTCGCCGAGCCACCTGACTGCCCAACTCCTCGTCGACGAGCACTCCGGCCCGGCCGGTCGGGAGCTCCTTCTCAGCTGCCTGGCAAGCTCCTTCGTAGATCACCATCTTGGCGTCGCGCATCCTCGTCAGTTCCTCAGCGCTGGGAGGTCCCGTGACTCCAAAGAGAGTCTTCGCGAAGCTGGCCCGGTGGTCCATGGCGAGGATGAAAAGCGGTGACTCTGCGGTGGCCTTGTACGGAGCGGAATTCGCGTCAACCACGGATAGACCCTACGACTTTCCCCACCGAACCCGCAGGAGGAAGGCCAGCTCGCCCTCTCGATCGGCCGAGGCGGATCGTGCCAACATAAGACCCGAAGGACAGTCCGAAAGGACGTCAGCCGGATCTGCGGTCAAATCCAGCCCGGGCGGCACCCGCACGCTGACCGATTCTCCCTACGGAGCAGTCGACCCGTCAACCGCCGGTCTCGATCCTCACCGCTCGGTCGGCGACATTCGCATCGTCCTCCAGCGACGCAACGACAAGAGGGCGCCGCCGCGAGATCTGGGCCCTTGAAATTGTACTAACCCTCTAGTACATTCGTACAAATGAAGTCGGAGCCGACCATCGTGTTCCGGCTCGATCGCAAGTCCGGAGTACCGGCGTATCGCCAGGTGGTCGACCAGGTGCGCCAAGCCGTGCGACTGGGCATCCTTCGGCCCGGGGATCGGCTGCCCACGGTCCGTGAGGTGGTGAAGCAGATCGCCATCAACCCCAACACCGTGCACCGTGCCTATCGGGATCTCGATACCCAAGGGCTCACCGAGGGCCGTCCTGGGAGCGGGACTTTCATCAGACGCTCCCTCTCGAAGGTGCCCGACCAACAGCCCCAACTCCAGCGCCAACTCGAGAAGTGGATGCGAGCGGCACGAGCTGCCGGCCTTGGCGATGAGGCCATCGCTGCGCTGGTCGCAGAGGCCACCGAGTCTTCGAAGAAGGAGGAGCCATGACGGGTGTCGCTGCCCTCGAGACCGTGCAGCTCGGCAGGCGTTATCGCACGAAGTGGGGACTGCGCGACTGTTCGCTCACCGTGGCGGAAGGGACGATCACCGGGCTGGTCGGTCCGAATGGCGCCGGGAAGTCCACGCTCCTGCGTTTGGCAGCGGGACTCTCACGTCCAACAACGGGGAGCGTCAGCATCTATGGCGAGCCGGTCGAGCCGAACTCGACCCGCCATCTCAATCGAATTGGGTATTTCGATCAGCTCCGACCCCTCTATCGGGGCCTCCGAGTCGAAGAAACCCTGCGACTCGGCCAAAAGCTCAACCAGCGGTGGGACGACAATGCGGCACGAGGATGGCTGAACGAGCTTGGCGTGCCACTTCGAGACAAGGTCGGACAGCTGTCCCTCGGCCAGCAAGCCGTCGTGGCGCTCTCGCTGTGTATGGGCAAGGATCCCGATCTGCTCTTACTCGATGAGCCTGTCGCGAGCCTCGATCCACTGGCTCGTCGTCAATTGCTCGAAACGCTGCTGGCCACGGTGGCCGATCGAGGCACAACTGTATTTCTCTCGTCGCACATTGTCAGCGAGCTTGAGCCGCTCTGCGACGACCTCATCCTCCTTTCGTCCTCGACTGTCCGCATCTCAGGATCCATCGAGACTCTGCTACAGGAACACCGAGTCCTGATTGGCCCCAGTGATGAACCGATTCCACCTGGGGTCACGGTCGTTTCAACTCGGCGCGCCGCACGACAGTCGACCCATCTCGTGAAGGGTAAACCCGAGGGGACTCAACCGGGCTGGCAGGTGCTCAGACCAGATCTCGATGAGATCGTGCTCGCCTACCTCGCCGAACAATCGGTGAAGGCTGAGATCGAAACCACGAACCAGCACGTTTGGCAAGGCGGCGATGCGTCGTGATCTGGCTCGTCTGGCACCGTTCTCGGTTCCTTCTTGGAGTTGCTGTTCTGTTACTCGCAGCGCTGGCCGTGTGGATGCTGCTCGCTGGTCAAGCACTCCACGCGGCTGAGTCGAGCGGCCCCTGTCGCCGCGGCCTCCCGGGCTGCCACATCTTGAGCGGGACCTTTTCGCTCTCGGATCAAGCGACCGTCATCAACTTCGTCCTGCTCTTCGTACCTTGCCTGCTCGGCATTCTTTTCGGAGCTCCGCTCGTGGCAGGTGAACTCGAGCACTACACGAACCGCCTGGCGTGGACGCAGGGCATCTCGAGGACACGATGGATCCTGGTCAAATGGGCTGTGTTGGCCCTGACCTTGGTTGGCCTCATCGCGCTGTTGACCCTTGTCAGTCAATGGTGGGCCGGTTTCGCCGTTGAACGAATCAGCGTGAACCTCTCAGAAAGCGCGGGGCGCCTGCAGCCTCTCCATTTCCCGATTACGGGCATCGCCATGGGCGCGTACACGTTGTTCGCCTTCGCCCTTGGATCCGCGCTCGGAGCCGTCTTCCGGAAGACTCCATGGGCGATTGTGGGCACCATCGTCGTGTACACCGCCGTCTCGCTTCTCTTGCTGCTGGTCGTGCGGCCGTCACTCGCGCCCCAGGTATTCCTCTCATCCTCTCCGGGACAAGGACCCGTCACCGTTGAGACGCTTCAGCACGAAGTTGGTGTCGAGCCGTGGAACCTGGGCTTTGGTTATCGCTTCCGCCCGGGTACTCCAACGAGCGGTGCTTCAGCGGCTGCTGTCGCCCAGCGTTGCGAAGACCAGAACTACAACGAAACGCCCTACTTGGATTGTCTGGCGGCACATCGAGTGCAATCAGGCGCTAGTTACCAACCAGGCTTCCACTACTGGGAGCTTCAGTGGCGCGAGTCGGCAATCCTGGCGGCTACGGCTGGAGCGTTGCTGGGACTGACCGTCTGGTCCGTTCGACGATGGCGGGCGTAGTGCGTGCCGAGGGTCTCAGAACACTCATCTGTGGCGCTCGCGACATGTCGGTCCCAGACGGGGCGCTCCAGACCCATTGGGTCAGTGGGCGCCTCGGAAGCCCCAGTTCGCGGTCAAGACAATCGGAGCGCCGATCGTGATCTAGAGTTGCCGGCTGCCGATCGGATCGAGTTGCTCGAATCCGGGCAGCCGGCGTCGAAAGGAAGAGTCGGGATGACCGTGGATATGCGGACGCGGCCGATCAACGCAGAGGGACCAGCGGACTCCAATTCGTTCTTCAAGGTCGACTGGCAAGACGCCGTTGCTCGAAACGGCCGCCGAGCCGCGGCGGACGCAGCGCGGCTCGCCCTCGGCCCGCTCGCCATCCGAGTGGACGGTGACGTCTGGACGATCGTGCCCCGGGGCAGGACCATTGACGTTGTCCCCGGACGCATCGAGACCGAGCCATGCGTAACGCTCGATCGTCCTGCGTTTGCCGACCTCTTCTGCGAACGACGCACGGCGCTGGGACTCGTCATTGGGACCCGGGTCACCGGCGACCCTGTTTCCAACGAGGCCTTCTGCGCCTGGGATCCGGTGCTCCGATCTCTTCTCGACGGACGGCCTCTGTACCACCCTGGAGCGGTGACGCTCCGTTCGTCTGACGGGTCCCCTCTCGAGATCGACCAGCGGTTCCGGCTCGGCGAGCAGACCGCGGAGGCCGCGCATTTCCTGGCCGAGACTGGATTCTTGCTCCTACAAGACGTCTTCACCGAAGCCGAGATCGACGAGGTCGACGCCGATCTTGCCCGCGCCGTCGGCGCGGCCCGAGTCGACGACGGCTCCTCCTGGTGGGCGACGACCCGCACCGGCGAGCGCTATCCCTGCCGGATCCTCGACCTCGGGCCCAAGTCACCGGCCCTGCAAGCGCTTGTCGCCGATGACCGGTACACCGCCATCGGCGAGCTGCTCGGCGACGGTCACCGGCCGGGCGATCCGTTCGGGGAGCACTTCGCCGATGCGACCGCGGAGGGGCTCCTCAAGCGAGTCGATTCCGTCGACGGTCTTGTCTGCCTGCCGTGGCACAAAGACTGCGATCGTGGGGGCCACTCGATGTTCTGTGCCGGTCTCACGATCGGCATCTGCCTCACGCCTGTGGACGAGGCCCACGGTGGCCTCGATGTCATGGCCGGCTCGCACCGGGCCAACATCGCCCGGGCGCAGATCGAGGACTCGCTCGACCTTCCCGTCGTCAGCCTGCGCGCCGAGCGAGGCGACATCACCGTTCACCTGTCGTGCACCCTGCACCGCTCGACCCACCCGACGACCCGGGAGCGTCGCGTCGCGTACACCGGCTTCGCGCTGCCGCCGCGGCCGGGTGACTCGCACGCCAAAGACGCGCAGCCCCGGTTGCGCCGTGAACGCGCAGCCATCGGGGGATCGAACGGCCGCATCGATGGGGACTTGAGCCTTCAGCGGAACAATCATCCCAGAGAGTCGGATCGGCGTAACAGGCCAGATTCGTAGAGTGCTGCAAACAACAGAGGTCAATCAGTTCGTGACGGAGGGTTACCTTGTCATCCGACGCGCCATTTCGATGGATGTCGCTGAAGAATGTCGTCGTTCCGCCGCGCAGCAGTTGGGGATCGACCTGGCCGACCCGGACACCTGGGAGCACCCGGTTGTGCGCGGGGTGCCGACGGGTGGACCATTCGAGGAGGCCGCCAATGCTCCTCGATTGCGAGAAGCCGTGGCGTGGCTGGTCGGTCCCGATGTCTGGTTGCCCCGCCCGAACCTGGGTGCGTTCGTAATTCGATTCCCGAGCGAAGAAGATCCCGGAGACACTGGCTGGCACATCGATTCGAGCTTCCAACCCCCAGGTGACACTCGGTGGTTCGTCAACTACCGATCGAAGGAGAGGGCGCTGTTGCTGTTGTGCCTGGTCTCCGATGTTGGACCTGACGATGCGCCGAGCCGCCTGCTCCCGGGGTCTCACCTCGAGATGGCACGTCTACTGGCTCCTGCAGGCGAGAAGGGCCTTCCCGGTGCCTTTGTTGGTCAAGAATCGGAAATCCCGATCCCGGCATCGAGGGCCGGTGAGATTGTTGCCACCGGGTCGGCTGGTGACGTGTTCATCTGCCACCCCTTTTTGGTTCATGCAGCCAGTTGGCCGCACCGTGGTCACCAACCGCGATTCGTCGCCCAACCTCCGATAGCACTTCGTGGTGAATTAGAGCTGGATGGAACACTTGATCAGATCTCGCCGGTAGCCAGAGCGATCCGGCTTGGTCTCGGCGGTTCGTCACTCCCTGACGGGCTTTCCTGATCATCCCTAGCGTCCTCACCCGGAGTGAAGCAGAGGTTCGGCCTGCACGGTATCCGGCATGCTCGGCCGGTCACATCGGCCCTACAGGTTCGAAAGTCAGCAGAAACGTTGTGCTGTCGAAGCCGGCGTCTGCTTTAACGTGTAGCTTCGCTCAACGACACACCAGCAACGGTCCGAAAGGAGGACAAGATGGCTGTCGGGGTGCAATTGGACTTTAAAGGCGCCACTGCCGACCAGTACGACCAGGTCATCCAAAAGATGGGTTTCACGAAAGGTGGAAAGGGCTCCCCAGGCTGCATCTTTCATTGGGTGACCAAGACCAGCGAGGGGATCCGCGTCACCGACGTGTGGACCGACCGGGATATGTTCGAGAAGTTCGCGCAAGAAAGGATCGGCCCGATCACCCAGGAAGTTGGCGTGCCCGGCCCGCCCGAGACCACCTTCTTCGAAGTGCACAACTACCTCACTGCTGGGTAGAAGCCCCTCCTCGCGGGAGCCCCAGCGTTCAAGTCGCTCACTGCACAGGCCGCCAAGGCAAGACCCAGATAGCGGGCGTTCTCGACGACCTGCGCTCTAAGGCGCCGTCAAGGTTCGTCCTCGCGGGGCGAACCTGCCGAGAGCGGACTCTGCACCTGTCTCATCGGCGTCTCGGCGTTGACAGTTCCAGCAAGGTTCGCCATAGTCTGGCAGAGAGTGCAGTCCGCCTAGCTGGGGCAAGGCCCGCTAGAGGGGGAGCTCCGCACCGGGGAGGATCGACATAATGGCCAAGACGGCAATCATCTCGGTCGATGGTCACGTGAAGGCCTCGCGGGCCGGGTACCGGGACTACATCGAGAGGAAATACCTCGAGGACTATGACGAGTCGGTGAAGGCAGCCGAGGAGGCCGGGATTCCCGACGCCGGCAATCTGAACCCTGAATACGGCTTCGATGCACAGTGGGACTCCAAGGCGCGCTGGGAAACCTTGGAGGGCCAGGGTGTGGTGGCCGAGGTGCTCTTCCCCAATGGCCAGCCGTTCCAGATCAATCGCTTCGAGGACATCGGCCGAGCCGCCAACCCCGAGCTCGAGGCAGAGGGCCGGCGGGCCTACAACAGATGGCTGGCCGACTTTTGCGCCGAGGCTCCCGGCCGGCGTGCCGGTCAGGCGGTGGTGTCATTTGACGACATCGATCGAGCGGTCGCCGACGTTCATTGGGCCAAGGAGCACGATCTGGGCGGGATCATGATGCCGGCGTTGCAGCCAGGCGGCACGAACTTCTTCGACCCCGTGCTCGATCCGATCTGGGCCGCCATCGAAGACGCCGGCCTGCCGATCAGCCAACACGGTGGTGCCGGCCTTCCCGGCTACAGCGCCCCCGGGTTCGCAATGATCCTCACGGTGTCGGTGGAGAACGGCTTCTACTCGGCGCGATCGCTGTGGCAGATGATCGCCGGTGGGGTGTTCGATCGCTTCCCCGGCCTCAAGGTGGCCTTCGTCGAGACCCAGGTCATGTTCTTGGTACCGGCCATTGCCCACCTCGAGATGACCTTGGGCATGGGCGACGACTGGATGGCGTTCGCCCGGTTCATGCAGAGGGAGCGCACGGTCGACAAGCAGCCCAGCGAGTACTTCGGGCTCAACTGCTTCGTGGGCGTGTCCCCCTTCGACGCTCGCCAGCTCCCGATCGACCAGCTCGTGGGCAAGGACGCCCACCAGAATCCGCTCCCCGGATTCCACATCGGTGCCGACGCCGCCATGTTCGGGGTGGACTACCCCCACTTCGAGTCCTTCGTGCCGCGCACCTTTGAAAAGGTCGCCTCGCTCGTCGGGAACGCCAGCGTGACCCGAGAGGATGCCAACAAGGTCCTCTTCGAAAATGCCGCCGAACTGTACGGCTTCGACCTCGCAGCGCTCCAACCCCACGTTGACCGGATCGGCTTCGAAATTGAGGACATCCTCGCTCCAAGCTCCGCCTAAGAATCGGCAGAGGTGTCGCTCGCTCCTGTCACCGGGAAGCAAGTCACAGCCTACGCGCTCGTGATCCCCTTCACGTGTCTGGCCGGACGGGTCCGCTGCTCCGCGCCCGACGGGCATCTCCGCGGCACCTATGCCAAAGTTCGCACGGCAAAGAGCTCGGCACGACAGCGTATGCCCACAGTTCCGCTGGACCGCTCGTCCTCGGAGTGTGGTCGCCCGCCACGTCGTGCTCCGGCGAGCGGGGGGTAGTTCATCATGGCAAAGCGCAACCTGATCGGCGCCGGGGCGCTGATCGTCGCCCTGTCATGCGCCAGCGCCGTTAGCCCGGCGTCGGCGGCCCCGAGCGACACCCCGGGGGTCACGGCGACGACCATCCGCGTCGGGATCCCCTACGTCGACTTGGCGGCGCTCACGGACCTGGGGGTGAACATGAGCTGGGGCAGCGTCCCCGACGCCTTCGACGCGATCATCGACAACATCAACGCGCACGGAGGCATCAACGGCCGCAAGATCGTCCCGTACCTCGTGGCGGTGGACCCGTCGGGAACGGCGCCCGCGGCCACCGCGTGTACGCAGTTGACCGAGGACGACACCGTCTTTGTGGCCATCGGGCCGCTCGAGGCCACCTGCTACCTCGAGCACGACACGCCCGTCGTCGCTTCGATCTACGCCGCGGGCACGTCTTCGAGCGTGGCCCAGGACTTCACCGCCACACCGCCGAACTCGGCCTATGACCCCCTGCAGCTGAGCGTCTACGACAAGCAGGGGGTCTTCAAGCACAAGAAGGTGGCGCTCTTCGGCGGCGATGCGGGCGACGCCTCTGAGGTCCCCTTCGTGCAGTCGTCGCTGGCCAAGCTCCGCGTCCCCGTCGTGACCACGGCGGTCGACTCTGCGCCCGAAGGTGACACCGCCGCCTCCAACGCGCAGGTGCAGGTCATCGCCCAGAAGTTCCAGTCTGACGGGGTGAACGAGGTCGTCGCCGTCGGCGACGGCTCGGCCATCTGGCCCGAGGGGCTGTCAGCGATCCAGAGCTCGTACAACCCGCCGTGGGTGGCCACCAGCGAGAGCGACTTCACCGGCGCCGTGGGCAGCGACTACAGCCCGATCTACCTCTCGAACGTGGTGACCTCGAGCCCGCTCACCCCTCCCACCGCCATCTGGGACAACGCGGGGACCCAGCAGTGCGTCCGCATCGTCAAGAAGGCCTATCCGTCGGACCAGATCCGGGCGTACAGCGCCACCGTGCCCGAGTCCGAAGACACCTGGCTGAGCGTGGAACTCGCCTGCACGGATATGGCGCTGTTTGCCGACATCGCCAAGGCGGCCGGCAAGGACCTGACAGTCTCGAGCTTCGTCCACGCCGGCTACGGGCTCAAGAACCTGGTGCTGCCCGGGGCCGACGCCCCCGTCTCGTTCGGGCCGGGCCGCCCCTACGCGCTCGGTCCGGTCTACATGGTGCACTACGACGCGGCAACCAAGAACGTCGTGTACGCCAACACGTCGGTCACCGGGTCACGAGGAGTTCTGACCCAGACTGCTGGACCATGATCGCCTTGGACCGCAACTTGGAACGAGAACCCGCGTTCGTTCGTGTGGACCAAGACCGGCGAGCGGATCTCGAGCGACTTGCTGGCTACCTGCACCGTCATCAACACCATGGCATGAGACTTTCGCAGCGCTTCACACTTCCAGGACATTAGCGGGAGGGGGGCAGGCCCCCCTCCCGGCCTCCTCCCGGGCGCAACCTGGTCCAGGTTGAGATTGTCGGGCCGGCAGAGCCGTCCCTCGGGCGACCACGATGTGTCGATGACCACCGTGGTGAACATCAACGACGTGCTCGACGGTCACGTGGGCCTCGACCTTGCCTGCATCGACCGGCTTTACCTGAATGCCTACGTCCCCAACCTCCAGGTGAGCGGACAGGTGGTGACCTTCTTGACGGGACACCTCGGCTTCCCGATCCCGTCGCCCGCGTTGCTCCACAAGATCGGCAATCGCTTCCGTCGTGGTGTGAAGGCCTTCGCGGCCGACCGTGACATCCCTATCCTGCATTTGAAGAAGCCTGACCGGACCCGTTGGGACGACCGCAAGCTCGACCATGTCCGGCCCTACTTCGAGGCGGCCGAGGCCGAAGGGCGATTTGGGGTCGTCGCCATCGTGGCCACCCAGGAGTTCGCCTGGGTGTTCAGTGCGAAGAACCGCTCGTCGACTCCTGGTGTGGTCAGCTTCGACTTCGTCAAGGAGGACCGACGGGTGGGCATGTATTACTTCTACGTGCTCGATCCCGAGTTCGGGCCCGGTTTCATCCGGATCTGCACCTACTTCCCCTATCCATCCCGCGTCTGGGTCAACGGGCACGAGTGGGCCAAGCGCCAGGCTGCACGCGAGCACATCAGCTTCTGCGAACTGGCCAACGGCTTCGCCTCGTCTGACGATCCCGCCGCCCTCCAGGCCATCTGCGAACGCTTGGGCCCGGGCGACGTCCAGGCCTTCTTCGACCGCTGGACCCGTGTCATCCCCACCCCCTTCACCGAGAGCGACCGGGAGGCCGGCTACTTCTTCGAGCTCTCCATGCGCCAGATCGAGGTGTCGCGCACTTTGGTCTTCGACGACCCCCGTCGAGCCAGGGGATTCTTCGAGGCCCTCGTCGCCGACAACATCGGTGTTGGCCGCCCCGAAGAGATCCGAGCCGTGTTCGTTCCTACCAAACGCGGTGCCCGCACCCCGCTACCAAGCCAAACCCGAGTTTTCGCTCCGGGGACAGAGGTGAAGATGGACTTCACCTTCAAGCACAGCCGCATCAAGCAATACCTCAAGGAAGGGAGGGCCTTGCGTATCGAGACCGTCATCAACAAACCCGCTGACCTGGGCATCCTGGCCCGGCTCGAGCACCTACCCGAGCTGGTCGAGCGGGCCCGCGCGGTCAATGACCGTCTGCTTAGGATCGAACGTGCCGGCCAGGGCTGTGCCATCGGCTCTGCGCTCTTCGAGCGCATCCACCAGCCCTACGTACGGGAGGGCCAACGAACCGGGGCCTTGCGCTTCGGGGATCAACGCGCCATGGCCCTGGCCGGTGCACTCTGCCTCGTCGTCCACGCCGTCACCGGCTTCACCAACAAGAGCTTTCGCGGGCGTGTTGCCGGACTCCTCGGAGGGGACTACAGCTCCTCACAGATGAGTTACGACCTGCGCCGTCTCCGCCTTCACGGCCTGATCGAGCGGTCGCCCGGCACGAACTCTTATGCCCTCACCCCCGAGGGCATCCGCGTCGCCGTCTTCTACACCAAAGTGCGAGCTCGCCTCCTCGGCCCGCTCCTCGAGGCCGATCAACCTCCGGCGCCAGTCGAGCTCCGTCGCGCCCTGGGTACGATCGAGCATGTGCTCGGCGACTACGTCAACAACGCTCGGCTAGGAGTGGCAGCCTGAAACTTGTCACAAAATCCAGAGACCGGCAGACCAAGAAGATCTAGGCAAAGGAGTAGAGATGACAGTTGATCCTGCGAGCCTTTCCCCAGCTCCATCCAAGGGGGAGCCCTTCGTTCCGAGTGGCAGCTACCGCGGCAGCATTGACCAGCTCGACTATCTCGAGGAGGAGTGGTTCGCGAGCGGGGAGGTGGAGGGCCACCCGTACACGACCTCCGTCTTCGTGCGGCGGCCCCGAGACAAGTCCCGGTTCAGCGGAACGGTCGTCGTCGAGCCCCTGCACGCGGCGAGCGCGGCACCGATCTTCATCTACACCGCTCCCTACATCATGCGCTCGGGGCACGCGTGGGCCTGCGTCTGCTCCCAGAAGGCCCCACTCGACGCCTTCGTGAAGCCCTCTAACGTTGACAGGTACGTCTCGTTGGACATCTGGTCCGACACCCTGCCGCCGGAGGGATCCGGCTTCGGCCCCGGCCTGCCCCGCGACCCATCGGCCATGCAGGCGAGGATGAAGCACATGCGGCGGGTAAACGTGCTGTCGACGCCTATCCTCGCTCAGGTCGGGGCGGCCCTCGGGGAAGGGGACGGGCCCTTCTCGGGTGTCCGCCATGTCATCTTGGCCGGCCACTCACAGACTGGGGGGGTCGTGATCGACTACATCTTGAACGGCCACGACGCCTACCGCCTTGCGAACGGCTCGCCCGTCTACCACGGTTTGTTCCCGACGGGATCGACTGGACTCTCACCCGGTGGGTCGGCTTCAGTGACTCTCGGCCCTTGCGACGTGCCGATCGTGCAGGTACTCAGCGACGGCGACATCTCGGATCCCAACCGGCCGGGACGAGAAGGCCGTGCGTACCGGCGGGACGACAGCGACGACCCGGGCGACCGCTACCGGCTCTACGAACTCGCCGGTGTCGCTCACATGGGCACCCGCTACCCGCCCTACAACGACAACGCTATGTGGCAGAACGATCCCCTCGGCACGGCGGGCGCCATCCCCAAGGACGCGACCATGAACAGCCTGCCCCACGACGAGCTGTTCAGCATGGCGCTGGACCACCTCGTGGAGTGGGTGGCTACCGGGGTCACTCCTCCTTGCGGGGACCGAATCGAAGTCGGCCCGGACGGGCTCTTCGCCAAGGACGAACAGGGCAACACCCTGGGCGGCGTCCGCTGCGTCCAGCTCGACGTTCCCAGGTTGCAGTACATGTCGAACCCAGGGGTGACGGAGGACGGAACGCCCGCCTTCGGCGTCGTGGGCATCGAAAGGCCCTTGCCCAAAGACGTGCTAGGGCGTCTCTACAAAAACCACTTCGACTACGTCGAGCAGTTCAACCGCCGGCTCGACGAGCTCGTGGGCCAAGGCTGGTTCCTCGCCGAGGACGCCGCCGAGATGCGGGCCGAGGCCGAAAAGGCAGAGGTTCCCTAGACCTCCACTTTCAGCCCGTCCTCGATCGCCCCTCGCAACTACCCGACGCTTGGGCTCACCAGCTGCTGTCGATGGACTCCTCGGCCGCGTCCGTCATCGCTTGGGGATCGAACTCTTGGCCCTCGGCGTCGTCAGCGCGCTTGAGATCGTTTCCGCCGCCCAGAGAAGTCGCCTCCGCAACCCGCTCCATCCCAACTGTGATCGGTTCGTCGGGTGGCGGATCTTGCGACTCGATTCCGGCATCCCGAACGAGAGCAGTCGGGGTCCCAGCTGAGATCCAACGGGCTTCATGCCGCTCATAGGGGTCGTTGTACCAGCCTTCTTCGTTCACGATCTCTGCTTTCCGGCGAACACAGCACGCAGGTTAACTGGGGTTCGGGTCGGCGATGCCACTGAGGAGGAACCACGAATTCGGGGCGAGGACCTACTCCTTTCGCTACCGGGATGAGGTGCCTCGCCTTGGCCCCAACCAACGCCATATCTGCTCCGCTCTCGTAGTGGCTACATCTCCGAGGCGGAGTTGTTTCCGGAGCTAGACCTCAACTTCAGGTTGAAGGTTAGCCTATCTACGCATTTTCTCCGAAACCCGAAACACGGCTCAGGGACTTCGTCAGGGATATCTCTCCTACCGACGCACATGACCCAGGCTCGCGTTGACGAGCGCGTCGTACGCTCCCATCGCGACCACGCAGAACCCCTATGACATCGACTGGGCCGAGGTAGCCGCCAGGGCCAAGGCCGATCTCGTGACGAGCCGGTCGCGCGCTTCAGCGACCGCTTTCGGATGATCGTGATGGTCGCCGCAGACGCGCTCCGCTCAGGCGCGTTCCAACCGGTCGATACCAAGGGCCTCCGATTCGAGGAGCCGACGCCAGGCCCCTAACGACGCCCCGGCGGGCGGGGCACCCGGCAAGTACCAAAAGATACTCGCGACCGGTGGTCAAGCCTCCACGGCGAAGAGCCGCCACTCGTCGGGCACTCCTTCAAGACGCGCGTTCCGCGCTCAGCAACTCCGATGTTTGAGCCGACGAGGTGGAGCTTCACCGCCTCTGAGACGAGAACCTCTCCGGGGCCTGCCAAGTCACAGATGCGCTTGGCGATGGTGACCGCTAGCCCAACCACATCGTCGGGTCGAACTTCGGCCTCGCCAATATGGACACCAGCCCGGACCTCCAACCCCATGGTCTTCGTCCCGGACACGATCTCCATCGCCGCGTGTACAGCCCGAGTGGTGGCGTCAAACGTGGCGAGAAAGCCGTCGCCGATGGTCTTGATCTCACGACCTCGGTAGCGCCCAAGAGTGGCTCGGACCATGGCGTCGTGGTCGTCGCTGAGCGCGGTCCACTTCCGGTGTCCCATGCGAGCGGCCTGCTCGGTCGATGAGACGATGTCGGTGAACAAGATGGTGGCCGTGACAACGTCACCCTCGGGGGCTTCGTGGTGGCCGGTCAGGAACTCCTCCACCTCGTCCATGAGGGTATCGGTGTCACCCGCGAAGAAGAGATGGTCCGCTCCGGGCAGCTCGACGTACTTGGCTCCGGGGATGTGCTCGGCCACATAGCGACCTGCCTCGGCCTTCACGTATTGATCGGCTTCTCGGTGCAAGACGAGCGTGGGCACTGCGATGGTGGGCAGCAGCGCACGCACGTCTCGCGAGAAGCCGTAACGCAGCGACTGAGTGTTCTGCTCGGGTGAGAGGACGAGGCGCTGCCACCTCGCGAATCGCACACGGAATCCTTCGTCATGAGCGTGACTGGGAGCGATGAGGTCCATGGATTCATCGGTCCCCCAGGTCCTGCTACGCATGGTGGCGAACGCCTCAAGCTCCACGGGCGTGAATCCCAAGGGGTAGTCGTCCTCTCGGAGGTAGTGAGCGAAGGAGTTGAAGAGGATCAAGGCCGTGACCCGGTCGGGATGGGTGGCGGCATAGCGGATGGCGGTCGGACCGGCAACGTCGACGCCGAGGAGGACGACCCCCTCACATCCGGCTGCGTCGAGGACCGACGTGACGGCGGCATCGGTGATCTCCTCCGTGAAAGCGCCGAGACTTCCGCCCGAGGCTCCGACGCCCCTCGGTTCGCGCAAGATGACGCGACTGAAGCGACGAAGGCGCTTGGCGCAGCGGACGAATCCGGGCTCATCCACAACAGGTCGATAGGCGTCCCGTATCCCGCCAGTACAAGGTCCGTTGGTCCTTCGCCGAAGACCTGGTGGGCGATGCTCACCCCGTCGGGTGTCTTCGCATACCTTGTGTCGGGTCGCTCGTCCATGTCATCCCCTTCGACACCCTCAGTCTTGCGCTCGGTGCCGAGGTGCGCCGCGACGGACGGGCCTTGTGAAGTGAAGCCGCCCTGCACCCATGAGGCTAAACCGTCCTACCTACCCGCAGGCGGGGATGCTAACGAAGTAGGTATTGGACGGTGTTCGGTTGGCCGGTCAACTCCCGACTGCGAGCAGTCGCCAGGCACCTGGCACGCCTTTGAGTTCGTGTTCACCACGGTCCTCGAACTCGATCCCTGATCCAGCAACGAGGTCGCACACCGTGCGCGATACCAGGACCTCGCTTGCATCAGCGGCGGCAGCTACCCGGGCTCCGATGTAGGCGGCGATGTCTCCCCATAGTTGCCAGGAAGCTCGATCTCACCGCTATGGAGCCCAGCACGGATCTCGATCCCAGCAGGGCGCAGTTCATCCCAGATGGATCGAGCGCAACGAAGGACGAACCCTGGTCCGTTGAAGATGGCCAGTATGCCATCGCCGGCGGACTTCACCCCTCTTCCCCGAAATCAAGCCAGCGCCGGCCTGATCGTCAAGAAGACTCGTTCAGATACGCCTCTAGAAGGGCGCGGCCACACCGACGATTGGCGCGTTGAGCGCCTGGCCGCCCATCGACCCTTCGAAGGTGGCGTCGCCAAAGCTGAAGATCCCGCCGTCGCTCGCCACCTCCCAATAGCCGGCCCCGTCGGCGGTGCTGGTCATGCCGACGATGGGTTTGTTGAGCGGCTGGCCACCCATCGAGCCGTCGAAGGTGGCGTCGCCGAAGCCGAAGATCCCGCCGTCGCTGGCCACCTCCCAGTAGCCCCGGCCGTCCGGAGTGGCAGCTAGGCCAACGATCGGCGCATTCAGCGGTTCGCCACCCATGGAGCCGTAGAACTGCGCGTCGCCGTAACTGAAGATCCCGCCGTCGCTGGCCACCTCCCAGTAGCCCCCGCCGTCCGGAGTGGAAGCCATCGCGACGATTGGCTTGCTGAGCGGCTGACCACCCCTCGACCCGTAGAAAGTCGCGTCACCAAAGCTGAAGATCCCGCCGTCGCTGGCCACCTCCCAGTAGCCTCCCCCGTCGGCGGTGCGGGCCATGCCAACGATGGGCTTGTTGAGCGGCTGGCCGCCCATCGACCCGTAGAAGGTCGCGTCGCCGAAGTTGAAGATCCCACCGTCACTCGCCACCTCCCAATAGCCGTTCCCGTCGGCGTTGCTGGCCATACCGACGATGGGCTTGTTGAGCGGCTGGCCGCCCATCGACCCGTAGAAAGTCGCGTCGCCGAAGTTGAAGATCCCACCGTCACTCGCCACCTCCCAATAGCCGAACGCACTCCAACGTTCGGTCAACGTCTGCGATGTTCCCCCGTTACCACTCGCCGCCGAGCCGACTGCCCAGCAGGTCGAGATCGAGGGACACACAACACCACCAAGGTTTGTCTGGAACGAGCTGAGTGCGGTCGCGACCGCTGACCACCCACTCCCGTTCCAGTGCTCGGACAGAGCGTGTCCGACGCCGGCATCAAAATATGTGCCCACGGCCCAACAGTCGTCAGAGCCGACACACGACACGTCCACGAGATAGTTGTTCTGTGTCGAAGTGATATCTCCCGTCGTGACCATAGACCACGCCGTGCCATTCCAGTGCTCGGCCAGCGTCTGCTGGACCCCACCTACTCCACTGTCAGCAAAGCCCACGGCCCAACAGTCCGAGCTCGCGATGCATGTCACACCCGACAATCCATTCTGCTCGGACGGGCTCGAGTCTGATGTGTCGACGATGGACCATGCCGTTCCGTTCCAGTGTTCTGCCAACGTCTGTTCGGTCCCATTGATTGCACCGTCGCCCACCGCCCAACAATCCGATGCGCTCGCACAGGCAACGGTTCCCAGTTCATTCTCTTGGGAGGGACTGGTGTCAGGAGTGTCCACGACGAGCCACGCAGTTCCGTTCCAGTGTTCGGCCAGGGTCTGTCCCCCGGCGTGCCCGACCGTCCAGCAGTTTGAGCTGCTCACGCAATTGACGCCACCGAGGATGCTTACCGAACTCGGGTTCGGCGTGGTGATGATGGACCACGCACTTCCGTTCCAATGTTCGGCCAAAGTCTGGTCGTTCGTACTCGTGCCATTCCCCAACCCCGTCGCCCAGCAATCCACACTGCTGACACAGTCGACACCGCTGAGCACGTTCAAGGTCGACGCGCTGGGATTCGGAGTTTGAACGATAGACCACGCACTTCCGTTCCAGTGCTCGGCGAGCGTCGTCGAGTTGTAGGACCCGATTCCAACCGACCCGACCGCCCAGCAGTCCGAGGCACTCACGCAGCTGACACGGTCAAGGCTGTTGAGCTGTGACGGGTTGGTATTGGCTGAGGGGACGATGGTCCATCCACTGCCGGCGGCGCCTGCTGGCGCGGCGATCAGCAGAAGAACGCTGAGAACGAGACCGGCTGTTACGGCGAGCGCCCATCGAAGGCGGCGGTTCAGTCCAACGGACAGTGTGTGCAGCACTGCGGGCCTCCTCGTTGGCCTTGCTACCCGATCGGCGCTTCGTTGACCAAGCAATCCCGAATAGTTTGCAAGAAACCTGGCGGCTGGTCGAACGTGACCAGCTTTTGAGCGGAAAAGACTCGAACTTGTCAACCTAGCGGGCTCCCCGAGCAGGATGAGTACCTGCACCCGCTCGAATAATCCCAGCTAGATCGGCATGTGTTCCTACCGCTCATGACCCCAAATCGCCGATCGTTCGCGCACGGATCGCGCACGAACTGAGTCGGACACGCTCGACTTGTGATTGGTCCATCCTGAGACCGCCATTCGGCCCATTATCCAAGGCAATCGGCGATGTCTAGTGGCTGTTCAATTTGACTCGTGGACCAAATGTTTACGCCACGCGCCGCTCGCAAATGACCCAAGGAGATATGACAATACCGGCGGGTCACCCACTGCCATGGTGACATCTTGACGCCGATCGAGGCGAGATGGTGAGGCTGCAGGGATCGGCCCACTGAGTGGCCCACGAGGCTCAAGATGGTGACTGAACCATGGAACCATTCAAAAGGAATTTCCGTTCGTTGCCAGCGGCAACCGTACGGGCGACACGTTCCAGCAGCCTTCTCGTCGGGACGCTTGTCTCACCACGATCAGACACGGGGACAGCCAAGGGGCGGATGTCTAGCTCCGGCTGCCCTACCGGAGCCCTGGCAGCTTGATCGGGAACTTTTGGTCCCGTTCGGGCAATATCGCCTCATGAGCGACACGGGGGCGTCAGAGAGCACTGCGACGGATGCCGCCCTCATCAGCCAATCCCTCGTCGACCCAGAGTGTTTCTCCTTCATCGTCGAGCGCCACGCCACCTCGATCTTTCGCTACCTGACCAGCCGTGTTGGCCGCTCTTCTTCCGACGACTTGCTCGCCGACGTGTTCGAGGCAGCCTTTCGAGCACGTCACCGCTACGAAACACGCTACGACAACGCGCTTCCGTGGCTCCTCGGCATCGCGACCAATGTCATTCGCCACCACCGCCGATCTGAGACACGGCACACGTCCATGGTGCGGCGGTTCACCCAGCTCCATGGACGCAGCCAAGAGCCATCAGAGGCGGTGGATACGGTCGTTGCCAGCGCCGAACTGAACGATCAGATGCACCAGGTTCGGCGCGCCCTGACTGCCCTTGATGAAAAGCACTGCGAGGTCCTGGTGCTCTCGGCTGGGCTGGGTCTCGGCTATGAGGATATCGCCCGTGCCCTCGGCATCAGGGTCGGCACCGTGCGTTCGCGCCTGTCTCGAGCCAGACGAAAACTGCGGGAACTTCTAGCGCCCGACGGGCAATACAGCACGTATGTCGAGTCAGAACAGCGAAAACGAGTTGCAGGAGAATGGCCCAAGTGAGTGACGAGATGGAAGAAGTTCGCCGATACGTCGACGGCATCGACCCTCCCGATGTTCGCACCATGGCGACGGTTGCGGGTCGCCTTAGCTCCACCATGGCGGCGAGAGGATCCGACCCGGCTCGCCCAGGGGCACGACTCAATCATGCTGTTCGCTGGGCGCTCGCTCTCTTGATTGCACTCGCCGTGGGTGTTGCACTTCTTCTGCCGAGTCTCGGTCACCGAACCCCAAGTCACGTCGGTAAAGCACGCGTGGGAGATCACTTGACCCAGCTTGTCGTTGATGATGTCAGCGTCACCGTGGCCTCGGGCAGCTACGACATGACCTTCACCGACACCACGACGCCCTCGACCACATGTCTTGGAACGGGGACGGGATCGGCGACACCTTGCGCGGTGGGTTCCCCGTTGAATCTCTCGTCGATATCCGGTCACGGTACGGTCGACACCAACCCCTTTGCCATGGTGACCGTGAGCGACGTCGGTTCACTCGGGATGATCTCGCTCTACGACAACGGCACAAATGTCTGGGAGGTCGGCGGAGGCGACTATGGGCTCTCCGCGCCGGGCCAAGCAGGGCCAGGCGCACCGCTTTCGGGCTACGCAGGCTCGGTTGAGGGAACGGTCGGTCAGGTGGCAGGGGCACTCGATATGCAGGGACTGGCCAGTGGCACGGGCTATCTCGACCTCGAAGCCCAAGAGATCCAAGGGGCACGGCCAGCAGGGACCGGCAGTGTCGACGGAGTGCCCGTGACTATCTACAAGTTGTCCCAGAGCGGGCTCGAAGACCCCAACATCAGCGGTCTCACCCCGCAGCAGGCACAAACCATACGCGCCGCGGACACCATTATCGAGAGCAGCGGGTTCGCCGGGAAGACGACGTGGGTCTCGGTTGACAACGAGGGTTACATCCGAGAACAAAAGACCGTGTACACGCTCCCCGACGGCTCGACCGTGACCGCAGACACGGTCTTGTCGAACTTCGGTTGTGCCGGAACGGTTCTTATGCCCGGACAGCAAGGTTCAAGCACGCCGCCGGCAGGATGCGTCAGTCCCGACCACGCCACCGGGGGGAGCAACGTTTCGCCTACTTCGAGGAACTCCTCTAGTGCGTCGAGTACGACCACAACGCCGACCACCGCGCCAAGCAGTACGGCGACCACCACATTGGGCACTTCCGCGTTGGCTCCCCAACGCCCGACGGCCTTGGCGATTGGTCCCGATGGCAACCTCTATGTCGCCGACCAGACCCGTGACCAGATACTCCAACGTCTGCCCGACGGCACCTTCATGGTGGTGGCAGGCACCGGGCGAGAGGGTTACGCAGGGGACGGCGGTCCAGCTGTCAAAGCAGAGCTAGATCGACCCGACGGGATGGCCTTTGCAGCCGACGGGACCCTCTACTTCGCCGACGAGGGAAATGGACGAGTACGGGCCATCACGCCGAACGGCAACATCACGACGGTCGTCGGGAGCGGAGGCTCTACAACCAGTGGGGTCGTCTCGGACGGCACCCCCGCCCTCCACGCCGACGTGCAGCCCAACGACGTGGCCCTCGGTCCCGGCGGGCAGCTCTACATCTCGACGGGTGAACAAGTCCTGCGCCTCAATGCTGACGGGACCCTGGCCGTAATAGTCGGCCCGAACAGTCTCGACGAAGCCACTGCCGACGGCGTGGACGGGGTCGCGTTTGACGCCGCAGGCAACCTGTACTTCTTTGGGTTCGGCTCGAAGACAGTCTTCGTCGTCCAACCCTCGGGTGCGCTCACAGAACCCTATGGCGAACAGACCATCTACCCTCATGGCGACGGTGGTCTTGCTACTTCACCCAACGGAGAGGTCATCGTCATGGGTGAACAGTCCGTCGTGCGGCTGTTGCCAACCAGCCAACAGCCAATCATCTCCTTTTACCCAGGCCTCTTTGACGGCATCAGGGGATTCTCACCAAACGGCGTCGCGGTTGGCCCCGACGGCACGATCTACGTCGACACCTACTACGGAAATGGCTTCACCGACAGGTCAGCGATCATCTCGATCAGTCCCAATGGTGTGTCGTCTCAGGTGTTGTGGGAGGCTCCGATAGGCCAATAGAGACAGCCGCCTCGGACCAGCGAAGTGCAGGCACTATCTCAGGCGATGCCCGAACACCTGAAAGCAGCTGTCGTGCGCGCGTGCTTTTCGGTTCGGCGAAACGAGATTCTACGCCTTGTCGTTGTGATGTGAACCTCCATCGGGTGCACCATTTCCATCTAGCGACAACTCGAGGAGTGTCCCGGTCATACGGACCTGAAGTACCACAAGACGAAGAATCAGGAAACGGTGACGACTCAGCTGTCTCCCTGGATCATGGCTTTCGTCCGAGACCACATGGAGCGTTTCGTTGGGTCGGAATCGAGCGCAACACTATTTCCAGCGGCCAACGTGCAGCCCATACGTCCTGGCTCGTTCTGCCGCTATCGGACTCGGGCGCGCAGAGAAACGAGCTGATGAAGCATCACTGTCACGACCCGCGCGACTACGAGGGGACAATGCTCGGATCAACCGCTGCCAGCGTCGCGGCAAACAAGAGACGTGGCGCTGGCGATCGAACGCCATGCCATTGCGCTACCAGCAGGCCACTCCGGAGCGTAACCGCTACCTCGCCAATGCAACCGCTCAGTTCGTACGCCTGCCGACCGACTCCACGGCTGATGAGATGGCGCCCAGATCCGCTGCCGACAAGACCGTTCACGCTGACCGCGCCTGACCAGCACAACGACGGCGAATGCATGCTCCGGGAGAGAGACTCGAACTCTCAACCTAGCGGGCCCCCACGAGGGATCCGAGTACCAGCACTCTCTCGAGTAATCCCAGCTAGACAGCCATGTGGTCGTACCGCCGATAACCGCTTATGACCCCCGCATTTACGGATGCTTCGCGCGGATCACGCGCGAAGCTTGACATCTCTCAAGCAAGTCCAGTCAGCCGGGGGGTTGGTGTGGGAGTCCAGTTGGAGGAAGCGGCGAGCACCGTCGTTCTTGAACGGCTGAGGTCGCTCTTCACACCCAGGTCCGTCGCGCTCGTAGGAGCGACGGAAAACTCCCAGTGGTCGGTGTTCACCTACACCAACCTGCGCCGCTACTCGCCGGAAGTCGCCGTCCACGTCGTTCACCCGAGGCGCGGAACGGTCCACGGCCAGCCGGCGCACCGCTCGATGTGCGACATCGCCGAGCCCGTCGACCTGGCCTACGTGATGGTGCCAACCAACGCAGTGCTCGGCGTGGTCGAGGAGATCGCCGACGCCGGCACCAAGAACCTCGTCATCCTGACCGCCGGCTTCGCCGAGGCCGGACCCGATGGCGAGGCGCTCGCAGCCCGCCTCGAAGCGCTCGCGACCGAGCGAGGGCTCACCGTGCTCGGGCCGAACGGCAATGGGTTCATCAACGTCGCCGGCGGCATCGCTCCGTACGGGCTTCCGATCGCGCCACCTTTGATCAAGGGCCCGGCCGGCATCGTCCTGCAGTCGGGCGGACTCGCCTCCGCGGTGCTCTCCGGGGCGCAGGCGAGAGGCGTGGGCCTCAGCCTGATGGTCTCGACGGGCAACGAGGCGTTCATCTCCGCGACCGACATCATGCGCTATCTCGTCCACGACGACCAGACAAAGGTCATAGCCGCGTTCCTGGAGTCCGTCCGGGATCCCGAGGCCTTCCGCGAGGTTGCGGAGATCGCTCTGCAAATGGGCAAGCCGATCGTCGTCCTGAAGGTCGGGCGCTCGGAGCAGGGAGCCCGCACCGCGCTCGCTCACACCGGTGCACTCGCAGGCGACGACCGGATTATCGACGCGGCCTTCCGCCAGCTCGGAGTCGTCCGGGTCGACTCGCTTGAGGAGATGCTGTCCACCGCCGGCTATCTCGGGTACCACCCCGATGTCAAGGGACGGCGCATAGCCGCGGTCACACCTTCAGGCGGAGCCTGCGACCTGCTCGCCGACAAGGCGGCCGGCGAAGGTCTCGAGCTTCCCGAGTTCCCTCAAGAGACCCTCGACGAGCTGGCCGACTTCCTGCCTCCGTTCTCGAACCCGCGAAACCCGCTCGACGTCACCGGCTACGTGGTGGTCGACCCACGGCTGTCCCTGCAGGCGCTCGAGATCGTCGCAAGGCGCGTGGCCGGCCTCTACGACATGATCCTGTACTCGACGAGCCTTCCTCGGACCGAGCCCAGGGACCTGAAACCCATCGTCGACCGCCTCGATGCCCTGAGCGAGGCGATCAAGCAGATCGCTGTCCCCGTGCTGTTGCAGACCTCGGTCGTATCGGACCTACCGGCGTACGCGCAGCAGCTGTTCGAGGAGCGCGGCCTCTACCTCCTGAACGGCATCGAGCTGGGGGTGCGGGCGATCGGGCACGGGGCGCGATACCACGATCGTCGGGACCGCTACCTCGACAAGGGTCCGAAGCAGATGGTGGGTCCCGTGCTCCCGCAACCCTCTGGCAAAGCACCGCCGGACGCAGCAGGAATTTGGGCCGAGCACCAGGTGCGCGCCCTGCTCGAGGCACATGGCATACCGGTGGCGCCGGCGCAGCTCGCCACCGGCGCAACCAAAGCGGCCGAGATCGCCGCCACTTACGCATGCCCTCTCGCCATGAAGATCGCCGCCGCAGGCCTCCTGCACAAGTCCGACGTCGGCGGTGTGAGGCTGGACGTCGACCCACACGACGCAGCGGCCACCTTCGAAGAACTGATGCGAACGACCACGAGCGCGGAGGGGGTGTTGATCGGCCCCATGCGCACCGGAGGCATCGAGCTGCTGGTCGGCGTCATCCGGGACCCCGGGTGGGGCAAGGTCCTCTCCCTCGGGCTCGGCGGTCTATGGGTCGAGGTTCTCGGAGACGTGTCGCTGCGGCTTCTGCCGGTGGACCAGGACGACGTCACTGACATGCTGGACGAGCTCAAGGCTGCCCCGCTGCTGAAGGGGGCGCGCGGCACAAGGCCCGCAGACGTACGCCACCTCGCCGAGGTGATCGTGCGAGTCGCCAAGCTGGCCGAAGCGCTCCCTCTCGACACCATCGAGATCAACCCACTGCGCGTGGATGGCAGCCAAATAGAAGCTCTCGACGCACTGGTTGTCTGGGACAAGGACCAGGACAAGGATCAACACAAGGAGAACGACCTATGACGAGCAGCCTCCTCGCCAGCCGCACAGCCCTAGTCACCGGCGCCAGCCGCGGGATAGGTATGGCCATCGCAGAGCGCTTCGCCGCCGAAGGTGCCACGGTGGCGGTGACCGCCAGGACGGTCGAGCCGGGAACCAGCCAGTTCGAGGGGAGCCTCGAAGAGACCGTCGAGAGGATCACCAAGGACGGTGGGCACGCGGTCGCCATCGCGGCGGACCTGTCCAGGCCGGAGGAGCGGGAGCGGTTGATCCTAGAGACCGAAGCCGTCATCGGACCCATCGACATCCTGGTCAACAACGCGGCCGTCACCTTCTTCACCCCGATCGCCGACTTCGCACCGAAGCGCCAGCAACTGATGTTCGAGGTCCAGGTCTACGCCCCGATGGACCTCGCGCAGAGGGTCCTTCCCGGCATGGCCGCGGCCGGCCAGGGATGGATACTCAACATCTCTTCGGGCGTGTCGCGCCACCCCTCGCTCCCGCCGGGCCCGATGTGGCGTGGAGGCGGCACGGTGTACGGGATGGTCAAGGCGGCCCTGGAGCGGTTTACGACGGGGTTGGCGGCGGAGGTGTGGGAAGCGAACGTCGCGGTCAACTCGCTCTCTCCGAGCAGGGTGGTGCCCACGCCGGGCACGGTCTTTCACCATCTGGTCCGCCCCGATGACCCGAACCAGGTCGTCGAGCAGCCCGGGGTGATGGCGGAGGCAGCGCTTGCGCTTTGTAGTCGCCCGCCTCGGAGCCTTACCGGCCGGGTCGCCTACAGCCAGGACCTCCTGGCGGAGCTGGCGGCTGGGGCCCCGTGAAACCAGCGCCCAAGCCGACGTCCATGGATATCGACCTCGGACCGCAGATCACCGAGTTCCGCCTGGAGATGAGAGCGTGGATCGAGTCCAGCGCGCCCAAGGGCCTCAAGGACCTGATCAACTGGGGTGGCCAGCAGGTGGCCGGTGGCCAGCGAGGCGCAGAGATGCTCACGCTTCGCGCGCACCCGCTTCACCAGGAATGGGAAGCGCGTCTGCAGGACGCCAAGCTCATCTGCCCGCAGTGGCCGGTGGGAGTGGGTGGCCGGGGCTGGGACGGCGTGCGCGTGGCAGTGTGGTCTGAGGAGCTGCGCCGGTCCGGCGTGCCGGCGGTGAGACGGGGTATGGGCGAGTCGCTGGTCGGACCTGCGATCATCGTGCACGGGACTCCGCAGCAGCGTGAGCACTTCTTGCCGAGGATCGTCGCGGGCGAGGACATCTATTGCCAGGGTTACTCCGAACCCGACCACGGCTCCGACCTCGGCGCGGTCGAGACGCGTGGTGTGGTCGACGGTGACCAGATCGTCATCACCGGGCAGAAGGTGTGGACGTCGGGAGCCCAGAGGGCGAACATGATCTTCGTCCTCTGCCGCACCGACCCGGACGCGCCGAAGCATCGCGGCCTCTCCTATGTATTGGTGCCCTTTTCCCCCGAGAACGGGGTGCGCGTCCAACCCCTGAGGCAGATGTCGGGCGCGTCCGGGTTCTGCGAGGACTTCCTGGAGGATGCGCGGGCGCCGCTGTTCAACGTTATCGGCGGGCTCAACAACGGCTGGGCTCCGGCGATGACCACACTCGGTTTCGAGCGGGGCGGGAACGCCACGACGGCGCACCTCGGCTTCGAGCAGGAAGTGTGGGACCTGATCGACATGGCGCGCAAGAACGGCAAGGCCGCGGACCCTCTCGTTCGCCAGCAGCTGGCCTGGTCCTACGCGAAGGTGCAGGTGATGCGCTTCGCCGGCCTGCGGCTGCTGGCCGGGCTCGCCAAAGGGAAGGAGCCCGGGGCCGAGGCCTCGGTCAACAAGCTGTACTGGAGCGAGTTCCACAAGAGGTTCGGCGAGATCGCCATCGCCATCGCCGGCGCCGGCGCCATGGTGCGCCCCGACGGACCCGGGTACGAGACCGACGACTGGCAGGACGTGTTCTTCTCCAGCCGCTCGGGCACCATCTACTCGGGGACGAGCGAGATCCAGCGCAACATCATCGGGGAACGGGCGCTCGGCCTGCCCAAGGAACCGAGCGCGGAGAGAAAGTAAGCAAGCGCACAGAAAGTAGAGGTAGTAGCCGTGGTAAGACTCTGCGAAGGCCGGGTTGCCATCGTCACGGGTGCCGGCCGGGGCCTGGGGCGCGAGCACGCGCTCGAGCTGGCCCGCCAGGGAGCCAGAGTGGTGGTCAACGACATGGGCGGCTCGGTCGACGGCTCCGGGAGTTCCGAGGGCCCTGCGGCCGAAGTGGTCGAAGACATCAAGGCGTTGGGCGGCGCGGCAATCGCCAACTATGACGATGTGTCAAACTTCGACGCCGCCAAGCGGATGATCGAATCTGCGATCCAGACCTTCGGCGGTCTCGACGTCCTGATCAACAACGCCGGCATCCTGCGCGACCGCATGCTCGTCAACATGACCATCGACGAGTGGGACGACGTGGTCCGCGTGCATCTGCGCGGAACCTTTGCCCCCACCCATTGGGCGGCCAACTACTGGCGGGACCGCTCAAAGGAAGGAGAGAGCAACGACGCGCGGATCATCTGCACCAGCTCGTCGTCAGGCATCTACGGCAACGTCGGCCAGACCAACTACGGCGCAGCAAAGGCCGGGATCGCCGCGTTCACGATCATCGCCTCCAAGGAGCTCGCCCGTTATGGGATCACGGTCAACGCGATCGCACCCGGTGCGCGGACCCGGATGACCGAGGAGCTCGCGCGGGCACGAGGCGTGAAGGAATCTTTACCGGGCGAATGGGACCCGCGCGACCCGTCCAATGTCGCTCCGTTGGTGACGTGGCTCGCCAGCGGCGAGTCGTCCCATATCACCGGCCGCGTGTTCAACGTCGCCGGCGGCCGTATCAGCGTGGCCGAGGGTTGGCACGCCGGACCTGGCACCGACAGGGGAGCAAGATGGGATCCCGAGGAACTCGGCCCCATCGTCACGTCGCTGGTGGAGCAGGCGGCTCCCAACGCGGTGACCAACGGTCAGATCCCCGGCCGCACCGGATCACCTGCCGCCACCGGCTGATCGGGCAACCGCCGGGTAGCCGGCGCTACCGCTGCCGCCACAGGGGTGAGGGCTGCGCCCAGCCGTGCCGGACCAATGTCGGCGACAACGTCGTCCCGTTTGGGCATGCAACTGACCCATTTGTGTACGGAATGGACCAGAAATTATGCCCTCAACCCGGCAGCGTATTGGGGCAGCCTCGGACTTGATCGTGTAATCGACCGCACGTGATCGCCGGATATCGCTCGGCACGCGACTGCTAGGCCCTATCCCCGATGTGCTGTCGGTCGGGGGCAGCCAACTACCCCGAGCACTGACGTCATCAGCCTGGCCGAGCGGCATCGAGGGACGTCGAGCACCGACGCCGTAGACGGCTGGTAATGGGCTGCCTAGACGCCCAGTCGGGTGAGAATGCCAGCGACCGGACGTGTGAGGACGACGGGGATCGCCAGTCGCATCGCTCTGCGAAACAGTGCTGGGCGAACCTGAGTGGTGACGACGACATCCGTAACCAGAGCGAGCGCCGCGGCGATCATCACCGCCCGCTTGCTTGGCTCGTCGGAATAGGCGATTGCGGTCCGATCCACGGTGTCGAGGCTACCGGGGCAGTCGATGATCGGACCGCTGCTGTGGTGACAACTCACGTCATGTGGCGACGGGGAAGGGGCACTGGGCAAGGGTCATCCTGGTCATTTCTATCCCGGCTTGGGTCCCGCTCCACCACCCTTCGACGCCTCCTCCCACGCTGGCGCCACTCCCTCCAACTGGCGTCGAAGCGCCCGCGCCTTGGGGTCGTCGGCGTCAATCTCCCCGGCATCGATGGCGGAAAGGAGGCGACGAAGGGCCTCAGGCTTCGGCAACCGTCGAGCGGGTCGGAGGTCGAGCCACGCGTCCATAGTGGCGCGAGGGGGACGTCGGATCGCGGAACCCAAACGGGGCAACGACAGGGACACCCGTTGGGTCAGCCCCACCCCCGAGCGCGTGACCCGGTAAACGGTCTCATCACGTACTGGATGCGCGTCATTGTCTCTCGGTACTGTGGGCAGAGGCAGTGAGCACATTCAGTCCCGGAGCGGTAGTGCTGGTGTGCTGAATACGAATCACCGCAAACCTTGCACGTCGGTGACCCAAGTTCCTCCATCGTGTCCGCGATCACCGAAGGGCGGTCGAATACGTAGTCGACCACGAACGCGTCGATCACGGAATCGTCGGTCAGGCCGACCTGGTCGAACAGCTTCTTGATGTCAGGCTGAACGTCGAACGTTCTCGTCACGTCCCGCTCTGATCTGGCTCTGCTCGATGACCTTTCTGACGGTTCGACGGTTGATACCAGCGGCGCGGGCGATCTCGGCGTCTTCGGCACCGCTCAGCGCGGCAGCCACGATCAGTCCGTTGCGGTAGTTGCCCAGCGCGGTGAGGTCGCGGGGGCGTAGCTCATGTTCCCTCGCCGCCTCAAGTTCCCTCGCCGCCTGGTGGAGCAGTTCGGCGTCAGCCCAGTGCATGGTCATGGCCTGTATGTACCCACGCATCTTTTGAGACAATCCCCCTTGCGTCACAGCCTCCTGCAATCGCTTAGTCCCGTTCTGACTCTTAGATCAGCCCGCAGGGGTGAACCCGCGTGGTTCTCTTTCAGTCGCTCCGCGGTGAGCTGGGATTCCAGAGGCATTCCGATCCCGATGAAGCGCTCGCCCCCTTGAGCAGCCTGCCGACACTCTGGGCAATCGACCACCCAACACTCGTATTGCCTTCTGACGGTGGGGTGGTGGGGAGCACGCATATCGTCCGACCTCCTATGCGACCGCTTTATCAACGGACGCACAATACAGGGGATTCACAGGGGATGCACAGCTGACATTCGCGGTTTCGTCACGCTCTGGTTCCAGGGACGTAGACAGCCCCCGATTCGTGCCTGCAGTCGCGAAGCCGCAACCCATTCCCTAGCAAGTGACACGCCCCCTCAGGCCCGTTACCCCTCGGTGACGAGCCGGTCGCACGCTTCGCCCCGGGCGACTGCCCCTGTCGACCCTCGGGGACGGATCGCAACCGGCACATATCGTGTGGTCGGTTAGCTGCCAGGTCTGGATTCGCTTACTGGCCATCATTAGGGCCCGCGTCAGTTCCCACTTGGATGGCATAGGCAGAAACGGGCTCTGCCTTGCCCTTCAGAACGAAGGATCGCGGCGTGGCGTCTGGCACTTGAGCCGCTGCACGCTCGTAGACCTCTGCCGACATGAGGATTTGGCCGGGCGATGCCGACGCTTCCAGGCGGGCAGCCGTGTTGACTACGTCGCCAATGGCTGTGAAGTCCTTCACCTCCCCTGCGCCCACGTTGCCGACCCGAGCGATGCCGTACGTGAGGCCAACACCGACGGGAAGCGAGTTCTGATCCGGGGTCGCCTGTCCGATGAGGAGCAGGAACTCTCGGGCTGCATCCACCATGACTTCGCACGTGCGCTCCCGAAGAGATCGAAACGCTGGGATGAACAGGGCCATGACTTCGTCGCCCACAAGTTTGTCGATCAGCCCATCACCTTTCGTCAATACCGTTGACGCTGTGGCATAGAACTGATTCAGGGCTCGTTCGATGACCTCTGGTGTCTGTTCCTCACACCAGGAGGTGTAGCCACGAATATCGGCGAAGAGGACACCGACTTCCATGTCGTGCCCCCCGATTGGAGCTGCCTCGAAGCACGCTCGACAATGGTTGGGGTTCTTGCGAGAGGGTTTCACGCCTATGACGCGCCCTAACCCGCCGAATGGCAGAAGGCAGACCTTACAGCGAGGCGACGACGGCAAGCGTCGATTCAGCCAGCGCACCTTGGACATCGTCCCTGTCTCGCAGTAGTAGTTGAAGAAGAAGCTGTCGTCACGCTCTCGGTGTCGGCGGTCGAACGCAGGAACAGCATGGTTGTAGACCACACGGATGAGGAGGACTAGGAGGGCCAGGATCAGGACAACGACAATGCCAGCTACAAGAAAAGCCATTTACCCATCATGTTCGATGCCCGCCTGACAGGGTACTGGGCACTCTGAATACGGACCGGATCGCTAGTGCCGCTCGTCGTTGCCCGTAATCGCCCGATGGTGCCAACTTGCAGCCTTCATTCGATAAAGAACGAACCTGCGGCGAGGGTGTCCGATCTGGTACCACGGCGCGTCGAAGTCGTCGTTCGGATCATGGGTCATGCCGAGCCGCTGCATTACAGCCCGCGAAGGCAGATTGATTTTAGTGGTGTGGGCCACGACCTCGTTGAGGTGGAGATCGTCGAAGGCGAAGTCCAATGCGGCTATGGCACCCTCGGTGCCATAGCCATTGCCCCAAACATCTCGGGCGAGAGTCCAGCCGATATCGACCGTGGGGCAGAAGGGGGCGTCGAAGTCGGAGATTCCAAAGCCGGTGAAGCCCAGCAGACGACCATCTTCGAGCCGCTCGACCGCCCACAACCCGAATCCGTTCTCATCGAAGTCTGCCTCGATCTGGTCAATCAGAGTGTCGCTCTCCTGACGTGACAGGGGAGCCAGGCGATACCGCATGACCTCTGGATCGGCGCTGATGCGAGCGAAGTCCTCCCGGTCGTCATCTGTCCACCGTCGGAGCAGCAGTCGCTTGGTGCGTATCGTGGGGTCTTTCACATCGTTCATTGTCCACGCTGTAGCCCAAACCTTCTACCGCCACCGGACGGTCCGATAGTACCTGGGGCCACACCGGATATCGCTCGGGAACACACCCGAACGTACACCTCCGACGCGAAAAGAGGTGCAGGCATTGTTTGAGGCTATGCCCGAAAAGCTGAAGGCAGCTGTCGTGCTCGGGTGTGCCTTTCCCGTTCGACGAAATGAGATTCTGGGGCTTTGTCGTTGCGATGTGGACTTTCATCGCTGCACCATTTCCATCCAGCGACAACTGGAAGAGTGTCCGGGTCACAAGGACCTGAAGTACCGCAAGACGAAGAATGAGGAAACGGGGACGGTTCAGCTGTCTCCTGAAATCATGGCTTTCGTCCGAGACCACATGGACCGGTTCGTCGGACCGGAATCCAACGCACCTCTGTTTCCAGCCACGAACGGGCAGCCGATTCGTCCTGGCTCGTTCTGGCGCTATTGGACTCGCGCGCGCCGGGAGACTGGGCTGATGAGGTATCACTTTCACGACTTGCGCCACTGCGCCGGGACAATGCTGGGATCAACTGGTGCCAGCGTTGCGGAAATCTAGCGACGAGGCCGCTGGCGGTCGAACGCGATGCCACTGCGCTACCAGCACGCCACCCCGGAGCGGGACAGGTTTTTGGCCCAAGCGACGGCTGCACGTGCCACTGCCCGAAGTGCCGTCCGAGGAGATCGCGCCCACGGCGCGCCCAAATCCGTTGGCGACCAGACCGTTCACGCTGCACGACACCCTGACCAGCACAAACGACGAGGAATGCTCCGGGGGAGAGACTCGAACTCTCAACCTAGCGGGCCCCCTCGAGCACGATGCGTACCAGCACCCTCTCGAATAGTCCCAGCTAATCGGCATCCGCTCATACCGCCGGTGACCGCTCACGACCCCTAATTGCCGATGGATCGCGCGCAGATCGCGCGCGACGCTTGACTCTTCTCACGCTTCTACAAAACCAACCGCAGGCCCGGACGACAATCAAAGAGCCGCGCCCTCACGCCCGGGACGTTTGGAGCAGAGAGCCAACCACTGGGCCGGAACCGTTCGCCCCCCTCTGTCACTGGGAGCTCTGCATAGCCGCGCCTGAAAGCGTGCAGACGACATATCGAGGTGGGTTCAGTGAGGGACGGTGATGAGTCTTCATTGAGCGGCAGCAGACCGCGATCGTTTTGGTGGACCTGCAGGCTCAGACCAGTGCCTCGAGCTGATGCAAACCTCGCCACAGCTCGTAGAGCACCAGGATTATCGTTGCCGCCGCCGCTGCAGCGATGCCGATAGCCACTTGGGGAACCTTGGCGACGAGCGCGATCAGGTTCTGGAACCATTTGTCGATAAATGATCGGCAGCGAGTCACCTGCTTGATGCGCTTGAGTGGAACTTTGGTCGCATCAGGCATCTCCGGGATGGCCTGGATAAGCGCACCTTCGCCGGCGGCGCCCCAGGCCGCTAGAACTCCGGGCTTACCCAAGGCAAATGCTGCGATTGATCCGATGACGTCGTCCGCTTTGTCCTGAAGCGCCCTTACCTCGGCAGATACAAAGCGCTTCACTATCGAGTAAAGCGGGGGCGGAAGGATCTTCTGGGCATGGGCGACGACCCACTCGACAATCCGGCTTGCACCTTTCTTGGCAACCGCGAATACACCTTTGATGTAGCTCGCAGCCTTCGCGATGGCTGAACCCGCGGTCCCCCCAAGCACGGACGCGACCGCGCCCGGCAGCCTTGGAATAACTAAGGTGACCGCTGCATCGGTCACGATCGAGCGGAGCTCGCTCCCAGCCGCGTCCGACAGTTCGTCGATGGTCTCGTCGAGCGTGGGTTGATACGGCACACCAGCCCCGCCGGCTACTGCCCCAGCGCTACTCACAATGGCAGTGGCGTCTTCAATCTCGCTGAGCCACGTGTTCGTCGGGAACTCCTCGACCGAGGCGAGTCGGAGGTTTGCCGCGATGACTTCTGGGTCTTCGGCAGCGGTATTCAAGGCGTCGGCGCCAACGAACGACCCGTAGATGACACCGAACAAGCGGTCTTGCGCATCGAGATCCTCACCACCCTCGAGAGCATCGTTCATGTAGGCCGTAAGCCGATCATTCGCGGTGAGCAGGTTATCGACCAACCCGTCGATATCTTGCTGAGGTACCAGTTGATCAAATGCGGCAGACGAGGCCTGTGCAGTCCGATAGCTAACGGCGACGAGCTCGTTGAGGTACTGCTGCCACTCGGTGATGGCATTCGTCATTTCGTCCGTCTGTTCCATCTGGGCGGTACCTCGCTCTCGTGGCTAATCCCGTCGCTGTAAAAACCTGCTTCCGCCAGTACAACCTCTTCTTGGAGTTGGACGACAGGCGGTTTGCTCGTCCGAATGGTGTCGCCTTGACGCTGGAAGTTCTGCTTCCTTGGAAGCGATCAGACACAAGGATCATCGGGTCGTCATGGAGGTCCAGGCGATCCCCATCGAAGAGTTCGTGATGGACGGGATCACAGGCACACTCCGTTTGAATAGGCATAAGGACCGTCTACCCCCACCACTGGAGTCAGCCCGTGTCAACATTTGCTCAGTCTGTTGGACTGTGTCCCGGCTGAGCGGACTCGATCCGGCGGTGCCAGGTGGAAGGGCGCCGCCTGGGGCATGGAGCAAGACACCTTGGAGCCGACGGGTCGCGGTTTCGTGGCAATTCCCGATATGAGGAGCTGGTCAAGCGCAAAACATCCAAATGGATGTCGAGAAATACGTATGGAATCACGAAAGTGGTTCCATACCGAACCTCAGTGGTGTACTATTCCGAGCATGAAGAACGTCTACGCGTACAGCTGCCGGGCGCACCGGCACTCTGAAGGCCTCAAAGGCCTTCTGACGTCGCGCGGGCGCGCCATGGCCCAGACATTGAAGGCCCAATCCTTGAATTGGATCGCGACCGACCCCCAGGAGGTGCCCTCAACGGCATAACTAGGACTTACAAACGTCCAGTTCGTTGAGGAGCCGCTTCCGAAAGGGGGCGGCTCTTTTGAATTCCTGGGCCAAATGCACAACTGAATAGCCAATCACTCGAAAGGGGTGTAGTCCAGCGGAACGGACAGCCGGCTCCAACCCGGCGGACGTGGGTTCGACTCCTGCCACCCCTGCTGGGGCGAAGCCTTGCCCTTTTTGCCCAAATAGGCAAATAAACCACCGAACATTGACAACTAAATAGTACGCCAGATTGGGGATCGGAGTCACGTCTATTGGCGCGGCCACACCGACCGATCCCGCCCCGGTGACCTCTGTTGGCTAGAGGAGCGCGGCCGTAACCCGCGCGGCATTCTGCCTGCGGTCGTTCGATTCGACCCACCGGGACCCTGGGCCCAGAGCACGAGTGGCAGTGCACCTCGTTTGCATCGAGACGCGTGCCGGTTCGAGCCCGGCTGGGTCCACCCTGCGGGCGTGGCGGAAATGGAAGACGCGCTGGGCTCAGACCCCGGTGGGCTCACGCCCTTGAGAGTTCGACTCTCTCCGCCCGTACCAGGCGCCTCTAGCTCAGTTGGTAGAGCGATGGACTCTTAATCCATGTCGTCGGGGGTTCGAGCCCCTCGGGGCGCACTTGGCCGGGTCATCCGGTCACAACACCTGGTTGTAGCTCAGTTTGGACAGAGCACCCGGTTCGGGACCGGGGGGTCAGCGGTTCGAGTCCGTTCAACCAGACCAGCGGTGAACTGGCACCGCAGCATTCGGGAGTGGTCCAGCGGTATGGACGCTCGGCTCTGGACCGAGAGACGGTGGTTCGAACCCATCTTCCCGAGCTCCCGGAGAGGCCCGGTCAATGCCTCATCGTGCCGCAGTAGCTCAATCGGGAGAGCGCCGTCTTGTCACGGCGGAGGCAGCGGGATCGAAACCCGCCTGTGGCGCCAAACCCTGGTGGTGAAACGGATGATCACAGGAGACTACGAATCTCCAGTTCCGGGTTCGAGTCCTGGCCGGGGTGCCAATCTCGTCGTAGCTCAGATGGACAAGAGCGCTGCCCTCCGAAGGCAGAGGCCACTGGTTCGAGTCCAGTCGACGAGGCCACGCCGCCATAGCTCAGTGGGAAGAGCGCAGCCCTGGTACGGCTGAGGTCCCCGGGTCGGCTCCGGGTGGTGGCTCTGGACCGATTCGGGTCCTATTGCCCCCGTGGCGCGACTGGACGCGCAACGGTCTCCTACACCGGAGGATGCTCGTTCGAATCGAGCCGGGGGCGCTGTCGACTGGAGTACGGCGGAGCCGACTGTGCATTGGAGGGTTGACCGAGAGGAAAGGTGCTCGCTTGCTAAGCGATGGCCGAGGGCAACCTCGCCAGCGTTCGATCCGCTGCCCCTCCGCCCAGGAAGGTATGCCTCGTTGGCTGGGGGCACCCTGTTTCGAAAACAGTGACACGGCTCTGCCGTGGGGGTTCGACACCTCTACCTTCCGCTCTGGCGCAGTAGTGCAACGGGAACACGCCGGGCCTTCACCCCGGAGATTGTCGGATCGAAACCGACCTGCGTCACAACGCCGCCATCGGATAAAGGCAGTCCGCCGGGTTCTCAACCCGGAAGCCGGGGGTCGGTACCCCGTGGCGGTACGGGGGCATTCCATTGGTCTGCCCCATGCAGTGCGGAGTAGCTCAGCGGAAGAGCGGGTGGCCGTTAACCACCGTCGTCGGGGGTTCGATGCCCTCCTCCGCAGCCCTGGCACCGTGACCGAGGATCTAGGTACCCGATTGCAACCCGGGCCACGCTGGTGAGAATCCAGCCGGTGCCTCCATCGCAGTAGTAGCTCAGTGGAAGAGCGTCTCGTTGCCAACGAGGAGGTCGCGGGGTCAGGACCCGCCTACTGCTCCACGGGGTCAAGGTGTTGACAGATACACGCGTGGCTTCCACCCACGAGTAATGGGGGCGGTACCCATTGACCCCTCCAACAACGATCCGCTCGGGAGTCGTCCAATGGCAAGACGCAAGGTTTTGGTCCTTGAGATGAGGGTTCGACACCTTCCTCCCGAACCATCTGAAAGGAGCGATTCCATGGAACACGATCGGCTGAAGCTCGTCATTCCCGAAGACAGTGGGAAGTCGGTGACCGACGGCACGACGGACAGATTTGATATCCCGGCGACCCCCGAGCCCGTAATGCGGCTGCTGCGTGTCCTGGACGCCGATGAAGGGCCGCTCCCGGATGACGCGGCGTGATCGCTGCCGCTCGAGACCTGCCGGCCGGGCCCAACGGGATGGGCACTGGCTTTGTAACCCAGTTGATCCGGGTTCGAGTCCCGGGGCCGGCCCCATGGTCGTGTAGCTCAGTTGGGAGAGCGCGCGCCTGAAACGCGCGAGGCGGTGGATCGAAACCACCCATGACCACCACGGACACATAGCTCAGAGGCGGAGCGCCGGCACGACACGCCGGAGGTCGGGCTTCCGAAACACCCTGTGTCCACCAGATCACCCACGGCCCGGAGTCAGCCGGTGACGACGCCGCTCTGATACAGCGGAAGGCCTCGTTCGACACGGGGCGGGCCGACCGAGCGCTGGTGGCGCCCGACGGGACGGGCCCGGGACTTCTAATCCCGACTGAGCCGGTTCGAGTCCGGCCGCCAGCACACACTGGACGCATCCGTAGCTCAACGGCAGAGCGCCACGTTCACACCGTGGAAGTCGGAGGGTCAGCACCTCCCGGATGCACTGGGGCGCACGACGCGCCACATGGTGGATGGAGCCGGATGGAGAGGCGGGTGGTCGTGACCCACCCAGCAAGGAGTTCGATTCTCCTCATTCACCCTGGGTCTGAGGACCCGCAACGAACCGCAGCGGGGAGGGATGGTGACCTCACGGGTCTCATACGCCCGAAGATCTCCGGTCAGTACGGAGCGTTGCGACTGGGGCCGGGCCGGTCGCCCAGGACGGTCTTATCAACCATCCGTGTCGGGGTCAGCACCCGGGGCCCCAACCATCTGGCCCCTGTAGCCCAAACGGAAGAGGCAGCTGGCCCAAACCCAGCGTGTGCACGTTCGAATCGTGTCGGGGGTACCTCGCCGGTGATGCTCGGGTGGCTGAGCGCCCGCGTCGTACGCGGGAGCGCGAGAGTTCGACACTCTCCACCGGCTCTGCAGGCCTTCGGCCTGAACCACGTTCGAGTGGTGGAACGGTAGACACGCCATCTTGAGGAGCTGGTGCTCACAGCGAGCGTCCGGGTCCGACTCCCGGCTCGAACACAAGGTCGGTCAGACGACCCAATCTGGCGCACTATTTGGTTGTCACTGTGTCCATACCGACCGGAGGTGAAGACGATGCCGAAGCAGATCAACGCGAACCTGACCTCATGGGCCAGCGAGCTCGACGACAACGCCCTCGAGCAGGCACTGCGGACCTCGCGGCTGCCGATCCTCGCCGGGCCCGTCTGCCTGATGGCGGACGCACACTTCGGCCTGGGGGCAACGGTCGGCAGCGTCGTGGCGACCAAGAACGCCGTCCTGCCCTCGGCGGTCGGTGTCGACATCGGCTGCGGCATGGTGGCGGCGGAGACCAACCTCACCGCAGCCGAGCTGCCGGACGACCTCACCGGGCTCCACAGCTTGTTGCGCGACCGGATCCCGGCCGGTGTCGGCAAGGGGCACGAGCGTTCCGAGGCCAGTGTGTCGCCGGCACTCGAGGCCCTGGGACTGCCACCAGGCTCGGCCACCGAGCTTTCGGAGCGTCAGATGACGACCATCGCCGCGCAGTTCGGCAGCCTCGGTAGCGGCAACCACTTCGTCGAGGTCTGCCTCGACGAGCGCGACCGCGTCTGGATCGTGCTGCACTCGGGCAGCCGGGGTATCGGCAACCAGCTGGCCACGGCCCACATCAAGACGGCTCGCCTGGTCGCCCAGGAGGAGGGACAGGTCCTCGAGGACCGCGACCTGGCCTGGTTGGCCGAGGGGCGGCCGGAGTTCGACGCCTACGTGTCGGACATGTTGTGGGCCCAGCGCTACGCCTGGGGCAACCGCGAGCAGATGATGGATGCCGCCCTGGCGGCTCTACGGGCTGCTGTCCCCCACGCTGTCGAGACCGAGCGGATCAACTGCCACCACAACTACGCGGTTAAGGAGACCCACCGGGGCGAGGAGGTGTGGATCACACGCAAGGGTGCCATCCGGGCCGGACTCTCGGACATGGGGGTCATCCCGGGCTCGATGGGCGCGTCGTCGTTCATCGTGCGTGGCAAGGGCAACGAGGCTTCGTACCAGTCGAGCTCGCACGGCGCGGGTCGGCGGCTCGGTCGCAAGGCGGCGTTCCGCCAGTTGACCACGGAGTCGCTCCGAAGCGCCATGGCGGGGAGGGCGTGGGACGACACCCTGGCCGAGCAGCTGGTCGACGAGCACCCCGATGCCTACAAGCCGATCGCCCAGGTCATGGCCGACCAGGCTGACTTGGTCGAGGTCGTCCACGAGCTGCACCAGCTCGTGAACCTCAAGGGGACCTAAGCGCCCCGATCCAAACAGGAACTTTGAACGAAGGAGGAGAAGAATGAAGCTGGCAGAGGCACTGCTGCTGCGTGCCGATCGAAACCGGACCCTGGAGCAGCTGAAGCAGCGCATCCAGGTCAGTGCCAGGTATCAGGAGGGCGAGAAGCCCCCCGAGGACGCGCGCGACCTGGTTGCGGCGGCCTCGGCCGTGCTCGACGAGCTCGAGGTCCTGATCCGTAGCGTCAACCGGACTAACTCGAGCACTGTTATGCCCGATGGTCGGACCGTCACCGATGCGCTCGCCGAGCGAGACGTACTTCGGCTCAGGTACTCGATGCTCAAGGTTTCGGCCGAAGCGGCATCGGGCGCGCTACAGCAGGCCGGGTTCATGCGGGCCACCCGGTCCGAGCTCAAGTACATGCGCGCCCTCGACGTGAAGGGCCTGCGTCAGCAGGCCTCGGACGTCGCTCGGCAAGCTCGTGAGCTCGATGCACGGATCCAGCAGGTCAACTGGACGGCCGAGCTACAGGAGGCATGACGCAAGCGATTATGCGTGGAGTTGGTAGGGAAGTATGTAGAGCGAGTTCCAGCCCGCTGGGGGCCAATCCAGAACCAAGCCCTGATAAGGCTCCATGGCGAGCGCAAGGGCAGCGCATAGGGGTTCGAATCCCCGCGTAACAGAGCAGCCCAGCAAAGTGCACAGTTCACGGAGCACTGGGCACCGCGCATCACCAGGAACTGACTACATGCGGACCGAGGGTGGGACAGGGGACTCCCACGCGCACACCTGGACTTCGTTGCTGGGGCTCTTGAAGGGTTGCATCCCTTCGGCACTTAGCTGAAAATGCCGGGTGCACGGGTACGGACATCTCAAGATTGGTGGGTCACATGCCGGAGCTGGGTTCAATACACCCCACCGTAGAGCAGTACTACTTCGCTCGTTATCCGGACGATCGCTCTCAAGTTGCACCCCTTCTCTGTTGGTTTGATGTCACCCGAGCCGAACGCGTCAATGCAAACGGCTCTCCGCCGACATATCGCCCCGCAGACGTTCCGCTCGAAGGCGGACGCCAACGCCTTCCTGGATGCGGTATCGGCTTCGATTGGAAGAGGCGACTGGGTCGATCCCGAGCTCGGGCGGATCTCGTTCAGCCGCTACGCCGAAATCTGGCTGGACCAGCGCACCGACATCCGGGCGCGCACAAAGGAGTACTACGGCTGGCTCATCAAGAACCGGCTCGATCCGGTCTTCGGTCAGCGAGAACTGTCGAAGATCACGCCTGTTCATGTCCGAGCCTGGTACGCCGACCTGGCGGCCGATACGCCCGGCGTCGCCCGCTCCGCCTACCGCCTGCTCAAGGCCATCTTCAATACCGCCATTTTGGATGATCTCATCCTCAAGAACCCCTGTCGGGTCAAGGGCGACGGCACAGACCGAGTGACGGAACGACGCATCCCCGACGTCAACCAGGTGGCGGTACTCACCCAAGCCATGCCAGAGCAGTATCGGGCCGCCGTCATCGTGGCGGCCTGGGGGACGCTGCGCCGGGGTGAGGTGCTCGGCCTCGAGCGGCGAGACGTCGACCTCGTGGCCGGCACAGTGCGGGTGGAGGCTCCACGAGTTCCACGACGGCTCCCTCGATCTCGGGCCGACCAAGAACGGCGACCCTCGCAAGGTCTACCTGCCGAGCTCGGTCCTGCCAGCTCTGGAAGACCACCTGCGCCGCTTCGTCGGCCCCGAGAGCGACGCTCCTCTCTTCACCGGTGCGACGGGGCGAGCGCTTGCGCCCGAGCAACTTCTGGGTCATCTGGGAGACGGCACGCCGGCGGGCCGGGCTCACCTGGGTGCGATTTCACGACCTCCGGCACTTCGCTGCCACCATGTTCGCCTCAACGGGTGCGAGCACAAGGGAGATCATGAGCCGTGGCGGGTGGAAGTCGGTGGCGATCGTGGTGCGCTACGAGCACGCCTCCGAGGAGCGCGACGCGTTGCTCGCCCAGGCCCTCAATCCCTTCACCAGTGGCGGCAACGTCGTCCCGATCGTGCGTGGAGGCGAAGGAGATCGCGCGCGTGGCGCGCGCGACGAGGGTCAAGGTGAGGGTGAGGTGCTGGACCTACCACCGGTGACCAGCACCAACGACGACGAAAGCTCCGGGGGAGAGACTCGAACTCTCAACCTAGCGGTTAACAGCCGCTTGCTCTGCCATTGAGCTACCCCGGAAGGGTTGAGAAAAACAGACTCCGCACGATATCAGCGGCCCGTCCCGGCGCCATCGACGGGCATCGAAGCTCCCGCGCGATCAGGACTCTTCGAGGTAGTCCCGCAGCAAGTGCGCCGCATCGGGCCGGCGCAGCTTGGCCAGCGTCTTGGACTCAATTTGGCGGACCCGCTCCCGAGTCACCCCGAACTCCCTACCCACCTCCTCGAGCGTGCGGATCTTGCCGTCGTCGAGACCGAAGCGGAGCCGCACCACATCCTGCTCGCGCTCCGAGAGATGTCCGAGCGCCTCCCGCACCGCCGCATCCAAGAGCGACCGCGTCGCCGCGTCGTCGGGGACCACCGCCCCCCGGTCCTCGATGAGATCGGACAGGTTGAAGTCGTCCTCGTCACCGACGGGCTGCTCCAGGGACACGGTGTCCTGATTGATGCGCAAGATCTCGCGCACTCGTTCCATCGGGAGTTCGACGCGGTGCGCCACCTCTTCGATTGTCGGCTCACGTCCCAGCTCTTGGAGAAGTTGGCGCTGTGCCCACACGACCTTGTTGATGGTCTCGACCATATGCACCGGTATCCGAATAGTGCGCGCCTGATCGGCGATCGCCCGGGTGATGGCCTGACGGATCCACCACGTCGCGTACGTCGAGAACTTGAAGCCCTTGGTGTGGTCGAACTTGTCGACCGCCCGCATCAACCCCAGGTTGCCCTCCTGGATCAGATCGAGAAACGCCAGCCCCCGATTGCGATAGCGCTTGGCGATCGACACGACGAGACGCAAGTTCGCCTCAATGAGCTCGTCCTTTGCCTTGAGTCCCTTCCGGACGAGGCGGCGGTCCCGGGACAGCTCCCCGGCGTCGAGCAGTTGTTCGCTGGGCCCCTCCCCCGTCAACGCCAGCTCGTTGGCCGCCAGCCTCGCGGCTGCTGCGTTCCCCTCCTCAATGGTCTGGGCGATTTCGACCTCGAGCTCAGCATTCAGCAGCGGTACCCGGCCGATTTCCTTAAGGTAGGTGTGCACCGGATCCTCGGCGCTGCCCCCCGACTCACCGCTCGAGCTCGCCCGCTTGCCGTTCGTTTCGCGGCGAGCCTCGGTCTCGTCACTCCCATTGGTCCGATTGCCTGCACGCGCTCCCTTGCGCGGCGCGATCTCGACGGGGAGGTCCTCCTCCTCGTCCTCGACGAGCGCGACACCCTCCGCCGTCACGCGGTCGATCAGCACGGTCAGTACCTCGGGCGTCAGCTCGACGGTGTGCAACGCCTCGATCAGCTGCGCCTGTGTGATGTTTCCCTTCACGCGGCCGATCGCGAGCACCTCGTCGAAGTCAACTTGCGACACACCAGCGGGCAGCGCGACGTGTGCAATCGATGCAACTGAATCAGGAGACGATGTCGATGGCGGCACGCTCACGACTTCGTCCTCGATCGCGATCGCCGAATCCTCGTTCACCCTCGTCCTGCCACCATCAGTCTCGAGTCCTCCCGACCAACCACGCTACCAATCGATCGGCAGCGTCGCGCCCAGCGGCGAGATCTCCGAGTTGGTCCAGCCAGAGCCGCACTTGTGCCGTCTCTGCCGCCCGGGACTGCCACGAGTCACCACCAGTGCGCGACTCCATCTCTACCTCGGCGAGGACGCGTCGAACCGCCCCGCGCAACAGCACGGTGACCACGGAGTCAACCGGATCCCCCAGCTCGGGGTCTCCCGCCATAGGCTCCTCAACGATCACGCGTCGTAACAGACTCGCCACCTCCGGTGACGCCGACTCCACCGCCTCATGCGCGCTGTCATGCTCCAGGAGCGCGACAAACGCCTGCCGTTGCAAGGGGTCGCCGAAGAGAGCCGCGTGCACACGATCAACCACATCATCGGGTCGATGCACGGCCAACTTGAGCGCTTCGAGCCCCGGTCCTGGTCGTAGGGCCGAGCGAGGGGCACCGCCGCCGAACGGTGTATCGCCCTCCTCCTCATATTCCGGATACTCCGCGGGCGGTGGCTCGTCGCGGCGGGTCTTGCCCCGCCGGCCCGGAGCGCTCTCCTGCGGCGGGTGCGCGCGCAGATAATCGAGCCGCTCGCGCAGTCGGGCCGCATCAACGCGGCACCGGTCGGCCAGTTGCATGACGTACTGGTCGCGCACGAGGTCATCCGGGTGCTCTGCAACTGCCGTGAGAGAGGCCTCGGCCGCCCGTGCCCTTCCCTCCGCGGTCGTGAGGTCGCCGGCCGCCAGCATGCGGTCGACCCGGAACTGCAGGAACGGGCGGGCCTCCTTGACGGCCTGGGCCAGGGCCCCCGGGTCGGTCCGAGCCAGGTCGCCGGGGTCACTGCCGCCGGGCAGATCGGCCACCACCACGTCGACCTCGTGCTTGCGCTCCCACTCGTAGACCCGCGAGGTCGCGCTCTGTCCTGCCGCATCGGCGTCGTAGGCCAACACGATCCGCTTGGCGAAGTTGCGCAGCAAGGTGAAGTGCTCCTCGGCCAGCGCCGTGCCGCACGTGGCGACGGCCCAGGGCACGCCGGCCTGGAAGCAGCCGATGACATCGGTGTAGCCCTCGCAGACGACGACCTCGCCCTGGGCGACGATTCCCTTCTTGGCCCAGTTCAGGGCGTAGAGGGTCCGTCGTTTCGAGTAGATCGGCGATTCTTGGGAGTTCTTGTACTTGGGCTCGGGCCGCTCCGGCGGCGCCTGCCCCGACCGGGGCGGCAGGATCCGCCCTCCGAGTGCCACCGGGCGTCCGGTGGGATCGCAGATCGGGAAGAGGAGTCGCGCCCGGAAGAAGTCCTGCGTCCGGCCGCGTCGGTTGACGAAGCCGAGGCCCGAGTCGGACAGGACATTCGTCGGGAGACGCAGCGCCTTCGCGAGGGCATCCCAGTCGTCGGGCGCCCAGCCCAGGCGGAACTGGCGCACCACGTCTCCGTCATAGCCGCGGGAACGCAGGTAGTCCCGGGCTGGGCCGGCGTCGGGCGAGCGCAACAGTCGCTGGTGGTACCACTCCACCGCCCGCTCCATCGCCTCGAGCAGTTCGGAGCGCCGCTTGTGGTCGCGCCCCGCCTCCTGGTCCTCGTGCAGCGTGATGCCGGCCCGGTCGGCCAAAAAGCGCACCGCGTCGACGAAGTCGAGGCCATCCATGGCGCGCACGAAGGTGATGGCGTCGCCCGATTGTTGGCAGCCGAAGCAGTAGTAGAAGCCCTCCTCTGCGTTCACGCTGAACGAGGGCGTCTTCTCCGTGTGAAAGGGGCACAGCCCGCTCCAGCGTCGGCCGACCTTCTTCAAGAGCGAGTGCTCGCTTATGAGGGCGACGATGTCGGTGGCCGCCCGGACCTGGGCGACTTCTTCGTCCGGTATCCCCACACCCTGACGGTACCGCGGCGGTGTCCCGCGCTGATCTGACGCTCGCGCGACCGCAGTCACGGTCTCCCGGGTCTGTCCGCTCACCTTCTGGATGGCCGGTACGCCCCGGGGCCGTGATCGCGGGTTGGCTGGCACCGGCCCCGGGCTGCGCCCGCCCGGAGCCGACGGCCTCGACCCGGCTAGCTCGCCTTGCTCTGGGGTGCCTTCTTGGCCTCCGGCGGCTCGTTGGCCAGCACCGCCTGGGCGGCGGAGAGGCGGGCGACGGGGACCCGGAACGGCGAGCAGCTGACGTAGTCGAGCCCGACCTCGTAGAACAGGCCGATGGAGGCCGGGTCGCCCCCGTGCTCCCCGCAGACGCCCACCTTGAGGCTCGGCCGGGTGGCCCGGCCGCGCTCGGTGCCGAGCCGCACGAGCTCGCCGACGCCGTCGAAGTCGACGACCTCGAAGGGGTTGCGCGGGAGCAGGCCCAGTTCGAGGTAGGCGTCCATCATCCGGCCCTCGACGTCGTCCCGGGAGAACCCGAAGGTCATCTGGGTGAGGTCGTTGGTCCCGAAGGAGAAGAAGTCGGCCACCTCGGCGATCTCGCCAGCTCGCAATGCGGCCCGCGGCGTCTCGATCATGGTCCCGATGGTCACCTCGAGACGGCCCGGCTTGGCCGTGCTCGCCTTCGCCCCCCTCGAGGGACGGGGCGCCCGCTCCTTGTTGGCCGCCGCCACGGCGTCCTCGACCCAATGGCGCGCCAGCGCCAACTCGGCCCGGGTGACCGTGAGAGGGATCATGATCTCCACCACCGGATGCCCCCCATCGGCCACCCGCTGGCGGGCCGCCTCCATGAGGGCCCGCACCTGCATGGCGTAGAGGCCTGGCTTGATCACCCCGAGACGGACGCCGCGGGTGCCCAGCATGGGGTTGGCCTCCTTCCACGACCGCGCGGCCTCGTAGAGTCGGCGCTCCTCGGGGTTGAGGCCCACCGTGGCGTCCTTGTACGCCAGCTCCTCGATCGAGGGCAGGAACTCGTGCAGCGGCGGGTCGAGCAGGCGCACCGTCACCGGCAGCCCGTCCATGGCGGCGAGGATGGCAATGAAGTCCTCGCGCTGCACCAGCCGCAGCTCCTCGAGCGCGGCGGCCTCCTCGGCCGGTGAGTGGGCCAGGATCATGCGGCGCATCACGGGGAGGCGGTCTTCGCCGAGGAACATGTGCTCCGTGCGGCACAGGCCGATGCCCTCGGCACCGAGCGCGCGTGCGTTGGCCGCGTCCTCGCCGGTGTCGGCGTTGGCCCGGACGGCCAGGTGGCCCTTGCGGATCTCGTCGGCCCACGAGAGGACCGTCGCGAACGCCGCCGGCGGCGACGCCGCCGTGAGCGGGACCTGCCCCGCCACCACGATTCCGGCGCCACCGTCGAGAGAGACCCAGTCGCCCTCGTCGAGCGTCACGTCGCCCACCGTCACCTGGTAGTCAGCGAGGCGCAGGGCCTCGGCGCCGACGACGGCCGGCTTGCCCCAGCCGCGCGCCACGACGGCGGCGTGGCTGACCAGGCCACCGCGGGCGGTGAGGATCCCCTCCGACGCCAGCATGCCGTGCACGTCCTCGGGCGACGTCTCGTTGCGGACCAGGATGACCGGCTCGCCCCGCTCGGCCGCGGCCGCAGCATCGTCGGCGCTGAAGTAGATGCGCCCGACGGCGGCGCCCGGGCTGGCACCGAGGCCCTTGGCCCAGACCTGGTAGCCCGACCCGGCGAACTGCGGGTGGAGCACCGAGTCGAGATGGTCCTCGGTGAGGCGCGAGACCGCCTCGGCCTTGGAGATCCCCAGGTCGCTCGGGCGCACCATGTCCACCGCCATGCGCAGCGCGGCGGCACCGGTGCGCTTGCCCACGCGGGTCTGAAGCATCCAGAGCTTGCCCTGTTCGATCGTGAACTCCGTGTCGCACATGTCCCGGTAGTGCGTCTCGAGGAGCGAGAAGATCTTGAGGAGCTCCGCGTGGATCTTGGGGAACTGCTTCTTCAGCTCCGAGATGGGCTCGGTGTTGCGGATGCCGGCCACCACGTCCTCGCCCTGCGCGTTGACCAGGAAGTCGCCGTAGGCTCCCTTGGCTCCCGTCGCGGGGTCGCGGGTGAACCCGACGCCGGTGCCCGAGTTGTCGTCGCGGTTGCCGAAGACCATCGCCTGCACGTTGACGGCGGTGCCGAGGTCGTGTGCGATGTGCTCACGCTCTCGGTAGGCGATGGCGCGGGGGCCGTTCCAGCTGCGGAACACCGCCTCGATGGCGCCGCGCAGCTGCTCCTCGGGCCGCTGGGGGAAGGGCTTGCCGCTGTGACGCTCGACGATCTGCTGGTAGGAGTCGACGAGATAGCGCAACAGCTCCACGGGCACTTTGGCGTCCGACGTCGTCCCCGCCAGCTCCTTGGCCGCCTCGAACAGCGAGTCGAACTCGTCGCCGGGCAACTCCAAGACGATGCGGGCGTACATGGCGATGAAGCGCCGGTACGAGTCGAGGGCGAAGCGCTCGTCCGCGGTCTGCTTGGCCAGCCCTTCGACCGAGTCGTCGTTGAGACCGAGGTTGAGGACGGTATCCATCATCCCCGGCATGGAGAACTTGGCGCCCGAGCGCACCGAGACCAGCAACGGGTCGACCGCATCGCCGATCACCTTGCCCATCGACCTCTCGAGCCGAGTGCGCGGCAGTGGCGACCTCGGCGTCGAGGCTCTTGGGCCAGCCGCCCGCCATGTAGGCGCGGCAGGCGTCGGTCGAGATGGTGAACCCCGGCGGCACCGGGAGCTTGAGTACCGACGTCATCTCGGCCAGGTTGGCGCCCTTACCGCCCAAGAGGTCCTTGAGCTCCATCGGTGGACGGGCGTGCTGATGGTCGAAATCGAAGACGAACGGCATCGGGCCTCCTTGCCCTGGGGCGGGCGAAGCGCGTGGCGAGCGCAGTGACGTGGTGGTGATGGCTCCCTCCCGACCTGGGAAGGGTCAAGCCAGCCTACTTTCCCTCCGGTGGCCCCTCCGTGGCGGCGGTGCCGCGTTGAGGGTCCGCGCCGGCCTCGGCCACCGGCGGCGGCGCCTGTACCGCGGATCCCCCCGAGACCTGGCGTTGGAAGACCTCCTTGGCCTGGCGCATGAAGTCGCGCACGACCGTCAACTCGTCGGCCTTGAAGCGTTGGGCCACCTGGCGCATCTCCTCGGCCACCGGCCGCTGCAGCACTTCGAGTCGCTGGCGCGCCGCGGGGACGATCTCGACCCAGATCCGCCGGCGGTCCTCGGTGTCGCGCCGGCGCGCCACCATGCCTGACTCCTCGAGCCGGTCGAGGATAAAGGTCACCGCCCCGGTGGTCAGCCCGCTCTCCTCGGCGAGACGCCCCGCGGTCATCGGGCCGAGGCGGCCAATAAGGTCCAGGCAGCGCATGTCGGTCCTGCTCAACTTCAGCTTCTTGGCCAGCCGCTCGTCGAAATCGCTGGCCGCGCCGAGGTAACCCATGATCTCGCTGCGCAGCTGCTGCGCCAGCTCCTTGCGTGACCATTGTCTTGACACGTAAGTAACTTTATCACTAAGTTTCTTAGTTAATGGCTCTTTCTTCGAATCCAGCCCTCGCCGTCGAAGCCCACGACCTCGTCAAGGTCTTCGCGAGCGGGCGCGTGCGGGCGCTCGACGGCGTCTCCCTCCAGGTGGAGGCGGGTACCGTGCTGGGCTTGCTCGGCCCGAACGGGGCCGGCAAGACGACCGTCGTCCGGATCCTCTCCACCATCCTCGGCCCGGACTCGGGCCGAGCCGCCGTGCTCGGTCGCGACGTCGTGACGCAGGCCGACGCGGTGCGCCGCATCATCGGGCTGGCCGGACAGTACGCAGCCGTGGACGAGAACCTCACCGGACGGGAGAACATCCATATGGTGGCCCGCCTCTCGCACCTCAGCCGCAAGGTGTCGGCGCGGCGGGCCAACGAGCTCCTCGAAGCGTTCGGACTGGCCGGTGCCGGTGACCGGGTCCTCAAGACGTACTCAGGTGGCATGCGCCGGCGCCTGGACCTGGCCGCCGCGCTGGTGGCGAACCCACCCGTGCTCTTCCTCGACGAGCCCACCACCGGGTTGGACCCCCAGAGCCGGCAGGACCTGTGGGGTGCGATCGAGGACCTGGTCCGCGACGGCACGACGGTCCTTTTGACCACCCAGTACCTCGAGGAGGCAGACCGCCTGGCCCGCGACATCGTGGTGATCGACCACGGACGCGTCATTGCCGAAGGCACGCCGGCCCAGCTCAAAGCGGACCTGGGCACCTCGGTGGTCTCCGTGACGTTGGGCGACCGCGAAGTCGTGGATTGGGCGCTCGAGCTGCTGACGCCGCTCACCGACAAGCGGCCGGTCGTCGAGGACCTCGTGATCGAGCTCACCGTCACCGACGGCCCGAAGGCGGGCGCCGAAGTCCTGCGCACGCTGGACACGGCCCAGATCCCCATCGCCGGGCTCGCCCTCAGGGAGCCCAGCCTCGACGACGTGTTCCTCAGCCTGACGGGGCACAAGACCACCATCGACGACGACGGAGACGATGGCGGGAAACCGAAGAGGGGCAGGGGCCGGAGGCGGATGGCCGCCATCGGGGCCGACGGGAAGGATGCTGCATGACGACCACGCTCACCGCGCCCGTCGAACTCCGCGAACCGACCAGCACGGGCGGCAGTCGGCTCTCGTGGGCCGTCGCCGACGTCATGACCATGACGTGGCGCAACCTGCTCGCGCTGACGCGGACCCCGCAGGCGGTCTTCTTCACGACGTTGCAGCCGATCATGTTCGTCCTGCTGTTCACCTACGTCTTCGGCGGCGCCATCCACGTGCCCGGCGGGCACTACATCGAGTTCCTCATGCCCGGCATCTTCGTGCAAACCGTCATCTTCGGCGCCATGAGCACTTCGGCGGGGCTCTCCGAGGACCTGCACAAGGGCCTGATCGAGCGCTTCCGCGCCCTCCCCATGAGCCGCTCGGCCGTGTTGGCCGGGCGCACCACCTCCGACGTCGTCCGCAACGTGTTCGTCGTCGCACTCATCACCGGGGTCGGCTACGCGGTGGGCTTCCGCATCGGGACGAACGTCGCGCTGTACCTGTGCGGCGTGCTGCTGATCCTGCTGTTCGCCTATGCGTTGAGCTGGGGGTTCGCCATCGTCGGCCTGTCCGCCCCCAACGCGGAGACGGCTCAGGTCATGGTCTTTCCCCTGATCTTCCCGCTGCTCTTCGCCTCGTCCGCCTTCGTACCCGTCGCCTTCATGCCCGGATGGCTCCAGGCCTTCGCCAAGCACCAGCCGGTGACCCAGGTGGTGAACGCCACCCGTTCGCTCATGGTCGGCGGAGTGCTGCACGACTCGCGCGCCGTGGTGATCGCCCTGCTGTGGTGCATCGGGCTGTTGGTGGTCCTGGCGCCGATCGCTGTGCGCAAGTACCGCAAGGTCGCCTGAGCCTCCGGCGCGCCTACTCCTCGCCGGTGCGACGGCGCAGCTCGGCCAGCAGGCCGTCGATGGGCACCCGCACTTGCTCGGTGGTGTCGCGGTCGCGCACGGTGACGGCGTCGTCCTCGAGCGAGTCGAAGTCGACGGTCACCGCCCACGGCGTCCCGATCTCGTCCTGGCGCCGGTAGCGGCGGCCGATGCTCTGGGTGACGTCGTAGTCGACCATGAAGTGCCGCTGCAGGAGCGAGAGCACCTGGCGGGCCAACGGCTCGAGCGTGTCCTTCTTCGACAGCGGGAGCACGGCCACCTGGTAGGGCGCCAGGCGCCAGTGCAGGCGCAAGACGGTGCGGGCCTCTCCCCCGACCTCGTCCTCGGCGTAGGCGGCGAGAAGGAAGGCCATCATGGTTCGGGTGGCCCCGGCCGCCGGTTCGATGACGTAGGGCGTGTAGCGCTCGTTCGTCTGCGGGTCGAAGTAGTCGAGCGAGACGCCCGACTTGGCGGCGTGAGCGGTCAGGTCGTAGTCGCCCCGGTTGGCGATGCCTTCGAGCTCGTCCCAGCCCCAGGGGAAGCGGAACTCGACGTCGGCCGTCCCCCGCGAGTAGTGCGAGAGCTCGTCGGGATCGTGGTGGCGCAACCGGAGCTTGTCGGCCGGCATGCCCAGGTCGAGGTACCACTGCATGCGCTCGCGCGAGCCAGTACTCGAACCACCGCGGCGCGTCGTCGGGCGGGACGAAGTACTCCATCTCCATCTGCTCGAACTCGCGCGTGCGGAACACGAAGTTCTGCGGGGTGATCTCGTTGCGGAAGGACTTGCCGACCTGCGCGATGCCGAACGGCGGCTTCTTGCGGGTGGTGCCGAGCACGTTGGCGAAGTTGGTGAACATGCCCTGGGCCGTCTCGGGCCGCAGGTAGGCGACGTGGCCCTCGTCCTCCACCGGGCCGGCGTGCGTCTTGAACATGAGGTGGAACGCACGGGCTTCGGTGAGGTCACGCGAGCCGCAGTTGGGGCAGACGCCGTGGATCTTGTCGGCCCGCCAGCGCTCGTGGCAGTTGCGGCAGTCGACGAGCGGATCGGTGAAGGTGGCCAAGTGGCCCGAGGCCTCCCAGACGGCGGGCGGGCCCAAGATGGCGGCGTCGAGCCCGACGACGTCGTCGCGCAGCTGCACCATGGAGCGCCACCAGGAGTTCTTCACGTTGCGCAGCATGTTGACCCCGAGCGGGCCGTAGTCGTAGGTGGAGCGGAAGCCGCCGTAGATCTCGGCCGAGGGGAAGATGAAGCCGCGGGTGCGGCACAGGCGCACCACCCGCTCCAGCAGGTCGTCCGTGGCGGCCTCGGGAGCCTCGGCTGTCTCAGTCATCGGTGCAGGATACCGGAGCGGATTCTGGCGCTGACCTCGTTGGCCAGCAGCCGGCCGCGGACGGTGAGCACGGCACGGCCGTCGACGAGGGTCACCAGATCGTCCAGTTCCTCGGGGCGTACCAGGCTCTCCCACGGCACCCCACGCGGCGTGCGCAGCGAGAGCGACAACGCTTCGAACGCGCGCTGGTCGGGCGTGAGTACCTCGCGTCCCGCCTCGGCCGAACGACCGTCCTCGATCGCGTCGACGTAGCGTTCAGGCGTCCGGACGTTCCACCAACGCGTGCCGGCGCGGTGTGAGTGCGCCGCCGCTCCGATGCCCACGTAGTCACCCTGGTCCCAGTAGAGATGGTTGTGCCGGCACTGGTGCCCGGGCCGGGCCCAGTTCGAGATCTCCTCCCAAGCGAACCCGGCCGACGTGAGGACTGCGTCGGCCTGCTCGTAGCGTCGGGCCTGCGCGTCCTCGTCGGGATGGCGAGCGCGGTCCCGCGCCAGCGAGGTGCCCGGCTCGACGGTGAGCCCGTAGGCGCTGAGGTGCGGGGGCGGGCGCGGCAGCGAGAGGACGTCTTCCAACGTCGCGGCCCAGTCGGCGTCGCTCTCCGTGGCGGCGCCGAAGATAAGGTCGAGATTCCAAGTGGCGAACCCGGCCTCGGTCACCGCGGCGGAGATTGTCTGCGCCGCCCGCGGCACGTTGCGCCGGCCGAGGCCGGCGAGGACGTGCGCCCTGGTCGACTGCAGGCCGAAGGAGACCCGCGTCACCCCGGCGCGCCGGAAGGCACCGAGATGGGCTTCGTCGGCGTCCTCGGGATTGCACTCGACGGTGACCTCGGCCTCGGGCGCGCGGGATGGCGCCGAGGATGCGGCACAGCATCTCGGGGTGGAGACGGGACGGGGTGCCTCCTCCGAAGAAGACGGAGGTGGCCGGGGCGAGGTCGCCTGCCGTGACGGCGCGCCGCACCTCGCGGACGCAGGCGTCGGCGTAGCGCTCCATCAAGTGGTCGCGGTCGGTGTAGGTGGCGAACGCGCAGTAGTCACAGCGCTCCCGGCAGAACGGGACGTGGACGTAGACGCCGAAGGGGCTCAAAGGCCGGCGGTCGAGCGCACCGAGCGGATGCGCCGATCGAGGTGAACCTCCATGGCCTCGGTCGCCAGCTCGGCCACCTCGTCGGCGCCGGCGGGCGGGGACCCCGCCAGCACCGCGGCCAGGTCGCCGCCGAGGATGCGGCGCAGGAGGTGCAGCGCGGCGGGGCTCATGGGGCGCCCGCTGCGGTGGGCCCGGCACAAGGTGCCGCCGGCGACGAGGTCGAAGGCCACGAGCTCCACGGAGCCGTCGGGCTCGCCGCAGCTGGCGCACTCGTCGAGCACGGGGCCCGCGCCCTCCAGCACGAGCGCCTTGAGGAAGAACGCCGGCGCGAGGAGCGCGGGGTCGGAGCCGGTGTCGGCGAGGGCGCGCAAGGCGCCGACGAGCATCGCGAAGAGCCGCGGATCGGGGTGGTCCTCCTGGGCCATCTGGTCGGTGACCTCCAGCAGCGCGATGCCGCGCGGTAACCGCCCGAGGTCCTCTCGGACGGGGCGGAACGAGTCGAGCACCTCGACCTGGTTCACGATGTCGAGGTCGCTCCTCCCCTGCCACAAGAGGAGGTCCACGTGGGTCAAGGGCTCGAGTCGGGCCCCGAACTTCGAGGTGGTCTTCCGCACCCCCTTGGCGACGGCGCGCACCTTGCCGTGGCGCTCGGTGAGGAACACGACGATACGGTCGGCCTCGCCCAGGCGGTAGCTGCGCAGGACGACCCCGCGGTCGCGGAAGAGGCTCACGTGTCGGAGCGCGACGGCTTGTGGGCGGGATCGAGCGGGCAGTAGCGCTCGCCCCGCCGGGCGGCTTCGGCCACGGCGCGGCGCGCCTCGGCGGCCCGGTCGGCGGCGCGGTCGTGGGCCTCCTGGGCCGGCCGGATACGGGCCTGGGCGCGGGCGCCGTGCGAATGGCGCCCGTAGAGGAGGTTGCCGGCCCCGATCAGCACGGCCACGGCCGCGAAGGCGACCACGACCGGGCCGGCGTGGGCGGCGAAGGCGGCGACGACGACGAAGAGGGCGAGGATCACGATCCCCGCGATCAGGGCGATCCGCGTGCCGGTCATGGTGCCCCCATTCTCGCAGTTGGGCGGTTCATGGTGGGTCGCCGGCCCGATCCGCCGGCCCCGGAGGCGGCGGCGGCCGTCAGGGCTGGACGGCGCCGAACCGGCGGACCCGGCGCTGGAACTCCACCACGGCCTCGTACAGGTGGCGGCGGCGCATGTCGGGCCAGAGGATGTCGGGGAACAAAAGCTCGCTGTAGGCGATCTCCCACAGGAGGAAGTTCGAGATGCGGGTCTCGCCCGAGGTGCGGACGACGAGGTCGGGGTCGGGCATGTCGGGGAAGTAGAGGTGCCGCCGGATCGCCTTCTCGTCGACCTTGTTGGCCGGGGTGCCCGCCGCGACAAGGGCCCGGACGGCGTCGACGATCTCGGCGCGGCCGCCGTAGTTGAACGCCATCGTCATGACCATGCGGGTGTTCTGCCGGGTCAGCTCGATGGATTCGTCCATCCGCTTGAGCACCCGGCGGGGCACGCGCCAGTCGCGGCGACCGGCGAAGCGGATCTGCACACCCTTCTCGTTGAGCTCGTCGCGCCGGCGCACGAGGAGCGACTGGTTGAAGTTCATGAGGTAGCGCACCTCGTCGGGGGGCCGGCGCCAGTTCTCGGTGGAGAAGGCATAGAGCGTGATCCATTTGATGCCGATCTCGAGGGCGCCGTTGACCACATCGAGCAGCGCGGCCTCCCCGGCGGCGTGGCCCTCGGTCCGCGGCAACCCCCGCGCGTTGGCCCAACGCCCGTTGCCGTCCATGACACAGCCGACGTGGAGCGGGACGCGTGAGAGATCGAGCTCCGGAGGGACAGGGTCAGGCGCCTCCGATCCGGTTCCGCCGCCCGGGCCGGGGTGGCGGTCCGGCGCCTGCGCCTGGGCACCCCCCGGGTCGCGGACGGTGTCGGTCACCCGTTGAACCTACCGCGGGCGCCCGAGGGCGAATTCCAAGCATCTCGGCTCGGTTCGTGTTGAGCTATGGGCCGTCCCCGGGCGAGGCGGTCCGGGTCGAGGATCAGGAAAGTCAGAGGAGGAGGACCAATGACAGAGCACGAGGGCGCACCGCGTCCTGACGTCTCGGACATGTACGCGGTGCACGGCGTCTTCCGGGACACGCTGGGTGCAGCGCCCCACTTGGTTGGCCACATCGAGCCCGGCGACACCGAACGGACGGCGCTCATCGCCAACTACTACGAGAACATCCTCTCCTTTTTGGAGGCGCACCACGACACCGAGGAGAAGCTCGTGTTCCCGCTCCTGCGCGAGCGCTGCGCCGACGAGGACGCACTGGTCGGGCGCATGACCGAGGAGCACCGTGAGGCGACCCGGTTGCTCGAGGGGGCCAGGTCCAAGCTCGGGGCGTGGCCGGCGGGCGACGCGACCTCGCAGCAGGCCACCCTCGACGCCCTGGTCGCGCTGCAACGCGCACCTGGCGGAGCACCTCGACGAGGAGGAGGCGGAAGTCCTGCCCCTGGCCGCGGAGAACCTCTCGGCCGAGGAGTGGGGTGCCCTCCCCGGCCATGGCATGGCCAACTTCCACGGGGACAAGATCTGGCTGATCCTGGGCCTCATCCGGGAGCGGATGAACGACGAGCAGCGTGCGGCGATGCTCGAGCACATGCCTCCGCCCGCGGTCGAGATGTGGACCGGGTTCGGCGAACAGGCGTTCCGGGACTATGCCGCCGTGGTCACGGTGCAGGTCGGCGACCCCTGAGGACCGGGCCGGCTCGTCCTGACGCGACGGGCGGGCATGATCGGGGGGTGGAGGACGACCGGATCGAGGACGTCGACGACTTCGCCGACCTCGACGTCCTCGGTTCCTCCGGCGTGGTGGCGGACGCCCGTCAGGCCGGCGACGACGCCGTCGGCGGACTGGACAAGATCACGGCGCAGATGGCGGGCGGTGAGCACCGCCCCGAGCAACAGGAGATGTGCCGGGCGGTGGCCGAGGCGCTGGTGACGGGGACACACCTCGTCGTCCAGGCCGGTACCGGCACCGGCAAGTCGTTGGCCTACCTCGTCCCGGCGGCGCTCAGCGGCAGGAAGGTGGTCGTCGCCACCGCCACCAAGGCGCTGCAGGACCAGCTCGCCGAGAAGGACCTGCCGGCGGTCGAGGCGGGGCTCGGCCTCCCCGTCCCGCTGGACTTCGCCGTCCTGAAGGGGCGGAGCAACTACATCTGCCGCCAACGGGTGGCCGAGGTGGGGTCGGGTGGGATCCAGGCGGAGCTCGGCGACCCGGGATCGGGCCGGGCGGACGAGGCGGAGGGCGACGAGGGGGCGGGGCGGGCCGAGGCCGAGGCAGCGCCAGAGGGTCTGGTCGACGAGGTGCGTCGCCTGGTGGCCTGGTCGCAGACGTCGGCCCGTGGGGACCGGGCCGACCTGAGCTTCGAGCCGTCGGATCGGGCCTGGAACATGCTGAGCGTGGGTCCGAGGGAGTGCCCGGGCGCCTACAACTGCCCTTCGGGCGGCCGCTGCTTCGCCGAAGCCGCCCGCGACCGCGCCGCGTCGGCCGACATCGTGGTCGTCAACACCCACCTCTACGGGGCGCACCTCGCCAGCGGCGGGGCGGTGCTCCCCGAGCACGAGGTCGTCGTCTTCGACGAGGCGCACGAGCTCGAGGAGGTGATGACCTCGAGCCTCGGGGTCGAGGTCACGCCGGGCCGCTTCCGCTCCGTCGCCACCGCAGCCGCGGCCCCTGGTCGAAGAGCGCGACCGGGAGCTGCTCGACTCGGTGGCGTCGGTGGGCGAGCAGCTGGGCGCGCTCCTGGGCGACCGCGTCGGGACGCGTGTCCTGCACGAGAACGCCCGGCCGCCCGTGGACGACCGCGCGCTGGCCGAGCTGCTCCACCGGGCCGCCGAGCTCAGCCGGCGGGTCATCGACGCGCTGCGGCGCACGGGCGGGCAGCGGAGCTTCCTCGCCGACGACGGCGACGTGACCGACCCCGACCGCGCCAGCCGCAAGACCCGTACGCTGCAGGCCGCGGCCCACCTGGCGGAGGACCTGCACCGATTGGTGTCGCGCACCGACGGCGAAGTCGCCTGGGTCGACGGCACCCGGCGCAACGTCCGACTGCGCCTCTCCCCCGTCGACGTCGGCCCCGCGCTCGCCGGGATGCTCTGGGCGGAGGTGACGTCCGTGCTGACCAGCGCGACCATCCCGCCCCGGATCGTCGAACGGGTCGGCCTGGAGGGCTTTGCCAGCGAGGAGCTCAACGTCGGCAGCCCCTTCGACTACCGCTCGCACGCGCTGCTCTACGTCGCCCGCCACCTGCCCGACCGCCGCGCGCCCGGATCCGAGGAGGCGCTCCACCAGGAGCTGGCCCGGCTGATCGAGGCGGCCGGCGGGCGGACGCTGGCCCTGTTCACCAGCCGGCGTGCGACGCAGGCCGCGGCAGAGGCGCTGGCGGCCGAGCTGCCCTTCACGCTCTTGCTCCAGGGCGATCTGCCCAAGGGCCGGCTCCTCGAGGAGTTCGCCCGGGACGAGACCTCCTGCCTCTTCGCCACCCTCGGTTTCTGGCAAGGGGTCGACATCCCGGGCCGCGCGCTCTCCTTGGTGACGATCGACCGCCTCCCCTTCCCCCGGCCCGACGACCCGCTGCTCCAGGCGCGCCGCGACCGCGCGGGAGGCCGTGCCTTCTCCTTGGTCGACCTTCCCCGTGCGGCCACACTGCTGGCGCAGGGGGCGGGCCGCCTGATTCGCAACACGGACGACCGAGGCGTGGTGGCGGTGCTCGACCCGCGCCTGGCCACGGCGTCGTACCGCGGCGTCCTCCTCTCCACCTTGCCGCCCATGCGACGCACGGTGGACCGCTCGGAAGTCGAGGCGTTCTTGCGGCGGGCGCTGGCGGACGGCGAGCCCTAGGACCTCTTTGCGCGCTCGGACCGCGGGAGGCTCACTCGGCGAAGTCGAACACCAGCTTTCCGTCCTTGTTTCGGGTCCCGGGGGTAGCGACCCGCGAGATCCAACGGCCCGGGACCCGCCTCAGTCGTTCTCTGTTCAACGTGTAGGCGCGCTCGTTCCGGCGCACGTCGCACACGATCAGCCCGGCCTCGGTCAGGATCCGGAGGTGACGCGACACGCCCTGCCACGGGATGTCGAAACGCCGCGCGATGTCGTGTGAGCTGAGGTAGCCGCCCCAGTCGTGCAAGGCCGCGAGGATGCCGCGCCGGGTCTCGTTGGCCAGCGCCTTGAAGACCTTGTCGAGGTCGGAAAGGTCGGCGACGTCTTTGAGCGAGGGCGGATCGGGTCGGCCCACCGCGAACTCGGTCCGGCGGGAGCGGGTGGTGGTCATGCCCGGAACTCTAAACCCAAAAGTTTAGACTTTCGGGAATGGCGGGCGGCGGGCAGCGGTCCGGCCGGAGGCCCGCCTCAGTAGCCCAGGCGGTCGAGCATCTCGGCGCGGTTCTGCCAGCGCCGCTCCACGGTCACGTGCAGGTCGAGGTACGTGCCGGCGGGGAGCGCCCGGCGCACCGCCATCCCGACGGCCTTGAGGACCTCGCCGCCCTTGCCGATGACGATGGCCTTCTGGGAGTCGCGCTCGACGATGATCTCGACGCGGACGAACGGCCCCTCCCACTCCGTCACCCGACAGGTGATGGCGTGGGGCAGCTCGTCGCGGGTCTTGGCCAGCAGCTGCTCGCGGACGAGCTCGGCCACCCAGAGCGCCTCGGGTGTGTCGGTGACGACGTCGGGCGGGAAGAAGGGCGGCCCTTCGGGCAACCGGCCGACCAGGTGGGCCACCAGCTCGTCCACCCCTCGTCCGCTGCGGGCGGAAACCGGGAAGTACTCGACCTCGGGCCGCGTCGGCCAGCGCCTCGACCGCTCTCCTCCGCCTCGGCCAGGCGTTCGAGCAGCTGTGCGTCGGACGCCCGGTCGATCTTGTTGACGACGACGACCAGGCCCGGCCGCGTGCTGCCCCCGTCGTCGTGGCCCTGGCGCATCGCCCGCTCGAGCACCGTCCGGTCCCCCGGGCCGATCGCGGCCGTGGCGTCGACGACCGCCATGATCACGTCGACGTCGCGCAGCGCGCTCGCTCGCCGTCTCGTTGAGGCGGCTCCCGAGCGTGCTGCGGGGACGGTGGATGCCGGGCGTGTCGACGAAGACGATCTGCGCGTCGGCCGCCCCGTCGTGGAGCACGCCGAGGATCCGGTGCCGGGTCGTGTTGGGACGTGACGAGGTGATGGCCACCTTGGTCCCCACCATCCGGTTGACCAGGGTGGACTTGCCCACGTTGGGACGGCCGACCACGGCCACGAAGCCCGAGCGCACCGGGCGCCTCAGTTCCCGTTGTGCGAAGCGCCGCCCGCCCGGTGGCCGTCGGCCTCGGCGTCGGCGTCGTCGGTGGCCGCGCCCGTCGGCTCTATCCGCACCCGGCCGATGCGCCGTCCCCGCACGTCGACCGCGGTCAGACGGAAGCCGTCGACCTCGACCGAGTCACCCGGGTCGGGCACCCGCCCCACCAGGTCGAGCATGAGGCCGCCCACGGTGTCCCAGGTGCCGCTGCGGGAGATCGGCGCCCAGCAGCTCGTCGGCGTCGTCGACCGAGTAGAGCGCGCTGACGAGCACCGAGCCGTCGTCGCAGCGCTCGACGGTCGGCTCCTCCACGTCGAACTCGTCGACGATGTCGCCCACGAGCTCCTCGAGGAGGTCCTCGAGCGTGACCAGCGCCAGCGGTCCCGCCGTACTCGTCGACGACGATGGCCATGTGGAACTTCTCCTCCTGCATCTCGCGCAGGAGGTCCGACACCTCCTTGGACTCGGGGATGAACTTGGCCGGCCGCATGCTGTCGCGGACCATCTGGTCGGCCTTGCCCTGCCGTCTCGGCGCGCACGAGGTCCTTGGCGTAGGCGATCCCGATGATGTCGTCGATCCCGTTCTCCTCGACCGGGATCCGGCTGTACCCGGCGCCCAGCGCCGCCTCGAGCGCGTCGCCGACGGTGGCGTCGGCCTCGACCGTCACCATGTCCGGACGCGGCGTCATCACCTCGCGGGTCACCGTGTCGCCGAAGTCGATGATGGAGTGGATGAAGGTGCGCTCGTCGTGCTCGATCACGTGCTCCTCGTGCGCGACGTCGGCCATGGCCTTGAGCTCGGAGTCGGTGATGTAGGAGTGGATGCCCTCTTCGTCCTCGCCGCTGGTCCCGATGATCCGGTTGGCCAGCCCGATCAGGACGGACGAGAGCCAGCGGATGGGCGGGAACCGGATGAGGGCGCTCACGATGGGCGCGCTGAGCAGCGCCGCCCGGTCGGCGTGCTGCACCGCCCAGTTCTTCGGCACCGCCTCGAAGAACACGAAGATCACGACGACTTCGAACACGATGCCGAGGAGCACGCCCAGGCCGCCGAAGAGGTGCTCGGCCACCATGCCGACCAGGGTGGCCGAGACCAGCTGGCAGATCAGCACCAGCAGCAGGATCGGGTTCAGGAAGTTGGCCGGGTTCTCGACGAGACGGGCCAGCTGCCGCGCCCCGCGCTTCTTCTCGTCCACCAGCGACTTGGCCTTGATCCGGTTCATCCGCACGAGGCTGGTCTCGGCCATCGCCAGCACGCCCGACGCCGCCAGCAGCACGAGCGATCACGACGATGAGGATCGACGTCCTCGGCGTGGAAGCCCGACGCCGCGAGCAGGGTCAACGCGCTCACGCCTCGTGGCTCACCCGGTAGAAGCGTTGCAAGCAGCTGCTGCTCGAGCGCCTCCATCCGCTCGGCCTCGGCGTCGTCCTCGTGGTCCATGCCGAGCAGGTGCAGCAGGCCGTGGACGACCAGCAGCGCCACCTCGTCCTCGAAGGACACCTCGTGCTCCACCGCGTTGCGGGAGGCCACCGCCGGGCAGATCACGACGTCGCCGAGCAGCGTGAGCGCGCCCTCCTCGGCCGAGGTCCCGGGTCCGCTGCCGCCGAAGTCGGGCGAGCGGCCGGTGGGTCCCGGCTCGTCCTCGATGGGGAACGACAGCACGTCGGTCGGTCCGCTCTTGCCGAGGAACTGCTCGTTGAGCGCGGCGATGGCGTCCTCGTCGACGAAGAGCAGCGAGACCTCGGTCTCCCCCTTCACCCCGCGCGCCGCCAGGACCTGGCGCGCCAGCTCGGCCCAGCGAGCAACGTCCATCGGATGAGCCTCTTGCTCATCGGCGGCGAAGACGTCGATGGTCACTGCGTGGGACCCGCCCGCCCTTCTGCCACTTCGTAGGCGTCGACGATGTCGGCCACGATCTTGTGACGGACGACGTCCCGCCGGCTCAGGTGAACGAACGCGATGTCGTCGATCCCGCCGAGCACCGGCTCGAGCCCGACCAGGCCCGAGCGACCTCCGGGCACGTCGATCTGGGTCACGTCGCCGGTCACCACGCACTTGGAGCCGAACCCGATGCGGGTCAGGAACATCTTCATCTGCTCCGGCGTCGTGTTCTGCGCCTCGTCGAGGATGATGAACGAGCTGTTGAGCGTCCGGCCCCGCATGAAGGCGAGCGGGCGCCACCTCGATGGTGCCGCGATCGAGCAGACGCTGCGCGCCCTCGGGCTCGAGCAGGTCGTAGAGGGCGTCGTAGAGCGGGCCGCAGGTACGGGTCGACCTTGGCCATCAGGTCGCCGGGCAGGAAGCCGAGCCGCTCGCCCGCCTCGACGGCGGGGCGGGTCAGGATGATGCGCGAGACCTGCCGGGACTGCAGCGCGTGCACCGCCTGGGCCACGGCCAGGTACGACTTGCCCGTGCCGGCCGGGCCGATGCCGAACGTGATGATGTTCTGCGAAATGGCGTCGACGTAGCGCTTCTGGCCGGCCGTGTTGGGGCGCACCGTCTTGCCGCCGGCGGCCCGGACCACCTCGGAGCGCAGCACCTCGCTCGGGACGGATGTCCTCGCGCACCATGTCGATGGTGCGCGCCAAGGTGGACGAGTCGAGGGTCCGGCCGGACTGCACCATGACGATGAGCTCGTCGAAGAGCCGGACGACCACCTCGGCTTCGGGACCCTCGACCGAGATGCGGTTGCCCTGCACCACGATCTGCTCGTCGGGGAAGGCCTGCTCGATCTGACGCAGGTGCTCGTCCCGGCTCCCGAGCAGCCCGGCCATCAGGTGGTTGCCCGGGACGAAGACCTCGGCGCGCAAGGTGGTGGTCATGACGCGGTCATGTGGCGGCGAAGTGTCCTTTCAGCGGTTCCCCCCCGAGCACGTGGAGGTGCAGGTGCGGGACGGAGTTCATGGCGTCGGGCCCGACGTTGAAGATCGAGGCGGTAGCCCCGCTCCGGCACGGCCAGTCCGGCGGCGTCGGCCACGGCGCGGGCCGCCAGGAGCATGTCGGCCAGGACGGGGCCGTCCTCGGCGCGTCACGGTCGAGGCGTCGATCGATGTGGCGACGCGGCACGACGAGCACGTGCAGCGGCGCCGCCGGGTTGATGTCCTTGAAGGCAACGGTGGTCGGCGTCTCGTGCACGGTCTCGGAGGGCACCTCGCCGGACACGATCCTGCAGAAGAGGCAGTCCGGTCATGCCCCGGGGTCGGCCCCCTGCTGCTCTCGCCTCGTCACCGGCACGAACTTACCGGCCGCCGGGTCGATCCCGTGACGATGGACGGCCGTCAAGCCTGCTCCGGCGCCGGCGGCCCGTTGGCGGCGGCCACGGTCCCGGTCCGCAGGGAGACCAAGAGGGCACCGGCGGTGACGGCGGCGGTCTCGGCCCGCAGCACGCTCAGGCCGAACCCCACCGTGGGCAGCCCCGACGAGAGCTCGTCCGTGCTCCACCCACCCTCGGGTCCCACCGCCACCACGCGCTGGGACACCGTGGGGCGGTCCCCGCTCAGCTGGGCCAGCACCACCTCGCCCGGGGCACCCAATGCGGGCAGGTCGCCGAAGGGGACGATGTCGAGCACCTCGGGCAACCAGACGCGCCGGCACTGTGCGGCCGCCTCGCGGGCCACTCGGCGCAGCCGCTCGACGCTGGCCTGTCCGCGTGCGCCGCTCCAGCGGACGACGCTGCGCTCGCTGCGCAGCGGCACGATGCGGTCGATGCCCAGCTCGGTCAGCTTCTGGACGACCCATTCGGGGCGCTCTCCCTTGACCGGCGCAAAGGCCACCGTGAGGGGTGGCTCGACGCGGGCCTCGAACCGGACCACGCCGGCACTCGGGTCAGCCTCGGCCGCGACCGGCTGGAGCACGGTCTCGCCGCGCCACGTGGTGCGGGTCCAGTGACCCCGTCCATCGGCCGCGATCACCTCTTCGCCTTCCCTGAGCCGCAGCACCCGCCCGAGGTGGTGCGCGTCTTCGTCGGAGAGGACCGGACGCCCGGTGTCCTCGACGAAGACCTGGGCCGCGGCCGCCGCCCGCACGGTGATGGCGGCATAGGCGGGGGGGGCGCTAGCCAAAGGCGGAGCGCAGGCGAGAGAACATACCCTCGCCGCCCCGGGTGCCCGCAGGCGAGACCTCCTCGCCCCGCAAGGCCGCGAACTCCCGCAGGAGCTGGTCCTGCTCGGGGCTGAGGTCGGTGGGCGTCGCCACCAACACGTGCACGAACAGGTCGCCACGCCCACGGCCGCGCAGGTGCGGCACACCGAGCCCGCGGATCCGCTCGACGTGTCCGTGTTGGGTGCCCGGACCGATGGTCAACGACCGCGGCCCGTCGAGAGTCTCGATCTCCGCCTCGGTCCCCAGGGTGGCCTGCGCCACGCTGACGGTCAGTGTGGTGTTGAGGTGGTCGCCCTGGCGCTGGAAGCGGGGGTCGCCGGCGACGGACAGGTGGACGAAGAGCGATCCACTCGGTCCACCGCGCTGGCCGGCTGCACCCCGGTCGGCGAGGCGCAGGGTCGACCCCTCCTCCACGCCGGCCGGCACCTCCACGGTGAACGTGCTCTCTTGCAGGCGGCGACCCTCACCACGGCAGTCCGCGCAGGGATTCGGAATCATCTCGCCGGTGCCGTTGCAGCGCGAACAGGCGACGCTCGTCACCACCTGCCCGAGCAAGGACTGGCGCACCCGGCGCTGCTCGCCTGCTCCCTGGCAGTCGGTGCAGGTGACGGGCTCGGTCCCCGGCGCCGTCCCGCGGCCCTCGCAGGTGGCGCAGGTGGCCGGCAGGCGCACCGTGATCTCCTTGCGGCTGCCGAAGACGGCCTCCGCGAAGTCCAGCACGAGGCGGACCTCGGCGTCGGCGCCCGCCTGGGGGCCCCGCCGGCGGACCCCACCGCCCCCGCCCATCTGTCCGAAGAAGGCCTCGAAGATGTCCCCCAGGCCGCCCTCGAAGCCGAAGCCGCCCTGCGCCGGCACCCGGCGAGCCGAAGACGCCCTCGGGGCCGAAGCGGTCGTAGCGCGCCCGGCGCTCGGGGTCGCGCAGGACCTCGTAGGCCACGGTGACCTCCTTGAAGCGCGCTTCGGCGGTCGGGTCGCCCTGGTTGGTGTCGGGATGCAGCTCTCGGGCCCGGGCCCGGTAGGCCCGCTTGATCTCCTCGTCGCTGGCGTCGGGACCGACCCCGAGCAGCCCGTAGAGGTCGCCGAGCCCGTCAGTGACGGCCATCGTGCCCTCCGCTGATGCGCTCCCCGAGCCGCTCTCCGACCACGTGGGCCGCGGCCATCGCGCGCGGGTAGTCCATCCGTGTCGGGCCGAGGAGTCCCACCGCACCGAGATCCTGGCCGTCCACCGAGACCGGCGCAACCACGACCGCGCACGACGACAGCGGCTCGTAGCCGTGCTCGGTGCCGATGGCAACCGAGAGGCCGCGATCGAGGACGTTGCGCAGGAGGGTCACGACGACCAGCTGCTGTTCGAGGATGGCCAGGACCGAGCACACGGTCTCGACGGCGTCGAAGGACTCGGCGAGGCGGGCCGGGCCACCGACGAACACCTGGTCCGCGTCCACGGCGCCGCCCATGGCGTCGAAAGCGACGTGCGCGGCGGCGATGAGGCGGTCGAGCTTCTTCGGGCCGCCCGCCGGCAGGGTCCACGGTCCCGACAGCGTCCGCCCGACCAGGTGGGACGCAAGCAAGGTCCCGACGCGGACCAGCATCTCGTCCGAGGCCTCGGCATCGAGGTCGATGGTCCGCTTCTCGACGGCGCCGTCGGAGAGCACCACCACGAGCAGCGCGTGCAGCGGCGAGAGTCCGACCAGCTGGACCGAGCGGATGGTGGCGGCGTCGTGGGAGGGTCCGACGACGACGGCGGCGTAGGAGGTGAGCTCGGAGAGCAGGCCCGAAGCGCGCTCGAGCACGGTCTCCATCTCGCCGTGCACCTGCTCGAAGAACTGCGTCACCTGACGGCGCTGGACGGGACCTAGCGCGCCGGGAGCGGTCAGGTGGTCCACGAAGAAGCGGTAGCCCTTGTCGGTCGGGATGCGGCCGGCGCTCGTGTGGGGCTGCACGAGATAGCCCTCCCGCTCCAGCGCCACCATCTCCGAGCGCACGGTGGCGGAGGACACCTGCACACCCGGCGCACTGGCCACGTGGCCGGACCCGACCGGCTCGGCGGTCCCGATGTACTCGGTGACGACGGCCTCGAGAATGGCGGCGCGGCGCTCGTTCAGGGCGCCCGCCGGGTCCTCGGCGCTGGGGATCGGATCAACGTTGGTCGTCATGGCACACCTAGCAGTCAAGTCTACCGAGTGCCAGGGGCCCGCTCCCGGGCACCGCCCGGCGCCTCCGGCGCCGGGGTGTCGGGGCCATTGACGTGCGAGAAGGGCCGCCTGACGGTGCCCGGGCGGCCCCACGGCCGGCTCGGCTCCATAGGGAACCGGCTCGGCTCCATAGGGAACCGGCTCGGCTCCATAGGGAATCAGTCCTCGCCGAGACGCAACGCGGAGATGAATGCCTCCTGGGGCACCTCGACCCGCCCGATGGTCTTCATGCGCTTCTTCCCTTCCTTCTGGCGCTCGAGCAACTTGCGCTTGCGGGTGATGTCACCGCCGTAGCACTTGGCGAGGACGTCCTTGCGCTTCGCCTTCACGGTCTCGCGGGCGACGATCCGCCCGCCGATGGCGGCTTGGATCGGGACGTCGAAGAGCTGGCGCGGGATCAGCTCGCGCAGCTTCTCGGCCATCTTGCGCCCGTAGACGTCAGCGGCGCCCCGGTGCACGATGGACGAGAAGGCGTCGACCGGCGCGTGGTTGATGAGCACGTCGACTCGCACCAGGTTGGCCGTGGCGTAGCCGTCGGGCTCGTAGTCCAGACTGGCGTAGCCCTTGGTGCGGCTCTTCAACTGGTCGAAGAAGTCGACCACCACCTCTGCCAACGGCACCGAGTAGACAAGCTCCACGCGCTCGGGCGAGAGGTACTCCATCCGGGTCATGTCGGCGCGCCGGCTCTGGCAGAGCTCCATGACGGTCCCGGTGTACTCGCTCGGCGTGATGATGGTGGCCGAGAGCATGGGCTCGTCGATGTGGTCGATGCGGCTGGCGTCGGGGAGTTCGGTGGGGTTGTCGACGTCGAGCTCCGTTCCGTCCGTGAGGAAGGCCCGGTAGGCGACGCTCGGCGCGGTGGCGATCAGAGACAGGTCGAACTCGCGCTCCAGGCGCTCACGCACGATCTCCATGTGCAGCAGGCCGAGGAAGCCGCAACGGAAGCCGATGCCCAGGGCATGGGACGACTCGGGCTCGAAGGTGAAGCTGGCGTCGTTGAGCTTGAGCTTCTCGAGCGCGTCACGCAGGTCGGGCAGCTCGTCCCCGTCGATCGGGTAGAGGCCGCAGAAGACCATGGGCTTGGGGTCGCGGTAGCCCGCAAGCGCCTCGGTGGCTCCGTGTTGCGCCGTGGTGACGGTCTCGCCGGAGCGGGCCTCACCGACGTCCTTGATCCCGGCGATGAGGTACCCCACCTCGCCGGGCCCGAGCTGCCGCACGGGGAGGGCGTCGGGCGTGCGCACGCCGACCTCTTCGATGTCGTGCACGGCGTTCGCCTGCATGAAGCGCAGGCGCGCTCCGGTGTGGAGCGTGCCGTCCACGATCCGGATCGAGCTCACCACGCCGCGGTATTGGTCGTAGGAGGAGTCGAAGATCAGCGCCCGCAGGGGGGCGGTGGCATCGCCGCGGGGCGGTGGGATGCGGGCGATGATGGCGTCGAGCAACGCACGCACCCCCTCTCCCGTCTTGGCGCTGATGTGCAGGATGTCCTCGGCGGGAAGCCCGAGCACGTGTTCGATCTCGAGCGCGGAGCGCACCGGGTCGGCGGCCGGAAGGTCGATCTTGTTCAGGACCGGCACGATCTCGAGGTCGTGCTCGATGGCTTGGTAGGAGTTGGCCAGGGTCTGCGCCTGGATCCCTTGTGACGCGTCCACCAGCAGCACGGCTCCCTCACAGGCCGCCAGCGAGCGGGAGACCTCGTAGCCGAAGTCGACGTGGCCCGGGGTGTCGATGAGGTGGAGGACGTGACCGGCGTACTCGACGCGGACGTTCTGGGCCTTGATGGTGATCCCTCGCTCCCGTTCGATGTCCATGGAGTCCAGGTACTGCTCGCGCATGAAGCGGGGGTCGACGGCGCCCGTGATCTCGAGGATGCGGTCCGAGAGGGTCGACTTGCCGTGGTCGACGTGGCTGATGATCGAGAAGTTGCGGATGCGCTCGACCGCAATGGGTCCACGGTCAATTGCGGAAGGCGGCACGGTCCGTCGATCGTACCGGCCCCGTCCTGGGGCCTGAACGCCTGGCCAGGGAACTTGGCGCCGCACCCGGCCGAGTGGCGCCGGCCGAAAGAGGCCTGCCACCTGCTACAGTCGTGCTGCGCAGCGGTGGGCTTTCGCCTTCCCGCCGCCCCTTTTCGAGAGCACTGAGGAATCGTCACGTGGCCAACATCAAGAGCCAGATGAAGCGGAACCGGCAGAACGAGAAGCGCCGGCTGCGCAACAAGTCCGTCCGGGCCGAGGTGCGCACGCGCTCCAAGACCGCCGTGGTGGCCGCCGAGAACGGCCTCGAGGACAGCGCCGAATACCTGCGCCTGGCGGTCAAGCGCATCGACAAGGCCGCCGCCCAGGGCGTGATCCACAAGAACACCGCGGCGAACCACAAGTCGCGCCTGGTCCGACGCATCACCGCCATCGAGGCGTCCGCCGAGTAGGCCCGTGCTCCGCCCGGGCGTCTGCTCGGGCCTCGCCGTTGCCGCGGCTCACGCCGCGAGGTGGAAGCAGAACATCTTCGCCGGTACGATCCTCGCCCCCACGGCGTCCGCGTGATCGAGCCACGCCTCGAACGACGGCCCCTGCTTGGGCAGGTACTCGTCGAGCATGGCCTGACGCAGTTGGCCGAAGGCCGGATCGTCGATGGCGAAGCGCTCGGCCCGCCCGTGCACCGTCACCGCCAGGTCCTCGCCGGGGAGATGGGTCGCGCTGACGGCCGGCCGGACCGCCAGGTGGCGCATGCGCACCGACTCACGGCCAGAGCTGAACCAGAACGTGCCGTGGAGGAAGTACCCGTCGACGGGGCCGGCCAGCGGGCGCCCGTCGGCGGTGACGGTCGCCAGGACGAGGAGCCGCATGCCCTGCAGCCGGTCGACCAGGTCGCGTGCGCTCAGGGTGCGCTCGTCACTGATGATGCCACGCAGGTGCGGTCCCGCCGACGCGATGGAGGCGTCGAGGAGGGCCTGGAGCTGCCGGAGTTCTTCGGGTGTCTCGAGCACGACCCCAGTCCAGCACCCGGGTGTTCGCCTGGCTCGGGGCGCGTGCGATGCTGGGGCCATGGCGGACGGACTCGTCCTGACCCGCCGGCTGTCCGAACGGGGCGTGCACGAGACGGCGCAACGCGCCGGGGGCGGGCCGAGCGCGGCGGTCGTCCGCCACTACGTCGGCTACGAGGAGTGGCCCGTTGCGGGCTTCCTGCGCCGTGAGGTAGCCCGCCACGGGGTTGCGCTGATCCTCGGATTCGGTGACGACATGGATGTGTTGGAGGGTGAAGTGGGGAGCCCGGTCCGCACCTTCGGTGCGTTCGTCGTGGGCAGTCAGGCGCGCTCGACCCTGACGGGGGTGGCGGGCCACCAACACGGCGTGCAGGTAGAGCTGACTCCCGTCGGCGCACTGGCGCTCTTCGGCGCCGTGGCGGAGCTCAACGACGCCGTGGTGCCGCTCGACGAGGCCCTGGGTGGGCGGGGGACACGCCTGGCCCGCCTCGTCGAACGGTTGGCCGAGACGCCGACCTGGGAGGAGCGGCTGCGGCTCCTCGACGAGGCCCTGGGCGGCGGCGCTGGGCCGGGGCTCGCGCCCGAGATGGCGTGGCTGCGGTGGCAGCTGGCTGCGTCCAAGGGACAGGCCCGCTTGGAGCCGCTCATGGACGAAACGGGTTGGAGCCGCCGTCATGTCAGCGAACGCTTCCGACGCGAACTGGGGGTCTCCCCCAAGGCCTACGCCCGCCTGCTCCGCTTCGAGCACGCCACCTCGCTGTTGAGCCGGCCGGCGACGCACCGCGCCCTGGCCGAGGTGGCGATCGAGGCCGGCTACTACGACCAGTCGCACCTGACCCGCGACTTCGTCACTCTGGCCGGCATGACCCCGGGCACCTATGCCGCAGAGGCGAGCCGGGTGCCCGAGGTCAGGTTTGTCCAAGACCCGGCGCCGGCGGGTGGCGCACAATGAGGTCATGACGACAACCCACGACGCCACCACCAGGACCGCCGTCATCCCCGTGCTGGTCTACGAGGACATCGAGGCGGCCCACGACTTCCTGGTCCGCACGTTCGGATTCACGTCAGGGGGCCTCTTCCGGCTAGACGACGGGACGGTGGTGCACGCCGAGGTGCGCCACGGCGACGCCGCCGTCTGGCTGCACGCGGTGACCGTGGAGCACGAGATGGCCTCGCCCCGCGACGCCGCGATGTCGCACGGCGGCCTCGAAGTCGTTGTGCCCGATGTCGACGCGCATTACGCCCGCAGCAAGGCGGCCGGTGCCCGCATCGACCGCGAACCGACCGACCAGGAGTACGGCCTGCGCGAGTACGGCGCCCGGGACCCCGAAAACCACCGGTGGTGGTTCTCCTCGCCCTTACCCTGACCTCGGCGGCGGGCCGACCTAGCGACGGGCGCCGGCGCGCCGACGCGCTGAGCGCGCCGGTCGGGTCTGACGGGCCAGCCGGGCCACCAGGATCTCGACGACGATCTCAGCGTTGAGGCCGCTCGCCCCGCGCACGTCGAGGTCGGCCGCCGCGATGAGCTTGATGGCCTCGGCGATCTTCGTGCTCCCGAGGCGCTGTGACTGCCGGAGCGCCTTCTTGGCGACGAAAGGCGCGGCGCCGAGGACGGCCGCCGCTTCCCGCTCGTGGCCGACGTCGGCCCCGTCGAGCGCCAGCATGTTGGCGAAGTGGCCGTGCAGGGTGGCGAGCACCTGCACGGGAGCCAGGCCGCCGGCCTCGAGCATGCGGTGGAGCACGACCAATGCCGCACCGGGCTCGCCCTCGTCGATGGCGTCGGTGAGCTCGTAGCGGGGGACGTTGCCCGCCTCGCCGAGGTACGGTGCGAGGTCGTCGGCGGACACCCGGGCGCCCTCGCCGTAGGCGGCGCTCGAGCGCGCCGAGGAGGCCCTCGACGCGGCCGAGATCCTCGCCGACGTGGTCCGCCAGGAGGTCGGCGGCTGGCGGCTCGAGCCGGACCGGTGCGCCCCGCAGATGATCGTGCAGCCACGCCTTGCGCTCCCCCGCCTTGGTGGTCGCGACGTCGACGATCTCCCCGGCCGCCTTGACGGCCTTCACGAGTGGCGCAGGCACCGGCCCGCCTCCACCGACGAGCACCAGCACCGTCGTGGGCAGGGGGTCCTGGACGACCTCGACCAGCCGGGGAACGTCCGCAGTGAGCAGCCTCCCGGCTTCGCGTACGACCACCACCCGCCGGTCCACGAGGAAGGGCGGGGTCAAGCAGGCGTCGACGATGGCGCCAACGCTGAGCTCCTCCCCCAGTCCCCGGCCGATCTCCTCGACGACGAGGGCGTGGTCGCGGTCGCCCACCAGGTCGGCCAGCAGGGCGCGCACCTCCTGGGCCACCAGCGAGGCATCATCACCCTTGACGAGATACGTCGACGCGACCTTTCTGCCGCTCATTTGGCCTCGCTGACCGCGGCCAGCACGTCGCGCACCCGGCAGGTGCCCTTCACGTCGTGCACGCGGACGAGACGGCAGCCCCAGGCGATGCCGAGGGCCGCCGCCCCGATGGAAGCCTCGCGTCGTTCGGAGAGCTCCAAGTCGAGGATCCCGCCGAAGAACGTCTTGTTGGACGCGGAGAGCAGGAGCGGGTAGCCGAGCCCGGCGAGGGTCGGCGACGCACGCAGGAGGGTCAGCGACTGCTCCGCCGTCTTGCCGAGGTCGAGGCCCGCATCGAGCACGATGCGCTCGGCGGGCAGGCCCTCCGCACGGGCATGAGCGGCGCGCTCGGTCAAGAAGCAGGCCACATCTTGCACCACGTCGTCGTAGGAGGGATCGGGGTCGGCGACCCGCGGCGCCAGGCGGATATGGGTCACCACGACCGCGGCGTCGTGCTCGGCCGCCGCCGCGGCGTAGTCGGGGTCGGCCAGGCCGCTGATGTCGTTCCCCATGACGGCGCCCTCGACGTAGGAGGCACGTGCGACCGAGGCGCGCCACGTGTCGACGGAAACGGGTGTCCCGAACCGCCCGACCAGGCCGGCGACGACGGGCACGACGCGCTCGAGCTCCTCCGCCTCGGTGACCTCGGGGCCCGGTCCGGCCTTGACTCCACCGATATCGAGGATGTCGGCCCCCTCGGCGACCAGCTGCTCCGCTCGGGCGTACAGCTTGTCGAGCTCGAAGGTGGCCCCCTTGTCGTAGAACGAGTCTGGGGTCCGGTTGATGATCCCCATGACGAGCGCACGATGCGTGAGGTCGTAGCGGCGGCCGCCGAGGACGAGCGTGGTGGCGACCGATGCCCCGACGCGTGGGCCACCATCGGCGAGGGGGACGGTGTCGGTGTCGGTGTCGCTTGTTTCGGCGTCGGCGCCCGGCGGTCGGGTGGCCGGCGCGGCCATCAGAACAGTCGCGCGGCGAGGGCCCGCCGGAACTCGTTGGTCCGCGGGTCGTCGGCACCCATCGCCTCGAGGAGGTCCACGAACTCCTGGCGCGCGGCGTCGTCGTCCCGCACACGGTCGAGTAACTCGTTCAGCTTGGCCTCCATCTCCTCGCGGTCGGTGTCAGAGACATCGACCCCTGCTTCGAGAAGCCGGGCCTCGGCCGCCAGCACCCGGCTGGCGTCGGACTCGGGCAGGCGCTGCAGCAGGGCGAGGGCGTCGGCCGCGTCCCCCCGGTCAATCAGCAGACGGGCGAGCGCCAGAATGGCGCCGGCGTGGTCCGGCTCGAGCTCGAGCGCCTGTCGCAGCGAGGCCTCGTCTCCATTGGCGGCGAGCGTGTCGGCCTCACTGGGCACGGGCGCCAACCGCTGCACGAACGCGGTGACCTGGGCCTCGGGCAGAGCGCCGATGAACTGGTCCACCACTTGTCCGTTGCTGATGGCGAAGACGGCGGGGATCGACTGAACCTGGAAGGTCTGGGCGATGCGCGGGTTTTCGTCCACGTTGACCTTGACCAGCTCGACCGCACCCCCGGTGTCCGCCACAGCCTTCTCGAGCATCGGTCCCAGCGTGGTGCAGGGCCCACACCATGGGGCCCACAGGTCGACGACCACGGGCACCGACGCGCTGCGGGCCAGCACGTCGGCCTGGAAGGTCTGATCGGTGACATCCATCGGCACGACGCTAATGGCTGTTCCTGCGGTCGTGAGCAGCCGCGAGTTGCCCGGGGCCGTTGGTCGGCCTGGGCTTGGGTCGGCGGTGCACTCGTCGGGTGCGGCCACCTGGTGTGCCAATTGGGGTGCGTGCCAATCGGTTCACGGGGTGTGCCAATCGGGGTGTGCGCCAATCGGGGTGCGCGCCAATCGGGTGGTGCGCCAATCGGGTGAGATGTTTCCGAAACTATAAACATGATTGTGGACAGTCTCAGGCGACACGGTCGGCCGGCTCGAGTGTGCCGCTGTCTGAAGAGCCGGGGTGCCACCGATTAGCGTCGTTATCCGTGCCGCAGCCGCCGCAGGGCATTGATGAAGCCGAGGTCACCGAGTGGATGGTCGACCATCTGCCCGAGATCAGGACCCCTCTGACCTTCACCCTCATCGCCGGCGGCCGCTCCAATCTCACCTACCGGGTCGAGGACGCTGACGGAAGGGCCTGGGCGCTGCGCCGCCCTCCTCTGCACCACGTGCTCCCCACGGCGCACGACATGACTCGCGAGTACCGGCTGATCGACTCCTTGGGGCCCGCCGGGATCCCGGTCCCGGGCACCGTCGGCCTGTGCACCGACGACTCCGTCAACGAGCGCCCCTTCTACGTGATGGAGTTCGTCGAGGGCCATATCCTGCGCAGCGCGCCGGAGGCGGAGGCCGCGTTCGACGTGGCGACGCGGCGAGCCGTCGGGGACCACATGGCCGACACGCTGGCCGCGCTGCACGACGTCGACCCCGATGCGGTCGGGCTCGGTGACCTGGCGCGCCACGACGGCTACATCGAGCGACAGCTCAAGCGCTGGCGCGGGCAGTACGAACAGATGCAAGTGGAAGGAGTGGACCACGGTCGTGTGGTCGAGCGGGTGAGCGACGAGTTGGCCCGGCGCATCCCCGAACAGCAGCGGACCTCGGTGGTTCACGGGGACTACCGCATGGACAACGTGGTGCTCGCCGACAACGGGACGGTCAAAGCCATCCTCGACTGGGAGATCTGCACGCTCGGGGACCCCCTCGCCGACGTGGGGCTGCTGATGGTCTACTGGGCCGACCCGACCGACACCACGGCCGTGCTCGGGCTCTCGCCGACCACGGCGCCGGGGTTCTCGACCCGGGCTGAGGTCCTGGAGCGCTACGCCTCGGTGTCCGATCTCGACGTCACCGAGGTCGGGTACTACGCGGCGTTCGGCTATTGGAAACTGGCCTGCATCCTCCAGGGCGTCTACGCCCGGTACGTCGCGGGTGCCGGCGCCGGTGACCAGGGAAGCGTGGACGGCTTCCCGGCCCAGATAGGTCACCTCTTCGAGATGGCCGCGGAGTCGCTGGAGTCGGTGTCGTGAGCCCTGACGGCGGGGGTTTGACCGAGATCTTCGAGGTGCACCGCGAGCCCATCCTCCATGAACCCGTGCTCGTGGTCTCGCTCGAAGGGTGGGTCGACGCCGGGCTCGGCGCCACCACGGCCATTGCGGCGCTGCTCGGCCAAGGGCACGGCGAACCCCTGGTCACGTTCAACGGCGAGCACTTCCTCGACCAACGGGCCCGGCGACCTGTGGCGCGCATCGTCAACGGCGTCACCACCGAGCTCACCTGGCCGCGCTGCGTTGTGCGCCAGGGGACGGACGAGTCGGGGCGCGACATGCTCTTCCTGGTCGGCCCAGAACCCGATTTCCACTGGCAAGCATTCACCGATGCCGTGGTGGGGTTGGCCCGTTCCTGGCGGGTGCGCCTGGTCGTCGGCCTGGGGGCGTTCCCTGCTCCGGCGCCGCACACGCGCCCGGTCAAGCTGGCCGCAACTGCACCCGCGAGCTCGTCGCACCTCATCGAGCAAATCGGGATCGTCCAGGGCGAGCTCGAAGTGCCGGCCGGTGTGCAGGCCGCGCTGGAGATGGCGTTCGGCGACAGCGCCACGCCCGCGGTGAGCCTGTGGGCGCGGGTGCCGCACTACGTGGCTGGAATGCCGTTTCCCGAGGCCAGCGCGGCGTTGATCGAGGGGCTGGCCGCCGTTGCGGGGCTGTCGCTGGACTCGTCCGCGCTTCGCCGCGCCGGTGACAACTCGCGGCGACAGGTGGATCAGCTGATCGCCGACAACGCCGAGCACCAGGCCATGGTGCGCAAACTCGAGGAGAGCATCGACGCCTCCGAGGGGAACGCGATGGGGGTCGACGCCGTGCCGTCGGGCGACGAGATCGCGGCGGAGCTCGAGCGCTTCTTGCGGGGCGAGGAGCAGTGAGGAGGGGCGCGAGGCCGACGGGGCAGAAGGGAGGCCGTACATGAAGATCGATGGGGGTATCGGGTTCGACCCGTCGCGCATCGCCGAGCAAGCGGCCAACGCGGAGGCCAGCGGGTATGACGGGGTGTGGTCGGCCGAGACCAGCCACGACCCGTTTCTGCCCATCGCCGTCGGGGCCGCCGCCACCGAGAGGCTCGAGTTCGGCACTGGCATCACCGTGGCCTTCGCCCGCAACCCGATGACGCTGGCCGTCGTGGCCAACGACCTCCAGCTGCTGACCCGGGGCCGATTCATGCTCGGCATGGGCAGCCAGATAAAGCCGCACATCACGAAGCGCTTCTCCATGCCGTGGTCGCATCCTGCGCCGCGCATGCGCGAGATGATCCAGGCCATCCGGGCAATCTGGAAGTCGTGGGAAACGGGTGACCAGCTCGATTTCCGGGGCGAGTTCTACACCCACACGCTGATGACGCCGTTCTTCAATCCAGGCAAGAACCCCTACGGCAACCCCAAGGTCCTTCTGGCCGGCGTCGGCCAGCACATGACCGAGGTGGCGGGAGAGGTCGGCGACGGCTTCCTGGTGCACGGCTTTACCACCGAGCGGTACCTGCGCGAGGTGAGCCTGCCCGCGCTCGAACGCGGCGCCGTCAAGGGGGGCAAGACGCGGGCCGACCTTACGGTGTCGTATCCCGGCTTCGTCGTGACCGGTCCGGACGACGCGAGCACCGAGGCCGCCGCCGCTGCGGTGCGCCAGCAGATCGCCTTCTACGGCTCGACGCCGGCGTACCGCCCGGTTCTCGAGTTGCATGGCTGGGGCGACCTGCAGTCCGAGCTCAACACGCTCTCGAAGCGCGGTGAATGGGTCAAGATGGGCGAGCTGATCGACGACGATGTGCTCAACGCCTTCGCCGTGGTGTGCCCGCTGGACAAGGTGGCCAGCGAAGTGCGCAATCGCTTCGAGGGCATGGTCGATCGGTTCAGCTTTTACGCGCCCTACAAGGTCGACCCTGAGACGTGGAGGCACGTGCTGGCCGGCTTCCACACCTGAGGCGCGGCGCACCGTGCCCCGCGGCCGCGTTCGCGGGGTGCGCGTCAGACGACGACGTTCACCAGGCGGGGCGGCCGTGACACGACCCGCTTGGGTGTCGCGCCGTTCATCGCCTCGGTCACCTTCGCCGAGGCCAGCGCCACGGCCCGCGCGTCCGACTCGGAAATGCCAGCGTCGACGTCAATGCGGTCGCGCACCTTGCCGTTCACCTGCACCACCATCGTCACCGTCTCCCGGCGGACGAGTGCGTCGTCGGGCACCGGCCATCTCTGCAGGTGGACCGATGGTTCCCCCGGATGGTGGCGCTCCCACAATTCGGCGGTGACATGCGGCGTCAGAGGGGCGAGGAGGCTGAGCAGGGCATCGAGTGCCTCGTTCCAGACCTCCTGCTGCGGTCCGGGGCCGGCGGCTGCGCCCTCGCCCCGGTTGCCGTTTCGCTCGGTGGGCTCGCCGTCGTCGGCCCCGCGCCCGTAGCGCTGCAGGAGGTTGAGCAACTCCATGCAATGGGCCACCGCGGTGTTGTAGGACCAGCGCTCCAGATCCCGCGTGACCTCTGCGATAGTCCGGTGCACAGCCTGGCGTACGACACGGTCCGCCTCGGTCTGCCCGCCCGTGCGCAGCTGTGGTTCGGATGTGCACGTACGCCAGAGGCGGTCAAGGAAGCGTCCGCAACCCTCGATCACCTGCTCGGTCTGGTCGGACCAGTCCATGTCGTCGAAGGGTGGCCCCGCGAAGAGGTGGAAGAGACGCAGCCCGTCCGCCCCGACCGTCTCGTAGTAGTGCTCCGGCGAAATGAGATTGCCCTTGGACTTTGACATCTTGGTGCCGTCCATGCGGATCATGCCCTGTGCAAGGTAGTGCTTGAAGGGCTCCCGCTCGAGGCCGGGCGCCAGACCCACGTCGATCAGGGCGCGGGTGAAGAAGCGGGCGTAGAGCAGATGGAGGATGGCGTGCTCGATCCCGCCGATGTATTGGTCGACGGGCATGAAGTGGCGGGCAGCCGCCGGGTCGAACGGGCGGTCGGTGCTCCAAGGGTCGCAGAAGCGCAGGAAGTACCACGACGAGTCGACGAAGGTGTCCATGGTGTCGGTCTCGCGACGGGCTGGCCCACCGCAAATGGGACACGTGGTGTACAAGAACCCCTCGTTGAAGGCAAGCGGCGATTGCCCCGTCGGCAAGAACTCCACGTCGTCGGGCGCCAGGACGGGGAGTTGGCTCTCGGGTACCGGAACCACGCCATGGACATCGCAGTACACGGCGGGAATGGGGCAGCCCCAAAAACGCTGGCGCGAGACCAGCCAGTCACGGATCCGGTAGTTGACCTTGCGCTCGCCGATGCATTCTTCCTCGAGCCAGTCGATGGCACGAGCCTTTGCCGTGGCGACGTCGAGCCCGTCGAGGAAGCCACTGTTGATCTTGACGCCCTCGCCTGTGTAGGCACGGCCCCCGTTCGCCTCCCAGTCGTCGGGCGGCTGGACGGTGCGCACGATCGGAAGCCCGTGCAGGGTGGCGAAGGCCCAGTCGCGCTCGTCCTCGGCGGGCACCGCCATGATCGCCCCGGTCCCGTACCCCATGAGAACGTAGTCGGCCACGTAGACGGGCACGGGGCCGCCGGTGAAAGGGTTGATCACGCGGCTCCCCGTGAAGGCCCCGCGCTTGTCGAGGGTGGAGGGGTCGCCCTCGGCCATGCGCTCGATCTCGCTCTCCTGCGCCGCCCGGCGTCGCAGCGCCTCGACCGCCTCGCGTTGGCCGGCGGTGGTCAGTTCGTCAACCAGGGGGTGCTCGGGGGCGATGACGGCATAGGTCATGCCGAAACTCGTGTCGGGGCGCGTCGTGAAGACGCGCACGACGAGGTCGGGTCGGCCCTCCACCGGGAGGTCGAACTCGGCACCCTCGGAACGCCCAATCCAATTGCGTTGCATGACCTTGGCCCGCTCCGGCCACTCGAGGTCGTCGATGGCGTCGAGCAGCTCGTCGGCGTAGAGCGTGATCCGGAAGAACCACTGCTCCAGGTCGCGCTTGACCACGAAATCGCCCGAGCGCTCGCAGGTACCATCGGGGAGGACCTGCTCGTTGGCCAGGACCGTCTGGCAGCCGGGGCACCAATTCACCGGAGCCGCGGCGCGGTAGGCCAGACCGGCGTCCCACAACCGGAGGAAGATCAGCTGTGTCCACTTGATGTAGTCGGGATGGTGGCTGTGCACCTCCCGCCGCCAGTCGTACACGGCCCCGAGGCGGATCAGGGATGACTTGAGCTCGGCGATCCGGTCCTCGGTGAAGAGACGGGGGTGGGTCCCGGTCTTGATGGCGGCGTTCTCAGCCGGCAGCCCGAAGGAGTCGAATCCGATCGGAGAGAGGACGCCCTTGCCTTGCATCGTCTGGTACCGGACGGCCAGGTCACCAAGGGTGTAGTTGCGCACGTGGCCCTGGTGGGCCGGCCCAGAGGGATAGGGGTACATGCACAGCGCGTAGAACTTCTCCCTGGGGTCATCGTTCTCGATCTCGTAGGTGCCGTCGTCCGCCCAATGGCGTTGCCACTTGCGCTCCACCTCGTCCACGTCGTAGGCCCGTGCCATGCCACCAGGGTAGGCGACGGCCTCGGCACCACTGACAACACGGGGGGAGGAAGATGGCGAGCGACGGCGTGCGGGCGCCCCTGCGGACGGTGCTCAGCCGGTAGCGGAGCGCTTCACCGCCAGTTGGTCAGCACGCCTGATGACGCCTGAGGTGCCGTTGCTCGGGCTGCGTCCACATTTCGACGCCTCGGCCGAACGTTCTCGGCCTCGGATGGGTCCGTATGCATGGTCTGGTTACAGAGTGGTTGCGCGAACCCGCACGGGCTTCTGGCTCAATGACGATCCCGAGTTCCCGACGTCGGGGGGTCACAGCCGATAGGTCCGGACGGCGAATCACGGATGCCCTCGACGTTCCACGCCGTGGAGGAAACGCAGCTCAAGACCAGGCCGGTCTGGGTCGGTACGTCCGAAGGCCCGTAGTGGTTTGTCCCGAGCTCGCCCACGTTGTTCTCGCCCCACGACCAGACGGCACCCTGGCCGTCGATGCCGTATTCGGTCGCTCCGCCGGAGTCCACCAGTGCGAACGCCACGCCGGCCGGGACCGAGACCTTGATCGGACCAGAACCCAGCGACACGTGTCCGTCGCCGAGCTGCCCGTAGTGGTCCGACCCCCAGGTCCATATCGATCCGTCGGCCAATATGGCCACCGTCTGACCATTCAGGGCGCTGCTGCCGCCCATGGATACCTCCCGGACCTTGGACGGCAGGGCGACGCGCACGGGTACATCGCTGTTAGTCGTACTGCCGTCTCCTAGCTGGTCGGCGGCGTTGTAGCCCCAGTCGAAGAACGAACCGTCGGCCATGAGCGCACCCGAATCCTCCCAGGAGGAGACGAGCGAGATCACGGCTTCGTGCGGGAGGCCGACCACGTGTACCGGCCAACTGGAGTCATTGGTCACGCCGTCGCCCAGCTCTCCCTTGGCACTCCAGCCGCAGGAATAGAGGTGGCCGCCGGCAAGGTACAACGCGTGCCCACCGGCGCCGCTCGCCAGAGTCACGTGAGTGAACGGCAGCCGCTCGGGTCGTTCGAGATTGGCCTTGGCGATGCACAACGACCGGTAGACATTCGGACCCCAGCCCCACACGTGTCCATGACTGTCGATTGCCATGCCGGTGTCGTAGGGCATCGGCGTCGGTAAGGACGTGATGGTGACGCCTCTCGGAAAGTCCACACGGACGGGAGCCTTGGAGACGGCGGGGGCGGTCCCATTGCCGAGTGCTCCGAATTGTCCCGCTCCCCACGCCCACACCTCCCCGTTCTTGGTAAGGGCGTAGGACGTGGAGTTCGACGCTGAGATCTGCACGATCACCCCTGGGACCCCCTCCACCGAGGTCGGACCGGGGTACTGGTAGAACGACCGGCCGGTTGAAAAGGGATCACCCCAGTTTTAGAGGGCCACCCGCTCGGCACCCGACGCCGCCCCCGACACCGGAACCAGGGTCGCCACCACGAGCGCCACCGCGAGCGCACACCACCTCGGCTTCACCATGGCGGCATGCTAGGGCGAGGGCGCGGTGAATTTCGGTCGTGGCGGAGCCAGAGCGGGATGACGTCGGTCGCCGAGATAGCCCTGTCGACCGCGAACGAGAGGCGATAACGAACGTGGGGTTCAGGCAGGCGAAGACCGCTTGTCATCACGGCGTGGATTGTCCCCAACGTCGGCGCCATGCAGGCGGCGGCGCTCACGCCGAAGCATATGATCCACCTGAACGACAACCTCGTTGCCGGGTCGGTGAGACAGTAAGGAGACGCCTCGGAAGCGCAGAACTCAGGGAATCTGAGATCACAACCTCGTAGGGACACACGACTATCGCTTGCGAGCGATGACGAACGCCTGGGCGGTCGTTTCGTGTTCTAGTTGAGGTTCCCGAAGTGTTGTGGCATACACCTGGAGCCCCGCGTCGTTCAGCTGACGGATCACGCCATCCGTGTTGTGCCGATAGCTGACGAGGGAGAACTTTGTGCAATGAGCGTCCGGTTGGTGCTGCAGCTCGCCACTGCCCGCCTGAAAGGCGAGGAGCACGTAGCCGCCCGACATCAGGACCCTCGCTAGCTCGGCGAAGGCTTCGCAGAGCAGATCGGGAGGTGTGTAGATGATGGAGTACCAACACACGGCCCCAGCCAGCACGGCGTCTCCGATAGGAAGCGTGTCCAGTTGACCCTCCTCGAACTCGATGTGTGGATGGGCCTGGCGAGCGACGGCCACCATCGCCGGGGACACGTCCACGCCGACGACGTTCAGGCTGCGTTCCGCCAGAAAGGCAGCCACTCGGCCGGGGCCACACCCGAGATCGGCGACCCGCACCTCAGACCCACTCTTGACCAGCTCCACAAATGCACTGAGCAGCGACTGGTCGAGCGGGCCCTCTGTCGCCGAGCTGATCTCAGTACCTACGAACTGGACATACCGCTCAGCCGAAAGGTCGTAATGCGTTCGAACGCGCGCGGCGTGGTCCTCGCGAGACACGCTCCGAGACTAGTGACGCCTGACTCGACGACTCACACTCGGAGACCGTGGCAAACGGCACCGATCATCGGCTCTGGATGTATAGGGGCAGAGTCAGGACAATGTCACTGCAAGCCTGCGAGCAGGCTCTCGTGGGATTGCAAGGACACTTCTCGGGGCTCCGACGAGAGATCGTGCACACATTGGAGGTCGTAGAAGGCCCGTAACTCAGTGGATTCGATAGCCCCGTCGATCCGGCTGTGCCGAACCGCCTCTTGCTCGGCAACAGATTCCGCAGCTTCAGTAAAGGCACGGGCCGACACCTGTACGAAGGCGACCGGCAGGATTTCGCGTTGGTCGTTCAGATTCACCGCGTTGAAGACCCTCGTTGGAACACCGAAACCCCGCTCGGCTTGCCAGGCTTCGAGGAAGTCCTCGAAGCTCTTTCCTTAGACGGCGACGGAATATTGAGATGACCATCACTGCAAGATAGCTCTGCCCTTGATCTATGCCTCCGCCGGGCTCGGTCCGCCATTGGAGCAACTCGTCAGGAGGACGGCGAAGAGACGCAGGCCAACGCCGATCGCTTCACCGAAGGGGAAGGCAACCTTTCCCGGACATTGAACGGCGTCCCTGCATGGCTCACTGACCTGGTCGCGGCGATGCGGCATGTGTACGCGAGCAGCCAAGGGAGCGTCTCCGCCGGCTCCGTTCGCCGGCTCCGTTCCAACCAAGTGCGTTGTGCGTCTGTTCGGGTCCGGCGATTCCGATCTAACCGAGCAGGCCGAGGATTTCGAAAATCGTCGAGACAACCAGATCATTCGGGCCATCCAGAACGATTGCCATCGGCTTGGCGCGTAGCGGTCCCCCATCACCGGATCTGAGGCGCACCCGCTCACAGACCACGCTGACATGGCGAGGCTGGCGCCTGTGGCTCGTTTCGCAACGTGCGGCGAGTCTGGGAGACCATCGTGGTCCTGGCGATCGTGCTCATTGGCGCAAGCTCCTTCGGTCCTCGACCATGCGCCGTCGCCGCAGTAATTAAGCCCTCCTCAGAGGTCGTGGGCACCTTCCCCGCTCGCCTACAAGAACGCCTGCTGTCCGACCCACCGCAGACGCGTGAGCGGTAGCTCTTACTCTCCCGTGCCACCCCTCAGAACCCCTCTGCTGGTGCCGCCCAGCGGCGCAATTGAAAGGAGAAACGCCTCTGCCGCCGGCCTACCCGGCGCCGCGGGTTGCGGTGGGATGGGCAGATGTTGTCGAGGTCCTCGACGTTGAGAATCTCACGGTCAATAACGGCCAACTAGCGAGCGACGCTGCTCCGCATTCAGCGGATATTCCGACAGTGACGGCCTGGGTGCAAGTTGTTGATGCGTAGCGAGATCTCGGACCTCTTGCGGCCTACGCTCGGACACAGGGGCGGCTCTTCCGCCCCAGAACGGAGGGGGACCAAGTGTTCGAGCGCAATCGCTTTGCAGAGATCGTTTTCCGCTGCTCGACCGTGTGTGCCATCGCATTCGCGGGCTTGGCGACGGTCTCAGTCACCACCACGTTCATTGCGGCTCCGGCGGAGGCCTCTATCACCTGCCCAACGGTCGGTCCACCTCCAACCGATACCGTCACACCGGGTCCCACGGCATACGTCAACTGGACGGGCTGCAACCTCACTCACGCCCACCTGGCCGCTGCGGACCTCACGGGTGCTTACCTAGTCCACTCCAACTTCACCAGCGCCCTCCTCAGTAACTCTACCCTTGACGGCGCCCACCTGTTCGGCTCCAATCTGACTCACGCCAACCTCATCCAGGCTTCCCTTAGCGGCGCCACGCTCACCCAGGCCGTCCTCAATCGGGCGAATCTCAATCTCGCCAACCTCACCGGTGCCGATCTCACCGGCGCGCGTCTAGACAAGACGAACCTCCAGAGCGCCACTCTCACGAACAGCAACCTGACCAACGCCGTTCTCACCTTCGCGAGTCTCGAGTTCGCAGTCCTCAACGGCGCGAACCTCAGCCGTGGCCACCTTGCTCAGGCTGATCTGTACGGTGCGAATCTGACTGGCGCCAACCTCACCGGCGCCACCATTGACTCCGCCCTCCTCAGCAGCGCCACTTTGGCCGAAGCCTTCCTCGCTGGCGTGAATCTGAGTGATTCCAACCTGACCGGCGTCAACCTGACGGACACGAACGTCACCGGCGCCAACCTCACCGGCGCCAACCTCACCGGCGCCAATCTCACCGACGGGAATTTCACACAAGCCAACCTTACGAACGCCAACCTCGTCGGCGCCACCCTCACCGGCGCCATATTCACGCACGCCAATCTGACCGGTGCAACGCTCACCGGTGACGCCTTCAGCGGCGTTACGTGGAGCGGCACGATCTGTCCGGACGGCACGAACAGCAACCAGGATGGAGGAAGCTGCGTCAACAACCTCGTCGGGTAAGTTCCCGGCGGAGGCGTACCTGCGGGCGTGGCCCCTGGCGCAGGAACCGACATCGGGACCAGAGACGTAACGGAGTTGACGAACGACCCTTTGCCCTGGCCGCGCTTCGTTCCCGCTGGCTGGCTCAGCGTGACGTGAAAGAGGGGATTTCGGACTGGGCGGCTCCCGCGATGGCTTTGGAATACTCGAGCAGCCCCCCAGTGCTTGGCTGCGCCCGGCCGACTTCGAGCGTGCCACATTGGCGACCACCCCTTCGGCCCGCTGGAATCTCCCGGCCAATCTGAGCAGGGGTCGAGACCAGGGTGCGGACGTCGGATGTGCAGATTCCCCCGGGGTCTGACCTGCGTGGCCCACAGCCAGATCGCGGCGACATAGGCGTAAGGTGAGCCAACATGCGCAGGTCTCTCGGCGTTGTGCGCAACTGGCAGCTCGTTCGCGTCGAGGGCGACGTCGAAGTGATGGACGCGGCGTCCCTCGTCAAGCAGGTGATCGCGCACCTGACGCTCGAGATCATTGAAGACCTCGATGAGCCTGTCCTCGACGGCATCACGATACGCCACGTCCTCACGCACACCACGGGCCTTCCCAACTGGCGAGAAGAAGGAACACCTTTGGAGCCACTGCGCCCACCTGGCGAGCGTTGGGGCTACTCGGGCGAAGGTTTCGTCCTACTCCAAGATCACCTCCAACGACGCAGCGGTGTGTCGATCGACACGCTTGCCAGCGACCGAGTGTTTGGACCGCTCCGCATGGAGCAAAGCCGCATGGCCGATCCCGAACCCGGTTTCCACGGCTATCGGCCCCTGATGACCACCGTTGCTGATTATGGGCGTTTCCTAGCTCACGTTCTCGGGTTCGACGATGTTCGTTGGGAGCCGCTCTGGCGCATCGACGACGAACTCGCCTGGGGCGCAGGCTGGGGTATCGAACTCGGTCCGCCCCTTTTCGGGTGGCAGTGGGGGCTGAACGACGATGCCAGCAACTTCGTCATCGGTTGCCCTTCCACCGGAGACGGCGTTGTGGTCCTCACCGACGATCCAGAGGGTCGGTCCTTCTACCGCGCCATGGTCGAGCGCGAGCTTCCCGGTGATCACGCAGCCCTCCGCGTCGAGCAGAACCAGACATGGCTTGAACTGTTCATTTGACCGGAGTAGCCATTAGAACACCTCGAAGGGTCACTTCTCCCGCGGGCGGACCCACCATTTTGCGAACAGAACGGGACCACACGAGGAATCGGCATCTCCCTTCTCAGGGTTCGGCGACGTGCCGAGAGCGACCCAATCGGGTAGTGCGCTTTGATCATCGGTCGGGGCACCCTCGACGAACCAGAGATCGCCTACGAAACTGCTCTATCGCTTCCATGGATTCGGTTTGACTGAGGCTGCCGCTCCGGTCGCCGAAGCCGCGTTCGCGACTGGGAGGAAACGACTCTCGGCCACTGTCCGGAGTTGGAACGCACATTCCTTCGGCGTTCAGGACAGGATCGGGTTTCGACGGGACCACAGCAGTACGATGTTCGTAGCGGGCTTGTGTAGATGGTTTGAGACGCTCCATACCTCTGACACCACGAGTGCCCCTCCTTTTGCGGCCGGCACGGGTTCACCTGGTTCGTAGCCCTCGACAGCGGTAGTGGCCTCGAAGCCGAAGTGAACGCTCTACGATTCGAGAATGAGCACGATCTCGGTGGTCGGAGTTCCGAGCAGCGCCGGTAGCTACGCCGCCGGACAGGAGCAGGCGCCGGCTGCACTCCGGTCCGCGGGGCTCATGACTGCTCTCAGTGCATCGGGACTCGAGGTGCAGGACGAGGGCGATTTGCCCCTTCAAATCTGGAGTCCGGATCGCATCAACCCTCGGGCGCAGAACATCGAACAGGTGATCGAATCCATTCTGGAGCTGACCGAGCGCGTAACTCCGCTGTTGGTACGCGGTGACATTGTGCTCATCCTGGGTGGGAACTGCACCGTTGCACTTGGTGTGGTCGCCGCTCTGCGTCGCGTCTCAGCAGATCCTGTGGGTGTGCTCTATGTGGATCGAAACTACGACATCAACACGCCCGAGAGCACGAGCGACGGTGCGCTCGACTGGATGGGCATGGCCCACGCACTATCCCTTCCTGGATCACTCGATGTGCTTGTCGATGCGCTCGGCCCCCGGCCCCTCCTTGAACCAAGTCAAGTTGCATGGCTAGGCATTGACGACAGATTCGCTACCGAGTGGGAGCAAGCAGAGGCGCGACGACTCGAATTGCAGGTGATTTCGAGTTTCGCTCTTGCGCACGATCCTGTTTCATCGGCTTTCGAATCACTGAACTACCTACCGGCCGGACCCTTGGCCGTGCATCTCGATGTCGACGTGCTGGATTTCGTCGATGCACCCCTGGCCGAAAACACGGACGGCCGCAATACCGGGCCGACGCTTGACCAGGCTGCGCTGGCGCTCGGGATGGCAGCCAAAGACGCGCGTTTTCGGACCTTGTCAATCGGAGAGTTGAATCCCACCCGAAGTGCAGGAGATCCACAAGCGATTCCCAGATTCATCGCCACAATCACCAGTGTTTTGGGTGGTGTGAAGACCTAGTCAGTTGGGGTGCCCCCTGTCGCCCGGGCTCCACGATGAAGCAAGGCAGCGGTCGCCGGGCTGAGGCATCGGGTCCACGGACTGAGGGTAGACGAAGGTCGAATCTCAACCCCAGGGCACAAATTTGCCGAAGAGGCGAAGCCACCCCGGCCCGACAACACGGGCCGGGGTGGTCTCGCTACAGGCACACAAGGGCGAAATGCGATGGGTGCACTCCTACCGCGGGATGATTGGGTGTGACCCCGCCGTGCCGAAAATCAGTCTGCCAGGTCTTTGGGACGGGCGTCGAACATCACGTGATTGGGTTGACGCCCCGCCCCACCGTCGATCGTGGCGGGTCAAGCGTGCCCTACGGCAAAGGGTTAGACCCTGCGGGGCGACAACCTGTTGACAACTTGTACTGCCACGGGTTGCTGGATATCAAGGCTCTACGGGAGCACCTTGACCTGTGGCGCGGAGAGACCCCGCCGAAGGTCATCAGATGACGTAATCGCCCGCAACCCCTTCGTGACACGAACGCGCGTCGCGACGTAGGCTCGGCCAAGGCGGCGGCGGGGCTCAACCCGCCGCAACCAGTGGCGACCCTTATAATCCGCTGGCCTCATGCAGCGCCAAGCGCGATTGAGGACGCAGTCGTGCCAGCTGTACGGGCAGCGCGTCAAGATCATTTCGGCTCTCTGGCGGCGGTTAGTTACCTTCATGGGATTGCCGAGTAGCTAGCACCCACCACCCCAAGGCCGAGCAGCAAAACGATAAGGACGAACGCCGTCAGCAGCAAAGATGACATCAGCGTGGTTCCAAATCCCTCGGAAAGACTTTCGTTGGTTCATCAGACACCAACTTCTGTTGGTCCACCCATAGCACAAATCCGACGGAAGGTGGGTGTGAGTTGTGCTTCTTCATCCGGCTCGTTGACGCGTTCACCTTTCTTGTCGTATTTACCCATCAGGCGCTACCGATGCGCCCCGAGGACCCGGAACCCATGACACTGAGGAGATCCCGGCCCGGCCCCTGTGTGGCACCCTCAGGCGCTCTGTTTTGGTCAGGGGCCGGCGCTATTCGTTCGAGCCCCCAGGTCGACTGTGGCCCGCTTCGGGCCGCTGTGCGCGGTGTGTCCAGTCCACCGGGAATGCCTCGAGGCGGCGCTGGCCGACGACAGCCTGGTTGGGCTGTGGGGCGGGACCGACGAGAAGGAGCGCAAAGCGGTGCGTCGGGAAGGGGTCGCCTAGGTCGGATAACCTGTTCCCCGGTCGCGCGTCGATGGCCTTTTGCGAGGCGTTAGCAAACGGCCATTCTGGGAAGGGCCGCAGGACTCTGATTGTGGCTCCGACCAGCGCTACGGGGGCGTAGCTCAGCTGGTAGAGCGCTTGACTGGCAGTCAAGAGGTTCGTGGGTTCAAGTCCCATCGCCTCCACCAAAATCCCAGGTCAGAGTGGTCGTTTCTAGAACCGACCCTCAGCCCTTCGATTCTTCCCCGGTTTTCCCCGCGTCGTTTCGAGTTCGATCGGATTCGAACGGTCGGTAGCGCGCTCGCTGATCGTCTCCGCGCGTGCGCGGTCCATCGCATCGGCGACCGAGCGCAAGTCGTCCGGATAGAGGTGCGCGTACGTGCGAAGGAAGACCGCCGGATCGTGGCCGAGTGCTGCGGCGGCTGCGGAGACGGGAACACCTTGTTGCGCCATGAGGCTCGCAGCGGTGTGTCGCAGGACGTAGGGCGTCGCCCACTTCGGCAATCCGATGTCGTTGGCTGCCGGCTGCCAGACCTTGTGGCGCCAGTTTGAAATCCGCACTGGTGTCCCACAGGGCGTCGTGAATATCAGCGCCAGAGGATCGTCACCCACATGAGCAGCGAGGTGGTCACGGACCTCGACAAGGACGCTCGAGGGCACCTGGACCACCCGGGCCCGGTGCGTCTTTGTGTCCCGCTCGAGGAGGTGGCCCCGGTGCTCGGTCATGCCCCGTTCGACGGTGAGGCGCCCGAGGTCGTCGAGGTGTCTTCTCCGCAGAGCGGCGGCCTCCCCCGGACGAAGCCCGCAGTAGGCGAGCACCAAGACGAACGATCGCCACCAAGGGTCAACCGTGGCGGCCAGAGCCTCGACCTGCTCGACGCTGAGAGCGTTACGGGTCCGGTTGGTACCCGTCGGCACCCGGATGCCCCGGAGTGGGTTCGAGGCGATGATGCGGGCATCGAGGGCCGAGGTGAAAACCATGCCGGCCACCGTGCGGGCGGAATGGATGGTCGAGTTCGCGTAGCCGGCGGTCCGGAGCTGACCCAGCCACTCGTCCATGTCGATGCGACGCAGGGTGCGGAGACGCCGGCTTCCGAGGTAGGGCAGCACCTGAATCCGCAATGCTGACTCGTAACCGCTGATCGTGCTCGGTGCACGCTCGCTGTTTTCAACCGTCGGCCACCATCGCCGGGCCCAGTGCTCGAAGGTCACTTTGGCCATCTCAGGGTCGAGGTACTGATCGGTGTCGAGCTGGTGGCGCACGTAGCGCTCGAAGCGTTGCGCGTCAGCCTTGCGTTCGAATGTGCGCTCTCGCGGAAGCGGATCGCGGTAGCGAACGACCCAGACGCTCTTGCGCTTGTTCACCCGCTTGCGGATGCTCACGGCAGCCTTCCCTCGTTCAGAGCTCGAGTTGGAAGGCGAACGCCGACGAGGCCCGAATCACGGGCTCCAGGCCACCTGGAGTACCCACGAGGCTACCGCCAGGGTGCGTACTCGCGGGGTGTCCCTCGCTCGGGCTCCATCAGCTGCTGATCGAGCCACACGTTGAGTGAGGCCGGGTCGAATCGAACGAAACGGCCCACCTTGATGAACGGGATCCGGCGTTCGCTGACCAGCCGCTGGACGTGACGGCGCGTGACGCCGAGCACCTGAGCGACGGTGTCCGTATCCAAAAGCGGCGCATCGATCGTCGGCGTGGGCATTGGCGGCCTCTGTTGCCGTCGGTTCTTCGGTCCCATTCCTGGCTCCTCTCGATCGAGGAGAACGTCTCCTCTACCCATATAAAGCCGCTGGGAAACGCGAAACCGAACAACATGGAGGTCGGAGGCTCGTAACGGACCCCAAAAATCGACCCAAAAGTGACAGGGAATTAGCGGTCAGAGGGACGAGACAGAGCGCTTCTCGAGCACACACTTCGTCACCAATTGGCACCAGCCGAGTCCACCCGCAGCGCAGACTTCCCGTCGGTTCGAAATATGTCCGTGGTTTTCTTTACTACTTCAAGCCGCAGGGCCGTCGGCGGCGGCTTCGCCGCCGCCCCGGCCGGCGGTTACCCCTGATTATCGGACCGCCCCAGTACGGCACGATGGGAATACCTCTAGCGCCCGCTTCGCTGCGCATTGTTATGGGGCGCTCGTTCTGCTCGGATCTGCCGGTCTTCGACGGGCGCGATCGGCAGTTCTGGCGCTACGGCGACGGGGCCGCAGGCGGAAATCTGTAGAAGATATGGGGACGGAGCTGACGCAGCCCGCCTCATCCTCCGAGCGGGCTACCAACGCCACAGCCACTCTCCCCGCGGCGGACCCGCACGCTGAGCGATCCCACGGCGTACCCGCCACGGATCACCGACAACCTTCACTCACACCGCATTGCCCTGTCGAAAGGAATCCCCATGTCCACTGTCATCACAGGCGCTTCAGGTCACCTTGGCGGGCTCGTCGTCGACCAACTCCTCGCTACCGGAAGGCCGCCGGCGCAGATCGTGGCCACCGGCCGAGACATTGACAAACTCACCGACCTCGCACAGGACAGGGTCACGGTGCGGCGCGCGGACTTCGCCGACCCGAGCACGCTCGAGGAAGCCTTCGCGGGCGCCGACGTGATGCTGCTGGTCTCGACGACGACAGTCGGGGATCGATTCGACAACGCCCGCAAGGCCATCGACGCGGCCGCCAGAGCGGGTGCCCCAGATCGTATACACCAGTATCGTCAACGCCTCGACTGCACAAATGACGCTCGCTCGCGAACATCGCCCCACCGAGAACTACCTCCGTGACAGCGGATCGGCGTTCGTCATCCTGCGCAACGGATGGTACTTGGAAAACTACACCGACCAGCTTTCGATGAACACCCAATACCACGCATTGTTGGGCAGCGCGCACGACGGTCTCGTCAGCGCGGCCAGCCGACGCGACTTTGCGGCCGCCGCCACCGCGGTGCTGACGCACGACGGGCACCTCGGAGCGACCTACGAGCTCGGCGGAACGCCGTTCACCCTGACCGAACTCGCCGCCACGATCAGCGACGTCCTCGGCACCCACGTCGCCTACCAGGACATGTCGGTCGCTGATTACACCAGCGCCCTGACCGATGCGGGGCTGCCCCCAGAGATGGCCGCCGTCGTCGCCTGCGCCAGATCGCTCGAGCGCACCCACGCTGGGGCTGGAAGAAGGCGCGCGAGATCCTCTTGCGCGAGGGCTGGTCGATCAACACCAAGCGCACCCGGCGCCTCTGGCGCACCGAGGGCCTGCGGCGCCCCCAGCGCTGTCGCAAGCGCCGTCGGCTGGGCACCTCGGGCGGCGAGCGACGATGGGCCAGCCGGCCCAACGAGGTATGGGCCGTCGACTTCTACTTCGACGAGACCGCCGACTACCGCCGCCTCAAGCTCACCAACATCGTCGACGAGTTCACCCGAGAGGCCCTGGCCATGGAGGTCAACCGCGCGAGTACCTCTGACGACCTGGTCGCGGTGATCGAGCGGCTGGTGGCCGAGCGCGGCGTCCCGGAGTACTTGCGCATGGACAACGGACCTGAGCTAGTCGCTTTGGCCCTGCGGGACTGGTGCCGGCTCTCGGGCACCGCCGCCATGTACATCGAGCCGGGCTCTCCGTAGGAGAACCCCTACGTCGAGTCGTTCAACGGCCGCGTACGTGACGAGCTGCTCAACATCGAAGAGTTCGGGTCCCTCGCCGAAGCCCGGATCGTCATCTCGGCCTGGCGGGTCGAATACAACACCTAGCGACCGCACTCGTCTCTCGGCGGGCTCACGCCCGAAGGTTCGCCCGACGCTGGAACGAGCAACAGTTCTCGGGCACCATAGACACCAACTCGGCCCTCGCGACGCCTCAGAGCGAATCGTAGGGGCCGGCTTCCAAGAGCCCGATGCTCATTTCGGGTGGACCAGACAACGGGACCCCGTCAGATCGCAGCACCTACTGCGGGCAAACCCCCCACGAATCAGTTCAGCACGCCATCCTTATCAGGAAATCTTGTAGATACCCGACTCATGGTTCTGAATCAGTTCGAGCGTCTGACGAATGAGAAGGTTCAGCGTCACGAGGGGCCTGGAGCCGCTCAATCTGTTGGTTCCGAGAAGGACCTCCGTGCTGTTGCGCGCCACGTTCACGCTTTCCAGGAACTGCCAAAAGATCATGTAGTAGTGCAACCTCTCTTGAACAAGCTCAAGACCGTTTACCGATTCATAGCGGTGCCTTAGTTGCTCAAATGTGAGAGCGTCCCCATGAGGTCCGGGGATTTCCTGCGCGACATCGGCATGCAGAAGAACCCCAGGTTCGACATGGGGTCCCCCAGCATGGCTCGTTCCCAGTCAACAACTCCAACAAGCTCGGTATCATGAAAGATGAAGTTTCCGAAACGAAAGTCACCATGGACAATCGTGAGCTTGTCCTCGGAAATCTCGTACACATTCTCCTTCAGCCACAGGCTGACGTCCCGGCAGAATGTTTGAGGTACTCCGATCAACTCAGATCTCGCCAGTAGCGGGTCCATAAATCTGTCGATCATCCAAGCGATTCGTTCGGCGCCACTGCCCGCAGGACCCATGACGGACGGCAACGCGGTCCGATGCCATGGAAATCGGGCGAGCTCGCTCGCCACGTCGATGATTGCGTAACCCACTTCCTCCCGACTGTTCTGCCAGGTAGGCCATTGTTCAACCTTCGTGAGGTCGGGTGAATCGCCCGCAATGAACGACGTTACGGTGAACGGGCGGCCGAACACGGATGGGTCCTCAGTAAACGCAACGAGTCGTGGAGTGGGTATACGACTGCCCTCGAACGTCTGAAAGATTACGACGTCCTTAGTGACTTCGTATGGGCCCATCGCGCCCGCCGTCGGAACACGTTTCAGGACGAGCGGCCTTACCTCTTCATGAGTACCCCGGCGGATGAGAAGCTCCACGAAGAAGGTCTCCCACGATGCCCCTCCGCTCACGCGCCGTAGACCAGATAAAGAGGCCTCCGAAGCACCAGGGCAGATCGTTCTATACAGGAAGGCCCCAAGGCTCTCATTCTCTGCCTGTGTCATGCTGCCGTCATTTTTGCTCAGAAACTGGTCGAAAGACCGTCATCGTGTCGGTACAAAAGGCGCGAAATTCGGCTCATTCGAAAAAGGCTGATGCCCGCTCGCCGATCATGATGGCCGTGGCATTGGTCCCTCGCCTGACGATCGTTGGCATGATCGAGGTGTCCACCACTCTCAGATGTTCGAGGCCGACCACCCGGCAACGCTGGTCGACAACAGAACCTGGGTCGGAGGGTGGGCCCATTTTGCAGGTTCCCGACGTGTGTGATGCCGTGGTGATGTGACCGGAAATCCACTGATCAAGCTCCGCGTCTGAGTCAATGGCTTCACTGGCACCGGTCAGCTCCGCACCCAGAGCTCGAAAGGGTCCCGAGTTCAAGAGCTCGCGAGCGATTCGGATCCCCTCCCGGAGGCGCCGGCGGTCTGACGACTCGGACATGTAGGCGTAGCGCAGCTTCGGCATGCAGGTTGGATCCGATGAGGTTAACTCCAGCTGTCCCCGGCTCTCCTCAATCTCGACACCGCAATAGAGAGCCAAATCCGACCGCGACTTCACGTCATGGATTAGGGCGCGCCCGGAGGTTCCCTTGAGGGCTCGCAGGAACCTCAGCGGGGACCGGAGAAAGTGCGCATCGCGCCACCGCTGGACCAGCGGATCCCCTTTCTGGCCGAAGAGCATGCCCTTCTTCGTGAATGAGAAGGGAAAGATCCTCAAATCGTCGCGATGGGGGGACTGCTCAGCAGTGAAGTTGAAACAGACCTGAGCAGCTGGTTGGCGGTCCGGTGTCGGGGTGTAATTCCGGGTCTGATAGGTGACTACGACGGATGGGTGATCCATCAGGTTCCGGCCAACGCCAGGCAGGTGGTGGACTACAGGGATTCCGAGGCGACGAAGGTCGTCGGCCGGACCGACGCCAGAGAGAAGCAGAAGATGCGGCGAGTTCAATCCACCTGCCGCAATGACGATTTCGTCAGACAGGACGTCCATCCGCTGACCGTGTTTCACGACCCGTACTCCGCAAGCCACGTTCTGCTCGAAGAGCACCTGAACCACCAACGCCTGGTCCAGAACCTTGAGGTTGGTCGTTCGCAGTTCTGGAGGCAGATATGTTGCCGCAACGTTTACCCTCCTCCCAGCAACGACATTGTGGGGGATGAGCCCAACCCCGGACGACCCGGGAGCGTTCATGTCCTCATCCCAAGGGAACTTCATGGAGGTGACCGACTGCACAAAGGCCTCAGCGATGGGTGTCAGCTCTGAGGTGGTTGGACGGAGTACGGGGATGGGTCCGCAGTCGCCGTGCCACTCGCTCCGTCCGAAGTCGCGGTCTGACTCCAGTCGCACGAAGAATGGCAGGACCTTCTCGAAGGACCATTCGGAGTTGCCGAGGGCTGACCAGCTCCTCGTAATCGTTCACGGTCCCGCGGGGCGAACTGTCCCCCATTCACCGCGTCGGATCCTCCCACGACCTTGCCTCGGGTTACCGGGTAGGAGACCTCTGGGGTGAGCTCACCGATGTAGGACCATCCATGGGGATCCCCCGGAAGACTGGCCGAAAGGTTGTAGCTGCGTTGTAGGGCAAAGGGATAGTCGTCCAAGGCGCCATAGTCGACTCCCGCCTCAATGAGAAGCACCTGCCTGTCCCGGTTCTGGCCAACCTCGCGGCCAACGCACAGCCCGAGGATCCCGCTCCGACCACCACTACGTCGGGTCTCTCGGTCACCACCCCTCGACTTCCGTCGCATACTCCGACCACCACGTTGCTACTCCGAACTCGGAGGGCCAAGGTTGCGCTGTCTCCGGGCATTCCCGTGCCAGTGGTTGTCCCTAAACCGAGGTCGCCGTCGGGACCTCTCCATGCCACGACTGCATTCACCCCCGTTCCATGGTTGTAGTAGCTCCGAGGTTCGCCCAGAAACAGGAAGGTTCGACCCTTTTCATCCTCAAGCTCGTAGTCGATCCGGGTGGTCGTCCAGGCCCGGTTGAACTCGAAACGACCCTCTCCGTGCTTCAGACGGAGCAGCTCACCGTTGTCGATGACGTAACCGTGGTCCACAACGGCCTCGCTGGGTTCGTCCCACGAACTCGTCGTTTGCACGAAGAAGACGAAGTCCTCGCCGAAGGCGCCGTAGTCGAAGTTGGCGGCGACGTTGACTGCGTAGCCTGAACGGCCCGCGCCCTTTGGGTCGTGGACTCCACGAGTGATCCCTCCATGACGGCCACTCGAACCTGTGGTCGACTCCATTGAGTCTGGCCGTACCGCTCACCATCATCATCTGGTCGAGATGGCCAAGTTTTATGGTTCCCTTCTCGGCGTCGACGGTACCGATCTCGGTTACGTGTAGGGGCGGGCACATCCCTCGGAGGTGGAAATCGGCACGTCCCGTCGGCACCGTCGTAGCGGAGCTCCCACTCCGAGAGGGGCTTAGTCATCCGCACCGACAGACCGTTGTCGAGACGGAAATCGTCCAGTTGGTGCGGAGGCATCGGACGTGGTGCCGGTCGTCGAGGTAGTCGAGCTCGATGAGACCGGCATATGGATCGGCGCCGCTCCACACCATCACCTTGGATTCAACGACATCCAGGTTGGTGCGAAAGGCGTTCCACAGGTGGCCACCAATGGCCAGATCGGGAATGGTGAAGCTGAACCCGTTCGTCTCAACCCAGCGGTAGTCCCGATAGTTCGGCTGGTGGAATTTCATGTCCCGGTGTTTGATCACCGAGCCGAGCTCTGCGGTTGGAGATGAGGAGGTCATGATGCGCCGCTCGATTCCGGACTAAACGAGACGAGCTCACACACAGAGGGCCCGATCCACGAGCTCGCCCTGGATCTCCGCGGGCGCGCAACACTCCGCGGCGCAGGGTGGACAAAGCAACATTGGACCATGCCTCCTCGTGATATCTGTGCAGCAGGACAACGGTGCGCTCCAACTCGGCATTCAGGACCCTGTAGCGTTCAAGTGGATCTGGCGGCCATGGGGCTGTGATTTCCCAGTCATGGCCCGCTTCCCGAATGTCCTGGACAACCGAATCCAGGGTTGAGCTGAGGACCTCGCTCTCTCCCGCTCGAGCGTCGAGAACATGTCCGGCAAAGGATCGCGCCGACCCGACGCATCAGGAGCGCAATTTGGCGGACCTCGCGCCGCCCTTTTCATCGTCTATGGAGTCGTCGGCGGCGGGACTGATGAGCGCCTCTCCACTGTTTTCCAACAGTTTCCCCACCAACTCATAGAACATCGACATGCCGGGGCTCCTCTTCAGCCTCGATGCATTTTGGAATCCGATTCAGGCTGATGCAGCGCCTTGGTCACGAGGGGAACGTAGCCGTCTCACCGACTTGAGGGGCGACCGAGGTCGCGCACACGCCAGATCCGAACCCGGTAACCCCGAGCTTCCATGCCGGGAGGCCCCGGCGACGATGCCATTCCACCTGAGTGACCTCTTCCTTCGTTTGACTCCCAAGGCCCCGGATCCTACTATGGAACAACTGTTCCGACATAACTGGACGGCGTGCCATTGATGGATCTCCGATCGCTTTTCAGCAGGTCAATGCGGCACTACGCCCAGCATGTGGCTGTTGCGATCCACGGGAGGCAACTCACCTATGAGCAGTTGCGCGACCGTACCTCGCGGCTCGCCAACGGCCTCAGACGTCTCGGGTTGATCCCAGGTGACCGTGTGGCTGTCCAACCCGACAACGAATTCAGTACCCCGAGATCGACGTGGGACTGGCCCTTGGCGGTTTTGTCCGGGTCGCCCTGAACGCCCGACTGGCTAAGGACGATCACGCCTATGTGATCGAGGACTGCGATGCCCGGGCCATCGTCATGGACGAGGCCTTCGACGATGTGGCCAGTGGACTGGTGGACGGAACAGACCTGAAGTGGCTCAGGATTGGGGCTCACCAGAACGGGGATGTCGCCGCACTCGACTACGGCTCATTTCTGGAAGTCCAGAGTTCGACCTTCACGCCGGAGGACGGGGATCTCTCGGACGATGCGGCCTGGATCTCCTACACGTCAGGCACGACCGGCTCGCCCAAGGGAGTCGGGCGCCTGCCGCCACCGGGCGCTCGTCCAAACAGCCTTCAACCTGATGATGGAGGTAGGGCCCCGTGACGAGCGGGAGAAGGATTCTCTCCTCCCCCCAACCGCTTTCTCACGGCGCCGGGTATTTCGTCCTGGCCTATTTGGGTTCCGGAGCGACGGTGTGTCCGATGAAGCGCTTCGACCCCGAGATGGCCCTGCACCTCGGGGAGACCGAGTGCATCCAAACGCTGAAACTGGTGCCGACCATGCTGTCGACACTGTGAGATACTGAGAAGAAATCGCCTTTCACCTCTGTCATTTACGGCGCGTCGCCCATCTCCGCCACGCTCCTCGAGCGTGCGCTCTCGGAGTACGGGCCGATCCTCACCCAAGTTTACGGCCAGACCGAGGCTCCGATCTGTATCACCTGCCTGAAGGCCCACGATCATGCCCGGCCCGGTCCTCACCTGGCCTCCGCCGGGCGCCCGTGGCGATCGGTGGAAGTGCAGATCCTGCAGCCAGGCCGGAGAGGTGTGCGCACCCCTTGAGACCGGCCAGGTCGTGGTGAGAGGCGAGCATCTCATGAGCGGCTACCACGGCAAGCCGGAACTGACCAGCGAGGTCCTCAAGGACGGCAGGTTGTGGACCCGCGACCTCTTGGGGCCATGGACGAGAATGGCTTTGTGTACCTCCGGGGCCGGAGCGATGACATGATCAATTCCGGAGGATTCAACATCGCTCCGAAGGAGGTCGAGGACGTTCTGGTGACCCACTCGGCCATCCTCGAATGTGCGGTCGTCGGGGTACCTGATGCCACCTGGGGAGAGGTCGTACAGGCCCACATCCGGTTGGCACCAGGCCAGTCCG
>CAWITA010000036.1:0-192139 GCA_963838835.1 uncultured Acidimicrobiaceae bacterium
ATCGCACCCTGCTCGGTCGCGTAAGTGCACGCGTGCATGGTCAGCTGGCCGGCGTGCGCCCCCTGCGGGACCGAGACCGCTGCTGGGCTGGACGAGACTCGCAGGTAGGTAAGGCCGAACAACAGTACCCCGATGACCACCAGGGCAACGATCCGACTGGGGGTGTAGATCCGCTTTGCCTTCATGACGATGCCTTCTCTCGGTCCTGCGGAAAACGCGGTGGATCGCAACAGGCTGCTGATGTCACCGATGCCGAAGAGGGACTTCGTCGGTGAGCGTCACGCGGCCTCGTTTCGTCGATGCGAGGTCGGAGGGGGGACACCGCGGTCTCACTCGACCTCTGGCGCTGAATGTCGCGCGACCAAGGTTTCGGGGCGTCATTTCCCGGAAGTCCGATTCGGCACACTCATGGGCCGCTGTCGTGTAGTTGTTGTCAGTATCCCCTGGAATCACAACGGATGCAATATGTTTCGAGCGTCGTCACGGTCAAGAGTGCCCCCATCCGCGGGAATGGGACATCCACCTAGGCGAAAAGCTTGTCCATGGGGGCTACTGCCGCGCTCACGGCGCTACCGAGGCGGTGCCGGTACACCTTTTCGATCATGCGGGTGTCACGGTGGCCCACCTGATCGGCCACGCGTTCGGCGGGCACGCCAGCGTCACAGAGTAGGGAGACGGTCGTGTGGCGTATCTCATGGCTCGTCCAGTCGCCAGGGACGCCAGCCTCTTTGATAAGGCGGCGAACGGTGCGCCGGTAGTTGTGCAGGTCGGTGATCGTGCCGAAGGACGTCGGGAAGATCAATCCGTTTTCCTCCCAGAGGCCCAACGGCTCAGCCTTGGCCCGTTCCTCTTCCTGTAGCTCACCGTGCAGCGCCAGCGCTTCGGTCACTACCTTCGGTAGCTCCAAAGGGGCGGTTAGACCAATCGGTTTTCGTGTCGCCCAGGGTGAGGGTGCCGCCGTCCAGCTTGACGGAGCGTTGAACGTGGAGCACGTTACCTTTCACGTCCTCCCATTTGAGACCTAGCACCTCGCCAGGGCGTAGACCGAGGACTAGTTGAGTGACAACGGCAGCGCCCAGGCGGTCACCCTCTGCAGCGACTAGAAGCTTCCTGGCCTGTTCCACAGTGAGGCTCTTGCGTTCCGCTGGTGGCCTGGCGTCGTGGGGGATCGTGGCAAGCTCCGCGGCGTTCCGGGACACGTCCCCGCGGGCGAGGGCGTGCTTTAGGCACATCTGCAGCAGGGAGCGCGTGCGCTTGATTGTGCTCTCCGTGTAGCCAGCCTTCGCCATTGGCGCCAGTAGGCGGTCCTCCACCATCCGCGGCGTCAGGTTCTCAATTCGCACCTTGCCGATGCGCTGGTGAATGTGCTTAGCAACGTGCCCGTAGTTCTCCAGGGTGGACCGGGAAATCCTCTTCCCCTTCACGGTGCGGGCGGGGAGGTGGCGCGCCATGTAGTCGGCCAGGTACACGCTCACGGTTGCCGACGATCCGACGATCCCGGCGTCCCGCTCGGCCACCATGGCGGCGCGGCCCTTCTCGGCTTCCTTCTCGGTGTCGAAAATCCTACGTCTTCTATTCTGCCTGCCGTCGATAATGTCAACGGTGATTTCGGCTACCCACTTATCAGGCTTACCGGGCGTCCTCTTGACGTAAACGCTACCCTCGCCGCTGGCGCGTTCCTTGGGTCCTCTCGTCACGTTATCCGCTCCACTTTGTCCCTAACGTTTTCCTTCGGTTTAGCTACTCTGGGGCCGTTTGACCGGCTCTTTGGGGCCTTCTAGGGGCCTCTGAGGGCCCTGTGACGGCATGTAGCGTGCCCCGGAAGGGTCCAGGGCTGATTCGGTCAATTCGACAATGGACTGCACCATCAAAGCGTTTCGCCCATAACGCTTTTTGCCCATATTGTGACCTTCCCTCGCCAGCCTCAGGCCTCCCCATTCCTAAGCTTGGTCACTCTTGCTTCGCTTGTAGCTCCGCTTCCACATCCAGGGACCGGAGAACGTGCGCCACGGTTGACGCGTACCAGGACCCGCCCTTGGCGGTGGGGATGCCGTCAGCGGTCAGACCGTCTGCGATGGCCTGTAGGGAGTATCCCTGCTGGCGCTCCTTGGCGATGCGCTTGCGCACGGTAGTGGGCAGGATCGGCTCCTGTCCTGCACGCTGTCCCTGGCTGCGGCGTACCGCGTGGCTGGCCTTGGTCCGCTCTCCGATCATCTGGCGCTCGTACTGTGCGAACGCACATACAACGTTTGCCATCATTTCGCCTGCTGGCGTGCTGGTATCCACGCCGAGGTCTATGCAGACGATTGACCAACCCTTTTTGCGGGCACGCTCCATGAGGGCGCCGAAATCCATGCAGGAACGGCTCAGACGGTCCAGCTTGGCCGAGACCAGCACGTCGGCCTCGCCCCGGTCCAGCATCTCTAAGGCCTTGGCGAGGGCGGGACGGCGCTTCATGGACTTTGCAGACGCCCCAGCGTCCTTGGCGTGGTGGACGACCTGCCACCCGCGGGACTTGGCGGTGGACTCGGCCTGCTCTAGCTGATCGGCCAGCCCCAAGCCGGACGCGGCCTGCTGGCCCGTACTGACGCGGGTGTAGATGATGGCCCGGAGTGGCTCTTTGGCAGCGTTCATGGCCACCATCATACACACTTGGAACTAACCGTGTATAACTAGGCGTCACTCGTTGACCGGGAATTTTCACTCCACGTCCGTCCTGGCGTTGCTCAGGTTCTCCGCGACCAGTCTGCGGATCGTTTGGATTTGGTCGAAGGTCAGGTCAGCCTCAGGGGAGGCGAGGGCCTTGGTCACGGCCTCCACTAGTAGACGGCTCTGGGCCTCCTGCACCCGCACCTGGCGGTCCTGGAGGCCCAGCTTCAGAATCCTCACCAGAGTGTCAGAGAGGCCACGTAGCGATTGCTCGTATGCGGTAATGACGGCGGCTAGGGCTTGCTGGCCCTGCTTGTCCGTAACGGTAATCTGGGCCTCCTGCAGAGCGGCTGCACGTTCTCCCAGAGCATCCTTCAGAGCCTCCATTTCGCCAGCGGCCCGGAGTAGGGAGTGCCCAGGATCACTGATCGGCGGAATGTCTCGGCCAGCCAGGTCGGCCACGGCTTCGTTTCTTGCGACGCGGCGCGCAGCGGCCAGAGCAACCTGTGGGGCTGCTCCACCGTGGTACCGGCAGACGGTCGCTCCGGGGACTGGAGTCTTTTGGCAGCGGCTCCCAGAGCGGTTCGTGGCGGCACACCTGGGGCGTTCACCATGGGGTCGCGGCTGAATATCATCCGGCAGGGTTATGGACGTACTACTCACCAGGGAATTCTCCTTCGTTATCGTTTCCGGCCTCCTGGGCTGCCTCGTCCAGCATGGCTAGGTACTCGTCCATAGAGATACCGAGGACTCTGGAGATAAAGGCTTCGGAAAATAGGCTGCTGTTGGTGGTCACTGTGTATTCCTTTCGTGGTCGATCAAAACGGGCATGGCATTGGTTCTCCGTCGAATGGGCAAGGCATCGGCTCACCATCGAACGGACACGGCCCAGGGTCTCCGTCAAACGGACAAGGCGTTACTTCGTCGCCTAGAAGGTCATCAATGTCTGGAATCACGTAAATCTCACCAGTCTCCAAGTTCACGAAATCTCCTGTCTCCCAGTCAAAGACATAGTGAGTACCTTTTTCTCCTACCTCATTACCTAGAGGCTTCCCCCTCTCAGGGGGGTGCTTCGTTGTCCCTATCACCCTCTCAGGGGGGTGCTTCGTTTCGGGACTATCACCCTCTGAGGGGGGTGCTTCCTCCTGGCGCAGTCGCGGCGGCGGGTTGGTTTTCTTGCCCTTCAGCCTCTTCGGTGGCAGGGCCACGCCGCGTGGATTCACCCTGTCGCGCTGTAGATGGTGGAGAAGGTGAAAGGTTGCGCGGGCCTTGCCTGCATCTTCCACCCGGACCAGGCCCGCTTCCTCTAGCTCAGCCATTCCACGGCGGCACGCGGTCTCTGAAATGTCGATTTGCTCAGCGACGTTGCGCCAGCCTTCGGCGGGCCTGCCGTTCTTCCCTTGCACGCTGTCTAGGTGAACGTAAAGAAGCTTGGCGTACACACTTAGGCCGCTCCGGGTGACTGCGATAGAGCACATTCCATAGCGCTCCCAGTCGGTACGGCCTGGCTTCTCCGCTGGCGGCTCTTCTGCGTCCTGCCACGCGGGCCACGGGCGGGCGCTGCTCTTGATCTGCGACAGCTTGGCCCCGCCTTCGATTACGTCGCGGAGGTCTCCATGTGGCGGCAAGTGTCGGAGGGTGACCACCTCTAGATGCTCCACGCGGCCAGCGAGGGAGCTACACACTCCGTGACGAAATCACGTCCTGGCTTGTCGTTGTCCTCGCTCACAATGACCTGGAGAGGCTGAACCTCATCCACAACCCGGTCAGCAAAACGAGGTTCCCAGGTTTGGGCACCCCCGGTGTCACGGCGTATTCCTGGCATGCGATCACGGCGGCACAGTCGGACTGTCCCTCTACGATCCACAAGTCGGCACCCTTTAGTGATGGGCCTTGCCATACAGGCCACTGGTAGCGCCTGACGGCTCCCTGTGCCAATGGTCGCCATCACGGACCATCGTGTACGGCGTGGGCGTAGCGATGTTGTGCAAGTAGCGGCGCTCTGCAGTCATCGAGACCACCTGACCGGTACACCAGCGGCGGCGCGGATGGTCTCGTAAGTGCATCCAGCGAAGCAACATAGGAGGACGTGCCCGGATGCCGTATCGGTAACGTGCAGCGAAGGGCGGCGGTCCTGGTGTGCGGGACACTTGAACATGAGGCTTCCGTCCTGGAGCCTTTGCGGTGGCCCGCTGGTGGCTTCTAGTGCCTCATGCAAACGGGCGGCGAATGGAGCGGGCGCCGCGCCCCTTGCTAGTCGGTCCTCTTGCTTCGGTTGTCTATTCATACTCACCTCTCAATTCGTGGAACCGGCTGCCACGTGGCGAGGTGAGAACCCACAGGGCGCGAGCCCCCCTCGTCGGCCAAGGTCGGCACGCTAAGGATTTCCTCTAGGGCGGCGATGGGCGTAAATCTCTTCCCGCCGATTTGCACGTATGGGATCGTGCCGTCTGCCATGCGGGCATAGGTCCACGAAACGGACGCGCCCATACTCTCGGCAACCTCTCGCGCCGTCAGCGCCAGCCTGGGCGCCGCTGCCTTTACCGCCACTTGTCCCGCTCTTCCGCTGGCGGTGCGTATCTCCGGCCCGCCTACACAAAGACGGTACCGCGGTGTTGTCCCTCCCCGTAGGAACCTACGGCTTGCTCCCTTCCGTGCCCTCCCTTCCGCCCACTTACTGTGATTTCACTTCCTGTAGGGATGGCGTCAGACGCCTAGACATCCCACGGCTCGAAATGTCAAGCAGCCTTTGCCAACTCGGTCTCCGGACGGTGCCCCCAGGCGATCGATTCGTCGTAGGCGACGTGGTGGGTGAGGCAGCCGTGGAGGATGCCGACGAGGCGGTTGCCGAGAGCCCGTAGGGCCTGGTGGTGTCCGTCACCGGCTGCCCGCCGGGCGTCGTAGTAGGCCCGGGCGCCCGGAGAGGTGCTGAGGGAGGCGAAGGCCCACAGGTAGATGGCGTCCCCCAGCCGACGGTTCCGCACGTGGCGGGCGAGCACCGTCTTCTTGGTGCCAGAAGCCCGGGTGATGGGCGACGTGCCGGCGTAGTTTTTGCGAGACTTGGCGCTGGCGTAGCGGTTCGGCTCGTCGCCGAACTCGCCCAGCACCCGGGCGCCGAGGATGGTCCCGAGTCCTGGCAGGGAACGGACCACTTCGGCGTCTGGGTGTGCCTCAAAATTTCGAGGAGAGCTCCTCGGCCAGGTGACCGATCTGGGTGACCATCTCGGCGAGCACCGCCACGCTGGCCGCGACAGAACTCCCCATGGCCGCTTCCACCGCGGCGGGCGCGGCGAGTTGCTCGGAGCGCAGGGCCGCTTGGATCTCGACCGCGCGTTCGTCGACCCGTCGCTGGCGACGACCGCGGCGTAGCGCAGCAGCGATCTTCGAGCGCGACAAGGAGGCGCCCAGCACCGGCGTCGGGGCGATGCGCAGCACCTCGAGGGCATCGCCGCTGGTCAGATCGTCAAAGGCAAGCAGGGCGGCGGGGTAGAACTCGCGCAGCGTCGAGCGCAACATGTTGGACTGGCGACCCTTGGACCACACCATGGACTGATGGGCCCGGGCCAACACCTTGAGCGCCTCGACCTCGGCCGTGTCGGCGGCCACGAGCCGGTGGTGGTGGCGGTCGGTGCGCACCATGTCGGAGAGCACCTCGGCGTCCCCGGCGTCGGACTTGGCGCCGCTCGTCGAGTGACGGTCCCGATAGCGCGACGTCGACATCGGGTTCACCGCGTAGAGCTGGTAGCCGGTGGCCACCAGGGCACTGACGAAGAGGCCCCTGTCGGTCTCGATGCCGATCACCACTTCCTCGGGATCCTCGACGTGCGCGCCGACGAGCTCGTGGAGCCGGGCGATGCCCTCTACCCCTTCGGGCAGGCGGGCCTTGGAGAGCCGTCGGCCCTCTTCATCGGCCACGTGCACGTCGTGGTGGGCTTCAGCCCAGTCCACGCCAACAAAGATCATCTGTCTGCCACCTCTCGCTCGTCGGACCAGCTTGTGTGAGCCTCGAGGTGGCCAGCAGCCCGCTAATGGATCAGTGCTCGCGGCACGACATCCCACCAGCCGTCACGGCAACCTCACCGACCAATAGGGGCACGATCTAGGCGTAAGGCTCAAGGCCCAGCCCAATTCAGTGCTCACCTATTGGCGGCTCGGCACCAGCCTCGCCCGTTTCAATGCACGAGGTGGTCGATCCCCATTAGCCTGACGCCCATGTCAGGGTCGTCGAAGGGCCGTCGGTGAGCTCGCTCCCGGACGTCATGGCGGCTGCGGTCTACCAGTCGCCCGGAACGGTCACCGTCGAGGAGCGACCGGTCCCGCGCCCCGGGCCGGACCAGCTGGTCGTGCGGGTGCACGCCTGTGGCATCTGCGGGTCCGACATCCATCAGATGCGTGACGGTTGGGGCTTCCGGCCGGGGGCGGTCGCCGGTCACGAGTGGAGCGGCACCATCGCCGCCGTCGGAGGGGACGTCAGCGGCTGGTCGGTGGGCGAACTGGTCGTCGGGGGTGCCTCCCCGAAGTGCGGCACCTGTCGGCGCTGCCGCGAGGGCAAGCCTTCCCAGTGCGAGAACCGGCAGAGCATGACGGCCGAACACAACGACGGCGCCTTCGCCGAGTACATCGTCGTGCGGGCGACCGGCGTGCAGCGGCTGCCCGAGGGCCTTTCGCCACGACACGCCGCCCTGGCGGAACCGCTGTCGGTCGCCCTGCACGGCATCACCCGCTCGGGCGTCAAGCCCGGCGACACCGTCATGGTGTTCGGAGCCGGGCCGATCGGCGCGGCTCAGCGTCGCTGCACTCCAGTCGATGGGCATCACGGACATCACCGTCGTCGAACCCCATGAGGGCCGGAGGCGCTTGGCCACCGCCCTCGGTGTCTCCGCGGTCGAAGACCCCGCCGACCTCGAGACATTCGCGTCGTGGGAGCCCGAACGCATGTCCTCCCGCGCCGTCCACGTCGTCCTGGAGTGCTCTGGGCACCGGGCGGCGATCGAGGCGGGCTTCCAACAACTGCGGCGCGGTGGCCTCCTGGTGATGGTCGGCGCCGGCATCGATCACCCGACCTTCGACATCAATCGCATGATCCTCAACGAGCTGACCGTCACAGGATCTTTCGTCTACGACCTGCACGGCTTCGAACAGGCGCTCGAGCTGCTCGCCTCCGAAGACTTCCCGGCCGATCTCCTGATCGATCCCGACGACGTCCCCCTCAGCGGCATCAGCGAGGCCCTCGAGGACCTCGCCTGCGGTCGTATCGCCGGCAAGGTGATGGTGGTCCCCGAGGTGCGCTCCTGATGGCACACCCCTTCTATCCGTCCGGAAACCCCCACTTCAACCACGTCGCCATGTCGCTCCCCGCCGACCTCCTGGGCGCGGAGAGCCGGGCCGACGTCTGCCGCTTCTTCCACGAAGTGCTCGGCTTCGAGGAGATGGAGGTCATGACGGAGGACCGCCGCCGACTCATCCTCAGCTGCGTCCACTGGGATCAGTTCATCTTCTTGATCGCGGAAGACGACCCGATGCGGTGCCCCCGCATGGACCACTACGGGTTCGCCGTCGGCTCCCTCGACGAGCTGCAGGGCATCCAGGAGAGGGCCGAGACGTTCCGCCGGGCGGACGACCGCATGGAGCTCATCGACTTGCACGTCGACGACCAGAAGGTGGTCAAGATCCACTCGCTCTACGTCCGGTATCTCCTGCCCATGACGATCGAATTCCAGTACTGGGAGTTCCCCCAACAAGAGCAGCAGCCGGCTCACTGAGGACGCGTCCGCCCCGTCCGCGCGCCGGTACGGTGCGGCCATGACCCCTCCCGCTTCCCTGGCGCATCGAGCCGAACGGTTCCGATCCCTGCACGTCCCCGGCCGGCCGCTCCTCATGCCCAACGCCTGGGACCTTGGGTCCGCTGCCCTGTTCGCCTCCCTCGGCTTCGAGGCGATCGCCACCACGAGCGGCGGTTTCGCCGCCACGCGGGCTCGCCTCGACGGCGCGCCGACGAGGGGCGAGGTCCTCGCCCACGCCGGCGAGCTGGCCGGGGCGGTCGACATCCCGGTCTCGGCGGACCTCGAGAACTGCTTCGCCCACGACCCCCAGGGCGTGGCCGCCACCATCGCGGACGCCATCGACGGTGGCCTCGCCGGCGGCTCGGTGGAGGACTTCACGGGCGACCAGGACGCGCCGATCTACGAGCTGGCGCTGGCCACCGAGCGCGTCCGGGCGGCGGCCGAGGCCGCCCATGCCGGTCCCGTGCCCTTCGTCCTGACGGCCAGGGCAGAGAACTACTTGCACAAGCGGACGGACCTCGGCGACACCATCGCCCGCCTGCAGGCGTACCAGGAAGCCGGCGCCGACGTCCTCTTCGGCCGCGGGTCGTCGACCCGGCCGAGCTGCGCCAGCTGCTCGCTGCGGTCGACCTTCCCGTCAGCGTGCTCGTCCTGCCCGGGGCCCCCACGGTCGGCGAGCTCGCCGAGTTGGGCGTGAGCCGGATCTCAGTCGGGGGCGCGATCGCCGTCGCCGCCTATGGCGCCGCCATCAAGGCCGTCACCGAGCTCCGGGACTCCGGCACGTATGGGTACTGGGACCTCGCCGCCGTGGCCCGGCCCGTGATCGCTGACGCCTTCAGCCGCTGACGGCGACCGTCACCTCGATCTCCACCGCCCCGTTGCGGGGCAGCGCGGCCACGCCGATGGCGGAGCGCGTGGCGGCCCGCCTCACCGAAGACGTCGGCCAGCACGCGGCTGGCCCCGTCCACCACGGCCGGCTGCTGGTGGAAATTGGGTGCCGAGGACACATAGCCGGTCACCGTCAACACCCGCGTGCGATCCGGTCGAGCGAGCCCAGCGCCTGCTCGAGCACGGCCAGGGCATTCAGCGTGCACACGGCGGCGGCCTCACGGCCCTCCTCGACGGTGACGTCGTCGCCCAGGTGTCCGAGGCACGTGAGCTCGCCGGCGATGCGAGGCAGCTGTCCCGACGTGCGCGCCACGCCATCGTGCACCACCACGGCGTCGAGCGGGTCGTGCGGCGGGTGGGGCCCGTAGAGGGTCAGGCCCAGCTCGGCGAGCCGGGCACCGGATGGCGCCGTTTGTCACCGGCGCCTATCGCATGTAGGGGTAGACGTTGGCGAAGTTCTGGTTGATCTTCTCGGGCAACGGGAAGATCCCGCCGAGCTGCGTCGACCCCCAGATGATCTTGGCGGAGCGCTCGACGAGCGCGGTGTTGTGCATCGCTTTGGGCATGGTGGTGCCGACCGCGACCATCCCGTGGTTGGCGATGAGCGCAGCGCCTCGGTTCTCGAGCGCCTTGACCGTCTGCTCGCCCAACTCTGCCGAGCCGCTGGGGCAGTACTCCGTGCAGCGGATGTCGCCGCCCAAATAGACCGTGAACTCGTCGATGCAGCTCGGGATGTCCTGATGGGCGACCGTGAACATGGTGGCGTGGACGGCATGCGAGTGGATGCACACCGCGATGTCCTCGTAGGCGCCCATCACCGCCAGGTGGAGGTACTTCTCCGAGGTCGGCCCACGCTCCCCGGCGACGACGTCACCGGCCGGGTTGACGATCACGATGTCGTCCGGCGTCATGATCCGGTAGTCGAGCGACGACGGCGTGACGGCGATGTTGCCGTCTTCCATCCGCGCCGAGATGTTCCCCGAGGTCCCCTCGACCAATCCCTTCTCCAGTAGCTCCTTGGCGGCGGCGACGATCTGCTGCGGTGCGTTCTCAATGAAGGTGGCCATGGCCGGGTAGCTCCTCACCGTTGGTTGGGCGAACGTCCTCGCCCGGTGGTCGCCCCCGATCGTACAGCCCCACCGCCATTGCTGACACGGCTGTCAGGGAACAAGGCGCCCGAGTACCCTCTCGCCCATGGGACTTCTGGACGGACGTGTGGCGGTGGTGACCGGAGCGGGTCGGGGATCGGGCGCGACATCGCCCTGTGCCTCGCCCGGGAAGGGGCCAAGGTCGTCGTCAACGACGTGGGCGTCACCCTGGGCGGTCGAGGGAACCGCCGAGGACCCCGCCGCGACGGTGTGCCGCGAGATCGAGGAGGAGGGCGGCGAAGCCGTCCCCAACCACGACTCGGTGAGTGACTTCGAGGCGGCGGGTCGGATCATCGCCATGGCGACCGACGCCTTCGGCTGCCTCGACATCCTCGTCAACAACGCCGGCATCGTGCGCGACCGCACCCTGGTCAAGATGGACGAGGCGGACTACGACGCCGTGATCGCTGTACACCAGAAGGGCACGTTCAACACCGTCCGCCACGCCGCGCCGCTCATGAAGGACGCCGGCTACGGCCGTATCGTCAACATCACGTCCTCGGCCGGGCTCCGGGGAAACTTCGGCCAGACCAACTACGGCGCGGCCAAAGCCGCCATCATGGGCATGACATTCGTGTGGGCCCTCGAGCTGGGCAAGTACGGCATCACCGTCAACGCCGTCGCACCGTCGGGCTACACCCGCATGACCGAGGGGCTCTACGCCGGCGCCGAGCCGCCGGCCGACCAGGACCCCGCCCTCAACGCTCCGCTGATCGCGTTCTTGGCCAGCGAAGGCGCCTCCTACGTGAACGGGCAGGTGCTCGGGCGTACGGGCTTCGCCTACACGCTGTTCCAGACGCCGCGCCAGATCGCGGCGATGTGGTACGACGGAGGCTGGACGCCCCAGGAGGTGGCCGACCACTTCCACGAGGTGCTCGGCCAACACCTGCAATCGGTGGGTATGGGCGAGCATCCGCTGCTCGGCAAGAAGGGGTGAACGGACCGCGAACCCGACACGGCGGCGCGGACTGCTAGCGTGGCGCTACGCGTCCGTGGTGCTCGGTGCACCACAGGCGACCGGCGGGATTCCACCCTGAGGTTGCGGTGCGTGACCACAGAACGGAGTTCCACCCTTGTCGTCCCCCACGCCGGGCACCGATGTGCCCGCCACCACCACCTTCGCTGACTTGGGCCTGCCCGATGCCCTCGTCGCGGTCCTGGCCGCCCAGGGCATCACGACCCCTCTCCCCGTCCAGGCCATGACCATCGCCGACGCCCTGGCCGGCCGCGACGTGTCGGCGAAGGCGCCGACGGGTTCGGGCAAGACTCTCGCCTTCGCCCTTCCCGTGGCGGCGGCGGTGCGGCACTGCGCGCCGAAGAAGCCCCAGGCTCTGATCCTCGTGCCCACCCGCGAGCTGGCTCTGCAGATCTCCGACGTCCTCGCCCCGCTCCTGCGGGCGCGCGACCGTCGCGTCGCCGTCATCTACGGCGGGGTGAGCTACGAACGCCAGCGCAAGTCGTTGCGCAACGGTGTCGACGTGGTCGTCGCCTGCCCGGGGCGTCTCGAGGACTTGATGCAGGCGGGCACGATCCGCTTGGCCGACGTGCGAACGGTCGTCCTCGACGAGGCCGACCGCATGGCGGACATGGGCTTCCTCCCTGCCGTGCGCCGGATCCTCGACGCCACGACGCCACAGCGTCAAACCCTGCTCTACTCGGCGACGCTCGACGGAGAGGTCGACGTCCTCGTGCGCCGGTACCAGAGGGACCCGGTTCGCCATGAGGTCGTCAACGACGCCGACGACCTCAGCCGGGTGACCCACGCCTTTCATCACGTGGCCCACGCCGACCGGCCGGCCGCGCTCGCCGCGCTGGCCGGGGCCGCCACCTCCTCGATCATCTTCGTGCGGACCAAGCACGGCGCCGACCGGGTGGCGACCAAGCTGGCGCACGCCGGCATCGCGGCCCAGGCCATCCACGGGGGCCGCTCCCAGGCTCAACGCGAGCGGACGCTCAAGGCGTTCCGGGCCGGCCGGGTCCATGCCCTCGTGGCCACCGACGTCGCGGCGCGGGGCATCCACGTCGACGACGTCTCGACGGTGATCCACTACGACCTCCCCGAGAGCCCCAAGGACTACGTGCACCGCTCGGGAAGGACGGCCCGGGCGGGAGCCGGCGGGACGGTCATCGCGCTCGTCACGCCCGAGCAGCGACAGACGGCGGCCGGCCTGCTGCGCACGCTCGGCCTCGACGTCACCGACGCCGCTGGGGTTCGTCTCTCGGTCGACGCCGGCCACCGAGGTGCTCGGCCGACCAAGGAGAGCCCGCGCCGAGCAGCACAGTCCCCCCGTGCCCGGCGACACCAGCGCCGCCCGCCGCACCCGGTCAACGGCCGGCGGTCCTCGAGGAGCCGCTGACCCCTCAGTCGGCGGCGCGACCCGGTTACCACGCGCCCGGGGCAGGGAGACTGGCGCCTCTGTAGGGTATGAGCGGAAACGCAGCGATCGCCGATCAGGGAGGGACCATGGACGTCCGGGACAAGATCTACATCAACGGGGCCTGGGTCCCCTCGACCGGCACCGGCACGCTGGAGGTCATCGACTCGGCCACCGAGGAGGTCTTCGCCACCATCCCCGAGGGCACGCCCGAGGACGTGGACAAGGCCGTCGAGGCGGCCGCGGCCGCCTTCCCCGGTTGGGCGGCCACCTCGACGGAGGAGCGGGCCAAGCTGCTCACCCGCATCGGCGAGGCCCTGGCCGCGCGCACCGACGAGATCGCGCAGGTGATCAGCCACGAGGTCGGCATGCCGATGACGTTGTCGGGCTCCATCCAGGTCGGCCTGCCGGCAGGGGCGTTCGCCGATGCCGCCAAGGCGGCGGAGACCTTCGAATGGGAAGAGGAGATCGGCAACTCGCTCGTCGTGCACGAGCCCGTCGGTGTCGTTGGCGCCATCACGCCCTGGAACTTCCCGCTCTACCAGGTCGTCCTCAAGGTGGCACCTGCCATGGCCGCCGGCTGCACCGTCGTCTTGAAGCCGAGCGAGGTCGCGCCCATCAATGCGTTCATCCTGGCCGAGGTCATCGACGAGATCGGCCTGCCGCCGGGCGTCTTCAACCTGGTGAGCGGCGTCGGGCCGGTGGTGGGCGAGGCGATCGCCGCCCACCCCAAGGTCGACATGGTCTCGTTCACCGGCTCCACCCGGGCCGGCCGGCGGGTCATGGAACTGGCCGCCGAGGGCATCAAGCGCGTCTCCCTCGAGCTGGGCGGCAAGTCGGCCAACATCCTGCTCGACGACGCCGACCTCGCCACGGCGGTGCCGGCCGGCGTGTTCGGCTGCTACCTCAACTCGGGCCAGACCTGCTCGGCCCTCACCCGGATGCTCGTCCCCCGCGACAAGCTGGCCGAGGTGGAGGAGCTGGCGGCGGGCGCCGCGGCGGGCTTCGCGCCCGGCGACCCCTTCGAGGAGGGCAAGCTGCTCGGGCCGCTCGTGTCCTCGGTCCAGCGCGACCGGGTACGCGGCTACATCAACAAGGGGATCGAGGAGGGCGCCAAGCTCGTCGTCGGCGGCGCCGAGGCACCGGAGGGGCTCGACAAGGGCTTCTACGTGCAGCCGACCGTCTTCTCCGAGGTCACCCCGGACATGACCATCGCCAAGGAGGAGATCTTCGGCCCGGTCCTGTCCATCATCCCCTACGACACCGAGGAGGAGGCGATCGAGATCGCCAACGGCACGCCGTACGGTCTGGCCGGCGCGGTGTGGAGCGGCGACACCGCCCGGGCCGAGCGCGTGGCGCGCCAGATGCGCACGGGCCAGGTCGACATCAACGGCGGGCAGTTCAACCCGAGCGCGCCCTTCGGTGGCTACAAGCAGTCGGGCATCGGCCGCGAGCGCGGCAAGTACGGCCTCGAGGAGTACGTCGAGACCAAGTCGATGCAGCGCTAACGGGGCGTCGGCCGCGGCTGGCTCAGCCCGAGGCCGGCACCACGGGCGGCGCGCCGCCCGGGGTCAGCACCTCGAGGCCCGACGAAGTGGCAGACGCCGTCGTGCCGACACCGAAGACCAGGGCGTCGCCCACGGTGGCGATGCCGGACCAGTTGAACTGGGGCAGGCCGACCTGCGTCAGCAGGCGCCCGCTCGAGGCGTCGCGTACCTGGATCGCCTTGGCCGCCAACGCAAGGCCGTTGAACATCATCCCGCCGGCCACCGTGGTGGCCGAGAACGACGCCGTGCCGTTGGCCTGCCAGAGCACCGCTCCCGTTGCGGCGTCGAAGGCGTGGTCGGTCGGGTTCTGCTGCGCGACGTCGCGCGGGTCGGTGGGATCGCACACGGGCAAGGTCCCGCGCGAGGTCGGGAGGAAGTCGCCCAACGCGGTCGCACCCAGGACACGGCGTCCGTCGTAGGCGGTGGTCCCGATGAAACCGCCGGACGACCCGCCGAAGACCACGTTGGTCGACCAGCGCAACCGGCCGGTGCGAGGGTCCAGCGAGTAGTAGGTGCCGTTCTTGGCCCCCTCACCGAGGAAGGTTGTCCTCGCGTCGGCGGAAAGGCCCGCGTTGGCGCTGGCCCCGAAGTCGTCGTCACAGGCCGGCGCACCCCCGAGTGGATGGAACTTCCACGCCAGTCTGCCGTTGGCGATGCGCAGCGCGATCACCGAGTCCGCGTAGGGCGCCGAACCGCCGAACTTGCAGTCCGCCGTGCCGAAGACGACCAGGCCCAAATCGGGCAGGACGGTGCCCGACGACCACACGCTGCCGCAACTGTCGTCGAGCACGCGCGTGCTCCCCGGCTTGCCCACGTCGGTCTGGAATGTCCAGACGGGGTCACCGGTGTCGACGCTGGCGGCGACCACGTAGCCGCCTGAGTGCGGCTGCCCGTCTTCGTCGACCCCTACGATGACGCGGCCGTCTACCACGACAGGTGACGAGAAGATCCGCGTGCTGTCGTTGTTCGGGTCGGGCGGGCCGGGCACGCCCGGGTAGTCGTGCTCCCAGTAGACGGCCCCGGTGGCGGCCTCCAGCGCGTACAAGGTGTACCCCCCGGCGACGAGGACGAGCGCGGGCCTCTTACCCGACGCAGGCTCGAACCAGGCGGACGACGTGACCAGCCCGCCGTCGGACGTGGCGTCGCGGGGGTGCTGGCCTGGATACGGGGTGATCCCGTTCTGCGACTTGAGCCTGACTTTCCATCGCAGCTTCCCCGTTTCGAGGTTCACCGCGTAGAAGAAGTCGTCCCAGGAGCCTGCGTACACGGTGTCGCCGACCACCGTCGGCGTCGCAGTCACCGCATCGCCGGTGGGGAAGAACCAGGCCTGGCGCAAGCTCCGGACCGATGTCTGGGTGAGGGTCGTGCGGCCGTGGAAGGTGTGCTGGGCGTCGTGACCGTATTCGGGCCAGTCCCAGGGGCTGACCGATCCGGCGACCGCCTTTCCGGTGGACGGCGGCGCCCCGGCGGCGGGCGGCGGCGCGTCGCTGCAACCGGCAAGCCCGGCCGCGCCAAGGGCGAGGGCTCCCATCGCCCGCCGGACACCGATGTGGCGGCACCACCCCGGCGAGCGCGACGCCCGCCCCCTGGCCCGCAACGCCTTCAGCCGAAGCCGGCGGTCGCCGGGGCGTGGGACGAGGGACCCCTGGCGGGCGCAGGGTTCTCCGAAGGTCCCGACAACGGGGCCCTGATCTTCCCCGACGGGTAGGGACACCTCGTCCGCGCCGGGACGCACACGGTCACGCTGGTCGGGAAGTCGAAGCCGCCCGCCACCGTCACCGGCGCGGAGGGTTGGCCGTTGCTGAAGGTCACCCGCATGACCCGCCCCCCGTAGCTCGCCGGCCCGCAGCCCGTCAGCGGCCCGCTGCACGCGATGTGGATGTCGACGAAGTAGAGGGTTCCGTCGGGGGCGAAGGCCAGGCCGAACGGGTTGTACTGGTCGGGGTCCTTCCCCAGGTCGGCCACCGTCGTGCCGGGAACGGAGCCACGTCCGGGCTCGAGTTGGCCGCTGGCGTTCACCCAGACGATGGAGGGATCCCCGATATAGCTGCTGACGGCGTAGCAGCCGCACGTCGGGTCCCGTGCGATGCCGGCGGGGAAAGACACCTTGTAGAACGTCGACACCTGCACCTTGCTGCGCGGGTACACCCCGCCGGGGCACTGTGCGGCACTGGTGGGGAAGGACGCGTGCGCCACACGGAGCACGCTCGAGGTGCCGACGTTAGGGATCAGCAGGTCGCCGTTGGGCGCCAGCGCCATCATCCCCGGTTGGGCAAGGCCGCCCGTCCCGTCGGTGTGGTGCGGGCCTACTCCACCGGCATCGGGTCCGTACAGAATGCAGTCGGTCGTGTAGTTGGGCGCGAACCACTCCACGAGCCTTCCGCTGCTCGGCGGCGGGTAGGAACCCTGCGCGGTGGCGATGTCGTTGGCAAAGATGTTCTGATGAGCGTCGATCGCGCACCCCGTGTAGGTCTGGTTGTTGTTGAAGACCCCGTTCTCGGTTGGCGGTGAGTCGCTCCCGATCGACTGGCCGTGCATCTTGTACGGTCCGGGCACGTAGAGGGTCTGGCCGCTGAACGACCCGTTGGGTTCGTCGAGCTCCTCACCGTCGGGGGGTTGCTTGTAGGGCTTCAAGCCGCCGAGGTTGTGCTGGTTCGGAAGCGTGGGGTCATACCCACCGACGAAGCGGCCGTCGGGCAGCACACAGACCTGCCCGTTCAGGTCCCAGGCCGGGAGGAGCTGGCCCTGCAGGCCCGTCGGCATGGAGAGGAAGTCCACCTCCTCGTTCTGGTCCCAGTAGACGAAGTACCCAGGCTGACCCTTCACCCCGGCGTGCACCGTCGGCACACTGCTCCCAGGCGTCGACGCCGACGGCGCAGCGGACGCCATCTGAACCGAAGTCGGCCCGGCCACCAGCAGCGCGCCGAAGAGCAGCGCGGCTGCCAGCCACCAACCCCCGGACCTGAATCTCCCCAATGCAATTCCCCCCGTGCCAACCTGACGCCGACGTCATAGTAGGCAGCTCGCCGCATGCCACGCTGGGCGCGCCGGTACCCACTCCGCGCGCGGCTTCCGCATCCAGGCTACGGCGCGGCCTTCTTCGGCTCGGAGGGTGGCACGCACCCGAACGATCCCATCGTGGCCATGGTGAGCTCGTCGGTCCTCGCGTATTCGCGTCGAACGGTGCCGCTCCACGGCGCCCGATCACTCCGCCAGCGGGTCCCTCCACCCGGGAGACTGGGTCCGCGCGCCCGCCGCGACCCGCAGCCCGATGAAGTTGCGCTGCGCCTCGACCGTCCCGGCCCCGAAGCACAGTCCCCGGATGTCGCGGTAGGCCCGCTCGAGGGGGTACTCGCGCGAGTAGCCGTAGCCACCGTGGATCTGCATGGCCTCGTCGCACACGAACTTGGCGGCCAGGTTGGCCGCCGTCTTGGCCAGTGCCGTCTCGAGCGGGGGCGGCGTGCCCCGCGGCCCGGCCAGGCGCACCGCCCGCGCCAGCAGCAGCCGCGCTCCCTCGAGTTGCACCGCCATGTCCGACAGCTTCCACTGCAGACCCTGCAGGTCGGTGAGCGGCCGGCCGCCGATGACCCGTTCGTTCATGTAGCGGACCGCGTGCTCCAGCGCCCCCTGCGCGGCACCGACGCACATCGACGCGTTGCCGCAGCGCTCGTGGTTGAGGTGTGACAGCAGGACCTTGAAGGCGTCCGTGTTCGAGGGGTCGCCGGCAATCAGCACGTCGTCGGCCGTGATCTCCACGCCGTCGAAGGCGAGTTCGGCCTCGGTGGCGGCGTGGATGCCCATCCCTTTGTGGCGACCGGTGACCGACACGCCTTCGCGGTCGGTAGGCACGATCACCGCTCCGATGCCCTTGGCCCCCTCGCCCCCGGGCCACCGGCACCAGACCAGCACACCCTGGGCGACGTCACCCAGCGTCGAGTAGTTCTTGTAGGCGGTGAGTCGCCAACGGCCCGGCCCGTCCGCCAGCAGGGCGGCGCGCATGTTCTGGACGGCCGACCCGGCATCGGGCTCGGTGATCCCGATGCTGATCAGCGCGTCGCCGTCGGCCGCCGCCGGCAACCAGCGCTCCTTCATGACCTCGGGGCCAAGATGCTCGATCCCCCGTGGCGGCCCGTTGAAGGTCAGCTGGCAGCAGATGGCCGCCGACACGTCGGCCCGGGCGATCTCCTCCAGGACGATGGAGGCCTCCACGTCGCCGAGGCCCATGCCGCCCCAGCGCTCCCCCACCGTGATGCGCAACAGATCGGCGGCGGCGAGCGCCTTGCGCACCTCGGCCGGCACCACACCCTCCTCGTCGGCCTGGTGCGCACGCGGCGCCACCTCCCGCTCGGCCACGTCGCGGGCCAGCTGGCGCAGCGCCGCCTGGTCCTCGCTCTCCGCCAACAGGTCGACGCCGGGGACGGAGGCCTCCGAGCCGCTCATCAGCCCAACTCGGTCCCGACGATGCCGACGAAGCTGACACCTTCGCCCGGGGCCCCGCCCAGGTTGTGCGTGAGCCCGAGGGTGCGGCCCGGTCCGACCGTGTTGATCTGGCGCTCCGGCGGCGCCTCGCCGCGCAGTTGGAGCCAGCACTCGAAGAGCATGCGCAGGCCCGAGGCCCCGATCGGGTGTCCGAAGCTCTTCAGACCGCCGTCGGGGTTGACCGGCAGGTCCCCGTCGCGGTCGAAGGTGCCCTCGAGCACCTCTTTCCACGCCGTGCCCCGCTCGGCGAAGCCCAGGTCCTCCATGAGCACGAGCTCGGTGGGCGTGAAGCAGTCGTGTACCTCGGCCATGGCCAACTGCGCCCGGGGCTCGGTGATCCCCGCCTGCGCGTAGGCGTCCTCCGCCGTGCGCACGACCTCCTCGAAGGTCGTGTAGTCGTAGGCCGGGTCGATCGGACCCGCTGCCGGCCCGGCCACGAAGGAGAGCGCCTTCACGTAGAGCGGGTTGTCGCAGTACTTGTGGGCGTCGGCCGCACGGCAGATGATGGCCGCCGCCGAGCCGTCGCTGACCCCACTGCAGTCGAAGACGCCCAGATCGCCCGCCACCAGCGGCGCCTTGCGGATGGTCTCCAAGGAGACCTCCTTCTGGAACTGCGCCCGCGCATTGCGCGCCCCGTTCTGGTGGTTCTTGTAGGCGATACGGCTCATGACCTCCTTCAGCTGCTCGCGGTCCACGCCGTACTTGTGGGCGTAGGAGGGGGCGAGGAAGGAGAAGGCGGCCGGTGACGACAGACCGGGATCGGTGCCGTCGCCGACGGCGCGGATACCGGTCAGGCCGGAGTACCCGGTGTCCTTGAGCTTCTCGACGCCGATGGCCATGGCGGTGTCGTAAGCGCCCGAGGCCACGGCATAGCAGGCGTTGCGAAAGGCCTCCGACCCGGTGGCGCAGTAGTTCTCCACCCGCGTCACCGGCTTGTAGTCCAGCTTGAGGGGACGCGACAACGTCACGCCGCACACGCCCGAGGTCATGGTGCCGAGCCAGAAGGCATCGATGTCGTGCAGCGGTATCTTGGCCGACGCGACCGCCTCGGTGGCGGCATCGGTCAAGAGATCGTCGACGCCCTTGTCCCACAGCTCGCCGAAGCGCGTGCAGCCCATGCCGACGATGGCCACCTGGTCGCGGATGCCGCTGCTCGCCATTGCGCCTACTCTCCTCGCTGCCCTGTTCTGGGCCCGTCGGCCGGACGGGCCTTCCAGAAGTAATTGTGCACGCCCTGGGCCGTCCACACGCGCCGGAACGTCATCGTGACCCGGTCGCCGATGGCCAGCTCGGATGCGACGACGTCGGTCATCTCGCAGCGGTAGCGGCCACCGCCGTCGAAGTCGACGATCACGCCGACCACCGGTGGCGAGAGGCTGAAGGCCAGGTGATCGATGGTGAACGTGGCCACCGTGCCCGGGGTGTCGGCCAAGCGCTCGGGCTGCATCTGGTCGATGGCGTGGCAGGAGAGGCAGGCCCGGGTGGGGGGCATGTGGCGGAACCCGCACGCGACGCAGCGGCTGGCCACGAAGCCGTACTTCCAGGCCTCGGAGCGGTGGACCGTCGGCGCACCCGGTCGCTCGGGGTCGGGCCGCCGCGGCGGCTCCCGGCGTAGATGGCCCCGCCAGGTCAGGAACGTCGCATACGAGAGGTCGTCGCGCCCGGCGGCGATCTGCTCGCCCACCGAGGGCACGCCCGCCTCGGTTCGGGCCCGCTGGGCGGCACCCAGCGCGTCCGTGGTGCGCAGGATCAGCGCGTCGGCGCCATCGGCCAGCGACAGCAGCGCGATGACCTGGCCCGGCTCGGCGCGCTCGAGGACGTCGCACAGCGCGACGCCGGCCTGCGCCGCCCCGAGGTTCCCCACCGACGTGGTCAAGTCCGGGGCCAGGACGCCCTCGCGCACGCCCAGGCCCGACGCGGCAGCGCGCACCGCCCGCACGTGCAGGCCGGTCACGATGGCGTGGTCGATGTCGGCCTCGGCCAGGCCGGCGTCCTTCAGCGCCGCCGCGAAGGCCTCACGGGCCAGAGGCAGGTAGAGCTCCTCCCCGAAGCGCTCCTCCCAGACGTGCGAGTCCGCCTTGCCGGGGACGCGCCAGCGATCCAAGAACTCGTCGCTTGCCGCGCCCCGGCCGACCAGCTCGGCGACGGCGCCCTCGGGCGCGCACACGATGGCCACCGCCCCGTCGCCCCCGTCGCGCTCCTCGGCCGAGCCGGGGAGGCCGGTGCGCAAGTCCGAAAGGATCGCGAGCGTGGTGCGGCCGCGGCCACCCGCGCCGCCGGCGGCGCCCAGAGCCTGCAGCAATGTGCCCAGCGCGGAACGGGGCGACCCGGCGAAGTCGTACGCGGCGGTGGCGCGACCCAGCCCCAGGGCGGCGTGCACGGTCGTCGCGCTCGTCTTGTCGAGATACGCCGGGTCCGGTGTGGAGAGAAACAGGTCTTGCACCGACCCCGGGCCCGGGCCGACCGCCAGCGCACGGCGCGCCGCCTCCACGCCGAGCGTGGTGGTGTCCTCGTCGTAGGAGGCCACGGTGCGCGTCCCTCGTCCCCCACCGCTGCCCAGCACGCCCCCGATGGTCGACCGCTCGAGCCGCCAGAAGGGCAGGTAAGTCCCCCACGCCGCGATGCCGCTGCTCATGGACCGATCATGACAGATACGCCTGCGTCCTTGACCCCGACGCGCGCTCACGCCGCCGGCACCGACCAGCACGACCCCGTCGTGGCGCGCCGTCCCGTGGACGCTCGCGTCCTCCTCGGGGACGTCGTCGGGGCCAACGGCCGGCCGGCGCTCCGAGGCGCCCCGACCAGGGCTTCCGGCGCGACCGGTCGCTGACAGCCGTGTCACGCCCTTTGTACACGGGCCCTCCGGGACGCCCCCCGGTGCCCGGGGGCCCGCCGCCCCCGTCCGATCGAGCCCGGCCCCGGCGGCCGGCCCCGTCCCGCCAGGCCCCTAACCCGTCATCCCCACGATGGGCGCGTTCAGGGTGATCGAGCCCGTCGAGCCCAAGAAGGGCAACGTGGAGGGGAAGGAGAAGATGCCCCCGTCGGAACCGACGAGGTAGTAGCCCCCCGCCGCCACGCTCATGCCCACGATGGGCTTGTTGAGCTTCATGGACCCCGTCGAGCCGTAGAACGGCAAGCTGGAGGGGTACGAGAAGATGCCCCCGTCGGAGGCGACCAGGTAGTAGCCACCCGAGGTCGGGACCGCCATGCCCACCACGGGCTTGTTGAGGACCAATGAGCCCGCGGAGCCCAAGAAGGCGGCATCGCCGTAGTTGAAGATCCCCCCATCGGAGGCGACCAGGTAGTAGCCCTTGCCGTCGGTGCTCGCCGCCATGCCGACCACGGGCTTGTTCAGGTGCAGCGCTCCCGTCGAGCCGTAGAACTGGGCGTCGCCGTAGGAGAAGATCCCGCCGTCGGAGGCCACCAGCCAGTAGCCGGCGCCGTCCGCGGTGATCGCCATGCCGACGATCGGTGCGTTGAGGTGCAGGGACCCCGCCGAGCCGTAGAACTGCGCCGAGCCGTAATTGAACACACCACCGTCGGAGGCCACCAAGTAATAGCCGTCACCGGCGGGCATGACGGCCATACCCACGATGGGTGCGTTGAGACGCGTCCCGCCGAGCGAGCCCAGGAAGGGCGCACCGCTGCCGTAGTCGAAGACCCCGCCGTCACTCGCCACGAAGCGGTAGCCGCTGCGGGCGATGGGGGCGCTCATGGCGAAGGGTGCCGCCACCCCCGTGTTGTCGTACTGGCCCACCCCGACACAGGCCCAGTTGGTGAGGCACGTCACCCCGGCCACCTTCGTGCTGAGTCCCGGGCTCGGGTTGGGCGAGGTCACGACGGCCCAGACCGAGCCGTTCCAGGTGAGCGCCAGCGAACTTCCCGTGGTCAGGCTGCCGACCAGTCCGACCGCGCTACATGTCGTCTGGCTGAAACAGTCGACTCCGTCGAGGACGTTGGACTGGCTCGCGGACGTGCTCGGGCTGGGCGTGATCGTCCACGCCGTCCCGTTCCACGTCAGCACGAGCGTTTGGTTGATGCCGGTGCTGGACGCACCCACCGCCTCGCAGAAGGACGCGCCGGCACAAGAGACCACGTTCAGGACGTCGGAGCTGCCCGCGACGTTGGGCGACGGAAAGATCGACCAGGCGCTCCCGTTCCACTCCTCGGCCAGGGTGACGTTCGAGGTCCCCTGCGTCGCATTGCCGACCGCGATGCAGAACGCTGCGCTCACGCACGAGACGCCGCTCAGCACGGTGTTGGTCGACCCCGTGGGATTCGGGGACGTCACGATCGTCCAGGCCGTCCCGTTCCACTGCTCGACCAGCGTCACGTTGCCCGTCCCGGGGTTATCTTGGCCGACCGCCACGCACCAGGTCGTGCTCAGGCACGACACCGAGGAGAGTGACGCGCCCGTCGAACCCGTGGGGTAGGGGCTCGGGACAACGGCCCAGTTCGAGCCGTTCCAGTCCGCCGCCAGCGTTCCCGTGTTGGTCGACCCGACGGCCATGCAGAAGCTCGCTCCGGCGCACGAGACCCCGGCCAGCTCGTCGCTCGTGGTGGAGGGTTGATTGGGGCTACTCGTGACGATCGACCAGGCGGTGCCGTTCCACTGCTCAATCAGCGTGCCGCCGGTCACGGTGGTCTGCTGACCAACGGCCACGCAGAAGGACGAGCTGGCGCAGGTGACTCCCGACAGGAGGTTGTTCGTGGTTGGCGAGGCCGATGGAACCGTCACGCTCGTCCACGTCGTCGCATTGACGGTCGGTGGCACGGTGATGGGTGCACCCTGCGCAGCGCCAACGCCAACCGCTGTTGCGAGCACACAACCGATGATGCAGCTCGCGACGAAAGACAGGTTTCGGAACGGACGACGCATGCCGCCTCCTTGGGGATCGAGGTGTGGCTTCCTGGGGCGCAGGGTACGACGAAATCGCTCGCGCGTCGAGCGGTTCTTCAAGCCGTGGCGAGAACCACCATTTCCCAGCTGTCGATGTCGAGCGGCCCGCCCCGCCCGGCGCGGAACGTGACGTCGCGGAAGCCGGCCGCCTCGAGCCAGACCACCCACTCCGGGGGCGTCGGGAGCCGGACGAAGTAGGAGACATGGCGGACCGCGCCGTCGCGGTGGACCGTGCGCTCGATGATCATGCGGCCACTCACCGGGTCGAACGTCGACACCTCGACCATGGTGTCGTCACCGCGCTGGACGACGACCGCGTCGGGCGCCGGGGTGAAGTGACGGACGCCGCCGTCGTGGTGCATCGTGTCGATAGCCACCTTTCCCTCCGGCCTCAGGATGCGGTGGAATTCCTCGAGGACGCGGTGACAGTCGGCGTCGTCGTAGTAACCGAACGAATTGAGCCAGCACACCGCGGCGTCGAACGGTCCCTCGACCGGGAGCGCACGCAGGTCGCCCTGCAGGTACGTGACTCCGCCGGGCGGCAGCTCCGGATCGGCGCGCGCCTGAGCAAGGTAGGCCGGGGTGAGGTCGACGCCCGTGACCTCCATGCCGGCGGCGGCCAGGCGCCGCGCGATCCGGCCATGGCCACACGGTGCGTCGAGGACGCGCGAGCCCGCCGGGAGCTCGAGCAGACCGAGGATCTCCGCGGTGTCGGCGTCCGAGTGCACGTCGTCGATCGATTCCTCGTAGAAGTAGAGGTAGTCGTCGCCGAAGGTGCCCACCATGTCGAACGTCATGCGCCATCATCGCGGCCGGTAGGGTCGCCTGCATGCGGGTGCCAGAGGATCTTTCGTTCGACGCGGCCACGTCGCTCCGCCCGACACCCGACCCCTACCTGTTCGAGGCGGACGTCCACGAGCTCTGGACGGTGGGCGACAAGCCGAACGGCGGCTACCTGCTCGCGCTCCTCGGCCGAGCGGCGCGCATCAGCGGTCGGGCCGACGGCGGCCCGGACTGGGAGGTCGTCTCCTCCGCCATCACCTACCTGCGAGCACCCGACCTCGGCCCGGCCACGGTCAGAACGACACCGCTGCGGCGGGGTCGCTCCGCGTCCCACGTGCGCGCCGTCTTGGCCCAGGGGGAGCGCGACCTGGTGGACGCGGTGTTCGTCCTCGGTGAGCTGGCCGCCGAGCCGCGCGCCCGCTACGACGGCATCGAGCCGCTGCGGGCGCCCGACCCGGAGCACTGCGTGCGGATCGCCCCGCGCATCCCCGGCGGCGTCCACGTGGGGATCATGGAGGTGCTCGACCTCCGGCTCAGTCCGTCCACGCTCCCCTTTACGGACTCTCCGCCTCCGACGGACACGCCGGCCGAGCTGCGCGGATGGTCCCGCTTCGCCGACGGCAGGGAGCCCGACGCGCTCTCCTTGTTCTTCTCCGTCGACGCCATCCCGCCGGCCACCCTCATGATCGGGTCGACCGGGTGGGTGCCCACACTGCAGTTGTCCGCCTATGTGCGGGCGTGGCCGGCGCCGGGATGGCTCGGCATTCGCATGTCGGCCAATCTCGTGGCGGACGGTGTGGTGGACGAGACGTGCGCGGTGTGGGACAGCCGGGGCCGGGTCGTGGCCCAGTCCACCCAACTGGCCCGGCTCCGCTTCCCCGACGAGCCCGGCTGAACCAGGTCAGCCGCCCTAGCCTGGCGCCGTGTTCCCGAGCGCGGCTGGAGCAGCCGCCCCGTGACCGTGACCAAGTTGGCGCAGCTGGGTCCGTCCACGCGAGAGGCCATCGCGCGGCTGTGCGAGCGGTCCCTGGCCGATTCACCCTCGGCGGCCGAACTCGACGGCGCCCTCTTTGCCCAAGAGCAGCCCGCGGTCGTCCTGGGCGACCCGGCCACCGGCGTCATCGCGGCGGTCGAGTGCGACGACGGCGCGCATATTCGGCTTCTGGTGGTGGACCCGTCGTTCCGGGGGCGTGGCTTGGGTCACGTGCTCGTGCAGGGGGCGGAGGACTGGGCCGCCGCGGCGGGCCACCGTGTCCTCGTCACCGGGGCGGACCCGCCCTACTTCTTGTGGCCCGGCGTGCCCAGCGTAGAGACCGCGCTCGTGTGCCTCTTCGAGCGCCGGCACTACGGCCGCTCCGACACGAACTTCAACATGGAGGTCGACCTGCGCGCCATTCCCGCCGATCCGGGCGGGCACCGTCTGGCCGGGACCGGGGACCGGGCGGAGCTAGATGACTGGATGGCGACCCATTGGTCCAACTGGCGCCTCGAGGTCCTGCGGGGCCTCGACAAGGGCAACCTCGTCATCGCCCGCGAGTGCGGCGCCTCCGGCCCGCTGACCGCGTTCTGCGCCTTCGAGGTGAACCGGCGCGGCCTCCTCGGCCCAGTGGCGGTCCGGCCGGACCTGATGGGCCGGGGCGCGGGCAAAGGCGTCCTCCTCGGGGCGCTGCACGAGCTGCGGCGGCGGGGGGCACAGCGGGTGGCGGTCGTCTGGGTGGGACCGGTCGCGCCGTATGCCGCGGTGGGGGGCCGGGTGAGCGACGTGTTCTTCGTGTACCGGAAGCAACTGGCGTGAACCTTCTGCCGGTGCCCCGGGCCCTCGAGCTGAGTAACGAGGTCGTGCCCGACGCGCCGCCCCAATGCCGCCTCGACCGATCGCTGCCGCCCCAGGGCTACGAGCTACGCATCGACCGGTCGGGCGTCGAGCTGACCGGAGGTGACGACGCCGGGCTCTTCTACGGCGAGGCAACCCTGGCGCAGCTGGCACGCCTGCACGGCGGCGCACTCCCCGTCGGGCTCGTCCGCGACCATCCCGATCTCCCGGTGCGCGGCGTCATGCTCGACGTGTCGCGCGACAAGGTCCCGACCATGGCCACCCTCGAGGCGATCGTCGACCGCCTGGCCTCGTTGAAGATCAACCAGGTGCAGCTCTACTCGGAACACACGTTCGCCTATCGCGCCCACGCCGAGGTCAGCGCCGCCGCGAGCCCCTTCGACGCACAGGAGATCCGGGAGCTCGACACCTTCTGCCGTGACCGCCACGTCGAGCTCGTGCCCAACCAGAACTGCCTCGGCCACATGAACCGTTGGCTCAGCCACGATCGCTACCGGTCGCTGGCCATCGCCCCCGACGGCTTTGTCGACCCGTTCGGCATCACACGGGCCGCCATGACGATGGAGCCGACCAATCCCGCCTCCCTTCGGCTCGTGCGCGAGCTGCTGGCGGAACTGCTCCCCCTCTTCACCAGCCGGCGCGTCCACGTGGGCTTGGACGAGGCCTGGGAGCTGCCGGCGGCCCGAATCGACGACTTCTTGTCCTGGGTGGCCACGCTGCGCGCCTTGCCGGAGCTCGACGGACGGGAGCTGCTCATGTGGGGCGACATGGTCTCGGGGCGACCCGACCTGGTTCGCTCGCTCCCGGGTGATGTGACGGTGTGCGAGTGGGGCTACGACGACTGGTATCCCTTCGACGAGCGCTGCGCCGTTTTGGCCGAGGCCGGCGTGCCGTTTTGGGTGGCGCCAGGAACCTCCAGCTGGCTGAGCCTTCTCGGCCGGATCACCAACGCCCGGGCCACGTGCCGGGGCGCGGCCGCCGCCGCCCTGGCGCACGGGGCGACGGGATACCTGAACACCGACTGGGGCGACATGGGCCACCTCCAGCAATGGGTCGTCAGCGAGCCGGGACTCGCCTACGGCGCCGCCGTGTCGTGGTGCCTGGCGACCAACGGTGACCTCGATCTCGGTGCGGCGCTCAGCACACATGTCTTCGGCGACCCCACCGGCGCCCTGGCCGAAGCCGTCCTGGGCCTCGGCGATGCCCATCTCCTCGTCACGCCGCAGTTCCCGAACATGTCGGCGCTGGTCATGAACCTCTACTACCCACAGCTCCCGGTCGGCCGCAGCTTGACGGCGGGCCTCACCTCCGACGAGCTCGACCTCGTGGACGCCCGCCTGGAGGCGGCGCGCCGCGCCGCCCTCAGGGCGAGGCCCGATCGCCCCGACGCGGCGCTGCTCGTCGACGAGGCCCTCTTCAGCGCTGACCTCGTCGCCCTGTTGACCCGCGATGCGCGCGCTCGCCTCCGGGGCGACGGGTTCTTGGGCTCGGTGAGGGCGGCAGAGCGAGCCGACCTCGGCGCCGAGCTCGGCTCACTCCTCGAGCGCTATCGCGCGCGCTGGCTCGCTCGGAACAGGCCCGGGGGGCTCGACGACAGCATCTCCTGGCTGCAAAACCTGCAAAACGGGTACGCAACGGGCCGTCCGGACCCGCGGTGGGGCGGTCTCTCGGCCCCCGACGGTGCGTGATCGAATCTGCCTAGCCGGCGCACGTCACGCCGCTCTGTCACCGTCGCCCTCGTCGGCAGCCTCGTCGGCAGCCTCGTCAGCAGCCTCGTCGTCGTCGTCGGCGTCGTCGTCGGCGTCGTGGCAGTCCCACGAGCAGTAGCCCTCGATCCGGAGGGACGCCGGGTGAAACCCACAGCGCCGGCACAGTTGCGCCCGCTGCGCCGTCATGGTGGTGCTCGCTTTCGAATTGTGGGTCTCGTGCATGTTTGCTTCCATTCGTTCTGTCCCCGCCACGGGTCATGTCCTACCGTCGGTCGTCCGTTCCTCCGGACGCAAAAGAGCCGCTCCCCTCGTGGGAAGCGGCTCCTCGACGCCTGGACTGTGCGAAAGTCGTTCCTACGGCGTCGGGTCCACCTCCTGCGTGCGGGGCTTGGGAATCCCGCAGATCTGTACCTCGGTCATGGCGGCGCGCGACTTACCGAGGGAGTTCCCTCCCTGCTGACACAGGAACAGCCGACCGCTCGTCACGCTCTGTGGGGTCATGATGACCTCAGTATACGAGACACCACAGCGACGCCGCGGCCAAATGCGCCGGATCGACGAGAGTTCATCGACGTGTCACATGGGTAACACGGGCCACCGCAATGGTCGTCGGACCGGCAACCCGGAGCGAGCACCACGAGGGACGTTGCACGAATGGCGGTCTCCCTTGGGTGGGCGTGCCCCGAGCCCATGGCATCCGGCGGCGGCGTCCTCGGTGCGCGGCGGCCGCTCCTTCGACCCGTTCTCGAGGCTGCGCTCCTTCGCCGCCAAGACGTCATGGATGGGTCTGCTGACCCGCATGGTCGTCCCGCCCAAGAGGGCAGGGTCGGTCAGGCGGGCGCGCCGGCGAGCCGCGCCCTGAGCTCCGGCTTGACCACCTTGCCGGTGGGGTTGCGAGGCAGCTGGTCGACGAAGACGAATTGGCGCGGCACCTTGTAGTCGGCCAGGTGCTCGAGGCCAAAGGCGCGCAGTTCCTCGGCACCGGCCCGGGCGCCCGGCTGTAGGACGACGAAGGCCACGACGTCCTCGCCGAGCACGGGGTGTGGCGCACCGACGACCGCGACCTCTTTCACCGCGTCATGTTGCACCAGGGCGTGCTCGACGTCGGTGGCGTGGACGTTGTTGCCACCGCGGATGATGACGTCCTTGGAGCGACCGACGATGTAGAGGTAGCCGTCCCCATCGAGCTTGCCGAGATCGCCGGTGACGAGCCATCCGTCCTTCCACATGTCTGCGGTGGCCTCGGGGTCGTTGAAGTACTCGCGCTGGCGCCCCGGCATCTGGAGCCGCACCTCTCCCACCACGTCGGGCGGAAGCAGCTGGTCGTGCTCGTCGACGATCTGGACGACGGCGGGCGGCACGATCTGCCCGACGGAGCCGGGGCGCTTGACTGCCTCGCCCTGCGGCATGATGCAGTAGGCAGACCCGGCCTCGGTCATGCCGTAATTGTTGGACACGAGCGCGTCGGGCATCTTGGCCTGCAGACGCTCGACGACGTAGGGCGCGAGCGGTGCACTGCCGACCGAGCACATCTGCACGGACGACAGATCGGCCTCGGCGAAGCGGGGATGGTCGATGAGCAGGTGGGCCATGGCCGGGACGAGGAACACCGCCACGGGGTGCTCCTCCTCGACCACGCGCAGCCAGCGGTCGGCGTCGAAGCGCGGCTGGTAGATGACCTGCAGGCCGAGCTTCATCGGCGTGTACACGAGTGCGATGCCGGCGAAGGTGAACAGGGGGCTGGCGTGCAGCCAGCCACCGCCGGTCCAGTTCGGCTCGACGGCGCCGATCATGGACCCGTTGGAGTGGCGCACCGCCACCCCCTTGGGCCGGCCGGTGGTGCCCGAGGTGTAGAGGATGTCGGCCAGGTCGTCGGACTGGCGCGGGGCCTGGAAGGGCGAGCGGTCGCCGGCGGTGGCGTCGTCCCACCCGAGCACCGGGCCGGCCGCGTCGGGTCGCGTCACGGTCCCGCCCTCCGCGCCGGCGTCGACCAGGGCGACGAGGCGGTCACCCCCGGCCTCCCCGTCGCTCTGGACAAGCTCGCCGTCGGCGACGATGGCGCTGGCACCCGAGTGGCTCAGGACGTGGGCCACCTCGGCCGGCGCCAGGCGTGGGTTCATCGGCACCGCCACCCCGCCCGCCCGGTGGGCCGCGGAGTAGGACACGAGCCAGTGGAGGGCGAGCTCCGGGTGCAGGTGGATGCCGACCCGACCGCCCGGCTCGAGTCCCGCCTCGAGCAGGCGACGCGCCAGGGCGTTGGCGGCGCCGTCCCACTCCGCGAAGGTCATGGACCCCACGTCGACGACCGCGAAGGCGGTACGGTCGCCGAACTCGGTGGCCATGCGGGCCAGATGGTCGTCCATCAGCATGATTGGTACCAAAGGTAACCGATGCCTGTACTCTGCTGCCGCTACACCCACGCCGGGTTCGGTGTGCCACCTGCTAAGGGAAGAGCACCGAACATGACAAGCAACACCATCCGCGCCGCGATTTACTGTCGCATCAGCAAGGACCAGCACGACGAGAAGCTGGCGTCGAGCGCCAGGACTACCTGAGGCTCGTGGAGCGCAACGGCTGGGACCTGATCTCTGACGGTTCGCTGGACACCTTCTCAGACAATGACATCTCTGTCGCCAAGGACGCCACCGAACGGGTTGCGTTCGGTCGCCTGGTGGACGCAATCAAGGCGGGCAGCGTGGACGTGGTAGCCGCCTACAAACAGGCGAGGATCTACCGAGACACCATCAAGTTCTTGGACTTCTGCCCACCGTCATAGCCGCCGTGGACGCCGAGTACCGTCGCAACGCTGGAGAGCTGGTGGCCAGAAAGAAGGTCGAGCTGGCCCAGCGTGGACTGCCAGCAGGCGGCGGCACACGGGCATTCGGTCACAACTGGCCTGTCCGAATCAAGGGCACAGGCGGGCCTGAGCGGATCGTGGTGCCTGATGCCGACGCCGAGCCGTATGGCTTCTATGAGCCCGAGGCGCGAGCCATCCGTTGGGCCTACAAGAGCACTCCATCGCCGTGACAAGAGAAGGACCCCTGGTTCTGACCGCTTGAGGGGTGCCCAATCGGGACGGCACACCTTTTCTGAGATGGCACGACGACGTAGAGACCGACACACACCGGCAAGCGAAGGATCACGAGCGCGCGCTCTTGGGTTCGCTGCGATACACCACCGAAATGACGTAGGCGGCCGCGGTGGGCAACGATTCACAAATCCACCGAGCGAGCCTGCCCCAGTACGACCCTGACGGCTTGGGGATCATTTCCTGGTAGACCTGCTCGACATGGCTACTGATCGAATGTTCGAGTTGGTCGGCCGCGCTGGCGGTCCGTTGGCTGAGGCAAGTCTCTGGCACCTTGAAGTTGTCGATACTGGACCGCTCACCCCTTCCATGCAGAGGATGGTCCTCACTGCTCCTGGACTCGAGCGTCTTCGGTACGTGGCAGGTCAGGACCTGATGTTGCGGGTGCCACGGGCGGACGGGAAGGTGACGAATCGTCGCTATACGATCCGCTCATTCAACGCAAGGATCTCGGCGGCGACAATCGACGTTTCTTTGCACGGCGCAGGGCCAGGGACCGATTGGATCCGCGCAGCCAGAGTCGGTGACCGGATAGACGCAATCGGCCCACGCGGCAAGATCACTCCGCGCATCGAGGCTGATTGGCATTTCTTCATCGGAGACGAGACCGGCATGCCCGGGGCGCTGGCGATGATAGAAACGCTCCCATCCCGATCAACGGTGAGGGCGCTGCTCGAGATCGACACGCCCGCCGATGAACAGGAACCGGACTCGCGCCAGGGGCAGCGATTACAACTACGGTGGGCTCACCGTTTGGGCCATTCGGTGCCGGGTGATACGTCGCTGCTACTGGAGGCCTTGGCGGATATCGCCCTACCCGTTGGCATCGGACATGTCTACGTCGCAGCGGAGGCAGGCGTGGTGCGGAGCGTCCAGCGAAACTTGACAGAGCGGGGTCTGCGACAAGAACAGATTTCGGCCAAGGCCTACTGGCGACGCGGCCTTCCCAACGCCGAGCACGGAGAGCCGGTTCGCCAAGATTGAGGTCGAAGTCCTACAACGACGGCTTCGCACAGAACCTGGATCACTGGAAACACCAGCCAGGCCCACCAGTGGCGATAGTTGATCCGCAGCACACTTCTGGGCCAGAACAAGGTCAGGGTGGGTCATCACAAACCCCTGAACTCCGAACCATACCGTGGCTAGAGGACTCCTCCTGCTAACGGTCCTCGATCCCGATAAGTCCCCCGACGTTTCAGATCTGCGATAGCGCGTCGCTAGGCCGAGCGTGTTCGGAGTTGACATAGTTCGGCGTCAACCGCAAGGGCTCCCTTTGCGAACGGTCGCTGAACACCATGATTTGCTCACCGAGCAGTTGACACTCCCTCCTCGTTGAGAGATCGCGCTATTGCGACCAACTCTTTCGGCGGCGAGAGTCCTTGATGACATCAGGCCGACTGATTGCCTGGCAGGATGAGCGCATGACTGACAACGACGCACTTGAAAAGGCTCTCCTGCACCTCCAAGAGGAGCTGGTGAAGATGCAGCAGTGGGTCCGTGAGGAGAATCAACGAGTCGTCATCGTGATCGAGGGTCGTGATGCCGCCGGGAAAGGCGGCGTGATCAAGCGCATCACCGAATACCTCAATCCACGATGGTGCCGGATCGCCGCCCTCCCGACTCCGAGCGATCGGGAAGAGGGTCAGTGGTACTTCCAGCGCTACATCGCCTACCTCCCCACCCGAGGGGAGATCGTCCTGTTCGACCGCAGTTGGTACAACAGGGCCGGGGTCGAGCGGGTCATGGGATTTTGTACGGACGAGCAGTACCATCGGTTCCTTCGACAATGCCCAGCCTTCGAGCGGATGCTGATCGACGACGGCATCATTCTTCTCAAGTATTGGTTCTCGGTGAGCGACGAGGAACAAGAGCGGAGATTCAAGGAGCGCGTCAACGTGCCCCTCAAGCGCTGGAAGCTCAGCGAGATGGACGTCGAGGGACGCAATCGCTGGGTCGCGTACTCAAAGGCCAAAGACGAGATGTTCGCTCATTGCGACCTACCGGACTCTCCTTGGTACGAGGTCGAGGCCGACGACAAGAAGCGGGCGCGGCTCAACTGCATCGCCCACCTCCTCTCCGTCGTGCCGTATGAGGCCCGCAAGGTTTCGAAGATCAAGCTTCCCGCTCGCCCACCTGTTGGGGACTATAGGCGACCGCCCCGCGACCGCTACCACTACGTTCCCGACTACTCGGCGACCATTGGCAGGTCATAGCCAGTCGGCCAATCAGTCGTCGAGATGTCTTCATCGTGCTCGACAGTGTCGTGAAGCTGGTCACGACCGCCCCCTCGGAGCGGCAGGTCATTCTGGATCTCGAAAGTGTTGGCTCGCTGCTGGGCGAGCTTTCGGCCATCGACGGCCAACCTCGTTCTGCGTCAGCCGAGGCAGTGACGCCGAACGATGACGCGAACTGCGGAATGTGCGTGTGGTCGAGTTCATGTCTCGGTTGAGCGATCCTTTCATTGTTGGTATCTGTCACTGCGACGATTGCCAAAAGCGAACGGGCAGCGTCTTTCAGGTCGGGCGTATTTCGCTTCGGACGAAAAACTTGAGGTGAACGGCGAGATCAAGACCTACAACGGTCTGGAGGTCGATGGCGTCGGAAATGCCGCAGGAGATGCCGTCACTTACCAATTCTGTCCGACCTGTGGTTCAACGATGTACTACAGCAAAAGTCTACGGCCTTCGAATTCGGTCACCGTGACTTCGATCCCGACGGCCTGGGGTCCGAGACACCGTCGCGGTCCTGACGAACCACAGGGCGCGTCCACGAGAGGTCGTTGGAAGTCTCGGCCACTGCGACTCGGTATGCGATGCTGACGCGGTGACCAAAGGCAGGCTTGAGGCTTTCACAGACGCCGTCATCGCCATCGTCATGACGATCATGGTGCTCGATTTACGCCCACCCGCTGGGCACGGTTTCGGCGACCTGAAGCCACTTCTGCCAAAGCTTCTTGTCTATGCCTTGAGCTTCACCTTCTTGGCGATCTACTGGAATAACCACCACCATCTGATGCACGTCGTAGAGCGCATCGATGGTCGGGTTCTCTGGGCGAACATGGGACTTCTCTTCTCACTGTCGCTGACGCCTGCGGCGACGGCGTGGTTGGGTGAGCATCCGGGTGATACCGCTCCGGTAGTGGTGTACGGGTTGGTCCTGCTCCTGTCAGCCATCGCCTATTTCCTCTTAACCCGGGCACTGTTAGCGCTGCACCCGGCGGGTTCACGATTGGCTGTCGCGATTGGCAGCGACCGAAAAGGCCGGTTCTCGGCTATTGCATACGTGGCGGCGGTCGTCGTAGCGCTCTTCGAGCCGTGGGCAGCCATTGCGATCTACGTCGGAGTAGCGGTGGTCTGGCTGGTGCCCGACAGGCGAATCACGAGGGTAATCGAGGGTGGAGACAGTGCCGATTCCTAACGATACGGATCAAGTTATTCCACGCAAAAGGGCCTGTCACAGACCTGGCCTAAGGGGGTCAGCCGGTCGGATCCTGGACCGGATGCCGATGGTTGATCTGCGCTCGGTGCGGCACGTAACGGTCGATACCGAGCGACTACCGTCGAGGAAAGAGCATGCCGCTTAGACGGCGCGTGCTTCTTATCCCGTATACAAAAGGAAGTTCTAATGATCTCGATCGTCGTCAAGTTCAATGTCCGTCCTGATTGCAGGGACGAGTGGATCGAACGCATTAATGACTTCACCCAGGCCACTCGCCTTGAAGCAGGCAATCTCTGGTTTGAATGGTCTCGTAGCGTCGAGAATCCGGATCAGTTCGTTCTGATCGAGGGGTTTCTCGATGGTGACGCGGGCGCAGCGCATGTCAGCTCGGAACACTTCAAAGAAGCCATACGACAAGTGCCATCAATGCTTGTCAACACCCCAGAGATCCTGTACGCCGAGCTACCGGGATCAGAGTGGTCTCTCCTGACGGAGATGACGGTTCCAGAGAGCGGCACGGTCTGACGATCGCTGTCGGGTCATCCTGTTTTTTCTCCAGATCCTGAAACTCCGAGCTGCCGCCCCTCCGGCTCGGCGATCGAGGACAGGTCAGAAACTAGGGAGGGCAACTCGCCGCCACCGGACTCGCGAGAGAGGGGTGCGGACACCGGTGATGGGGGGCGGCTGTCCGTGGGCCGCACCGTCAGTCAGCCCGCCGTGCCGTCCAGGGGGAGGCGCAACTCGGCGGTACCGATCACGTGGTCGCCGAGATCGCTCGCCCCCGCGAAGGTCACCCCGACGACGACGTCCCTGTCCTGGTGCTCCAGCGCCGTCACCGAGCCGGTGAAGGTCAGGGTGTGGCCGGGGAACACCGGGACCCCGAGTTGGATGGCCAGACGGGTGACCATGGCGTCGGCGCCGGCCCAGTCGGTGAGGAAGCGGCTGCAGTACGCCGTGTCGGACAGGATGTTCATGAAGATGTCGGGGGCGCCCTGGCGGTTGGCAAAGTCCCGGTCGTGGTGGGCCGGCATGAAGTCGCGGGTGGCGATGGCTCCGGCCACGATGCGGGTGGCATCGAGCTCGACGACGAGCGGCGTCACCTCGGCGCCCAGGGTCAGCGTCCGGGCGTCGACTGGCGCGGGCCGGTCGGTGGCGCTCATCGGTGCGACGGCGGGTGGAATCTCGGGGACGTCGCCTCGGGCGATGTCCCCGCCAGACCGGTCAAGGGCCAACTGCCCGTCTCGAGCGCCGCGACCGCTTCGCTTCCAGGGTTCACGACGCGCGTGACGGGTCGAACTTGAGGATGCGGAAGCGCTGGTGACCGACGACCTCGCCCTGTTGGTCGGTGTAGGTGGTCACCCAGGTGATGAACCGGCCCGGCCCCATCCGCGTCGCCTTCTCCTCCGAGATCGACTCGAAAACCGTCCCCGCCGACACCACGTCGCCGGGACGCAGGTAGCGGACGATGTCGAACTCCGAGTTGGTGGCCAAGGTCGCGGTGTAGCCGGCCCGATCCAACAGGAGCAGCGGCGCCTCGGTGTCGGATGCAACGGGTGACCCACCCCGCGCCGCGATGCCAGTGATCTGCGGGGTGGCCATCGTCCAGGTCTGCAGCATGAGCGGCGGCGCCACGATGCCGCCGAAGCGGGATGCGGCAGCGCCTTCGGGGTCGGTGTACACGGGGTTCCAGTCCTCGAAGGCGGCCGCCCAGTGCCTGATCATCGGCTCGTTGACCGGGTCGGGCGCCACCGTAGGCCCGCGTGACGAGACCGGCTTGCCGATGAGGCCGGCGAGCTCCGCCTCGAAGGCTTCGTCCCGGGCTATCGCCTGCTCCCCGACGTCGGTGCCCTGGCCCGCTCGGTCCTCCGCTGTCGCGCTCACGGCACCGGCGCCGTCTCGACCGCCCCGACGTCGGCGTCGACCGGTTCGCTCACCACCCACCGGCCGCTCCGGCCAGCCTCGATCACGGCGATGCGCACCGGCCCTCCTCCTCCCCACGCTGGGTCGCCACCACACCTCCGCCCAGACGCTGCTCGACCCGACACCGTAGTGCTCCGCTCCGCCGACCTCGCCGATATTGCGCCGACCCACGCTCTGCTGCGTGCCCGAACCGTCCCGCCCGACGCCTCCCCGGCCGGGCGCGATCGGTGCGTCGCTCCCGGCGTCGCCGCTGCGGGACCCCTGGCCGGGCCGCTCTGGGGATGGGCGCTGACGTCTACTCCTTGTCGTCGCCGCCGTCACCCAGGTGGTCCTTGATGGAGTTGACCACCGTGGGGTCGAGCAGGGTCGTCACGTCGCCCAACGGCCGATCGTCGGCGACGTCGCGCAGGAGGCGTCGCATGATTTTGCCGCTGCGGGTCTTCGGCAGTTCGGGCGTGAGCATGATCTGGCGCGGCTTGGCGATCGGTCCGATCTCGCGGGCAACGTGGTCACGCAGCTCGCGCACCAGCCGCTCCCCCGCCTCGCCTTCCGCATCGCTCGTGCCCTTGACGGTGACGAAGGCCACGATCGCCTGGCCCGTCGTCTCGTCCGACGCACCCACCACGGCTGCCTCTGCCACCGCGGGGTGGCCCACCAACGCGTGCTCCACCTCGGTCGTCGAGATGCGATGTCCCGAGATGTTCATGACGTCGTCGACTCGGCCGAGCAGCCACAGGTCGCCGTCCTGGTCACGTTTCGCACCGTCGCCGGCGAAGTAGCGGCCGGGGAAGCGCGACCAGTACGTCTCCTTGTAGCGCTCGTCGTCCCCGTAGATCCCTCGCAGCATGCCCGGCCAGGGATCGGTGAGCACGAGGTACCCGCCCTCGCCGTTTCCGACCGAACGGCCGTCGTTGTCGATCACGTCGGCGGACACCCCGGGGAACGGCGTCATGGCGGCGCCCGGCTTGGTGGCGGTGACCCCGGGCAGCGGGCTGATGAGGATGCCGCCCGTCTCGGTCTGCCACCAGGTGTCGACGACGGGACAGCGCTCACCGCCGATGTGGGTGCGGTACCAGATCCACGCCTCGGGGTTGATCGGCTCGCCCACCGACCCCAGTAGACGAAGGCTGGACAGGTCGTGCTTGGCCGGCAGGTCCTCACCCCACTTCATGAAGGTGCGGATGGTCGTGGGCGCCGTGTAGAGGATCGTGACCTTGTACCGCTCGACGATCTCCCACCAGCGGTCGCGGCGCGGGGTGTCCGGGGTACCCTCGTACATGACCGAGGTCGCTGCGTTCGCCAGCGGCCCGTAGACGATGTAGCTGTGACCGGTCACCCAGCCGATGTCGGCCGCCGTCCAGAAGACGTCCCTCTCGGGTTTGAGGTCGAAGATCAAAGAGTGCGTCGCTGCGACATGAGTCAGGTAACCGCCGCTGGTGTGCAGGATCCCCTTGGGCCTGGCCGTCGTCCCGCTCGTGTACATGATGTAGAGCGGGTGCTCGGCATCGAAGGCCCGAGCCTCGTGCTCGCTGGACTGGCGATCCACCATGTCGTGCCACCAGACGTCGCGGGTGTCGTCCCAAAGGACCTCCTGCCCGGTGCGCCTGACCACGAGCACGCGCTCGACGTCGGGGCACTCCTGGACCGCCTCGTCGACGGCGGGCTTGAGCGAACTTGCCGCGCCGCGCCGGTAGCCGCCGTCAGCGGTGATGACGAAGTGGGCGTCGCAGTCGAGGATGCGGCTGCGCAGGGCGTCGGAGGAGAAACCGCCGAACACGACCGTGTGGGGTGCGCCGAGCCGGGCACAGGCCAGCATCGAGATGACTGCCTCGGGGATCATCGGCAGGTAAATGGCGACCTTGTCTCCCGCCCGCACGCCCAGCTCGGTGAGGGCGTTCGCGGCCTGGCAGACCGAGGCGAGCAGTTCGGAATAGGTGATGGTGCGGGTGTCGCCAGGCTCGCCCTCCCAGTGAAAGGCCACCCGGTCCCCCAGCCCTGCTGCGACGTGACGGTCGACGCAGTTCACGGCCACATTGAGCGTGCCGCCGACGAACCACTTGACGTAAGGGAGCTTCCAGTCGAGCACCAGCGACCAGGGGTCGACCCACGTCAATCTCCTCGCTTGTCCTTCCCAGAACCCGAGAGGATCGGCTTGCGCCTCGGCGTAGATGCCCGGCTGCGCGTTCGCGTCCCGGGCCAGGTCCGCCGGGGGCGGGAAAGACCTGGTCTCGTGCAGCAGGGCCGACAGGCCCTGCTCCTGACTCTCGCTCATATGGTCTCGGTCTCCTCGTGCGCGTCCGGCGAGCACACCCTGCCTAGCAGAAGGTCACGCAACCGGCCACGGCTCATCTCGTCCCCCGTAGTTCGAACCCCTCGAAGGTGAACGCCGGTGTCACGGTCGCGCCGACAAGGGAGTAACGCCCGAGCGGGCGGGCCGACTGCCAGACGCCGGACTCCACCACCAGCTGCGGCACCTGGCCGGCGGCGACATCGGGCCCGACGACGTGTTCGGCCCGCCGCCCGTCCGGCCACTCGAGGCTGAGCTCGAGCGGGTCGCCATCGTAGAAGTGCCACAACTCGGTGGCGTCGATGCGATGCGGCGCGGAAATCTCGTCGCGCAACAACAGGTAGTAGATGGCGCTGCCGCCGGGTCGTTCGCCCTCTTGCGCCTCCGCCTCCCAGGTCCGGCGGTACCACCCCCCCTCGGGATGCGGAACGAGGTCGAGGGCGGCGATCAACGATTCACCTGGTCGCATTCCGCCAGTCTGCTCGCTCAGGCGAAGCCCACCCCGAGCATGCCGGCGACGGCGAGCGAGTGTTGAGCGGAGCTGCCGAAGAGGCTGCCGCTGGTCTGCACCCGCTTGATGAAGAGGTGCGAATCGTGCTCCCAGGTGAAGCCGATGCCACCGAAGGACTGAAACGAGTCGCGGCACACGAGCCGTTGACAGTCGTCACTCGCGGCCTTGGCCATCGACACGGCGGAGGCCCGCATGGGCGCGTCCTCGTCGATGGCGGCCACCGCGAAATAGCACAAGGAGCGGGCACGCTCGATGGCGAGGAACATGTTGGTCATCTTGTGCTTGACGGCCTGGAAGGAGCCGACGGGCACCCCAAACTGCTTGCGGTCCTTGACGTACGCCAGCACCAACTCGAAGAGCGCGTCGCAAGCGCCCACGGTCTCGAGCGCGAGCGCGAGCGTGGCTTCCTGGATCGCACGGATGACCCCGAGCACGGAGGCCGAACTGCCGGGAACTCCGAGTGCCCGGTCGTCGGGGACGAGGACCCGGTCGAACGTGGCGGTAGAGAGGGGTCGGCTCGCATCGAGCGAGTGCACGACGTGGAGGTCGGCATCTGTAGTGGGCACGACGAAGGCGCCGATGCCATCGCCGGCCCGGGCGACGACGGCGATCTCGGTGATGCCGGCGTCGGCCAGGAGGCCGAGCTTGTTGCCATGCAGGATCCAGCCGCCCTCCGCCCGCTCGGCGGTCATGGTGATCTCGTCCAACGCCCAGCCCAATGGATGATCCGCCAGCGCCACCGTTCCGGTGACGGCGCCGGCGGCGACCTCCGACAGAAAGCGCTGGCGCTGTTCAAGAGTGCCGACTTCGCGGACCATCGGGGCAAACTGGGTCACGGTCGCGAGGAGGGGGCCCGGGGCGATCGCCCGGCCGAGCTCCTCCACGAGAACGGCCATCTCGACGAAGGAGAGACCAATCCCGCCGTTGGTCTCGGGGATGGTCAAGGCGGGCCAGTCCAAACCGACCATGGAGGCCCAGAGGTCCTCGGGCGACTGGCTGGATTCCACGACGGCCCGCACGAACTCGACGGGGCACTCCTTCTCGAGAAACGAACGGACAGAGGAACGCAACTCTTCCTGTTCGGTCGTGAACTCGAGCTCCACCACCCTCCCTTCCCGGCATTCTCGGTTGCTGTTCAATCAGAGTTCCACCCCGGCGCTCCGGGCAGAACCGGGCGAGTGTACCTGACGCTCATGTCAGCTCCTCGTGGCTGTGCTATCTTCTTTTCACTCCGTTTTCTGGGAAGGGCGACGGGTGCCCCCCGGAGGGTCGCTTGGGCGTGGCGAACGCCTGGGGCGGCGATTTCGGGGGAAAACTCCGCCGAGCGTGCCAATATCACCGCACCCCGTGAGACCGCGATGTCCGCTCGCCTACACTCTCCGGTGCGCCTCTAGCTCAACGGCAGAGCAACGGACTCTTAATCCGCAGGTTTCGGGTTCAAATCCCGAGGGGCGCACTCGAAACTCCCAGCTAGATGGCCATTTCAGCATTCAGAGTTAGGGGTATCGGGTCGCCCGACTTGGGATTCAACCCAGATACCCTTATCGATACACCTAACCGATACCCTTAATGCATGGGCCGGCCGGCCGAAGATCTAGCCACGCGGTTTGAGCGGTTGGTAGATCGCACGGGCGAGCACCACCTCTGGCTCGGCAGCGTCAATCCCGCTCGTGGAACCGGACGGATCAAGGTGGGCAACGTCGCCATGACTGCTCATCGCGTTGCCTGGGAGTTAGCCAATGGCGCGCTCCCACCCAACGAGCGGGTAGTCGCCTGCACCGCGGATCCTGCCTGCGTGCGGATAGACCACCTCAGCCTGGAGGGCGCGCCAGCAGCAAGCCAAGTGACCCGAGCGAGGGCGCGGAAGGGAGCAGGCTCAATGCGGGTCATTCGGCCCGGGAAGTGGGAACTCCGGGTAACCATCGGTCGCTGGGATGACGGTCGACCTCGATCGCTCACCCGGACCGTCTCAGCGAAGAGTGAGGCAGCTGCGGCTGCTCTCCTGGCGGAATTCAACGATGAAATGAGTAGTTCCCAGCTGCCACAATCTCAGGAACTAAGGGACCTCACGGTGGACGAGGCATTAGATCGATTCCTCGAGGAGTACCTGGCGAGCGAAAAGGGCCGGGCCGAGAAGACGATCACTGACTACCGCAACCTTCACCGACGCTGGTTCTCGCCCACCATCGGTGCCCAGCAGGTGAAGCGGATCGAAAGCGCAACTATGGACCGGCTGTTCGGAGCCATGCGGCGAGCCGGGCTGAGCGCCTCTCGCCTGAATCAGGCCAAGAGCCTCTACGTCCCGTTCTTTCGGTGGGCCAAACGGCGGGGCATGACCACGCACAACCCGATGGCCGAGTTTCAGATGCCGACGAGCACGTACCGCTCCAAGGAGCGAACCCCGCCGGAGATCGAGGAGCTCTCTCTCCTTCTGTCGACCGCGGTCGAAGTGACTCCCGACATCGCTCCGCTCCTGGTGCTCGGGGCCGTCACAGGGATCCGGCGAGGAGAGCTCGTCGGCATCCCAATGTCGGCGGTCGATTGGAGAAGGAACCAGATCACGATCGCCTCGGCCATCACATCGTCGGGGAAGGTCAAAGCGACCAAGACCCGCCGAAGCAGGACCTTCCACGTAGACGCCGAGACAACGGCCATGCTGAAGCGACACCGCGACCAGATGAACAAACGAGCCGCAGCCGCCGAGGTGCAGCTCGCCGACGATGCCTTTCTGTTCAGCCTTGCCCCGGACTGCTCCACGCCTATGCCGCCCGATCACCTCACCAAGAGAGTTGCGGTGCTGAAGGGGTACCTCGGGATTGAGGATAAACACCCGGAGGTCGTCGCCCTTGAAGACGAGGCACTGCGGCTGCGGCGGTCCACTCCCCCAGTTCGCCCAGCCGGGAAACCTGGGCCGCTACCGACTGGTGGTATGTCCTATAGAGAAATCGGATCGGCGTTGGGTCGCAGCGAACGGTGGGCCAACCTGGCCGTGGCGGCCGCCGAACGGCGGGAAGATGCCCAGGCATCTGGTCCGGGGCCACCTCGAGTTCGATGGTTCGATCCTCGCCTTGCGGAAGTTCACATCCTCGGAGCTCCTGGATGCCGGATTCAACAGTCAGCGTGGTCGCTCAACGGCAGGGACATGGGCCTCAGGTGCTCACCCGTCACTACTCAAAATCGCGAGCCTCTTCGGACAAACGTGCCGCCGAGCACCTTGGTCGCGTCGTGCACGGCAAGAGCTAAGGGCTCGTCAGTTCGGTTTAGGAATCTGTTGGAGGTTGTCTACGGTCTCAGGTGTGGTCTCAGTCGGTCGGCGGCGGGGATCCTCAGCTGCCACTCACTGAGGCTCTCGGCGCATGAACCACAGGTGCGACGTGAGCATTGGGGACTCTTCAATGACCTCGAACCCAAGGTTGATGTAGAAGCTGACATTCTCGGGCTTGGCGGTCTCTAACCATGAGACCCTGCGGTACTGATCGAACTCTTCGCACAACAGCCTCATCGCAGCTCGTCCCATCCCCATCGATTGGAAGCCCGGCTCCACCCCGACCGGACCGACATGCCAGTGGGCCTCATCCAGATCGTGGATGGCGAGAATCGATCCAAGGTGCAGAAATCGATCAGCGTCTGATGCGTCGCTCGGGGGAGCCTCCAACATCCTGACGTCCGGTGGCAGCCTCGAACCCACACAGTGGCCCGGCTCTACCGCGAAAGCGGCGCCAAGTATGCAACCTCCACGACGGACCCCGGCGACCCTTGCACCGTCGCGCGTGCCTCCGAACGTGCTGTAGAGCATCTCCAGACGGACGAGTGGATCGTCGGAGATAGCCATCGTATCTGGACCGTCACGCAATGCTCGAGCAGCGACGCCCACAGCCTGAGAGATCTGGTCGATCTCACTGAGCCAGAGAACTTCAAACTCATCCATCGAACGGTTGTATCACTCTTGTGAGGCTGTTGCGGTGTGATGGAGGTCGCGTTATTTGTACTCCGCAAACGTTGTCTGTCGAAGGTAGTTCGATCAACCGCAAGGACCTGTGAACCTTCAGACCCGATGATAGCCACCTCGAATATTCGCTCCGCGCCAAGGAAGTCATGTCGCTCCTGGGGTGTGTTACGACGATACGATGGGATCTTCGTTGATTCTTCATGACAGATAGCGACTCGCATCAGGGCTTCTCCAGCGCCGCTCCCTTTCGGATTCCACGCGGCCACGATCCCCGGATATCTGGAACTCGAGCTTGTCCACGTGCAATGCCTTGAGAATGGACTGCTCCAAGGGGGTCCTCACACCTTCACCCGACAGTCGGAGCGGCTCCCGTTTCATCACCGATGTATTGGAGATGATGCGCAGTCGGTCCGTCGAGTTAACGGACGCCGAATGGACCATGAAGGGATGGGCCCATACGATCGTCCCCTGACGACCAGTTAACGGCCGGAAGTCGTAGCACCGACTAACGATCGGCTCGATTGGCAACGGAGGTTCCAGGCCTTCGGGGTGATTGGCAAGAAGTCTGGCGACTGGGCTGATCGAGTCAGCGACGACATAGGTGGGGCCTTGCTGCACCGTGACATCGCGCCAAAAGACGATTCCGAGCAGCGCCTGTTCCGGGCTATCCAGAAAATGCCGGAACCAATCACCATCCTTGTGCCATCTGGCATTGGATGATTCCCAGCTCGAGGGGGGCCACCACGGCGTGTGAGGATCCGGAAAGTTCACGATCAAGTTATCCGGGAGACCGTAGAACTTGAGCGTCTCGGCCTCTCCCACGATGTCGAAGAGCGCTTGGGCCGCTTTTGGGGCCGTCGTCTCCAGCGGATAGGCGGTGCTCGCCGGCAGGGAATACCATCCTCGGTCCCACGAACTCCGATCGTGCTCGTCAAAGCCCGCCTCCCGAAGACGCTCGGCGATGACCTTCTCGCAGAAGTCAGACTCGAGAGCATCTTCGACCGCAACCATGCCGGTCCGAAGGAACTTCTCAGCCCATCCTTCTGATTGGCGGTTCATTTGTCTTAGCTGGTTTGTCGGATTATCGAACTGGCAGAGTGAACTGATGATGCCCCGGTCCGCGGGTTGTAGTAAAGCCGTCAGGAAGGGTGACGGAGGCCTCCGTTCCGGAAGCCACCTGGACGTCAAGCTCGAATACCTCTCCTTCCAGGCGCCACGCGGCGCTAATCGGCCCATAAGGAGAATCGTGAGAGGCCCGGGCGTGGCGAAGACCTCCTCCGAGAGCTGGGCGGACCTCGAAACGCCGGTAAGTCGGCTCCCCTGCTATGGGTCGAAGTCCTGCGACGTATTGGTGAAGGAACGTGACAACCGCGCCTTTGCTGTAATGGTTCAGGGATCCTTGGCCATTCTTGTCGAGTCCCTCCCAGTTTTCCCAGACCGTTGTGGATCCGGCCTCGATCATGTAAAGCCACGATGGGAGACGGGTTTGCAGCAGTAGCTCGAATGCGACATCGGCATGGCCATGGTCAGCGAGGACAGGAAGGAGGAACGGCGTGGCGAGAAAGCCGGTCCCGACCGTCGTGCCTGCCGCGGGATGGTCTTGACGAGCTCATCCGCTACGCGTTTCATTTCGTTATCGTTCACGAGCCCGAATGCGATGGCGCGGACCAAGTTGGCCTGGGTCGCCCGCCGAATAGTGCCGTCCAGGTCAATGAACTCGGACCGCCATGCCGCGCGGACCTGGGCCGCCTGAGATCGGTATTCGACGGTATCGGAACCTCGTCCGATCAGCGCCGCTATTTCGGCAAGCGTGCGCAGAGACCTGTACAGGTAGGCGGTGGCCACTTCCGCCACGTCGACTTCTCCGCTCAGGATGGGGCCTGGGTCGCTGTCAGGCTCGAGCCATTCGCCCCAATGGAAACCGATATCCCAGATGTACCGCTCGTGAGCAGCCGGTTCTGGGCGTATCGCCACACGGCTCGGATGCCTGTGCTTGGCAGCACGGCTCAGTCCGAACGCCACCCAGTCCTGCATCGACTCATATTGCCGATTCAAGATCTCCACGTCTCCATAGGACTGCCAGATCTGATGCGGGACGTAAACCGCTGCGTCGCCCCATCCTGCGGAACCTGTGATGTGCGCCGCTATGGAGTTCTCCTTGCCGGGAACACCATGGGGATCTGGGATGAAATTGGGCACCCGCCCGTCGGTCCACTGATCTGCGCTCAGATCGCGCAACCACCGAGTGCTGAACCCAGCCACGTCGTACAGGAAGGCGGCAGCAGGAACGAAGATCTGCCAGTCACCAGTGAAGCCCGATCTCTCGCGAGTCGGACAGTCAGTGGGCACTTCACACGCGTTATCCACGAAGCTCAGTACGGTCGCCTCGTGGAGGGCGTTGAGTCGGTCGTCGCTGCAGCTGAACCAACCGGTTCGCTGCAGGTCCGAATGGACCAAGATGCCAGTGACATCTGCCGGCGCGATATCGCGTGCTCCCTCTATCGACACGAACTGAAAGCCGTGAGTTGTGTGCCGTGGTTCGAAATCCGGGGACTTCGATCCGACACTTATCACCTCATCGACCTGGCCAACGTCGATGGGCTCGTGAGTGAGATAGTCGAACGACGCCAGGTGCTTCGTGTCCACATCACCGTCCTCGCCCACGCGTTCGCCGTGACGGAGCCGGACTCGGTTCCCGCTTGGTCCTAGCACCGAGCCGCTCAGGCGCACCCAACCGTTGATATTGGCACCGAGGTCGACGATCTGGCGAGTGTCATCAATTCGTTCGATTCTGACTGGCCGGTATTCGCGGATGCGCCGGGTGGGTGGAGCCGGCGACACGGCAAGCCGGTCGTCGGGTTCGCCGATCACCTGAGCCGATTGCCACCCCGAGCGCGGAGGGTCGGGAACTCGTTGGTCAACGCGTTCCCCTTCCATGAGGTCCGCTGCGAGAACGGGACCTTCGGAGGACACACGCCAGGACGCGTCTGTCCCAATCGTGATGACGATGCCGTCGGCACCGGTCAATTCGACCTGGGCGAGGAATGCAAGACTCTTCCCGTAGCAGCAGTCTTGATGTGTGAACCCAACCGCTCCGCGCCACCACCCGTCACTGACGACGGCTGTCAGTGTGTGCTCGCCTGGAGTCATGTGGTCAGTAATGTCGTACGTTTGAAACTCGAGGTGGGACCGGTAGGAGGTGAACCCGGGGGTGAGCTCGAGATCTCCAATCCGTTCGCCATCAAGATGCATCTCATAGATACCGTGAGCCGTTGCGTAGATGCGCGCCCGGGTCGGTGGCCCCTCCACGGACACCATGCGCTGGAAATAAAGCGCTGGTCTCTCGCCTTTCGCTGCCAGCGGGACTTGTTCGTCCGTTCCGATGAACTGGGCGTGCCAGTCTGCCAGTAAGAGCAGCGCCGCTTCGAACTTGTGCGGTTGTGACCATTCGCTCCAGCCAGAATCCGTGCAGGCTCTCACCCGCCAACTGACCTCGGCTCGCGAGCCGATGGGCGGAAACGGCCACGGCACGAGGACCGACTGAGCAGACATGACTTGACCGGTAGAGGTGACCTCTCCGACTACCGTCGCCTCTATCTCGTAGGCATCCTGGCTCGTGGCCCTGTCCGGGAGCCACCATGACAGCCTGGGACGCGCGACACCGACGCCAAGCAAGCGGGGCCCGTGCTCAATTTCGCAACCGGCTTGGGTACACCACCCCACTCATCGTCGCTCACCCCTCCGCTCACTCACAGACACCGAGAAAGTAACGATCTCCTTGACGCCGAAGCCTGGTTACGCAGGTTCGGTGATCCAGTCGTGCGTTGGTGCAACGTCGTAGGTGTTCATCAGAGTCTGCATGAACTCCACGTCCTGTAACGGTTCCGTTGGCTCAGTTACCTTGATGCCCCGGGCTCGGAGGTCGGCCAGAAACGAGTCCACCACACGATCGTGCGTCAGGTCGTCGGAATGATCCATGACCTTTTCGACCTCCGCCATGTCCGAGTACACCTCGGCGTTCCAGTGGACGAGGAGTCTGATCTGCTCGGGCTGATACCGCTTGATGACTTCTCCGTCGGTGGTGATCGTCCAGCTGTTGTCCGGCTCGTCATAACCGAACAGGGAACGATTCTTGAGACCCTCGATGATTCGATCCTCTGGCGGTCCCACGGGGTCACCACGGTGGAACATCAGCTCGTTCTGCACCACGACGCCCCGATTCCACATCGGCATTTCCAGGTTCTGCGGCGGTCCGTAGGGTCCGTCCGGCCAGTACGTGAAACCCCCGGGCTCACCGAGGTACCACCATGTGATGACCTGAGCCATCTTGATGAGGTAGTCCCTAAAGAGGCCGGACTTTCCCATCATGTTCTGTAGCCACACGGGCGTGTTCTCGATTCGGACTCCCCGGAACGTGACGGCGTCGAGGTGCGGGGCCAGGCCGGTGTTGTGCGGTCCGCATATGTTGAAGAGCATGAGTGTCGGCTTGGCGTATTGGGCATTCCAATAGGACTTGACCTCGCCAGGAACCGGCTGTTGTAGAACACGTCCTCGAGCTCTGGATAGAAGCAGACGGAGTTCTTCGGCGAAAAACCCTCGGAAATGGGCCGACGCAACGTCGTCGAGCGTGAGCCCGTGGTCAGGGTCGATGTTGCCCGTGATCGTCGCGATCACTTCATCTACCGACTTGAAGTGGTTGGCGATGATGCCCTTCCACGGCCCGTTGCGCTTCACGACATCGACCATGCGGTCGAACTCGTCCTCGCGGTAGACCCCGTCGATGATCACGCGGCGGGGCGGCCGGCTTGAGGATGGTCGCCATGTCTTGAGTTGCAGTCATAATGCTTGACCTCGTTTCACTCGGCGGGATGCCGTGGTACGGACTTGTTGGCCGAGAAGGTGCTCATGTTCGGCTTAGAACAACACCATGCCGCGAATATTCGTTCCATTTCGCATGTCCTCATAGCCTTGGTTGATGTCATCGAGCGTGTAGGTGTTGGTGACAAGCTCATCGAGCAGCACCCGGCCGTTCATGTACAGATCGAGGATCCGCGGGATGTCGCGACGAGGATTGGCATTGCCAAAGATGCACCCAACGAGCTCCTTTCGCATCATGGCGAACATGAACAGATCGAGCTTGACGTCGGTCTGGGAGATCGGCGCTACCGCCGTGACGACGGCACGACCAGCCTTCTTTGTAAGGTTAAGGAGTGGGGCGATGAGATCGCCATAGGCAACGCTTACCGTGAGGATGCTCTTATCTGCCATCGCACCTCTCGTGAGTTCTGCGACGAGGAACGTAGCTTCCTCGATGGAGGCGGCGAAGTGCGTTGCTCCGAATGTCTTGGCCGCGGTGCGTTTGTTCTCCAGGGGATCAACGGCGACAATCTTGTCGGCACCGGCAAGGCGAGCGCCCTGCACTGCATTCATCCCGATGCCCCCAAGTCCGACTACGACAACCGTCTCGCCCGCTCTGACTCCAGCCGCGTTGACGGCGGAACCCCATCCCGTGGTCACACCGCACCCGACCAGCGCCGCCTTGTCAAGTGGAATGTGAGGTTCAATCTTGACGCAGCTGGCTTCGCTCACAACTGTCAGCGGCTCGAAAGTCCCGATCATGCACATCACTCCCAGATCGGTGCCGTCTGTGGTGTGGTGTCGTGCAGTGAAGTCCGTGGGTTGCCTTCCGGCGAGCGAGAACGCGCCCAGGTCGCATAGGTGCTGCTGGCCGATGGCGCAGGAGGGACAGCGTCCACACGCTGGGATGAAACTCAATACGACGTGGTCGCCTGGAGTCAGGCTCGTCACCTCTGGTCCAACCTCGACAATCACTCCCGCGCCTTCGTGACCGCCGATGCAGGGAAACTGACGCGCGTTCAGGGCTTCCGCCATTACCGGATCCAGTACCATGTCGCCGGTGACGAGGTGCTCGTCGGAGTGGCACAGACCGGACGCCGCTAGCTCGACGAGTACTTCACCAGCCTTGGGAGGATCGAGCTCGATTTCCTCCACGCTCCACTTCGTGTGGGTGTCCCACAGAATGGTTGCTTTGCTCCTCATTGGCTTTCTCCTTTGTCGCCGAAACAACCCTGGCTGACCGGCGGCTCGCCCTCCCCAATCGATCGGGGGGAATCCTGCGAGTGCAGCGAGAGACCCCACGAGTAAAATCTAATGACGTTGTTATATCGCACTCAGGGGCCCGGTGGCTAGCCCCCCAGTGCCGCCCTGGTGGGCGCCACAATTTCCCGACGACCAGGAGGTGGGGAATCGAGGTGGACTGCCTCGATCAGCCCAACCGGGCTCAATGTGGCGTCAGGCCTCCATCCACGATGACAACCTGGCCGGTCATATAGCTGCCAGCATCCGAAAGGAGGAGCAGCGCCGGACCCACCATTTCGTCCGGGTGGGCCGCACGCTTCATGAAGCACGCATTCTTCATGGACTCGATCGCCTCAGGCGGGTTGTTCCGGACCATGTCAGTGTCGACCGTCCCCGGGGCGAGGGCATTCACTCGAATGCCTTTGGGAGCAAAGACGGCAGCCATCGAACGAGTCATGGACATCAGACCCGCCTTCGCAGCTGCGTACATCGCCGTATTGGCCGAGAACAGGAATGCACCCGCAGAGATGACGTTTAGGATTGCCCCTTTGCCGGATTCCTCAAGGTGGGGTAGCGCACGCTCCACGAGGAACACCGGGCCGCGGAGATTAGTCCCCAGAGATTTGTCCCATGCTTCTGGCGTCAATTGCCCGAACGGCAGTGTCAGGGCGTTGGCAGCGTTGTTCACGACGATGTCAATACGACCGAACTGCTCGACAGAACGGTCCACGAGGGCATTGATCGAGTCGATTTCGCCCATGTGTGTCGGTACGCCAATCGCCTCCCCACCCATCGAGCGTAGACGTGCCTCCACGCGCTCACAGGCGTCCTCTTTGCGGCTCGCCACCGCGATTTTCGCCCCGGCTGCGGCCAGACCCTCGGCGATCGACAGACCGATACCCCGTGTGCCACCCGTGACGATGGCGACACGTCCCGTGAGGTCGTGCAGACGATTCAGGCTGTTTCTGTCCATGTCCTCTCCTCACTCAGGTGGGGTTCTGGGGTTGACGTACCGATTGGCCTCGGCGCCCCCACGTCGCTCCTTCTCCCCGCCAACGCTGCGTCATCGACCGGTGTGCTCGAATGTGCGAGCCGCGGAATATAACGCTATTTTCGCCGGGACGGATCGGCTGCAACACGTGGGCTCGAGGGGTCCGCGGCAGCCGCTGCAATCTACGAGAAGGAGTGGACCTATATGTCCGGGCAATCCTGTGAGGGCAAGGTCGCCTTGGTGACCGGGGCGAGCAAAGGCGGAACGGGAACTGCCATCGCCATTCGACTCGCTGCCGAGGGTGCGAAGGTGGCCGTCACCGCCCGCACGCTGGAAGGTTTGGAGGAGACCCAGCGCCGGATCGAAGCGATCGGAGGCCTGGCATGCGTGATCCCCTGTGACCTCGCCGACCCACGAGGCGGACGAGCGGGCCTCATTGAACGGGTCGAATCGGAGCTGGGTACGATCGATATTCTGGTCAACAACGCCGCAGTCAACGGTTACGAGCCGTTCGATCGCACGACCCCCGACGCACTGGAACGCTGCCTCCAGGTGAACCTCTGGGCGCCTTGGGAACTGATGCAAGGAGTCGTGGCTGGCATGCGCTCTCGTGGTCGTGGCTGGATCCTCAACCTCACCTCGTTCGCTGCGGAGCTGCCGCCTGGGCCGCCCTTCCCGACCAACAAGCCCGCAAAGGGGGGCTTCCAGTACGGCACGTCGAAGGCTGCGCTGAATCGCTTGACGATCGCCGCGGCAAGCGAATGTGAAGACGATGGGATCGCTGTGAATGCGCTGTCGCCCCAGGCTGCCATTGCCACACCGAGCCTTGTCGCTGCCGGGTGGATCGACGAGGTGATGTTCGAGCCGCTCGACACGATGGCCGAGGCAGCGCTCGCACTCTGCTCGGGGGATCCGGCGGTGCTGACGGGCCGCATCGCCTACAGCCTTCAGCTTCTATTGCAAATGCGCCGACCAGTTCACGACCTGCATGGGCTCCATCTTGTCGATGGGTGGCAGCCCGAGGATCTGCCGGCCGTAATCGGCCGCCAGGAGGATCGCCTCGCCAGCCAGGGATGGCCTGACGCCTACTCGTTCGGACGCGTCCACAGTCCCCGGGCGTGAGTGATCCTGTGCAGCTGTGCGGGTCCGGCCGTGCCGGCCGGACCAATGCGTTCGATTTTCTCACCAGCGGTTCCAGTGGATCTGCGCTTCGGACTTGGATCGGTCCGCCACCTTGAAGTCCGTTCCCAGTGTGTGGGCGACGGGGAACATACCCGCCTGCGTCTCGGTTTCGGGGATCCCGAGCAGATCGCCCATTTCGCGTTCACGGAGCAGATGGAGGGTCGTCCATGCGCTGCCGAGACCATGCATGCGGAGTGCGAGCATGAAACTCCACACCCCGGGGGCAATCGATCCCCATCGGCTGGCCTGCCAGAAAACTCCCTTGTGCTCCACCCGCCCGTGGAAGGTCGGGATCAGGAGGACCGGAACGTCTTCCATGTGGTCCGTGAGGTAGAGCACGGACGCAGCCATCCGCCGCTGCTTCGGTTCCTGTTGCTCAGTGGCCTGCACGTCGTCGGCGGTAGCGCGGGGCCGGCCGATGAAGTCGGTGAGCGCCAATCGGTAGATCGCTGCCATCTGGCGCTTGGTCTCTCTGTCGTCGACAAGAACCCAGCCCCATGTCTGTTGATCCGAGCCATTCGGTGCCTGGAAGGCGATGCGCAGGCATGTCTCGATGAGGTCCCGCTCCACCGGTCGTTGAAGATCGAGTCGCTTGCGTACGGCGCGGGTGGTCGTCAGTACCTCCTCGGCGGTCAAGTTAAGGCGTTGCACGCGACCTCACTCTCATTAGTCCAGTTCTGCTGAGTCTGAATCGGTTCGGCAAAGACCAGGTTCGAGCTTCAGGCCGGCTGAGAGGTCGCGACTTCCTTGGCCCACCGATAGTCGGCCTTGCCCGAGGGCGAACGCTGCACGTGGTCCACGAACCGAACGCTCTTTGGGAGCTTAAAGCGAGCAATTGTTTGCGCCGAGAATGCGATGATCTCGTCATCGCTCGCCGTGACGTCAGGAACCAGCTCGATCACGGCGCACACCTCCTGGCCCCAACGCTCTGAAGGCTTACCCACCACGACGACATCCGCCACCGCCGGATGACCCGCGATGGCAGCCTCAACCTCTTCGACGAAGATCTTCTCCCCACCGGAGTTGATGCTGAGCGAATCACGACCGAGGAGCTCGATTCGTCCATCGGGCAGGTAGCGCGCCCGGTCGCCGGGTACGGCGAAACGTACTCCGTTCAGCACCGGAAAGGTACGTGTGGTCTTCTCGCCGTCGCCGAGGTAGCCGAGTGGCACCCAGCCGGATTGGCCCAACCAGCCAGTTCGGTCGTACCCCGGCTCCAGCACACGCGAGCGATCGTCATTGAGAACAGCTGCACCCGGTCCCGGAGTGAACATCGTGGCTCCATCGGCCTGATTGGTGGCAAGGTTCATCTGGGCACCCGTCTCTGATGATCCGACGGTGTCAGTGATGATCAGCTTTGGGAACCGCTCGAGGAGTTTGTGACGCATGGCGGGAGTAAGCGGCGCTCCGCCGTTGGCGATCACCGCAAGCGAAGCGGTGTCGTAGCTGGTCTGCCCCAATTCGTCTAGCAAGGGCCTCACCACTGCGTCTCCGATCACTGAGATGGTCACCGCCCGCTCCCGCTCCACGGTCCGCCATACGTCAGCCGGATCGATGCGGCGTGTGTTCTCCGGCATGACGACGGTGTTCCCGTCTCGGAACAGGTGGAAGGCACCCCACTGCGCCCCGCCGTGCATGAGGGGTGGAAGGACGAGAACGGCCAGGCCCGGGTTGTCGATGGCCCCCCGTTGGATCTGGTCATAGTCCCGCATGGGCTCCCAGGTACCTACGACTTGCCCGCCCATAGCCGCCATGAAGATGTCGTGCTGACGCCACAGCACGCCCTTGGGCATGCCCGTCGTTCCGCCCGTGTAGAGGATGTACAGGTCATCCGGGTTCGGGGTCACGGGTGGCCCGGTTGGGTCGCCGTCAGCCAGCGCTGCCTCGTAGTCGGCAGCACCCGGAAGGAGATCGTTACCCGAGCCGTCTTCGACCTGGAGCAGCACGGCGGACGAGTGCATATCCGCCAGGACCGGTCCGAGCACCGGGGCGAGCGAGGCATGAAAGATCACCCCTTTGGGCTCGGCATCGGCGATCAGGTAGCGGAGCTCGTCACCGATGTAGCGATAATTCACGTTGAACGGGGCGACCCGGGCGCCGTAAGCGCCGAGCATTCCCTCGATGTACTCGGGCCCGTTGTACAGCACGAGCGCCAGATGATCCTGGCCACTCTCGTGCCCCGCCAAGTTGGAGCGCTCGGCGCGGGCGCCGAGGCCGTGGTCATAAAGATACGAGGCCAGTCGGCGAGCTCGCTCTGCCAGCTCGCAGTAGGACAGCCGCCGCGAACCCTGGACGACGGCGGCGCGGTCGGGCACGGCCTCGGCAACGGACTCAAAGACGCCGACGAGGGTGAACTCCGTCTCCCTGTTCGTATGTGGCTGTGCCACGTGAAAGAAGCTAGCAGTCATAACAACGATATTCTCACGATAGGATTGTGGATGTGCTCTCGACCGGGACCTCCCTCCATCAGCTGATGACGGCCAAGTGGCCGAGCAGGAGGAGAGGGCAGGTCCGCGGTTCAGTCCAGAGCGCCGACCTGTCTCGAGTTCGCCGCAGCAAAAGGTCGCCTATGGCGAAGGGCCATGGACGCCACCCCTACGATTGGCTAGATCCATGACGAGAACCGCAGCCAACGGACCCCGCTCCGGGGAAAATCGAGCAAGGTTGCTTCAACTGAGCGCGACGCTCTTCGCCACGCAGGGGTATGCCCAAGTCTCGGTACGGGACCTCGCTGCCCGCCTTGGTGTGACGACCGGCGCTCTGTACTCCAATTTCAGGAGCAAGGGTGACCTTCTCGCCGAGGTGCTCGAGGTCCGCATTCGAGAGGACATGGAGCGGTCTCAGCGATCCCAGCCCGATCTGTGGCTGCCGGAGGCCGTCCACGAAAGCTTCCTCACATTGTCCGACAGACTTCAGATGCGCGCCCTGCTCCTCGAAGCGGGCGCGGCGGCGCGGACGGACAGGGAACTGCGCGAGAGCCTGCGCCCGCCACTGACCGCGCTCATCGACCAATGGATCGAGGACTATCGAGTGTGGCAGCAGTTCGGCAAGGTCGATCCCGACGTCGACATGGCGACCCTCCTGCCCATCCTGTGGGCGATCGAGCTCGGAATCGGCGTCCTCGAAGCCCAGGGAGCGGTTCGGGTGAAACCCGCTGCCTTAGCAGATTTCGTCGGGACGTTCCTGCAGGCCCTCGAGGGTCATGGCGGAACTGGGTCTTCACCAACTCGAAGACTGAGCACTGAATCAGCCGGTCGTGGCCGGCAATCACGTGCGAGCTCGCGGCGACCGTCGGGCGCTCCGGGATCCGACGTACCCCAGATCTCGTTGCCACCCAAGCCCCCTGACGAGTCATCCACACGGGAGAGACTCATTGAGGCCGCGATCGAGCTCTTCGCAGAGAGGGGTTACGCGGCGGTCACGGTCCGTGACCTGGCGCGTGCGACGGGATTGACGACCGGTTCGATCTACGGGAACTTCGCCAACAAGGCGATTCTGCTCGTGGAGGCCATCGAATCCCGCCTCGCCCACGACCTCGAGCACCTCCCCGATACGCTGATCGAAACTGGTTCGCCGGCGGAGCTGATCGAGTTCCATCTCGAGGGTTTTGCCCAGCGGACACAGCTGCGGGCGCTGCTCATCGAGGGCGCCGCCGCGGCTCGGTCGGATCCCGAGGTCCATGATCGGCTGCGGGAGGTAGAGCTGCGTCATCAGGAGTCCTGGGTCGCTGGCTTCGAGCGATGGCTCCACGCCTATGACTCCTCACCCACAGTCGATACGCAGACCGCCGTTTCCTCCATGTGGTGCGCCGAACTCGGGCTCGGCCTCCTGGAGGCATTCGATCTCCCGACGCCAGCCCCCGCGGCCATGGCGGCGTTGTTCGGAATGATCTTTTCGACCTTCGGCCTGGCCAACCCCAAGGAGTCGACGGCTCGCAAGGTGGGAGGCAACCGTCGGACGAGTCAGTAGATCGGCACCGCGTCCCACTGCGAACTCCTGATCGGGCACAGCGTCGCCGAGGGGGTTGGTGAATGACCCCCTCTATGGACGAGCCAAAGGCTTTCCTTCCAGGTCGCGCACGGCGAGCTCCAGCTCTGCGATCAGATCCAGACTGACATCAGTTCGACCCGTCCTCTCGGGTGAGCAGTCGCAGAGCGCTACGACCGCTTCGACCATCTCCTCCATTGTCTCAATCTGGTCAGCATGCAAGGAGGCTCCGGCGAGAACCTCTGCACCCTCGCTCATGACGGCCGCCCGCGGTTCCACCGTATTGATCCGGACGCCCGTAGTGGCCAGCTCCGCCGCCAATGCGTTGGTCAGCCGGTTCAGTGCAGCCTTGGATGCGCCATAGATGCCGGTGGTCGATCCGAGCGAACCCAAACGAAAAGGGGGTTGCCACAAGTGCGCTGTGGCGCTCGACACATTGACCACCCAGCCCTCTCCCCGTTCGACCATCGACGGGAGAACGGCTTGGGCTAGGTCGAGCGGTGCGTGCACGTTCACCTCGAACGTCAAGCGGCGCCGCCGAAGCGGAAAGTCCAGGACGGGCTGATAGATGGCCGCTGCGGCGTTGTTGACGAGGATGTCAATCGAACCTGCGAGGGCTTTTGTCGCCTCCGGCACGATGCGAGCTCGATCATCGGGATCGGCGAGATCGGCCGTGACGACGGCAACCGACCCGCCGAAGTGACGGAGCCGGCTTGCCGTTTCGTGCAATGAGCCCCCCAGCGTGGGGTGGCGATCCAGGGTACGCGCCGTGATCGCCACATCCGCTCCCTCCGCCGCAAGACGTTGCGCAACGGCGGCCCCGATGCCACGGCTGGCTCCGGTCACGATGGCCCGTCGTCCGCTAAAACGGTTTTCGCGTACAAGGGCTGGTCGGCCGGTAGTCGGTCTTGTCACGACGACTGCGGGAGGGTCGAGCTGTTCACGGACGGACGAACGCGGGAGAGCGATTTCCCTCGGGAACCCCGCCCTCGTAGGGAACGGAGAGCTCGGCAAAGGTCGGACCGACGCGGTCGGCGATGGCCCGCAGGCGAGGGAGATCGAAGTCGTACAAACCGGCCGCGTTCTCACCGAGTACCAGTCTGAGCTCAGTTTCGGGGGCGCCGGCGAAGGCCCGACGGAGAGCTTCTCGGGTGTGAGGGTAGGTCGACTCATCGTGGGGGTAATCGCTCCCCCACAGGAACCTTTCGACACCGATGTCGTGGCGGGCATCTGCCTCTACCGGAGAGGGGAAGCTGACCCCCACCCAGCAGTTGCGGGCAAAATACTCGCTCGGCTTCATTGGCAGCGCCTCGTCCGAGTCGTACTTGAGTTCTCCGATGCGCCCAGCCCCCTTCATCTGGCCGTGGTACGAGTCGAGCTGCTTAAGGGTTGGAGCGATCCAAGAGGCACCCTGCTCAGTCAGCACGAACCGCAGTCCTGGAAAGCGCTCAAAAACACCCCCGACGATCATCTGGGTTAGCGGGCGCCGTGAGAAGAACGACGTCTCGGCGATCCACAGGAGCCCGGCAGCGGGATAGGGCCCGTAGTCCGGCATCCCGGCACCACCGGAGTGGGTGTTGACGATCACTCCAAGGTCCTCGCACGTGGCCCAGAGCCGGTCGTGATCGGGGGCGTACAGGGGCTTAATGTGCTTCATGTCGTCCGGCACGGGCTGGACGAGCACACCTCCGCGCAGGCCATGCTCGTGGCACCAGCGGACGTCAGCGATGGCATCGTCGATGTTGTTGAGGAATATCTGACCGATTCCGGCCCTCCGGTCAGGGTGCCCGGCGCACCAATCGGCCAACCACCGATTGTGGGCTCGGACCCCCGCCAGCCTCGAGCGTCGTAATCGTCTGGGGTCGGGGGCCTCGCCACCACCGCACCGGTCGGAAAAAATGGCGGAATCGTGTTGGGAAAGAGCACCTCGGCAACCACGCCGTCCTGCTCGAGCTCACTGAGACGCCGCTCGTCGTCCCAGTTGCGATTGCGCGTCCCGCCAGTAAGGTCCTTGAACGGATTCGAGTACCGCCCACGCCAGGCGTCGAAGTCGTCGAGATATTTCGCTTCCAGGTACGCACGGTACTGATCGTGATTACCTCCGGCATGCCCGTCCGCCGATATCAGCACGAACCGGTCAGCCTGGTGTTCGGTGGTCATGATGAGAAAAACGCCTCCGCCGTCGTCCAGATGTAGTCGATGTCGTCGTCGTTGAGAGCATGATTGGAGGGAAGGACGAGCCCCTGCTCCATGACCCGGTCCGCATTGGGGAGGCCCTCCGACGGAACCCGGAACTGGAGGGACCGAAACGCCGGCTGGCGGGTGACGTTCCCCGTCCAGACCATGCGAGTGTCCACGCCGCGGCTCTCCATGTGCTGCTGAAACTCGGAGCGGCGCACGCCGGATTCAGGTCGAATGAGGACAGGGAACATGTGCCACGCCGTGTCCAGCTCCGCCCCCGTGCGGGGCAGCACGAACACGTCGGGCCGTTGGGAGAAGTGCTCGCTCAAACGAGCGAAGTTGCGCTTGCGAGTCGCCAGGTTCTCCTGCAAGCTTCTCCAGTTGGACCAGACCGAAGGCGGCCGAGAGCTCGGAGGGCTCGAAGTTCCACCCGACCGTCGTCAAAGATGAAAAGGTTGTCGTATTCGAGATCATCATCGATGGTGGAGAAGAAGCGTGACTCCGTACTCTTCTTCGTCCCGAAAAGCTGAACTTCCGAGCGCCGGCCCCAGCGGCGAAGCAGCAGGCACCGGTCGGCCAGGTCGTCGTCGTCGAGGCACACCATGCCCCCGGTGCCGGCGGCCGTGATGATGTGGCTCAACGCAAAGGAGGTCACCGAGATGTCCGCCCGGGTTCCCGTTGGAACCCCGCGCAGCGTGGCACCCAGGGCGTCGCATGAGTCCTCGATGACGCTCAGCCCGTGCCGGTCGGCGAGCGTGCGAATGGCATCCCAATCTGGGGCGTTCCCGATGAGATTGGGGACCAGAATCGCCTTTGTGCGGGGACCGATCATCTCCTCAATGCCACCTACGTCGACGTTGTAGGTGTCTGCCTCGACGTCGACGAAGACAGGCGTGAGTCCAGCTCGAACGAGCGGAGCGATGTCGGTCGAGAAAGTGACTGACGATGTCACCACCTCGTCCCCCGGGGACAGGCCGAGCAGATCCACAGCGAGGTAGAGGGCGGACGACCCGGAGTTGCACATGATGCCACGCCGCTTCCCGAAGAGCTCCGCAATGCCCTGTTCGAACGCCCGCACGTTCTTGCCCAAGCGCAGTGCCTGGGGACCACCTCGGAGGACATCGACAACTGCCTCGATCTCACGTTCGTCGTGCACGCTGCCGGCGTAGGGAATTCGGCGCGTTTCAGTCACGTCGTTACCTCCAACTTGAAGACTCTTACGGCGTTCTCGCGCACGAAAAGTGGCCAGACCCGGTCCCGGAACGGGACGTCGGGCAGCTCGCTGAAGATCCGGTCGAGGCTGAGACCCATCGGGTAGTAGCCGGCGTACATGATCTTGTCGGCGCCCCGGGTGTTGGCGTAGTCAACGATGGCCTTTGGATAGTACTTGGGCGCGAACGCAGACGTCATGTAGTAGAGCCCCGGCCATTTGAGCATCAGCTTCACGGCCAGGTCTTCCCACGGTTCTGCACCGTGTCGCATCACCAGGCGCAGATCGGGAAAGTCGTAACACACTTGGTCGAAGTGCATCACGTTCTGACACTCAGATGGCACCCGGGGTCCAGCGATGCCGGCATTCGCGACCATCGGGATGTCGAGATCGACGCAGGTTTGGTAGATGGGGTAATAGCGCCTATCGCTCAGCGGCACCTGCGGGTTACAGCCAGCGGGAAATGTCGTGACGGCTTTGATCTGGAACTCATCGTGAGCGCGCCGAATGCTCCGCACCGCGACTCCGATGTTGTTGGGATCCACTTCCAACGTGGGCTTGAAGCGGTCCGGGTGCCGTTCGATCGCCGAGATGGTTACCTCGTTCCCGAGGCCAACGAGGCCGACCGCAATGCCGTGCTTGTCCATCGCTCCCAACGTGATGTTGATAGGGTCGTCGCCAAGTTCGAGGCGGTTCGGGACATCCTTGAACATGTACTCGGCCGGAAAGTCCATCGCCTGGCTTCCAGCATCCTTGGCAAGCTCACGGAGGGACTCATACTTCTTGCCGCGCGTTGGCGTTCGGGAAGCCGATCATCAGATCGACCACCCCGATGTCTGACGGCATCATCGAAGGGCCGCCTCCTCAGCTTCGCTGCGGAACGGCACGCTCTGCAGCCCCTCCACGAACCGTGGCAAGAGAACGGCCAGCTGCTGACGGTCGGCTGGCGACCAGTCGGCGAAGACATCGGCCATGTGGCGTTCCCCCACCGCACCCAAACGCCTCCGAACCTCGGCGCCCCTCGAGGTGACCCGGACGACAATGACCCGTCCGTCGTCCGAGTCCTTCGTACGCATCACCAGCCCTTCATCCTCGAGGAGTCGTATCTGGCGTCCCGCTGCCGCCGGATCCATCTGGGTCATTCGGGCTAACTCGCCGACGGAGAGATCGCCCTCCTCCTGCAACCGCCGCAGCAGCGAGAAGCCGGGCTGAGAGATCGCAACGCCCGCAGCAGCGGCCCGACGAGCGTGCACCTTGCGACTGGCGTACAGGCGCAATAACCGTTCGATCGCCCGTTCGATCGGATCATCGAGCTCCGCTCCCTCCCGATCGACCTCGTCGATATAGCCGGCCTGAGGCTGCGTCATGCGTGGAGAGTACGATATTTGTAAGAGTCTGTCAACTAATCATTTCGGTCTGAGACGATTGCTCCCACAGGGTGTTCCTCCCGGCAGCGGACGATATCTGGGGGTGCCGTTGACCGAACCTGTGGTCCGTAATAACGTTATCAGAGCGCCGCTAGGGCGCCGCAATCGTGGCGAGCCGACGAGCGAAAGGCTCACCCGATTGGTAAGTGGGGGTGGTAACCGAGTGAAGTGCTGCAGCCAATGTGCGCCAACGCCGCTCAAGGACGAACCGAACGACGTAGGTATAGCTGAATCGATTCCAGGCTTCACCGCGTGAGGCGTCTTCGTGCGGGCGCCGCTTCGATGCATCGTTCGGTCCTTGGCCTGAGCGGAGCGGAAGCGCCGATGTTTCTGACTCGCACTTCGACGATCCGCGCCGCGGGCAACTGACTGCGATCATGCTGGCGACGACTTGGCTGACCCGACAGCTGGTCTTCAATGGCGTTATATCCGGGCTTGTCATTGGCCTGCTCGCGATGGGGATCGTGCTCGTGTACCGCGCGACCAAGGTCCTGAACTTCGCAGTCGGCAACATTGGTCTGATCGGTGCGACTCTGCTCTCAATCTTGGTGATCCGCTATCACGTCCCGTTCTGGATATCAGTTCCCATCTCCTTGATCGTCGGGACGGCGTTTGCGGTCGCGGTGGAGCTCACGGTCATCCGACGCCTGTTCAAGGCGCCGAGGGTTACGGTTCTCGTCGCCACGATCGGGATCGCTGGGCTGGCACTGGCGATCGCCAGCGCGCTGCCGAGCCTGGGGTCTTCTTCAGCGGGCTATCCCGTCGCCAGCAGCGGCGACCTGGCCCGATGTCGTCGGATTCCAGGTCACCGGTGCTCAGCTCTCCATCATCATTGTGGTTCCGATCACTGCGATCGCGCTGGCCTGGTTCCTGAATCGGACTACCGTCGGAAAGACCGTCCACGCATCGGCTGACAATCCAGACCTCGCACGTGTTTCGGGCATCAGCCCAAAGAGGATCTCGACGCTGGTATGGGCGATTGCAGGCCTCATCGGAACGATGGCGTTGATCCTCGTAGCCGGGCAGGGCCTTTCCGGTTCAGAGCTCGCTCGACTCGGACCGGACACCCTGGCTCGTGCGCTTGTGGCCGCCGTCATCGCCGGTCTGGTCTCGATCCCGCGAGCAATGATTGCGGGCGTCGCAATCGGCATCCTCGAATCTGTCATCGGGTTCAACTTCATCAATCAGCCTGGGGTGGTGGATTTCGTCCTCTTCGCGGCTGTTCTGATCGCCGTTTGGATACAGAGTCGGCGACTAAGGCCCGAGCCGGATGTCTACCCATCAACGCCAAAGGGGCGTGCGGTTCCTGATCATCTTCGAACGATCTGGTGGATCCGCCATCTGGACAAGGCCTGGATCGGGTTGGCGTGTGTCGTCGCCCTCGCGGTGCCGCTCATCATCACCGAGCCCTCCAAGAACTTGCTGTACGCGACCATCTTGGCTTACGCAATCTGCGCCTCCTCTCTGACCATTCTTGTCGGATGGTCGGGCCTGCTCTCCCTCGGGCAAATGGCCTTCGCCGGACTCGGTGCGCTGACGGCAGCGAGTCTCACTATCGGGATGCATGTCCAGCTCGTGATCCACGGGTTCGAGTTCTTCAATTGGTCCATTCACCCGTTGCCCTTCTGGGTCTCCACTGTGATCGCAGTTGCCCTCATGGCATTGCTGGCTGCCGTCGTAGGTGTCGGCTCACTGCGAGTTCGAGGAATGTTGCTGGCGGTGACGACCTTTGCATTGGCCCTTGCCGCACAGAACTTTCTCTACACCCTCCCCCTGTTCGGAGGCGGCCAATCGGGCAGCGTTTCATTCGTACGGGGTTCTCTGTTCGGCTTGAACTTGTCTTCCCAGCGGTCGTACTACTACGTCGTGCTCGCGGTTCTGGCGGCTGTCTTGGTGGTTCTGGCGAGGCTCCGACGATCGGGTGTGGGGCGAGCAATGATCGGCGTGCGCGATAACTCCGAGGCTGCCGCGAGTTACACCCTGTCACCCGCCCGTACGCGGATCAGGGCCTTCGCACTCGCGGGAGCGATCGCTGGACTTGGTGGGGCACTCCTGGCCGGAGTGATCGAGTCGGTTCCGTACAACCAGGAGTTCTTCTTGGTCAACGATTCGCTCGTACTCGTCTCGATGGTGGTCATCGGGGGCCTCGGATCGGTCAGCGGTGCCGTCATCGGCGCAATCTGGATCATCGGTCTCCCCGCCTTCTTTCCTAACAACCAACTGGTTCCGCTCTTTACTTCAAGCGTCGGACTCTTGTTCATGTTGCTCTACTTCCCGGGTGGCTTTGCGCAGATCGGCACATCCATCCGGGATTCCCTCATCAGACAGGCAGAACGACGGGCGGGTCCGCCACCCGCCAAACAAGCGACGGTGCTACCGAGGAGTCACTCCACAGCCGCGTCCCGGGCGGTTGCACCCACGCCCACGGCAGATTTGCAGCAGGGGCCTGTGGTCCCGTCGCGTCCGCTTGAGGTGGAAATGCTCAGCGTGCATTTCGCCGGAAACAAGGCCCTTGACGAGGTCACCATCGAGGTTGGTCCCAGGGAGGTTGTGGCCCTCATCGGAGCGAACGGGGCGGGAAAGTCCACTCTCATGAACGCAATCGGTGGTTACGTGCCTTCGACCGGTGCCGTGCGATTGTTCGGTCGCGATGTGCGGCGGGTCAGCGCCCACGGGCGGGCCGCTCTCGGCTTGGGTCGCACCTTCCAGGGCGCAGCGCTCTTTCCCGAACTGACCGTTCGCGAGACGGTGCAGCTGGCTCTTGAGGCGAGGCACAAGACACCATTCGTCGGCACCGCTCTGCACCTCCCACAGGCGTTCCGTCACGAACGTGCCCAGCGGGCGGAGGCAGCTGAACTGATCGACTTCCTAGGGCTGGGGCGGTACGCGGACAGGTACAGCTCGGAGCTGTCCACCGGAACGCGGCGCATCGTCGAGTTGACATGCCTACTTGCAGTCGATGCGCGGCTGCTATGCCTCGACGAACCGACCGCAGGCGTCGCGCAACGTGAATCGGAAGCGTTCGGGCCGCTGATGCTCAGGATTTGCACGGAACTCCAGGCATCCATGCTCGTCATAGAACATGACATGCCCCTCGCCATGGGAATAAGCGATCGCGTCTACTGCCTCGAAGCCGGGCGCGTGATCGCTGAGGGGCGACCCAACGAGATCGTCCAGAACGAACACGTCATCGCGAGTTACTTGGGACTCGCGGATCCTTCTGCCCCAACAGTGACAGAACAACAAACATCGGAGGTTGTGTAGACATCGTGAGACTTTTCAATCGAATCGCATTCGCGTCGCTGAGCGCCGGGCTTGTGGTGACGGGAGCCCTGGTCCCAGTCGAATCCGCGGCAGCCTCGAGCACCAGTCCGGGCGTGACCGGCAACACGATCACAATCGGGGTTACGTACGTAGACCTGGCCTCGGTAGCCCAATTCATCCATGGACTCAACCAAGGCAACTACCAGGCCGTCTACCAGGCTCTCATCAACAACATCAATGCTCACGGGGGCATTGATGGAAGGATGATCAAGGCCGACTACGAGCCCATTGACCCCATCGGCACCACGTCATCATCGGCCGCGTGTACCCAACTCACCGAGGACGACAATGTGTTCGCCGTCATGGGGTTCTTTCAGGACAACGATCCCGCGTGTTACGTGACCCTGCACGACACACCCGAGATCGGCGGCACCATGACGACACAGCTGCTCTCCGCCGCCAAGGCACCCTGGTTCAGCCCGACGCCAATTGAGAACCAACTGGAACCGGAGACGGTCGCCGCGGCAGCAGCTCACGGCATATTCAAGGGCAAGAAGGTGGCGGTTTTCTCCCAGTCGGATGCACCTCCTGGACTCGTCTCATCGGTGATCGCTGCACTCAAGAAGCACGGCGTGACGCCAGTCGCGACGGCCCAAGTAGACGCCGAGACGAATGACACCGAGGCTTCGATCCAGCAGATCGCCGACGTCGTCACGCAGAAATTCCAGTCGGCCGGAGCGAATGTGGTCGTGGCCGTCGGGAACGCCGGCGATTCGTGGCCAAATGCAACCAACACCGGGACTTACCATCCCCTGCTCGTGGCCGGCTACGAGCCGGCTCTTACGACGTTCACGGGCACGGCCAGTGCCAATGCCCCCGCAATCGCGAATGCCGTCAGCGGAGACACCGAACCGCTGTCGGTGGGTACCAAGACGGTGGGCTGGGCCGATCCCGCAATGCAGCAGTGCGTCCACGTCGTGGAGGCCGCAGGTCAAAAAGTGCCGTCGCCTGTCGACAACTCGAGTGGACCGAACCAGCAATTCTTCTCGGTGGTGCAGGCCTGCCAAAACCTTGCCCTCTTCACCGCCATCGCCAAGCGTGCCGGCAAGACATTGGACAATCAAACCTTTGCGCGGGCCGGAGACACCTTGGGAACGGTTCATATCCCGGCCCTCGGCAGCGGCGCCTTTTCGAAGTCGGCACCGGCAGGGATGTTCCCTCTGTATCTGTACACATGGAGCGCGGCGCAAGACCAGCTCGTTCCAAGTTCGACGCCCATCGGAACCACGTAGGCCGCGATGGCGGCACAACCCGGACACGACGAGATGGAGGCTCTCCATGGAGCTTGATCGCCGAACGCGGCGCGACGCTGACCTGCGTGTGATCGACGTGGACGCGTATTTCGGCGGAGAGTTCGCAGACGTTCCCCAGGCGCGAAAGGTGCTCGCTGCACGGGGTATTCGGCACCTCGACGCGGCGAGCCTTGGCTTCCGAGTGGGAGATTCGGCTTGGACGATCTCGGCTGGGGACATTCTCGTCGCGACGAAAGGCACCTCGTCCGATGCGGTGACGATCGAACTCGACGCGGCTCAATTCTCGAACTGGGTGCAGCAACAGGTCACCTTCAATGCCCTCTTGACTGGGCGCAGCGTGCGGCTGGTACGGGGCTCACCCAAGGACTTGGCCGCGTGGGACGCGGCATGGCTCGCACTTCTTGAGGGATGGCCGGTCTTCGAAGAGGGCGTACGGTTCATTGGGCGCGATGGCAACTGCCTTGACCTTCAGCAGGCCTTCACACCTGACGACCCCGGCGAGGACATCGCACACTTCTTCCGTGAAGCCGGCTTCCTGCACCTCCGGGGCTGGCTTGAGGCCGGCGACATGGCCAGGATCGGTCAAGAAATCGACTCCGCCCTCCCCTGCTACGAGGAGGGGGATGGTAAGTCGTGGTGGGCCACGGTCGACGGCGGTGTGCGCGCATGCGTCCGGCTTCAACATTTCGTGGAGCACTCGCCGACGACCGCCGGGGTCCTCGCCAGCGATGCCTGGGCGGCGGTCCGACAGGCCGTGTCTGGTACCGATGAACTGACGCAGCCGCCGATCGAGGGGAACTGCATCGAAGCCCTGGTGAAGCCACTGGGCGTCGTGGAAGGGGTCTCGGATGTGCCCTGGCACCGTGACTGCAATTTCGGTCGACATGCGTACCAATGCGCGGGGGCCGTGGTCGGCATCTCCGTGGATCCTGGAAACGAGGAAAGTGGGCTGCTTCGCGTCGTTGCGGGCTCGCACCGAGTATCCATGCCCCCGTATAGGGCCAATCAGGACCCTTACCTGCCCGTTGTTCCGGTGGTCACGGAACAGGGCGACATCACCGTGCACCAAAGCTGCACCCTGCATGAAGCGACACCACCTTTGGTGCGACCGCGTCGGGTCATGTACACGGGATTCGGGCTCCCACCAACCGCGGACACGTCGCAAGGGCACTCTCAAAAGCGCGACCTCGAGGATTTACGGGAACGGGCACACAAGCTCCAGTCGCAGCCTCGGAGCCCAGTCGCTCGAGCCCGCTGACATCGAACGGACGCCGCAGGGTCCCGTGCTTGAATCGCTCTATTTTTTGACGGTTCTACGTCTTTTGTTCCGCCTTGAGTTCGTGAAACGCCGCCAGAGCCACACCACGCTATATATGCCTGTTGAACAGGTATTACTATACGCTGTTGACAAACCGTCCCGGGGCGCATTAAACAGGGCTCTTCGTGTCTGAATCGCTTCAGATTAGGGGCGGAATCATCCAACCGGACCACGGGTTCGAGTCCGGTAGGAACAAATGCCCGCAGGGACTGACAAGGCGACCAGGAACTGTACGGGGCGGGACATGTGTCGGCCATGCTCATGACCCCAGAGTGGCGGTGCTCCAATGACGCAAGACGCGGGAGGGCCGATCACAAACGGCTCTCACGGCACCGATCTGGAAACGGCGGACACGGGTGATCTGGCCACCCTGGTACTCGATATCGAGCAGCGGCAACAGCTCGAGGACGCCAAGGGCACAGAACCGATCCTTTTTGCAGACGACCTACTGCCAGGTGTCGGCGCAAAGGAGATGTCGCTCCGAGACGGGCTCAGGACAGCAGGTAGCGCCACTCTCGTGGTCCTCATCGCACTATCCGGATTGGACCAGTTGACCAATTCCGGTCTGAGCGTGCTCGCCCCAAACATCAGAGACACGTTGCACGTCAGCAACGGCACCATCGTCTTCATCAGCTCCGCGGCAGGAGGCTTCCTCGTACTCGGCGCACTCCCTATGGGGTGGCTCGCCGACAGATACCGGCGTCCACCGATCATCGCCTGGGCCAGCCTGGCCTTCAGCATGATGTTGGCGGTTTGCGGATTCGCCGTGAACGCCTTCATGCTTTTCTGGGCCCAGCTCGGAGTTGGAGTCTCCAAGGCCAACACCATCTCCGTGCAGTGGTCTCTCCTGGCGGACCAATACCCCATAGGGGTCAGAGGACGCATCAGCGCCGCGCTGAACTTCGGAACCCAATCGGCAGGTGCGCTCAGCCCTCTCCTCATGGCCGGCATCGCGACCTTGGCCGGAGGCTCGGCGGGCTGGAGGTGGTCGTTCGTCGTCTTGGCCATTCCCGTCGCGGTAGTCGCCCTCTTGGCATTCAGGCTGCCAGAGCCGGTGCGAGGACAACACGAGAAATCCAGCGTCCTGGGCACGGTGATCGACGACGAAAGTCCAGCACCAATTTCGGTGGAAGCGGCCTTCGCACGAATCCGCAGAATCAAGACGCTCATGTCGGCGATCATCGGCTTTGCGGCGCTTGGTTTCGCCTTGTTCACAGGACCCGTGCTGAGCAACCTCTTCCTACAACAGCACTATCACTTGGACACCTTTTACCGGGGATTGGCCGCGACGATTGCCGCCGCCACAACCCTGCCGCTCCTGCCGTGGGCAGGCAAACGGTACGACCGTCTCTACCGGACCAATCCCGCCAAGGCGGTGGCATTGCTCGGAATGCTGATTTTGCCGGCCGCCGTGCTGACACCCATCCAATTCTTCATGCCGAGCTGGCAGTTATTCGTCCTCGTCGGGATTCCCCAGGTGATGCTGTTCACCATCGCCTTCACCATGTGCAGCCCCATATTCCAGTCAGTGATCCCGTACCGACTGCGTGGAATCGGCAGCGCGCTCGCTGCTATCTACATCTTCTTCGTCGGGGCGACCGGTGGTGCTCTGATCGCTGCTTTCTTGACCAATGAATACGGCCCTCGAACAGCGATGATCTCGGTCATGGTGCCTGCCGCGATCATCGGTGGATTGTTCATCATCAGGAGCTCGACTTCTATCCGCGGAGATCTCTCCTTGGTTGTAGCGGAACTGCAGGAGGAAATGGCCGAACATGAACGGCAAGCGCAAAACCCTGATCGCATACCGGTGCTGCAGGTCAACAACATCGACTTCTCGTACGGACAAGTCCAGGTGCTCCACGATGTGGGGTTCGAGATCTACCGCGGCGAGATCGTGGCGTTGCTCGGTACCAACGGGGCGGGGAAGTCGTCGATCCTCCGGGTGGTCGCTGGTCTCGGGACTCCGTCTCGGGGTGTCGTCCGGCTCAACGGCAAAACGATCACCTACGTGTCGCCCGAGCAACGAGCAAAGCTCGGCATAGACATCCTCCCGGGAGGGAAGGCCGTCTTTCCCACGATGACGGTCGCCCAAAATCTCGAAATGGGAGCGTACGCCTACCGGAAAGATCGGGCAGATCGAGACCGCCGGATCACCAGGGTCCTCGACCTCTTCCCCGCTCTCCAGCACCGGCTGTCCGATCGGGCCGATTCGCTCTCCGGAGGACAGCAACAGATGCTGGGTCTGGCTAGGTCCCTCATGCACGACCCAGAGATCCTTCTCATCGACGAGCTCTCGCTCGGACTGGCACCCATCGTTCTGCAAGAGCTGGTGAGCGTCCTCGAACGACTGAAAGAGGAAGGGATGACGATGGTCATCGTCGAGCAATCCGTCGATGTGGCGCTTTCCATCGCCAGCCGAGCGATCTTTCTGGAAAAAGGAGAGGTCAAGTTCGAAGGACTTGCTGAAGAGTTAAGAGGACGGGATGACTTGCTCCGCGCGGTGTTCCTCGGGAAGGAAGGGGGCTGAGGGTCCGCCCTCCATCAGTGTCCTCGACCGCTCTTGGGGCCTCTGGCCACGAGGCATGTCGGAGCACTGCGCTTCACGACTTGCGCAATTTGTACCAACTTGTGCGCTCGTTGGATGAGATCAGAGGAGAAGACACACCTGTGTCGACAGTCAGGAGACTTGTGGCGGCCGCCGTCCTTATCGGAGGTTTACCGACCACATACGGCATCTCGCGGTGAGCATCGGGAGTAACGACACCACTGGTGTCGAGGGACCCCGAGTTTTCGGGCTGCGGGCGGAACACCACAGCCAGCCTTTCGGCGTCGGAGAGGACCGACCTCGACTTTCCTGGAAGCTCCAGCCCGGAGACTATGGAAGCCAGGTCGCCTACGAGATTTCGCTCACCCGCGGGAGGGAATCGTGGAGCAGCACCAGGGTGGAGTCGCCCGATTCATTGCTCGTTCCCTGGTCAGCACCCCCGCTCTCGTCGCGCGAACACGTCACCGCACGTGTTCGGATATGGACAGAGTTCAGCGACAAACCGTCGCCATGGAGCGCGCCTCTGGACATCGAGGCTGGCTTGCTCAGGGCCACTGACTGGACGGCGCGCCTGATCGCGCCGGGAGCTCTCACCGAGGCGACCGGTCTCGACTATGTCGGCTATCTGCGGCGCGAGTTCGAACTGAAGGATGCGCCGGAGTCGGCACGGCTCTATGCGACAGCTCACGGCGTATATGAGGTGGAGATCAATGGATGTCGGGTCGGCGACCATGTCCTGGCGCCAGGCTGGACGAGCTACCGACACCACCTCCACTATCAGACTTATGACGTCACTGACTACCTGATCGCCGGGTCCAACGTCATCGGCGCCACGCTGGCCGACGGGTGGTTTCGCGGGCGTCTCGGCTTCGAGAGCAAGCGAAACATCTGGGGTCAGAGGATGGGACTCTTCCTCCAGCTCGAAATACATGGTGCGGGAGGCATAGAAGCCATCACAAGCGATCGGTACTGGCGTTCCTCGACCGGAGCCATCGAATCAGCCAGCCTGTACGACGGCGAGCGCTTCGACTTCGGAAGGGCCGAACAGCACTGGTCCGAGGGCGACTTCGACGATGACACGTGGGAACCCGTTGATGTCCTTGAGTTCGATGTGTCGGTCCTACGCGCTCCGAAGGGTCCGCCAATTCGACGTTGTGAGACGCTTGCTCCCGCCAGCATCACGGGTGCGCCGAACGATGGGCGGTATCTCGTCGACTTCGGGCAGAACCTCACTGGCCGCGTCCGGCTCTCGACAGACGGCATGGGCTCGACGGTGACCATACGCCACGCGGAGGTGCTGGAACACGGGGAGTTGTGCACGCGCCCACTTCGCACCGCCGATGCAACCGACGTCGTGACCTTCGGACATGGGCGGCAGTCCTACGAGCCGCGCTATACCCTTCACGGGTTTCGCTACGCAGAGGTTCGCGGCCTGCCTGGACCGCTCCATCCGAGTGCCATCGAAGCAGTGGCGTGCCATACCGACCTGGAGCGAGTTGGCTGGTTCAGCTGCTCGAATGAGCTCGTCAACCGACTGCACGAGAACGTGGTTTGGGGCATCAGGAGCAACTTTGTCGGTGTCCCCACCGACTGCCCCCAGCGTGACGAACGGCTGGGATGGACCGGCGATATCCAGATCATCGCTCCCACGGCGTCCTTCTTGTACAACTGCACCGGCATGCTCACATCGTGGCTCGAGGATCTGCAGGCCGAACAGGATTCCCACGGGCTCGTTCCATTGGTGGTGCCTGATGTCCTGGGCTATTGCGCTCCGATGGCAGCCTGGGGCGACGCGGCTGTCATCGTGCCGATGACGCTCTTTGAGCGAACCGGGGACGTCGACATTCTGCGCCGACAGTTCAATAGCATGTCGGCCTGGGTCGATGGGTTGGTGACCTTTCGAGGAGACCGACTCATATGGGATGACGGATGGCAGCTCGGAGATTGGCTCGATCCGTCAGCACCATCGGACAACGCCGCAGCTGGAAAGACAGATAGAACCCTGGTCGCAGCGGCGTACTTCGTTCGCTCGGCTGCACTCGTGAGCAAGGCAGCGAAGATCCTTGGTATGCATGAACAGGCCCTGCGTTACGGCGACGTGGCGGCACGAGTGCGCCATGCCTTTCAGCGCGAGTTCGTCACCCCAGTGGGCAGAGTGGCGAGCGACTCGCAGACGGCCTACGCGATGGCCATTGCGTTCGACCTCCTTGAGCCGGACCAGTGCATTATGGCGGGTCAGCGCCTTGCTGATCTCGTCCGGGATGCGCACTCCCATATCGGAACGGGATTCATCGGCGCGCCGCTCCTTTGCGACGCGCTCTGCACGACGGGACACACCGAATCTGCGTATGGGATCCTCCTCCAGACAACGTGTCCGTCCTTCCTCTATCCGGTCACCATGGGCGCCACGACGATGTGGGAGCGCTGGGATGCCCTCCTTCCCGACGGAAGCGTCAACCCCGGAAAGATGACCTCGTTCAACCACTACGCGTTCGGAGCGATCGCCGACTGGCTACACAGGACTGTGGCCGGATTGGCGCCTGGGAGTCCGGGGTATCGGCGAATCGATGTCCACCCGCAACCTGGTGGACATTTGAACAGCGCCTCGGCCACGCATGACACGCCGTATGGAACGGCGGCCGTGGCCTGGGAGCGCCACCGGAGACGCTTTCATCTGAGCGTTGACGTTCCGAGTGGCTCGGTCGCGGACATCGTTCTTCCCGATGGGACGGCACGCGGTGTAGGTCCCGGTTCCCATTCGTTCGTGTGCGAATTCCGTGCCCCTGAGGACGATCCAGAAGAGGAGCCATCGAAGCTGGATCGATGGCTCGATCCAGCTTGACCGGATTTCGACCTCAGTAACGGCCTATGCCGATGTCGTCTGTGTGAGCGTGGATGCTCGGGCAACGAGTTCAGGCAGAAACAGCACGTGACGGTGCTCGTGGTCGTCACCGCGGGCTTCGTCGAGGAGAAGCTCGGCTCCCGTCCGCCCGAGCAGCCGTCTGGGCTGTGCCACGGAAGTCAGCGGGACGCTCGGCGGCCGCGGCGAGCTCAATATCGTCGTAACCAACGATGGCGACGTCTCCCGAGGCACGTCCACTCCGTGCTGCAGCAGGTATTGGACCAGTCCGAAGGCGAGAAGATCGTTCGCGCAGAACACACCGGTCGGGACGATCGCGCTTCGGCAACCCGAGGAGCCGCTCGCCGGCGCGTCGGCCCTCAGCGATCGTCGGCGCCGACGTCTCGAGGTGCAACAGGGCGTCGTCACCCAGCCCGGCCACAGCGACCGCTTTCTGCGCCCCCGTGTGACGATCAGCGACCTGGGGAATTGTCCCGGGACCTCCGACAAAGCAAAGCTGGCGATGGCCAATCTCAAGGAGGTGATTCGTGGCCATTTCACCCCCGGCAATGTCGTCGACGCCTACGAACACCACTCCGCAGCGGAGTCCGGGGCCCGATCCACCAGGACGACAGGAACGCCGAGCCGGCGTAGCTTGCTGAGATGATGATTCTCGTAGTCCAACGCAGTGATGAGGACTCCGCCCACGCGTAGTTCTGTCAGGCGTTCGAGGTACCGATCTTCGCGTGCCGCGCTCTGGTCCGAGTTGCAAATGAACAGAGAGAGATCCTCCACACCGGTCACCTCCTCGATGCCTCTGGCAACGTCGGTGAAGAAAGGGTTCGATGCGTCAAGGACCACGTAGGCGACGGTACGGTTCTGCCCAGCGACTAGCTGACGCGCCGACGCATTCGGTACGAACCCGAGATCGACGATGGCAGCTTCAACCCTCGCCCTGGTCGCCGGTCGAACAGCGGAAGGGCGGTTGAGCACATTGGAAACCGTCCCGACCGAAACCCGCGCCCGCTCGGCGACGTCCTTGATGTTCACCGGAGCCATGGTCTCTCCATTATGCGTGGCGCCTCAGAGCCAGTCGGGACGTACCGTCGAAGCTGTTCATGCTCCGCCAGATTCCTGCGGAGGTCGACCCAGGTCATCCGGCGCGGCCCCGAACGCTCGTGGCCTGCACCAGCACATTGCCAAGGGCGGTCGCTTCGACCGGGCCAGCCACCACGGTCCGACCCGAGAGGTTGGCCGTCCACTGGCAAAGAACGGGATTCTGGGATCCGCCTCCCACGATGTGGATCGTGTCGATATCGACTTCAGACAACGTTACGGTTCGATCGACGGTAGCCGCGTAGGAGGACGCCAGGGATTGGATTATGCAGCGGACTGTCGCAGCCGGATTAGTCGATAAGGAGAACCCTTGCGCAGCGACAACGGATCGAATCCGATCCGGCATGTCGCCTGGTGCGATGAACCGGGGATCATCGACGTCGATGAGCGGAACCCCGCTGGGAAGCTCAGCCGCCTGCCGCAAGAGCGGCGCCAGCTCGAGAAGCTGGCCCTTCTCAGCCCAGCTGCGCAGAGACTCCTGGAGCAGCCATAACCCTCCCACGTTGCGCAGAAACCGAATCCGGTCATCGACGCCTCGCTCGTTGGTGAAGTTGTCCGCCATGGCCTCTTCCGTGATGATCGGCTGGTCGAGTTCCGTCCCCACCAGCGACCAGGTGCCGCTGGAGATGTAGACAAATGGGCTCTCTGCCGCCGGCACCGCGACTACCGCCGAAGCCGTGTCGTGGGACCCGACGGTGGTCACCACAACGGACGATCGAAGACCCGTGCTGCGGCCGACCTCCTCGCTCAACCCGCCCAACACCTGGCCTGGCCTGCGGAGGGCGGGGAGCCTCCCGGCGTCGACGCCGACCGCCGCCATGATCTGCGCTGACCAAACGCCCGTCGCGGCGTCGAGAAGGCCGGTGGTCGACGCATTGGTGACCTCCGTACCGAGGACGCCGGTCAGCCAGTAGCCCAGGAGGTCGGGGAGGAGCACGACGTGGGCCGCCCTGTCCCACAGGACGTCGTCTCGCTCGGCGGCCAGCTGGTAGAGAGTGGTGAACGGCAAGAACTGCAACCCGTTGATGGCGTAGAGGTCGCCGCGGCTGATGCGGGCGTGGACGCTATCGACGACGTCGTGCGTGCGTTCGTCACGATAGGACACCGGCTCGGCCAGCAGGGTGCCGTGCTCGTCCAGCAACCCGTAGTCGACGCCCCAGGTATCGATCCCGATCGACTCCACCTGGGGGAACTCCCGCCCGAGCAGCGCCAAGCCCCAGCAGGATTTCGCCGAAGATGGTCTCGATGTCCCAGCGCAGTCGTCCCTGGCGGAGCACTGGAGCGTTCTCGAAGCGGTGCACCGGTCGCAGAGTGACTTCGCCGCCCTCCGCCAGGCCGGCGATGACCCGTCCACCGGAGGCGCCGACGTCCACCGCGCCGAAGACCCTGGCGGTCACGAGGCCCTACCGCAGGAATGCGGCGGCGACACCACTGTCCACCGGGATGATCGTCCCGGTCGTGTGACCGAATTGAGCAGAGGTGAGGGCGGTGACGACCTCGGCGACGTGCTCGGGCAGCACTTCTCGCTTGAGGAGTGTGCGGCGCGCATAGAACGACCCGAGCTCCTCTTCTGGTACGCCGTAGACCGCGGCGCGGTCGGCACCCCAGCCGCCAGCGAAGATGCCGCTGCCCTGCACGACACCGTCGGGATTCACCCCGTTCACGCGGATGCCTGCGCTCGCCGAGCTCGGCGGCGAGGAGGCGTACCTGGTGTGCCTGGTCCGCCTTAGCCGCGCTGTAGGCGATGTTGTTGGGACCGGCGAAGACGGCGTTCTTCGAGCAGATGTACACAATGTCTCCACCCAGACCCTGATCGATCATCGCTCCGGCGGCCGCCTTGGACATGAGGAAGCTCCCCTTGGCCATGACGTCGTGCTGGATGTCCCAGTCCGCTTCGGTCGTCTCCAGCAGAGGCTTGGAGACCGAGAGGCCGGCGCAGTTCACCAACAGATCGATGCCCCCGAAGGCGAGAACCGCGGCGTCCACGGCGGCGCCGACGTCGGGCTCTCGGGAGACGTCCGCTGCGACGCCCAGGGCGACGTCGTCGCTGCCGATGTCGGCGGCGACGCGACGGGCCCTCTCAAGATCGAGGTCGGCCACGACGACGCACGCGCCCCGCGCCGCCAGGGCTGTGGCGATGGCCTTGCCGATGCCGCTGGCGGCGCCGGTGACCAGGGCCACCCGGCCGTCGTGCGAACGCGGGGGCGGCAGGCGCCTGAGCTTCGCCTCCTCGAGCTCCCAGTACTCGACGCGGAATTTCTCGCTCTCGTCGATCGGCGCGTACGTCGAGATCGACTCCGCCCCCCGCATTACATTGATGGCGTTTACGTAGAACTCGGCGGAGACGCGTGCAGTCTGCTTGTCCTTCCCGAAGGCAAACAGACCCACGCCCGGAACGAGGATGACCGTCGGATCGGCGCCGCGCATGGCGGGAGAGGTCTCGTCGGCGTGACGTCGGTAGTACGCCTCGTAGCTGGCGCGGTATTCCTGGTGCAATGTCTGCAGCCGCTCGGCGTACGCATCGAGGCTCGACGTGGGGGGCACGTCGACGACCAGCGGTCGGATCTTGGTGCGCAAGAAATGGTCCGGGCACGAGGTTCCCAGGCCGGCCAGCCGGGCCAGCTTCTCGCCGGCCAGGAACTCCAGGACGACCTCGTCTTCGCAGAAGTGGCCGATCATCGGCCTGTCCGAGGACGCCACGGCCCGCAGGTGTGGTAGCAGGGCGGCGGCGAGCCGCTGACGCTCCGTCGGCGCAAGGGGTGTCCGGTCCGGCACCGCTGGTCCGAACGGCTCTGCGACACCTTGGGCGTCGATGTAGACCTGCGCCTGTGCAATGACCCACAGCGAGTTGGCCTCGGCCTCGTCGCTGGAGTCGCCCCACGCCGTGATCCCGTGGCCCCCGAGGATGACGCCCACCGCGTCCGGGTTATCGCGCCTGAGGGTGGCGATGTCGAGCCCGAGCTGGAAGCCGGGGCGTCGCCACGGGACCCAGAGGACCCTGTCGCCGTAGATGGCCTTCGTCGAGCTGCTCCCCATCGCGCGACGTGGCGATGGCGATGGCGCTGTCAGGGTGGAGATGGTCGACGTGGGCGGCATCGACCAGTGCGTGCATGGCGGTGTCGATGGAGGGTGCGGCCCCGCCCCGTCCGTGAAGGCAGTACTCCATCGCCCCCACCATCTCGTCTTCGTGCTCGGGTCCTTCGTACACGTCTCGCAGCGAACGGAGACGGTCCAGCCGGAGCACGGCAAGGCCACTCTCGGTCAGCGTGCCCAGATCTCCCCCTGAGCCCTTGACCCACAGGAGCTCGACGTCGTGTCCGCTGGCGGGGTCGGTCTCGACCCCCTTGGCCGAGGCGTTCCCACCTGCGTAGTTGGTGTTCCTGCGGTCTGCGCCCAGTCGGTGCGAGCGGGTCAGGAGCTCATCCACGGTGCGGTTCACCTCACGCTCCCCAGCTGAGCTGTGATCCCCCGATGCGCTCGGACACGATCCGCTCGGAGTAGCCACTCCGGCGGTACGCCTCCATGGGATCGCCGGGCAGTCCTCGGGCAGCCCGCCACTCGGCCAGTGCCGGCCGGACATCGGTGTAGAAGGCATCCATGAACACGGTGTTCGCCCCGAGCACGTCGCCATCGCGCTGCGCTGCGGCCAGAGCCGATCGATCCACCAGGAGAGCTCGGGTCAGCATTTCCTGGACATTCAGCACCGATCGGATCTGTCCGGGGATCTTCTCCTCAATGTTGTGGCACTGGTCGAGCATGAAGACAACGCCGCTTGACTCGTCCAGGCCGCCCCCCCGGACCACTTCGTAGAGGATCCGGAAGAGCTGGAAGGGGTCGGCGGCCCCGACGATGAGATCATCGTCGGCGTAGAAGCGAGAGTTGAAGTCGAACGAGCCCAGCCGACCGAGCCGAAGGAGCTGCGCCACGATGAACTCGATATTGGTCCCCGGTGCGTGGTGCCCGGTATCGAGACAGACCATGGCCCGGTCACCTAGCGCCAGGCATTGCACGTACGAAGTGCCCCAATCCGGGACGTCGGTGGAGTAGAACGCCGGCTCGAAGAGTTTGTACTCCAACACCAGGCGTTGCTGCGCGCCGAGAAGGCTGTAGACGTCTCGAAGCGAGTCGGCCAGTCTCTCCTGTCGATCCAAGAAGTCCCCCTGGCCCGGATAGTTGGTCCCATCCGGAAGCCAGATCTTCAGGTCACGACTCCCGACCAGGTTCATGATGTCGATGCACTCGTGCATGTGGGCGATCGCCTTGGCCCTGATCCGATCGTCCCCATGGGTCAGGCTGCCCAGCTTGTAGTCGTCGTCCTGAAACGTGTTGGTGTTGATCGTCCCGATCCGCATGCCGAGGTCGGCCGCGAGACGGCTCAGCTTGTCGAAGTCGTCGACGCGGTCCCAGGGAATGTGCAGCGCCACCGAGGGGGCGCAACCGGTGAACAGGTTCACCTGCGCTGCGTCCGCGATCTTCTCCTCCGGCGTCCTCGGTGTGCCGGGTTGCGAGAAGACCTTGAAACGGGTGCCCGAGTTGCCGAAGGCCCAGGAGGGCAGCTCGATCTCCAGGCGTTCGAGGCGATGCAGCGCCTCATCGAACTTGACCATGATCCTCCTGCTCCTCAGTCAGCAAGGGCCCCACTGGCGTTCGAGCCTCGCTGAGGCCCTGCCGGTTCGGACCTCCTCAAGTCTATGGGTAATTAGAGCGTTTCACAAATATATAGAGACATTATGCCCAGCTCATTTGATGAATAGAGAATTCACCAATAGTCTGGATTGTATCGTTTCAGAAAGCGTACTCATGGCGCCGAGACCACGTAATGTCGGATTGCAGGCCCTACCGTTGGTCGGTGATGTGCCAGACGGAGCGGACAGCGCGACGGTTCGACCACATTCGAACTTGATTCGGGGGGCGCACTGGTGATCCGGGGCGATGGTTCGGCCTACTGGAGATGGAGGTTACGGGCAGAGTCCCGGACTGGTCGGCGCATATGGTACATCGAGCGTGCGCAACAGCTCGCACGACGACGTGTACCGGTACCCGTGGAGAGCTACGTCGAAGGTGGTGCCGGTCACGAACGCTCTTTGTCCGCGAACCTGGCCGCAATCCAGGCCGTACAGTTCCTGCCCCGGCTTGGCGTCACGGACAGTCTTCCCCCGGACCTCACCACCACGGTGCTCGGTACCGAGATATCGATGCCTCTTCTCCTAGGCCCGGTTGGATTCACCCGCATGATGCATCCTGCGGGAGACATTGCTGGAGTAGGCGCTGCCGGTGCCGCGGGAACGATCTTCACGCTGAGCTCCATGTCTGGCCACTCCATGGAGGAAGTCCGTGACGCGGCAACCTCGGCAACATGGTTCCAGTTGTACTTCCTGGGAGGACGTGAGGGGGCTGAGCAGCTGGTTGCCCGAGCTCGGGATGGCGGGTTTCAAGCCATCGTGGTGACAATGGACACGCAGGTCCCCGGCGACCGCCGACGCGAGGCCCGTTTTGACCTGTCGCCACCCCTCAAGCTGAATGGCAAAACGATTTTGAAGATGCTCCCCTTCGAGCCGTACGCCCGTGGTGGTTGCTTGATCATGCCATCGATCGGTTCCAGCTCGAACTGGTACAAGCCAATGGACTTACTCACGAGGGCGCCACCATGACGGCACAGGACGCGCTGTTGCAATGGATCGCAGCTCCACCCAGCTGGGAAGACATTGCCTGGATCCATCAGCAGTTCGGAGGACCGGTCATCGTAAAGGGCGTCCTGACCGCTGATGACGCACGGCGCGCCATCGCGGCAGGCGCATCTGCAGTGATCGTCTCGAACCACGGGGGTCGGCAACTCGACGGAGTACCGCCAACGTTTGCCGTTCTGGCAGATGTCGTTCGCGCGGTCGGAGACGATGCCGAAATCCTCGTCGATGGCGGAATCCGGAGCGGTGCGGACGTCGTCAAAGCCGTTGCGCTCGGAGCCAAGGCTGCGATGATTGGCAGGGCTTGGGCCTACGGGCTGTGTGCGGCCGGTCAACCTGGCGTTGAGCGGGTCCTGTCGCTCCTCCGCGAGGATATCGACCGGACTATGCGCCTCCTCGGCATCGCGTCCGTGGACAATATTGACGGCTCCATCGTGATTCCCCCCTCAGAATGGAGCAACTGAGGCAGGACCCGCAGGAAGTGGTCCCCGCGAGGCCGCAGATTTGGCGGGCGCTAAGTGGTGACCGATCCGCCGTTGACCTGGATCGTCTGTCCTGTGACCCAAGCCGCCTCGTCGGAAGCGAGCCATACGCATGCTCCAGCCACGTCGGCCGGCGTTCCAGTCCGACCCACCGGAATAGCTCGCGCCAGATGTGCCGTCACTTGAGGGCCCTCCGGAGATTCCATGAGGCCAATTGCCAGCGTGTTGGCGGTCACTCCCTGCGAGGCCACCTCGAGGGCCAGACTCCGAGTGAAAGCGATCCCTCCACCTTTACCGGCACTGTAAGGAGTGACACCGATCCCCACTCCGGCAGTGGCGGCGCCGGATGAGATCGTGATGATCCGGCCCCAGCCCCGCTCACACATTCCGCCGACGACTGCGGAGCAGCAGTGGAGGACTCCGTAGAGATTGACGCGGATCGGACCCTCCCAGAACTCAGGTTCCATATCGATGAACTGGCGGACGAGCATCCGCTCCGTTGTCCCGCTGTTTCCAGCGTTATTGACCAGAATGTCGACCGGCGCTACTTGGGCTATCGCTGCGCGAGTGAGGGACAGATCAGTGACATCGAACGGCGCAGCAACCGCCTGGCCTCCGCTCGCTTCAATCTGCTCGACGACGGCCCGTGCTCGATCAGCCACAAGATCATTCACCGCGACTGTGGCACCTTGAGTAGCGAGCGCTCGGGCGATCTCCGCCCCGACACCTTGACCGGCACCTGTCACGAGAGCAACACGGCTATGCAGATCGAACATCACGCCTGCTTTCGCGGCCCATGCGGGCTTCCCGGCCTACTCGGCGAGGTGTCCTCAGAGACTGGCTCCCTGGGCAACCCGAGGACCCGCTCTCCGAGGATGTTTCGTTGGATCTGGTCTGTGCCGCCACCTATCCGAATGGACCATTGTGACAGGAACTGTTGCTGCCAAAAGCCTTCGTCTGGGGCCGCCTCGACTCCCAGCATTCCCGCTGGCCCCTCGAGCGCGACTAGCAAATCGGCCGTCACCGCCACGTGCCGCGAGTACGCGAGCTTCATTACCGAGCTCTCTGGGCCGGGCGTTCGCCCGTGGCTAAGCGCAGTCTGCGCCCGAAGACCGAGGTAGCGAAGCAACTCAAAACGGATGTATGTCGCCGCAATCTGCTGTCGATATCGGACGTTCCCGGCAGCTCGAGCGCTGAGCACCCGGAGATCGTCGAAGCGAATTCCTTCGCCGCTACCGATTGCCACACGCTCACTTTGAAGCGTCGTCTGTGCGACCTTCCATCCGTTGTCTACTTGCCCGACAACCTGATCGATGGGGATTCGAACATCGGTGAGAAACACTTCGTTGAAGTGGGCGACGCCGTCGATCTGGCGGAGAGGACGGATCTCGACGCCAGGCGCACTCAAATCGACAAGCAGGTACGAGATCCCGTATCGCTTGGGAGCGTCCCGATTCGTGCGCACGAGCAGGATGCCCCAGTGACTTTGGTGTGCAAGCGACGTCCACACCTTCTGCCCGTTCACGACCCAGCAATCACCGTCGAGTTCCGCTCGGGTCGTCAGACTGGCAAGGTCGGATCCTGCTCCTGGTTCGCTAAATAGTTGGCACCAGACCTCGTCACCTCGCAGCATCGGCCCGAGGAAGCGTTGCTTCTGCTTTTCTGAACCCCACGCGATGAGGGTTGGCCCCACCATGCTGATGCCAACGGTGAGCGCACCGGTTGAGACCTCGAACTGAGACTGCTCTTGACCGAAGATGACCTGCTGCATCGACGTGCCGCCACGTCCGCCGTACGCCTGCGGCGATGCCAGCCCAACCGCCCTCGAACAGTGTCCGCTGCCACGCTTGGCACGCGGCGACATGCGCTGCTTGTGCCTCAGGCGACGGATCCCGCCACCGGCTGCGTTGCGCAGATGAGCGGTTGCTGCGAAGCTCCGCATGCCCTTCGAGCCATGCCCGAGCATGAGCCCGAAACGATGCTTCTGCAGGTGTGTCGTCGATGTCCATTGTAAATTCCTCGCACGAAATATAGCGTTGTTATTGCTAGGTTGCGCTGCGCTCGGGTGTCCGAAACACGGGCAACTCCGTCCGTCAAGGGCGCGGTTAGCAATAACCCAGGCTGGGATCTCGATCCACCTTGTACGGTCCGCGGTCAACGCAAACGGCCTTCAAGCAGCCTGGACATAGCTCGAGATGGGAGGACGAACATGGCAGTCGTCGAACTCGAACGGCCCGGTGCGGACATCGCACTCCTCCGGCTAAATCGGCCTGATCGCATGAACGCCATCAATTTTGAGCTCGTAGCAGACCTTCACAGCAAACTCGACGACATCGCGCTCGACGACACGTGCAAGGTAGTCATCGTGACGGGCAGCGAACGGGCCTTTTGCAGCGGACTAGACCTCAAGGATTGGGGCGAACTACCGCCCGTCGGCGGACACCCGAATCGGCCTGCCGGCTCCACTGGGCAGTCGTTCATGTCCTCGCTGACGGCTCATCTTCGGGAGACACCCCAGATCATCATCGCCTCGGTGAATGGACCTGCGTATGGCGGTGGGTTCGCCCTCAGCCTGGCCTGCGACCTACGACTCTCTGGGGCCTCAGCCTCGTTCTGTGCTGCGTTCATTCGGACTGGACTGACGGGGACCGATATTGGCATCAGTTATTTCTTGCCGCGTCTGATCGGAGCATCCCGTGCGTTCGATCTCATGGTGACCGGCCGAGCCATTAGTGCAGATAATGCTCTGCAGATGGGCATCGTCTCCCAGGTCTTCGCCGACGAAGAACTCGCCGAACGGACTCTCGAGATGGCACAGGGAATCGCCAGCTATACGGCAGCTGGCCTCCGTATGACGAAAGAGGCCATGTGGGCGAACCTCGACGCACCCAATCTCCAGGCGTGCCTTGCCCTCGAGAACCGCAACCAGGACCTGGCTGGTGCGAATCCCGAAGTCCAGGAGTACATGCGGAACTATCGAAATCGGGTCGGATCCCGCAGGTAAGGCCCGGTTTTGGATGAGGCCACGCCAATCCCGGGGAGTATAACAACGCTATTCGATATGCTATGCTGCCGATGCCAACGGGAGGCAGAGTCGTGCCCACCGCCCCCGGTGATGGCAGCGAAGGGAGAGGGACATGAAAGTTGTCGATGGTGCAATTCGTTCCGGAGCAATCCTCTTGTGTCCCCGGTCATCCCCCCCAACCGTCAAATCCCTGAGCTCATCAACAGCTCCCTCCCGTTGGCAACCGTTAGGGAGGTATCACCATGACCGCGTTTTGGGAAGTGCAGGAACTGATCAGTCGCTGGTGGTTCACTTATGACCAGGGTCTGTTCGAAGAGCTGGACTCGCTTTTGACGGACGATGTTTACTTTACGGTCCGGAGCGATACCGGCAAAACCGAGTATGAGGAATTCGTTACTGCGAACGTTCATGGAAGATCGGACGTCATGATCTGGCAGGCGGAACACCGCCTGGACAGTCCGTCGCCGTTGAGGCACAACGGGACCAATGTCCATCTGACTGGGAAGCGAGGAGACGACGACGAGTTCACGTCCTACATCTTCGTGACCCAAATTGTCGAGGGCCAGGTCTCCAATCTCTCTACGGGCATCGTGACGGGTTCGGTCAGAAGTGAGGCGGGAACGCTGAAGATCTCTTCGCTGCATGTCGTGCTCGACACGGAATCCTCGCGGCCATTACGAGAGATCCGGGCTGCAGAGATTACGTCCTGAGGCGAACCCTCCTTGCGAACAAACCTCTTTGACCTGACCGGCCGAGTGGCCATCGTGACCGGCTCGACCAAGGGGATCGGACGCGGAATGGTCGAAGGCCTGGCGGCCGCAGGTGCCACTGTGGTGGTCTCCAGCCGCAAGCAAGACACCTGTGACCAAGTGGCGGCGGAGGTGGAGCAGGCTACAGGCTCGACCGCTTTGGGCATTGCGTGCCACGTCGGGGACTGGGACGCCGTCGGCACCTTCGTGGCCGACGTGCAGGCGCGACTGGGTCGGATCGACGTGCTGGTGAACAACGCTGGCATCAACCCCGCCCGGATCGGGGCAGCCGACATGACCCTCGAGTTCTGGCGCAAGGTGTTCGCGGTCAACGTGGAAGGACCGCTACGAACCGGCCAGCTGGTGGCACCCATCATGCGCGAGCAGGGCGGCGGCAGTATCATTAACATCGCATCCATGGCGGGGTACTCGGGTGGCGCGAGTATCTGCGCCTACGCCTCATCCAAGGCGGCGCTCATCAACCTGACAAAGAGCCAGGCCCAGGAGTGGGCGACGTGGAAGGTGCGGGTCAACGTGCTCGCCCCGGGGCCGTTCATGAGCGAGATGATGGACGGTGGGGAGAAGACTGCTCCAGGCTTCATAGACATGGTGGCCTCAGGGACGCTCCAAAAGCGTGTGGCCGAGCCGTCGGAGATTGTCGGACCGGTCCTGTACCTGGCCAGCGACGCTTCGTCCTTTGTTACTGGCGACGAGATCTCGGTTAGCGGGGGCATGCAGAAGTAGCAGATTGAGAGATGTTCGTCGGCAAATACGTCGACGAAGGAGAGCCGGACCGACCCGCACCGCCGATCGGGTCATGTCATGCTTCGATCTGGTCGCGCCGGTGTCGAAAGTCACTCGCCGACCGAGGTTTCCGGAGAGGCGGCGACGGTGCGCAGGTAGTAACACTCGGCGCGGGCCACCAACTTGGCGATGGAGAGCACCCGGGCTCAGCCGGGGTGTGGTTCTTCCCGGGCCTCGGCCGGGGTCTGGCCCAACAAGGCCAGGAGGCCGATTGGGAACGAGGCGTCGGCAACCCAGGCAGATCACGGGCAGCTCGCCCCGGGCTACCAACTCGTAGGCGAAGGCCCGGGAGATCCCGAGCAGCTCACCGGCCTCGGCGACGGTGTAGACGAGGCGATCGTCAGGTGTCTGTGGCGTCCGTATGGAGGTGGTCATGGACGCCACGTTGGGCTGTGGACGTCCACAAAAACGTCCACAGAAACGTCCACAGCTGGAATTTCTTCAAATCTTTCTGTCCCGCGCCGCGACGACCAGGGCGGTCAAGGGCGGCGAAGCCGAGGCGCCCGACGTGTCGGCGCTGTCCCTTGAGGGCCCGGGGAGTCACCCCTGATCACAATGGAAGTGGCTGGCCGGGAACCGGCCGGCCTGGATGCCCGATTCTCTGCCTGGCGACCCGGTCGCTCCCCGCCGGTAGGGCGCCGGCGGGCCAAAGGCGGCGGGCACCGACAGGTGCAAGTGTGTGTATCCATGTGGCCGCCTCTCATTGAGGGGCCTGCGCCTCCGTTTCGACCTCGTCGGGGGCGCGGTCAGAATCCAGTTCGCCCGCCGGGAGGGAGTCCCGCGGATGACCACGAGCCATACCCCGGAAAGGCGGTACAGCCCTCCGGTAGCTTGATCCGATGACGATGCCAGGGCCGCCGGAACTTGGCCGAGGCGTTGTCGTGTTGCCCGGAATGAGCCCTCCGGAGGCCTGGAACGGGTGCCCCACGATCTCCATTGACCCGGAGACCATCGCCCACCCGAGCGGTGCTATCGAAAGCCTGCAGCGAACCTGGTTCGATCGCCAGCCGATTGTGGTCGAGTTGGAGGTCGACTCCCAGGTGTTGTTCGATCGCGAGGCCTGTCAGCGGCCGGTCCATGACCTGAGGCCCGATTTCGAGTTCACCCGGGAGCGCCTCCACTTCTTGGTCTGGGCGAACTCCTACGACGCTCGGAACGGAGACCCGATCTGGTGGCATGGGCGCAAGGCGGCCAGGCGATTCGCCGGTCAGGGCGTCAGGGAGACGGGTCCCGCCGACATCGAGCTCGCAAATGGGACTCCGCTCTACGTCGACGGTGGCCCGTTCGCCCCCTCTCCCCTGCCGAGCGGCGTCGGGATCGTCCATCGCTGGAACACCGAGGCGGGGTCGATCTCAGCGGTGGGCCTCCGCCCACCAGCCGCCGATCTCGCCCAAGACCAGCTGGCGGCCGTCAGCCACGGGAGGGGGGGCGCCCGGGTCATCGCGCCGGCGGGTTCGGGCAAGACCAGGGTCCTGACCGAGCGCCTCCGCCACCTGATCGAGGACCGCGGGGTGGACCCCTCCACGGTGACGGCGCTTGCCTTCAACCGGAAGGCGGTGGACGAGCTGAAGGAACGATCCGGCGGCCCCGCGACGCCACGTGGGCCCCACGTCCAGACGCTCAACAGCGTGGGCCTCTGGATCTGCAACGAGTACGGAGGGCGAGGACGCCTCCGCGTCCTGGAGGATCCGGCGGTTCGGGATCTCGTGCAGGAAGTCTTCGAGGTCCCACGTCAGGCGAACACCGACACGGTCGTCCCCTACACCGACGGACTGTCGGCCGTTCGGTTGGGCCTGACCTCGCCGGCCCAGGTCGAGAACGAGATCCCGGACGCCCAGGGTTTGGCGAAGGGATTCGACAGCTACCGGAGGGCGCTGGCGGAGGCTGGGGCCGTCGACTTCGACGAGCAGATCTACCGGGCGATCGAGATCCTTCTGCAGGACCCTGACGCCCGCGCCGCCGTGCAGAACCGCAGTCGGCATCTCCTCGTCGACGAGTTCCAGGACCTCAACGCCGCCCACATGCTCCTGATCCGGTTGCTGTGCGCCCCGGCGTACAACTGCTTTGGCGTCGGCGACGACGACCAGGTCATCTACGGCTACTCCGGAGCCACTCCCGAGTACCTGATCAACTTCAAGGAGTACTTCCCCGGGGCACACCACTACGCACTCGAGGTCAACTACCGGTGCCCGCCAGCTGTGGTGGGCGCAGCGACGAACGTCTTGTCCTACAACAAGAACCGGATCGCCAAGACCATCAGGACTCCGCCTGATCGCCGAAACGACGTCCCCGATTACGACCCACTCATCGAAGGTCAGGGACCGGTGGCCGTGGTCAGGGCGCCAGCCGACCAGCTCCCGACCAGCGCGGTCAGCACGATCTTGAGCTGGATCAGCGGCGGGGTTCCACTCGAAGAGATCGCGGTGCTGTCCCGGGTGAACTCGACACTGCTCCCGATCCAGCTCGCACTCACCGAAGCCGGGATCCCGTGCACCGCCCCCCTCGATCGGAGGGCGCTCGAGCGAACGGGTATCCGGACCGCTCTCGCCTACCTGCGCATGGGTCTGGCCCCCGAAGCGTTGCGTCGTGACGATGTCCTCCAGACCATACGACGGCCCTCTCGGGGGATCGCCCGCAACGTGGTGGAGATGGCCACCAAGCGTCAGATCGCGTCGGTGGCGGAGATCAGGCTCCTCGCGAAGGCTCTCTCGGGTGGAGACGTCCCCAAGTTGATGGCGTATACCGATGCCCTCGACTCTGTCTCCGCAGCTTGCCGGATCTCGTCTGGAGCTGCGTTGCGGGCCATTCGAATCCAGGTGGGCCTGGGCGAGACGATGGACGTCTTGGACTCGTCCCGGGGAGAAGCCGATCGATCGACCCACGCCGATGACCTCGTCGCCTTGGAGGCCGTGGCGGCGCTCCACCCTGACGCGGCCTCCTTCGAGCCGTGGCTTCGCGATCTGCTGGCACGGCGGCCAGTCAGCGGACCGGCTGTGCTGCTGTCGACGATCCACAAGATCAAGGGCCGAGAATGGGAGCACGTGATCGTCTATGGCGCATCGCAAGGGCTGCTCCCCCACCGCTTGAGCGAGGACGAGGAGGGAGAACGGCGCGTCTTCCACGTTGCCCTGACCCGTGCCATCCGTCAGGTGGTCTTGTTGGCTGATGCCGAGGCTTGCTCGCCCTTCGTGACCGAGCTCGATGGCAGCCGACCTCGTGGTCCGATCGTCGGCGCCGCCAGGGCGGGCCGCAATCTCGAGCGGGCGCTCCTCAGCCCGTCGGCCGCCTCGACGGGCACTTCTCGTGCTCGTGTGCACCCAGGCCGCCGTGGCGCCGGTGGGGGTGAGCAAGGCCGTAAACGACCGGCCAGGCCGACGCCGGAGGTGCAGGCGGCAGTGGGGCTTGCGCTGGACTACGCCGGCCATTCCGGGACGGTGGTTGACCTTTCCGAGTCGGAGGCTGTACTCCATGTGGGTGCCGCACGACTGAAGGTGGTATTCGGATCCGAGGTTCGGGTGCAGGGAGCCACTGTGGTCTTGACTGGACCAGGCGAGACCAAGAAGGTCGAGAGCTCAGCAGAACCTTATGAGAGCGCTCTTCGGGAATGGCGGTCAGGGGCGGCGAAGCGGGCGTCTGTACCGGCGTATGTCGTACTGAACGACAGCGAATTGGTAGGCATCGCGGCACGTCAGCCCCGGACGCTCGCCGAGCTGGCTCAGTGCAAAGGCATTGGGCCCAACCGGTTGGATCGCTGGGGTGACGAAATGCTGGCGGCGCTGAACGCAGCTGACGGGGATTGAATCGACCGGCGAGCCGCACGCGGCCCGGAAGCCGGACGGCAGCAACCCAGAGCGTCGAATCCCCATTATCCGCCCCACTATCTCAGCGATACTGGGTCGCGATACCCTTTATTCCATGGACGGGGCGTGGACGTAATAGTAGGTCACTGGACGGAAGGGCACTCCCTGGACTCCTCGGCATCGGACTCTTAATCCGCAGGTTTCGGGTTCAAATCCCGAGGGGCGCACCACATGGGGGTGTATCCGCCGGGCTGGGGTCGGGTCAGACCGAGCAGCGATGCTCGTCCCGCATCGTTCCTTCGGCTCGTCCTCTAGGCAAGCTGGCGATGACGGCGGCTCGAAGCGCGCAGTCCTCTTGGAGGTGCTGTGTCGTCTTCCCGTCGACGCTGATGCTCACGATGCCTGGGGTAGGGCAGTCGGTTTCGGTGGCCACATATGTCGGCTGTCCCCCGTGGTGCGTCAGAAAACTGATCTTGAAGGCAGGGACGCCCTCCATGCAGTCCGGCAAGGGCTCGGCTCCTCCTCGTCCGTGCAGGGCACGGACCGGCGTGACGACGCTCGAGGCTTCACTTGATGTTGCGGACTGGTCAGTCGCTCGGCCCCGCTTCGCACCCGGCCTCTCGATCACGCACGGGGGCTTTGCTACCGGGGACCTTGGCGTCTCCCCGGACCGGACTCGCACCGGCTGGCTGCCCTCAGCTTGTCGATTGGTTACGTCATCACAACATGAACCTCCTTGTTGTCATGGCGCCCAATCTTCTGGACGCACCCCCGGTTCGCCGGGAATGCAACACTAGGAACGGGTTCAGCGGGAGGCGATTTGATCTTGCCTGACGAAGGGCTTTATGAGTCACTACGGAAATTGCACCGAGCAGGGGATTTCCGAAGGCGACTCAACGAGCTAGGACTGAACTCCTCGACCGAATCCGAGGTGATCAAGGTCGTAGAGGACGATTCCCTACCATTTCAAGCCCGCACCGTGGCGGTCGCCGCTCTTGGCCGAGGAGGAATCACCAACGCCGTTCCAGCTATTCGGAACGCACTTGCGTCCGCGACTTCCAAACAGGCTGATCTCGCATGTGCGTCGATCATCGCCCTCTACCGCCTGCAAGCTCACGACGCTGATGACGCGTTCGAGTCGGCCCTCGCCTCGAAATCCGAAGCAGTTCGTCGATGTGCCAACGGCGCCCTGAACGACGAGGAGTTCATGCAACTCATGGGATGACTGGCGACGATCCCGGCATGGCGCAGAGACTGCGTCAGACCGCCCCCGTACACCGGGCTGGGGTGCAGCTGGCACCATGGGATAATCGATTGATCGCTCTAAGGCCGAGCGGTATCCGGGTGCGGGCAGTTGCGAACAGATGCCTCGCGCACACCGTCGCTGCTGATGTCGGGCGGCCCCTCCCCACAGAAAGCAAACAAGGGCTGCGATGCAATGGATCCTCGGAGGCCAGGTCACGTCACATCGACATTGACCCCGTTACCATGGCAATCCGTCCATGTACGTCATCGAGTACGTCATCTACAGCCTGTGGGTCGTCTTCTGGTTGGCATGGCTAGTGGCTGCCCTGACTGCCAAGCGGGCAGCTCAGTCACGAATGCGACAGTTTGTCGGCTTTAGGATCGCCATTTTCGTCATCGTGATCTTGGTCATTCGCTCCGGAGCCTTCAAAGGTCACCATGCCATCGTCAGCAACCCCATTCTCCAAGGCATCGGCATGGCCCTGTTCTTGACCGGGTTGGGATTGGCTGTGTGGGCACGGGTCTATCTGGGACGGAACTGGGGCACCCCGATGTCCGAGAGGGTGGACGCGGAGTTGGTCACCACCGGGCCGTACCGGTACATCCGCAACCCCATCTACTCCGGAATCATCCTCGCCGCTATCGGGACGGCCGTGGCCGTCAGCTGGTATTGGCTCGTCGCCGTCGTGTTGATGGGCGCTTACTTCATCTATAGCGCAACCGTCGAGGAGCACACCATGGAGCGCCTCTTTCCCAACGACTATCCGGCATACAAGCGCTCGACCAAGATGCTGATTCCTTTTCTATTCTGAGCCGTCAGTTGGTCGAGGGTGGGTGTCCCCGAATCCCGACCATAGGAATGGGAGTGGGTCAGGGTCGGCCAGTACGCCAGTACATCAGGGTGGGGGCGCTCCGAACGGCATGCCAACACTTATGGGCTAGGGGGGTGCCGCTGAAGCCCCGACGCTAGGTGGCCACTCCAAAGGGTCCGGACCCAACGGACACCGTGGCGCTGACCTTTTGGCTATCGGTATTGATGATGCTCACGCTGTTCGAGCCACTGTTGGCTACATACGCCGCCGAGCCGTTCGGGGTGATGGCCACGGCAAAGGGATAGGACCCAACGGACACCGTGGCGGTGACCTTTTTGGTGACGGTGCTGATGATGCTCACGGTGTTCGAGACAAAGTTGGTTACATACGCCGCCGAGCCGTTCGGGGTGATGGCCACGGCAGTGGGATCGGACCCAACGGGCACCGTGGCGTCGTCCTTGGCGGTGACGGTATTGATGATGCTCACGCTGCCAGGGCCATCCCAGAGGTTGCGCCTTCGTTTGATCTGTTTGATGGCCTGCTGACGAGCAAACTCTTGCGTATCGGTGCTGGTGGAAGGGGCCTCTGCTCGTCCGCCCTTTGTGACACCAGGTTCGGACTATCCAAGTTCATCGACACCTCACAGGACCTCGCTCCTTGCAGGCTGCTCGCACTGCTCAGACAGCGGTAGGGGCCAATGGTTCTTTTCTGACCCGTCCGAGGAACCGGACCGGCGCGACGCCAAGGGCTGACTTGGTACGTCGAAGCGTGCCGGGAGCACACGCCGAAGGTTACGAGCGAGGCGTCGAAGGGTCTTAGGGGTGCCACCCTGCGGCGCCATGGGGGCAGGAGTCGCTGAAGCACCCTGCGGAATCCGGCAGTGGCGTACGGTCCACACTCCGGTCACGAGGAAACGAGTGGCGGCTAGTTTATTTCGATTGGCGCATGCGGTGACGCAGCTGCCAGATTCGCAGTGACGCCACGATCCCGGCAAGCAGCACACCGCCGACCGCTGCAAGCAGCAGAGCCACGCCGAGCGGCATGTGCACATGCACGGTGAAGAAGGACACCTTCACCGACTGGCCGTTCTGGATGATGAACGCCAGCAAGAACGCCAGCACGACAACCCCGATGATGACCCCCACCCAGGCTCCCGAGATTCGAGTGCGTCTCGTCGGACTTTCCGGAGCAGCTGTCGTCCGACTGGGCCCTGTTGACGCCTCCGCAGGCTGCGGGGTGGGACGATCTGACCCTTGAGATTCATTACTCATGACGTCACCGCCTCTATCGGACTCGGACCAAGAGGTTAGGCCCAGCAATCTCATTGAGATCGGAGCCTGCGGGCTCGCAGCCTTGGCTGATGAGGTCAAGCTCCATCGGAGTGATCGCGGTGCTCCTTATCGACGGCCGTCGCCCCGGATTCCTCGCTGCCGGGTCCGCGGCTTTGGGCGGCGTCAGCGCTCGGCGCCCGTGAGTCACGGAGCTAGTCCCGATGCGCAGTGTCCTTGGTCCTGTCGATCATTTCTCTCGCTTTGTGCTCGACCTTCTCGATAGCCTCTTCGACTTTGTCCTCTGCGTGGCCAACCTTCTCTTTGGCCTGACCAGCTTGACGATCGGCCTTGCCTTCGGCTTGAAGGTCCTTGTCGCCAGTCAGGCTTCCGACAGCCTCTTTGGCCTGGCCCTTAACCTGCTCGCTCTTTCCTGCCATGGTGGATCACCCTTCTTGGTCATCACATGTCGCCTCGCCGAAACTCGGCTGGCAACCACACCTTCCACTCTATAGCGCAAGCGCTTTGGCTCAACGAGAGGAATTGGTCCTTGCCACTCGCCTTGTGGCTGGTACTGACTCGCGGCGGAGAAGCGTCCGCTCAGCCCGACAACCATGTGATATTTCGGCGGACACTGCAGGTGAGGGGTACTTTAGGACCCAGGTGGCGCCGTTCGACTGGTGACGCAGGATGCCTTGGGCAATAGGCATGCAAAAGTAAATCCACGGGGGCATCATGGCGACTTTCGATCTGACAGATGAAGAGCGCAACATCGCTCTTCAGGCGCTGTGGAACTTCAAGCTTGCCCATGGACAGCTGACCGCCGGTGCCTCGGAGCAATCGCCGGAAGAACTCGCCGTAATCGCTCAGTATCTAGAAGTGATCGACCGCGTCGCAGCCAATCTGGGTGGCAAGCCCGACGCTCCGTTCTACGGGATCTATTCGGGCTGAAGTGCGACCATCAACAACCGGCCGTGAGGTGCCCTGGTCAACCCGCAGGTCCCGAACGTCCGGCTCCGTGGTGCTGTTCCGGACTCGCCGCCCAGGCGAAGGCCTCGGCCAGGCACACAAGCGTCGTTGCGTTTGCCTTCGGCGCCAGTTCGATGACGCGGTCGGCTATGGCGACCCGGGCCTCGTCGTAGATTTCGTCGAAATGTGCCATCGCAGCCTCCATGTACCTAAGTGCTCGGAGTCTCTCACGCTGGCACCGCAGTAACCTTCGGCGCGTTCTCGCCACACGCCTCCACGTACCAACTCTTGCCCCCACGGTCCCGCCAGATGCCCTTCAACCTGCACAGCGATGAGAATCCCGAACAACCGCGGGAACCAATGACCGGCTCGGAACGTCACCCCGCGCTCAGGTTATTGACGCATGTACCAGCCTCGCCGTCGCTAAGTGAAGAATCTGGACAACCCGAGTTACGTTCTGCGCTTCCAGCAATGCCACCGGGTCGGGACGGTCAGGGGCCGCGGCCCATCCGCCATGGCTGAAGAGCGGCGTCAGCTCACGGGCGCCCTTACCCTTTGCTCGGCGCTCGGTGACGCTCGGGTGTCCGACTTTCGCCATGACCATGGTTCGCAGCTTCCCTTCGGTTGTCTATCTCGAGGACCTCAGGACCTGAAGTCTGGTCCTTCTGTTTCGAGTCAGGCACGGGCTAAAACCTGGCCCCTGAGTGCGACGCTAGGACCGATCCAGTGACGAGGGCGTTTACTGGGCCTATCCCCGAAGTGCTGTGTCCGGGGCAGGCCCCAGGAGGTCACCACTCCCCCACTCCTCATCGAAGGTCAGAGCGCCCTATGGCTCTCCGCGGTCCCGATTTCGTCCTCTTACAAGAGGTGAGCGGCCGCGAGCATGCCCTCGATCATCGCCCCGATGGCCTCGTCCTGGCGATCCAACGGCGGGATGAGCGCCATCACAATCACTGACCGCCTTCGATGCAGCCTCATGCTCAGAACGGCGGGTCACCGAGACCCTGAAGATAGGCGAGGTCCCTGCCATTGGGTAGCGCTGCTTGACCAACGGAACCGTCTGGCAGTTTTAGCTCAAACTCTCGGTCAACCTGTAGGCCCCGGAGGTCCGCCTGGGCTACCCCCCGAAACCGACCATCCCACGTTGTCGGTGAGACCACGGATTCGGTACCGCGCAACGTCTGGATCTCCTCCACGGTCTCGCGTCTGGTGAGGTGTATCTCCGCCTCGAAGCGCTGAGCGCCGTCGGCCCAAACCTCCACGGAACCCTTGTAATGGTGCTCCCTCGTGTAGTGGCGTTCCTTCACCCTTGCTCCGTTATGCCTCTTTTGAATGATCCACCCATGGCACTGGCTTGAATCCTTGGCGACCATGATCTAGCCCCGCTGTGCGACAGGGTGGGGCCCCAACCCAACATCATTGGCGTACCGGGGGCACGGCTTGCGTTTTGCTCATTCGTCAAGCGGCTTATCAATCGGCACGGCTCGCACATGAAAGCCAGCGGTACGACTTTGCGGTGTGTCAGCAACTGGAGAGTTGGTTTCTTGTCCCTCGAGATCATGGTCCCCAGCATCATTCTGATCCTCGATAACTCTGATGTGAGCCGAGGCCGTTCTTGGTGTTACCTCTCTTTCGGATGCCTTGGCCAGCAGTTCGAGCTGACGTTTCTCCCGACGTCGCTGGAAGGGGCCACCCCTTGACGTTGGAACATCGCCCTGCGCCATGAGCTGAGCCTAGGGCTGATGTGGTCACTACATTGGTCTTTCCGGTGGGGACGTGCCGATTCCATGCCGGGCGGCATGGACACCAGAACGACAGAGAGGCGACCGGAGCCGCTGTGCCCGTCTGAAGCTCCTTGGGACGTCATGCCAGCTCCGGGTGCAGTACATTGCCGCGGTCGGCCAAAGCCCATCGGGGAATCTGGCGGACCGCTAGAGGGAGTCACGCTCATCAGCATCAACCCGCGCTGAGCACATGACTCGACGACAAAGACGAAGGAGAAAAGTCATGATCGGTGACAAGGTGGAGCGGTTCCAAGGCAAGGGCAAGGATCCGAGCGCTGTGCAGTCCCACATCGAGGAATACCTAAAGTCGGACGGGTTCACGGTTCAGACCTCCGCAGCGAGTTCGCAGGGCGTGGTGATCCAGGCCAAGAAGGGCGGCTTCCTACGCGGGGTCGTCGACGCAGACCGTGCGATGACCATCACTATCACGGGAAGCGCTGATGACCTCACTGTTCACATCGGTATCGGCAAGTGGATCGAACACCTTGGGGTGGCAGTGATCGAGACGCTGGCGATCTCGGAACTGTTCCTCGTTGTGGACGTTGGAGAGACTGCGTGGAACGTCGAGATCGAGGACAAGCTGGTTAAGGACCTCAAGACATTTGTCGGCTAAAGGAACTTCCCCGCAAGCCCCTGCCAGACTGCCCACCGTTCGCTAACGGGCTGTCAAGCTTGCCCTCCCCCGTTGTGCGGTATGGGGCAGGCGTCCACGAGGTAACCACTCCCTCGCGTAGCGACCCCGGGATCCTTGTGGGGATTGAACCGGGGCCGCTATTGGTTGGGATGGAGTACGGGAGGCGGTGAGACTGCCCGCGTGCTCCAAGCCAAGTGTCCCAGGGCGGAAGGTCGGCAAACAAGGAGTTGGGACTCGGGCGCGGCTCACACTGGCAGGCCCATCCGACACGACGATGCCACTCAGTTCACGACGAACCATCCGACCTCGGCTGCCATCGACGTTGGGACATCCCCAGAAAGAACGATCTCGAAGTAGCTCCGGCTCTCATTGGATGTGTCGACGTTGAGGGTGACGGCCATGACCATAGACACCGGCAATTCTCTGGTTCTGGCAATTCTGGCTGAAAGCGATCTCCGACGGACGGCATGCCCAAGCCCGGCGACCTCATTGCGGCGTTCAGCCCCCAACCCGGCCGGTGCTTCCGAATGGTCCAGTCCCGCGGCTACAGGCGACCCACTGCCGTCAGGAGCCCGCCTGGAAGGGCGTCCGGAGGGACCGCACTGGGCGCAGTTGGCGTGTCGGGAGCACGCTCCTCAGCTCGTCCGTCTGGGCGCCTCACACGCCCGTCGCCCGGTCACAATCGAATAGCCAAGCGACCGCCTGGTCAGAGCGCTCGACCGCTGCCTTGGTGCGCGAGGCACCCAACCTTGTGACTAATGACCCGGAGTAGGGTTGCCGCCCTCCCTTGGTGTGGGGTCGAAAAAAGCCCTAGCTGCTCGTTCGACGACACTCGGCTCGGTGGGGACTTGTGGCACTCTTTCGCGGCGATCGTGCGGGTCTCAGTATTGAGGGTATGCAATCCGAGCCTTTGGCTAACCGCGTCGCCGGTGCCTTGAGCGCTGTTCTGCCCGACAACGGGTTCAAGCTAGTGAACGACGTCGACGTGCATAGGGGGTGGGGCGACGTGTACTTCGTGATGGTCCATTCGGGACTTCACTACGAAGACGCTCATCCAAAGCTCAAGTGGATGGTCCATACGGTCGTCGACTCAGTAATGCCTGACGTCAGACACCGCGTGAAGATCGTGTGGGCATCAGAGTCGAGCAACTGACGGGCTTCCGAGCGGCGTCCCGACTTGTAGCTGTCACGTCGAACTCCCGGTTGAAGTTACTTCGCAGGGAGTACGAATACGGCGCTAACAAAGGAATGACGTCATCATCACCTAGGAAGTCCATAAGACTGGCCATGCCTTATGTACGCCGTCCTCGTATAAACGATTCGCGCTCCCGAATACGTGCCACCCGTTCTGTGCCGGTGGCGCTAAACCCAACCGCCTCATCGCCCCTCGCCAATGTGGCGTCACTGATCGGCCGCAAGCTCTCAATCTGACTGTCGGCTCGCCGGTGCTATCGAAAACTGTGCGAGATGGACCACACGGCTAGGAAGACGGGCGAATGAAACGCAGCAAGACCTTCTCCCGGCTGTAGTAGTCCAACCACGCGAGGAGGTCCGTCCGATGGTCGTGCCCGTGCCGATGCGCCGACACCGGAACGAACCTCAGCTTCAAGTTCGCCACCGATACCGTGAAGCCGGCGTCCTCGAAGACTCTCGCGACCTCGTCGAGGTTGAAGAACCGTGGAAGGTCTAGCTCCACTGCACACTTTGCGTGCCATGCCGACATTATCGGGCTCCCTTCGTGAACGCCCATGACGGCGAAGTACGACCCGCTGGGCTTCAAGGCGCCAAAGAGACCCGCCGCGTGGGCGGGGAGGTCCTTCAGCAAGTAGAGGACCTCGTGGCTGAATGCCACGTCGAAGGCGCCCCATGCGTCCTGCACGGTCTCGGCGACCTCGAAGGTGAGCGGCCTGTAGCCCGCGACACGGCGGGCATCTGTGATGGCGCCCGAGGCTGGGTCGTATCCGTAGCCCTCGCCGACGCGCTCGGCGTCAACGAGCAGGCGCAGGAACCCGCCACGGTTGCAGCCGGCGTCGAGCACCCGCTGCCCGCCAAGTCGGTGTCGATGGTGTCGAGCATCGCCTTCCATATGAAGCCGTGCTCGTCCTGCATGGCCGCGTCCTCGGCGGAGCGACGCCAGTAGGAGGTACCCATGCTGGCACCCTTCGCCGCATGTGGGCTCGTCTAACGCTGTGATCGTCGTGACATTGGCCGATGCCGACTAGACGTGACGGTGCCCCCGTACGCATCGGGTCTGCGAGGGAGTCCGGCACGTAGGATCTGGCGGTGAAAGCGATCCCCTGGTGGGTGGTAGCGGCGGCTGGCGCGGCCCCGGTGCTGCTCATCGGCGGCTTTTTCGGCGCCACAGCGATTCAGCCGGCTTCGTACAACCCGGTTCGCGACACCATCAGCGAACTAGCAGGGAAGGGAGCGACCGACTCGTGGGTGATGACGTCAGCTCTCGCCGGTGTGGGACTCTGCTATCTGGTCGCCGCGATCGGACTGCAGCCCGCAGGACGTGTTGGCCGCGTCCTGCTCGCCTGCGGAGGTGTCGCGGTGCTGTTGATCGCTGTGTTCCGGCAGCCACAACGTGGATACTCGCTCCCGCATGAACTCGCCGTCATCGTGGCGGCGCTGACCTGCTGTACGTGGCCGGTGATGGCTTCGCGTAGACGGCATCCCGCACTGCTGTTGACGCGTGCTCCGAGTATCGCAGCGGCGGGAGTCTCGCTTGGCCTCGTGGCGTGGTATGCGCTCGAAAGCCACGGCGCCCTTCTGGGACTCGCTGAGCGCTTCGCGGCCGCCGCGCCCCCTCTGTGGCTGCTCGCCGTCGCTGTCACAACTCGGCGCACAGTCACACAATGTGCAACCCGCGACGACCTTTGGGGAGGCGAATACACGGCGTGAACGTTCTGCTTTCGCACGAGGGGTGGCGAGGCGCTCGCCTTCCCGATCATCCAGATTGGTGCAACATAGGGAAGACAGCCGCATCGCCCCACCGTGCCTCGTACCGCCAGGACAGTGGGACATTTCGGCTCTTTCGGGCTACCCACGGAACCGTCCGCCGGTCACTGGATCTGACCCCGGCTCTTCTCACCCCACCAACGAAGGGTCGCCAGGAGCGTAACTGTTAATTGAGCCTCTTGTCTCGAATTGCCGAGGAGCTCGCTGGGCGCTGGTGGACCATCGTGGTGGATCGCTAGGTGTTCCATCCGCGGACGTACGGTTAGAACGGTAAGGATATCGGCCAACCTCTGCTCGCTCACGAGTTGCTGGTCGCGTTCAACCGCGATGAGGCAGATGGTTCTGGTGCTCGACGCCGCGTCTTGCAGAGAAATTTACGAACTTCTGATCGTGCTCAGAGGTTCGAACGGTAAATTGCCTGGTTGAACGAAGTGGATCTGAACGGACCGCACTTCGCCGAAAGAGGAAGCATGAGTAACGGACTGTTGGTCTTCATCAGTTTTGCGTCGCTCGCGGTGGTCATCTGGGGAATCATTGACGTGGCAAGACGACCCGCTGTGGCGCTAGCACCGAGATGGAAGGCAGTTTGGATCGCAGGCATGATTGGCGGGTGGTTCCTGTTCGGAATCATCGGAGCAATCGTTTCTGCCTTCTACTTGGCCGTTGCACGGAAGCGATTGAACACCCACGAATACTCCGGTCGATACTAAAGCCCCTCCCTTGGCGAGAAGCTGAACCTAAAAGATCGGCTCATCGGTCATTGAGCCCTGGGGAAGGCAGAATGTGAAAAGCGCTGACCTCTGAATAGATGACCTCAGCATCTACGCGATCGCGGTCCATAGCCGCGAGGCGAGCCATCGAGTCGCGATAGCCCGGGTCCCGGAAGCCTCCATGTCCCAATCTTCCAAGGATAGTTTGCGTCCTTGTCGACGGGCTTTGTCGTCGTGAGCCTGCTGAGCGATCGCGTCGTCAAACGCGGAACGTAACCTCGCTGGTACCCGCTCGCGGATGACATCGAGGCTGACAGCGACATGCGAGTCGGCGGAGATGAGGCAGCTATGTTCCATGACCTCTCCTAACTGCCAGTCCTTGCGGCGTTCCCAGCCCACACGGCTTGAACAGGTTCCATACTAGCTACTATGATCTTCTCCGCTCAACCAAACACGGGGGTCACGGTGTCAGGGGCTATCGACGGAATCAGAGTGCTCGACGCCTCCTGGGGAATTGCCGGACCGGTAACCGGCATGCTGCTGGCCGACCACGGGGCGGACGTCGTAAAGGTCGAGCCGCCTGGCGGAGACCCATTCCGAGGTTCGCCCGGCTACGACACATGGCTCCGTGGCCGGCGCAGCGTTGAGCTCGACCTCACCCGCGACGAGGACCGCACAACGTTTCACGATCTCGCGCGCACCGCTGACGTGGTCCTCGAGAGCTGGGCCCCGGGAGTCGCAACCAAGTTAGGAGTGGATGCCGCGACGCTGCTCGAACTCAATCCTCGCGCCATCGTCTGCTCGCTCTCGGCATACGGGAATCACCCGCAGCATCAGGATCGCCCAGGGTACGACGCGCTCGTCGCGGCGCGCCTCGGAATCCTCGACGAGCAACGTGGCCACTTGGCGGGCGCGATCGGTCACATGCAAGGTGAGGGACCCTTCCTCGAGGACCTGGAAATCCCCGAGAGGATGCCTCCCGGGGCACCGCGCCCGGGTCCGCTTTTCACATATACCCCATGGCTCAGCATGGGGTCCGCCTTCATCGCTACGACTGCCATCAGTGCCGCCCTGTACGCACGCACGAAGACTGGGCGCGGTCAACACATCGAGACCTCGCTCCTCCAATCGGCCCTAAGCCTGACCGCATCAAAGTGGATGAGGGTGGAGGAAAGCAATGCGCCTGGCTTCCGATCGTGGATCTACGACCGGAGGGCACACAAGGGGTTCTTCCAATGCTCGGACGGTCGATGGACTGAGCAATGGGTACCAAACCCTCGCTTCGTACTCTCGAGCAGCGAAGGGGACCGTCTTGAGATGAACCCATCGATCACCAGCGTTGTTGACAATCCGCAACGAGTGCCGCCCGACCCTGAGAACATCGTCGTCTTGGCACATTATTTCGAGCCGATGGCTGCAGCCATGGCACGGTTCCCCTCGAACGAGTGGGTTGAGGCAGCGGCCCGTGCTGGCGTACCGCTCCAACCAGTGCGTACACCCGAAGAGGCCCTCTCCGATCCGGCGCTCTTGGCGGAGTCAGCCGTCCTCGAGGTGGACCACCCGGAGCACGGCAGGCTACGGCAAGCCGGAATCCTCTACCACATGAGTCACACGCCCGGAGAGTTCCGGCGACCCGTTCCATCGGTTGGCCAGCACAACGATGAGATCCGGGCCGAGGCCGATGCAGCCACCCCGAGTGCTGATCAACCGGAGCCTCAGTCCACATTGGTCTCGCTCAAGGGTCCGCTTGAAGGCATCACGGTGCTTGATCTTGGCTTCGCAGTTGCTGGGCCATTCGGCACGCAGGTGCTGGCCGACCTCGGGGCCGATGTCATCAAGGTCAACGGGTATCGCGACCCGTGGTGGCACTCCATGCATATCGCCTATGGGTGCAACCGCAACAAGCGGAGCGTCGGCATCGACCTCAAGTCGGCTGACGGGCAGGCCGTGATTCATCGGCTGATAGCCAAAGCGGATGTGGTGCATTCCAACATGCGTCCTGATGCCCTTCGACGACTGCACCTCGACGAGGCGTCGGTCCGTGAAGTCAACCCGGATATCATCTATTGCCACACCCGTGGATTCGAGAAGGGGCCGAGGTCCGATTCCCCCGGCAATGACCAGACCGGACTGTCGCTTGCGGGAGTCACCTATGAAGATGGCGGAACTCGGTTCGGTGGCACGCCCTTCTGGAGCCTGACCTCCCTGGGCGATACCGGAAACGGCTTCCTCTCGGCTATCGGTGTCATTCAGGCGCTCTACCATCAGGCCCGCACTGGTCAGGCTCAGGCGGTCGACACGTCGATCCTCAACGCCGGGCTCCTCCTTGGTTCCATGGCTGCGATCCGGGAGGACGGGACGCCTTTGCCACGTCCTCAGCTCGACGCCATGCAGCTGTCGCTGGGTCCGCTCTACCGGCTGTACGAGACCGTCGATGGTTGGATCTGTCTCGCTGCGGTGACAGAGGAGGAGTGGCAGCGCCTAGCTCGTTGCCTGAACCATGGCGAATGGATCAGCGACCCTCGCTTCCGGGACCGTGGATGGCGACAACGACATCGAGTCGAGCTGGAGACCCTAATCGGCAACCTTTTCCTGCTCCGCTCGTCTGAGGACCTCTTCCAGGATCTCGATGCGCACGGCGTCCCGTGTGAGATTCCGAACCCGAACTTCGGTCTTGAGCTTCTCGATGATCCGGATGCCGCCCAACTCGGGCTCAGGGTCCAGCATCAGCATCCGAAGGTGGGAAGGCTCGAGCAGTTCGGTCGCACGGCCGACTTTTCGGACACTCAGCCCGAAATCTGGGGACCGCCGCCGATCTGTGGCCAACACACGAGAGAAATCCTCACTTCCGTCGGGTATGAGGAGCATGAGATCGAGAAGCTGCTCGAGGCGAAGGCGGTCTTCGTGGATCTGTGGGTCGACTGAGCCAAGATCTGGGTGCTCTTTGCTCCACGGAGTCATTACGGATCACCTATAGCTCCGTAAACGCAACGAGACACTCGCGCGCCGAAATCTGATCGGGGGATGCGTCTTGGCATCTGGTTGCCCCGATATCGTGACGAGCTATGACATGCAGCAGCAGCTGTCCGGCAGCAGCACTCTCCATTTACCATGGCTGAGACGCAGCGAAGAAACAAGCGGGACGACCGTCGAGGATCAAGCAGATCCAGCGACACTGACACACGGAACCGCGTCGTCCAGGCGGCTCTCCAGAGCATCATCGACCTCGGCTTCTACCGCGGCTCGAGCACAAACGAGATCGCCCGACGCGCTCGGCGTCACCTGGGGCGTCATCCAGCATCGCTTCGGCTCTCGGGAAGCTCTGATGCTGGCCGTGCTCGAAGCGAGTACCGAAGACCTCGAAAGAGTCGTTGCAGGCGCCCACATCGACGGACCGACCGTGCAAGAGCGGCTTACTCAGTTGATCGAGCTTCTCGCCCGGCACTACGGCACGCCTGAATATTTGGCGAGCCTCCAAGTGATCTTGAACCTTGAGCACGACCCGCGCACAAGTAATGAGGTGCGCGAAACGATGCGGCGGGCCGCCGATCACTCAACGGCCCACATCCACAGATTGCTCAAAGAGGCTCTGGGAGACCAGGCCATGCCGAAAGATCTTCGATCGAATATCATTCTGGCCATTAGGGGGTTCTGTTTTAGCCAGCAGCTCAACGATTCGATCGCCTACGGCACGCTGCAAAGATCGCGATCTCGGCCCAAGCAACGAAGGGAGCTGTTCGCTCAGATGCTGGCCCCCTACTTCGAAGCCCTTTCTCAGTAGGCCGACGAGGCTGGTCCGTCTTACCGCTTCATACCCAGAGATATGGGTCTGGATCCGTACGCTCGATCGGTAGCTGGGCGAGCTGGAGAACCATCTCGTTCTGCCGGTCGATGACGTCCGCGAACTTCCCATCGGTCAAACGGTCGTCGGCCTCTCGATCGTGATAGAGCCAAAGCGGTCGGCTCGTATCGCTTCGACCACCGTTTCCCCTACTTGCTCCGGTTCGGCCAGGACTGCTCGAACGCCCCCGGCGGCCAGGCCATCTCGCACAAAGGTCATACGTCCCGGCTTGCCTGCCAGGTTGGTGTTTGTCAGCGGGGGCATAACGACGTGAGCACGAACCCGTGAGCCCATATCCCGGAGCTGACCGTACAGACACTCCATCACGGAGCGTGCCGTCAAGCGTCATTCAGCAAGACCTTGATGCCGTGAACGACGCCAAAGACGGACCGGCTCATAGCACCAACTATCTCGCACCCGTTCGGGAATTGCAACGAAACCATGGGCGACCGTCAAGCACGCCAGCCGGCGCAACCCCGTCGCTCTGTCCTACGCGTCCTTTGAATCGCCCATGGCGAGCTCGCAAAGAGAACGGGAGACATATCCCTACGGAACGACTACCTCCCCACGGCGACGGCCGCGGTCGGGGCATCCACTTCGTCAATCGGGTCAATGGACGGGGTATCAGCGTCAGGGGCTTATACGGGCCGGCTCCGATATTTCCCGTTCGGTGATCGTCGCTGAGTAGTCGGGGACGCAGCGGTACCGGTCGCGGGGCGGTCGCTGATAATCCTCAACGGGCAAGCGGGGAGGAAGCGTGACCCATGCCATTGGGCGTTCGCCTAAGATCAGCGAAGACCGGACGAGGAGGAATCACCGTGGAGGACTATCGATACGTCAAGTGCGAGAAGGTCGACGACGGCCGGATAGCGCGCATCATCTTGAATCGTCCGGAGGCGCGGAATGCGCAGCATCGGGGACTTCTCGTGGAGTTACACGACGCATTCTTGAACGTGGAGGCAGACGACGAGGTGCGCGTCGTGATCCTCAGCGGGGCCGGTCCCATGTTCTCGTCCGGTCACGACATGGGTTCGGCCGAGTCCTTGGCCGAACGCACCCCAGGTCCCGGTCTGCACCCGACCTTTGAGATCAACGGAGGCACGAGGGACGGCGCGGAGGGGCGGATGCTCGGAGAGTGGCACTACTTCTTCCAGAACACGTTGCGTTGGCGGAATCTTCGCAAGATCACGATCGCCGAGGTGCAAGGGACGGTGTTCGCCGCGGGACTGATGCTCATGTGGGCCTGTGACTTGATCGTGGCGGCTGATAATGCGGCGTTTGCTGACGTCGTGGGTACTCGTCTCGGCATGTGCGGAGTGGAGTACTTCGCCCATCCCTGGGAGTTCGGCCCACGGAAGACCAAGGAGCTCATGCTCACGGGTGATTCGGTCACGGCTCAGGAGGCTCATGCGCTGGGGATGGTCTCAAAGATCTTTCCAGAGGACGAGCTCGACGAGCGCACCTTGGAGTTCGCCCGCCGTATTGCCGCTCTACCCACGATGACCGCGTTGCTAATCAAAGAGTCCGTGAACCAAACAGTGGACAACATGGGCTTCTTCAACGCGCTGCAGTCCTGCTTCACACTCCACCAGCTGAATCACGCCCACTGGGCCGAGATCCACGAGAACCATTACCCCGTCGGTCTCCCAGAAGACGGATTGATCGATTGGCGTTCTGCGCCAGCCGTGGTTCCGGCTGTCGTGGACCGGGTCCGGGCCACGGATCCGGTCGAAGTAGGACACGGACGTGTCGTCGAACACAGGAGGAGGAGAATGCGGACGTCGGATGGCTGGTGTGTCGCTGGAACGGCGAGGAGGAAGGATCAGCGATGCCGGATGCAAAGCAATCGCGGGACGTCAAGGCCGAACTGATCGCCGAGGTGGCCCGCTCGGCCAAGACGCTCTGGGACCTCGAACTGACCTCCGGTCTCGATGCGGGTGACACCAGCTTGCGGGACCCCGAAACCGGCACCATTTACATTCTGCCGAGACCAGACCCAGAGCGGCCGTTCGCCAACTGGAGTCAGATAGGCGAGGACGACATCGCTGTCGTCGATCGTGACGGCAAGGTGATCCTCGACGACGGCATGGAGCCGACCGTCGAATTGGACACGCACCTCGGCATCTACGACGCCCGACCGGATGTTCACGCCATCGTCCACAGCCACGGCGAATGGTCGCAGATCTTCTCGGTCATGCGGTGGGATATCCCGACCTACACCTCCGAGACCTACCTCGTTGCCGGCTTGGGTCCGATCAGGTGCGCACCGTCGGGCGGAGTGGCGACCGTCGAGGTGGCACACCAGGCCGTCGAGGCGCTCGGCTCTCGGTCGAAGGCCGCCCTGCTGCCTTCACACGGAGCGGTGTGCGTCGGTAAGACGTTCGATGAGGCGTTCCATGTGGCGCGAATGGTCGAGCGGGCGGCGCGCCAAGCGACGTACATCCGGCTTCTCGGTGGAGCGCCACAGATGACCCTGCACGACCTGATGAGCCCAGAGAGCTACAAGAGGATGGCGGAAGCCGCCCACGCAAGGGGCGAGACCGTCGAGGACGTTCTGGCGCGGTCCCTTTGACCGTTCTCGTGACGTCAGCCCATTTGGCCCTCGTAGGGATTGTTGAGCGTGAAGGGCACGTCGGCGAACCGCACCGCCTGGTCCTTGAGCTCTGCTACGGACCACCGCCCCTCCTTCTCGATGGCATCGATGATGGCGAAGGGCTGGAAGAGGTGGACCGTCCCACCGGACACGAGGAAGATCCGTCCGTGAATGGGACAGTCCTCGGTGGCGAGGTAGGCGACGAAAGGTGCGATGTTGGCTGGGGATATGGGGGACCACTCGTCGCTCGGCGTCGCTGTTCGGTCCGGAGAGAGACCACTGGTGAGACGAGTGGCTGCCGCCGGTGCGATGGCGTTGACGCGCACCCCGTAGCGTCCGAGTTCGGAGTCGGCAATCATCGTGAAGGTCGCGATCCCGATCTTGGCGGCACCATAGTTCGTCTGTCCCGAATTGCCGAACAGGCCCGACGCCGACGAGGTGTTGATGATCGCGCGCTTGCCCTCCCGTCCGGCTTTGGCCTGCTCGCGCCAGTAGGCGGCCGCCCAGCGCGTCGGACAGAAGTGGCCCCTCAGGTGGACCCGGATGACGGAATCCCACTCCTCGGCCGACATGTTGACCAGCATGCGGTCGCGCAAAATCCCGGCATTGTTCACGAGGATGTGAAGGTCGCCGAAGGTGTCGACCGCTTGCTCGATCATGCGCTTCGCACCCTCCCAATCGGCGACGTCGTCGAAGTTGGCGGTCGCCAACCCGCCGGCCTCCGTGATCTCGTCCACCACCAGCTGTGCTGGCGAGACGTCGGCGCCGGTGCCGTCGGTGTTTCCACCGAGGTCGTTCACCACCACCTTGGCACCCTCGGCGGCCATGAGAAGTGCATGCGCGCGGCCAATGCCTCGACCCGCGCCGGTGACGATCGCGACGCGGTCCTTCAGTTCGTTCATCGTGTTCGCACCTCTTTCTCAACAGTAACGAGCGACTCCGCGTGCCGCACCGGCGAAGCAAGTGTTGCTCGTCGAGACGTGTGGTACAACGGACTCACCGGAGCTGGGGATTCGCGATCGTCCGCCCCACCAATAGGACTGAAGTCGTCTCCGCGGTGCATCGGAAGAGCACCGCAACGGAAGGAGTGACATGGCACAGTCGCCGCAGGGCGAGAGGGAATCGTCGGCAGAATCTCCCGTGTTCACGGGCAACGAGGAGGGAATGGACGACCTCTTCGATCTCGCGGAGCCACAGCCCAAGTACATCTCGCTGATTGAGAAGGGCGGCGTGGTGACGCCCGCCGAAGGGTTCACCGTCGTGGCCAGCCGGGCCGCCGTTGACGAGGTTCTCCGTGACCCGGGGAGCTTCACGTCGCGCGACATCGTCCAGCTGGGCAATGTACGACCGCTCATTCCCCTCAGCATCGACCCACCGGAGCACAAGAAGTATCGCCGCATCCTCGACCCGCTCTTTGCCCCGAAGAAGATGGACGAGATCGAGGAGGATGTGGCCGCCCGGGTGAACCACTTCATCGATGCGTTCATCGACCGGGGTTCCTGCAATTTCACAGAGGAATTGGCCGTCCCGTTTCCTTCCGCCGTCTTTCTCGGGTTGATGGGCCTGCCCTGGGAGGAGCTCGACACCCTCCTCCACCTCAAGGACGGGATCATGCGCCCGGGCGGGGGTGGTCTGAGCCCGGAAGAGCAGGCGCGGATCCGCGATGAGACCGGAGCGGAGATCTACGCCTACTTCAATGCCATCCTCGACGAGCGCCAGCGGCACCCCGAAGAGGACATCCTGACCGGGTTCCTCCACGCGGAGGTGGAGGGCGACAAGCTGACCCGCGAGGAGATCCTCGACATCTGCTTCCTCTTCTTGATCGCGGGGCTGGATACCGTCACCGACTCCCTCACCTGCTTCTTCGCCTATCTGAGCCAGCACCCGGAGCACCGCCAGCAGATCGTGGACGACCCGGACGTGATTCCCAGGGCTGTCGAGGAGATGCTGCGGTGGGAGACGCCGGTGGCTGGGACCGCCCGATTGGCCACGGCCGACCGGGAAGTCGCTGGGTGCCCGATCTCGGCGGGCAGCATCGTGTTCGTCTCGATCGGGGCTGCGAACGTCGATCCGGGCGAGTTCGAGGATTCGATGCATGTGCGGTTCGATCGAGAGGTGAATCGCCACCTTGCCTTCGGTGGTGGGGTGCACCGGTGCCTCGGTTCGCACCTGGCGCGCCGAGAACTCCGGCTCGCCCTGCGGGAGTGGCACCGCCGCATCCCCCGCTACGAGCTGAAGCCCGGGATCGAACTGGAGTACCCGCCGGGGCTTCGTATGGTGCAGAACCTGGACCTCGTCTGGCCCACGGGTTAGCCCTTCAGCGACCCGAGGGCGCGTCTTCATTGTCGTCTCATTGTCGTCATCTTGAGTCGTGGCCGGCTTCGCGGTGACCGGGCCGTCCCGCGATGCGATGCTCAGACCTTCATGATCCGCGCCAAATTGCCGCCCATGACCTTGGCCGTGTCCTCCGGCGACATGGTCCTCTCGACCAGCTCCGAGTAGCTGAGGGGATCGGCCAAACCCTCCATATGGGGGAAATCGGATCCGAACATGACGTTGTCGACGCCGATCAGAGCGGCCAGCCCGGCCGGGTCTGGTTCCTGGAACGCGTGCACGAAGATGTTGCGCTTGAAGACCATAAATGGGTCTTCCTCGAACATCTCGGGCGATCGCTCGTAGACCACTTGAATGTGTTGGATGAGAGGGCGCACCCACTCGGTGCCGAACTCGACGGGAGCGAAGCGCAGCCGCGGAAAGCGCGTCGCCAGACCATGGCCGATGATGGAGGCGATCCCGTCCCGTATCGGGGACCTCGGCGTGGCAAGCGACAGAAAGGCCGGGGAGCCGTTCAACCCAGGAATCCCGCTGCCGAAGGGCCGGAACTCACTTCCCCCGAGTCCCTCCCACTCGTTGGTGTACCGCTGGTAACCGGAATCCGTCTGGTGCATCCCCACCAGGATGTCGGCTTCCTGCACCGCCTCCCAGAAGGGGTCGAACTCGGGCAGGGCAAACGATCGCCGCCCCTTCCAGGTGGGCACTGGCGCGGTGTGCAGGAGGAACGACTTCGCCCCGTGCTCGACCACGAACGCGAGTTCCTTGACCGCATCGTCCAGCACGGAAAGGCTGATCATCGGTGTCGGGTACATCGCGTCGGCGTAGTTGTAGGTCCAATGTTCGAGCATCCACCGGTTGAAGGCACGCAGCACCACCTGAACGGCATCGGGGTCCTCGGCCAGTCGCTCCTCCACGCCCGTGGCGAGCGTGGGCCAGATGAGGGACCGGTCGATGCCCATGTCCTTCATGAGGGTGAGCCGCGGCTCGGGGTCGAAGAAGGCATCCACCGACGGTATGCCACGGCGATGCTGAGGATCGGCCTCAGATCCGCCCGGAGGCGCGACCCGGGCAAACGTCGGATTCGGAATGAAGTCGCTGATCTTGTCCTTGAATGCGACCTTGGTTCGATTGTTGATCTCGACGTACTTGACGATGCCGGCGAACTCCGGCGGGACGAATTTTGTCAGGGCATCAGTGTTCTCGTACATGTGGTTGTCAGCATCAAACACCGGATAGGGCAAATGCCGCTCACGCATGTAGATGAACGCATCAGACACGTATTCCTCAGTCATGGCCCTCCCTCTCGAAGAACGGCCGGCGCGGCACGCTGGCGGAGATTCTATCCCGGAAAAAACTGCGCTGCTGGGCAAATGCCCAAAAACCGAACTATGGCGTTGACCGGGTAGCAGACCAGGTCACAGACGGTTCGTCGCGATCCTTCGACCGCAGTACAACGGGTTCGGGCCTCCGGGTCGAACGAGTGCCCCAGTGCGCGGACGCCGTTACTATGCGGCACCGCGACGGAGCCCGCTGCACGGTGACGCTTCGTGCGCCAGTGGAGGGTCAAGGGAGCAGCGTCGGTGCGTCATCTGCTGAGCGGGATCAACGTGGTGGAGCTCGCTGAGGGTGTCGCGGGGAACTATTGCGGAAAACTCTTTGCTGACCTCGGTGCCGACGTGCTGAAGGTCGAAGCGCCGGATGGCAACGAGCTGCGCCATCGCGAAAGCATCTCCACCGACGCAGAGGGTCTCTTTCGCGGTGGCACCTTTCTCCATCTGAACACGAACAAGCGCAGCGTGGTGCTTGACGCAAACACCTCCGGCGGGTGCGAAGCGCTGGAACGTCTGCTCGAGGGAGCCCACCTGGTCATTGAAGAGACCGGTCGGGGTCGGCTGCGCACATGGGGAATGACCTGGAGCACGGTGCACGAACGCTGGCCGCAGCTCTCCGTCGCGAGCATCAGTGGATTCGGTGCCACGGGCCCGTATGCGGAGTACAGCTGGGAGGACCTTGTCGTCCAGACGATGAGCGACGCCCTGGTGCAACCCCGCTGCGACGACGGTCCCGTCCGGTTGCCCGGTCAGCTCGCCTTGCACCTTGTCGGCAACATGGCGGCTCTGGGCGGTCTGGCTGCTGTCGTCAGCGCCGAGTCCACTCGGTCGGGGTGCTTCATCGACTGCGCCGCGCTCGAGGCCCTGGCGACGCTGCCGGCACGAGCGACCATGTTGCTCGCACACCAGTACCGCAATGGCGCACCCGGGCCGGGCTTGGTCGACCAGGCACGCGAGACGCTGATTCCCGGTGGGGTACATCCCTGCGCAGATGGTTACGTGTCAATGATGTCGACGCCGCAGCAATTGGACGAACTGCTTGATGTGCTCGACAACGACGCGTTGCGTGAGGCCTTCGCCCGACCGGATGCCTTCGAGCGTGGTGAGACGAAGGAAGCCATGGACGCGGCCCTGTACCCGTGGCTGCTTGCTCGCACCCGGGCGGAGGCGACCGCCGAGGCGCAGCGCGCCGGATGGCCGTTGGCCGGCGTGAACTCACCTCAGGAGGTCCTGGAGGCCCAGCATCTCTGGCAGCGCGGATTCTGGGTGCACACCGATGACCCCGGAGCGAACTCGATCAGACTTCCCGGAGCCCCCTGCCGCTTCGCCGAAGGGGGTTGGTCGCTCCGCCGGCTCGCTCCCGGACTCGGCCAGCACGGTCTCGGCTCAGCCACCTGGTCCGGCCCGCCGGCGCCGGGGCCGGCACCGGCCGTCGGGACCACGGCGCTGCCACCGCTGTCTGGGATTCGCGTCGTGGACCTGACCACGGTGTGGTCGGGTCCGTACGCCACCATGCTGCTGGCTGACCTCGGAGCCGAAGTCATCCGGGTCGAAAACCCGTGGATCCTGCCGCCGACCACGAAGGGCTACCAGGCCCGGCCGACCATCGCCAACCCTGGATTCCTCGGGTCTCTCTACGGCCCAGCCGTTCCCGATCGTCCCGATCGTCCATGGAACCGCCATGCCATGAACAACTCACTCGGGCGCAACAAGCTCTCGTGTACCATCGACACGCGCCGCAGCGAAGGACGGGAGCTCCTGTTCCGGCTGGCCGAACAGTCGGACGTCTTCATCGACAACTTCAAGGCGGCGGGCCTCACCCGCATGGGCATTCAGACCAGTGATTTGCTGGCGCGCAATCCCCGTCTCGTGGTGGTCCGCATGCCGCCGACGGGTCTCACGGGTGACTGGTCTGGCTACAGCGGCTTTGGAGCCCAATTCGATGGGCTCACCGGCATGTTGTGGCTGTGTGGTCACCTGGACTCCGAGCTCGTGACCAGCCCGGGCACGACCTACATGGATGCCGCCTCCGGACCGGGCGCCGCTTTCGCCACCGTGGCCGCCTTGCGGTACCGCCAGGGCACAGGTCGGGGACAGTTCGTCGAGTTCGACCAGACCGAGAACATCCTCAATCACCTCGGGGACGTGCTGGTCGACTGCCAATTGGGGGTCGAGCCGCGGCGCTGGGGCAACCGCGATCCGCTGCGTGCCCCTCAGGGCCTCTACCGCTGCAAAGGTGACGATCAGTGGCTGGCCATATCCGTGCACGATGACACGGCCTGGCGTGCCCTGGCCGGGGCGATCGGCCAGAAAGCACTCGGCCGTGATCCCCGCTTCGCCGGCACCGCGGCGCGGCGGGATCACCACGACGAGCTCGACGCGATCATTGGCGCATGGACGGCGAACGAGTCGTCGCTCGATGCGTTCCACACGCTCCAAAAGGCGGGCGTTGCCGCCGGGCCCTCCCTCGACGACGAGACGTTCGCCGCCGACCCGCACCTCGAAAACCGGGGGTGGCTGCAGCCACTCCGGAGCCTCGACGTTGGCGTCCACCTGCACCCCGGTTTGCCGTATCGCGGTGTTCCCCAAGCCTGGCGGCGCGGTTCACCGGTGCTCGGCGAGGACAATGAGTTCGTCTACAAGCAGATCCTCGGCGTCTCCGACGAGGAGTTCGAGCGCTACCGACGGGAGCGGATTCTGGCCGAGGACTACCTGGACCCCGAGGGAGAGCCCTGCTGACGCCCCGGCCTATCAGGTACCAGGCAGGATCGTCCCGCAGAAGGCCTTCCCGCTCTTCGGGAACGCCACGTACTTGTTTTTGACGAACTGCACGTACGAGAAGCACTGGGTCGGCGGGTTGGTTCCGAAGTGCACGAAGCTGATCGGACCGGTCGCCAGCCCGTTGTCGGTCCAGTCACTGACCTTCCTCAGACCGGCAATGAACGACGCGCGCGTTGGATTCTTCCCGGCTTGCTGCAGCCCTTCGACCATCAGGTTGGCGACCGGCCAACCATCGGCCGCACCGAGGTCGGGCAACCCACCCTTGTAGGTCGGGTCGTACTTCTTGAGCTCGGCCAAGTAGGCCAAGCTGGCCGCATTGGTATACGTCGGGGAGGACACGATGCCGGGGAAGTAGGCGTCGGCCGCGGCGGCTTCGTCCTGTGCGTTCTGGTAGATGTCCGACGTGGGGCCGGCGGCAAAGATGATCTTGACCTTGTTCAGGCCAGCCTGATGCAGGGCCGTGGACATGGCGAGGCTGGACGACAGCACGCAGGCGCACTCGGCGGCGTTGCATCCGTCGGCCTTGAAGCTCAACGCGAAGGCCGTGAAGTTGACCGACCCGATGGGGACGATGGTCTTGTCGCAGGCCTGCAAGCCGTCGCGCTTGATGGACTCGTAGACGCTGTTCCCCTGCTGGATGGCGGCCGACACGTTGGACTCCACGTAGCTGATCTTGGTGGCGCCGATCGCCTTGTAGAACCCTCCGTCGCCGTAGGCAGGACCGTTCGGCGTGCAATCACCGGTGGTGGAGAACAGGTTGGTATTGGGCTGTTCGCACCATTCCGATCCGTCCAACCCGACGCCAGTCACCGGGATGCCCGCCTGCTGGAGGTACGGGGCGGCACCGTAGAAGGCACTGCTGAGCTCGGCGACGGCGAAGACGCCCTTGTTCTGCACCAGGTCCTTGGCCGCCGTCTCCGCTCCTACCGGAGTCGACGTGGTGTCGTCGACGACCCAGCTGATCTTCCGGCCGTCGATCCCGCCGGCAGCGTTGATCGCTGCGAAGCGGGCCTCCATGGCTCCCGGGGTGTCGGCGAACGACGACGAGGCCGACCCGGTCAGATCGGTCAAGATCCCGATCTTGATGGTGGTGGGGGTGATGCCCGGCGCGCTGGCGGTGTTGCCGCTGGTATCGGACCGCACGGCGGCTGTACTCGCACCGACCTCTCCAGTACAGACCAGGATCGATGCGATCAGCACCGAGAGACCGATGGCAACCCGTACCTGAACGAGTGATCTCGGCACGATTCCCTTCCCCCTTGTTGTTTGGAAGCCAGGATGGTAACGATCGCGTGGCCAAATTGGCTGTCGCGGTCACTTTCACCATTAGGCAAACGCCCAATATTGCTCAACGAACTGTAGTCTTGTCGTCCGGTGAAGGTCAACGAAGTCGAAGCGTGCCGGGCCACTGAAGGCGAGAGGAGGAACGCGTGGATCATGGAAAATCTCGATCACCGCGCACGTGACCGAGCCAACCGGTCCCCTGAAGGGGGTACGAGTGCTCGACCTCAGCTGGGGCGTGGCCGGACCCGATCGGCGTGCTGCTCCTCGCCGAGCTCGGTGCCGATGTCGTCAAGGTCGAGCCGCCGGGGGAGACCCCTTTCGCCGACAGCCCGCCTATCACGTCTGGAACCGCAGCCGGAGGTCGGTCGTGCTGGATCTGAAGGCCGAGCGAGGGCCGAGAGGCGTTCCTGCGGCTGTGTGAGGACGCCGACGTGGTGGTGGAGACGTTCAGTCCCGGCACCATGGAACGTCTCGGCCTCTCCTACGCCGAGTTGTCGGAGCGCTTTCCCCGGTTGGTGTTCTGCTCGGTGCCGGCCTACCCACCGGACCACCGTTTCGCCGATCGCCCGGGCTGGGATGGCACGGTGCAGGCCCGATCGGGCATGCAGAACGAGCAGTCCGGCTGGCGTCCCGGACCCGTGTTCCTGCACTTTCCCGCACCGAGCATGGCCGCGTGTTTCCTGCTGGCTGCTCGGCGTGCTGGCGGCTCTCATCCACCGTGAGGAGAGCGGCCGTGGCCAGCACGTGCAGACATCGCTCTATCAAGGGGTGCTGGGCGTACACGACACTGATCTGGCAGGAACACGAGCGGGCACCCGCCGGTTACCGCAGCGTGATGGCCAAGACGTATCCGCCCGGCGTCCACCAGGCGTCGCTCTTCGAGTGTGCCGACGGCGAGTGGATCCACGCCGCCACCATGAACGGCCTGACCCCCACGAGCACGCCCGAGGAGATCCTGGGCCTCGATCCGGTGGATCCGCGGGCGGTGTACGGCGATCCCGAGTTGCGGGCGCGCCACGAAGCACGACTGCGTGACCGCCTACGTCCGCCAGAACCGGCGACGAACTCGATCGAGGCGTTCCACGACGCACGGCTCGGCGCCGAGGCGGTGAACCCGATGGCCGAGGTCTTCACTCATCCCCAGTTCGTGGCCAACGGGATGGCCGCGACGGTCGAGGATCCGGAACTGGGTTCGACCACGCAGATCGGGGTGCCGGTCGTGCTGAGCCGTACGCCGGGGGCCATCCAGGGCGGTCAGCCCTGAGCCGGCGCCCACAGCCGCGAGGTCTTGGCCGAAGCCGGGTACTCCGACACCGAGATCGACCTCCTGGTCGACCGCCGGGATCGTGGAAGGAGGTTCTTGATGGGTCCCCTGAGCGGCGTCGTGGTGCTCGATCTGGGCCAGTACCTGGCCGGACCGTTCGCCCCGATGCTGCTTCGGCGACCTCGGCGCCGAAGTCATAAAGGTCGAGCCGGTACGCGGCGACGGCATGCGGACGGTCGGCATGCCGTTCGTCGGGTGCCAGCGGGGCAAGCTCGACATCGCCGTCGACGTGAAGGCACCCAGAAGGCCACGAAGTCGTGCTGCGGCTGGCGGAGATCGCCGATGTGGTCCACCACAACATGACGAAAGGGACGGCGGCCCGACTCGACGTCGACTACGAATCCCTGAGGGCGCGCAATCCGCGGCTGGTGCACTGCAACACCTACGCGTACGGCGCCGAGGGACCGTTGTCGGACTTCGGCGGGCTTGACCCGCTCTACCAGGCCGCCTGCGGCCTCGAGTACGAAGCAGGGCCCGTGGCCGAGGGCAATCCGCCCCTCTACCTGCGTTTTGGAATGACCGATACCGCCAACGCGATGGTGTCGGCCGTGGGAGTCCTGGCCGCGCTGTACCACCAGCGCCGGACGGGCGAAGGACAGGACCTCTGGACGTCGCTCCTCAACGGGGCGGCGGTGTTCAGTTCCGACGTCTTCCTCGTGGACGGCGAGCCTGGGTCGGTTCGCCCCGGCTCTCGATCGCGACCAGACGGGCGTCTCCCCCTGTTACCGGCTCTACGAGACACAGCAGGGCTGGATCCAGGTGGCCGCCTTCGGGCAGGGTCAGTGGTCGCGACTCTGCCGGCTCGTCGGTTGCCCGGACCTCGAGAGGTACGACACCATGGAGGCGAGGATCGCCGCCCGAACCGAGATCGAGTCGGTCCTCGAGCCCGTCTTCCTCGACGCGGACGGCCGTGTCGTGGCAGGTGGACCTGACCGACATCGGCGTGGCAGCGGACCTCTCGGTGGACACCAACGACGGCGAGGTCGCGCTCCACGACGCCGACAATGAACGCCTCGGCATCGTGGCCGAGTATCCCCACCCGACCCTGGGTCGAATACGACAATACGGAACCCTGATCGAGTTCTCGGAGACGCCGACCGGACCCTATGGCCCCCCACCCTTGGCCGGCGAGCAGACGCGGGAAATCATGGATCGACTCGGCTACTCCGGCGAAGAGATCGACGACCTGCTGACCCGGGGGATCGTCTACGAACCCACTGGGGACTACCCCTGGGCTCAATGAGTAGGAGGGCTCGGCACTAGCGCGACGGCGAGCTCCGCGGCACGTCACGGAACGGGATGTCGAGGTCCAGCCTTCGCTCGCGCGGGAGGCCGAGGACACGCTCGCTGATGGCGTTGCGAGCCATTTCGGTCGTGCCGCCGGCGATGCACGATGTTTGCCGCATCAGGAAACGGATCCCGACCTGGCCTAGTTCCCGTTCCTCGTCGGACCAGGCGACGGCCGACGGTCCGGCCAGCTCGAATGCGATGGTGGAGTTGCGTGCTGCCGTGGTGCCGAACCACAGGCGGGTGAGGGCGGCCCACTGGTCGGAGGCGGCACCGCTTCCGATCTGCTGGGCGACGTAGCCGGTCAGAGCATCGCCGACGAGCCTGATCGCGAGGGACTCGCCGATCTGCTCCTTGACCCGGAGGTCGTCGGCGCGGCCGCGGTCTCGGAGCACGGGCAGCAGCGCGGGTGGCCCACCCGTTGTGTCGAGTGCCACCGCCGGCCCTCCCGCAGGTGCCGTCACATAGGGTGAGCCGCCGGCGATGGTGCGCTCGTGGTACATCCAGCGGACGACCACCGACCACCCCTCGTGCAGCGGGCCGATGCGCATGGAGTCCGGGATGCGCAGGTCGGTCATGAACTCCTGGCAGAACTCGCGTGACCCGTTGAGCATCTCGATGCGGTGGATCTCGATCCCGGGCTGGTGGATCTCCAGCATGAAGACGCTCAGCCCCCGGTGCTTGGGCACGTCCCAGTCCGTCCGCGCCAGGCAGAGCGCCCAGTCGGCCCACCAGGCGCCCGTCGTCCAGATCTTCGATCCGTTCAGCACCCACTCGTCACCGTCACGGACGGCGGTCGTCAATGCGCCCGCCAGATCCGACCCGCCGCTCGGCTCCGAGAGGAACTGCATCCACAGGGTCTCGCCCTTGAGGATGGGTGGGATATGGAGGGCCTTCTGCTCCTCGGTCCCGAACTCCAGGATCAGCGCCATGCACGGGCGTGAGGGTTGGGACCTGGGTCTCCGCGGGATACTCGTAGCCGCGGATCTCCCGGTTGAAGGCGGCCTGGTGCGCGGGGGTCAGCCCCTGGCCGCCGTAGGCACGGGGAACGCAAAGACCGGCCAAGCCGCCGTCGAACAGTGTCCGCTGGAGTCGCCGGCAGTGCTCAATGTGAGCCAGCTCCTCCTCGTCTGTGCCACGCATCGCCTTGAAGCCGCCGACACCGTCGGCCGCCGGCGACAGATGTTCTGCTAACCACGAACGGGCTCGGGCCGCGAAGTGCTCGACGCTCTCCATGTCTTCGCTGTCGGTCATCGCACCAGCTCCCCCTCCTGGAATAGGTCGGTCAACCGGGCCGCGTGCTGGCCCGGGGTTCCGAACAGCTGGGAGTTCGTCGCCACGCGACGCAGGAAGAGATGAAGGTGGTGGTCGAAGGTGATGCCGATCCCGCCGTGCATCTGCACACAGTCCTGCATGAGTTCGGGCCCGTACCGTCCGACATAGAACTTGGCTGCGCTGACCAGTTCCGACCGGTTCCCCAGGTTCTGGTCGACGGCATCCGCTGCTTGGCCGGTGATGGCGTTACTCGCCTCGAGCCACAGCTTCATGTCGGCGAACCTGTGCTTGATCTCCTGGTAGGAGGCCAGAGGACGGCCGAAGGAGTACCTCGAGAGCGCCCACTCGACTGTGGCGTCGAAGCCCCAGCGCATCGCCCCGCACATTTCGGCGACCTGTACCGTCGACGGCCAGGTCGATCAGCCACTCCACCGCCACGGCCGCGTCGCCGGCCTGCCCGATCAGCGCAGAGCGAGGGACGCGGACTCCATCGAACTCGATCCGGGCGAACCTCTTGGTCACGTCGAGACTCTGCAGCGGGCTGGCGCGCAATCCCGCGATGCCGCTTGGCACGAGGAACTGGCTCAGCCCTGGCCCGCTCCGGACGGTCACCAGGAGGTGGGATGCGTCCATGCCGTCCTCGACTGGCACCTTGATCCCTTCGAGCACGAAGCCGTCTCCTGACTCAATCGCACGCATCTCAACCCGGCCGAGCGAGTCGAACGGCGGTGCTTCCGCCAGCGCCCATGCGCCACCGGCCCGGCCGCGCAGCACCTCCTGCAGCGGTCCGGCCCGTTGCTCCGTGCTGCCGTAACGCCCAATGGCAGCAGCGACAACGTTGCTGCCGAGAAGTGGGCCGGGCGCTGCGTGCAGGCCGAACTGGTACGCCACCAGCGCAAGGTCCTTCACGCCTTGCTGGCTGACGCTCCCACCTCCGACTTCTTCCGGCACGACCAGCGAGGTCCATCCCAGCTCGGCTCCCCGCTGCCAGAAGTCCCGCTCGTACCCGGAAGGCTGGGAGGCCAAGCCCCGTAACGACTCGAGGGGACATTCGGCATCGAGGAACCGTTTCGTCGTGTCCTCGAGAAGTTGCTGATCGTCATCGCGGGCAAACACTTTGCGATGCTAGCGACGAGAGGACCGGCCGGTCCCACGGACGTGAGGAGCCACAATGTCGAATCTGACTGGGGACGCTGACCTCCGAGCCCGGTGAACCTCGTTCAATGGAGGACGATCCCACCGGTGACGTTGACGGCTTGACCCGTCATAAAGCGTGCCTTGTCCGAGCACAGGAAATGGATCACGTCGGCGACGTCCTGGGGCTCGCAGAGTCGGCCGAGCGGTGTGTGGTCGACATAGCTCTGGCGGACGTCTTCGGGGTCCATGCCCCGCAGCCGTCCCTCCCAGACGATCTCGCGTTCCTGCATCGGCGTGCGGACGCACCCGGGGCACACCGCGTTCACCCGCACGCCGAAGCGTGCGACCTCGCGGGCCACGCTCTGGGTCAACCCCGAGCACAGCCCACTTGGAGGCGGAATAGTGCGCCAGGAACGGGCGTTCCCTCCTTGCCGGCCGCCGAGGCGATCGAGACGACACAGCCCTCGCGCCGGGTCACCATGGAGCGCACGACCTCTCGGGTCACCAGGAACACTCCTTTGGCGTTGACGTCCATGTTCAGGTCCCAGTCCTGCTCCGTCAGCTGGAGGAACGGGGCCATGGAGGAGACGCCGGCGCAGTTCGACGAGGACCCGATGGGCCCGACCGCGGCCGACAGCTCGCCACGGTCGCGGCGAACCTCGCCGTCGCTGGTGACGTCCATCTTCCGCACGACGGCGATCGGAGCCCAGCCGTCGCGATCTCCTCGGCGGTCTCCTCGACTCCCTGCCGCGAGGCATCGGTCACGACGACCCTGAGCACCCGATCGGGCGAACTCACAGGCGACGACGCGCCCGATGCCGCCTCCAGCGCCGGTTACCAGGGTCACGCGCCCATCGAATTCAGACATTGTCCGCACTCCTCACTCGATGTCGTCATTGTGACACCGGGATCGAAACGGCAGCACGGACCTTGGTCGTCGTCGCGAGCCGCGATGGGTCTGCCGAGACCGATCGGCACGCTGCTGCTTGATCGCCGATCACTGCCGGGCTTAGCTTTCGGGTCAAGCAAGGACACCATTGCGGCAGATCGGAGACGTCAGGACAGTTCCGTGGAAAGCGCTTTGGCGACGTGACCGTGTCGGTGGACGACAGCCTCGTCGCCACCGTCGAGATGCACCGGCCACCCGAGAACTTCTTCGAAGTCGGCCGTGCTCCGATCGTTGGCCGATGCGTACGAGGCCCTCGACCCCGATCCTTCCTGCCGTGCCATTCTGCTCTGCGCCGAGGGCAAGCACTTCTGCGCCGGCGCGAATCTCGGCGGCGCTCGCACCGCAGACACCGAAGATGCCGACGGTCCGGACCAGATGGATTTAGAGGCGGCCCGGCTGTTCGGCGCCGGGACGCCCGTGGTGGCGGTTGTGCAGGGCGCTGCCATCGGCGCCGGATTCGGGTTGGCCTGTTTGGCGGACTTCCGGGTCGGCCTCGCCCGAGGCGCGGTTTGCGGCCAACTTCGCCCGGCTCGGCTACCACCACATCCTCGGACTTGTCGATCACGCTGCCGGCCATCGTCGGCCAGCAACAGGCCCTCGACCTGCTCTACACGGGACGACGACTGAAGGGCGACGAAGCACACGCCATCGGTTTGTGCGACCGCCTGGTCGAGGCGAGCGTCCTGCGCGGCGAGGCGCACGCCATGGCCGCCGAGATCGCCGCCAGCGCACCGCTGGCGGTGCGCTCCATCCGCCAGACCATGCGTGCCGGGCTCTCCGATCGCTTCCGTACGGCCATCGAACGGGAGGCCGTCGTGCAGGGCACGCTGGAAACGACGTGGGATCTGACCGAGGGCGTCCGTGCCGCCCGCGAGCGGCGGACGCCCCGGTTCGAGGCGCGATGAGTTGCGCGTCCGGGGCCGTCGGTGAGCACCGGCGCTCGCTGGGAGCTGCGGTTTCCGTCCTCCGAGCTCGCTCCGTCACTACCGGGACTCCGGATGGTGGAACGACGACACCTTGAGCGACATCGCCTTCCGGGGCGTGGCGCACTCGTCGATCGGTGAGCTGCCGGGTGCGCTCGCGCACTCGGCCCTTCGACGGCACGGTTGGAGAGGTGGGTGACATGGGGCGTCGACTCGCCGGGACCCTGCTCGACCACGGCGTCGGGGCCGGAGACGTCGTGGCGTTCCAGCTGCCCGAACTGGGTCGAGGCGGTCGCGTGTTTCTACGGGTTGTTCCCCCTTGGCGTGGTCGTCGTCCCCATCGTCCACATCTACGGGGCCGAAGGAGGTCGGTCCACATCCTGCGGCAGAGCCGAGCCCGGCGTACTCATCACCGCCGACCGCTTCGGTCGGCAGGACTACGTGGCCAATCTCGAGGAGATGGCTGCCGAACCCTGTCCGACCTCGAGATGGTGATCGTCGTGTCGACCTCCTCGTGCACCGCTGCCCGCGCTCGGACCGACCGTGCTGTCATGGTCCGAGGCCCTCGACGGTGAATCCGATCCGCTCGACCGGCCTCCGCGGGTGGATCCCGACAGCCCGGCACTCGTCGGTTACACCTCGGGCACCACGGCCGCGCCCAAGGGCGTGATCCATACGCATCGGACCTTTCTGGCCGATCAGCGCACCTGGGCCACCTTCTTGGGTGAGGAGAAGCCCCCGCCGCCGCCCGTCACGCCGACCGCATCGCTGACCGCGACGCCGGTCGGTCACGTCATCGGGCTCACGTCGGCGTTGCGCCCGCTGTTCTCGGCGAGCCGCCTCGACCTCATGGACGTCTGGGAGCCCGGAGCGGTGCTGGACGCCATGGCCGACCGACGGTGTCTCCACCGGAGGGGGTCCGCCGTACTTCCTCCTCAGCCTGCTCGATCACCCGGACTTCGACCCGGCCGTGCACCTGTCCGTACATGGACCGGCTCATCATGGGCGGTGCCCCGGTCCCGGTCGCCGTCGTCCAACGCGCGACGGATCTCGGCATCTCCCTGATCCGCGCCTACGGGTCCACCGAGCACCCCTCGACCACCGCGTCGCTGCAATCAGATCCGCTCGAGAAGAGGATCCATACGGACGGGCGGCTCATCTCCGGCGTCGGAGATCGAGTTGTTCGCGCCGACGGGACGCCGGCTGCCGTCGGTGACCCTGGGGAGATCCGTTCCCGAGGTCCCGAGCTCTTCGCGGGCTACACCGACCCGGCGCTGACAGCCGACGCCATCGATCAACGCCGGTTGGTACGACACGGGCGACATCGGCGTTCTCGATCCGGACGGCTACCTCACGATCACCGACCGCAAGAAGGACATCATCATCCGAGGCGGCGAGAACGTGTCGTCCGCCGAGGTCGAGAGCGTGCTGGCCGAGATGGCCGGCGTGGCCGAGGTCGCCGTCGTCGCGGCACCCGATGCTCGGTACGGCGAACATGGCGCAGCGATCGTCAGGCTGCTTGTCCGCGGGCTCCCGGCTTCGGTCTCGAAGTCGGCGCAGCAGCACCTCGTGGCAGGCGGGCTGGCGCGTCAGAAGTGGCCGGAGGAACTGCACTTCGTCGACGACTTCCCCCGCACGCCGTCCGGGAAGATCCAGAAGAACGTGTTGCGTGCCGCCCTGCGGGCCGGTAGGCACCATGCTTCCCTTCGAGGTCCCTCCGACCGGGGAGGCTCTGGTCGTCCGTGTCCAGGCGCCCTCGGAGGCACGCCCGGATCGCCCCGCCCCATGGACCAAAAGTTGGGCGGGTGCTAAAATCTGGCGTCTGCGGCCGGCCGCCGCCGGTCGTCTTGCTCGGGGAGGGTGTGCATGCGACTCGAGGACATGATCATGGTCAGCGTGGACGACCATCTGGTCGAGCCACCGTCGATGAGCGACTACATGCTGGACCACTTCCCGGCCAAGTACCGGGACCGGGTGCCCAGGGTGATCCATCGTCCGAACGGCACCGACGCCTGGCTCATCGAGGGCAATGAAGTCTCGAGCTTCGGCCTCAACGCGGTCGCCGGCCGCGTTCCGCGAGGAGTGGGGAAACGACCCGGGATGCTTCGAGGAGGTGCGCAAGGGGACGTGGGACGTGCACGCTCGGATCGGCGACATGAACGTCAACGGCGTGCTCGGGTCAATGTGCTTCTCCTCCTGGCCTGGCCTGGGCGGACAGTACTTCCTCCAGAGCGGGGACCGAGAGTTGGCAGGGTGCATGATCGGGCCTACAACGACTGGCACGTCGAGGAATGGTGTGGCGCGTATCCGGGGCGCTTCATCCCGCTGTCGCTGTCGGGATTCATCCTCGGACCGGAATGGATGGCGGACGAGATCTGTCGCATGGCGACCAAGGGTTGCCACGCCGTTTCGTTCCACTCGGACACGCATCGATTCGGGCTACCTGATCACCACGGCGACGAATGGGACCCGGCCTGGCAGGCGTGCCAGGACACCGACACGGTCATGGTGTTCCACTTCGGAAGCTCGCCGGAGTTCATGCCTCGCTCGCCGTTCGACACGATGATCCACACGATGCCGTTCAACACGGGCGTCTTCGCAGCCGAGTTGCTCTGGTCGCCGGTACTGCGCAAGTTTCCCGAACGTGAAGTTCTCGCTGGCCGAGGGCGGCATCGGATGGATCCCGTACTGGCTGGAGCGGGCGGACTACACCTACGAGCGCCACCACCAGTGGACGGGCCAGGACTTCGGCGACCAGCTTCCGAGCCAGGTCTTCAAGGACCGGGTGCTGACCTGCTTCATCGACGACTACACCGGACTCCGCCTGCGCTACGACATCGGGGTCGAGAACATCGCCTGGGAGTGCGACTATCCCCATTCCGACTGCACGTGGCCGAATGCTCCCGAGTCAGCCTGGAAGTCACTGCAGGCGGCCCAGGTCCCCGACGACGAGATCCACAAGATCACGTGGGAGAACGCGTGTCGCTTCTTCAACTTCGATCCCCTGGCGCACCGCACGCCCGAGAAGTGCACGGTCGGCGCACTACGAGCCGAAGCCGTGGACGTCGACATCACTCCGAAGAGCTACGGGATGCCCGGATCGGTCGGGACCTCCGGTCGCGGCACTCCCGAGCTGAGGCCACCCGCGTCACAGTGTTCGCGGACCCTCAGCTCCAGTGGATCGCCTTGATCTCGGTGAACTCGTCCAGGCCGTGAGTTCCCCACTCTCGGCCGATGCCGCTCTGCTTGAAGCCACCGAAGGCGCCGCCCTGACCGATGCCGGCCATCGCTCTCGCCCCAACCCGGGCCCTGACCACCGCCGGGCCCGACGTCGGCCCCGCCTGAGCCGCCGACACCCTGGGCGAGGACCGTTCCGGCCCGAATACGCCGCGCCACGTTGAAGGCGCGAGCGGTGGACTGGGACTCGACGCCACCACCCAGCCCGTAAATGGAGTCGTTGGCGAGCCGGACTGCGTCGTCGTCCTTGCCCGAGTAGGGCACGACGGTGAAGACCGGACCGAAGATCTCCTCTTGGGCGATGCGCATGTCGTTGGTCCCGATGAAGACCGTTGGCTCGAAGAAGAATCCCTTCTCGAACCCCTCCGGCCTCTTGCCGCCCGTCAGGAGCTCGGCGCCCTGTTCGACGCCCGACGCCACGTACCCCTCGACCCGTGCGCGCTGTTGCTCCCGAATGAGTGGTCCGAGGACCGTGGAAGGGTCACTGTGGGTCACCGATCTTGACCGTGGGCGCTACGGCGGCCACGCCCTCCTTGTAGGCGTCGAGCAGGTGCTCAGGGAGGAGCAGCCGGGTAGCCAGGATGCATCCCTGGCCGCAGTGGGTCAGCGTGGACCCGAAGCCAATGGACCGTGCGTGGTCTTCGGAAACATCGTCGAGGAGCACCTGTGCGCTCTTTCCGCCGAGCTCGAGCTGGTACCGCTTCACGGTCGACGCCCCATTGGCGATGATACGCCTCCCGGTTGCCGTCGAACCTGTGAAGGCGATCATGTCCACCATGGGACTCGACGTCAGCTCGTCGCCCACGCTCGCCGTGCCCGGTGATGACGTTGAGCACACCGGGCGGGATGTCCGCCTGCTCGGCGGCTCGGGCGATGAGGAAGGCGTCGAGCGGAGTCCAGGGATGGGGCTTCAGCACGACCGTGCAACCGGCCGCCAGAGCGGGGGCGACCTTGACCACGTTGAGCATGAACGGGAAGTTGAACGGCGTGATGGCACCCACCACCCCGACGGGCTCACGGAACAGCGCAGACCCGATCATTCCGTTGGGACCAGCAGTCGGCGCTCCCGCCTCGACCCACTCGAGCACGTGCTCGATCTGTGTGGCATTGGCCCGGAACATTCCGATGGAGCCACCGGCCTGCACGTAGTCGGTGAGGTAGCCGACTGATCCGGTCTCGGCGACGATCAGCTCACGCAGCTCTGCCGCATGAGACTCGAGGTACTCGGCCATCCGGACCAGGGCCGCCGCTCTCTCGGACGGCTTCGTGTAGGGCCACGGACCTTCGTCGAAGGCCCTGCGGGCCGCCTCAATGGCGCGCACCGCGTCCTTGGAAGAGGCCTCGGGCACCGTGCCGATCACCTCCTCGTTGGCGGGGTTGACGACCTCAATGGTTCCGTCTGCCTCGCCGGCCGTCCAGGTCCCGTCGATGTAGAGGTCGAAATTCCAGCTCTCCGTCACAATTGCCCCCTTGTCTCGGGTCCGGATATCAGGGTGCCACAATAGTAGGGCGTGTGCCCAAAACCGCCGGTTCGAACAACGGAACGAAGTGTTCGCCCTGCTGCTCGAAGACCACACGCAGGGACATGCCCATGTGCGAGGTCGTCCGTCCGACAGTGGATAATGTTGGTCGTCAGCCGCAGCGCGGCCTGCTCCGGCAGCTCGACGATGCCGATGACGTAGGGAACCGGGACGTCGGGGTTCCAGACTCTTGTGGTTGACGGTGTAGCTGTAGAGCGTCGCCAGTTCCGCTCGTCGCCTCCCACGGCAGATTCTCGTCCCCAGCACCTCGGACACACCGGACGAGGTGGGTGTACCCAGTAACCGGCAGTTCGCGGACCGGCCGAAGGCGCAATTCGTTGTCGCGACCGGCCGTCCAGAATCCACGATTCAGATCGTCGAGGATCGGGACTCTCCGTAACGGCGACGACATCATGCTTCCGCCGAAGACGCACAGCGGACAGCTCGAAAATTAGCAGTCACCGCACGCGTCGTACCCTCCGCCGTCAGGACATCACGCGTGAACGGGAGATAGGCTGAAGAGAGGGTCGCCGATGGACGCAGGCGCCGAGGTGACGGAGGAGTCAATCGATGTCGGAAGCTGGAGACGCAACGCGCAAGGCCTTTCTCGACGCGGCCGAGGAACTTCTCATTCGCAAACGGCGCTGTCGGCGATTACCACCCGCAAGGTCGCCGAGCGCGCCGGCGTCAACCAGGCGCTCGTCCACTATCACTTCGGCACCGTCGAGGAGCTCCTCGTCGCGGCGTTCGAACGGGTGTCGATGCAGGTCAAGGAGCGATCACAGGAGATCTATCGCACCGACGGGTCTTTCGTGGACGGTTGGTTCGAAGAGATGGAGGCGAAGATCACGACTGACTTCGAACGAGGATGGGGGAAGGTGTGGCTCGAGAACCTGACGCTTGCTGCCAACCGACCGAAGATCTGCAGGCAGTACGTGAAGGCAGCGACAATGACGCGAAAGCTGCACGAACGGCATGTGCGCGAGATGCTCGAGGAGCTCGGGGTCGACACCGAGGAGTACCCTGCCCAGGCCATCGTGACGCTTCTGGACGCCATCACCTCGAAGCTCATTCTCGATCGCTTGGTAGGCATCAAGGCGGGGCACAAGGAGCTGCTCGCCATGCTGCACCGTATCTGGGGCCGACGTGGAACAGGAGCTCGAGCACAAGGTCGCGAGGTAGGTCTCTTTCGGCAAGAGGGACCGTAAAGCCGGGACGAGGAGGGAGGCGACGTGTCCGAGAGTGTGGCGCCGTGGATCGTGGATGCCTACGTGAATGCCAATCCACCGCACCTCGACCTGACGTGGCGTCTGACCGACAACACCTATGGATCGGCCCGCACCGAGCCGCAGGATCTCGCTCAGCTGGTAGCCGACATGGACCGCAATCACATCGCCCGGGCCCTGCTTGCACCACCCCCGGAGTCCGCCATGGGTGATCAGGTGGCTGGGTACCGATGGACACTCGATGCCGTGCAACAACATCCGGACCGCTTCGGCCTCAGCGTTCGAGTCGATGCCGAGCAAGGCATCAGGGCAGTGCGGCATCTCGAGCACATGGTGCGGAACGACGGTGCCCGCGCGCTGCGGATCGTGCCCTACCGCGACGGGAAGCGGGCGAGCCACCGTTCGTACTTCCCGCTCTATGCCAAGTGCATCGAACTCGACATTCCGGTCACCATCACCGTTGGCATGCCTTTGGTGCAGCGTCGTGGAATCGTGCAGAACCCGAAGCATCTCGACAAGGTCTGCGCCTTCTTCCCGGAATTGGTGGTCGTGAGCGCCCACGGAGGTGCCCCGTGGACGGGCCTCCTCGTGCAGCTCCTCCGCACGTGGCCCAACCTCCACCACATGATCTCCGCCTACCCTCCGAGCCGCTACCCGCCGGATCTCGTGGCCTTCGCCAACACCAGACGCGGGAAGATGAAGATGTTGTACGCCTCGGACTATCCCCTCCTCACCTTTGACCGCGTCCAGCGTGAGCTGCCCTCTTGCGGAATCAGTGACGACGCCCTGCCTTGGTTCCTCGGGAAGAACGCGGCGGAGGATCTTCTGGGGTGAGAGCGCCGACACACCCGGCGGAGGCGTCCGCGATTGACCGCCGCGTTGGACGGCCTGCGCATCTGCGATTTCTCCGGCCAGCTGGCCGGAGCGGGCGCGACGCGATTCTTGGCGGCCATGGGGGCAGAGGTCATACGGGTTGAGGACCCAGTGACGCAGGGCTACTGGGACGTGCTCCGCGGCGTGTCACCGTTCGTCGACGAACGCCGTGGGCCGGATTTCGGAGGCCCGTTCAACAATCACAACGTCGAGAAGCTCGGGGTCACCCTGAACCTGCGGACCGACGCCGGGAAGGAGCTGCTGCGCGAGCTGGTGACTGTCTCCGACGTCGTCACCGAGAATTTCGCTGCCGGGGTGATGGCACGTCTCGGCTTTCCATACGAGGAATTACGGTCGATAAAGGACGACATCGTCTACGTGTCCAATTCGGGGTTCGGCCATTCCGGTCCGTACCGTGACTTCAAGACCTGGGGTCCCCTCGCTCAGGCCTGTTGTGGCCTGGCCTTTGCCACCGGCATCGCTGACCAGCACCCGGCAGGCATCGGCTACTCGTACATGGATCATCATGGCGCCAACGTCATGACCATTGCGATCATGGTCGGACTCCTGCACCGACACCGGACGGGTGAGGGTCAGTGGATTGACATCTCCTGCACCGACGCCGGAGTGTTGCTCAATGGTCCCGCACTGCTCGACTACACGGTCAACGGCCGACCGTTGCGCCGGCCCGGTTCACCCGACAGTAACCGCAGCCGGTCTCCCATCATGGCGCCCCACGGGATCTTCCCAGCCGCCGGCGAAGACAATTGGATCGCCATCGCCTGTCGCGATGATCAGGAGTGGCGAGCACTCGCTGGGGTCGTGGCGGCGGATTGGTGCCTTGACGAGCGCTGGTCCTCGTGCGCGGACCGCGTCGGCGGCCAAGAACGAGCTCGACCAACGGATGGGGGAATGGTCCAAATCCTTTGACCGTTTTGCGCTGGCGTCGGCCCTCCGGCAGGCTGGCGTGCCCGCCTCGGCGGTGCAGCGGCCCGGAGAGCGGATCGATGCCGATCCGGAGACCTCTGCTTGGGGCCTTTGGCCGACCGTCACACACTCGAAGATGGGGCACGTACGCGTCGATGGCATACCTGTCCATTTCTCGAAGACGGACTGGGCCATTGCACGGGGTGCGCCCTGTCTCGGCGAACACAATGACGTCGTCTTCGGCGACCTCCTCGGCCACACGAAAGAGGAACTCGAACAATTCCAAAAGGCCGGGAGTGCTGTGAGCTCGCCCGGGCGCACCGAGCCGCCGCCGGGAGTACTCGACGGAGTCCGAGTCGTCGAGTTGGCGAGCGAACACGGCGCATTCGCCGGCAAGATGCTGGCCGATCTCGGCGCGGAGGTGATCGTGGTCGAGCCTCCTGGCGGCCACGCGTCCCGACGCTTACGAGCCGTTCGCCGACGACGTGCCCGGGGTCGAGCGCAGCCTGTGGTGGTGGTACTACAACACGGGCAAGCTGAGCGTGACGCTCGATCTTCACGACGAATCGGGAGCGCGGTAGTTCCGGAGCCTCGTGCGAGCGAGCGACATCGTGCTCGAGGGCGAGACTCCCGGACTCCTCGCCGAACTGGGTCTCGAGTACGAGGCATTCGAGCCACAGCACCCGGAGCTGGTCTGGGTGTCGATCACGCCGTTCGGGAGGTCGAGTCCTCGCGGTCACGGGAGCCGCACACCGATCTCACGTTGGCGGCGGGCGCGGGACCGGCGTGGAGTTGCGGCTACGACGACCACCGGCTCCCGCCCGTGCGCCCCGGCGGCAACCAGGTGTTCCACACAGCGTGCCTTTGGGCCGTCGAGGCGGCACTGGTCGCCATGTACGTCCGCGCAGACGCGCGGGTTCGGGCAGCTCGTCGACGTGAGTATGTACGCGGCCTCCAACGTGACCACCGAAGCAGCAACCTATGAATGGCTGGTCGCCGAGGCGACCGTGCAGCGGTACACCTTTCGCCACGCCGCGGTGCGTCCGACGCCGCCGAGAATGATGCCGTCGGCCGACGGAAAGACAGTCATCGGCGCCCTGCCGCGACGTGCGGGCGAGTTCGGGGCGTTGAAGGAGTGGATGGTCGATCTCGGACTGGACTCGCAGTTCGACGAGTTCTTCTTCTTGGAGTGGGGCGTCGAACGAGGGGGCGTCCAGATCCCAGATGTCGCGTCGGATCCGGAGGTGGCGGCCATCTACCAGGCGGGATCGAACGGGTTGCGATTCGTCGCTGCGCACCTTCCGGGAATGACCTTCTTCCTCGAGGCGCAGCAGCGGGGGATTCCCGCTGCCGTGCTGTACGCTCCGGAGGACGTCATCACTGACGAGCACTTCGTCTCTCGTGGCTTTCCGGTGGAGATCCACCACGAGGACCTGGGCCGGTCGTTCGTCTACCCCGGCGCGGCCTTCCGGGCTCCCGCCTCACCCTGGCGGGTTGCGCGGACGGGCGCCCCACATCGACGAACACGCAGAAAAGGTGTGGGGGGAGAGCACGATGGAGATGGACAGAAGTTCGAAACGCGTGTGCTCGTCTCGGGCCTCGGCTGTCGGACACGGGTCGCGATCTCGGTCGAAATGGTCTCGACCTGGCGCTGGACGCCGCGTTGACGGCGGTCGCCGATGCCGGCCTGCATGCGCTCGCAGATCGACGGCCTGGCCTCCATGCCGTTCGGTGACCAGGCCACCCGAGGAGATCGTCGATGCGTTGGGGCTCAAGCTGAATTGGATGGGCGGCGCCAATTCGGGCGCCCAACTCGGCGTGATCATGAACGCGGCCATGGCCATCGGCGTCGGGTTTGTGCCGTCATGTCCTCATCTACCGTTCGGTTCTCCGTTTGGGTGGCCTGCTCGGCAGTGCGTCTGGTGCGTTGCCGGACCCGACCGGACCTTGGGAGTGGCACGTTCCGTTCCACGAGTATTCGGCGGTCAACTTGATGGCCATGCAGGCGCGCCGGCACATGTACGAATACGGCACGACGAAGGAGCAGCTCGGCTGGGTCGCCCTCAACGGCCGTCGCCACGCGATGCTTAACGAGAAAGCCGTGCTGCGATCGGCGATGACCATGGAGGACTACCTCGATGCCCCCATGATCAGCGATCCGTTGGGTCGATTGGACTGTGACCTGCCGATCGACGGCGCGGTCGGTATCGTGTTGTCACTGGCGGACGCGGCGCCGGACTGCGCGAACCCACCCGTACGGCTCGAGGCCGTGGGCTGCGCCAATCACGACGTCCACGGGTGGGAACCCCGGCTGGACTTTCCGGCCATGGCGGCCACGGATGCTGCGGTGCAGATGTGGGCCCGCACCGACCTGAAGCCGACCGATGTCGACGTCGCCGAGCTCTACGACGGGTTCTCGATCCTCACGCTGTCGTGGCTGGAGGCGCTCGGGTTCTGTCGAGAAGGCGAGGCCGGCAGCTTCGTGGATGGTGGGCAACGAATCGGTCTCGATGGTGAACTGCCGCTGAACACCTACGGTGGTCAACTGTCCGCCGGCCGGCTCCATGGGTTCTGGTTGTTCCACGAGGCGGTGCTCCAGCTGCGGGGCCAAGCCGGCCCGCGCCAGGTCCCGGCGCGCAGGTGGCGATCACCTCTGCGGGCGGGGGCTTCAGGTGCGGCTGCATCCTGCTGACCACCTGACGCCCTCGCTCGTCGCCGGGACGGCTGACCAGGGCGCACCGGACCGGCTTGACACTGTGCCTCCCAAAGATTAGGCATATGCTCAAATAAGGGTCGAGCCGCCCAGGACTCGTCCAGGACCCCTCCGGATCGGGGTCGGGCGTTGCGAACTCCGGCCATGGGTGGGTGGGGTGTTGGGTGCGCACCGAGCCGACTCGCCGAAGACGTGAGCAGAGGGTCATGTACGACATTTTGAAAGGCGTCCGAGTGGTGGAGGTGTCGTCCTGGCTGTTCGTGCCGGTGGCAGGCGCCGTCCTCGCGGACTGGGGGGCGGAGGTGATCAAGGTCGAGCACCCGGTGTCCGGCGACCCGATTCGGGGTCTCACGAACGTCGAGGCGACGGGAGCGCTTATGAATCCGAACACCGAACTCCCGAACCGGGGCAAGCGCAGCGTCGGACTCGACATCGCGACGACGAGGGTCGGGAGATCCTGTACCGGCTGGTCGAGTCGGCCGATGTGTTCCTCACGAACTTCCTGCCCGACGCACGGCAACGATTGGCCATCGACGTCGACGACATCCGGGCCCGGAACCCGACGCATCGTGTACGCACTCGGAACCGGACAGGGCTCGCTGGGACCGGAGGCCGAGGACGGCGGTTTCGATCTGGCCAGTGCCTGGGCCCGGGGCGGTGCGGCCTTCCAGATGACCCCGACGGGAGGCGAGCCCCCGAACCAGCCCGGCTCCTTCGGTGACCTGTCGGGAGGAATGAACCTGGCGGGGGCAGTCGCGGCGGCGCTCTTCAAGCGCCAGCGTGACGGGCACGCGCCCGTCGTCGAGGTCTCGTTGTACGCCACGGGGATGTGGTGGATGGCCCAGGCGATCACCGCGGGAGCCGTGGGCGTGACGAGGGAGTTCCGCACCCGTCGGAATCCGTTCAACGCGCTGGTCAATTACTTCCCGACGAGTGACGAACGTTGGGTGTGCCTGGTGTTCCTCCAGGCCGACCGATGGTGGCCGGACCTGTGCCGGCATCTCGGCCGACCGGATCTCATCGACGACCCGCGCTTCGCGGCGGCCGAGGCAAGGAACAAGCACGTCGAGGAGTGCACCCGGGTGCTCGACGAGATATTCGCCACTCGGACACTGTCCGAATGGCGGGAGGACTTGGCGACCCTCGAGGGCGTGTGGGCCCCCGTGCTGAGTCCGGCTGAGATCGGCGACGATCCGCAGGCCATCGCGAACGGCTACCTGCCGGAGGTGGACAAGGGCGACGGCCGGATCTACCGGGGCGTCGCGTCACCGGTCCGGTTCGACCGCAGACGCCAGTCGGCGACTCTGTGGCGCGCCGGAGCACGGACAGAACACCGAGGACGTGCTGCTGGAGCTCGGTCTCGGCTGGGACGACATCATCGCACTGAAGGAACGGGGGCGGTGATGTGAGACGGACCACATCTTCGTGTCGTGGCGCGCTTGATCCAGTGATCGATGAACGCGCGGTGATCGGGCAATGCTGAGCGAATCGAGGCAGCCCATGACGGACAAGGGCGTCTCCGAATGGCTGATCTCTGTCGACGATCACGTGCTCGAGCCAGGCCATGTCTGGCAGGACCGTCTACCGGCCAAGTATCCGAGAGGCGGCGCCGCGGCTCGGTTCGTGACGCCGACGGTGAGGCGTGGGTCTATGAGGGCAAGCGGATGGTCACGCCCAGGTCTGGGTGCGGTGGCCGGAAAGCGTCGGGAAGAGTTCAGCTTCGAGCCGATCACCTACGACGAGATGCGGCCGGGCTGCTACGACTCGGTCGCCCGCCTGGAGGACATGGATCGCGCCGGGGTACTGGCCTCGCTGTGCTTCCCGTCCTTTCCCCGATTCTGCGGCCAGGTGTTCCTCGAAGCCGACGACAAAGAGCTCGCCCATGCTGTGCGTGCAGGCCTACAACGACTGGATGATCGACGAGTGGTGCGGTCGTGCGCCCGGTCGCTACATCCCGCTCACGCTCATCCCCCTGTGGGACCCGGTACTGGCAGCGGCCGAGGTTCGCCGGACCGCCGGCGAAGGGTGCCCGGGCGGTCGCCTTCTCCGAGAACCCGGCCATGCTCGGTCTCCCGACGATCCAGGACCAAGGGGGCCATTGGGACCCTTTCATGGCAGCCTGCGAGGAGACCGGAGACGGTCGTCTGCATGCACATCGGCTCCTCGAGCATGCGGTACACGATGTCGGACGAGTCGCCGATGCTCGTGACGATGTCGTGGGGACCCCCGGTCATGATCGCCGGTGCCATGGTCGAGTGGATCTTCAGTCCCGTGTCGTGCGGAAGTTTCCCGGCATCAAGGTCGCGCTGGCCGAAGGAGGGATCGGGTGGATGCCGTTCTTCCTCGACCGCTGTGCCCAGGTCGTGGAGAAGCACCGCTACTGGATCGGGAAGGGGTGACGTGCGGCACGACTCCCTCTCGGGTCATGTGCGAGGTCATGGAGGACGCGGGCGTCGAAATGGAGGGCTTCTCCGTCATGGACACCTTCCGCAAGCACATCTACGGCTGCTTCATCGACGATCTTCACGGGATCAGGAATCTCGATGTCATCGGGGTCGACAACGTCATGATCGAGACCGACTATCCCCACAGCGACTCGACCTGGCCGAACTGCCTCGAGCATGCCCAGAAGCAGCTCGAAGGTCTCCCCGACGTCGATCGCCACAAGATCCTGCGGGGAAACGCCGAGCGACTGTTCCGGTTCACGCCCGCGCCACCACCTCGTGACCGGCGAGGAGGTACTCAGACAGGATCGAGGGCGCGAGAACCCGCAGACCGTCACGCAGTCCATCAGTGCCCGCCCTCGCACGACCGACGCATTTGTTCTGGTGCAAGAAGGGATGAACGGATGAGGATCAGCCTGTTTCTCGGGTTCCAGGGCGGTGACTGGCTTCACAACGACGCGCCCGGGCTGCCGCGGGCCCCCGACCATTCGGGACGGGCAGGTCTACGAGGACAACATCTACATCGCCGATCTGCTCGAACCGCTCGGGTTCGACGCCCTGTTCCAAGTGGAGCATCACGGCTCGCCGTACCACATGACGAGCAATCCCCTGGCCGTCCTCTACTACATGGCGGGGCGGACCGAACGACTCGAAATGGGCACCTGCGTGGTCGTCCTGCCTTGGAACAACCCGCTCCGGGTGGCCGAGGAGCTCTCGGTGCTCGACAACATGCTCACGGGTCGCCGATCCACGTCGGCGTCGGCCGGGGGAGCTCCCCGAGCGAGTACCGCTACCTGGGCATCGACCAGAACGAGGCCAGTGAGCGGTTCAAGGAGGGGGTCGACATCCTGCGGCTGGCGCTCCGCGAGGAGAACGTTCTCGTACGAGGGGACGCATTACCACGTCAGCGAGGCGACGACCCGGCCCGAGGCCACGGTCGGAGACGTTGGGTGAGCACGATCTACGGGGCACTCGTGAGCAAGTCGAGCCTCGAGCCCGTCGCCGAAATGGGCCTCGACCTCATGTGTACCGGTGGCACGTCGGTGGCCACCATGACCGAGAACTGCGACGTCTTCAACAACGCGCGGGCCAGGGTCGGGCTCGGGCCGACCCGTCCCATCATCGCGGCACCCGGCTACTGCGCCCCGACGCTGGAGGCCGCGATGGAAGTGGCGGACCGCGCGTTCGGCGGTTACATCGAGGGGTCGCGACGCCACTACGGCTTCGACAACCCGCAGCAGTTCGCCGACATCAAGGGCTACCAGCAGTACGCGCCCGGCGGCGGGGGCGACCCTCGCGGCGATTCGCCCCGAGAGGACTACCTCCGGAGCGGGATCTTCGGGACCCCGAACAATGCATCGAGAAGATCCGAATGTATGCGGAGGTCACCGGTACGGACCACATCGTCATGCTGCACTCCATCGCCGGAATGTCGGTGCAGGAGACGGAGAGCAGTCTGCGCTTGTTCGCCAGCGAGGTCCTGCCGGTCGTACGCAAAGAAGCAGGTGAAGTCCTCCGAGCGGGCTGACCGCGTCGCCACGTGCCGGCGATCTCCGGACCACCCCGACGATACAGTGGGATACCTTGCAGGTGAGGAGCTGCAGTGACCATCGACTCGCGCGCGCTGATCGCCGGTGCCTACGAACATCCGCGGCGGGAGATACCGGACCGTAGTATCCCCCAGATCCACGCCGAGGTCGCGTTCGGCGCGCTGCTCGATGCGGGGTTGGACTTCTCGGACGTCGACGCCTACTTCTGCGACTCGACGGCCGGCTTCGGACCCGTCTCCATGGCCGAGTACCTGAACCTCCACCCACGAGTCGTCGACTCGACGGAGACGGGTGGCTCCTCGTACCTGGTGCACGTCGGCCACGCAGCGACCGCCATCGCGGCCGGACGGTGCGAGGTGGCCCTCGTGACCATGGCTGGCCTCGCACGCAGTCGCGGGGAGGCGCCAACGGCACGCTCATCGGGCTCACCGGAGGCGGCTTTCGAATCCACCTGGGGCATGTCCGCCGTCACCGCCTACGCCCTGGCCGCCCAGCGCCACATGTTCGAGTTCGGCACGACCAGTGCCCAGCTGGCCGAGGTGAAGGTCGCGGCTTCTCTCCACGCGCAGCACAACCCCCGTGCATCTGCTGCGGGACCCCGTCACGGTGGACGAGGTCCTCGACTCCCCTCTCATCAGCTCGCCCTTGCACCGGCTCGACTGTTGCGTCGTGACCGACGGTGGCGGCGCCGTCGTCGTCGTGAGCCCCGACGTCGCTCGGGACCTTCAACGCCGGAGCGTCAGGGTCCTGGGCCAGGCGGAGGCGGTGAAACACACCGGCAATGGCCGAGTCGACCTGACCTATACCGGGGCTGCGATCACCGGGCCGCAGGCGTTCGCCCAGGCGGGTCTCGCGCCGTCTGATATCGACTACGCCTCCATATACGACTCCTTCACCATCACCGTCGTCGAGACTCTGGAGGACCTCGGCTTTTGTGCAAAAGGCGAGGGGGGCCGCTTCGTCCTCGACGGAGCGCTGGTCGCGCCACACGGCCGGCTCCCGTTCAACACCGATGGAGGCGGACTGTGCAACAACCATCCCTCCAACCGAGGCGGGATGACAAAGATCATCGAGGCGGTCCGTCAACTTCGAGGCGAGGCTCATCCGGCCGTCCAGGTTCCCGACTGCGATATCGCGTTGGCCCACGGGACCGGGGGTTCCATCGCCACGCGAATGGCGAGCGCGACGCTGATCCTCGGTCAGCCGGACGCGTGATGGCGTCGCACTTGCCGGTCCCGGCTCCGGAACGCACGCCAGAGACTGATCCGTTCTGGGAGGGGACGGCCGCCGGTCTCCTGCTGCTGGCGCGCTGCGACGAGTGCGGCACGGTGATCTGGTACCCGAAGACCTACTGCCCAGGCTGTGGTGGGCTCCGCGGTCACGTGGACCGAGGCGTCGGGGCACGGCACCATCTACAGCTACAGCGTCGTCTATCGCGGATCGGGCGCGTTCCGCGAGGCCATGCCGTTCGTGGTCGCCTATGTGGAGCTCACGGAGGGGCCGCGTGTGCTGACCAACATCGTGGGCTGTGAACCCGACGAGGTCTCGATCGGCCAGCGGGTGAGGGTCGTGTTCTTCGACACCGGCGAGGGATGCGCGCTGTACCGATTCGCTCCTCTGGACGGATCGTCACCGGTCGGGGACTGCCGATGGCAACGCAGCCGTTGACCGGGGTGCGGGTGCTCGAGGTGAGCGGGCGGACCGGGGCCTACTGCGGCAAGATCCTGGCCGATCTCGGGGCCGACGTCCTCAAGGTCGAGTTGCCGACCGGCGACCGGATGCGATCGCTGCCACCGTTCCGTGACGGGGCGTCGGGACCCGAAGCGAGCCTGCTCTTCGCCTACTACCACCACAACAAGCGCGGCATCACCCTCGACTGGGGGCGCGGCGAGTCACGGGACGTGCTGAAGAGCCTGTCGGCCCGGTCGGACGTGGTGCTGGCCTCGCCGAAGGGCGAACCCGAACAGGTGGCCGGGCTCGTCGAAGATCCGCCCTCGCTGTCCTGGGTGACGGGCCCCGCACTCACCTGCTTCATCACGCCCTTCGGGCTGACAGGTCCATACCGCGACTGGCGGGCAACACCCTTCACATCGTTCGCCATGAGTGGGTACATGTACGCCGTTGGTGCCCCGGAAGGGCCACCGCTTTGCATGCCCGGGCAAGAGTTCTACGACGAAGCGGGAATCTGGGCCGCTTTCCTGGTCCAGGCGACACTGCGGGGTTCACGGGACCTCCGGCCGCAGGTGCTCGACGTCTCCATCCATGAGGTCGGCCTGTTCAACAAGTTAGGGACGGAGCAGTACGGTCAGGCGGGGCAGATCAAGACCCGGGCGACCAATTTCGGGCCACCTCCCGGTGGGATCTGGCAATGCCGCGACGGCATGGTGGACATCGGCGCCCACTCGGCCCACCACTGGGATGTCTTCGTCGACCTGCTGGGCCGACCGGACGTGCTGTCCGACCCGATCTATCGCGACCGGGTCATGCGGGTTCAGCTCTTCGACTTGTTGAATGGCATCATCGCGGATCAGCTGTCGAACTGGAGCGCACCAGAGATTCGTCGAGGCAGGGCAGACCGCAGGCCTGCCCTGCGCACTGACGCAGACGCCGGCCCAGTTCACACAGGATCGCCAGCCGGAGGCGCGGCACTTCTTCATTGAGTCGACCCGGGCCGGCACCGGGTCAGTGCGCATCCCCGGCCCCCCATTTCTTTCCGACCCTCCCCTGATCGCGTACCACCGGTCAGCCCCGCGGTTGGGAGAGTCCAACGAGGAGGTCTACGTGCACGAGCTGGGGTACTCGTCGCGCGGTCCTACAGCAATGGCGGACCGATGGCCTCGTCTGACCCGCGCCGAAAGACGCCGCTTGCAGGCGTCCGCGTCCTCTCCTTCGGCTCGTTCGTCGCGGGCAACATCTGCACACTCATGCTGGCCGACCTGGGCGCCGATGTCGTGAAGATCGAGTCACGCGACCGCCCGGAGGCTCTTCGGGCCTACGACAACCCAGGACAGCCGCAGGTGTTCGAGCCTTCGGGCATGCGAACGACGGCCCTGTTCGCCGGCATGACCCGCGGCGTCCGCAGTGCGTGCATCAACATGGGCAACGAGCGCGGCCGCCACACGTTTCGGGAACTCGCGGAGCGGGCGCACGTGGTGATCGAGAACCTGGGCCTCGGCACAATGGAGTCGTGGGGCTGCTCGTACCCCGAGTTGCACATGCGCAACACCAACCTCGTGATGCTGTCGATATCGGGCTACGGCCGGTCGGGACCTCAGGCGGCCTACCGGGCATACGCATCCAACATCAACAGCTTCCTTGGCCACGCCCGCGCCTGGGCCCCAGACGGCATCCACTTCGACTTCGTGGCGGGAATTCACGGCGCCTGTGCCGTCGTCGCCGGGCTGGCCGAGATCGACGGGGGTGCGCCGGGCGTCTTCATCGACATGGCACAGACGGAGGCAGGTGCCGCCATCCTGCCCACCTTGTACCTCGACTTCCTGGCCAACAGGCGGGAATGGAGCGAGGTGTCCAACGAGGTCCCGGGGTCATGCTTCTCCGGCGTCGTCCGCTGCCGTGGTGCGGACTCATGGGTGGCAATCGAACTCGAGGACGCGAGGGACTGGGCGATCATGTGCGAATTTCTCGAGCGACCCGACCTGACCCTTGGTGCCCAGGGAGCGACCCGTGAGGCCAGGGCGTCCCTGCGCGACGCCGTGGCGAGCTGGGCCAGCACGGTCACTCCATTCCAGGCGGCCTTCCGGCTGCAACGGCTCGGCGTCGCCGCGGGCCCCGTGGAGGACAACGAGGACCTGTGGCGGGACGCGCAACACCGCAGCCGCGGGGCCTACGTCGACGTGTGGCACCCCGATCTCGGCCGGATCGAGTATCCGGATTCTCCCGGCGCGTTGCACGGCACACCCGGCGAGGTAAGACCGAGCGGACCCAGGCTCGGTGCCCACACCGTTGACGTGCTGCGGGAGTGGTTGGGTTGCAACGAGTCGGACGTGGCCGGCCTTCGGGCGAGTGCCGCTGTGTGGGCGCCCGAGGAGGCGGCGTTGGAGCCGCGGTCGCGCCAAGGAGCAGGCTGAAGAGGAGGACGCATCATGCCCGGGATCGATGAGGGTCGAGTCGCGATCGTGACCGGTGCTGGTCGCGGCATCGGCCGCGGTCACGCGTTGGAGCTGGCACGCCAAGGGGCCAAGGTCGTTGTCAACGACCTTGGGGTGGAGGTCGACGGCCTCGGTCGCTCGGCGGCACCCGCCGACGCCGTCGTCGAAGAAATCAACGCTGCCGGAGGTGTCGCGGTGGCCAACCATGAGGACGTATCCAACTGGGACGGCGCCAGGCGACTCGTGCAGAGAGCCATCCGCTCGTTCGGTTCCCTCGACATCGTGGTGAACAACGCAGGCATCCTGCGTGACCGGATGATGGTCAACATGTCGATCGAAGAGTGGGACGCGGTCATCCGGGTCCACCTTCGGGGTACGTTCGCCATCATGCGGCAATCGGTCGAGTACTGGCGCAGCCGGGCCAAGGCCGGCGAAACCAACGACGCGCGGATCATCAACACGACCTCCGCTTCGGGACTCTTCGGCAACCCCGGGCAGGCCAACTACGGAGCTGCGAAGGCCGGCATCGCGGCCCTCACACTCATTGGAGCCGCTGAACTCGGGCGCTACGGGGTCACCGTGAATGCGATCAACCCTGGCGCTCACACGCGCATGACCGAACAAGCTAGACCCGACTCCTACCGGCCAATCGAGCCAGGTACGTTCGAGATCTCCGACCCTGAGAACATCGCGCCCCTGGTCGCTTGGCTCGCCAGTCCTGAGTCGTCGCACATCACAGGGCGGGTGTTCACCGTGCGCGGGGGTGAGATCAGAGTGCTCGAGGGCTGGCGCGGCGGCCCTTCGATGGACGCGCACCAACGGTGGGACGCCGCCCTCCTCGGCCCGGCGGTCACCGAGCTCGTCGCGGCCGCGGCGCCCAACGCAGACCTCTGGGGCAATATCCCAAAGGCATGAGCGTCGGAAAAGGTCTGCTCGCGAAGGTGACCGATGACCTCAGACCTCGCCCGTCCAGTTCTGGGCGTCGCGCAGCACCTCGTTGAACGGCTTGCGCGTGTCGAAGCTCGGCTCCCGGGGGAGCCCCAGCGCGCGCTCACCGATCACGTTCCGCTGGGTCTCGTTGGTGCCGCCGGCGATGGACGCCCCCCGACCTCGTAGGTACGCAAGCGCCGCCTCGGCGCCGGCTGGATCGCCAGGATCCCAGGTCATGGCACCGGCACCTCCGATCTCGACCGCCAGACGGGCGCGCAACGGGCTGTAGGTCCCCCGGAACAATTTGACGTAGGAGGCCACGCCGGGGTCCAGGCGACCGAGCCGGTCCATCTCGGCGATGCGGGCGCCCAACGCGCTCGCCACGTAGTCGTAAGTGTGGGCGCGGGCGAGCTTTTGTCGGACGACAGGGTCATTGAGCCGACCCGCCCTCCTGGCCAGCTCCACCAAGTCGGGAGCCAACGGACCGGGACCCTCGAACGCCGTGCCGTCCCCGGGACGCCCGGCGCCTCGCTCGAACACGAACATGGTCCGCGTGAGTGCCCAGCCCTCGTTGACCGCGCACAGGCGGTCGGCATCGGGGACGACCACGTTGTCGAAGAAGTCCTCGCAGAACTCCGCCACCTCGTTGACCTGTTTGATGGGCCGGATCGTGACGCCCGGGGCGTCGCACGGCACCAGGAACCACGTGAGGCCCTGATGTTTGGGCACGTCCCAGTTCGTGCGGGCGAGGCACATGCCCGAATCAGCCAAGTGTGCGAAGGTGCTCCAGATCTTTTGGCCGTCGATGATCCAGCGCTCCCCGTCCCGGGTGGCTCGAGTGCGGGCTCCGGCGAGGTCGGACCCCGAGGAGGGTTCCGAGAAGAACTGGCAGACGAGTTGCTCCCCGGCCAGGACCTTGGGCACGAACCGGCTGAGAAACTCCGGTGCAGCGTAGGCCAGCATCGTCGGGACGCAGACGTAGAAGGTCGTGATGGTGAGCGCGCCGAAATCCGGGAGGACGAAGTCGGCGGCCTCCTCGAGGAACGCCCACTCGTAGGCGCTGCCCAGGCCCTGGCCGCCGTATTCCCGCGGCCAGGTGATGCCGGCGTACCCGCCCTCGAAGAGACGCCGCTGCAGCGCCCGGTTCGTTGCCATCACCTCGGGGGTGTAGTGCTCGACTTCGTGGTCCTCTGGCGGGCCATCCCGCCGCGGCATGTTCTCGGCCAGCCAGACCCTGGCGGCGCGGCGGTACTCACGAAGCGCGTGATCCTCGGCTGACCTGGGCTCGTGGCGTTCGTCCGTCGTCATCGCCCTACAGACCGTTCAGTTGGCACAGCCGCTCGCGGTGCCAGTCGGATTGTCCGAACACCAGACCGTTCATGGTGATGCGCCGCAGGAAGAGATGGAGGTCGTGTTCCCAGGTGAAGCCGATGCCGGCGAAGACCTGCGCACAACCCTGCACGATGTCGATCCCCGCGTCGGCGACCCAGGACATCGCCATGCTGACGATCTCGCCCGCGTCGGCCTGATCCTGCTGCACCGCTCCGACGGCGGCCGTGGCGACGGCCTTGCTGGATTCCAGAGAGAGGCTCATGTCGGCCAGTTGGTGCTTCACCGCCTGAAACGAGCCAATGGGCCGGCCGAACGCGGTGCGGTCGATGGCGTACCGACGTGTCAGATCGAAGAGAGCGTCCATGGCGCCCACGGTCTCGGCCACGCAGAGCACGCAGGCAAGTTGCAGTTGGCTTTCGAGGGCCGGCGCGGCCTGCCCCACAGGGCCGACCAGGGACGTTGCCGGAACGATCGCCCCGTCGAAGGACACCGAGGCGAATCGCTGCGTGATGTCGAGCGCTTCGAGCGGCGCAACGGTGATGCCCGGTGTCGCCGGGTCGACCAGGAATTGCGACGGCCCCGGCGGGCCGCTCGCCGAGACCAGGTACCAATGCGCCTGGGCGGCGGCGGGAACAGCGCCCGCCCACCCCGAGAGTGCGAAGTCATCGCGCTGGGGGGCCGCGGTGATCATCCCGGACGAAGAACTCGTCACGACATCACCGAACACCCAGGTCGCGACCGTGGTTCCTTGGCAGATGCCCGGAAGGAAACGAGCCCGCTGCTCCGGAGATCCCGTGGCGGCCAACGCAGCTGCCACCACGTTCATGGGGACGAACGGACCGGGCTGTAGTGCCCGGCCCCGTTCCTCGGCGACGATCGCCAGGTCGTGCACGCCCTCTCCCGAGACGCTGCCGCCGCCGTACTCCTCCGGCACGAGCATGGCGAACCACCCGAGCTGACCGGCGTCGCGGAGGTACTCTGTGGGGACGCCCGCATCGCTCCCAATCAGCTGGCGCACCACCGAGAGCGGGCACGTCGCGTCGATGAAGCGCGCCGCCGTCTCTCGGAGGAGCTCCTGATCGCTGCTGAGGTCAAGCTCCATCGTGTTCTCTTCCGATTGGCTCTGCGCCACGCCCGCCCGCACCACACGGGGTCGGTTCCGGAACGACGAGGTCGCCATCGGCGCAGCGGGATTGGTGGAACAACACCCTGGTCTACGGTACCATCTGGCACGTTATCTGGGCAGACGCCCAAACTCGGATCTCGAGCTGAAAACCGGCTCTGGCGACCGGCACAAGAGCGCTGGTAGACCGGATCGGGGGATGCGTTGCTGCAGTATGTGATCGCTGGCCTGGTCTATGGGGGGATCTACGCCATCGCCGCGTCCGGGCTCGTGGTGACCTATCAGTCGACCGGCATCTTGAATTTCGCGTTCGCCGCGATCGCCTATGCGCTCGCGCGTTTCTACTATTACCTCAACACCCAGGAGCACTGGGCCATTGTGCCGGCTGCCCTGGTGTCGATCGTTATCGCCGGGCCGGCTCTCGGTGTTGGGCTGTACTTCTTCCTTTTCCGCCGCCTGAGACTGGCCCGCCCGTTGATCAAGGTGGTCGCCACCATCGGCGTCTCGGTCGCCATTCCGCCGGCCGCGACGCTGATCTTCGGGAACCAGGCGATCCTGTCCGCCCCCGGCCTTGCACCAGAGCCGGTTCGGGTCTTCGACTTTCTCGGCGTCGCCGTCACGATGGAGCAGGTCATCACCTACATCTGCGTCGTCCTCATCGTCGTGATCGGGGTGGTGATCCTCCGCTGGACCGACATCGGTCTGAGGGTACGGGCCATGGTCGACTCGCCGGCGATGACCTCGCTGTCCGCAACCAGTCCCGATCGGATCTCCATGGGGGTCTGGGCCGTCAGCGTCGCCCTGGCCGGCCTAGTCGGGGTCCTCGCCGCCCCGGTTGTCGGTCTGGATCCTGGCGACTTTACGTTGGTGATGGCGGCGGCCTTCGCGGCGGTCATCGCGGCCCGGCTGCGCAGCCTGCCGGTGGCGGTCGCAGTGGGGCTTCTGATGGGGATCCTGGGGACGTTGGTGCAGTACTTCTTCTCCAATTCCTCCTCGTTGAGTGCCGACGTGATACCGGCCATCCCGTTCATCGTGACCGCCGTCGTCCTCGTCTACTTCATGTTCCGGGGAACGAGCTCGGAAGAATCAGAAGGGGTCGGCGGACCGCTCGATCGGGCCATCATGCCCCAGGGCGATGCGCCGACCGGCTCCAACCGCGAGCGCTACGCCTCTGCCTTCGGCTGGCAACTTCCACTGCTGGCCTTTGTGATCCTGTGCATCCTTCCCCTGGTGCTCAGCGGGTTCTGGGTCGGCCTCATCGGACAAGGGGTGTGCTTCGCCATCATCCTGCTCTCCATCACCTTGGTCACGGGCGAGGGCGGCATGATCTGGCTGTGCCAGGCCACGTTCGCCGGGATCGGCGCCGTGGCGGCGGCCCAGCTGGCGGTCCACCACGGATGGCCGGTCATGGCGTCGGTGGTGGCGGGGGGGATCGTGGCGGCGCCGTTCGGAGTAATCATCGGCCTCGTGACGATCCGCCTGGGCAATCTGTACGTGGCGCTGGTCACGCTGACGATCGGTCTGCTGTTCGACGATCTGGTGTTCACCCAGCAGATCTTCTCCAACAACTCCATCGGTGTGAACGTCGACCTGCCGTCCTTCGCGTCGAGCCCGCGCGCCTTCACATACCTCGCGCTTGGGGTCTTCGCACTCGCATCATTGGTCATCTCGAACCTGCAGAAGTCGACGACCGGGGCTGGCGTCTGAATGCCGTCCGGTGGAGCCCCGTCGGTGCCCGAACCATCGGGATCAGCGTGCTGCAGATGAAGGTCCTGGTTTCGGGCATCGCCGCATGCGTCGCCGGCATTGGTGGCGCTATGTACGCGCTGTCCCTGGGATCTGCACTGCCGACGAACTATTCGTCGCTGCTCGGCCTCGTCTGGCTGGCCATTCTGGTGACCCTGGGTATCCGTTCCAACATCGCCGCGCTACTGGCCGGGGTGTCGTACACCGTCCTCGCCGGTGTAGCCGTCGCTTACCTGCCGCCCGCCTATGCGGAGGTCACGCCCATTCTCTTCGGTCTCGGTGCCGTGCAGGTCGCCAAGTTCCCCAACGGTGCCATGACCGAGAACGCCCGACAGGTCCTCTGGTTCTGGGACAAGGTTCGTGGCGTGTCGCAAACCCGACCCGATTCTGGTGGCCCAGGAGCCGGTCGTCGTCGGGGGCGACCTTGTCTGAGCACGGCGAGCCCGACACGTCGGCCACGGTCCGCCCCGGGGTCGGTATTGGCCGCCACCGACGTCACCGTACGTTTCGGTGGGCTCACCGCGTTGTCCACGTCTCCATCGACGTGCCGGCCGGCAGCATCGTCGGGCTGGTGGGGCCGAACGGGGCCGGCAAGTCCACCCTCTTCGCCGTCATTTCGGGCCTGCGTTCGCCCCGCGGCAGGCCGTGTCTTCATCGCCGGCCAAAACGTCACCGCCCTGAACACCCCGGCACGGGCGCGCCTCGGACTGGCGCGCACCTTCCAGCATCCCGAGTTGTTCATGGGCATGACGGTCCGCGATCACCTCGTCCTCGCGCACCGGGCCCACTACGAGCGTCGTCGGTGCTGGAGCGATCTCCTGCAGCCTGCGGGCCATGTTCCCGCCAACGAAGCTCGAGAACGAACGGGTGGACTCGCTCTTGGAACTGCTCGGTCTCACCAGTCTCGTCAAGACGCAGGTGTCGGTCCTCCCTCTCGGCCTGGCTCGACTGGTGGAGGTGGGCCGTGCGCTGGCGACAGATCCCCGCGTGGTGCTGCTCGACGAGCCGCTGTCGGGGCTCGACGTGCGTGCCACCGAGAAGCTGACCGCCGCGTTCGAACGGTGCGTCGTCGAACAGCAGCGAAGGCCTGTCTCTGCTCATGGTCGAACATGACGTGGCCTCGGTCCTGGCGCTATCCAGCAGGATCTTCGTGCTCAACTTCGGAGAACTCATCGCGCACGGAACTCCCGAGGAGGTCCGGGCCGATCCGGTCGTCCGAGACGCCTATCTGGGCGACGAGGACGCCACGGCAGGAGGAGAGCGCCGCAACCGGAGCAATGGGCAGTGAGGGCCGGCTCCGATGAGGAGCCATGCTGGTGGTCGAGGACCTCGACGTGAGTTACGGGACGTCGCAGGCGCTCTTCGGCGTCTCGCTTGGAGGTCGAAGCGGGCTCATTGGTCGCCGTGCTGGGAGCCAATGGCGCCGGCAAGAGCACGCTGGCCCGCACCGTCTCGGGGTTGGTGCCGCCATCCGCTGGTCGGGTCCGGTTCAACGGGATCGACGTCACCAAGACGCGCTGCCCACAAGCTGAGTGCCGAAGGTCTCACCCACCTACCCGAGGGTCGAGGGATATTCCCCGGTCTGACGGTGCTCGAGAACCTCCGCATGGCCGTCAAGCAGCTCACGCGCGGTGAGCGATCGACTTCGGCCATCGACCGGTCGATCGAACGCTTCCCGGTGCTCGGCGAACGTCACCGGCAGGCGGCGGGAACCCTCTCGGGCGGTGAACAGCAGATGCTGGCGTTGGCCCGCGCCCTGGCGGTCACGCCCAAGCTGATCATCGCCGACGAGATGTCACTGGGCCTGGCTCCGCTGGTCACAGAGACCGTGTTCGAGGGCCTCGAGGAGGCGCGCGAAAACGGGGGTCACCGTCGTGCTCATCGAACAGTTCGTTCATCGCGCTCTGGCCCTCGCCGACCGCTGCGTCATTCTCACCCGTGGTCGCGTCGGCTGGTCGGGCCCGGCGGCGGAGGCGCACCAGGAGGTCATCGACCGGTATCTCGGCGAAGTGGCGCAGAGCACGTGACCGAGCGACACAAGACCACAAAGCCATGAACGAAGACCCGGCGCTGGCCGCATTCAGAGAGAGTCTGGTGGACTGGTTGTCGGCCAACCTCACGTCCGAGGTGGTCGAGGCGCAGCGGGCCAGCTCGGAGGGAGGGGGCGACGTCGGCCTGCTGCGGGCCTGGAACGCACGGTTGGCCGACGCCGGATGGGCAGCCGTCTCATGGCCTGCTCGCTTCGGCGGTCGCGACGCCACGGTCGAGCAGCAGCTCGCCTACCACGAGGAGATGACCCGAGCCGGAGCCCCCGGGCCGGTGAACACGATCGGCGTCGCCAACATCGCTCCCGCCATCATGTCGTTGGGCACGGAGCAGCAAAAGGAACGCTTTCTGCGTCCTATGCTCCGAGGCGACGAGATCTGGTGCCAGGGCATGTCCGAGCCCGACGCCGGATCCGACCTGGCCTCGCTGCGGACCACAGCCCGCCCCGAGGGCGACCTCTTCGTGGTGCGCGGGCAGAAGACGTGGAACAGCCTTGGTCCGTACGCGGATTGGTGCCAGCTCTACGTGCGTACCGACCCCGACGCCCCGAAGCACCAGGGCATCAGCTGCCTCCTCGTCGAGATGCGGTCGCCCGGCATCACTGTCCGCCCGTTGCGCACCATGTCGGGTGACTTCACCTTCTCCGAGCTCTTCTTCGACGACGTGGTCGTTCCCCGATCGGGCCTGCTCGGTCCCCTCAACGGAGGGTGGCGGGTGGCCATGACGACACTCAGTCATGAGCGCGCCGGCGTGGCCCGACTCCATCTCGACCTCGCCGAGCGCTTCGAAAGCTTGGTCCGGACGGCGCGCCAACGAGGTCCGATTCTCGACGCAGTGCACCGGGACGGCCTTGCCCGCGTCTATGCCGACATTGCGTGCCTTCGTTATGCGACGTCGCGAGAACTGGCGAAGGTCGGGCAGGGCACGCCGCCCTCGGCGACCATGGGAGGGCTGGCCAAGCTGGCCTGGGCCCAGGCCGGCCAGCATCTGGCCGACCTGGCGGTCAGCATCCTTGGTCCGGATGCCCTGGTCGATGGGCCCTGGACCAAGGCACTGCTGATGTCGCCCTCCTATTCGATCGCCGGGGGCACCGGAGACATAAACCGAAACATCGTCGCCGAGCACGGTCTCGGTTTGCCGCGGTGAGCGTCTGCGCGAGCATCGACACGCCATTCGGGGCAGCGAAGCCCCGACGCGGTCTTCATGGAGTAGCAGGAACGAGCACCGTACGAAAAGGAGGGTCTCCGATGACAACAGGCTGGGGCTACGAAGGCCGTCGCGTGGTCGTGAGCGGCGGCGGCGGAGCGGGGATGGGCGCCGCGGCGGTGCGCCACCTGCGCGACTTGGGCGCCGAAGTGCACGTCCTCGACCTCAAGGAACCACCCCTGGAGGTATCGAGCTATCAGGCCGTCGACCTGCGCGATCCCGACGCCACCGCAGACGCGGTCGAGAAGATCGGGGGGACCATTCACGCGCTGTTCAACTGCGCGGGGCTGGCCGGATCCAAGTTTCCTGACCTGGACGTGATGCTGGTCAACCTCGTCGGCATGCGCCATCTGGCCGAGCTCGTGTCGGCCCGCATGGAGCCGGGCGCCGCCATCGCCAGCATCTCGTCCACGGCCGGGTCCGGTTACCTGGCGAACATCGGAAAATGGATGCCGCTCGTCACGTTGCCGGGGTTCGAAGCCGCCAAGGAGTGGTGCGAGACCCACCCCGACGAGATCGCGGGCGGGTACGCCCCGTCCAAAGAGGCGATCATCATTTGGACGTTGTGGGCGTCCTACGCCCTGGCGGAGCGGGGGATCCGAGTCAATTGCATCAGCCCCGGCCCGACCGACACCCCCATGATGCCTGACTTCGAGCAGTACGTGGGTAAAGACTTCATGGAGAACTTCCCGGTCCCCCTCGGAAGGCGCTCGACGCCCGACGAACAGGCCTGGCCGCTGATCTTCCTGAACTCCCCGTTGGCCAGTTATGTCACCGGGGAGAATTTCGTCACCGACGGCGGAACCATGGGTGCCGTCATGACCGGGAGCATCGACATATCGGGGCTCATCCCCGAGTCCATGCAGTAGCGATCGACGAGGAACGGACGATGAGCGAGGACGTCTGGATCCTGGGGATCAACATGACGAGGTTCGGCAAGCACCCCGACAAGGACGTCGTCGATCTTGCCGCCGACGCCTCCACGGCCGCGCTGGCCGACGGCGAGGTCACCATGAGGCAGGTGGAGATCCTCGCCTACGGCAACCTCCTCGGGCGCACGATCGGTCAGCATCTCCTTCAGCAAATCGGTCAATTCGGCATTCCGGTGTTCAACGTGTCCAACGCGTGCGCGACGGGGGCGACGGCACTCCGCCAGGTGATCATGGCGGTCAAGGCGGGTGAGGCCGACTTCGGCCTCGCGGTCGGAGTCGAGAAGCTGGCCGGCGCTGGCCTGCTTGCCGGTGGTGACCGTCACGATGACGTCACCACGTGGAGGCCGGAGGGACGGTTCGGGGCGATCGCCCCGCTCGATGGTCGCGTGGGAACCGAGACCATGCCCGGCGTGTTCGCCCAGATCGGAATGGAGTACGGGTACAAGTACGGCGGAACGAGCTTCGAATTGTTCGCCCGGATCAGCGAGAAGAACCACGCACACTCCACCCTCAATCCGCTGGCGGCCTACTCCAAGAAGATGGCGTTGGAGGAGATCATGGGGGACGTCATGATCGCCTACCCGAACACCCGGCCGATGTGTTCCGCCAACTGCGACGGAGCGGCTGCCGCCGTCGTGGTCTCGGACTCGAAACTCAAGACCCTGTCGCTCTCGCAGCAGCGACGGGCCGTCAGAGTCGCGGCTTCTGTGCTCACCAGCGATCCGTGGGTGGAGACGGGACAATCGCTGCCCGACATCCACACGCTGACGCGCAACGCCGCCAGTCGGGCCTATGAGGCTGCGGGTATTGGACCCGATGATCTCGACCTGGTCGAGCTTCACGACTGTTTCGCCACTGCGGAACTGGTGCACTACGACAATCTGCAGCTGTGCGAGCAGGGAGGCGCCGTCGACCTCTTCAACAGCGGCGCCACGTGGCGCGACGGACACATGCCGGTCAACGTGTCGGGCGGGCTGGAGAGCAAGGGGCATCCCGTTGCAGCAACTGGTCTGGCCAACATTTGGGAGCTCTGCCATCACCTTCGAGGTGAGGCCGGTGCCCGCCAGATTCCCGGAGCCAAGGTCGGCTTGGCTCACGTCATGGGCCTCGGGTCCGCCTGTGGTGTGCACATCCTGGAGGCCGCCGCGGCCTGAGTGTTCCCGGACCAGCGACGGGTCCAGCGCGAGGGGGGCGTCCCGGGTCAGGCGTTGGGATCTGGCTCGAAGACCGGTACGAAGACCTCGCCCTGGGGTTCGAAGAGCACGCGCACGGGCAAGCCGATGGTGACCGCCTCGGGCGGGCAATGGACGACGTTCGTGGTGAATCGCAGGCCTTCCTGCTCGACCAGTTCGACGATAGCGATGACATAGGGCACGGCGACTTCGGGATTGAAGGGATGATGGTTCACCGTGTAGGTGAACACGCGCCCTCTGCCACTGAGCGTTCGGTACGTGGCCTCGCCGCCGCATGCGGGGCAGTGGCGGACCGGCGGAAACAGCCAGCGCTCGCACGACGCGCAGAACGGGAGCCGCAGCGAACCGGACTCACCGCTGGTCCAGAACTCGCGATTGTCGTCGTCGAGGAAGGGAACGAGACGGGACGGGGCTGAGGACATCGCCCAACAGTAGGATGCGCGGTCATGCCCGACACGTCCGTGGTCCGCGCCGCGATCGTTTCGGGGATCGGAGCGTCCCGGATAGGGCGACGGCTCGGGGTCCCACACGCCGAACTGACCGTCGAGGCGGCCCAGCGGGCGATCGCCGACGCCGGCCTTCGGACGGAAGACATCGACGGTATGTCGACCATGGGCGACACCCTCATCGTCGACGCCGCCGCCAGGCTCGGCGTCACTCCCTCGTGGACGAGCGGAGGGATGGGTCGCTACGGCCTCCTCCACCCAGTGGTCGAGGCCGTGGAGGCGGTGGGTACGGGGATGGCCCGCCACGTCCTCGTCTACCGGACGGTGAACATGATGGGGGGCGAGGCCAGCGGCGGGAGCGGGGACCCGAGAATGGAGGCGTCGTCGGCCATGCGCGACATCGGGCGGATCTTGACGATGCACGCCTATTCGGCCGCCAACTGGCTCGCCATGCACTTGCGGCGCCACATGTATCTCTACGGGACCACTCGGGACCAAGTGGGATGGATTGCGGTGAACAGCCGCCGTAATGCCGCTCTCAACTCGAACGCGGCGTATCGCGAACCCTTGACGCTCGACGACTACCTCTCGGCGCGCATGATCTCGGAGCCGTTCGGGCTCTACGACTGCGACGTGCCGATCGACGGTTCGATCGCGGTCGTCGTCTCGAGGTCGGACCATGCGTCGGATTGCGAACAGGCAGTCCGCGTCGAGGCAGTCGGCGGTTCGGACGGTCTTGGAGGGTGGGACCAGCGGCCTGACTACCCCAAGATGGCGTCGGCGGACGCCGCGGCGGAGTTGTGGAACGCCACGGATCTGCGGCCCGGCGATGTCGACGTGGCGGAACTCTACGACGGCTTCACATTTTTGACCATGGCCTGGCTAGAAGCACTCGGCTTCTGCGCGGAAGGCGAGTCGGGCTCCTACGTCGAGGGTGCCGTTCGCATCGCCCTCGACGGAGAATTGCCGCTGAACACGTACGGTGGCCAGCTCTCGGCTGGTCGAATGCACGGCTACTGGGTCCTGCACGAGGCGTGCGTCCAGTTGCGAGGTGAGGCCGGAGCCCGTCAGGTGGCCGGTGGTCCCGAGGTCGCCGTGGTGTCGACCGGCGGGGGACCCATCGCCGGGTGCATGCTCCTAACGCGCTGACGCCGAGACCAGATTGTGGTGGTCTCGTGGGTCAACGCAGTCGCGGCTCCACGGCCCGAGCGATCGTGCCCCACTTGGCGGATCTCTCCGCGCTGAGGATCCCGAGGAGGTGGCCGAGTCCTCTGCCTCCGCCAAAGCCGTTGTGTTGACAGCCTCAGGACGTTTCAACTCAGCGACCCGGGGGAACACACGTTACGGATCAGCAACTTGGGGAACGTCAGAGGTGGCGGGCAACGGAAGAGGATCAAATGAGACTGGTAAGGCGAATGATCGTTGGCGGTGTGGTGCTTGGTGGCATGCTCGTGGGTTCGACCCTCGGGTCGGCCTCAGTGGGCGCTGCGACGACGAGCTCCACGTATCACATCGACTACACGGTCAACGCGACAACCACACTGGCGAAGCTCCACCAGACGGTCACGGTGCCCCCAGGCTCCTTCATTGGTTCGATCAATCTCAAGACCTTCGCACTCACCGGGAACTTGAGTCTCCCGCCCGCGTCGACCACCGTGAACCTGGCCGGCATTGGCCTTGCCACCGCCACCTTCGAGCTCTCCGCGACGAAGCCCGTGACCGGAACGGTGGACATCAAGACGTTCGCAGTCACTGCCACCGCATCGTTCAACGTCCTCGTGACCTCTGTGAAGCCGCTCGGATTGCCCATCAATCTCGTGGGGAACAGCTGCGGCACCTCGAAGCCGGTTTCGGTGACCTTCAGCGGTACGATCAAGCTCAAGGGGAGCTCGGCCTTCTCCGGCAGCTATACGATCCCACCGCTCCAGACCTGTGGCCTGGCGACGCCAGCGCTCAACCTGGTCATCCCAGGGCCAGGCAATGTCTTCTCCGCCACATTCGCACCGGCCACCTGAACGAGGTTTCGGGAGCTCCGGGCCTGGTCCCAGCGCGTCTCACGGAGCCAAAGCACCGAACTCTTTGACCTGAGGAGGTTGACCTCACTCGCAGGTGCTGCAACAACACCCCGGGGACACACTGGGATTCAGGACGATGGCAGCTCCCTCGTTACGATTGCCCTGTGGCGGAGTTCGTCAATCGATTTGCCGGAACGGCCGCGTTCTATGCCCTATACCGTCCTGGGTACCCAGGGACCGTCTACGACTACATCTCCGGGACCGCGAACTTAAACGGTGCCACATCGTCCGTGCTGGATCTCGGCTGCGGACCCGGAATCGTCGCTCTCGCTTTGAGCGGGCGGGCGCGGACCCTCGTCGGAGTTGATCCTGACCCGGGCATGCTCGAGCAGGCCGAACGAGCAGGTCGCGAGCGCGGCGCCCACAACGTGAGTTGGATCGGGAGCACTGCCGAGAGGTTTGACGACGAACCGGGAAGTTACGACCTCATCACGATCGGCTCTGCCTTCCACTGGATGGACCGTGAGGTCGTGGCTGAGCGAGTCCATCGTCTCTTGAGGCCGGGCGGAGTCCTGGCACTCCTTGGGAATCCCACACCTCTTATGGACAGGCGCGACGGAAAGGGTGTGGGGGATGCCATCACTCGTGTCCAAGAGAGATGGCTGAAACCCGAAGATCGTCCTTCCATTCCGAAAGACGCGCCAAGACACGAAGCGGTGCTTTCCACGAGCTCTTTTGGGCACGCATCAACCCGCTATTTCTCATCGCAGCAACAGTGGACTGTTGACAACCTCATTGGCCTGCTGCGATCGACGTCGTGGCGGCCTGATCAAGTCCTGAAGGACCGGTTCCCCGAGTTCGTGAGAGAACTGCGTCACGCCATCCGAGAAGTTGAGCCGTCCGGCGAATGGGTAGAGAGCCATGACGTCGAGTTGATCCATGCACAACGATGAGTGAGTGGTGGCCAACGCTCGGTGAACGCAAGACGAGGTTCGTGTCCTCGACCGCCGCACTCTTTGTCGCCGTCTCCGGACCTCCAGGTAGTGGCAAGACGACGCTTGCCGTCAAGCTCGCCGAAGAGATGGGACTGACGCTCCTTTCGAAGGACACGATCAAAGAGTCCCTCATGTCGGTCATGCCACCGAAGGACGTCGAAGCATCGCGTCACCTGGGCAAAGCAGCCATGGCCGTGCTCTTTGCTGTTGCCTCTGCATCACCCCAGGGCGCGGTTCTCGAAGCGAATTTCAGTCGATCATTATCGACCAGAGAACTCGGAACCCTGCCCGGCACGATGATCGAGCTGTTTTGTCGATGTGACCAAACCATCGGTTTGGAGCGTTATCGACAGCGCATCTCCTTGCGGCATGCCGGTCACTTCGACGCTGAGCGCTCGGATGAGGAATTGTGGAACGACCAAGTGACCCAGCCCGTTGCAGGGGGTTGGCCCGTTCTTGAAGTTCGCACGGATGAACCGGTTGATGTACCTCATGTCGCTGAGCTCGTTCTGCAGGCCATCCTTTGAATGCGCGAGCCAAAAGCGTGCCCTGACCGCCGGGTCGGTGGAAAGTTCAGGGTGCCACCAACTCGATCGCGATCCCGTCAGGATCGCGAAGCTGCAGTGAAGGGTGGCCGTTCTCTTGCACAACGCCGTTGTGCTCGATGCCGAGATCTGAGAGGTGCGCAGCCCAGGCGCGGAGCGAATCTCCATTCGGGACCGCGAAGGCGAGGTGGTCCAGGCCATGGCCGGGTGATTCGAACGACTTCTCACCAGAGCCAGGGCTATTCGTGAGTACGATCACAAACTTCGCCTCGGGTTGCCTCAGTGCGACGTAGCCGACGTCGAGATCTTCGACGTAGGGCAGGACGCCGAGCACGTCCTCATACCAGCGAGCACTCAGCGCCACACTCGACACCAGAAGCTGCACGTGCGACAGCCCGGCGATTGGAGCCGTTCGTGCTGATTCCTTGGCCGCTGTCACGATCCGAAGCGTAACGGGTGGACTCTCAATCGTGATCCTGGCAGCGTTGCACGGGAAGGGGCAAGCGCTCGGCGTCCTGGGCCAGGCTCTACCGCCCGTCACGACCACGCATTTGTTGCTCACTTGAGGAAAGGGGCTGCTTCCTTCATTCGCTCCAACCCCGCAGCGATCTGATCAGGGTCTTTTCTGTTCTGCCCAAGGACGATCATTGCCAATGCCTCCGAGAAAGGCTTCGCCATGGATTCGAAATACCCACCTTCTTCGAGGCGGGTCCACCGGACCCCGGCTTGGAAGCAGTCGGTCATCAACTGCATCTCCTCGTCCTCGTCCAGCGACGCATTGGTGAGCTTGTCCATGAGCTGCGCACTGATCTCCACGAGGCTGAGAAACTCGTGGTCGATCTCCGCAGAGTAGACGGGTGCAGGGTCCAGACGTTGCGCCGGCGTACTTGATCTGTGAGTTCTCCTCTTTTTTATGAGAGCCATGTCAGCGCCACGTCGGTGCTTGTGTTCCGCAAGCGGGCAGCGCGCATCCAGAACTTCGAATCCGGCCAGTAGCCCTTCGGCAGCCACACCGTGGCGTTCTCCGTGGCCGTTTGCAACTCGTCCGCCGCTCTCAACATCGCGGTCGAGTCGATGAACGTTGCCGCTGAGAGCCGGCGATCGGCGGCCACGCGTTCAGTCCGGCCGTCGCCTTGAAGCGGCGCTCTTCTTCTGTTGGGGTTCGCTCTGTATCCATGGTGATCGATGGTCGGAGCGGGGCCGAATCTCCCACCACAGATCTCCCGAAATCGCTCGGCCCCACCCCTACGGCGATTCTCTCGCGCCCCCGTCCGATGCCGCATAGAGCCGTTGGGACCGAACTGCCTCAACGTTCCCACAACAGGCGTTTCGACCTTCCCCGCCGCTCAGGGCAATTGTGCAGCACGCCGACGATCGTCGACCTCAAACAGCGGGTCGACGACTCGTCAGCGAGCCGAACGCCCCGCACACTCCTCGCGCACCAGGTCGCTGGCGCACTTCTCCCCGGCTCACCTGCACGCGGCGCCGTGCGACTTCACGAGCACTCAGGGCCCGATCCGCGGAGACCTCAGGCTGAACTGCCTCATCATCCGGCACTCCGCCACGGGAACCGAGCGGTGTCGTCCTCATCGCCGGAGAACAGCGTTGACCTCTTCCAGGGAGATCTCCCCTGTCGCATGACCCCCACATTGGAGGCAATCGTGGGTGTGACGCCATGATTGAATGAGCCGCGTTCCGGCTTCATTGAGCAGCACGGTGAAGGCTTCTGTGTCTTCTTTGCATTCCAGCCCGTAGTACCTGCGCCACTGCGTCGCGACCGGATGCTCCTGTGCTTCACTACCCTTGAGGATCCGACAGAACCGATGGCGGTCGATGTCGAACACCCAGGTGCTGTGGCATGACTCCAAGACCAACTGCTCCATGTCGTAATTCTGCTCTTGCCACCTAAGAACTACCTCAGAGTTTCATTGGTGTTCTGTGACGATCCGCCCCTGGCCTCTGGACAAAGCGGCCCGGATGGCCTTGAGGGTGATCTGCCGCCGCCGCGGAAGCGGGGGCCAGCGATTACCGACCGCGCCGATAACGGCGTACTACACCGACCCCGAACCAGGCCGGCGCCCCGATGAGTGCTGCCACGAGGATGAGGACCCACAGCGACCACGTGAAGTGCCAGAACGAGAAATGGATCCGAATCTTCTCCGTGTTCTGGATCATGAAGGGCAGCGCGTTGTGCCATCCCTGTTCCGGCGGAGCTAGGTGCGATGTGACCGGAATGTGTGAGTGGAGCGGCGAGTGCCGAGGCTGTCAGCGCGTCGTCGACGACGGAACTCACACCCGGAGATTCCGGCCGAAGGCCACCCGTCTCCTCGCTGTTCCAACCCTCAGAAGCTGACCCCTCCCCCACTCGGAGGCATTGTGGGTGGCGTCGTCGCGCGCTGGCGTCGTCGGCGCTGGCGTCGTCGGCGGTGGTGTCGTCGGCGCTGGCGTCGTCGGCGGTGGTGTCGGTGGCGTCGTCATTGGTGGCGCGATCGACGGCGACTGCGGTGTCGTGGTTGGCGCCGGCGTCGCGGGCGTATTCGGAGTGGGCGACGTGGTGCTCGGGGGTACGGTTGAACCTGTCAGCGGGGAGGATCCGGCTGCCTTCGCCAGCACCACAACCGACCACTTTCCCCATTTGTCGGTGATGTTCCCGTTCGCCTGACCCGGTACGCTGTCGCCGACGAACCAGTGGAGGGGCTTTCCGGTGTAGGTCACCTGGAGGGCATGACCCCGCCGCCTCACCGTGCCGAGATTGGCCGCGCTCACACCGGCACCCGCCGTCGGCTTCTTCACTCCCTTCGGCAACAGGAGCTCGGGCCACACCTTCAGGCACCTGGCCGTGCAGGCGACCTTGCTGGCTTCGAGCGTGTACACCGTCTTCCCGCTCACGAGGATGGTGCCGTAGGTGGAGTTCTGGGTCGAGGAGACCACAAGGTGTTTCACGTTGTGAGTGGAAGTGGCGCCGGCACCGCCGATGACGATCGGTAACGACAAGAGTCCACCCGCGGTCAGGACGGCACCCGCAAACCGAAGGGCGCCGAGGCGGCGACTTGGAATCCGGCCACTTTGCATATTCCACTCCAGTCGTGTCTCGATCCGGTGCGCAGACTTACGGCAAAAGCAGCCGAAGGGATTACTCTTTGGAGCCGTCGTTGGAACGACAACCCCTCGCGTCCAGCGAGATTGGCGGCCCGTCGCCGGCGAACAATCCATTTCGTTGGCCGGGCCGTATTGCCTGCCAGCGCCGATGGAGCGTGGCCCTGGTCGCGGACACGCCGCCGACCTGGCGGTACTGTGAGGAGGTGGCGGTGACGAACCGGCCGGCCTCATCCCGTGGCGTACGACGAATGCAGGAGATGAGCACATGAACGTGATGAAGCGGACGAGCAAGACCTCACAAACGTCTGGCAAGGTCCCGCTGGTGCGGCTGGTCGGTGCTGTCTTGGCGGCCGGCGGCCTCATCGCCTCCGTCGCCACGGCAGAAGCAGCTGCGGCGGCCAGCACCGTCGTTTCGACGAGTCAGAATGCGACGTACGGGACGATCCTCGTGAGCGGGAAGACGGTGTACACGCTCAAGGCCAGCAAGGTCGCCTGCACCGCCAGGTGCTTGAAGGTCTGGCCCGAGCTCCTGTTGCCGAAGGGAGTGAAGAAGCCGACCGCTGGCTCGGGTGTGAAGGCGGCCAGCCTCGGCACGGTGAAGGTGAGCGGCGGCTCGCTCCAGGTGACCTACGCCGGAAAGCGCCTGTACTGGTTCATCGGGGACAGCGCACCGGGTCAGGCGAACGGGAACATCACCGACAAGTGGGGAAAGTGGTCAGTCGTCGTGACGGCGAAGCCGACCTCAACCTCGAGCTCCGGAGGCACCCCAACATCAAGCGCGGGATCAGGGGGAGTCTCTTTCTAGTGCCGAGGTTCGACGTCGGACCGTGGTCATGACAACCGTTCTCGTCACACCCGCGGAGTCGGTTGCTCCGCGACGGATAGGGCGAGCTGATCGACCGACTCGTCGATCGCGCGCCGCGTTGTCGACGAGGGTGTACCTCCCTGCCTTCTCCGTTCCCGCCTTGGCTGCAGTGCTCGTGGGCATCGGCCTGTCGAGCGGCTGGGGTGGCGCAACGTTCGGCGGGTCCTTGACGAGCCTCCGTCTCGCCGTGATCGGCCCCCTGGCCGTCACGTTGATCGGAGTCATTCTCGTCGTCGAACGGATATGGCCCGCCCAGCAACGACCGTTCTTCGCTCGCGGCTACCGCCACGATCTGCTGATCACGGCGGTCCACGCGACACTGGTGCTGCCGTTGGTGACGTCGCTGACGCTCTCGTTCGCCGAGGTCGTTCGCCGGCTCCTCCCGTGGATCGTCCTGCCGCCCATGGACACGCTGCCTCGCTGGTTCGCGATTGCCGTCATCATCGTGGCGATGGACGGATGCAACTGGGCCGTCCATCTCGCGAACCACCGTGTCCGAATGCTCTGGCGGTTCCACGAGCTTCACCATTCCCAAGAGGACATGAACGTGCTCACGGTCTTTCGGACCCATCCCCTGATCCACGTTTCCTATCTTTTGGCCCTCCTTCCTGGTTTGGTGCTCCTCGCGAACGGTGCGCTCTCGATCACGGTCCTGGCTGTGTACGGGGGCATCGTCGCCTTTGCCCACTCCAACACCCGGCTTGGATTCGGACCGATCGGGCGGATCTTCGTGAGTCCGAACTTTCACCGGATCCACCACAGACGCAATGGCCCCCAAGACGTCAACCTTGGCTTCGCGCTGACGGTCTGGGATCAGCTGTTCCATACGGCCGTGTTCCCCACAGCCGAAACAGTGCGGGCCGATACCGGTCTGGCCGGTCGGCCCCTGCTCGTGGAGCAAGCGACACCACGGTCGCGCCATGTCTCGGTCTACGCCATTCAGCTTGCAGCGCCTTTTCGCCCGTTCCACGATCCTCAACCGACGTCGTCCCCAGCAACGGAGGAGCTCTCGTCCGGACCGGAGTCCGATCGCCCGTCGGTCGACCGGGGGCGTCACCCGGCTCTCGAAGCCCGGGCCACCCGCGAACACTCCGTGGTCCACTGATGGTCACCACCTCCGTCCGGGCGCCAGTGCACACGCCTCGGTCGGTCCTTGCGCTCGTCATTGCCACCCGGTCCGCGGAGGTCCCCGCCAGCTGTGCCCTCCTTGCCGCGCGCATTGCGCTGGCCTGGATCTTCGTCTACTACGGCGCCGGCAAGCTGTTCGGAGCGTTCAATGGCCCGGGCATCCACCGCACCGCTCTGTACATGTCAAACGTGGCTCACCTGCACCCTGGTGGCTTCTTCGCAGTCCTGGGGGGCATCATCGAGTTCGGGAGTGCCATCGCACTCGCCCTCGGTCTTTGCTCGCGCCTTGGCGGCGTCGCGCTGTTCGGAGACCAGGTGATGGCGATGATCACGGTCACCTGGGCCACGGGAATCAATTCCGCCACACCGCCCCCCGGCTATCAGCTCAATATGGCACTCGCCGTCCTCGCCCTCGTCGTTGCCGTCTTCGGGTCGGGTCGGTTCAGTCTCGACGCCGTGATCGAGCGGCGGATCGCCGGACCACAGGTAGCGCACAACCACTGACGCCGTCCGGGCGTTGCTTGGAGGAGGCGACGGCAGGCACGCCCGCAACCGGCAGTAATGTCGGCGCGCAGTGCACAGATACTCGACCGCACCCCCGTTCGAGAGGAACCGATAGCCGTGCCCGGCATGGGCCACTCGTTGCAAACGGGCAACTCCGTCGTCGTCTCGGCCTTTCATACGGCGCTGTTCCACCAGCTGCTCGTCGTCCTCCTGGTCGGCGCGGTATGCGCCATCGGTTGGAACGTCGTGCGGACTATCCAGTATCGACGGCTCAAGGCTGAGGGCCGGCTCTCGTTTCCCTCCAAAGCACAGTTCTCGACGCCCGAGCCACTCGCCCGGAGCATCCTGCGCATCGGCTTCGGATCCCTCTGGATTTTGGACGGGCTTCTGCAGATCCAGTCCTCGATACCCCTTGGTCTCCCGTCGAATGTGCTTCAGCCGGCCGCCAGCGCCTCGCCGCTTTGGGTCCAGCACCTGGTAAACAGCGGTGCCAACATCTGGAGTGACCACCCCGTTCAGGCGGCAGCGGCCTCGGTGTGGATCCAACTGGGAATTGGTCTCTGGCTGATCGTCGCACCCCGCGGGAGGTGGTCGCGCCTGGCGGGTTTGGCCAGCGTCGGGTGGGGACTCATCGTGTGGAGCTTCGGCGAAGCCTTTGGCGGCATCTTCGCACCCGGCCTCACCTGGCTGTTCGGGGCGCCCGGAGCGGTGCTGTTCTACTGCATCGCGGGCGTGCTGGTGGCACTCCCGGAGCGCTACTTCCACTCACCTCGGCTTGGCCGCGTCCTCCTCTTCCTCGGAGGAGCGTTCCTGATTGGCATGGCGGTCCTTCAGGCCTGGCCCGGTAGGGGGTTCTGGCAGGGCCGGAACGGCACTCTCTCGGCCATGGTCACGACCATGGCGCAGACGCCACAGCCCCGTGTCTTGTCGTCGTGGCTCTCCGCGTTCGGCTCGTTCGACGCCGCGCACGGCTGGGCGGTGAATCTGTTCGTCGTACTCGCATTGCTGTCCATCGGCGGACTGCTCTTGAGTGGGCGGCGCCGTTTCGTCTTCGTCGCGCTCGTCGCCTTGGGTGTTCTCTGCCTGGCCGACTGGGTGCTCGTCGAGGACCTGGGTTTCTTCGGTGGCACTGGCACGGATCCCAATTCGATGCTGCCTCTGCTCCTCCTGTTCGCAACGGGGTACGCGGCCAGCTTCCGGTTGCCCGTGGAGGCCGTGGAGCACCTGCCCGCCGAGGCCGCGGTGGATGCCACCCGCTGGTGGGAGCGCGCCACCCCCGCCTACGTCACGCGGTCCCTGGCCGCCCTGGCCGCCCTCGCCGTCGTCGCCATCGGGACCGCCCCGATGGCGGTCGCGGCCATCAACAAGAATGCGGACCCGATCTTGAGCGAGGCCCTCGACGGTACTCCCAACGCCCTGAATACCCCGGCTCCTCCCTTCACGCTGACAGACCAGCACGGCCAACAGGTCAGCCTGGCCAGCCTGCGGGGTCATGTGCTGGCGCTGACCTTCCTCGACCCGGTGTGCACGTCCGACTGCCCGCTCATCGCACAGGAGTTCCGCCAGACCGACGAACGGCTGGGAGGGCAGGCCCGCCAGGTCGACTTCGTGGCGGTCGTTGCCAACCCCATCTACCGATCGGTTTCGTTCACCAACCAGTTCGATGCCCAAGAAGGGCTCACGCGGGTGTCCAACTGGTACTACCTGACTGGTTCGTTGCCCGCACTCGAGCGTGTGTGGGACTCCTATGGGATCCTCGTCGACACCGTGGCGAACGGCGCCATGATCGCCCACAGCGACCTGTCGTTCGTCATCGACGCCCGGGGCCGTGAGCGTGACGCCCTCGTCGACGACCCCGGGCCCAACCAGAGCTTCGCCTCGTCGTACTCGTCGCTTCTCTTGAGCCGGATCCAGTCAGTCCTTCCTTCGTGAGCGCCCTGAAACGCGTGGGCGGACGACGCCCGGGACGCGGGTTATTGCCGCGTCGCCGCGCTTGCGATCGTCATGGGATTCCTCTTCGCCGGGCCTGGAGGTCGCGCCGCCGCAGCGACCGTCCGACCGATACCCAGCGGAGTATCGACGGCGGGCAGCGCCTGGGTCGTCCTCCCGATGGGCGACCTGTCGGTGCAAAGCAATACCTTCTGGCAGGTGCTCCACTCGGCGCCGGGGTCCTCGCAGTGGTCGGACGTGACTCCAGAAGGTGTGGCGGACAACGGTGGCCTGGTCGCAGGTGCCGCCGCCGGATCCGTTTTGATCGGATTTCTACCGAGCAACTTGCTCCGCTATTCCCCGCTCGCCGCGACCGCCAACGGCGGCGCCACGTGGAGCCCTCAGCTGCTCCCGGCGGGCCTGACAGGGCTTGCCGACGGGCTCGCCTACGGCGGAGCGGGGCCAGGCGGAGCTCTCGCCGCCACAGGCGGCGAGACGGTGCTCGCCGCACCGGAGAGCCTGTCGCGTTGGTCGCCGCTCATCACGGCCGCCCAGCTGGCTGGAATCTCCACCCGTTGCGGCGTCACCTCGATCGATGCCGTGGCGATCCTCCCGTCGGGTTCTCCGCTGGTTGCCACGGGCTGCCGCCGCGGCGGCGTCGTCGGGATCTTCACCGACACGGGAGGAACGTGGCGAGCAGACGGGATCTCGCTGCTCCGCCAGGCCCGCGCCGGGACCTCCGTCCTCCGACTGGACACCTCAGGTGCGACGACCACGGCGCTCGTGACGGCGAGCCGCAGCGGGCATCGAACGCTCGTCGCCCTCTGGAGGAAAAGCGGCGCGGCGTGGTCGACGTCGGCGGCGCTCACGCTCTCGACCGGGGCGTCGGTCCTGGCCAGCGCGGTCGGGGATGATGGCGAGCTGGCCGTGCTCCTCGGGTCGCCCCAGACCGGTGCCGGCGTCTTCGTGATCAAGCCGGACGGCGCATGGGCGCGGCTGCCCAAACCGCCGCCCGGCACTACCGCCGTTGCGCTGCCGGGCGGGCCGTCAACGGTCGACGGTGACGCCGTCAACGCGTTCACCGTGCATGGAGGGTCGCTCGGTGTGTATGCATTGACCCCGTCGGGCACGACGTGGATCCGGGTTCAGTCGAGCCAGATCGCCCTCGCCTACGGCTCGTCGTCATAGAGGCCCGCGCTACGGTGGCGCGCATCCCTGCAACGGACGGACGGGATCGATGAGCTACCTGGTGGACAACTGGAGCTTTGACCCATTCTCGATCGGCGTGGCGGTGATCGTGCTGATCCACGAGATTGGCCTGGCCAACCTACGTCGGCGCTCGGTGCCCGAGCGGAGCCGCAGACGTCGTGTGAACTCACTCCTGTTCTACGCCGGCCTCGGGGTGCTCTTGGTGGCCGTGATGTCGCCGATCGACTATTGGGCCGACGACTACTTCTTCGTCCACATGGTCGAGCACATCCTCATCGCGTTCTTCGCCCCGATCCTCATCGTCGCCGGAGCCCCATGGCTGCCGCTGCTCCACGGCCTGCCGGTGCGGTTTCGCCGATGGCTCATGCGTGCCGTGCTCCTCGGACGCATCTCGCAACCGCTGCGAGCGGTGGGCCGGTTCGTCGTGAACCCGTGGACGGCCCTCATTCTCGTTCAACGCCGTGATGGTGCTCTGGCACGTCCCGGCCCTCTTCGACGCCGCGGAAGAGAACCAGATGATCCACGTCGTGGCTGATGCACGCCAGCTTCTTCGTGACCGGAGTGCTCTTCTGGCTCCAGATCATCCCTTCGCACCCGTTCCGCATGAAGGCGTCGCCGCTCTGGCAGGCCGGAGCGATCATTTCGACCAACGTCGTGATGTTCGTGTTGGCGATGTCGCTCTCGTTGTTCTCGGCGACGAGCTGGTACTCGGTCTACGCCCACGTGCCCGGGGTGACCCTCTCGCCCTACGCCGACCAGCAGATCGGGGCGGCCATCTTGTGGATCTGCGGCGACTTCTGGGCCATACCCGCCCTCGCCGTGACCATCCGGCGGGCGATCGACAGCGAGGGTGGTTTCTCGCTCGGGAGTGGACCGACTGTTCCACCGGGACCCAGGTCCCCCCCTCGAGGCGTTCCGGGCCTCGGGGGCCGATCAGGCCCCTCGGGGCTGAAGGACGGCGTCGGGCCCTGAAGCGGGACGACGCCGTGTCTTTTCGCCCATTTCAGGCCCACTTTTCGAAATGGTTGACGACGAAGGCATCGAAACCTAACGTCACTGGTGGAATCCGTCGGATGTCGGTCCGGGCGGGGGGAGTCAGCAGATCCGGGAGGGCGTATGAGCTTGGCCTGGAAGGTGACCGTGACCGTCTGTCCTCTTCGCCGTTGCCGTCGTCGCGGCCGTCGTCCTCATCGTCAACCTGCTCGGCACACCCCCCACCGTCGTCTTCTCGGCCGGCAGCTCGGGACAGGTGAACGTCACCCTGCAGACGGTCGGGACCTACGGCTCGGGCAGCCATCCGACCTGGGTGTCCTACCTGGTCCGGTCTCCTCACGGGCAGTGGGTCCACACGACGCTGTTCCAGGTGCCCCAGCACGTGCGCATCAACGTGACGATCTACCAGTACGACTCGGGCAGCCCACTGCGCAACCAGCAGCTCGGCCAGGTCACCGGCACCTACGGCAACGTGGCGACCCTCAACGGCAAGACGTTCCGGGTCATCAACTCCAACGTCGGGAACGGAGTCGCCCACACGTTCTCGATGCCCATCATCGGCATCAACGTGCCGCTGTACGGCAACAGCAGCAACGCCAACCTCTGCGGCGCCGCGCCGTGCACCACGAGCTCGCCGCACAACGTGATCAGGTTCTCCTTCACCAGTCCGGGCCCGGGAACTACCGCTGGCAGTGCTTCGTCCCGTGCGGGCTCGGGTTCCTCTACGGCAACGGTGGGCCCATGTCGACCCTCGGCTACATGGGCGGCTTCATGCAGGTGGTGGCGTGAGCGACCCCCAAGCGGCCGGCAGCCGGCGAGACCTCCGCCGGCTCGGACTCGACCACCCCCACCGGCGACGAGACCCACCACTGGTGGCGGCTGATCGCCATCTGGGTGGTGCTGTCGGCCATCTTGGACCCGCTGTTCTACTTCCTGGCCGGCCCGCACATCCCGCCGGGCACCATGACCGACACGGCCCAGGGCGCCCAGTTCGACTTCAACGTCCTGTTCGTCATGGCCCTGCCCGTCCTGCTGGCCGTGTGGATCTACCTGGTGTACGCCATCGTGATGTGGCGGGCCTCGCGCGGCGGTCCCGAACCAGTGGGCGGACCCGCGGCGCGCGGACACCTCGGCATCCAAGCTGGGCTGGATCCTGACGCACGACGGTCATCGTGCTGTTCCTGGCCGGCTTCGGCACCTACGAGCTCGTGCAGCCTGGCGGGGCGGGTGGCGGGGAGGGCTCGAGCCCGATCTGGACACCGACGTCGAAGACGATCCTGCCCATCCAGGTCATCGGCCAGCAGTGGAAGTTCACCTACCGCTACCCGACCTTCGGCGGGTTCGAGACCGACCAGCTCGTCATCCCCGAACGACACGACGATCGAGTTCAACGTGACCTCGCTCGACGTGATCCACAGCTTCTGGGCCTACCAGCTCGGGGTGAAGGCCGACGCCAACCCCGACTACAACAACGTGGCCTACACGACGACCCAGCAGCTCGGGTCGTTCATCGTCCGCTGCGCCGAGCTGTGCGGCATCTGGCACGGCGCCATGTACAACTCGGGCGTCGTGGTGACGCCGCAGCAGTTCGAGGGGTGGGCGAAGCTCACCGCGGTGAGGCTGCGCCAGAACACCAAGTTGCTGCCTGCCTACGCCCTCACCTACACCCCCGACGCCAACGGGGCCGACGGCAGCTACTACCCCGACAACGTCGACCCCTATTCCAACGTGGAGCAATACGGGGCGCCCCAGCCGAAGGGAGGCGGGTGACATGGCCATCGACACGTCGGTCGGCGAGTTCGAGTACCCCGGCGAAGAAGACGTCGGCGCTCCCCCGGCGCAACCTCCCGCTCTGGCGCCGCTCGCTGTGGCTGCAGCCAAACGTCCTGTGGGCGATCGCCGGAGGCGTCGTCGGGTACCTCATCGGCCACTGGCTGGGCAACGTCATCGCCAGCGGCTACACCCAGGTCCAGGACACCGGCCAGAACGACGTCGCCATCGTGCTCGGGCTCTCGCTGGGCGTCGCCGGCTGGATGGCCGGCATCGGCGGCCTGAACTACCCCCTGGCCAAGATCCTCGGGTTCGAGCTCTCCCCCGCCCCGCCCGAGAAGAGCTGGGTCCGCTACTTCCGCATGACCGACGACCACAAGGTGGTCGGCTGGCAGTACGCCGTCGGCGTCCTCACCTTCCTGTTCACGGGCGGGCTCCTGGCCATGCTCATCCGCACCGAGCTGCTCAGCCCGACGAACCACGTCTTCGGCCCCGGCACCTACATCGCCATCGTCGGCGAGCACGGGACGATCATGATGATGATGGCCTCGTCGGCCGTCGTCGGACCGCTCGGCAACTGGCTGGTCCCGCTCATGATCGGCTCACGCCGCATGGCCTATCCCCGGGTCGAGGCCTTCTCGTTCTGGATCTTCATGGCCGGCTACCTCGTCATCCTCAGTGCCCTGTTCTTCGGCGGGTTCCCGACCGGATGGACCGGCTACGCCCCGCTGCAGACGCAGGCGGCCGGGGGGATGGACGCCTATCTGGTCGGCTTCGCCGTCATCGGCATCGGCATGATCATGGCCGGGTTCAACCTGGCCGCCACCATCATCAACTACCGCGCGCCGGGCATGACCTGGGGCCGCCTCCCGATCTTCGTCTGGGGCATCCTGGCCACCACGGCCCTCCTGACCCTGGCCACGCCGACGCTCGTGGTGGCCGGGCTGTTCGGGATCCTCGACCGCACGGCGGAGACGGCCTTCTTCGTGAACGAGCACGGCGGCAGCAACTTCTTGTGGCAGAACCTCTTCTGGTTCTTCGGCCATCCCGAGGTCTACATCATGGCGCTGCCGGGCTTCGGCATCGTGATGGAGATCATGCCGGTCTTCACCCGCAAGCCCCTCTTCGCCTACAAGGTGGCGGCGGCGGGCATGCTCGGCGTCGCGCTGCTCTCCTTCTTCGTGTGGCAGCACCACCTCTTCCAGAGCGGCATCAACCCGGACATGCGACCGCTCTTCATGCTCACGACGGAGCTCATCTCGATCCCGACCGGGTTCCTCTTCCTGGTGACGCTCGGCACCCTCTGGAAAGCGAAGATCCGGTTCGACACACCGATGCTCTTCTGTCTCGGGATGCTGTTCAACTTCCTCATCGGCGGGGTCACCGGGGTGTTCCTCTCCGACGTGCCGGTCAACGTCACGGTCCACGGCAGCTTCTTCGTGCTGGCGCACTTCCACTACACGATCATGGGCGGCCTGATCTTCGCCCTGTTCGGCGGCTTCTACTACTGGTTCCCGAAGATCACCGGGAAGACGCTGAACCGCAAGCTCAGCAAGTGGCACTTCTGGACGTTCTTCATCTTCTTCAACCTGCACGTTCTTCCCGCTCTTCCTGGTCGGGCTGCTCGGTCAGCCGCGACGCGTGTTCGAGTACGCCACCAACCTGCAGACGCTGAACGACATCTCGAGCATCAGCGCCTATTTCCTCGGGGCATCGTTCTTCTTCTTCATCATCAACTTCATCTGGTCGATCTACCTGACCCCGCACGAGGCGCCGCCGAACCCGTGGAACTCGCTCGGCCTGGAGTGGCAGACCCCGACCCCGGTCCCGTGGTTCAACTTCGAGCACATTCCGGTCGTGCTGAACGACCCGTACCACTACGGCGAGGCCGACGCGCCACCGGTGGCCGACCTGGGGAAGGTCATGTCCGCCGTCGGGGCGCCGGCCGGTTCGGTCGGCCCCGAGGAGCTCGCGACCGGGGTGGAGGGCGACGGCGATCCGCGACCCCCGATCGTCGTGAGGGGATAGCCATGGCACAGAACCCAGTCGACAACCAACAGTTCGAGAGCTTCCCCCAACTCCACGAGACGCCGGAGGAGATCGCGTTCGAGCTGCGGGCCCAGGAGGGAGCCCTCTGGACCGGCGGCCGGCTCCTGATCGGCATCTGGGCCTTCGCCTTCGCCGCGCTCGCCTTCGCCTACTTCTACCTGCGCTCGGCCAACAACGAGAACCTCTGGCGGCCCAGGGGCATCACGGCGCCGACGGCGGCCGGCGCAGCCATCTTCGCCATCACGGTGGCCTGCGCCCTGCTGGTCCAGTTCGGCGAGCGGCGCTTCCGCAGGAACGAGACCCTCGACTGGCAGGTGGCCGGCTGGACGGCCGTCCTCGGAGGGCTCCTCGTCATCGGCCTCCAGATCTGGCAGCTGACCGATCTCCCGTTCTTCCCGGGTTCGAGCGGCTACGCCTCCTGCTTCATCGCCTGGGGTGCGATGAACATCGCCCTGGTGCTGGCGGGGACCTACTGGCTCGAGACCATCCTGGCCAGGGAGATCCGGCTGCGCCGCGCCATGGCCCAGGACGGCGGGGCGCCGGACTCGACCCTGCCCGTGGCCCGCCTCTTCCGGGTCAACCTGAACGGCTGCACCTACTTCTGGGGGTTCATCGCCCTCGTCGCCACGTTCTTTTGGGTACTGTTCTACGTCATCTGAGCCGGGAGAGGTGAGCGCGTGATCACAGCATCCGACGTGGCCGGCACCCAGGCGCTGACGTTCGCCATCCCCCTCGGGGTCCTCTTCGTCGTGCTGCTCTGGGGCTTCTTCCAGCGCCGACCGGTCGAGTGAGCGGCGGGGCTGCCAGCGGGCGGCCCCACGAGCGTGCCGCACCCTGGCGCGGCTGGTGCCTGCTGGCCGCTCTCGTCGTGTTCGTCGTGGCGCTCGTCCCGCCCCTCTTGGGCACCGCCCGGCACTCCGAATACGCCGAGACCCTGTAGGGTCCATTTATTCGTTCAGCGCCCTGATCTGGAGTTTCGCGGGGCGCCAGTGTGTGGAGTGCGACCATCGGTGCGACGGGAGGACCGAGGTCTCGTCGAGGCCGAAGGGTCCAACAACCCGATCCTCAGCTTGACCAGGCATCCCGAGGACGATCCTGCCAGCCGTGGCCCTCAGCTTCCTCTACCGTGTGGTCCGCCGCGTCGCCGAGTTCGTGCGCACCCATCGGATGGATGATCTCGCCAAGGAGCCGAGATCCTCGTGCTCCGACACCAACTGGCGATCGTGCGCCGTCAGGCCTCACCACCCCATTCAGTTGGACCGACCGAGCACCGATCGCCGTCGTTCCACGGGAGCGCTGGGCGCCCTTCCTCGTCACCCCCGAGACGATCCTGCGCTGGCACCGAGCGCTCGTCGGTCGGTACTGGACCTACCCGCACCGACGACCGGGCGTCCCGCCCTCCCGGAGGAGACCGTCGACCTGATCGTCCGCCTCGCCCGGGAGAACCGGCGCTGGGGCTACCTGCGCATCGCCGGGGGGTTGAAGAAGCTCGGCGTCACGGTCTCCAAGGGCAGCGTCGCCAATATTCTGCGACGCCTTCGGCTTCCGCCAGCGCCACGGCGAGGGGGCCCCACCTGGGCCGAGTTCCTCCGCGCTCAGGCCAAGGGCATCGTCGCTACCGACTTCTTCACCGTCGATACCGTGGTGCTCCGCCGCTACTACCTGCTGTTCGTGATCGAAGTGGAACGCCGCGTCGTCCACCTCCTCGGCGTCACCACCAACCCCAACGGCCCCTGGGTGACCCAAGTGGCCCGCAACTTCTGTACCAAGCTCAAGGATGCCGGCCGACGGGTGCGCTTCCTGATCCGTGACCGCGATACCAAATTCGCCACCGGCTTCCATAAGGCCTTCGCGTCGATCGGCGCCAAGACGGTGCTCACCCCAGTGCGTGCGCCGAACGCGAACGCCTTCGCCGAGCGTTCTGTGCGCACAGTCCGAAAGGACTGCCTCGACCACCTGCTCGTCGTCTCGGGGCATCACCTTGAGAGAGTCCTTGCCGAGTACGTCACGCACTACAATCGGAGACGACCGCATCGCAGCCTTGACCTCACGCTGCCCCGACTGACTGTGTCGTCGGGCCTGACCGTGAGCACCGGAGCGATCCGCCGTCGTGACCTCCTCGGCGGGCTCATCCACGAGTACGAACTCGCCGCCTGACCGCTGTCGATCGCCGGTCGCTCACCGTAGGCGAGCGCCGAACTGGGCGCCGCTACTGCTCGGGACATTGGCGCGCCGCCCTCACCATAGATTCCCGTGCGCCGGCATGGCTCAGCGACGCGATCACTTCCTCCATGGCATGGTCCTTTCGTTGGACGGCTGATCAGCAGTCGGCTCTCCGTCGTCGACTGGTGCACGTTCCGCAGGGGTGTGACCATCCGGACATTCGAGAAGCAGGGGTCCGACTTCATGATCGGCCGCCGAGTTCCAGAACAGGGATGCACGTGCGTCGGGAGGCTCGTCTGGTCGACGATCACTGTTGTGGAGTCGAACTCTCGCCCGCTCCGGTCCCACACTTCAGTCAAGCCAGAAGAACCGACCCGACGCACCCTACGAAGGGCTTCCGCCGAATCGGTGGATGCCTGCAACCAACGCCAAATGTCACACCGTCCCGGTGCGGCGGACGGGGGCACCCCGGTAAAATGGCACGATGGCTCGTGGTGGGGCGAGATCCCTTGAGGCGAGGCGCTTATGGGTGGACCGGCGAGGCGAGCAAGATCAGCTCCGGGATACCGATTTTGAGGTCCGAGTCGCTCAGCAGCTGGACTGTAGGACGAGAGCCTTCACCAGGGCGCCCCACTCGTAGATGATGCCGTGCACCCAGTCGCAGGGGCCCGAGGGCGCGACGCCGACCTCGATCACACGTCCGGGGTAGCAACGCCCGATCCGCAAGCGGGCTCTCGTGGCCTGTGTGGTGCGCATGACCACGATGACTTGGTGCCAGTCACGGAGGGTTGCCATGTGGGCGATCCAGCGCGCCTCGCCCTGGGTCGAGTCCGGGTGAGGTGTGAAGCACAGGACGCGTTCAGTGGGAAGGTGGGCGATGGAATGACCACACGACGCGGTTGGAGTCACTGAGAAGGCGATCGTCGGTGCATAGCCTTCCTTCGCTAGTTCGATGGCTTTCGCGCCAGCGCCTTGGGTCCCCCCCAGAACCACGATCGCATCCGATCGGGCCGGAGCGTTGAGATCGGGGAACACGAACAGACGTAGCGTCGACGCACAAAACAGCAGCACCATAGCGAGCACAACGACAGCGGTGATACGCGCCCGCCTAGCTTTGAATCTCGCCATTGGCGACATTGTGGCAGCCCGTCGATCGGACCCACTGTCGTCTGTCTACCTAGAACCCTGAAACGGGCTCCTTGGGCCTCGTTCGTGCATCCCGACCCGGCGTTATACAGGCGGATGGGAACCTTTGGCCTTTGCCGCGGCACCACCGGTGATCTTGCTGCCCTTCGGATGGCCCGTCGGCACAGATACCGTCTGTCCATACGCAGCAACTAGCCGTGGGTACCGCTCGGGGGTGCCATCAGGCAGCCGGAGGCGCCAGACCTGTCGCAAAAACTGAGCCCCTTCGTGCCACCCTGCCTTGGATCCTCCGTTCCGCCGCGCCGCGAACTCGTACGCAATCTTTCGGACCTCGTCCCAGTGCCCCCTTATCAGCACCTCCAACAGGATCTTGAAGCCTTCAGGAGCCAGGGCCGTGTCCGTGATCACGCCCTGCCCGAGGGAGAAGAACCCGCTGAGCGGGTCCTGTACTCGCTGGGTGGGCGGGAAGAGGCTCCGCACGACGAGGCGCGAAGCCTGCGACACCGTCCGACGGTAGGGACCGGCAAGGCCGGCTGCACGCGCAGCGTCCAGGTACCGCGAACCCACGGCGATGGAGCACGCACCGGTGAGCACTGAGGACGCGGGACGACTTCTGGGGGGTGCTGCAAATCACCGTCCATGACCACGATCGTGCTCCCCTCCGCGGCAGCGAACCCCCGACAACCGCACGCGCCAATCCGCCCCGGTGTTCTCCGGGAGCGCGACGCACGAGTTGGACAAAGGAGGATTCACGACATAGGGCTTGGATCCGATCCGGTGTTTCGTCGATCGGCGAGGCGGCGTTCCCGTCCACCAAGGGCTATGTGCACTTTCGGCTCAGTGACTATTCCAAGCTGACCATTATTGGCGTCATCATCGCCTGCGTGGCGTGGCCCATCGTGACTCGTATCTCGTCTGCCCCAAGGTGGCTTTTTTTCAGACTGGCCATCGGTAACGCTCGTCCTGTCCTTCCCGACCTCTACATTTTGAAGCAGGCCAACCCGCAAAGGCGGTGGCAGTGCTGATGTGCATGCACCCGGCAATCGCCCTAGTGACCTATAACTCGCTGGTCCACTTGGCCCCGGTGCGAGCTCGGCGACGGCACAGGGAGGGACGGGTTCCTAGGGGGAACCCGTCATCGCCGAGTTGAGGCTATGACCTGCGGCTCCGAGGTCGCTCAAATTTCCCAAACCGAGTGTTCCTGCTGAGGGTGCCGGGGCCGTACTGGGTAGAAGGATTCAGCTGACCTGTCCGGGCACCAGTGGGGACCCGCGAATTTAGAACCGCGGCTTGCGCTCGCCCCTCAGTGCATAGTTAGGCTCGATCCGTGCCAGAGCCAGCCATATGGCTCCATGAACGCCCCCTTCAGCCAGCTCCTACCCCAGGGCGGCCCGCTCCCGTGGCTTCCGTTTCCCTAGATGCCTGAGTGAGCCCGAGCGCATCCGTGATCACGCGGTGGGTTTGGGTCGTCATGATGATCGGCATCAGCATCGAGTTCGGACTCGGTGTGGCCTGCTTGGTGCTCATCCCGATCAGACGACCTGATCAGTGGCTGCCTCCGCAGAGCGGGGGTGTGTACATCGCCCACGCTGTTCTCGGGGGGCTGCTGGCGATCGGGGCGCTCGCCATCCTCATTACGGTTCTCGGTGGGTCGAGGTTCGTGCGCCTCGGCGCCCAGATCGGCCTCGTCGGCCTCATCCTTGGCGCTGGAGGCGGGATGCTGTCCGTGTCGCACTCTTGGAGGCTCACTGGCATGGGGTTGATGTTCGTCGGGGCAGTCCTCGCCTTCTTCGGATATGTCATTCCCCTCGCTGATGTCCCGGTGCAGGAACCGCCGGGATGACTTCTCAGGACCCAAGCCCACCTCGACGACACGCTCTTGAAGTTGTCCCGGTGATCGGGCGCCTCCGGATCATCTTTCGCGCGACCCAGGCTGACTCGTCTCCCTACGGAGCAGCGAAACCATCGAACGGCGTCCCTCTCGGATGGTTGACACCAGTAGAAGTCGAGGACATCGACGAGGGCGTTTAACAAGCGTGGTGGCGGCTAGAAGCACGACGACCCAGGCCGTTGTCCCCACGCCACGAAAGCGTATGCCTGAAGCTGGCCCAAGTAGGTTCGAAGCGGGGAAGAGAGGGGCGCCGTCCGCGGGAAATCGCCTGCCTGTTGGGTCCAAATACTCGATGTGCCGATTGACCTGCGGCTTCTTGGGAAGACGGGCGCTAGTACCTGAGGTAGACTCGACGAGACCCAGATCCTCTTGTCTCACCGATCGTCGTACCCCACCCACGGACGCCTGTGAAGCCCCAGGTCAGGGCTCTGCATGAGCAAATGGACCCTACAGGTCAGTGCAGTGCACCTAATTGCGCACCCGATAAGCGTGTAGCAGAGCCAGCTCGATCGGGCTGTTGCCAATACTTCGAATCACTCAAGTTTCGATCGCATCACTAGGTCGGGATTCGGAGACGCTTTTCGCACATTCTGATGCCCAACAACGCGGTCTCTTCGTGCACCCTTCCAGGACGGTTGGGGAGGAGCCGGCGGCAGCGGCCTCTACCTCGAAGTCCCGCCGGACGTGACGACCGGCTGGGTCGAGGTGGTGGACGGCGGGCTGGTCGTCGGCGTCGTTGTAGGCGCACTCGTCGGAGGCGTAGTCGCCGGCGTAGTGGTTGCGCCGGAGCTCGACCCGCCGAGTGAGGGGGCGGTCGTCGCGCGGTGTCGGAGTCGTCGTCGTCGAGACCTGATCCGGTGTCCCAGGCTGAGTGGTGGTGGTCACCGTGGAGGGTGTCTTCGTTCCGGTGGATCCGCCCGGGTGCTCCCTGGCGACAACGACCCCAATGAAGGCCGTGGCACCGCCGGCAACGACGATAACGGCCCTCGTGAGCCCCTTGACGCGGGCTTGCGCGCGAGCCCTGGCAGGCGGCGAGTACTGGTTGCGGCCTCTCACGGCTACAGGATGATGAGGTGCACACGGCCCTGTGAACGGTCAATCGAGTGGATCACGGCCCAGCCAGCGTACGGAGTGAACCTGAAGAAACGATGACAAGGGCCGAGCGCATGCCGGGCGGTAGAACCCCTAGCCTTGAAGCCCATGTCACACCTCGGTTCGCCCGATCAATGAGAGTTTTGGTGGCGGAGGACGATCCGGCGTTGCGGTCCGTCCTCGAGCGTGGCCTGAAGGAGAACGGCTACGTCGTCGATGCGGTCGCCGACGGCGCGGCGGCGCTCCGACACCTTCGTGCGTACGACTACGACGTGGCGGTGCTCGACTGGCGCATGCCGGAGCGCACGGGGATCGAGGTCGTTGCGGAAGCGAGGGACCGCGGCGACCGCACACCGATCCTCATGCTCACTGCCCGCGACGCTCCGTCGGACCGCGTCGCGGGCCTCAACGGAGGCGCCGACGACTACCTGGTCAAGCCGTTCGACTTCAACGAGCTGGTTGCCCGTGTCCATGCCCTGCAACGCCGCCCTCCGCTCGCGGCGGGACCGGTGCTGGAGTGCGCCGACCTCCGGTTCGATCCGGCCACCCGGGAGGTCACCGTGTCGGGGGATCCGGTCGCCTTGACGGCAATCGAGTCGTCTCTGGTCGAGCTCCTGCTTCGCAGGTCCCCGAGCGTTTTGACACGGCGCATGATCGCCACCCAGGTCTGGGACGACGAGGCCGATGCCGTCGGATCCAACACCATTGAAGTCCACGTCGGCCGGGTGCGCGCCAAGTTGGGCGGGAGCAGGGCGCGCATCGAGACCGTGCGCGGCATCGGGTACCGGATGGTCGAGACGTGAAGACGAGCAGGGGCCACCGGCGGCATGCGGTGCGCGTCGCCGCGGTCGCCACGCTGATCGTCATGGTGTTCTACGTCGTCGCCGCCGTCGTCTTGAACCTGATCGTCACCAACCACCTCATCAACACGACCGACAATCGCCTCGCCGATCGGCTCGAGGACGCCCGGCAGCAGACGCTGGCGCTCCCGCGATCGAGCGCGCCGGACGAGGACACGAACCTTGACGATGCACCGGTGTTCCTGTGGTCGATCGCGCCCTCCGGGACCGTCACCGCCTTGACCGCGACGGCGCCGCCCTTGCCCGCACGTCACTGGGGACCGGGCCCGGTCACGCTTGACATCGGCGGCTCAGCCTTCCGGTTCGACACGTTGCGGGTGCACGATGCCGTGCTGGTGGCCGCTCAGAGCACGGCCGCGACGTCGAACGTCCAGTCGGCGCTTCTGGTCGCCGAGCTCGTCTTCGGCGTGATCCTGGCCGTCGCCGTGTTCGCCGGTGCGACGGTGGTGGGTCTGCGGGCTTCCGCACCGTCGGAGCTCGTCCGTCGCCGGCAGGCCGAATTCACCGCCGATGCCTCGCATGAGCTGCGCACCCCCATTTCGGTCATCGAGGCCGAGGTGGGCCTGGCGCTCGACCGGCCCCGCGATCCTGGCCGCCTACCGGGAGGTGCTCGAACGGGTGGGCCGCGAGAGCGCCCGGCTGCGCCGGATCGTAGAAGACCTGCTCTGGCTGGCCCGGGCAGACAGTGAGCAAACACGGCCAGACGACGCCGACCTCGCAGACGTCGGCGAGGTGGTCGAGAGGTGTGTGGAGCGATTCGCTGCACTGGCGGTGGCGCACGGGGTCGACCTTTCCATGCAGCGAGTCGGCAACGGGCCCTTCACGGTGCAGGCGCAGCCGGACCTCGTCGACCGCTTGGCGGGGGTCCTCATTGACAACGCCTGCAAATTCGCGGGCGAAGGGGGCCGCGTCGAGGTCAGCGTCCGCGACTGGGGCACCCGGGTGGATCTGCGCGTCGACGACTCCGGCCCCGGGATCCCCGAAGACCAGCGCGACGCCGTGTTCGACCGGTTCCACCGGGCCACCGACAAGGTGGCAGGCACCGGCCTCGGTCTCGCCATCGCCGACTCCGTCGTCCGCTCCACCCAGGGCCAGTGGGCGATCGGGGTCGCCGACCTGGGAGGCGCTCGCTTGGAGGTCTCGTGGCGAAAGGTTCCGGCGCGCAAGGGAAGGCCCAACGAGACCGCTGAAACTCTTAGCGAATCCTTAGCCTGAGCCCCTCGCCCTTCATGTGGGCGTCAGGGTGCGTCCGTACCCTGCTCCACATGGCACCTCTTCGGCAGGCCAGCCCGGCGCAGCGGCGTCATGCGGCGTCCCTGCGCCGCGACGGTGCGCTGAACCGGCTGTCCAGCATCACGGCGGCCATCGCCGTCGCCACCATCGCCGCGGTCGGGGCACTCGGCGTCTACGTCGCCAAGGCCCTGCCGGGACACCACGCCGGCGCCAGCACCGGGGCGACCACCGCCACCGTGCCCTCGGGCAACAGCGGCCAGGGCACAGGCGCCTCGGGTTCCCCGAACTCACTCAACCCGCCGTCGACCCCGCCACAGGCTGCCTCGGCGCCCCCGCCGGTCACCAGCGGATCGAGTTGATGGTCGAGGCCTACGCTCCTGCCGACCGCCAACACGTCTACCGGACCCGCGCCCTCGGCACCGTCGCGGAGCTCGTCACCGACGCCAGTGCATTGTTCGAGGCGTCGGAAATGCTCGACCTGGAGCTCGAGCGCATCGACCGCGTCGCCAGCCGGTTCCGCAGCGACTCGGACCTGAGCCGGCTCAACGCCAGCGCAGGTTCTGAGGTCGTGGTCGGTCACGATCTGTTCGAGGCGATCGACGTCGCGCTCGCCATGGCCGCGGCGACCGATGGGCTGGTCGACCCCACCGTCGGTGCGGCCATGAACCGTCCTGGGTTACGACCGCGATTTCTCCGACGTCCTTCCCGGCGTCGACGGCGAACTTCCGCTTGAGCGAGCCGTGCCCGGGTGGCGCTCCATCTCGGTCGACCGGGGCCGACGGGTCCGTCCGTCTCCCGGCGCACACCACGCTCGACCTCGGCGCGACAGCCAAGGCGCTGGCGGCGGACCGGGCGGCGGCGACCATCCACAGCCGGCTCGGGTGTGGCGTGCTGGTCTCGCTCGGTGGCGATGCATCGGCGGCGGGCCCGGCGCCCGACGGCGGGTTCGTCATCGGCATCGCCGATACCTGCACCTCCCCCGCCCCGGCCGAGGCGATCGCCATCTCGTCGGGCGGCCTCGCCTCGTCGGGCATCGGCGTCCGCCAGTGGAGACTGGGAGCGCACCAGGTTCATCACATCGTGGACCCGGCCACCGGTCTGCCTGCGGCCCCCTGCTGGCGGACGGTCTCGACGACGGCGGCGAACTGCGTGCAGGCGAACGCCGCGTCGACGGCAGCGATCGTGCTCGGAGAGCGTGCCGTCGCCTGGCTGGAGGGCCACGGGCTCCCGGCGCGGCTGGTACGGCTCGACGGGACGGTCGTCTACACCGAAGGCTGGCCGATCCCCGAAGCCGGTGCTGCCCGTGCCGGAGCTGAGCACCCGATGACGGCGATCGTGCTGGCCACGGTCGGCCACGGCTCGACCGCCCTGTGGTATCTGACGCGCGCCACCGGCCTCGTCTCGCTCATCTTGCTCTCGGCGACGGTCGTGCTCGGGACCGTCGCCTCGGTGGGATGGACAAGCGACCGCTGGCCCCGCTTCCTCTCCCAATCGGTGCATCGGAACCTGTCGCTGTTCTGCGTCGCCCTGATCGGCGTGCACGTCGTCACCACGGTGGGTGACGGCTACGTCCCCATCGGACTGGCCGACGCGGTCATCCCGTTCCGCTCCCCCTACCGCCCGATCTGGGTGGGACTCGGGGCGGTGGCGTTCGACATGCTCCTGGCCGTCGCGATCACCAGCGCGCTGCGCCGCCGCATCGGCGTGGCCGCCTGGCGGGGAGTCCACTGGCTGGCCTACGCCTGCTGGCCGATTGCCGTGCTCCACGGCTTGGGCTCGGGCTCCGACGCCCGGCTTCCCGGGGCGATGCTCGTGTTCGTCCTCTGCACTGCAGCTGTCGCCGCCGCAGTGGCCTGGCGCCTGGCGGCCGGGAGGGCGCGCTCGGTGACCTGGCGGCTCGGCGGCGCCGTCGCGGGCGCTGCGGTACTGGTGGTGATCACGGCCTTCGCTGCCGCCGGTCCGCTCCGGCCCGGCTGGTCCCACCGGGCCGGCACCTCCTCCGCCCTCCTGGCCCAGCTGTCCGGCTCGGCCTCGGCGTCGTACTCGTCTGCGCCGACGTCGACCACCCCCTCCACCTCCGCCCCGCCCGCCTCGGGCATCCCGACCGCCCCCTTCGAGACGACCGTGTCGGGAACGGTCGCCACCTCACCCCCCAACGAGTGACGGCGACGTCGCAGGTCACCCTCAGCATGCAGCTGGCCGACACGACCGTGCCCCTCGAGGTCCGCATCATCGGTCCTGCCGTCAACGGCGGCGTCGACCTGCACCGCAGCGAGGTGACCTTCGGCCAGCTGAGCGGGGAGGTGACGGCCCTCGACGGGTCCACCATCGGTGCGCTCGTCACCGGTCCGACCGGCTCCCTCAACCTGACCATGAACCTCTCGCTGAATCCTGGTGCCGGCACGTTCACCGGCCAGCTCTCGGGCAGCGCCGCGCAATGAGCCTCACCCTCCGTCACGGCGCCCCCGCCGCGCCACAGACGGCCACCCGCCTGCTGCACGGGCTCGTGGGCGGAGGCGTCCCGGACCCGGGGCTGCGGACCCACCTCGACCGATGGGGCGAGCTCCATCACCAGCCGCACCGACTGATCGACGAGCTCGAGGCGAGCGGGCTGGTGGGCCACGGTGGGGCATGGTTCCCCGTGGCGGCCAAGTGGCGGGCGGTCGCCGGGGCCTCGCGCCGCCGCCCGGTCGTGGTGGCCAACGGCGCCGAAGGCGAACCCGCCAGCCGCAAGGACGCATTGCTGCTCGCGCGGGCACCGCATCTGGTGCTCGACGGACTGGCGCTGGCGGCCAGCACGCTGCGCGCCCAGCAGGCCATCGTGTACGTCCCGGCCTCGAGCATCCCTACCGTCGAGGCCGCACTTGCCGAGCGCCGCGCCCACCGCCTCGATCCGATCGCCATCGAGCTCGCCGAGTCACCCGACACGTTTATCTCCGGTCAGGAGTCGGCCGTGGTCAACGCACTCGGCGGGCGCCGGGGCGCAGTGCCGTCCTTCGTCGGGCTGACCACCATCCGCGAGCGCGGGGTCGAGGGCCGCCCCACCCTGGTGCAGAACGTCGAGACGCTCGCCCATGTGGCCCTCGTTGCCCGCTTCGGAGCGGACTGGTTCCGAGGGATCGGCACGCCACAGAACCCGGGCACGATGCTGCTGACGGTCAGCCGCCCCGGCGGGCCTCTGGTCGTCGAGGCGGCGCTCGGCTCTTCCCTCCGCGCTGCGGTCGGTGTCGGGGAGGACGATCTCGCCCGCACCCGCGCCGTCCTCCTCGGCGGCTACGGAGGCGCCTGGGTCTCGCCGCGAGGTCTTCGCCGAGCTCCCCGTGTCCGAGAAGGCCGCCCGCCGCGCCGGCGCGACGCTCGGCGCCGGTGTGATCGTGCCGCTGCCTCGTGACGTCTGCCCACTGGCCGAGATGGCGGACGTCGTGCGGTACATGGAGGGGCAGGGCGCCGGCCAATGTGGCCCGTGCGTGCACGGCTTGGCCGAGTTGGCCGAGACCATGGACCGGCTGGCCTACGGCGGACGGGGTGGTCCTCACCTCGACCGCATCCTCGAGACCTGCACCCTGGTGGAGGGGAGGGGCGCCTGCCGCCACCCCGACGGCGTTGCCCGGTTCGTGCGTACCGGCCTCGCGCGTGTTCGCCGACGAGGTCGCCTCGCACCAGCGCCGCGGCGCCGTGCCCCCAGACGCGGGCGGCGCGGGTGCTCCCGGTGGCGGGCCGGACGGCGACGAGAAGGCTGGTGAGCCGGGCATGAGCCGTTGGAGCCTGGAATTGGTCCTCGACCCGGTCGCGTGCGACGGGCGCGGCGTGTGCGCCGAGATGCTGCCCGAACGCATCGAACTCGATCGCTGGGGATATCCCATCATCGACGGCGCGGAAATCGCCCCCGCCCTCTTCGAGCATGCCGTGCGCGCCGTGCGGTCGTGCCCCAAGCAGGCCCTGCACCTGGTGGAGCGCAGGTGCTGAGCCCACCCCTCGAGGAGCTCGACGAGCGCGAGCCGGGTTCGCCGCGCACCAGGCCGGCCCGGCGAGTGCGCTGGTCGAGGTCGCGCCTCCATCGCCGCCGACGCGTCCTGGCGGTCATCGGTGCCGTCCTGGCGGTGCTCCTCATTTGGCTGGCCGTCTCCATCGGCGGCGCGCTCACCAACCCCGCCCTCGGCAGCTCGGCCGGCTCCCGGCTGGCCGAGTGGTTCCGCGAGCACGGGGGCGCCTCCATCGTCAACTGGGCCGAGAACGAGTGGTACGTCGCACCATCAGCCCAAGGTGGGCGGCGCCCTCCCGCCCGGCACCATCCACAAGCCCAAGACCGTCACCACCGTGCCGGCCGCGGTCACCGTGCCCCACCTCCCGCCGCCGGCACCCATCACACCGTTGGCGAGCCCTCCCGTCGCGGGCGAAGGACAGTGGTCGCCGGCGGGCCGTCTCGTCGACGGCGTGCCCGCGGTCTACGAGACGCTGATCCGTCCCAGCGCGATCCACACCAGCTTCGTCGTGGGGGTGGCCTGGATGGACCCGATGCTCCTCAAGGCGACGCTGTACTCGGGAAGCCAGATCCCCGGCGGCGGACCCTTCACGCACACCGCGCCCATTTCGCCCGCCGACTCGACCTCGCTGGTCGCGGCGTTCAACGCCGGCTTTCTCATGTCCGCCGCCAACGGCGGCTACTACACCGACAGCAAGACGATCATTCCGCTGCGGACGGGGGCCGCCTCCTTCGTCGTCTACAAGGACGGCTCGTTCGCACTCGGGCAATGGGGAAGCGACGTCTCCATGACGCCAACCGTGGTCTCGGTCAGGCAGAACCTCGACCTCCTGGTCGACAACGGGCAGATCGTGCCGGCCGCCTATGACGCCAACTCGTCGGCGTGGGGCGCGACGCTCGGCGGCGGCCTCTACGTGTGGCGCTCCGCCCTCGGGATCACCGCCAACGGCGCGCTGCTCTACGTCGGAGGCCCGGGGCTCGACATCTACAACCTGGCGAACATCATGGTCCATGCGGGCGCCGTCCGGGCCATGGAGCTCGACATCAACACGGACTGGGTGAACTTCAGCACGTACCAGCCGTCGACGCCGAACGGGCAGGCCAACGCGGCCAACGGCACGGAGCTGCTCGCGGGCATGACCGGAACTCCCGGCCGCTACTTCGAGCCCTGGTGGGCCCGTGACTTCATCACCATGTCGACGGCGGTCAAGCCGTGACATCGCTGGGGAGGGTCCCGCGCCAGGAGCCGCCGCCGCACAACGGTGTCGTACCGCTGCATAACCTCGCCCCGGCCGTGCCCCATTCGACGCTGGGCCTGCTGGTCCGAGGTGCGCGCCCGAGGCAGTGGCTCAAGAACCTCCTGGTCTTCATGGCGCCCGCCGCCGCGGGCGTGCTCGGCGAAGGGCACACGACGTTGCGCGTGGTCGCGGCCTTCTTGATCTTCTGCGTGGTGGCCTCGGGCACCTACCTCGTCAACGACGTCGTGGACGCCGAATCGGATCGACACCATCCGACCAAGCGGCGCCGGCCCGTGGCGAGCGGAGCGCTGCGACCAGGTGTCGCCCTCGGGGTCGGGACCGCCCTCATCGCGACGGCCATCGCCGCCGCACTGCTCGTCCGCCCGTGGGGCTTCGCCGCCGTCGTGGCCTCCTACGCCGGATTGAGCATCGCCTACAGCATCCGCTTGAAGCGCGAGCCCGTGATGGAGCTGGCGGTGGTCGCGTCGTGCTTCGTGCTGCGGGCGGTTGCCGGCGGCGTGGTGGCCCAGGTACCGCTCTCCAATTGGTTCCTCGTCTTCACCTCCTTCGCCGCCCTGTTCATCGTGACCGGAAAGCGCTGCGCGGAGCACGCCCGCCTGGGAAACGACCGGGGAGTGCACCGCCTCGTGCTCGATCAGTACAGCGAGTCCTTCCTCAAGTCGACCCTGACCATCTCGGCCACGGTGACGGTCGCGTCGTACTGCCTGTGGGCGTTCGAGCGCACCGGGCTGCTCGCCCATGCCGGGGACCACGTCGTCTGGATCGAGCTGACCGTCATCCCCCTCGTCCTCTCGGTCCTGCACATCCTCCGCCTCCTCGACGCCGGCCACGGCGGCGAACCCGAACAGCTAGCCCTGCGTGACCACGTCCTGCAGGGCTACGGGGTGCTCTGGCTGGCCCTCATGGGCATCGGCCTGTACGGATGACCGTCACCGTCGAAGGTTGCCTCAGGCCGCTGTCGGGCTGGGGCAGGACCGCGCCCACCACCGCCCTGGTCAGCCGTCCCGTGAATGTCTCCTCCGTTTGGGCCTCGTTCCGCGCCCACCCCGGCGGTGTGATCGCCCGTGGCCTGGGGCGGAGCTACGGTGACGCCGCGCAGTGCACCGGTGGGCTCACCATCGACACCGCGGGCCTCAGCCACATCGGCACGCTGGACGAGGTGGTGGGGACGATCGAGGTCGGTGGGGGCGTCAGCCTGCACGACCTGATGCGGTGCATCGTCCCGGCGGGCTGGTTCGTGGCGGTGACGCCGGGAACCCGCTACGTCACCGTCGGGGGTGCCATCGCCGCGGACGTGCACGGAAAGAACCACCATCGCGACGGTAGCTTCGCCCGACACGTGGTGGAGATGACCCTCGTCACGCCCAGCGGCGTGATCAGCGTGGCACCCGATCGTGACTCCGAGCTGTTCTGGGCCACGGCCGGCGGCATGGGCCTCACCGGCGTGGTGGTCAGGGCCGTCCTGCGACTCATCCCGATTGAGACGTCGTGGATGCAGGTCGACAACCGGCGGTTCAATCGGCTCGAGGACCTGATGTCGACCATGGAGGAGACCGATCTTCGTTATCACTACAGCGTGGCGTGGCTGGACTGCGTTGGCGGCCGCAACGGCGAACACCGTTCGGTCCTGACGAGCGGGGACCACGCCCCTTCTGGTGCCATTCCGGACCGGCTGCGTGGGCGCAGTCGGGAGGTCCCGGGCGACCCGAGGTTCCGGGTGCCCGGGTCGACGCCTCGCCGGCTCGTGAACCGCTTTTCGGTCCGCGCCTTCAACGAGGTGTGGTTCCGGGCCTCCCGGACGTCCCGGCGATCGCTCCGTCCCCTGGCCGCATTCTTCCATCCGCTCGACGGTGTGGCTCGCTGGAACCTCCTCTATGGACCCCAAGGTTTCGTGCAGTACCAGTTCGCGGTGCCGCCGACGCGAGCCGATGTCATCGAGGACGCCGTCGATGCGATCGCGTCGTCAGGGATGCCCTCCTTCCTCGCCGTGTTGAAGCGCTTCGGACCCGGAACGCCGGGCCCACTCTCCTTCAGTCAAGAAGGCTGGACCCTCGCGTTGGACTTCCCGCTCGGTCCGCCCGGCCTGCCCGCGCTGCTGGACCGCCTCGACGATGCCGTCGCGGCTGCCGGAGGTCGCGTCTACCTGGCCAAGGACTCCCGACTGCGACCCGAGCTCCTCGCCGTCATGTACCCCCGGCTGGGCGAGATGGCGGGGGTCTGCCGGCGGGTCGACCCCGAGGGCCTGCTCGCCTCCGACCTCTCCCGCCGCCTGGGGATCCCGCGATGAACGACGCATTCGGTCACCCCCAAGCGGTCGTCGTGCTCGGCGGGACGTCGGACATCGCCCTCGAGCTTGTCGCCGCTGCTGGTGGCGGACCGCGGCAGATCCGTCGTCCTCGCCGGACGCGACGCCAGGGCGCTCGAGCGTGCGGCAGAGGACCTTCGTCACAGGGTGGCGCGTGTGGGCACGGTGACCTTCGACGCCAGCACGCTCGACGATGTCGACAAGACCGTGATGCGGTGTTTCGAGACGGCAGCTGAGCCGGTCGACCTGGTCATCGTCGCCGTGGGTGAGCTCGGATTCCAGGCAGCGGACGAGGTCGACCCTGACCGGATCGCCCGCATGATGACGGTCAATCTCACCTGGCCCGCGGCGGCGCTATCGCTGGTGGCGGATCAGCTGCGGCTGCAGGGCTATGGCCGCATCGTGGTGCTGTCCTCCGTGGCCGGATTCCGGATTCGCCGCTCCAACTTCGTCTATGGCTCCGCCAAGGCCGGCCTCGACGGCTTCGCGCAAGGATTGGGCGAATCCCTTCGTCACACCGGTGTCTCCGTGCACATCATCCGACCGGGCTTCGTTCGCACCAAGATGACGGCCGGGCGCGCTTCTCCACCCTTCACTGTCGAGGCTTCCCGGGTGGCAGCGGACATTGTCGCGCGGACTCGCACGCGGCCAAACGGTGATCTGGTCGCCGGGCCTCCTCCGGTGGGTGTTCTCTGCCCTTCGCCTGCTCCCAGCAGCACTGTGGCGCCGCATACCGGGCTGAGGCCCCCGGTGGTCAATCGGCCTTCATCTTGGCGTAATGATCCCACGGTATCTTGACGGGGACGAAGTCGCTCAACCGGGTGTCAAGCAGTTCAAACCCATCCGAGCCAGGCACGCACTTGCAGCATCCACCTGTAGTTGGTTCGGACATACCCCAGAGAGGAGAACATTGCCCCCCGACACGATTCTGGACCGCTCCTTGGATCTCGTGAAGGTCGACTTCGCGCCCACCTACCGACCGCCTTCGAATGCCCGGGTGGTGCTCGCCACGGTGGTGTCTTTGGTGGGGTCACTCGCTGCCGACGCCGCCTTGGTCGCCATCGGCCAAGCGGCGTTCCCCTCCACCAAGGGCTACGTGCATTTTCGATTCAGTGACTACTCCAAGCTGACCATCATCGGCGTCGTCGTCGCCTGCGTGGCCTGGCCCATCGTGACTCGCATCTCGTCTGCGCCAAGGTGGCTCTTCTTCAGATTGGCCATCGTCGTGACGCTTGTCCTTTTCCTTCCCGACCTCTACATCTTGAAGCAGGGTCAACCCGCTACGGCGGTGACAGTGCTGATGTGCATGCATCTTGCAATCGCTCTGGTGACCTATAACTCGCTGGTCCACTTGGCCCCGGTGCGAGCCCGGCGGCCGCATAGAGCCCGACACGCCCCGGGGCGAGCCCAGTAACGCCGAGTTGAGGCCTCACATTCGGCTCGGGGCCGCTCAACTTGCTGGGCCCAGTGCTCACGCTGACCGTGCTGGTGCCGATCGCCTCGGTGTGGGCTCGATGCCGTGGCGCTCCAGGATCGCCCAGACGCTTAAGGGTGCAATCATGATGCCCAAGGCGGCCAGCTTTCCGTGGATACGCCGGTGGATCTGGATGGAAAACCACTCGGAGAGCACGGTGATCGGCAACCCGGCCGCGCCCTACCTCAGCACCCTCGCCCACGAGTGCGGCACCGACACCAACTACGCGGCGGTCGGGGTCCCCGTCCCTGCCCAACTATCTGGGCGCCACGTCCGGATCGACCCAGGAGTCAGCGACGACGCGGACCCGGCCGCTCACACCTTCGCCGTCGACAACGTCTTCCGCCAGGTTCGAACCGCTGACGGCACCGAACCGGGCTTCGTGGAATCGATGCCGACGAACTGTGGGCTTGTCTCGGAGGATTCCTACGCCGTCAAACACAACCCGGCCGTCTACTATGTGGGACCCGGTGATCGTGCCGCCTGTCAGGCCGACGACGTGCCGTTCGCCGCCTTCCTGGCGGTCTTGACCAGCGGCGAGCTGCGCTGGGCCTGCCGCTGCTCGGTCAGGCGGCATCGGCCACCAGCCTGCGGAGCGTGTTCGGCATCTGATCGGACCACGGCGCTGTGGAGGCCGGCGACGACCCTCAGCGGGTGGAGGTGGTCACCCTCTGTCGATCTCGGACTGGTGGGGCGCTCCTATCGTGAACGAGCTGCCAGGGTCACGGCGATCGGGCTGGCGAGAGGACACTCGAGATCCCGCCGACCGAGGACGTATGCACCCTGTCCGAGCGTGACCGCCACTCCGTCGGTGGCCAGAAACGAACCGGTAGAAGGCGGCTGCGTCATCAAATCTTCAGCCTCGTTCCCTATGGTGACGTCGTATGCACACCGGGGTCGTGGCGCGCGGCACCGGGCCGGCTGTGCGCCCGCTGTGGACGCGTCGCTGCTCCGCACTCGTGGTGGTCATCGCGGCCGCGGTAGTGGCGCTTGTGTCACAACCGTCGTTCGCGTCCGACTCCAAGCTCCGGGCGTCCGCCTCGCTGCGCGCCACCGCGGGCCGCGCCATCGACGCTAGGTACTTCGAGCCCGGCGCATGCATCGAGTACCCGCCTACGTCGGGTGACCGCCACCTGACCATTTTCCTCGATGCCGGCCACGGCGGCCTCGACCCGGGTGGCGTGGGCGAGACCGAGTCGGGCCAGACCATTTACGAGGCCGACGAGACGCTCCCGGTCGAGCTTGACACGATGAAGCTCCTCCGGGCGAAGGGGTTCACGGTGGTGGTGTCGCGAACGGAAGCCGAGACGGTGATCCGCCCGCAGCCCGGCGACGTCTCGGGCGGGCTCTTCACCGTGCAGAGCGAGCACGACGACGTGGCGGCCCGGGACATCTGCGCCAACATGACCAAGGCGAACGTCCTCGTGGGCATCTACTTCGACGCCGGGGGCTCCCCCTACAACGCCGGGGCCGTGACCGGCTACGACACCACCCGATCCTTCTCGGCGCAAAACCTCAAGCTGGCCACGCTGGTCCAAAACGACGTCCTCAATTCCATGAACACGCAGGGCTGGGGGATCCCAAACCTCGGGGCGGTCGACGACAGCCAGCTCGGCGGGCCTGCACTAAGCACCGCCGCGGCCGACTACGGGCACCTGCTGCTGCTCGGTCCGGCCGACCCGGGTTGGTTCACGACGCCGAGCGAGATGCCGGGCGCGCTCATTGAGCCACTCTTCATCACTGACCCCTTTGAGGGCAGCATCGCGAACAACCAGACCGGCCAGGAGGTCATCGCCGGCGGCCTGGCCCAGGCGATTGAGCAGTACTCGGCGCCGCCACCGGGAGGCCAGCACTCCGAGGTTTCAACGCGCGCTCCGCCGGCGAAGGCGACGAAGCCACCCGGCTGAGTCGACCCGATCAGCCCTGCGAGCGCGAGATCTCGGCCTTCTGGAGAACGACGTCGCTCACTTCGGCTGCCTGCCGGTGCCGTAGGTGATGCCCTTGCGCTCGCCGTTGGCCTGGGCCACCTTGTACAGGACCTCGGCGGTGCCGGACTCGCCTATGCGGGCCACGGCGTCGTGAGTGCGGCCCGCAGAGGCGGCGTGGAGCACTTCGTGCAGTTCTCGGTCACCCACCCCCAGCTTGAGCCACTCCTCGACGGATCCATTTACCGCTTTCCTTTAATGATCCAGCGCGATGCAGGTACTCAGCCCCAGCCCGTGCGCCGTCGTCTCCAAGGTCGCCCTTGAGGTCACCCACCTACACTGCGGGGAGTGTGCGGGTGGCCAGGGGTCCCCAGCGAGGTCGTCTCGACGCGGAGTCGTCATGAGCGGGCAGGTCGCGCATGAGGTGAGACGCACTAGATCAGCCCTTCTCCGGGGCCGAGTATCCGCCAATGGGTTCGGCCTAGTAGTGCTCGATCGGAAGTCGTGACTTGACCGTCACAATCATTTTCGCCCTGGCCGCCGCCCTGGCAAACGCGGTGCACCTCATGACTCAACACGCCGCCAGTGTCGGTGTGTCCAACAAGCACCGTGGCTGGGATCTGGTCACCTTCCTGATCCGCCAGCCCCTCTGGCTCCTCGGTTGGGCGGCAGCGGCAGCGGGATTTGGCTTCCAGGCGGTCGCACTCCACAGCGGGCAGCTTTCGGTCGTCCAGCCCCTCCTCGTCACCGAATTGGTCTTCGCCCTAGTCCTGCGCCGGTTCTGGGTGCACCAGCACATCGCCAAGATGGCGTGGTCCGCTGCGCTGGTCACCTGTGCGGCTCTGGTGGTGTTCCTGACCGCGGCCGAGCCCCATGGCGGCCACATGCAGCCCGACGCGGCCGATTGGGCTTTCGCGCTGGCCGTTTTCGGCGTGGCTGTCGCCGCGTTGACAGTTGTGGCGCGGTGGGGATCTCCCGTGCGTCGGGCCGCGCTCTACGCCACCGCGGCCGCGATCACATGGGCCTTGATGGCCGCATTCATCAAGGCGTCCACCAACGTGCTTGCGGCATCGGGACTGGTGGGCATGCTGGCGCACTGGCCCATCTACGCGTTGATTGCCTCCGCAGTCCTCGGGTCGGTGCTTCAACAGGCCGCCTTGCAGGTCGGCCCGTTGAGCGTGTCTCAACCGCTGATCGTCGTGGTCGACCCCGCTGTCGCAATCGTGTTGAGCGTCTGGATCTTCGACGAGGGATTCACCGTGAGCCTGGCCCAGAAGACCGTCGCGGGCGTGGCTTTCTGCGTCATGGCCATGGGGGTTACCGTCTTGTCGCGAGCAGCGCCCACCGACCTAGATCCGTCGATGCCGGTGAGGCCATGAGGGCGGGCGCTCGGCGCGGAGCCGGTGAGGATCCTGATTCGTACAGTTGCCGAGTCTCCCATTGGATTGGCCAAGTCAGGAATCGATGTAGCGACCTCGACGAACTGTTCGACGCAGTCGCGGCAGCGAGCACGGGGGCAGTGAACCGCTGGTGTCCATGCCGTAATCCATACAGGCGGCCCAGCCCACCATGAAATGCCTGCCCCAGTTGTGCGCGGCGCCCCCAACAGCGCGGTTTTCCTCCTGAGTTGGACGTCAGCTTGATGTGCTGCTGCGGGACAAGGGCATGAGTCACCGGCTCGGCATGCCACCAAACGTACTGATCTTCCACACTGAGCCAATCGTTCGGGCGAGCCATGTGCATCGAATCATCCTGTTCGGGGTTACCCCAGCACCATCGGGACGGTGGGACATTTACGTCCGGAATGGGAGCCGTTCTCGGCTGAGTCCGGCGGGGTTGGTGAGGCAACCGACGCTGTCTGTGACCTCGACAAACGGAGACTCCCAGAGAGCAATCTGCGGCTATCGTCCCGATCTGTGGCTGACGCTCCAGCCAATCCAGCAAACCAAACCCGCAGAGCGGATTCGCTGGTGAGGTGGATCATCATCGGCGTTGAGTATGCAATCGTGGCCAGCCTGCTGCTCGTGGCCAGCCTCGTCCTAGTGCGAACCGTGATTAGCTTCCTCCGCTACGGTAAGGCGTTCCCCGAGGCCGTTGTAACCGCAATCGACGGGATTCTGGTCGTCATCATCATCCTCGATATCGCCCACACGGTCTTCGGCCATCTGAGGTCGTCTGTGTTTCCGGTGCGGCCGTTTCTCATCATTGGCATATTGGCCGGAGTCCGGGACATCCTCAGTTCGTCAGCCCACTTGACGATCAGCGCTCCTCTTTCGCAACGTGCCTTCTATAACACTCTGATATGACGACTAAGAAGGCTGAGCGATCACCACTCCACGTTCTGGAACTGCAGAACCAGCGATCTGTACGGCGCAGCAGTTACAGGGTGGGAGGGGAGGCGCGCTCGATCGTTGGTGTCAGGTCAGAGGTGGAATACCGACCATCTCACGGAACTCATCCGTCGAGTTCGTAACGGGGAAGGGCTTTGCGGGAACGGGCAGCCCGAGCCGTTCACAGATCGGATCCCAGCCGTCGCCAAGATTCCATTCGAGCAGGCGGCTCGCCGGCACTTCTGCACGCACGTCGTCGTTGTGGCGAACATAAGCATCGATCATGGCTTTTGGGTCATCAAAGCGGTCACTGAATCGGTCCCCCAAGAGCTCGCGCACAGCGTCCATCCAGGGTGCGACCTCCGGCGGCATGTGGTCGAAGGTCAAGAAGATCGTGTTCGAGGCGCTGCGGTACCACTTCTCGGGATCGCGAACCGACAGCAGCACAAGCGCATCGGGGTTGGCCTGTGACAATTCTCTCCAGAATGCCGCGCCCGGCCAATCCACGATCGCCCCATAGCGCGCCAACATTTTTGACCAGTCGACACCTCGCCCTTCAATAGCGTCGATCCAGGCTGGTATTTGGTCTGGATCCCCGAGAATCTCGAGCATGTGGTGACACGGGGCATCGAGGAGCTGCTCGAGTGCCAGTTTGAGCGAATGCGTCCCCGTTCGGCCAACGCCGGCGCCCACGACTTTGATTTCCATAAAACCCTCCTGACGTGACGAACACCGGAGGCCGACCAGTGACCGCGAGATACAGATCGAGCAACCCCTTGCGCCGGCAGATCCTGGCATATATCCACAGCTCAGGTGCTCTCCATCTCGGCGATCGAGGGCACAGCAATTCAGGGGAGCTATCACAGATCAGCTTGAGGAACCGAAGCAGTGAGGGGTTCACGAGTGCCTGGTTCCCGATCTGGACGGTCGGAACGGTTTCATTGGCCACCCTGTGCGTGCCGACAACGTCATCCGGTCTGTTGAGCTGGGACGGCGCACCTTGCGCCGTGACGAAGTCCCACCATGGTGTGACCGCTACTGCAACGGTGTTATCTGTAGTGGGATCCTGCGAATCCGCATCCAGATCAGCGACGGAAGGTTCGTTCCAGCAGCCTCAATACGTTCGTCCAGGCTCACGAGGCCGGATGACGTTTTCGGCACGCACACGTGGGGAAACCATTCTTTGGCCATGCCCAGATGGCGGTCGACCAAGCGCTCGGCGGTCGGTTGGAGTTCGGCGAGCATGGTGGCGTCGTCCATATCCGGCCCTCCTCCTCCTGGTGGTAGCCGTCCGCTAGACCTGCACGTACCGGTACTCCCGGACGCCGCGGGAACGAGGCAGTCGCTGGGCAAGGATATCGCAGAAGTAGATCACCACGATTTGGATCCAGTTTTAGACCGGGCACAACCCGGCGGATGGCGCCTTGTATGCGTGTCACCTCGCCGGGACGAAGGCACTCGCCGATCCCTAGCAACTGCCTAGACCGGCCCTCGTCTCCTTCGGTCTGGAATCGCATGGTATGCACATCGCCGCACGCTCCACTTACATAGTCCAGGTAACCCCGCCGAACGACTTCATCAGAATCCAGTTCGGTCGAAACAACCACCGATTTTCTGGCGAGCGGACACCACGCCGACCAAGGGGCGTCGAAGAACTCTCCCTCTTCTTGCCTGAGGAGCTCGTCGTCCTCATCCTCGGGATACGGCCTGCCATCGTCGCGTGGGATCGGAAGGTAAGGACCGAAGCCCTAACGATCATAGAAGGCTTGCATGGCCTCGTTGGAGTTCGAACCGTCGGTCTCCCTGGTCTTCGCTGCACCCGACGCCTTCGCCATGGCACGATTCTTTTCACTGCTCGCCGGGAAGAATATTGACTCTCCCTCGCTTTCCCACAGCTCCCAGGGTCGCATGCTCTCCAGCATCTCACCCTGATCGTCCGCCCCTAGAACCTCGCTGACGGGCCGGGGTCGCACTTGGGCTCTTGCGGCTGCTCGTTACTCTGTGGTGGCCGTCGAGAGGGCCAGCAATAGAAACCGAATGACAACCGTGTCACCGGTTCGCTCCGCCGCAACCGCTGGGTAAGAGAGCGTTATCGTCCGTTGCAGGTGACCGCCTCGCTCGGTCAGGCTGTCGGCCGCGTCACGCGTTTGGCCGCCGTCCCCAAGCCGCCACTACGAACCCCCGCACGAACGCGAAGCTCGGATCGGTGAGGGCAGGTGGACTGATCACCACACCGCTATTCCCCGGCGATGGTCGCCTCCTGCTGCGACGTCAGATGGACGACGTTCTTCGGGTTGCAGTTCCAGATGGACTGGGTCGGCTGGGTGACCGCCTTGTCGTAGACGTACTTGTTGGGCTCGGTCTTGAGCAGGGCGAAGCACGGCGAAGGCGTGGGCTTGTCGTTGGAAAGGGACAGCTGCGCCACCGGCGCTTGAATTCCTCCGGCGCTCCAGTTCTTCTGGGCTGCTGCGTGGTTCAGCACGCATGTCACGGTGAGGTTGGCCCCACAGGCCGACGCCGACTTGGCCCAGAGCAGCCACGATTCGGCGCCCTCTTCGTCGTCGAAATCGATGGTGTCGCCCTTGGCATAGGTGTGCATCACGTTGACGAGCTGCTCGGTGGAAGGGTTCTGCGAGGCCATCTCGAGTGGCCACCACTGCGTCTCGACGTAGACCGGTGGGAGGCCGGGGTTAGCGGCGACGCCAGCGGAGGTCGTGGAGTTGTAGAACTGGACTCCGAGAATCACAAAGGCCGGCTTGTACGCAGCGGTGGTCATCGCCTGGAAGTAGGGGGTCATGTTGGCGTCGGAGGCGGGCCACAGGGCCTGGACTCCCTTGGTCTGGGCCTCCTCGACGTAAGGAGCCCAGTCGACCACCGATTCACCCGGCTCCTGAAAATCGATGACGTTCCAGCCCTGGGCTTCGGCACCGAACTCATACTTGCGCTCGGGCTGAAGGGTCGAGGGTGTATTCGTGCCGCCCATGCCGGCCTTCTTGACCGCCTGTGGGTATTTCTTGGCCAGCGCCCCGAACCAGCCCGAACTCACAGAATCGACGCTGAGACCGGTCGGGTCGACCTGATCGGAGGCGCTGTATGAGGCGTTCGAGACGACGTAGCCGCTGATCTGGCCGAGTCCGCACTGCTCACGAATGGGGACCGAGGGCTGGTCGAGCGCCATGCCGCCGCCGACCGCCATGAAGTCGCTCTGGCAGGACGCCTCGGTCACCTGGGCGGCGTTGAACAGGGCGGCGTCGCGGTCGTCGATCACGATGTGGCGCCCGTTGATGCCACCGGACGCGTTGCACCACGCCGCGAAGGCCTTGGCCTGCTGGACGAACTCGGCCTCGAGTCCCGGAATGATCGTGTTGGAGGCGTCGTTGAACTCGGCGATGTTGATCGTCTTGGACCCGACCCCGCGGACCGAGGAGGCACCCCCCGGTCCCGGTTCACAGATCTTGCCGACTCCCGGCCACTCACCGTTGGTCGACAGCGCGAGCGCGTGACTGGCCGACGTTGCCGCGGCGGCCGTCGTCGAGGACACTGCGACGCACGTCCCGGTGACCATGACGACCGCCAGTGCCATCGGCAACGCCATCCGTCGCAGACCAAGAATTCCTCTTCGCAGCACCTCATTACCTCCCCGAACGCTCCCCCGAGCGTGTGCGATCGGGACATTCAATCAGGGTTTGCGTCCAAGCGGGCGTCGGCCCAATCCTGGCGGTTGGTCGGCCGCACGCTCTGCGCCAGACGGGGCGAGCGTTCTTGGGACCAACCCTTCTTGTTCACGGGCGGGCTCTTGGCGCCGTCTCGTTCTGGATCTTCATGGCGGGCTACTTCGTCATCGTCAGTGCCCTGTTCTTCGGGGGGGTTCCCGACCGGATGGACCGGCTACGCCCCGCTGCAGACACAGGCGGCCGGGGGGATGGACGCCTATCTGGTGGGCTTCGCCGTCATCGGCCTCGGCATGATCATGGCGGGGTTCAACCTGGCCGCCACCATCATCAATTACCCGCGCGCCGGGCATGACCTGGGGCGCTGTCCCGATCTTCGTCTGGGGCATCCTGGCCACCACGGCCCTCTTGACCCTGGCCACGCCGACGCTCGTGGTGGCCGGGCTGTTCGGGATCCTCGACCGCACGGCGGAGACGGCCTTCTTCGTGAACGAGCACGGTGGCAGCAACTTCTTGTGGCAGAACCTCTTCTGGTTCTTCGGCCATCCCGAGGTCTACATCATGGCGCTGCCGGGCTTCGGCATCGTGATGGAGATCATGCCGGTCTTCACCCGCAAGCCACTCTTCGCCTACAAGGTGGCGGCGGCGGGGATGCTCGGCGTCGCCCTGCTCTCCTTCTTCGTGTGGCAGCACCACCTCTTCCAAAGCGGCATCAACCCGGACATGCGACCGCTCTTCATGCTCACCACGGAGCTCATCTCGATCCCGACCGGGTTCCTCTTCCTGGTGACGCTCGGGACCCTCTGGAAAGCGAAGATCCGCTTCGAGACACCGATGCTCTTCTGTCTCGGGATGCTGTTCAACTTCCTCATCGGCGGGATCACGGGGGTGTTCCTCTCCGACGTTCCGGTGAACGTCACGGTCCACGGCAGCTTCTTCGTGCTGGCGCACTTCCACTACACGATCTTGGGCGGCCTGATCTTCGCCATGTTCGGCGGCTTCTACTACTGGTTCCCGAAGATCACCGGGAAGACACTGAACCGCAAGCTCAGCAAGTGGCACTTCTGGACCTTCTTCATCTTCTTCAACTTGACGTTCTTCCCGCTCTTCATGGTCGGGCTGCTCGGTCAGCCGCGACACGTGTTCGAGTACGCCACCAACCTGCAGACCCTGAACGACATCTCGAGCGTCAGCGCCTATTTCCTCGGGGCATCGTTCCTCCTCTTCATCGTCAACTTCATCTGGTCCATCTACCTGACCCCGCACGAGGCGCCGCCCAACCCGTGGAACTCGCTCGGCCTGGAATGGCAGACCCCGACCCCGGTTCCGTGGTTCAACTTCGAGCACATTCCGGTCGTCTTGAACGACCCCTACCACTACGGCGAGCCCGACGCGCCACCGGTGG
>CAWITA010000037.1:0-12168 GCA_963838835.1 uncultured Acidimicrobiaceae bacterium
GCACTTGGGCGACATGGTCGGACGATCAGGTGATCCTCGTGGTCGATCAGTACGTCAAGGGCACCAGCGATGACGAGCAACTACACCTCGAACGCATCAACCCAGCAAACGGGCAGGCAAACCTTGGTCCGGCGGTCATGCCACTGCTGGGGAGCCAGATCGCCCACGTTGGCTTTGCCTACGGCGACGACTCCTTGTGGATTGCTGGTAACACCCCTCAAGGGAGCCTCCTTGTTCGGGTCTCGCCCACCTCTGGGCAGGTGCTCGAACAGTGGGTACTCCCGATTGGATTCGACACGGCGGTGGTGACTGCCGACGACGATGGCACCTGGTTCTCCTCGACACCCGAAGGGGCCAACAATCCCGGTCTGTACCACGTCGTTGCCGGATCTCCGAGCATCACCAAAGTCAACGACCTCAGCGGAACCATAGGGACCACCTGGCTGTATGCCCAGGGCAATGATGTGTTGGCATTGACCTCCTCACTTCAGGGGAGCGGGACGGAGCAGTCCTCTACCCAACTCATCGCCCGCTTGGGCCAGGGCGGAACGAAGGCGCTCCTCTCACCTGCTCCGACGCTCGACGGTGTGTCGCCGGCTGTCACCCCTAATGGTGACCTCGTGAGCCTTGATCCTCAGTATCCCGGCTGTACGACGGCCCTTCTAGCTCAAATTGATCCGACAACTGGCGAGATTCAAGCCATCACCCACTTCCGATCCGACGAGAACATCAACATCTGCGACTGGACCGGAGGCAGGGACGACCTTGTTGCCACGGCTGGGCGGTGGATCTTTGTGCTCAAGAACTGGTACGGGGCCTACTACGGCGACAAGCTCGTGCGGGTGCAGCCGTGACCACCAACACGTCGTCGGTCAAAACCGATCATCCCGGAGCGGACATGCGACATGGCTGATGTCCAGACACCTCCGGCGAACAGAAGAACCGTGGGTCAGCCTGATCCGACCGATGCGGACCTTCTGTTCAGAGAAGCAAAGCAGCGTGAGCGGCGTCGGCGGTTGTTGTGGCTGGGCGTCGCCGTCATCGTGGTTGGCGGGACAGTGGCGCTCGTTGCGGCGACCAGGACAACGCCCAAGGTCCCGTCTCACCACGCCACGCTCACGATTCCGAGTAGCCCAAACTCCCCCAGCCCATTACCCACTGGCTCGATCGTTGCCCTCAAGATCGCCGGACCGCTCGCTGTCGGCCCGACCGGATCGCTCTATGTGGTCGATGAGCCACAACATGAAGTTGTTGTCCGCCTTTCCAACGGCGAGTTCAGCGATGTCGCCGGTGACGGCACGGCAGGGTTCTCGGGCGACGGGGGACTAGCCACGAGGGCCAAGCTCTCATCTGTCTCCGCTATGTCCTTCGCTCCGAACGGCGATCTCTACCTCGCCGATGGCACACGGGTGCGGGTCGTCGAGTCGGACGGCACGATCCACACCATCGCAGGAGACGGTCGCTCCGGCCCCTCGGTGGCCAATGGCACTCCGGCCCTCTCGGCTTCACTCGGGCCTGTTGTCGCCCTCACGTTCAGCCCGAGTGGTCAGCTTTACTTCGCAACGAGCACGCAGATCTTCCGTCTTGCGTCAGCTAACACGTTGAAGACCGTGCGAGTGATTGCCACCCTTTATGGCGGTAAGAAGGTTGCTGCCAACGAATATGGCTCAATCGCCGTCGATGCGAAGGGAAATGTGTTTGCTTCGGCAGCATTCCCAGTTTGGTCCATCTACAAGATCACACGCCACGGTGTGGCGACATATCTCGGCTACGCATTTCGAAGCGGCGGCAATACGGCGATCGTGCAACGCAGCGCCGACGGCACCATCGAGGCTGATGACGGTCCGTATATCCAACATGTCGAAGGGAATCGTCTCGTATCCACCGCAGGCTTTAACGATGTTCCGGGCATCGCCAAGTTCAACTTCTTGGACTACTTCGCCTTGGCGCCCAATGGCACAATCTACGCCGACAACGTTCCTTCGTCGGCCTTCGACCCCTACCAACAGATTGTCTCCCTCTCTCTCGAGAGCGGTCAGGGCGCATCGCTGTGGCACGGTGCGCCAGGTACTTAGAAAAATGGCAATCGCCCAAAACCGAGCGCCCAATCCGTTAGGGCGTAAACGGTGGTCTATGACACGCCTCGGTCCCGAACTGGGTCGAGCCTGGAATCGTGCGCCAGAAGTCGTGGGCGTAATCTCGGTCTCGATCACCGCAACCCCCTCTTTATTGGCGTTGAGCAAGCACCAGTGCGTGTCCGGACTCCCCCTCAGGGATCAAGCGTTGCCACTGCGGAACCAGCCCAGCTTCGGCGAGCCAGGACAGATAAGTGCCCGTGTCGGCATGGTCCCAAAACATTGGAATACCCATGAAGTCCTGAGTTCCTGTCCACCTTCCATGTCCGACGATGACCAAAAGGTAGCCGTTTGGCTGAAGCCACTGAGCAATCCGAGACAAGAGAGGGCGCTGGTCTTCAAGTGGAAGATGGATCAGGGCATAGAAGCTCACCACGGCGTCAAAGATTTCAGGGTCGCTCTCCCAGAGGACCAAGTCCGCACAGACAAATGTCGCATTTGGAACGAGGATTCGAGCACGTTCAATCTGGACCACGGAAAAGTCCACTCCGACTACTTCACAACCAGAATCAGTCAATAGCTTCGTGGCAGGTATTCCGGCACCGCATCCCAGATCGAGCACCTTCGCACCAGGGTGGAGCAGTGCCCCAAGCTCATCGACCCATGTGTGGTAATCCGCCGAACCTCTTGGTTCCCCAAGGCTTTGTGTGCCGTCGTCTTGTCGGTAGGAGCGAGAGATCGTGTCGTAGCCCCTACGAACTAGGTCTCTCTTAGCGGCCCGGTCTTCGTCGCCCTGCGGCACCACAGCATCATGCCCGAGCCAATGGTCTTGGACTCGAATGGCCACCAACTGGCGGCGTTCGGAAAGAGGGTCAACGGCTCCGTGATGGCTGGCAGGTGCCCTTACGTGCCGGACCGTCCACCGTCCCGGCGAGCGGGGGCAGGTCGAGGCCCGCAGACCGCTCGTGCACATGGAATCCCGACAAAATGGCATTCTTCAGACATGGATGTGTCCGCCGCTGCAACTGCGCCTATGTTTCCTGGAGGCGCCACACGCTGACATGACTGCGGCTCTCGCCCGTCGCCAGGCGAGCGGTGGGCCGCACGGACCTCCGTCTCCACGATTTGCGACACACCGGGCTGACGTGGTCGGCGACGCTCGGCGCTACCACGGCGGAGCTGAAGCATCGGGGTGGCCATGACAGTCCCGTGGCAGCCCTGCGCTACCAACATGCCACGCAGGACCGGGACCGGGCACTCGCCAACGCCCTCGGAGAACTAGCGACTGGTGACATCCTTCAGCTCCGGCGGACACGGGACGGACGAAGTTCTGAGTCTGGCTCTACAGGAACTGAGAATGCGCTTGCTGAACAGGGGAAACATGAGCAGCCCCAACGGGATTCGAACCCGTGTCGCCACCTTGAGAGGGTGGTGTCCTAGGCCTCTAGACGATGGGGCCGAGCGGAGGTCTCCATCCACGCGGATGGATGCCGCCGGTGCTCGGGGGGAAGGACTCGAACCCTCAATAACTGGACCAGAACCAGTCGTGTTGCCGATTACACCACCCCCGATCGGGTGGACTGACAGATTAGCCGAGAGCCCTTCGGCGCCCGAGCGGGGCCATGACCAGGAGGGGGCGCGTTGAATCCGGGCTTCCCCGATGCGATGATGCGCCGACCGGGATTCCCCGGGGGGCGTCGGGTTCGGAGGCTTTGCATGCACCGGTGGTCGGCGGCCGCAGCCTTTGCGGCCGGTCTCGTAGGCACTGCCCTCTTGGCGGTGCCCGCCCCCGCCAGCGCAGCGAGTATCAATGTCAAGGTCACGCCCAACCGCGGCCTCGTCAATGAGGAAAGCGTCACCATCAGCGGCCGTGGTCTCCAAGTGTCGGGTGGGGGAAGCTCCCGGACCTGGTTTGTCGCCGAATGCACCGCCGCCGTCCGGGGCCGGATGAACGCCACCACCGACACGCCCCACTGCGACCTCACCGACGCCCAGCCCCTGCACCTCGCCCGCAATGGCAATTTCTCGACCCGTTATCGGGTCATGACCGGGATCATCGGCGACGGGTACTGCGGCACACCCGGGCATGCCACCTGCGTCCTCGGCATCGGGACCGCCCAAGGCCTCGGCACCGTCGTGCGCATCACCTTCAAGACCCCGCCGACCCCCGCCCCCGCGGCCACGACCACCACCAGCTGACCTCGGCCACCAGGGCGGAACGGCTCAGGCGTCGTGCAACCACTCCAGGTGGTTGTACCCGATGATGCGCCCCAGCCCGACGCCCACCGCCTCCTTGAGGAAGTAGGGGAACGTCGACCAGCCCGTGATGGGTGAGGACTGGGTCGGCGTCGGCGAGGGCGACAGTGAGAGGTCCGATGCGATGGCCATAGAGCGGTCCTCGTGGAACGGATCGGTAGTCACCAGGATCGCCATGACCTTGTGCGCCTTGAGTTTCGGCAGGGCATCGGCGATGTTCTCATAGCTGTCATCGCCGCCGGCCTCGACGATGACCTTGTTCGGCACCCCCATCTTCTCCAGGTAGATCGCCCCCGATTGCGCTTCGGTGCACTTGTCCCCCGGTTGCTTGTTCCCGGTCACCACGATGAGGTGGGAGTACCTCTGCCGGTAGAGCTTCAGGGCCTCGTCGAGGCGTGCCTTGAGGTCCGGAGACGGTACGCAGTCGTACTGGGCCGCTCCCATGACCAGGATGGCCCCCGCCGGGTGCGGATCGTACTGGCGCGAGGTCAGCCACACCTGGACGAGGGTCACACCGAAGTAAAGGACGATCACCGCCACCACAAGCAACACGATGCGCAGCGCCCAGCGGAGCGGTGCGAAGAGCATCAAGGAGTGGCAGCCAGCCGGGACAGCGCGGAATCGAGCCGTCGCCGCGACTCCCCGCGTCCGAGCACCGCGAGCGAGTCGAACAGCGGGAGCCCCCGCGTCCGCCCCATGACCGCCACCCGGATGGGCGCCTGTGCCTGGCCCAGCTTGCGGCCTACACCTTCGGCGATGGCCAGCGTCGTCTCGTGGAGCGATTCCTTGTCCCAGGGGCACGTCTCGTACGCCGCCAGCGCCTCCGAGAGGATTCGCGGCGCCATTTCGTCACCGGCGACCGCTTTCTGCCAGCTGTCGGGATCGTCCGGTGCGTCCTCCAGGAACAAGAAGTCGACGAGCTCGGGCACCTCTCCGAACACCGTGACCCGCTCCTGGATCACGTGCGCCAATGCGGCGAACGCCTCGGCATCGAAGCGCTCGGGCGGCCAGGGCGGCGGCTCGACTGCCGGCGCGCCGGTGTCGGGATCGCGCCAGGCGCCCGGCGCCCAGTGCCCCGGCTCCGGGTCGACCCAGGGGCGGGCCGCGGCCACGAAGTCGTCCACGGCCAGCGCACGGATGTAGACGCCGTTGATGTGCGAGAGCTTCTTCGTGTCGAAGTAGGCCGGCGAGCGCTGCACGTCCTCGAGGCGGAAGCGCTCGACGATCTCGTCGATCGACACGATCTCCTCGTCGCCGGGGCTCCAGCCCAGCAGCGCCAGGTAGTTGCGGAAGGCCGCCGGGAGGTAGCCCTGCTCCCGGTACATCTCCACCGCCACCGGGTCACGCCGCTTGGACAGCTTCTTGCCCTGCTCATTGACCAGCAGCGGCAGGTGGGCGTACGCGGGGAGGTCGAGGTCCGTTCCTTCGGCCCCGTTCAGCGCCTCCCACAGAAGGATCTGCCGCGGAGTCGTCGGGAGCTGGTCTTCGCCGCGGATCACGTGCGTGATACCCATGGTCCGGTCGTCGACTGCGTTGGCCAGGACGAAGAGGGGCTTGCCGTTGCCCTTCACACAGATGAAGTCCTCGAGGGCGCGCTGGGGGAACTCGACCTCTCCCCGCACAAGATCCTCTACCCGCACCACGCCCACGTCGGGCGTGCGGAAGCGGAGAGCCCGCCCCTTCCCCCGGGGCAGCCCGAGGTCGCGGCAGTACCCGTCGTAACCCGGAGTGGGGTCGCCAGCCGCCGCCCGCTGCCTGGTGCGCTCGTCGATCTGCTCCCGGGTGCACGCACAGGCGTAGAGCGCACCACTGGCCCACAGCGCCTCGATGGCGGCTTGGTGTGCATCGTCCTGTGCCGACTGGAAATAAGGGCCCTCGTCGGGAGACATCTCGAACCAGTCGAGCGCGGCGATGATCCCGTCGGTCCACTCGGGCCGGTTACGCGCCTCGTCGGTGTCCTCAATCCTTAGGATGAACGTCCCCCTGTTCCCACGCGCGAAGAGCCAGTTGAATAGCGCCGCCCGCGCGCTGCCGACGTGGAAGTACCCGGTCGGCGAGGGCGCGAAGCGGACCCGGGGCGGGGCGATGGGATCAGTCATGCGGGACATCGGCGCACCCCGGGCGCCGGAGCGACGCAGGGGGAACGACGGAGCGTCAGTCTTCCTCTATGGAGATGGCGCCTGTCGGGCAACCGTTGACCGCCTCGCGCAGGCGCTCGCGGTACTCCTCGGGTGGGTGCTCGTTGAGGACGTAGAGGTAGCCGTCGTCACGGACCTCGAAGACCTCGGGCAGGATGCCCATGCACACGGCGTTGCTGGCACACTCGTCGAAGTCCACGACGACTTTCACGGAGACCTCCTGGTCAGGGCTGGGTTGGCTCTGCCGAGCATACCGGCCGGGCCTTTCGATTCAGGGCCTGTCGGCCGCGACCACCCACATGGCGAAGAACTGGGAACCCCCACCGTAGGCCTGCCCGAGGGCCCGTCGGGTGTCGGGCACCTGGTGCTCACCCGCCAACCCCCGCACCTGGAGCGCCGTCTCGAGGAAGCGGAGCATCCCGGAGGCACCGATCGGGTTGGACGACAGCACGCCGCCCGAGCAGTTCCACGGGATGTCGCCCCCCTCAATCACTGAGGTCGCTCCCGCGCGGGTCAGCTTCCAACCGTCACCCTCGTCGCAAAAGCCGAGGTTCTCGAGCCACATTGGTTCGTACCAACTGAAGGGGACGTAGACCTCGGCCATGTCGAAGTCGGTCCTCGGGTTGGTGATGCCGGCCTGGCGGTACACGTCGGCGGCGCAGTCCCGCCCGGCCTGCGGGTTGACCTGGTCGCGCCCGGCGAACATGGTCGGCTCCGAGCGCATGGCCATGCCGTGGATCCACGCCGGTGGACGACCCGTCGCCGCCGTGGCCTCACCCGCCGCCTTCTCCGACCCGATGACCATGGCGGCGGCACCGTCGGAGGACGGGCAGGACTCGAGGTAGTGCAGCGGGTCCCACAGCATGACCGACTCCTCCACCATCTTCATGGAGATGTCGGGCAGGTGGAGGTGGGCATAGGGGTTCTTGAGCGCGTGCAACCGGTCCTTGACCGCGACCATCATGCCGATGTCGGCCGGCGCGCCAGAACGGTACATGTAGGCCCGGATGATCGGCGCGAAGTAACCGCCCGCGCCGGCGAGCAGCGGCGCCGAGAACGGTTGGGGCACTGAGAGCGCCCACATCGCGTCGGAGTCGCTCTGCTTCTCGAAGGCCACGGTGAGCACGCGCTGGTGCACGCCGGACGCCACGAGATGCGAAGCGACGATCGCCGTGGACCCACCGACGGATCCTGCGGTGTGAACCCGGAGCATTGGCTTGCCCACCGCACCGAGTGCCGGCGCGAGGTAGAGCTCAGGCATCATCACACCCTCGAACATGTCGGGCGCCTTGCCGATGACGACGGCGTCGATGTCGGCGAACCCGAGCCCGGCGTCCTCGAGGGCCATGAGTGCGGCCTCGCGGACGAGACCGGCAATCGACACGTCCTCCCGCTTCGACTTGGCGACCGTCTGGCCGATCCCGATGACAGCACAACGTTCCGCCATCAGGCGACCCCCTCCAGGACGCACACCAGGTTCTGCTGCAGGCACGGCCCGGAGGTAGCGTGCGCCACGGCGCGGTCGGCCTGGCCGGACCAGATGGCCCGGGCCGACTCGCCGATGCGGATGAGGCCGGCCACCATCATCGGATTCGCCGCCAGTGCGCCGCCCGACGGATTCACGGCGGTGCCGTCCCCCAGACCAAGCGCGTCGACCAAAATCATCTCCTGGTGGGCGAAGGGGGCGTGTAGCTCGGCAACGTCGACCTTTTTGGCGCCCACACCGGCCTGCTCCCCCGCCAACTTGGTCGAGGACGACACGGTCAGGTCGCGGGCGCCCAGCGCGTGGGTCTCGATCCGGTGGTCGATTCCGGTGATGAAGGCCGGCCGCTCGCACAGCTCGAAGGCGCGCTCGCCGGCGGCCAGCACGACCGCCGCACACCCGTCGCTCAGCGGCGGCAGCGCATGCCTGCGCAGCGGCGCCACCTCGTAGTCCTCGGCGAGCAGCTCGTCGGGCGAGCGGTCGTAGGCGACCTGAGCCTTGGGGTTGGCCAGCGCCGATCGGCGGGAGCGGCTGGCGATGGCGGCGAAGTCGGCCTCGGTGGCCACGCCCTTGTCGATCATGGCCTGCGCCTGCAGAGCGGCCAGGGACGTGGGGTCGGGCCAGAGGGGGGCCAGGTAATACGGGTCGAGCTGCACGGCCAGGATCTCGCTCAGGTCACCGAGCGAGGACCGCCCGAAGGAGTAGACGAGGGCGGCGTCGATCTCACCTTCTTGGAGGAGCACCCGGGCCTCGTAGAGGGCCCATGCGCCGTCCATCTCGACGTGCGACTCCGCCCGGGGCGGCCAGACGCCGACAGCGTCGAGCGCCCCCACGAAGGAGAAGGGGCCGCCGACGAGGTAGTCAGTCGACCCCGAGCAGATGAAGCCGACGTCGTCCTTGGTGATGCCGATGTTGCCGAATGCCTCGCCCACCACGGGCATGAGCATCTCGACCTCGTTGCGCGCGTCCTCCTGGCGCACGCTGTCGTACTGGGCGAAGGACACCACCGCGACCGGGCGGCGGCCCGACACCAGCTCGGGAAACGAACTCACAGGTATTCCTTGTACGTCTCGTAGTCGGCATCGGGCTCGCCGTTGGGACGGAAGTACTTCACCGAGGCCAGGGTCGGGCCGAGCTCCTCGGGCTCGACCCACACCGCCTCGACCCGCATGCCCATTCGGATCTCGTCGGTCGGGATCTCTTGGATCAGCCCCATGAACGAGAGGTTCGCCCCGTCGAGCAAGATCTGCGCGCAGATGTAAGGGATCTCGATCGACTGGCCGGCGAAGGGCACGTTGACCACGCAGTAGGTCGTGACCGTACCCGTGTTGGGGAGCTCGACGATCTCGTCGGTCGCCACGCCGTCGGTCGGGCACGATCCTCGCGACGGCGTGTACACCTTCTTGCACTTCGGGCAACGCTGGCCAATGAACTTGCCCTGCTCCAGGCCGTGCAGATACTTGCTTTGGGCCACGCCCGCCGTGAACCGGTAGTCGAGGCGCGTCGTGGCCGCCATCATCGTCACCGCCTCGGTGTCGCTCACGGCCCACCTCGGGCAGTGACGAAATGGGCGATGTCCTTCACGTGCCCGATGCGCTCGTCCTCGGGTGCGAACTCCGGGCGGACGCGCATGCCGGTCGAAACTTCGTCAGGGCTCGCGGCGGGGAGTACGTGCAGGAACGAGGTGTGTGCGCCGTCGAAACGCACCAGCACCCAGGCGAAGGGCGTCCGCAGCGGGTGCTTGGGCCGCGGCCGGCCCACCCAGGACCACGCGGTGACGGTGCCCTCGGGCCCGACCTCGACGACGTCGGAGGTCGCCTCCCCCGTCTCAGGGTCGTACTCGGTCGGCGGCACGATGACCCGGCCCCCGGTTCCCCGGGTGCCGACGACCTTGCCGTCCCGCAGCCCGCTCAAGAACGCGCCCACCACCGGCCCCACCGAGCGCACAAAGGGATACTCGAGGACGTGGTCGGCCGAATAAATTGACACATCACTGCTATCATGGGCGTTGCCAGGGACGGGCCTGGTCGGAGGGAGGGATTCACTCATGCGGGCAGCAATATACGCAAGGATCAGTCGGGACGACGAAGGCAAGCGCGAAGGCGTCGAGGATCAGCGCAAGGACTGCCTGCAGCTGTGCGAGCGCAACGGGTGGACGATCGTTCGCGATGGCAAGTCAGACACGTTCACGGACAATGACATCAGCGGTGCCAAGGATGAGTCAGGGCGACCGGCGTTCGCTCAACTGATCAAGGCGATCAAGGCGGGCAAGGTCGACGTGATCGTCGCGACGAAGCAGTCACGGCTGGCACGCGATGCCGACGTGCTGCTCGACCTCCACGCAGTGTGCAAGGCCGCACAGGTGCATGCGCTGCACTTCGTGTCCGGTGCTCCGTTCATCTTCGGCACCTCGCTCACGGCATCACTCGTGCAAGCTGCAATCGATGAGGACTACCGGCAACAGGTGATCGAGTCCACGAAGCGGGCGAAGCAGCGCAAGGCGGAAGCTGGCGAGCACTTGGGCGGTCGGCGGCTATATGGCTACACGACGGGCGATCGAACCATCGTGGAACACGAGGCGGAACACATCCGCTACGCAGCACGTGCGGTTCTGGAAGGTCGCTCGCTGTCGAGCATCGTGAAGCAATGGAACGAAGATCATGTACCCACCTCCACCGGCAGCAAGTGGACGCAACCCACCCTGTCACAGATGCTCAAGAACCGCGCCTACAACGGACGCACGACGCTGCGCGGCGAGGACGCCGGTCCTGCTAACTGGGAGGCGATCCTTGACGATGACACCTTCGCTGCTGTGAATGCGATCATGAGCGATCCATCGCGCGCACCGAAGAAGATCGGGCGTGAATATCCGCTCGTGGGTGTGCTGCGTTGTCACTGTGGCAAGCAGCTTGGCAGCACACCAACACGCAAGGGTGACCAGCGAATCCGCCGCTACGGATGCCGTTCAGGACTGCACTGCAACAACATCAATGCGGACATCGCTGAAGAGTACGTGCAGCGTACCGTGCTGCCGCTGGCCGACATGGAGCGCGTCGGGCAGATCATCCGTGACGCTGAAGGACACGAAGACGAGGAAGCAGCTGCGCTGCGCGTGGCGAACGCTGAAGACAGCGCGAAGCTGGCGGACCTGGCCGACCTCGTGGCCGACGGAACGCTGACACCGGACCAGGTTCGCAAGGCGTCCGTGTCGCTGCGTGAGGCGATCGCAGGGCGTGAGGCGCAGTTGGCGCAGCTGGCCGGTCGCAGTGCGCTCGACCGGTTCGCTGGCCGCGTCGTGGTCGACTGGGACTCACTCGACGTCGAGGACCAGCGTTCGATCATCCTGTCGCTCGTGACGAAGATCACGGTGCGCTCGACCGAGGTCGCCCAGGGCTGGCGTCGACTTCTGCCGACGTTCAAGGTGGCGGCGCTGGCCGAGATCGATCCGCAGATCGAGGTCGAGGTGGCCGAGATGAAGAAGGGGTACAAGCGGCTGCAGGAGAAGACGGCAGGACGCACGGTGGTGGTCGAGGCGGCGTCGTGACGGCCCGCCTCGATCCCTATGTGGGTATCGCACCGGATGAGGCCGGCGACTCCGACGACGTCGTACCCGCCTCGATCCCGAGGACATCGACCGTTGAAGTGCATAGAAGAGGATGACGAAGACACGTAACCGTTACCGCACACTTGAGCAGTGAACGACCGGCGACCACAAGGCGAAGGATGCGTCGAAGCGGATCACGTATCGGCACAGCTACGGTGAGGATCTGCAGCCGGATAACAGTGGCACCATGCAGTGGGGCCAGGAGTATCGGGAGTTCCATTTTGAGGCATGGAGCGAGGCGCTGTGCGTTCTCAAGCCTGGCGGTATCTTCGTGGTCAACATAAGCAACCGCATCCGTGCCTGCAAGGTCATGCCGGTGGTCGAGTGGCATCTCAAGTGCCTGCTGACACTGGGACTGTTCGTTGAGTACGTCGAGCAGGTCGAGACAGCCCGCATGCGGAGAGGTGCGCACCAGCAGCTCCGCGTACCTTACGAGCACATCCTGGTGATGCGCTCGTGAGAGTGCCGGCGCGTCCACCGGTCGATGACTGGGTTAAGCGGTGCCAGGAAGCCGATGAGCGACGGGCGCAGGGGCGAGCCTTAGGGCGGGGAGTGCCGATTGTGGAGCCGAAGGATGAGTGACGACGGACCATCACTGAGCCGACCGGCAGA
>CAWITA010000038.1:0-21168 GCA_963838835.1 uncultured Acidimicrobiaceae bacterium
TGAGACCAAGGAGAAACACGCTCATGGATGCAAGATGCCTCAACGACAAGCACCGTTCGAGACGGGGCACGTCATTGAGAACCCGAGTCCTGTCAGGCATCGTCGTTTCAATCTCCGTGGTGACACTCTCGGCCGCATCACCGAGCTCTGCCACGACGTCGGGCCCTTCTACCTCTCCTGCCTCCGCCGCCAACGGCACTGGACAATCGGCATCTGACCTTGCTGCGCCCAGCGCGAGCAGCGGATGCCCATCCACCGCCTGCTCTTCAGTTCTCGCAGAGGTCGCGGCGGCAGCGAAGATCAAGACTCTGCCGTCGAATCTGACTCCCCCGCTGCAAGACGCAGTGAGTGATCTGCGCGTCCCACCCGGCGGGAACTGCGGAACACTGGGCATCCCAGGGTTGTCGCCGATGTACGAACCCTGCACATACGGCTCGAGCCGATCTCATACCAAGATCGTCCTCCTCGGCGAGTCTCACGCATGGATGTGGTCGATCCCAATCGAGTCGATCGCGCAGAGCCACGGCGATTCTTTCGCTCTGCTCTACCACTCGGCGTGCAATGTCATGCCCACGGCCGGCTCATTGCCGGTTCAGGGTGCCGTTGGCCAGGCCCCATCGGGGGCGCAGTGTGCGCAGTGGACCAAGGCCGCAATCAGTTGGATCAACGCCTACAAACCTCAAGTTGTGATCCTCACAACCGTGGGTGGGTTCGACACTCCCCAGCAGGAATCGACGTATCTCAAGGGGTTGCATGATGACTTTCAGGCACTCCGGGCCCCGGGCAGGCGACTCATCATGCTCGGGGACATACCTCTACCTGCTCAGAGCGGTCCCGACTGCTTGGCTGCGCACGAATCGGACGTCCAGTCTTGTAGTACGCCGGAATCCGCAGCGGTGAACTTCATCTTCCTACAGAACAGGAGCTACGTTCGCGAGGCCGCAACGCTGAAGACCGTGGGTGCCTCGCTCGTTGACGTAGTTCCTTGGTTCTGTACGAAGAGCGTCTGCCCTGCAGTGATTGGGAACTACGAGGTCTATCAGGATAAATTCCATGCCACCTCGACCTACGCGGCGCACCTCACTGCGGTGATGAACGTGGCGCTTGGTCTCAGCCCGACGTCGTAGGACGATTCGCCGACTACTCGTGCCCATCCCCACCGACGTGGATCAGACGTGGCCATTGGGACACTTGAAGCCTTTCCCCTGGATGCCTCGCGCCAGTGCTGCGGTTCATCCTCGAACACGACGGCCCACCCGGGCCAGTTGGGCGACGACCCCGAGCGGCGGGAGCCGCCGAGGTAGGGAGGCGTGGCGTCGACCGGGGAGAGCGCCTGGAGGGCTGGCGTCGAACCCTCCTGCGCCGGTCCGGCCCGATCGCAGCGACGGGCAATGTTGCCCTACTCTGCAGGGCCTGGAGGTGGTATTGCCGATCCCAGTGGACGCGAAACGACCCCGCCGGGAGCGGGACCTGCAGCGGGTGGGCCGCGCCGGTCCATCTTGCAGCTAGCAGCCGCTCGTTGGGCGCCAACCTCCCGAGAACCCCCGCTATCGTGAAGAGCCGAATTTGTCCCGAAGGTGTTCGAGTTGAGCCCGAGCCGCTCGTTTTGGCTTCTGCCGCGGGCCGTCGTCGGTGGGCCACCAGATGATTGGATCGCGAGTATCTGTGCAATCCGCTGCGCGTGAGAACCGACGCCCGCCCGCACACGCACGCGTCCGGGCCGCTCCGCCTCGGAGGACGGGACGACTGATCACGGTCGCGCTGGCCATCGCCCTGCTCGGGGCCGGCATCTGGGCGTACCAGTCGCTCGTGGCCGGGAGCGGGGGCGGGGACGGGGCGGGGGCGGCGGCGGGGGCGGGGCCATGAAGGCCCCTGCGGGCTACACGGCCCAGCAGATGATCTTCGACGACCAGTTCTCCGGCACCAGCCTCGACACCACCAAGTGGAACACCTACCTGGGCGCCCAGGGGATCGTCTGGAACAACCGCGGCCACCTGCCGTCGCCGTACTCGGGGCCGAACAACGCCCCCTTTACCAACGAGGCCGCCATGTTCGGGCCGTCACAGGTCAGCGTGAACGACGGGCTGACGCTGACCGCGCAGCGCAACACGAACGCCTACGCCGGCACCTATCCCTGGATCAGCGGTGCGATCACCACCGAGGGCAAGTTCAGCCTGCCCACGACCGGCTGGTACGTGCAGGCCAAGATCAAGGTGCCCGACATGACACAGGGGATGTGGCCGAGCATGTGGTTCCTGCCTGCCGTCCGGGGCCCCTTCAACGAGATCGACTTCGTCCAGGGCGGCCTCACCGAGGGGGGCGGCCCGGTGAACCAGTCCCCCCTCGGCACGGCCTACTTCCCCACCGGGCAGTCGAACCCCGTTGGTGAGACCTTCCCCGACCTCGGCTTCGACGCGACGGCCGGGTACCACGTCTATGGGGTCCAGTGGACACCCGGCGTCGGCGTCAAAGGCTTCGTCGACGGCAAGCTCGTCTGGACCCTGACGCAAGCACAGGTCCCCGGTGGCATCGTGGCCCAGCGCTACGAGATCATCCTCGACCTGCCGGTGGCCGTCGCCTCGGACCACGCTTTCCACACCCTCCCGACGGCCACTTCGCCCGGCGGGAGTATGGAGGTCGCCGGAGGTGCAGGCGTACTCGCGCTCCTAGTGGCGCTCCCGGTGCTTCTGAGGAATTGAGCACGACGCCGAGCGCGCGGTTGCTACCGACATCTGCGACTGCCTGATGTCGGGCAGAAAACGATGCGCGATGCTCGCAGCAGCCATGGCGGCCCACATCCGTCGACCAGTTTGCTGCTGCCCGACGGTGACACACGCGTGGTGCCGACAGTGACACACGTGGACGATTCGGCGATCCCGCATGCCTCTGGCAGACCTTGCGTCGTGATGAGGCCCAGGGCACGGGTCGTCGTTTCGAAGGCACAGGCGCACCCGGCGATGGCGGCCGCCTTGCCGTGCCCGGACCCGGTATCGGCCACTTGGACGAGCACCTCGTTTGTGGCCTCCGACGGGTCCGCCAGCCTCCGCCGAGTCCACGAGCCAGCAGCTGATGTTCGACGACCCGTTCTCAGAGTCGCCATCCACCTCATGAACCACGTGCCTCGGGGCTGCCCGCACATAAGGGAGTCGCGGTCCGAGCTCGGGCTTCGATCCGTCAGAGGCCCGGGAGTGCCGGACTTAGGAGCTGGAGTACGCCTGCACCTCGGCGACCTCCATACTGCCGCCGGGCGAAGTGGCCGTCGGGAGGGTGTGCCAAGCGGCGTCGGAGGCGGCAGCCACCTGCAAGTCGAGGATGATCTCGTAGGGCTCGGCCACGATGCCTCCGGGGACCGCTGCGTTCGGGAGCGACCAGACGAGGGTGCCGTCGACGAAGCCTTCGATGCCGACGCCGGGTGTCCACTGGACCCCATAGACGTGGTACCCGGCCGTCACGTCGAAGCCGAGGTCGGGGATGGTCTCACCAACGGGGTTCGACTGTCCGGTGGGGAAGTAGCCCGTGCCGAGGGGGGACTGGTTCACCGGGCCTCCCCCCTCGGTGAAGCCGCCCTGGACGAAGTCGATCTCGTTGAAGGGGCCGGGGACAGCAGGCAGGAACCAGAGACCAGGCCACATCCCCTGTGTCATGTCGGGCACCTTGATCTTGGCCTGCACGTACCAGCCGGTCGTGGGCAGGCTGAACTTGCCCTCGGTGGTGATCGCACCGCTGATCCAGGGATAGGTGCCGGCGTAGGCGTTCGTGTTGCGCTGCGCGGTCAGCGTCAGCCCGTCGTTCACGCTGACCTGTGACGGGCCATACATCGCCTGCTCGTTGTTAGAGGGGGTGTTCGGCCCCGAGTACGGCATGGCGATGCGGCCGTAGTTGTTCCAGACGATCCCCTGGGCGCCCAGGTAGGTGTTCCACTTGGTGGTGTCGAGGCTGGTGCCGGAGAACTGGTCGTCGAAGATCATCTGCTGGACCGTGTAGCCGGCGGGAGGCGACATGCCCGAGTAAGAAGCCGCGAACCAGTAGCCCTTGCCGTCGGGGGTGGCGGCCATGGCCACGACCGGCCGGTTCAGGGCCAGACCACCGGCGGAGCCGTAGTAGCCGGCGTCCCCATAGGTGAAGACGCCCCCGTCGGAGGCCACGAGCCAGTATCCCCGGCCGTCGGGGGTGGCCGCCATGGCCACGACCGGCCGGTTCAGGGCCAGACCGCCCGCGGAGCCGTAGTAGGCGGCGTCCCCGTAGGTGAAGACGCCCCCGTCGGCGGCCACGAGCCAGTAGCCCTTGCCGTCGGGGGTCGGGGCCATCGCCACGATGGGCTTGTTCAGGGTCAGAGCGCCGGTGGAGCCGTAGTAGGCGGCGTTCCCGTAGGTGAAGACGCCCCCGTCGGCGGCCACGAGCCAGTAGCCCTTGCCGTCGGGGGTGGCGGCCATCGCCACGATGGGCTTGTTCAGCGTCAGACCACCGGTGGAGCCGTGGTAGGCGGCGTCCCCGTAGCTGAAGATGCCTCCGTCGGAGGCCACGAGCCAGTAGCCCTTGCCGTCGGGGGTGGCGGCAATCCCGACGATGGGCCGGTTGAGGGTTACACCGCCGGTGGAGCCGTAGTAGGCGGCGTCCCCGTAGCTGAAGATGCCCCCGTCGGAGGCCACGAGCCAGTAGCCCTTGCCGTCGGGGGTGGCGGCCATTCCCACGACGGGCCGGTTCAGGTCCAGGTTGCCGGTGGAGCCGTAGAAGGCGGCGTCGCCGTAGTTGAAGAGGCTCCCGTCGGTTGTTCCGAGCGAGTATGCCTTCACCGTGGACAACATCGGGACAACGCAGGACAAGACGAGCACGCACGTCAACACAACGGCGCCTCGGAAACGGAGATCCCGTGCCCGAGACCTCACCACGGCGCAGGGTCTGCCAGAAGCCAGGGGATCGCCGAATCGTGCATTCGCGCCACTCTAGGCACGAAACGCGTGCATTCTGGGGACCAGCCGACCGGTCGACCGCCACGGGCCGGTACGGCAGCTGGCGACGTCGCGGCGTCGTCTCCGGACCGTCTGATGGAGTCGCAGTCTCGGTCAACCACAGCTCGGATCCGCCGTGAGCGGGTCCTTTGTCGGGTGGGTCGCAGTGATCGCGACAACCCGCCTTGCGTCCGTCGGCCACGCGCTGGACGCCAACCTGCCGACGGCCTGCAATCGGGAGCGGCTGGAATTGTTTGCGTGTTGTCCGCGTTGAGTCCGAGCGGCTCTATTGGGCATCGGCCGGAGGAAGTCACAATCATTGGTGGTCGGCGGATGATTGGGATCGCGAGTATCTGTGCAGCCCGCCGTGCGTGAGAGGCGACGCCGAGCCACACACGCACGCGTACGGCCCGCACGCACTCAGCCCGCACACGCACGGGGCCGGCCGGCCCACGCGCGCAGTCGGACGGCTCCGCCTCCGAGGAGGGGACGACTGATCACGGTCGCGCTGGCCATCGCCCTGCTCGGGACCGGCATCTGGGCGTACCAGTCGCTCGTGGCCTCCGGCGGGGTCGGGGACGGGGCCGGAGTCGGCGACGGCGGGGGCGGGGCCATGAAGGCCCCTGCGGGCTACACGGCCCAGCAGATGATCTTCGACGACCAGTTCTCCGGCACCAGCCTCGACACCACCAAGTGGAACACCTACCTGGGCGCCCAGGGGATCGTCTGGAACAACCGCGGCCACCTGCCGTCGCCGTACTCGGGACCGAACAACGCCCCCTTTACCAACGAGGCCGCCATGTTCGGGCCGTCACAGGTCAGCGTGAACGACGGGCTGACGCTGACCGCGCAGCGCAACACGAACGCCTACGCCGGCACCTATCCCTGGATCAGCGGTGCGATCACCACCGAGGGCAAGTTCAGCCTGCCCACGACTGGCTGGTACGTGCAGGCCAAGATCAAGGTGCCCGACATGACACAGGGGATGTGGCCGAGCATGTGGTTCCTGCCCGCCGTCCGGGGCCCCTTCAACGAGATCGACTTCGTCCAGGGCGGCCTCACCGAGGGGGGCGGCCCGGTGAACCAGTCCCCCCTCGGCACGGCCTACTTCCCCACCGGGCAGTCGAACCCCGTTGGTGAGACCTTCCCCGACCTCGGCTTCGACGCGACGGCCGGGTACCACGTCTATGGGGTCCAGTGGACACCTGGCGTCGGCGTCAAAGGCTTCGTCGACGGCAAGCTCGTCTGGACCCTGACGCAAGCACAGGTCCCCGGTGGCATCGTGGCCCAGCGCTACGAGATCATCCTCGACCTGCCGGTGGCCGTCGCCTCGGACCACGCTTTCCACACCCTCCCGACGGCCACTTCGCCCGGCGGGAGTATGGAGGTCGCCGAGTGTGCAGGCGTACTCGCGCTCCTAGTGGCGCTCCCGGGCCCTGACGCATCGAAGCCGGACCCGGACCGTTTGGTTCGCGCAGACCGCGACTCCCTAAGGTGGGCCGGAATCGATGCCGACGATGGCCGCCGGCAGCCAATGCGGGGAGCGTGACATGTGTCAGCCGACAACGGGGCAACTGTCGACATGAGGTGCCTCTCTTTCTTGAACGTGAACACCTCGCGTGCGATTCGATAGTGGCCCCGCCCAGCCTCCTTGACGTCCCAACTCTCGACGGGTGGGCGTCCCAGTGGGATCAACTGGTGGATTCCTCCCCCCTTCCGTCCCCTTTCTTACGGTCCTGGTGGCTGGCCGCGACCGGAGGCCCTGGAAGCCACTTCCTTCTGGTCGTCGACGATGCGCAGCTCCTCGGCGGCCTTGCCCTGGAACAGCACCACCGGTTGTCGAGCATCCGGGTGATGGGCGACGGGGCGCTGTGCCCGGATCATCTCGACCTGTTGTCCGCCCCCGGTCACGAGGCCATGGTGGTGAGCCTTCTCAGGGACTGGCTCTGTCGTCCTGGTGGCCGCCTCTTGGACCTGAGGGGCATCCGAGCCGATTCCCGGTTGATCGAGGCCCTTCCAGGCCGCGTTCGCTCCGAGCCGATGGCCGCGGCCCCCTTCACGGTCTTACCCGACAGCGCAGAGGCCTACCGTGCCGCCCTGCCCTCGCAGTTCCGCCGGAATCTCCGGAAGTCCACCGGGCGCCTCGAGGCCGATGGGGTGGGTCATCGGACGGTCCGGGGTCAGGCGGCGCTCGATCGCCTGGGCACCCTCCACGACCTGCACCGGGCACAATGGGAAGGCCGCTCCAACTTCCTTCCCGTCTTCGATCGCTTCGCCACGGCATGTGCCGGTGGCGCCGCGGTCGACGAGGTGGTCGTTCACGAACTGGGCACCGACGACCTGGTCGTCGCCATCGTCTGGGCCTTCGAGGTGGCCGGTCGCGTGAGCCTGTATCAGAGCGCCCGTCTCACCGATCTCCGCTGGAGGGACGTGACGAACGTCCTGCTCGCCGCCATCATCGACGACGCCTGTGACCGAGGCATCACCGAAGTGGACTTCCTCCGAGGCGAAGAGTCGTACAAGGAGCGGTTCACCCCTGACCACCGAGAGATGTTCAGGCTCGTTGCTGGCACGGGAGCCGTCGGTCGGCTCGGCTCTGTCAGCGCAGCGGCGGCGGGCCATGCCACGCAGGCAGCGGTCCGAGGCGTTCGCTTCGGAAGATCCACGCTCGCCCGGTGGAAGGCCTAGCTGCTCCTTCCCTCGGCCCGGTCAGCCCGCGGCACCAGCGGCGGCTTGCGCAGATCTCGGAGGAAGGGCCTACCCCGGCCCGTAGGAATACGGGCCGGGGTAGGTGTTGCTAGGAAACGGCGCCGCCCACCACGTTGTTGACGTTGACTCCGAGTCCCGGCAGCGAGCCGGCGTACGGTGCCCCCCCGAAGGAATACACGGCTCCGTTCGATCCGAAGAAGGTGTATCCCGTGGTGCCGCCACTGATGCCCACGATGTTGCTCACCGAGACACCCAGGCCGGGGAGGGAACCGTCGTAGGGCGCGTCACCGTAGTCGAAGATGCCCCCATCGGAAGCCACCATGATGTAGCCGTAGACCGTCGGGACTGGCGTGGATGCCGACGATGGGCTGGTTGAGGTGGATGGCTCCCGTCGACCCGTAGAACTGCGCGTCGCCGTAGGAGAAGATGCCACCGTCGGAGGCGACGAGCCAGTAGCCCTGACCGTCGGGGGTGGCCGCCATTCCCACGACGGGCTTGTTGAGGTGGATGGCTCCCGTCGACCCGTAGAATTGCGCGTCGCCGTAGGAGAAGATGCCGCCGTCCGAGGCCACCAACCAGTAGCCCTGACCGTCGGGCGTCGGCGCCATCCCCACGATCGGCTTGTTGAGGGGGATGGCACCCGCCGATCCGAAGAAGCCGGCGTCGCCGAAGTTGAAGATGCCGCCGTCGGACGCCACCATCCAGTAGCCCCCGCCGTCGGCCGTTTCCGCGACCCCGACGACGTCGTTGACGTGGATCCCGAGCCCGGGGAGCGAGCCGACGTAGGCCGCACCACCGAAGGTGTAGGCCGCGCCGTCACTACCCGCCATCACATACCCGCTGGCGGTGTAGGTCTGGCCGACCGTGTAGCTCTGCACAGCCGTCAACGTGTTCGAGGCTTCTGTGCCGGCGGTATAGACGATGTACACATGGCCGGCGGTGAGCGAGAGGTTCACAGGACTGAACAACGAGGAATTCGGTCCAGACGACCCATTGGCCACGATCGACAACTGCACGTTACCTGCGGGTAGGTTGACGGAGTCCTGGTTGGGGTAGGCGAGGTCCGACATGACCTTGCTGTTACCGGCGTAGACATCGACCGCCCCCAATTTGCGCCGTGTTCGCGACGATGACCGTGGCTTGACCGGCCGGCGTGGTGGCCGTGGAGTTGGTGTACGTGTTCTGAACGTGAAGGGCACTGTTGTTCTCGTTGAAGACCATCGTCGCATTCTCGCCGGCGCTCAGATTCACCGTGGAGATTGGGAAATAAGGGAACTCCGACTGTGTCGAAGGCGCCTGGCGAACTGCAATGTTGTAGGAGCCCGGCGGGACATTCAGCGGAGTAACAGTCCCGTACGTGAGGCTGGGCAAGGTGAGGACCCCGTTCACCCAGACGTCGAGGGGACCACTGTCATGAATACCCTGCACAAAGGTGAGGGTGGCGCCCCCGGAGACAGGTGAAGCCCCAGCCGCGCCCGCCCACCGCCAGGGAGAAGGTGGCCAAGAGGCCTATGGCTACGAAGGACAAGAGCGTCAGTGCTCGTCGAATTCTCATGCTTGGTCTCCTTGCGTCATCAGTTGTGGTCGACTGCTTAGTGCTACATGCTGGCAAAGGCAAGTCATTGAGTCGGTGGGAGGATCGCGCCCCGAACGCTTGCTGGCCACCCGAGGAGCGAAACGATGCGCGGTGAGCCACCGGCGTGAGCCGCGAGCGTCACCACGCGACGCTCGACCCGGGGCGACACGGGTTGCGCCGCCTTCACTCGCCTCTCAACAACTGGGTACCGATATCGGTGCCCGGGAGGGGGGCGTCAATCGTTTCCGGCGAGGCCGGTCCGCCCGCCACCGGTGCGCTGTGACCCGGCCACGGCCCAGGTCGGCCGTCGAGACGATGGCGTCGCCGTTGCAGCCGGCGCACATGCCATTGTGCCTGTCCCGCCACGTGCCCGGCCCCCGCCAGAAAGATCCCGGCCAGAATCGCTGCGGCCCGCACCGCACCCCAGACGTCCCCCCGGAGGGCCTCGCGCAGTCCTCTGGACACGCCACGGGACATCGCCTGACCCACGAACCCGATGTCGGCGGACAGATTGGAGGCTTCTCCCATCTGTCGGAAGGCCTCGACCTTTCCCTTGTTCACGAAGAAGCAGCGTCGCCAGAAGTACTCCCAGGTCGTCCGCGCCGACGGGACGAAGTGCTGGACCCGTGCCAACGGCTCGTAGACGATCTGTTCCGCCGGGCGCAGATGCATCAGTCGATGGCACATGTCCATGTCGTCATGGTTGTCGGAGTGAAAGCCTCCGATGTCCGCAAGGGCCATTCGCCGCACCGACATGTTCGCTCCGATGAGCCGGGCGAGCGGTGCCCGGGACTCAGGAAGTCCGGAGTATGCGCATCCGAACACCCAGTCGAACTCGAACGGAAACCAGCGAGGTCGTGTCCCTTCGAACTGTGGGATGGGCGCTCCACCCACCGCGACGACGCGGTCGTTTCCGTACGGCACCAGGAGCCGCTCCAACCAATCTGGATCGGCCCATGCGTCGTCATCGAGAAACGCCACGATGTCGCCGCGAGCGAGCTCAGCTGCCGAATTCCGGGCCGAACCGAGGCGACCTTGGTACTTGTTGGCCAGCACCACCACCGGGACCGAAGAACTGTCGAGCGGATGCGCCCAGTGCTGACGGCACCGGACAAGAAGGGAGTCGTTGTGATCGATGCAAAGAACGATCTCCACCGGGGCCGGGCGCTGGTGTTGTACCGATGACACCGACCGCTGGAGAAGCGCCCAACGGTCTTCCGTGTACGCACAGATCACGACGGAGACCGACAACGACGTCCCTTCCGTCGACAGCGACTGTTCGGCAGGAGTGCGCGACGGAGGCATCAAGATCGGTCGCTCCTCCCTTCCCCACGTCTCGCACCACTCGCCACGTACGACGGAACTCGCCGAGATATACCTTACGTCGCCCACAATTGCGGGTACAAGCAGTTCACCGTACCGGCCAGGCCTCTTCTGGCTGCAGGCGCCGCGGCTCTGGCGCGTTGTGCCGGAATTGTCGATCGTTCAGTCGTTGGGGGCAGAGAGGATCTCTTCGTAGAGTCCGAGGAGTTGGTCGGCACAGTCGTCCCACGTCGGCAGTTCGGGTGGCACCGGATCGGGACGTGCCGCCACCCCGAAGAGCACGCCGGCCAGCACTCCGGGGGACGCGTGCAGCGGAACGGTCGTGGCGAGTCCCTCCGCCGCCAGCTCCGAGAGCCCCGAGGTGTCGGCGACGACCACCTTCCGGCCCAGGGCGAGGGCCTCCATGACGGCAACGGGGTTCGCCTCGTATTCGCTCATCAGCGCGACCACATCGCTCGACCGCAGGAGTGCGCCGAGTTCTTCTCGCCGCGTGCCGTCGAACGACGTGAAGGTCACGGCGCGTTCGACCCCCAACCGGGCGACCTGACGGCGGAGCTGCTCCTCGAAGCCGCCCTGACCGATCACTGCCAGGTGGGCGCCGGGTGCCAGCTCCAAGAGCGCTGGCATCGCCGCGATCAAGCGATGGTGTCCCTTGTACCGCTCGAGTCGAGCGACCGAGCACACGAGCGGTGAGCCCGAGACCTCGGGCGCCCGATCGCCCACCGGGAGGGGCTCCGCCCCATTGCGGATGAGCCGGATCGTCTCTGGTTCGAGTCCGAGCCGTCGGGCGAAGGCCTCGACCTCGAAGTGGCACACCGCGACCAAGCCCTTGGCCCGACGGAGCAACGGCCGCAGCGCTCGGAACTGTGTCCCCCTGACCATCGTCCGCATACGGTTGGAGTGACCACCGGTGTGGAAGGTGGCGACCGTAGGGACCCCCGACCGTTGGGCAGCGGAGAGAGCCATCGGGGGCAGGAAGTTGTTCACGCCCTGCACGTGGACGAGGTCGTAGTTCCCCTCCTTGATGTGGCGGACCAGCGTCGGCGAAACGAAGGTCTCCCCCCATCTGCGCCACGCAGGATACCGCCGGACTGTCAGCGCTCCCTGGTGCTCCACCGGTGGCAGTTCGCCCGTGAGGTCGCAGGTGAGCACGGTGAGGTCGAGACCTCTCGCCGCCATTCTCCGACCGACTTCTTGGACGTGCGTCTCCACCCCGCCCATGTAAGGCGGGTACTTGGAACTCACCATGGCAACGCGTGGAGGATTCATCGTTCGTTGAGGATAGGCCCGGCTTCAGTGCCCGCTGACGAGTCGCCAACGCTCAAAGCCCACCCTGAACCGAAGACGACTCCAGTTCATGACGATGCGGCGCGGGAGGCGGTGCGAGTCTGACGTGGTTTTGGCGTTGCCCCGGATGGTGGTGCACGCCGTTTCAAAACCGGCCGAGCGCACGGCGCCGACGGAGTGGTCGTCGAAGCTGTCCGGCCCCCCGTAGGGGTAGGCAAAATGCTCGATCTCTCGACCGCTCAACCGCTCCAGTTCGTCCTTCGAGGACAAGATGTTCTGCTTCTGCTCCTGCGCCGGAAGGCCCCGGAGCCGCACATGGTCGACCGTGTGGGCACCGATCGTCACCACATCGGAGGCCGCAAACTGGACGAGCTCGGACGGCGTCAGGGCTCGAGCGTCAGGGGGCGGCGCAGCCGGAGTCCCCCATTGTTCGGAGACGGCGTCGAGGACGCGGTGGATCTCGGCTACCGGAAGCGGCAACAGGTGGTGGCGAACCGACTGGAGATCTGCACTGGCTGTCGACGCACCGAGTCCGACGCGGACGGTTCCGCCGCTGATCGGCAGACAGATCTCATCGATCCCAGAGGGACGTGAACGCAGCAGCGTACCGAGGCGATCCCACCAGAACCCTTTGTGGTCGCCGCGCACAGCACCGCTCGTGACGAAGACGGTGATGGGAATTCCCTTGGCTTCCGCGATCGGCAGTGCAGTGGTCATGTTGTCGACATACCCGTCGTCGAGGGTGACGACAACACGGGGCCGCCGAGACGCCTTGCGCAATTCGGCGAGGTTTGACGGCTCACCGTGCCGCGCGATCTCATCGAGATGAGCGGCAAAATTGGCGGGGGTCACGCAGAGCTGGAAGGGGTCGTCGACCCCTTCCGCAACCCGGTGATAACAGAGGATCAGCGACCCGCTACGGCTCATTCCGCACCACCATCACCCTAGAGCTCCGGACATCCAACGAAGGAGTCCCATGTCTTCCGGCAGAGCCTCTCAACCTCCGGGTGGAGATCCGTCACCTCCCGAACCTCGGGCTGCGGACGCACTTTAGAGGCAATCGAGCTCATGGGCAGCGCAATCCCGACGTAGTCGGAGAGTGACTCGACCGCCTCGGTGGGACGATTGCAGGTTCGCTCGTAGCGGAGAATCCGGATTCGTTCGTCGTCCCGGAGATGCTGGTCGAAATAGAGCTGGTTCCGAGCCCACCAGAAGAGCGCAGCCGCGTCAAGAGGTGACAGTCCCTCGCTCATCAACCCGCTGACGGTCTCACGGGTCACTGCGGTTGCACCCCGGCACCGCCAGTCCAGCGGGTCATCGTCGCAAAATGGCTGCAGATCCCGATACGGATTGTCCGTGCCGAACTTGTGGACGTTCGATCGCGCCACCCCGTCGTAATGACGAAGCATCCAAATTGCCTTCACCGGGTCCGCGGCGTTCATGAGCTCGACGGCCCGGTCGCTCTCGACGAGAGGTTTGGCTACCACCAGCTCGAATGGAGCTCGGCGGAGCCGCCCCACCACGGTGGCATAGTCCTGCCACGCCGTCTCGCCGGGTTCGTGATGGCTGCCAATCACGCGCCGGTCGTGTTCCTCGACGATCAGAACCCGCCAGGACCGGTCGAAGACCGTCTGTTGGAGCATCGAGGTTCCCGAGCGCTGGCACCCGAAGATGAGGACCATCCTGCGTCGACCTCGGGGAGCCGGGACGACCGAACGGGACGCGCGCTTGACCATGGCCTTCGCTCTGCGCCGGATCAGGGGCTCATCGTCCCGGGACCCGCCATGTGCACGCACCAATTTCGGGGATGCGCCAGTCACCACCTCGGACTCTCCTCTCGATCCCTATTTCTCGGCGCACGAACCTCAACGCACGAACAACAAAGCATGCGAAGGCCACGACCCGCTCAGTTCCATCCGCCGCCGGAAGCACAGACAATAGCAGCGGTAGTCCGGAAATAGCAGTGGTTTACCTGTGCGATGACATAGGTTGTGTCCAGCATGCGGGTCCTGATGGTGTCGCAGTTCTACCCCCCGGTGGCTGGAGGGCAGGAGCAGCATGTCCGAAACCTCGCGCAGGCGCTGGCGGACCGTAGCCATCGGGTCGAGGTCGTCACGATCGTGACGGACGGTCCTCCAAACACGACGCTCGACGGGGTCGTCCCCGTACACCGCATACGGACGAGCGCTCAACGCCTGCACCGACTCCACAGCGACTCGGAGCGACCGCACGCGATGCCGGTCGTCGATCCTGGGTTTCGGAGCGCGATCGCGCGACTGCTCGCTGCCGACCGGTTCGACATCGTGCATGCGCACGACTGGAGTGTCGCCTCGGTCATCGGACCCGCCCGTCGTGCCGGGGTGCCCGTCGTGCTGACACAACACGATTACAGCCATGTCTGCGCCACCAAGAGAATGATGCGCGGTGATGACGTGTGTCCGGGCCCGACGCCCATCGCCTGCGCCCGCTGTGCGTCCTCGCGCCATGGGCCGGTGATCGGCCCTGGTGTCGCGTTGACGAACGCCCTGGCGCGCCACACCCGCGCCAAGCACGTGAACGCGTTCGTCCCGGTCAGCTCGGTCGTCGCGATCAAGACGGGACTGCCGGGACGGAGTCCCTACGCGGTCATCCCCAACTTCATTCCCGACGAACTTCTCTTGGACGAGCCCACGCCGAACCCCGATGGGCCGATCGTGTTCATCGGAGATCTGAGTCGGGACAAGGGCATCGAGGTGCTGCTCGAGGCACACCGGCGACTCGGTGGCGCTCGCCAGCTCGTCCTGGCCGGACGGGTGCACGACGAGGTGCCGCTCGACCTCCGGGGGGGCCAGGTGGAACTACGCGGATTGCTCGATCATCCATCGGTCATCGACCTCATGCAGACGGCCTGCGTCGTGGCCGTCCCCTCGATCGTGCCCGACTGCTGTCCGACGGTGATCCTCGAGGCGATGGCGGTCGCCCGGCCCGTCGTTGCATCGTCCAGTGGAGGGATCGTCGACCTGGTGGACGATGGAGTGACCGGGTTGCTCGTACCTCCTGGCGATCCCGACGCGCTGTCTACTGCCCTCTCGGCAGTCGTCGACGACCACGACACGGCGGAGGCGATGGGACGAGCGGCGCTCGGACGGGCACGCTTGTTCACGGCATCCGCGGTTGTCGGAAGGATCGAGTCGCTGTACGAACGGCTGGTGGCCGGCCTGCCGCCGGCGAACTGAACTCAGACCGGGTTCAGTCGGCCTCGACACCGACGTCGGAGTCGACCTCGCTGGCACCAGTGGAGTCGTCGACGGGGGCAGAGCGGTAGACGTGGAGCACGGCCGGGAGCAGGAACATTGCCACGACCGAGGCGGAGACCGCCCAACCGGCGCAAATCCCCGTGAGGCCCCAGAAGACTCCACCCAGGATTGTTGCCGTCACCTCCACGATGGTCGCGATCCCGATGATCTTGGATGCGTGGGTCATCCGATGCTGGGCGCGGCAGATCGCCACGTAGTGGTCCTTGATCACATAGGCCGGCCCGACCAGGATCACGATGCGCAGCGCGGTCGTGCCGCCCGCCGCATATGCAGGGCCGAAAATGCGTAATGCGTAAGGAGCCCCGACCTCGACGACGAGCACGATCGCTCCCACCAGGGCGAGTCCGAAGGGGAGCGTGCGCCGGACGTGGCGATGGAGGAGACCGGGATCGCCCGACCGCTCGGCGAAGAGCGCAAGCGTGAGCAGGTAGGGGATGATCATCAGGGTGGCTTGCAGCAGAAACGCAGCCGAGAAGTAGGCGACCTCCGCCGGGGAGACGAGCAGTGTGACGATCAGCGGGATAATCATGGAGACCGAACTGATCGAGAGATTGAGCACGTGATGCTGGAGAGAGAGCGTGCCGAACCGATGGACGAGTGCCCGACGGTGAGTGAGGGTTCCCTCTCCGGCAGGGACCGGCCCCAACCCGAGCATCGGCATGCACACGATGAAGGCCACGACTAGGGACACGGCCCAGGCGAAGATCAGGCCGGCGCTCGTGCGCGTCGAGAAAAGGATCAGGACGCCGACAACCGCAACCTTCACAAGGGAGCTCAGGCTGCCTCGCCACAGCTGCGCCGCACCTCGGTGCAGTCCGACCGCAGTGTTGTCGAGGGTCGCGCTCGCCATGGCCGCGACTGACCCCACCACGAACAGGGTCGCCATGACCGGATCGTCACCGATGATGTGCAGACTCTTGCCGAGGTAGGGCGACAGAGCCATGGTGCCGATCGCCAAGATCAGGACCACGAACCCGGAGATCGCGGCCCCGGTGGTGAACATGACGCGCCGCTCTGAAGGTTCGGTTTGTTCGAGTTCGGCCAAGAGCAGCAGCGGGATCCCGAGTGCGCCGATCGCCACCAAGAGCAGCCCCGTCGAGGCCGCCGCAGCCGCAATGCCGACCTCCTTGGCCGGAAAGAGGTGCGTTGTGATCACCCAGTAGCCGAGGCCGATGAATGCCACGGCTCCCTGCTTGGCGACCAAGAAGCCGAACGTCGTCACGAGACGCCGCAGCTCCGTCATGCTCTTCGCTTCTCCGCCGCCGAACAAGTTCATCGTCTTGGTTCCGCCTCTGCGCCTCGACGGGGGGCCTCGGGTCCAATCGCCTGTCCACGACCGACAAGAGGGACGCGTCGAAGAGTCGTGTGATCCCCTCGATTCACTGCCCCATCCTAACCCTGGCCATTCGTCCTTCCCTAGGGGAACCACGCCAATTTGCAAGAGAATGATCGAGGCCGAGGCCGCAGCGACCCGGCGTCGGCCCACCCGCCCCGAGGACGGATCGAAGCCGCCCGAGATCTCCGCCTCGCCCAGTTCGGGTCATGCAGACTGGGCACAGCGGCAACCGGGTTCGGTTCGGACCAAGCGGTGTTTCCTGTCGCCGGGTTTCGGCCGGAATGAACCTGAGGGAGGCCGACGCCGATTGCACAACGGCCAAGCAACTGACACCAACCTGCGACGGCGACGCAACCCCGCCCATGTCATACTTGCAACAGGGTGTCGAGGCGCGGCGGCCTCGTCGGCGAGAGCCTGAACTGGGATGCTGGGCCCCGGAACGGACTCACACTAGAGAGGCAATGGGCCAGGGCACACCGATGTTACAGCGAACTCTGCCTAGTCTCCACGACCACGATGGGGTGGCGGCCCCTCCCCCGTTCCGCGTGCCCGAGATCTGGCGTGAGCCACCGACTCCCGAGGGTACGTTCGTACCCGCCCCCACTCCGGCGGGCCGATCACGCCTCGGTCTCGTGCTGGCGTTGGTCGGTACTGGACTCCTGGTGCAGGGGGTGGCCGACGCCCTCGCTCGCGCCGGGCATGAGTCGCCGGCGCGAGCCCTGTTCATCTGCGCTCTGTTGCTCCTCTTCACCCCATGCGCATGGCGCCTCACCAACGCGCATGCCACACGAAGAGAGCGGGTCTCGGTCTCACTCGTTCTCGGTCTTGGGCTGTTCGCCTCCTATGTGATGCATCAGCCGCTCCAATTGGACAGCTTCGACGAGCTGATCCACGTGGGAACCCTCGTACAGCTCCTCAACAGCCATGCCGCGTTCCCCAGCAATTCCATCCTGCCGGTCAGCCCCTACTACCCCGGGCTCGAACTGGCCACCGCCGCCACGAGGTGGTTCACCGGTCTCCCCCTGGTGGTCGACGAGCTGGTCGTGCTCGCCGCCGTGCGTGTCGTCCTGGTACTCGTCGTCTTCCTCGTCGTCGAACGTGCCTGCCACTCGTCGCGTGCTGCCGGCATCGGTGTGCTTGCCTACGCGGCGAGTCCACAGTTCTACGGGTTTGATGCTCAGTACGCCTACGAGACGATCGCCCTCGCCTTCGCCGTGGCGGTGGTGTATCTCCTCTTTGTCTCGATCGATACCCCTCGACCCAAAATCGGGAGATTGTTCGCGCTCGCGCTCGCCTGCGTCGGAGCGGTGGTCGTCAGTCACCATGTCACGGGCTGGTTCACCGTCGGCTTCCTGGTCGTGTGGGCCGCAGGGTTGTATCTGACGTCCCACCCTCTCCGTTCCCTCAAACGTCGCTTCGCCGGGCCCTCGGAGCGCGCTTCGCCTCATCCAGCCTTCCTGGAGGACCCGCCGACGGTCCTGTCGGCCTCGGTCACCGGCAATGAGTTCCGCGACAAGAAGAGAAGGCTGCAGGCCGCGATCGTCGGCCTCGCGGCCGCCGTCGGCCTACTCGCCTGCGCAGCTTGGACCGCGTACGTCTTTCGACTTCTCGCTCCGTATTTGGGCCCTGCCTTTTCGGCCGCAGGCACGGACATCGCTCAGGCATTGGGTAAGGGGCACGGGAACCGGCCGCTGTTCCAAAACGCCGCAGGGGGTGGATCCCCCGAATGGGAGGTCGCATTGATCCTGGCGTCTGCCATCGGTTGGTGCGTCATCCTTCTTCCCTCGCTTTACAGCGTCATCTTCAAGCGAACTGTTCACGGTGGAAAACTCCGTTACCTGCCGGTCGTCATCGCGGCCCTCTATCCGATCTCCCTGCTCGCCGACGTCTCGTCGAACAGCAAGCTGGTGGCTGATCGCGCCACGACGTTCATCTTCTTCGGCATCGCATTGGTCGTCGGAGCGTGGTTGGGAAGACGGATTGCGCGGAACCGTCGGATGATTGAGCGAGTCGGCACGATCGTCGTGGCCATCGTTGTCTTCTTGGGCAGCCTGGTCTTCGGCTTTGGCCCGCTCGTGAGTCTGCTACCGGGACCCTATGTCGTCGGCGCAGATGACCTGTCATACGGGTCCCCCTCGGTGGCCCTGGCGCGCTGGGCCGACACTCACATCCCGGCGGGCTCTCACATCGCTGCCGACAAAGACAACAGCGACCTGCTCATCGCCACTGCAGGCCTCGTTCCAGTGGAGGGTGAAGACGGGCTGATCGATCCGGAGCTGCTCTTCTTCGACAAAACGCTCAGCCTTTATGACATCCACACCATCCGCAAGGACGACATCCGCTACATCGTCGTGGACGACCGCCTCAGCCAGGGACTCCCACTCTACGGCACCTACATCGCCGCGGGGGAACCAACCAGACGTCTCACCCTCGCTGAGCTCAACAAATTCGACACGTATCCCTTCATCAAACGCGTCTATGACAACGGTCCGATCCAGGTGTATGACACCACCGCGCTGCTCCGCCCGTCCGCCCGCCCCGCGCCGGCGGGCGCTCCGGCGGGAGGGACCGGTCTTGACGTGGGCGTCTTCGCCTTCGCCGCGGTGACTGCAGTGCTGTGGTTGCTTCGGCTTCGCCGCCGATCCGGCCCAGTCCACGACGTCGAGCATCTCGTCGTCTGCGGAGTCGTGGGCGCGCTGGTGATCGGAGTCTTCGGCGCTTTCCTCATCCGAGTGACAAAGGTGCCGCCCGAGGCCGTCGCCATCGTCGTCCTGCTCGTGCTCCTTGTGCTCAGCCTGCGCCCAGAAAAGGGGTACCGGCGCGGCTGGGCCTTTTTCCTCCATTCCAACGGGCGGGCTGTGCCGCCGAAGGCGTCCACGAGATTGGGCGACCTCCCCGGCGTGATGGCGAACGGCGCCCACTTCTACGAACAGCGCGAGGTCATGGACATCCTGGCCTACCTCCGGGTGCTCGCCGACCCCGAGGACGAGGTCTCTGCGCGACGCATCGTCAACGTCCCCAAGCGCGGCCTCGGCGACACGTCGGTGTACCGCTTGACCACCTGGGCCCGAGCTAACGACGTTTCCTTGAGCGAGGCGATCGACCGAGCCGCCGAGGCCGGGCTGAGCGGAAAGGCGCTGCACGGGGCTGAGGAGTTGTCCGCAACCCTGGCCGAGCTGCGCCCGCTGGTGCCGAGGGTCAACCCGGCCGACTTCGTCCAGCTGGTGGCCGACCGCACCGGGTACATGGCCGAGCTAGCGACCGAGCACACTCGCGAGGCGGTCGGCCGCGTGGAGAATCTGGCCGAGCTGGCCACCCAGGCCGGTCACTTCGACGACGTGACGGGCTTCTTGGAGGCCGCGGCGCGGGTGAAGGACTCCGATGGGCCGGATCCGACGGCCACCGTGGACACTCCATCCCAAAATGGGCGACCCGATCTGGCGTCGTCCACCGCTGCCCGGAGCAGGACCCGTCGCTCGCGACCCCAAGTGGTCCTCGGGTGCGTGGGGCTGGCGCTCTTCGCCCTCGGCGCGACGGTGGCCACGAGGGCCGCGCTTAAGGATTGGACGCCTCCGCCGGAGCTTTCGATAGCCACGAGCGCGAACGGTCATTCGGTCGCAACTGTCCAGCTCGGGTCGGCGGGTCCCATTGACGCACGGCTCGAGATCAGCACGGCCGGCAAGACGGTCTGGCGTTCCAGCCTCGCACGGACGACAGCCCCCCAAAGCATCGACCTCCCCGCCAGTACGATCCGCAATGGTTCGCGCGTGCTGCTGGTCACCGACGGTCATACGCTGCGCCAAGTCGAAGGCTGAGAGGCCGCCCGGCTCCCCCGCATGGGAGCCAATTTCTGTGGATCTGCAGCGCTCACGGCGGCGTGGCCCGACTGCCCTGACGTAGCGATGCCGCTCGGGGAGGTCAGCCGGGCTCGGGGGAAGCTGGGACGCCCTGGCCAACTCCCCCGTCGATGGCGAGAGCAAACGGTTGGAGCGCCACTCCGAGCTGGTCGAGCACCTCGAGGTGCGGCACGTGCGGTGCGGGTCGGACAAGCCCGAGGAGGGAGTCGGCTCGGACCGGCAACTTGACCGGCAAAAGCTCGGCGGCCCGCAGGGCTCCGTACACGGCCATGGGAGGGGTTGGGACGAACCGGGGTCGCGGCTTCCCCAGACTGGCGGCGAAGCTCGTCAGCAGTGCAGTAAAGGGCACCGGGTCGGGATGGGCGATACCCACTGGAAGAGCCGGCACCCGCTCGGCCCGGGCCAGGGCGACCAGGGCAGCCGCGAGTGCTGCTCTGAGACCGTGAATTGACGCGCCCCCGGCCCGAAGTCGGGAAGCACCGGAAGAGCAGCCAGGCGGCGGAGCGTCCCAGCCATCCCGCCCCAGCCGGCGCCGTAGACCAAGCCTGGGCGGACTACGCACACCCCGCGCGCCACGCCGGCCACCTCCGTTGCGAGCTTGGACCGACCGTAGAGCTGACGCGTCCCCGTGTAGGCCGACATCGATGCGACCGCGCTGGTGCGGCGAACCCCGACGGAGACGGCCTGGTCGAACAGCGCGACCGTGCCGAAGACGTTCGATTGCCAGATGTCGGCCCTCTTGGTCAAGGTCAAGTCGTAGGCGCAGTCGACGGCACCGTCGACACCATCGAGGGCATCGGACCCATCGACCGAGTTCAGGTCGTAGAAGCGATCG